>CAVRDM010000009.1:0-156304 GCA_963719845.1 uncultured Acidobacteriota bacterium | reverse complement strand
ACGAAGATACCAAGGCGGTAGCTTGAAACTCGCAACGCTCAAGAACGGACAGCGAATCTGGCTGGGCCGCTATCGGGATGATGTTGACCTTACCGGATGGCCAAGTCTGTCGTGTGCGCCGTAAAGTCCGACTCGGAACCAAGCGCGACCTACGCTCCGAGCGACTGGCATGGCGCGCATTCCAACCCTACGTGGACCGGGCGAATGCGACCTGCGTCCCCGTAAAACACTCCTATCCCAATCCCAGGCCGAACCTGGTTTCCGCACACATTCCCAATCCCAAAGCGGTCGTCTCCTTTGAAACGTTCGCCGAGAAGTGGGAACAGGAACTTGCCATTCACATGAAATTCAGTGCGCGGGAAACGGTGAAGTCTCATATCCACAAGTGGCTCCATCCGGCGTTCGGCAAGAGGGCGCTAGGCGACCTGCGGGCAGAAGCGGTGCAGATGTACTTCAACTCCATGAGGGACAAGGCATCGGCGAAGACGATTCGCAATGTCCGCAACACGCTGGCGTCCATTCTCAAGCAGGCCCGTGCGTGGGAATACATCGCCCATGAACCTCTGGCCGGCTTGACCTTGCCGAAATACAAACTCGTGAAGAAGAAGGCCTACACGACAGAACAGGTCGCGGGCATTATTCTTCACTCCCCCAAGCAATACCAGACGCTCTTCTTCCTACTGGCCGAAACGGGACTCCGGTCCGGTGAAGCTGCCGGGCTGGAAATCCAGGACGTTGATACTGCCAGTCGTAAGATCAGCATCAGCCGGGCAGTATGGCGGGGTCACATCGACACACCCAAGACAGACGCAGGCGTCCGCAGGTTCTCCATCTCGGCACGGCTTTCAGAAATGCTCGCTGAGACGATAGGGGATCGCACCAGCGGCTCTGTGTTTGAGTCCCGGAACGGCACCCCGCTCGATATGCACAACATCTGCAACCGAGTGCTGCGACAAGCACGCCAGGATGCAAGTGTTGAATTCGGCGATATGCACACGTTCCGGCACTTCAACGCGACGGCGATGGATTCGCTGCACATCCCCATGGCCGTTCGACGGATGCGCCTCGGCCACGCCGACGTGTCGATCACGGACGGGTACACGAATGCAGTCGAGAAAGACGACAAGGAAACGGCAGAGAAGATCGCTGCGTTAATTGTAGAAAAAGCGGAAAGTTTGGACCCTAGTTGGACCCTCCGAAGGTCCGATGTAACCAATGCTCATGCGTAACTTGGTGACAAACAAGAGAATGGCGCGCCTGAGAGGAGTTGAACCTCCGACCTCTGGTTCCGGAGACCAGCGCCAGAATGCTATGTTGATGATTCTTCTTGCTCAGTCTTGCACGGTACTACACGGTTTTGTACGGTGTTCGGCGCTTAATGGACCCAAATCGGACCCAAGTTTTTGGGGTGAACCCCTAAGCTGGCACAGTTTTTTTGGACACAGCTTCCGCTTTCGTAAAAGTCTTCTTGCATCTCCTAGCAGGAGAAGGGGTCTGGGGAAGGGGACGGCGTTTGAGTCCCCTTTCCCAGCAGTCCCTTAGAATTCTTCTGCTGTTCTCTTTGTTCTCAAAAAACTCCATCGTCGCGCTTCGAGATTCGGCCAGGCGATTCGGTCTTCTGCTCGAATTCTTCCGGGGATCGATAGCCCAGCGCCGAGTGCAACCGCTGCCGATTGTAATACTGGTCGATGAACTCTTCGATGTTCGCTCGCAAATTTTCTAGATCATCGTACTTGTTGGCGTAGATCTCTTCCCGCTTCAGCGTGTTCATGAAGCTTTCGCAGCTGGCGTTGTCATAGGGGTTGGCCGGCCGGCTCATGCTCGGAACCATGCGGTTCTTCTCGAGGATGGTTATGTATTCCGCGCGAGCGTATTGCAGCCCTCGATCCGAGTGATGCACGAGGCCGGGTTGCGGCTGTCGGCGCTCGATGGCTTGCTCCAACGCTCCGACGGTCAGCTGCATCGCCAGGGTACGATCCAGCGCCCAGCCCACCACTTTGCGAGAGAACCCATCGAGGATCACCGCCAAGTAGACAAATTCCGCCTTCAGGCGAATGTAGGTGATGTCCGCTACCCAAAGCTGATTGATCCCGCTCACCTTTATCCGAGCAGCTAAGTTCAGATATACCTCGAACTTGTGGTTCGAGTCCGTGGTGACCTTGAACCGCTTCGGCTGTAGGCCCAGCAGGTTATCTTCTCGCATGATCCGCACCACCCGTTTGTGGTTTATCTGTATTCCTCGACGGTGCAGCTCCACGGTGATTCGCCGATAGCCGTAGCGGCGGCGATGCTCCAAGGCAATTTGTTGGATCGCAGATCGCACTTCCATCTCTTCCTCAACAGGTTGCTGTTCCTGCAGCGACCGGTAAAAGCCCCGGCGGCTGACTGGCACCATGTGACACATGCGCTCGATACTCAGGCTGCCTTGCAATGACATCACTTCTCGGATCTGGTCGTAGATGCCATTTCGCCAGAGCCGCTGTTGCGCTGGCGTCAAGCCTCGATTTTTTGCAAGGCACCTTTGAAAAAATCCACCTCCAGAGTCTTTTCTGCCAAAAGCTGCTTCAAGCGATGGATTTCTTTGCGGTGAGCTGATGCGTGCGTGCTAGGCCGCGACGATTCTTGTCCTGGTTCAACCGTTTCCAGCTTCTTGCGCCACTTGTAGAGGCACCTCGGTTGTACCCCGAGTTCTCGTGCTAACTCACCGACATCTTCACATGTCTCCATGCGATCGACGGCCATTCGCTGAAATTTCCGGGAGTACCTTTTTCTCCTCCACTGTGGTTCCTTTCCCGGAAACTGTGCCCTATTTTTGTGTGTCAGTTCAAGGGTTCACTCCATTTTTTCGAATGCTCGAAAGGAAATCTTTTAGGCTCAGTTTCGGGTTTGCCGATCAGTCGGACAGAACCATGATGATGGCTGGTATTTGTCAGCATCCCCCGAGACGCGGGAAGAGTTCGGCGAGATGTGCTGTACCATCGACTCGGACGTTGACCGGACGTTTCTCATTGCAGTACTCTTTGGTCCCCGCTGCCCAGGAGTCTTCTTCGAGCGGTACATCATGAACAAACTCCGTCGAAATTCAGCTCGAATACTCGCCTCCCGAAAGGAGTGTTATGTCCAGAAAAATCGATCCGCTCAATAAAAAGCTCTATGGTTCGGTAACGGCAATGCTAACGGTGACCGATGTAAAAACGGCGGCCGCCTTTTATCAAAAGGCATTCGGCTTTGCGAAACGGGCAATCATGAATGGCCCAGACGGCAAGGCGATCCATGCCGAGCTGATACTCCGCGGCACGACACTAATGTTGGGGCCGGAAATGCCGCAGATGGGATCCCGCGGCGCGAAAGCGGTCGGCGCCTCGCCGACGAGTTTGTATCTGCTGACCGAGAACGCAGACAAGGCGGTTGCCAAGGCTGTAAAGCTCGGCGCCACGGCCAAGGGACCCGTGATGGATATGTTTTGGGGCGACCGCTGCGGAACGGTTGTCGATCCCGAGGGTTACACTTGGATGGTCGCTACCCACATTGCACAACCCACGCCTAAGGAAATGCAGCAGAAGATGAAGGAACAAATGGCCAGCCAACAGGCAGCCCGCGCTGCGAGTGGCTCCTGAGCAAGCTCCGCTATATTTCTTATGCCAAACCGTTCCGGCTAGAGGGGGGGCGATTTGGGCATAGACGCAATAGACGGTTCTGCTTGGCCCAACCCTCGCGCGCTTGATCCTGAGTGACGTTAGCGCGGCCGTTACGGCCTCGCGGCTTGGGACTACCGTCGCTGGACTGATGAGCCGTGGAGCAGACACGCTGAAAATTGTGGCTCGTGCCAAACGGGCATTGATTGCGCTCGAATGGGCTGATGGCACGCCAATTGAGCGTATCGAAAGCAGTTTCAGCGTAAACTCCTTCAACGCTGTTGCGGCCGGTGATGTCAGAAGCATTGCCGGATCGATACGATTTCGATTACGGTCCGCGTACGAGATCGCTATTGTGGCTTTGCCAGTGATCGCGCCAGGACCAGAGGCGATGGATGCACTATTTCTCCAGCTCGAATTCGGCATTCCTGGTGAGGCATTGTCCCTGCTAACGCTGCGGGTCGCCCTTTCAAGAGCCGATCGCTTGATGCTGGTTGGAGCAGGCTGTTGTACACCCGCTGCGATTTGGACTGTCCGACCTGATGATCTTCGGCAAAGGCTGCCGAAGTCGCTGGCAGACAAGCTCGAATCCGTGCTGTGCCTCGCCAAAACTCTGTCCGCCTATGATTTCAACAGGATAGGCGTTGCTCTCCACAGGCGGATTGCGATAGCACCGGCACATGATAAATCGCCCTTCGGCTCCTGGCGGGAGTGATCTTTCGCCTCTTCCGATCTCGTCGCAGCCTGCTTCTTGAAAACCTGGCCCTTCGCCAACAACTCGCGGCATTGAAACGCAGGCACCCGAGGCCAAGACTCGGAGCACTCGATAAGCTCTTCTGGGTCTTGGCCCGCAAGATTCTGGTCGGGATGGGAGCAGGCTCTCTTCATCGTGACTCCGGAGACCGTGGTCCGCTGGCATAGATCGGGATTCGCACTCTACTGGCGTGCCATCTCCAAGGCCCGCAGAATGGTTGGCAGGAGAAGAATCTCGAAAGAAGTTCGAGACCTGATCTTTCGCATGGTCGCCGAGAACCCGACTTGGGGCGCGCCCCGCATTCACGGTGAACTCTTGATGCTGGGCTTCGACGTTTCCGAAAGAACCATTTCCCGCTGGATGCGAAGAGCGCCTCGCGATCCCGAGCCTGCCAAACGTTGGCTAGCCTTTCTGCGCAACCATCGGGAAGCCATTGCGGCCATGGACTTGTTCACTGTACCGACCGTCACGTTCAGCGTCGCTCTACTGCTTGTTCGTTATCGACCACGGTCGGCGGCGTATCCTGCATTTCAACGTTACGCCACACCCTACCAGCGCCTGGATCGTGCAGCAGTTGCGGGAAGCGTTCCCGTATCAATCGGCTCCCAGGTTTCTCATCTTTGATCAGGATGCCAAGTATGGTTTGGAGGCAGCGTTAGCAATGCGCTCGATGAGCATAAGACCGGTGCGCACCTCGTTCCGCAGCCCATGGCAGAACGGTATTGCGGAGCGGTGGATTGAGAGTTGTCGGCGTGACTTGCTGGACCATGTTATCGCCCTCAACGAGCGCCACTTGAAGCGACTCCTTTCCGATTACGTCCGCTATTACCACGAAGACCGGACCCATCTGGGCCTAGACAAGCAAACTCCGGCCGGCCGAGCTCGGTCGATGTCTCGGGGAACTGTCGTTTCTCGACCCAGATTGGGTGGTCTGCACCACCGCTATGATCGGGCCGCGTAACATATATATAGAGGAACATCAGTGCCAGGGGAGACTCGGGTTATGTCTCTATTTTGACGGGGGCAACGGAGCCGGGTGTCGTCTTTGGGACCAATGTGCAACCTTACCTGCTAAGCCCCAAGCGCACTTGGCTCACAGAGAGTGTTCCTGCAAATGCGCACTATTCTTTAAGCGGATGGAATTTTGGCGAGGGAGTGTGTCCAGAAAAGGCAGACATGTTCAGTAGGAGGTAGACCTACAGGGGTAAAAGCCAGAAGCCCCTTAGCTTGGGTCGCATCCGTGGAGGAAACGAAGCGGATGAAGCCGACCGACAAAGCCATCGTAAGGATGGTGAGCAAGTCACCGGGCCGCAACGAAAGTGAACCCAGAAGTGGCCTCGAAACAAAACTTAGATCCGGAGGCCGAGCCCTCTCCTTCGGGGCGAAGGCAGCATGGCATGGCGCGGGCTGACCGAGGCGACATGACACTCCGGCGGGGTGGTAGGGGCAGCACGGCGACAAGGACATGTCGAGCAACTGGAGAAACCCTCCTCGTCCCGTCACGAAAATGGCGGAAGCAAGGAAGCCGTATAACTGGCGAACCCAGGAAAACGGTGGAAGGCGAGAGGGTGACGGAGGGGCCCACAGTAGCTGCGAAGCGGTGTAACGGCCGTGGAGCCAAGGGGCCCTGCTGTTGGCAACGACTCCAACAAAAAGGAAGGCAAGGGTGATATGACAAAGACACCCATCAGTTTGCAGGACCTGAGGAGGAGTCTATACATCAAGGCGAAGGCTGAACCAGCCTGGCGCTTCTGGGGACTATACGTCCACATTTGCAAAACGGAGACGCTTCACGAAGCCTACTTGATGGCAAAGAAGAACGACGGGGCTCCAGGAATCGACGGGGTCACGTTCGAGGCCATCGAAGAAAGCGGAGAGGAAAGTTTCCTTCAGCAGATCAGAGACGAATTGGTCTCCAACACGTATCGGCCCATGCGAACACGGAAGAAGGAGATTCCGAAGGACGGGGGCGCCAAGGTCCGCGTCCTCTCGATTCCCTCGATCCGCGATCGCGTGGTCCAGGGAGCACTCAAGCTCATCCTGGAACCGATCTTCGAAGCCGATTTCCAACCGGGGTCGCATGGATACCGACCGAAACGAACAGCGCATGAAGCGGTCTACCGAGTGGCTGAAGCGATTGATCAGAGTAAAACCAGAATCATCGATCTTGACCTGCGAGGCTACTTCGGTGCGCCAGGCTAAACCGGGCGCTTCCAGCGGGTGCAACTCCCGCCCTGGAAAGGGGAACGAGCCGCCCCACCAGGAATCGAGCCTTGGGCTCATGGAGGTAACGACATGGGCTAAGCGTAGGCCGAGCGACGTCCAGGCCGTAACGCAAGTGAAGCGATTGAGCCTCGTTACTCGAACATCCGGAGGCCGACAAGGTCGAAAACTTGGAAGGCACCAGTAAGCTTCCGTAAAAGGCAAGGGAGCTGGAGACTCCGGCGGGGTCTGAGAGCACGGCACGGACGGAAAAGGAAGAGTCACGGAACCTGGGAGATCCACGACGGTCTCGATAGGTGTTGGATCGAGTAGGCCGACTGAAAGGACCATCCATAGGAAAGTCAACGTCGTCGTGGAAGTCGGATCCGCTGGTAGTACTCGGCGCGCGGGAAAGCCGCGCACAAGGGGAAGCGGCGGAGCAGGTCGAGAAGCTGGGCCAGGGACACATCCCCTACGCTCAGAAGTAGGAATCGGATGACCACACAACTGGAACAGATCGCGACCAAGGCCAAGGTAGACCGCACGCTTCGCTTCACGTCGTTGGCACATCTGCTCACGCCAGCGTTTCTGATCGAGACCTGGAGACAGATGAACCGGCGCGGGGCCAGCGGAGTGGACGGAGAAACGACGAAGGAGTTCGAGCGCGAACTGGAGACTCGAGTCCAGGGCATTTATGCACGGCTGAAAGCAGGGACCTATCAGGCGCCACCGGTACGTCGGGTGGAGATACCGAAAGGCCCTGGCAAGGTCGGAACGCGGCCATTGGGTATTCCCACGGTCGAAGACCGACTGGTTCAGCGTGCAGTCGCGCGCATTCTGGAAGCAGTGTTCGAGGCGGACTTTTTGGACTGCTCGTATGGATTTCGGCGGGGACGCAGCCCGCATCACGCGCTGCGTACTTTGAGGGCCACACTGATCACCAAGAAAGTGCGGCATCTCTACGAGGCCGACATTCGCGGATACTTTAACCACATTAATCATCAGTGGCTGATGCGGATGGTGGCGCACCGTGTTGCAGACGGGGTCATGCTGCGCCTGATTGGCAAATGGCTCAGGGCTGGCGTCATGCAAGACGGCGTCGTCGTCCGAACGGAGGAGGGGACGCCGCAAGGCGGCCCGCTCAGCCCGCTTCTGGCCAACGTATATCTGCACTTTGTGCTCGACCTGTGGTTCGAGAAGAAGGTGCGACGATGGTTTCGAGGCGAGGCCCATCTGATTCGGTTCGCTGACGACTTTGTGGTGAGCTTCCAGTACAAGCGGGACGCGGAGAGTTTCGACCGATATCTGCGGAAGCGGTTCGCGCGATTTAACCTGGAACTGGCCAATGATAAAACGCGGCTGCTGCTCTTCGGACGCTTCGCCGCTGATAGGAAGGCGGCATACGACGAGCGACCCGAGACGTTTGACTTTCTGGGTTTCACGCACGTATGTGGAACGGACCGCCGCGGTGCGTTCGCGGTGGTTCGTCTCCCGAGTCGGAAGAGCGGCCGCAAGTTTCTGGCACGCACTAAGGAATGGCTCTCGGGCCATCGGCACTGGAAGCGACGGGACCAGCAGCGTCAATTGACGACGATGCTGCGTGGCTTCTATCAGTATTTCGGATTGCATCACTGCAAGCCGAGACTCGATGCGATACGGCACGAGGTTCAGCTGCAGTGGATCCGCGTACTGCGCAGACGCAGCCAGCGGCACCGGCTGTTCTGGTGCTACCTCCTGAACTGCGCGTGGTTCGAACTGCCCTACGCGGAGACCCGGCATGCGACTGTCTGAGGAGGCCTGGCCGTGAGTGCGACCTGGGGAGCCCGGTGCAGGAAACCTGCACGCCGGGTTCTGCGTGGGGGGACGGGTACAAGGAGCTATGCCGGCTCGGTGAGGGCACTGTCTCGAAAGGGGCAGCTCCGGCGAGGCTCCGCCAAGGCTACCGCTCCAAGACCTGTCCCTACCAACATAACGTGCAGCATTACCTGCTGCTAGAGAAAGTGGCTCGACGTGTCCAAGATGATGATGTGATGCGGTTGCTCAAGATGATCCTGAAGGCGACTGGGAAGAAGGGAGTTCCCCAAGGTGGGGTGGTTTCGCCGTTGCTCAGTAACCTCTATCTCAATGAGGTAGATGGGATGCTGGAGAAGGCGATTCAGACCACCCGACGGGAGCCATATACCCATGTTCAATACGCGCGTTTTGCGGACGACATGGTGATATTGATCGACTCCCATCCGCAACATGCCTGGCTGGCAAGGGCGGTGGAAAAGCGAGTGCGCGAGGAATTGGTCAAACTCAAAGTGGAGATAAACGAAGAGAAGAGCAAAATCGTCGATCTGGCAAACGGAGGAAGTTTCACTTTCCTGGGCTTTGAATATCGCCGCATTCTGGGCCGTAACCGGAAGTGGCGACCCTACTACGCGCCGAAGCTGAAGAAACGGACGGCGCTGTTGGCAAAGCTGAAGGAGATCTTCCGACAAAATATCAGCCAGCCGGTGGAGCGGGTGATTGAGCAGATCAATCCGATCCTTCGCGGTTGGGTGAACTACTTTGCCGTCGGCGATTCGAGCGAATGCTTTTCGTTTGTCAGAGACTGGGTAGCGACGAAGGTTCGGGGCCATTTGATGCGTGCCCGGCAGCGATCGGGCCTCGGTTGGAAGAGGTGGAGTACGAAGTGGCTCTATGAGGAGCTGGGACTCTACAACGATTACCGGCTTCGTCGACCATGGTCACTGCGGAAAGTCCAGCCAGCCGCGACGGTCACATAACCCTTGATCGGAAGCTAGCAGGTAAGCCCATTGTTGATGGTGCGCAGCGAGCCCACCGCGGACGCCTCATTAGCTGCCATCTTGGCACGTAGCAAGTTTGGAATCGCAATCGCGGCGATGATCAAAATGATCGCTACCACGATCAAAAGCTCGATAAGAGAGAAGCCCTTCTGTTTGTTACGCATTACTTCTCATTGAACAAGGAATATCGTTTGGCATCGCGTCCTCCCGTTAGTGCAAGGCGCTGGCCATTTGCGCCAGCGGTGATAAGGAGTAAGACACACGATGTTCGAAGTCTATGCAGACTCACACATTAGAACCGAATCATCCTGATCTGTATCCTGAAAAGTGCGCTCGGGGTGTGCGCACGAAAGTGACAAATTCCGGTAGGTTTGAGCACAAAAACGACATGTTCCGCCAGGCAAATGATCACGGGATAACCGCTATGCCTTGCAATGCTCAAATTCCTCAGAAACGCCATCGAACCAAACGATAGGGGAGGGCCGAAACGACTCGGTACCCGTTTCATAGTACCCACCGGCACGTGTGCACAAAACCCTTTCAGAAGTGACTCGCCGAGTCCTTCGCTGCCCTCACGGATCCCGCGAGAATTCCGACTGCACAAAAGAAGTGTTTTTTGCAGTGTGACGGCCAGAGGCTCAGACGTCTGCTAAACTCCCGTCATGGACGAAGCTCGTATCATTGCCGAGCTGCAGAATGCGCTCACGAAACACTTCTAGCCTGAATATCCCGTGATCGGGGGCACCGTAACCGCGCGCTGCCATTGCGGCGCCTCCATCCGCACCGCAGAAGCCTGGCTCGAGCACCTCAAGACCGACGTCATTCCCGAAACCGTTCGCGCGAACGCGGCTACAGTCGGCCGCGCCCGAGTCTTTTACCGATTCCAAAGCACTTGCCTGGACGGTTGAAGCGCTTTTTGCGTGGCAGCGGTGTGAAACGTCATTCCGTGGAGATGGGTCGCGCGTTCCGAAGCTCTTCGCGGAGGATGCGCAGGATTGCGGGAGCCAAGCGGCAAACCATGACCCGGCAGGCCGGGAGCGCATCCGGGCGAATTAAGGCGTCACATTCGACGGCTGCCGTTAGTTGACCTGTCAGCTCGCGTTCGGAGATCACCCATCCATCATAGGCGAGCACCTTAAGGAGCGATG
Organism: uncultured Acidobacteriota bacterium; assembly: GCA_963719845.1. Lineage (GTDB taxonomy): Bacteria > Acidobacteriota > Terriglobia > Acidiferrales > UBA7541 > Palsa-189. Next base: position 145,773 of record CAVRDM010000009.1, on the reverse strand, counting down.
CGGGGTTTTGACGGGACCGGTGCCGTCACGGTACCCCGCAGCAACTCTCGGCACGGTCACTGTTCTCGCTGTTCCGATAAAACGCGCTTGGATTCCGCTACGATCCATTGGAGTCCGCTAAGCAGCGCCAATTTCTCCTCGGCCCCCTGCGCTAGCCGGAGGCGTTTAGTAGTCGCAAAGAACTCCTCTTGCAGTTCGCTGAATCGCTTGCTGGCCACAGGCAGGACCTACCTTACCCAGTTGGATAACGGCCGCGTGAAAGGGTGACATACTTGTCTCCGCCCCAAGCTCAGAATCGCAGGCTTCGGGCAACTCCAGCGCTCGGCTTCCTGTTCGTGGAACCTGCTCCAAGCGCCCGAGGTAGACAAGATGAAGGAACTGCTCGAACTGCTCGAGGTGATCGCGAAGGCGCTTGTGGATAACCCTGAGCAGGTTCAGGTCCGTGCGATCGAAGGTGAAGGGGCTGTCGTGCTTGAATTGCGAGTCCATCCCAGCGACTTAGGAAAAGTGATCGGACGTCAGGGACGCCTCGTCAAGGCCATCCGGGACATTTTGGGTTCGGTTGGCAGGAAACTGCGAATGTGCGTCACCGTGAATGTTGTGAAGTAACGCCAAAAGAAATACGAGCTGAACCTGCATTTGCCAACGCCGATTACCCCAAGGTTATCCTATCATCCGGTTTTCGCGCCAAAAGGCATCACAAACAGCTCTCGCGCTTCGCAACCGGCGTCGGCTCTCTTTCGCCGCCTCCGCGGTTTTCCCGCGGATCGAGAACAACCTCATGCTGCTTCTCCCGTTCTTTTTCCCGCGCCTGCTGCGCTTCATTGGACTTCCACAGCCACATCATGAGTCCATCCTCGCCCGGCTCGCGCAGATAAGTTGAGCGCCTGCGTGGTGCCACGCCCCGCTTTTAGGATTTATCTCGGAATAGCGCCTCAACCTGTTTGCGCGTCAGCCCGCGCTTCGCGGGATTGCGCGTCTCCAAGTGATCGCCCACCTTCCGCGAAGCCGAACATCCACGATCGCTCTGATTATAGAAATACCCCGCCTTCTCGCCATCCGCCGTCTTCCCGGTCCAACGCTCAAGCGCCATGAGCTTAGTCTTTCTCAGAGTGGGCTGGGCCGCTCCTCCACCAGACGACTCCGATAAAAACTCGGAGCCGTTTGTCCCCGTGGTGGATGCGGCTCAACCCGTCGAGCAGTCTCACAGGACACTAGAACCGCCTCAATGGCTCGACGGCTCTATTAATGCCGGTACCCGCTTCACAGTACCCGCCTCAGTGCGCCGCTGTCTTTTGGAGGAAGCTACTGCTTCAGAAAATCGCTTTGCCCATCTCGATAGCGAAAACGATGGCCGCGCCCAAAAGTGCCCCGATGCAGATAGCCGCGAGGATCCGCTTGTTTTCTCTCGTGGAAGGCACTCTGACTAAAACTTGTCTCCTTGTGCTGTTCGGGCTTGCTATCACGTTGATTGGTAACTCAGCTTGGGCGGATCCCTTCACGGTTTCGAATCCAACAAGTTGGACAGATATTTCAGTGGATGTTGGCCGGCCGCTGAGTGAACCTGCGACGTTCTATTCTATCGACCTGCTAGCGGGGTCAACCCTTCTTGCGAGCATGAGCAGTTCAACCGAATACATAACTCCTGGGACATCCATGCACGAGGTGTTCAGCTATTGGACACTCGACCCGGATACGTCCCAAGATTAGACCATCTCTCTGATTGGCTCAGGGCCGCAAGTAGGTTTCTCTAACCTTACAGTCTTAGGATCAGATCCTTCCGTATCACCATCTCCTGTTCCAACTCCGGAGCCTTCGCCATTGATCTTGATGGTGGTCGGATGCGCGTTCGTGGCGCTGGTATCGAAGCTCGGACCTTCACGTTCTTCGATGGCGATGGGAAAGACCTTCGCCCCATAGCGACTTGCCCCGTAGCGCCGTGTCGACGGTATCTCGATAGGAAGGGAGCGTCAGGACTCGCTCCTGTTTTCAACGGGCGGAAAATCGCCATTTTCTGTTTCTCGCTCCTGAATTCAGGAGCCAAAGGCTTCTCCTGTCTTGAAGGGTCAATTCTTGAGGGCGGCCGTGCGGGCGAGCGCTATTACGTCCTCGCACGTGGCACCGAGGGGCAACTTGAGGCTCTTGCGCATCCCGGCAGGGAATACGAAGGAGCGCGATGGCCGCATGGTGCCCTTTTTGGCAAGACAAACGGATCGTAAGTCTTAAGCCTCGCTCTAGAGCGCCAGGACTACGAGACGCGAAGCGTTGAGCTAGGCTAACTTCGAGAGCCCTAAAATCTCGCGTATGCGAGACCTGATGGTGATTTCCTTTGGAGTTCGTCCGCGTTGTTCGAGCCACTGAGTAAACGCACGGAATTCTACGGTGTGCTCGACCGGGGTATCTCTTACTAAAATGCGGATTGCGAAATTTTGCGCGATGCCTTCAACCCAGCTGCTCTCTCGGATGGCCTTCAGCCCAAGCGCAATGGCTTCGTAGAGGCTCTCGGCGGTTACTTCTGCGGTGTACTCGATTCCTTCAGGGTCTCGGATGCTGACACGGCAGGACCGGGCTGACATGATCACATGCCTCTTCCGTTCAAACATCGAGGCCCTCTCCGCGGCGATTTCTTCGGCAGGAACTACAGACCATAGACGGCAAGCGCTCGCTCGACACGCTCCAGATCAAAATGGTGGGTGCGAAGAATCTCCAGGTAACCAAGCTTATTGCCCAAGCACAGCTTGTGGTCGGCCTGGAGCTTGCAGCCATGGCAGGATCCGCAGATACACTGAAGGTTTTCGCGGCGGTCTGGATTGCCGGCTCTTAATCGCCGGATGAGCCTAGCCGGCACAATGTGGTCCACATGGCGCCTTATTCCAGCCTGCTTGAAATCCACTCCACAAGACTCGACCTCGCACTTCCCACGCACAGCTATCGTCCGGCGTTTCTTCCACCCGATCCGGGACGGACGCAGTCCTGGCCACTTTCGCTCCACGCGGCTCCAACGTACTGGTCTCTCCTGAGTACTGAAGCGGGCTCCGCAGTAGGTGCAGCTGCGATGGCGATAGGAGTTGTGACCGCGGTAGACCGTTTTGAGTACGTCCGTGCGTCGATCTCCGCAATATGGACAACGCATTTTCTCGTCCTCTCTAGGAAGAGATGGCCCTTCCCAATATCCAATAATGGATGTATTATTCTCCGCATATGGAGTTAGAGTACTGGAGGCGTAAAGGTGGCAACCCTAAATCAGCGTGTCGCCGGAATCGCTTGGGAACAGCCGGCTGACCTCTCAAACAGAGACGTCATTAGGCGTCTTAGCCCTGGAGGCCTAAAGGCCTTTTTCAAGATTGCTGAACTTTGGGAATTGCGAGATGAAGACGCGAAGCAGTTGCTTGGTGGGATGTCGAATGGTGCCTTCTACGAGCTAAAGAAAACGGGAAGTCGATCGCTCGATCAGGACCGACTAACAAGAATTTCCTTTCTTGTTGGCATCTTCAAAGCCTTGAACATCCTGTATAGCAAGAAACTTGCTGACACGTGGGTTCAATTGCCGAATTCCAACCCAATGTTTGCTGGTGACACACCGCTAAAATATATGGTCAAAGGCGGCGTACCCGCCATGCTCCGCGTGAGGCAAGTTCTCGACGCTAGGCGGGGCGGGCGGTAAATGCTTCCGCCAGTTTCGCGTCTTTTCCAGGACGACACACATCGACTGGTTCCATCCAAGAATATCGAGGAAAGCATACTGAACAGACTCACGACGGACACTGCGGAACTTGGTTCTCTATTTGAACTCGAGGGCGCGACGAATGAACGCCTCGAGGGAGAGGCTGGCCAATTACCTGGCATCACAGTGCGGGAATTGGTCTTTGGCCTTTCCTACTCCCACATTGTCAACGCGGCGTTTACTCACGCCCACCCATCGGGCAGCCGCTTCAACGGTCCGGAACGTGGTGCCTGGTACGCGGCATTTTCGCTCGAAACATCGGGTATCGAGGTGGCTTTTCACAAGTCGCAGGAACTTCAGGAAATCAACTGGCAAGAGAAAGAGGTCTTCACATTTGTCGACTTCTTGGCGGATTTCCGCGGCGAGTTTCACGATCTTCGGGAGGACTCCCGATTCTCGGACTGTTTGGATCCAACCAGCTATACGGAATCGCAAAGGTTAGCGCATGCTTTGCTGGATGTGGGAGCGGCCGGTGTGGTCTATCCAAGCGTACGCCATAGCGAAGGCACCTGTGTCGCGTGTTTTCGGCCTGCTCTTGTCAACAACGTTCGAAAAGGATCGGAAGTATCGGTCACACTCGATACCGCGTTTGCGCCGCCGGCGATCCGGACGATAGCCTAGAACACAGAGGATAGAAGCGAGCACAAGCCGTAGAACAGACTGCCGCTAAAGGAACCCGCTGTGAGCGATACGATTGAATGGACAAACTGCCCGATTTGTAATCGGCCGCTAAATCCTAACGACCACAATGAATCGGTGGACTACAACGGCGAAATAATTCATATCGACTGCGTCGATATCGCGGAGCGACGCCAACGCCAGCGAAGCGGCACTTGAAAATTAGGTCACGCATCTTCTGAACTCAGCCCGATTTCGTCCTCACGGATGCCGTGGACTCTGGCATCGTGTTCTGCCTGCCGCACTTCAAGGAGCGCCCACTCTCGTATCCTTCGTAAAGGATGTGTCAAGAATCGCTTCGCTTCGAGACCTTCCTTTCTCCGCGCTTCGGAATAGCTTCCCGCTTCCCCGATAGCCCTGGAACGAATGGACTTCAGTCACAAATTCGCGAAATGTCCTTTCGTCGGCCTCAAAGTGCGTCAACACGAATTCGGTCAAAGGTGGAACTTCAGGTTGACCATTGCTGTCCAGATACGGCCCCCCGCAAATGGCGCGCTATCGCCCGAGCCCCGATCACTCCCACTCTCTGTAGCCATGTCGTGACGACCTCAAGGGGAATCGCAGAGAGGAAGGAAAACTTCCGGATGAAAAACTGATCCCTCGTCGCATCATCGGTTATCCGGTGTCCAATCGCTTCCATGACTTGGTCCGGATAGAGTTGGGCAAGCTCTTCCAGAAGTTTCTCTCCCTCGTCTTTCATCGGGAAACTCTTACCAACGATCATTCGAGATGCGACGAGCCTTCGCGAGAGAAGTGCGCATCCTAGGCCAAGACTTTCCGGGCATGGTGCGCATACTCTTTGCGGACACAGAAGCAGAACGCCCCTACTATGTCATGCCGTTCCTAAGTGGCGGAACTTTGCTTCAATATGCCGGTTGGCTCTCGAACGAGCAACTTGTCGCTGTGGCGTTCGAGGTTGGAGGTTCTCTTGCGGCTTTGCACGAAAGGAGTGTCGCTCACGGAGACGTCAAGCCGGACAACATTCTTGTATCCGGCGACGGGAAACTTCAGGTCGCTGACCCACTCGACAACGGTTTCGGCTGCACGGTCTTGTTCTCACAGAACCATGGGGGTACGCCGGGCTATTGGGCTCCGGAAGTGCGCGCGGGCAATCCGATTTCTCAACCCGGCGATCTGTACTCATACGGTGCTACGCTCTACCACCTTGCCACGGGACACAAACCGCAGGACAGTGAACGACTCGACTCGGCCGTCTGGCAGTGGAACGGATGTTCAAGAATTCGGCGAACTATCGCCGCCTGCTGCCATCCGAATCCTGCAATGCGGCCCGACATTCAGGAAGCACTCCGTCTGCTTAACGGAGAATCCTGGACATAACTTCAACAGGTACGGCAGGAACAGAGGCAGCTAGCGGCCGTCTGTGCGGTTGGTATTTTCGGCCTCTTGGCCTTCGCACTCGCCACGTAATCGTGGCGGTCGCTTGACCTACCTCGGACAACTATGTCGAAAAATCGTTCAACATTTCTGACTGCCTGGTGTGTCCGCTTAATTTTGTCGGCCCTCTCACAAGCGACGCAAGTGCCCTCATCCAATTGTAGCTGCGGGCTCCAGCGAGTGAGGGTCGATCCGCGGTGAGATCGATTCGACGGAGTGCACTTTGGCCTGCTGCTGAACATCAGGAAGGCTGAAAAATTTGACGTCGTCTGGGACTGCTTGGGAAGGCTGCTCCGCCCCTGTGGTGAGAACGATCGCTTGATCCAGCTCGCTTTGCAGTAATAAACCGCTAAGGTGCTTGCGCCTCTTAGTGTCCAAGATGTCGGCACTGTCAATAATGACCAATCGGATTCCAGTCAAGGTAGCTACCGCGATTTGAAATGCGACACCGAACCGAAATCGTTCTGATTCCGAAAGTTGGGTTAGCCTCAATCCTGAATCACCATTATGCGGTTTCCGTCTAGCTCAACCACATGCGACTTTGGTCCTCTACGCCGCACGATCGTCTGGCCACTCGCGAGTCGTGCCGAAATCTCAAACTCCTTCGCGCCCGTACGAATTAGGGCTTCGGCTCCCCGGCCGGCAGCGTCCGTCAATTCACACTTGCTTGTGAAGAGAAATTCCAGCGCCATTTCGATGGAACTTTTCCCGCAGCCATTGGGTCCTCGGATGAAGTTGAACCGGTCGAGTTCCAGCGCCGTCTCCGCATGACAACGAAAGTTCTTCAGACTGAGGCTTGTGATTCGCATGAGACACCTCAACGAGATCGGACGGGAACTGGACGCTTTGAAAATGAACACGCCGATTGCCCGAGCGTGTTCTTTGCTGGAGCCACTGCAGCTGATCGGCAGCATAGCCGTTAACCGCCGTGGTCGCGACCGATTTCAATGACCACTGGCTAGAGGAGATGTGGTCCCGTGGCGCAGGAAATAAAGGACAGTTGCTTCCAACGCGGTGCGGCCGATTGCATCCGTCTCCCTGTAGAGCCGCCGTACCGGCTCTAATGCGGATGTAATTCCTCGGGTTTTCCTGCTTCTCTTGCAATCCTTGCCATCCGCCGCTGTACTTCAAATGCGCGTGCCTTCGCTTGCCATTGCGCGACTTCTTGGGTGTCCTGCCACTTGCTGACGAACTGTAATGTGTCGGGCCAGCACGTTGTTTCGGTGGCCTCAATCGTGTAGACATTACCCACATAAGCAAGTGTGAGTGCCTTCGCCGAGAAGATCCGTTCCTTGCTGTTCTCGATAGTCTGGGAATCCGGGGGAATCTCAATGAAGCGCAAGCCTTCCTTGCCTTTGTCGATGCTGACCTTTTCGACCAGCACCCAGCGGCGCCTACTCCGTTCGGGTTGATCTGTATCGCTCATGTTCGCCTGCCTTTCTTGCAAGGTGGTTCCTGGCTCACAGGGCCAATCTTCAGCTCCGTGTCCAGGCGTACATTGGCGATGTCCGCAAGTTCAGTGGCTAATGGCTGGCGCTTCTCCGCTTTTAGAAGAGAGGAGAGCCCCCAGATTGTGAGGCTCATCAGAAGCACCTGATCGTCGGGGTGCGTCCTCAGCCATTCCTGCACAATCGGGACACTTTGCTGGTAGGCGTAGAACTTTTTCTCAACGGGCGCAAAGCGGGCGACGTACTCTTTGTGATTTTCGTCCGCGTAGCGGATTGGACCTTCCTCGACCAACAGCTCCTTGAGGACTCTGGTATTTTCCTTTTCTGCCTCCTGCAGCCAGAGAGCGAGTCGGAGCCGCTGTTCACGAGTCATTTGTGAATACGGATTTGTCTCTGCTATCGGGCAGCCCTTCAGGAGAAGCGGGCACCAAGTGCAGTGCCGTCCGGGTGAGGCCTTCAAGTCTGCTCTGTTTCTGAGAGCGAGCTCATGCAGAGCTCTTTGTCGTGCCCTCTCTTTTCTTGCAAGTTCCATCAACCAAGACAAATCCTTCCGTGTGAACTCAACGCAACGGGAGGCTCCATAGCGAATGAACTCAAGGGTGAATTTGACGCTTTCTATTGCAGGATTGAGGCACATAAGGAGCAATGGATAGAGCTTCGATTGGAAGGTGTCCGCTTCAATGATCTGGTAATAGCTCTTCCAATCCCCGATTTCCGCTTCATTGAGCGAGTGCAGCATCACTAGATCGAGTGTGCCTTCGTAGCTGGCGACTTACGGGTCACCTTCGCCCTCTTCGATCGGCTGGAAATCATCGTCGAGTTCAATGCGAAGTTCTGTGGCTACGATTTTCTCGGGATCGAAAGCATGGTTGTCCCGGAACTTTTCAAGAGCCTCGCCTGCATCCTCGCGAACGCCTTGCATCAACTTGTCGAAGAGCGCTAGGTCAGCTCGGCTCCTGGTTGCAACCAGATGATTGATGTAGGTGGCCAGGAGTTCGTGAATTTCAATTCCTCGCGCCGCAGGCCCGGACTGACCGACCGCAGCTCGCACGACATGCTTTTGACTGTAGAGGAGCTCGCATGCCATGTCCTCACGTCTGGACTGGCTTAAGGGAGGAGTCGAATTCGAGAGCCGGGAGTGTACAGAACTCTTGGCCGTTATGGAAGACCTCTGTTGGGATGAAGAAATTCGTTGCGGATGGAGCGGTTATCGTCGGGAAACAGCAATGAGGGCGAAGATGAACAGCAACTACATGGCCGCTCGAGTCGCTGGCCGCTGGGCAGGTCGGCGGACGATAGATGAGCAGTCGGGATCCGACTCCGGAGAGACAATTCTTCTGCTTTATGGCTTTCCAGACTTGGGCTGCGAATCAAGGAAGTTTGAAGCCGGAAAGCCGGAGCGCCTTCCGGTCGAATGTTAGCGTGCAGGAACAACCTGCTCTGGCTCCGAGCGCTGCAATGAGGGCGTCGGCGAACGAGCCCTTGCCCAGCTTGAGAGCAATCATGGCGGTGAAAACATCCTGCTCGTTCTCCACAACCAGGACGGCGGTCTGGAGCATGCGCCCGACAGTCGCGGCAATTTCTTGGGTTGGAAGGTCGTAGGCGCGGTCGAGGACCCATACAGTCTCAACTATCGCAACGACGCTGACGAAGCCTGGATTCTCCTCGGTTAGTCGCTGCTCGATTATTTCTGTTGCCTTCGCCGACTGAATCGGATCGTCTTGGGTGAGATAGCGAACAAGGATGTTGCTATTGAGTCCAATCATCGACGCCTGGCACGCCGCGTGACCCAGCAGCACTCTGAGCGACAGCGTCAGTCATCTCCGCAATTGTCGCCGGCCGCCGACGCCGGGACTTGACGATGCCCCGCAATGTCGATGCCGGAAGTTTTGGCAACAAGACCACACTGCCATCGGGATGTACGAAGAACTTGACCCGGTCCCCTGGCTTCAGCCCGAGATGCTTGCGAATAGCTTTCGGAATCGTCGCCTGCCCTTTGACGGTAATTGCGGACTCCATCAAGACCTCCATTACATTCCCACAAATGTAATACCACACGATCTCAGCACAGGTCAAGGCACGTGCTCAACCGCAACAGCGTTGAACGCACGTGTTCTTGTTTGCCGCAGCAATTGCTCTCTCGAGAAGTGCCATTGCTTCCTGGTGACATGGCTGGCGACTACAAGAACCCCGTTCGCCGTCAGTCGCCTGGATCTTTGTTGGATCCCTTGAATAATCCTCGATTCATCCTGCCTAATAGAGGAAGCCGGTGGTGTTGTCTTGCAGCTCGGCAGGTGAGTCGACTGTCGGTTTGCCGATGGCATCCGTTGAAGGCAAACCACACTTGCCGTTTTGAGCGGCGCCTCGCCTCCGTTTGCCATTCGTTGGCGCTGAATCCTGAGGAGCGTCGTCGGCTTGATTTCTTAGTTTCCGCTCGAGGCCGACGAGATCGTGCCGCCACTGGCCTAAGAGCATTTTTGTTTCCGCATCGTTGTGCCCAAGACGGCGCGCAAGTTCACAGATTCGAGCCAACTGTTCGCTTTCGTCACCGTTCTCGGCTGTAGCCGTCGCCGAATCGGCACGGTCCGCTTCGACCGGTGGGTAGAATTCACCGGTGATCTCGGCCGCGCGTTCGGCATCTGTCTCTCGTGCAATGTATTGAGCACCACGGGATACCTCAAATGCCGCGCGTCCCTCTCCCAACAGCCGGGACGGCTCGGTCATAGTCGCGACGAGGGTACGCAGGTCCCTCGCACCGATTTCGAGACTCAGAATATGTGCCACCGATGTATGGCGTGTCCCCTCCGCATCCGAATAGGACACTCTCTCCGGGCTAGCCTTCAAAATGGCCTTAACGCCGGTGAGATGTCCGCCGTTGAGGCGTCGAATTTGCATCAGTCCGTTCGACAAATTGCGAATCGACCGATAGCTGCTCGTATGAAGTCGGCAGATCGACCCAAGGACCGGATATTTCTCCAAGATGAAGTACAAGTCCCCGGAAGGCCTGCAGTCGCCACGTTCCAAGTCCGGACAGCCGTCACCGCACGGCTCAACAGGCTGGCCTTTCTTTGGGCCATCCAGGTACTTGTAGTTCCCCGGCCAAGCCTCACCTTCGGGATGCTTTTGAGTTCGCCGAATCGCCCGCATTTCAAATCGAATTCCGTTGCCATTCGCAATCTGTACAAGCTCGCCATGGCACTTACACATTCCCGTTGTCCACAACGCATACTCGGTTCGAAGGACTTCTCGGGAATCATCATTGAGAAAGACGATTCCAAGTTCGGTTGGTTTCTCTCCATGCACTTGGGCAATGTCGGACGCCGGAACCCACACCGCATCCTGCCCGCGCAGCGTCTTTCGCTTAAACACAAAGTGATCGAGCCTTCGTGGGTGGCCCTTTTCACTGCCCGGCTCCGGGCCCTCTCCGATGGCGACCTTAATCGTCACCGGTAGCTTTTCGAATGCAACACCACTTTCGTCATGTGTCAGTCCGAGGATGCCCATGGCGAATCTCCTTTCACTTGTACGAACAGTTCGAGAATCATCCAGACCGGCTGTCTCTGCGAGCGGAGGCAATCAGAACAGCGCGAGTTGGTTATCTGGGGTGTCAGAGGTGGATCGGCGGGAATTCCTTCGCCCGGTAGGCCTCATTCCTGATTGAACGGGCGACCAGGGAACGGCAGACGGCACAACGGAGGTGATCAAAGGGGCGTCGGCAACAACTGACTCGGGCTCGGCGTCCCAGTTTTGAACTTGAGGTGGCCCGAGAATCGCGTCCTGTTTCCTTTGTAAGGCAGACCAGACCTCGTCCGCCTTTTCGCCGATTCCTTTTTCTGTGACCAGTTCCCGCGCCATAGCCATCAGAATGTCGTCTTCGTCGTTGATGGACTGTAGCCCCTCCGAGGAAAACTTGCCTTCCATCGCGAGAGAGACGAGCAGCTTTTTGCCCATAAGTCGAAGGCACGTCTCCTGCATGGTTTCTCGATAGTGCAGAAACTTAACTTTTACCGGACGGCGTTGGCCGATTCTCCAGCTCCTGCGGCTGGCTTGCCTGAGGACATAGATCGAGTAGCCGGTCTCGTAGAATAGGATTGTTGGAAACTCGATCAGGTCAAGCCCTGTCTGAACCAGTTTTGGATGGCAGATTACCGCTTGCATCCCGTCCCGCAGTTGACGTTCATACCAGGCCTCACGCGCCTCGGGTGGAACGTCGGTCGTAAGCACGGCGACTCGGATGCCCTCATTGGCGAGAATCCGCTCGAGCCGCCGTGTAACGTCACGCTTCTGTGTGTACACGGCATAGATTTGGCAGCGACGTCCGCGCCGTAGTTCCGCCTTCACCTCCTCGACAAGCCGTCGCTCTTTGGCGTAGCCATAGTCCTGGTTTAAATCTTGCGTTTCTGCGATCAGGAAGCGCTCGCGCGTTTTCGTCTCGGGATCGCGTTCGTATCCGTAGAGATCACCGAGGCCAAACGGCCGGTCCGGATACAGGAGCAGCGCGTTGAGCGCCACGCTCATGACCGTCGGATTGCGTCGATGTTCCTGCAGGGCCTTTTTGACGTCCTCTTCCAGCTTCTTGTAGGCCTCGCGTAGGGGCGGGTCCATATCAACAGTGAGCACTTCCTCGCGGTAGGGTGGCAGGGTTTCGGAAATGTCTTCGAGCGAAATGAACGCTCCAAGACTCATCAGGAATCGGCCAAAGAGAAGAGGCGAAGCGCCGGGACGACGACGAATGCGTTTCGTTACCCGAGCTTCGGAGCAGGCGTTATCCGACGGCTCAATGACAGTGATCTTCTCGAGCAAGCCGTACGTCTCGGTGAAAGACCGGAGCCCGGTTTCGCCATACTCGAATCCTTCGCGAACCATCTTTGCCGGCTCCAGACGAAAGAGAATGTTGAAGATCTCGTCGGCATACCCGCCGAGCAGCGTTCCGGTAAGCACGACGGTGCGCTGCGCACAGCCAGCTAGCGTGCCAAGCGCACTGCCTTGCGCGGTGTCACCTTTGAGTTCGTGGACTTCGTCGGCAATTGCGAAGTCGAAAAAGTCGGGCATGTAGCGCCCGATGAAGTCGACTGGCGCAAAGCGGCGGACCTTCGATCCGTCCGCCTGCCACAACGCGCTGTACAGACGCCTGCGCAACTTGGCGGATCCATCTCCATTCTGTCCGCCCAATAGTTCACTTAACTTGGCCTTCTTGAAATCATCACAGAGGAGCCGTTCCCCGTCTTCACCGAGATAAACAGGGCAACCGCTGTCCGCATTCACCACACTACCGTGATAACGACCGGAAGGCGCCACCTGATATGCGTGCCGCCAGAAATAACTGAGCTTGCCGCGGTCTCGTCCGACGATGAATAGAGCCGGCAGTCCACAGATGGAATCCCAGCGAGTGCGTGCGGTGTGAGATGTTTTCCGCTGTCGCAGTTCCGTGAGCGTCGTGCGGAGGCCCTCTCGGACGATGCGCCCATTTCGTAACCGAACTTCGTTGACACCCACATGAGCCGCAGAACTGGTCGGCGTGCGGAGACCGTCAATGAAGAAAACTCGCACGCGAGGCAGCGTTAGAAGCGTCTCTCTCGCCCACTTCTCGACCAATTGCGGTGGGACCATGGCCAGGGCTGTAAAGGGCTTACCGTTGCTGTGGACGTGAACGGAACCCAGCGAAATCAAAGTCTTTCCCGTTCCACACTCGGCGATTACCGCCGCCCCGCGCGCCTCGTTCCACCGTTTGACCACTCCCATCATCGCGAGGACCTGCGCCGGGAATGGCTTGCGCAGCAGATTGCCAATGAGCGGCGATTCCAGGTCATCCACTCCGTGAAGCGGAGGAAAAGTTCGAAGAATCCTTTCGGCTAGCTCGGGCGCACCAGCGCGCAAATATTCGTTAATATCCTTGGGCAGCTCCATATTTTGTCCTTGTGACTGCTTCGGGTGAGACAGGCAGGTTGGAACAGAGGAAGCTTTAATTCGTGGACGATGCGAGAGCGGACTCGATCACCCCTTTTGGAATCTCAGCGGTGGTCACGCGTGTGTCGCTGTGCTTGAGCAGAGCACGAAATGCGATACCTTCTTCGCGCACGATCATCTGGGCGCATTCCACCGCTCCAATGTAGTCTTCGGGAACGTTGAAATCGGTCGCCGCGATCACCGCTTCTCGCTTGTCAACTTCGAGAGCGTCAATCGATCCGCTAACTCGGAGCACGTCTCTTCGTCAACCTGCGATTGGTGATCTATCGAAAGATTGAAATATTGGGCCGAAAGGTCCCAATATCGGATCTCATCCAGGGTAGAATTGAGGGGCTTCTGTTCGCGGAGCAGATTGATTCGCCGCAGGGCGAGGCTCAACAATGTCTCTCTGCCTTCCACGACCGCATAATCAAACCCCAGGGCACGGTCAGAATCGGTGCTCCATACTGCGAGAACAATTTGCATAAATCTGTCCTTCCTTGGCTTCGCCGCCGCTATGCCATCACGCTCACATCCAGGCCGGCGTCCAATTGCGGCCCCTCCGAAGAAGGTCTCGGCAGCTTCCACGTGATCGAGCCGCTCTCTTCCGGAATGGAAATTGAGCGCTCTTTCAGAGCCCTGCCAATCCACTTTAGGAACGAAGTTTTGCTTCCGGTGACCAATACAGGTGAGCATCCCAATCCCAGCAACGGGCGGACCGCTTTCCGCGCTCTGAGTTCTTGCATGAACCACGGCGCCCATGCGGGTGCGACCGGCAAACCAAACCGCGCGGCCACCCGATACAGCACGAAGACGGGATCGTCGTCGCAAAGAACCGTTCGCGTCCCCTCCCGGTCCGCTCCTGGCTTCGTCTTCGCCAATTCTGAAGAAATTGCCACTAGGTGCCGGACGGGGCGTTCTCTGTTCGAGACGACTACACTCCCGCGAAAACATTGGGCTTCGATCCCAAGTGATACCGTCATGACGGAGCGGCCCGGCAAATGAATTTGAAACAATGCTCCTTCCGCTACTCCCGCCCACAAGGCACCAATCTCGGAGTCACTTCCGATCGGGGATATCAAATGAGCGAAACCCTGCCCACGTTCGTCTTTCGGTGGTTCGAGAATGACGCGATCAACGTAGACGCGAACCCGCGTCGTCGTTTCCTTCATGCGCTTGATGAACTCCAGGGTTCCAAAGCGCCCGTGGGCGTTCTGCATATCATGTCCTCTGCGAGGGTTTTACAGCACCTTTGCGTTTCGTTCAATCACTTGCAAAAACCACTCCGGGTGCCCGGCGAACGGAGTGGCATTAACTGAGAAATTGAGTACCACTAGGCTGAGGAACTGGTGGGATATGAAGATATGGACGTTTTGACAACCGCAAGCAGGGCGTCGAATATTTCCGCGATGAGATAATTGGCGCAAGATCTATACGCTGCACGAGCCTATCGCCGTCGAGGTCCGCTATGACCTGAAGATGTCACACCGGTGTTATAGAGGAAGCGTTCTTCCCAATAGACAGTGACGATTTGTGCCAAAGGCGCAAATCGCACCAATCGCCTATCTGGGAATCGCTCTCATGTATTCCCTGATGATGTCCACATTCCCGCTTTTCATGTCGCTGAAGTCTGCGCCAACGATAAACATTTGGGACGAATAGCGGAGCGAAAAGTTCGTCTTGTCCTTGAAGCGGACGTTGAAATACAACGTCCCGTCCGTAACGTAATGGCTGATGAAGTCCACGACCTTGCCGCGAACCTCGGGATATCTCTTGCGTAGCCGTTCCTGTCGTTTCTTGATCCTCTTGTCGATTTCCTTATGTTCTTTGGCGCTGATCCCGGTTACGCGCTTGCTTCCGGCGGACATGGGCTTCGGCTTATCTATCATGATCGTTTTCCCTTGCTGTAGCGGCAGCGTTGATAGCGGCAACAGCGGATCTGTAAAGTCTCCAATAGGTGCGCGCATCATCCACTTCGGAATGCTGGACGATTCCATCTGGCTCGACTCGCACAGCGGGATAGTTGCTCTCATTGAGGGCTTCGGAGTAATGCCACTCCTTGCCGTCTGAGACAATGAGGTGGTCGCCGAAACTGCCAGGGCAGGATCCGTTAGACACGATGAAGGGAACACCCTTGAGGGCCGTCAATTCATCATAGTTCCCATTGGCGGCTTCCTCCGCGAACATTACCACTGCGCCAGGAATTTCCTCTGCGTCCACTGATTGCGGCTCCGACTCCTGCACTGAGTAGCCCATCTTCTCGAAGGTGGATTTATCTCGCTCGGCACAAATAAGAGTTGAGCAGCATCGGTCGCTCATAATTCTGTTCCTTCTCGGCATAGGAGCTATTTCAGGCTGACGATCTCTCCTGTGCAAAAGACCAACGTGAGTTCGTTCGAGAACCGTTCCTTCTCCCGAATCACTGTGGCTCCGTCTTCTTCCTCTTCCTCCGACGTATCGGCCAGTTTTACCGACTGCCAATGCGCGATGTGCCGTGTGTCTCCCTCTCCAAAAATCCCATTCAGCAGTCCTGCCGTGCATAGCAGCCCAACATGCCCGCCATGCAACGGAGTGAGTGGACGGCCCTTCACATCTGACGGCGGCGCGAACAAGATGGCAGCGGCTTGCCGATAAGCCGAGGATTTTGGAAGAAGGTCCTCGATTTGATCCAAAGGAAGGCCTTTATAGACCAATCGAACCCGCTCGCCATGGGGCACGGCGTATTGGCGGTCCGGGTTATCAGGAAGCGTAGGAAGTCTGCCGGCATCCCTCGCCGCGGATTCATGCCACAGGCGGACCCGCGTTATATCGCTATCCTGCAGACGATCTCGCTCTTGGCGGGTGCGTCGAACTCCAAACACAGCGACTTGTTTGTATTTCACACTTTCCGGTTCGGTGAGTCGGTAGATGTGAACGTCCCGGAACTGAGACGAAAGCACCTGAGCGCAATCTCGTATGTGGTCCGACGGAATGACCATCATCAGAACGCCCGCGCGCTTGAGCCAGCGATACACATGGTCGAGAAACAGCTTCTCCATGCGCTGCGATCTTCCCTCACCGATTTCGAAATCATAGGGAGGATTTAGGTAAATCAGCGAAATGGACTCGACCGGGCACTGCACGTCAAAGCAGTTGCCATGAATGACCTCTTCAGCCGCCGAGCGGGCAAGCGTCGCTCTCTGCGCGTCCAACTCGATCCCATATCGCAGGGCTTTTGCATCCTGGGTGATCTCCGCGAAGGCGGCGCCCTCTCCGATGCAGGGGTCAAGGGTCGAGCAGGTCTCTTCCGGGAACCTAAGAAAGTTGCGGATCCGTTTGGCCTCGGGAATCGGAAGAGGGTAGAAACCCAGACGTTGACGGCCAGCAAGGCGCATGGAGAACCTCCCAGTTTGAGTTGGCATAGATCGTTGCACTACACAGCCAAAGCATGATTCTTACTGGCCGCTCCTGAACACTTTCGTCGCGATGGCGCCACGCAAGCCTCTGCACGCATAGCCAGTGGACAATCACCCGTACGGCAGCAGTTGTTGCGAGCGTTTCGACCCGTCCGCAATAGAACGATCCACGCCGTTCACCTTCTCGCTCTCAACGGAGATTCCATGCCTTGCAAGAAGAGCGGTGGCGCTAGCAATATCAGCCGCCTTCTGCCTTCGATGGGCACTCTCAAGCAGCGATGGGATGAACCGTTGCCCTTCTGCAATCATTGCTCGGTTGATGTCCTCATAGTCGCCGGACAGCCAATAGTGACCACCGTACTCCACCGACGAACATGGGCCGCATGAATCAAATTGCGATAAGAAGACAGAAGTCGAATCACCTGACACGAAGTAGTGGCTGTAGAATCCAACGCGGTTCGAGTGAGCAATGAAGCTGCAATGCTGGATCAGGTGGTCGTACAAAGCTTTTGGAAACTGCTCAGACTTCCAGCCGCTTTTGACGAAGCGAACCCAGGCCCGCACTATCGTTGCTTTGTGAGCGGCTGACATAAACCGTGCAGTTCGGAATTCGTGAGTCATTTCTCGTCATCCTTGCGGGATTGCTCGACTGATTTCTCTGCGGAGATCTGCGCGTCGCACAGGGATTTGCAAACCGGTTTGTTAACCGTTATTCACCTGGGCATCTGTGCCACCAAGCACGCAGAAAAGTAGCCAGCCAGGCAGCCCTGTGCTGAACACGTCGAATACCCGTCCGCTTTGAGAGTGGACTCTTGCCAGGTAGCGTTTCACCATGTAGCGCTGATCCATCTTTCTTTATGTCTCTCTCTTGCTTTCCATGCGCAACTCGATAGCGCCACGGCGGCATCGGAAAAGCCAAGTGCGACGAGCTACGGCTTTAGAGGGCAACGGAGTGGGCTAATGAGGACTTATCGTGGCGGGCAAGACTCTCGAACAAGCTGCCGTGCACGAGCAATTCGCTTCTCAAGGACAACCGCCGCAAAGTGGGTACATGCTCGCGTCTCGTCCTGGATGTGCTTGGCAAAACGAGCGGCAGATGCCGTTGCAATCCGCCGAGTAGAAATCAGCAAGCCGTAGTAGATCTCAATTAATCGCAGGCTGGCTGCCCCCTTGCCAGCTGGACACAGGCGAGCCAAGGCAACGATGCGATAGAAATCGTCGCCGCTGGCTTCATCTTCCTTCACGCAGAAGGTGCCTACCGTTTCCTGGGACAGTTCGATCAGCGCCGAGGCTTCGAGCAGCGCCCGGCAACGGATGGCGAGCAATTGGAAACAGATAAAGGAACACAGAAGGCCGAAAAAAAGAAAAGGGATGAATGACAAGAGATGCTCCTGTCGGGATTGACGCTGGGTAGAACTTTGGCAATTAAAGACCGTGTGGCGAACCAGGAGGACGAAAGTTCGTTGGGAAGGACGCGGGGCGAGGCGCCGTTCGAATTTAGATAAGGGGTATTCTGGGGGCTGCTATGTTTGGTTCTCCAGCCACCGCTACGTTGTCGCCGAACCTGGCGGGCTCGGTCGGCAGCAATTTCTGCCGCCCGGTTGTAAACCTGCCCAACTAATATCGAGTTTCGACCGGCGTCCTTTCTCCCTTAGTCGCAGGCCGGACGCTTCAAACGTCGACGACCAGCGGACGTCCTCGTATGACGTAGAGCGTCTCCACAACGAGGCGCCTCTTCCGCTGAATTGGTTTCTTCACGACTGCTCTCCCACCTACGCCCTTTCCCGGCGGAGCGACGCTTTACTATCGCGTCCCAAATATTGCTGGAGTCGCTCTTGGCACAGCGCCTTCGCCGTGTAGTGCGGCACGGCATTTCCTATCTGCTTCACCTGTGTAGATTTGTTTCCGTGGAACTTGTAATTCTTGGCGAAGCCTTGCGCAGCTGCCAATTCATGCGGCTGGAGCATGCGGAAACGGATGCCGAGGTAACGATTATCACTGACAGGGATTAGATAGGGCTCGACCAGGCCGAAGCGGTCTTTTGTCGTGGCAATGTCGAGCGGTTCATCGACAGGGTGGCAGGCTCCGGTCCCGTAGTATTTGGAAACGTACGGTTCAACCAAGAACATGTCTGAACTTGTAGCCGTCACAGTTGGCATCGGATCTTCAACGCTCCGCACGTTCTTCTCCGTATCGTTTCCGTGTTGATGAGGGAGGAGAAATGGTTCGACGACGCCGAAACCGTTCTTGCAGGTGAGCGTCGTTAGAGGCTCGTCCACAGGACGACAGCGGTCGTTAGATGAGGCGGTGGCTCCGTCGCCGTAATTGACTGCGACGACGAACGGCTGGACCAAAGCGTCATGGTTTTCCGTCAGGATTGTGTCGAGTGGCTCATCCACACTCTTCGGATTTCGCCCTTTACCTTCCGGTCCGCTTGCGGCAACCAAGAAGGGCTCAACAAAGCCGATCCCGCGACTCGTGGTGGTAATAGTGTTGACGGGACGGTCGACTGACCGAGCATCCTGCTCACTAAACTGCGGCACGAGGAACGGCTCGACAATCCTCATTGACTGGCGAGTGAGCACCGTGTTCAGAGGCTTTTCGACGGACCGAGGCTTACCGGCCGGCTCCGGACCGCCCACGCCGATAAGGAAAGGTTCTGCGAGACCGAGCCGGGCCTTCGTTGTAACCGTCGGCGTTCGTTCTTCCATCGATTTAACGTACGGACCGTTGCCTCGCTGGTGGTCGATCGCAACCATGAAGGGCTCAACTCCACCGCACGCGCCGCAGCCGGTCACGGTAGGAATGGGTTCATCAACCGTATGCGTGCGAGGCTGTTGGTCTTTTCTGTCTACGAAGAATGGAATCAGAAACGGTTCAACCATCTGTACCGCACCCTTGGCGCAAATCGTTGGTACAGGTTCCTCCACGGGCCTTGGTGCTCCACCCGACGCCTGCGAAAGTAGAAACGGTTCACATAACGCGATGTGCTGTCCATTCGCAGTGACTGTGGGCAGCGGCTGGTCGACTGACCGTGTCTTGTTCGTGCCGTAGAACATGACGAGGAACGGCCCTATATCGAGGCCGTTGATCTTCTTCATGCCAGCGGCAATTCGCTTGAGCGTTTTCTCTGCCAACGGTTTCTTCCGCGCAAGGATGTTCTTGCCCTTAAGCTGCCAGTCAATGATCTCTCGCGCCGGGCGCCACGGTTTGAGCGATGGCTCCGGAAACAGTGATGATTGCAGCGAGATCTTTTCTCGCGGTCCATGGGAAGGCATGGGCCAACTCGGAGTCCCTTTCGCGTAGCGACAATGAACAGACGCTTCCGCGTTGTTGCATCGCCATAATCGGCGCAGCACAGAACGCGTTCATCGAGGCGGTAGCCAAGTGAGCGGAGCGCATGGAGGAACGCTTGGTAGGTTTCACCAGCTTTCCGTTTGAGTGGCTTGCCGTTCGCTCCGAGCGGACCCAGCGGGTGAATTCAGTAACGTTCTCGATGATCAGATTGTCGACAAACAGCTCTTGAACCCACTGAACAACGCCCCACGCGGGCACGCGCTTCTGGTCCTCGATTGGCCGGCCGCCGCGAGCGACTGAATGGAACGTGCATTCAGGCGATGCGACGAGCAGATGCAGGCGTCCCCCCGGAACAACATCTCGGGGCCGGACTTCTTCGATGCGCGCGCAGATGTGTTTCGCCCAGGGATAGTTTGCCGAGTGGGTGGCGATCGCAACCGGCCAATGATTGATCGCGACCAGTTCCACTTCGAACCCAAGTTCGCGCGCGGCTTCGACCAAGCCACTACTGGTCCCTCCCGTACCACAGAAAAGATCTGCGCAATAGAGTTTTAAGCGGAAACCTCCGACTTCAACGCTTAGGTGTCTTAGATAGGTCGTGGTGATCCCAGAGCGAGGCCTGGCAACTGACTACCAGACGATGCGGAGGGAAACAGATTCAGAAGCTCCAGATCACTGCGGCGATACTGTGCGGGCTGGACAGATGCGGTTATTTCAGCTGGTTTTCGATCTGCAGCGCCAGAGCGTATACATCTGCGCCATCCGCAGTCCAATTCGCATGCTGCGGTATCCGGGCGATGAAGCGCTCTTTGAAAATTTGATAGATCGGCTGCACACGGGACCAGTCTTCGAAAGACTGCATCAAGATCGCCAGCGAAAGCTGGGCTGGGCCGCTTCCTGAGTAACCCCAGCTGAAACCGTCCGGGCTATGATTGCGAAGGTCGTTACGAGGAGGAAGGAGACGAACTTGGCCGTTGCGAATAACGAATACTTGTTGATCGCCTAGGTTTCCATCGCCGTTTTCCTCGCGGCGCCATACCGAGTAGGCCACAAATGCGAGCCCGCACGCCGGGTCATTGCCCGGAATCTGTGGGACATCACCGAAGCATTGCCTAAACGTCACACTGGTGCGTTGGTCAGTTACGTTGTCTGTTGTTTGATCGAGAGCGGCAATATTTATCATGATGAATTCTCCTCAAGAACTCGTACAGCTATTGCTATCGGGGTCGGCCGGTTCGGGAGCGCGTGGCGCGCGATACTCCGCTCGGGTTCATCATGAACCGCCACTGCTGCAAGATAGCTATCTTCCGCACATTTGGCAGGACCGAATCTCGGGTGCTAGATTTGGCCCGTCATGGCTGCCGCAAGCCAGGCCAATACCGGTTCAACGCCGGATATCTGTCAGCGGGTGGTTCTTCGAACCAATCCAAAGGCTGGCAGGTCAGAGTGTGTCTTCACTGATGAGACTTCAATCTTGCTCCCCGGTTTTCTAGCGTCATTCCTCCGTGCCGGGGATACATTGCATTTCTCCCTGACTGCTCCTGCGGAAGGTGGAAGTAGAGAGATCTACATTCACAGACCACGTCCTCGCTACCGCGAGCAGGATTTCCTTCTAGCTGAAATCGGCTATGCCCGGCAACCTCGGGAAGACGCCCGGAATATTCCTGCGGTGACGGCCGACGTTCAGGGCCGATACCTGGGAATTTCAGCCGTTCAGTTCCGGTGCGACGTGCTAAGAGATTATTTCCACGTCGCAGACCGGCAACGCGGTTGGGATCGCCAGCCTTCCTTCTACGAATTACTGCGTGTTGATTCGAATGTGTCACCAACCGAGCTGCGCATTGCATTCAAGCTGCGCAGTTTGGAAGTTCGCACGTCAAATGGGCCAACCGACCACATCCACTCTTTGGAGCGGGCGTTCAACATCCTCGCACAACCGGAATTGCGCGAATCGTACGACAAGCTGTTGGGCGATCCCGAAACAGCGGTTTCTTTTCCCTACGGCGGCTTTGGCTCTTTGTTCGTATCCGGTGCTCTTTCGCGCGATGAGAGAACATTCTTCGTATCGCGCATTTTGTCGTTCCGACCCCAACAGTCCGCAAAGTTGATCCGGGCGGCACTGCGAAATTGCACTTTTTATGAGCATTTAGCGCTGTACCGGGATTCTCGCCGCAAACTGGAAGTTTCTCTGGATCGGGGGTTGATGCCCCTGCTGTGGGAACCCAGCTGGAACCGCTGGAAGCATTTGCTGGGTACTCGTATCGGCATCAAGGCGGTCTTCGTCCAGGCCGGCAGGTATCGCTATCACAAAACAGCGTGGGAGCTGCGGACGTGGGAAGTGGCGCTCCCGAGTCGCATCGAAGTCACATTGCCCGAAGGAATCGCCGGTCAGATTGCGGAAACGCAAAAGAACTATCAGCGTTTTGGGCAGTTCGCCGAATCGCTTGAACAGATTCGATCGCGCCTGGAATCTACTCCCGTCGAGAGAGACGAATTGCGAAGGCTTTGCTCAAGCGTCGGAATTCCAGTTGATTTTGACGTCTCTCTGATTACGTGGAAGCCGGATTACGAAGACTTCTACTACAAACAGCTATTGCGGAGGGCACGACATCTCTACCTGTTCCGGTCCGAATACGTCTTTGACCTCGAGCCGTTGGTGGTCGTAGAGACCCCACAGCTCGGCCATGCGACCTACCTATTCTCCAAGCCTGCCTCCATGCAAGATTTTCTCGCACGCTATCGCTCGATCACCCGAGAAGATATTCTGCAGAACCGCACAAATGCAGCTGAACAGTTGGGCTTTTTGTGTCGACTCATCCATGGGCAGAATCCACAGACGTGGCTGGCGGAATTAAAGGCGCGGCTGGGAGAGGTGCCCGGTTCCAACATCGATTAAAAGCCAGGTTCCCTCGGCCCCACCCACGATGTGTCCCTCAGGTCATCTCGTCCAATGATCTGCCCGAGGCAGTTAGAAAGTATGCGATTGGCAAAATTTCTTGCAAAGTGCCGACTTGCAATCCTGCCGATCGCAGATGCCTCCTCTGCGCGTTGCAAGCGGCATGAGATTCATTCGTCTAGCCATACCTTCTTTGCGGGAACCTCAAGAAAAAGCGACGGTTATGCGTGATCGGGAAGCCGTCCCTCTTATCTGCGCCGTAACCTCTAAAAGCTACGCTAAGGCGCGGGCTGCTGCTTTGCAGTCAATAGACCGTCTAACGAAACTGCGACATGACTCGAACACGGCGACGCGGAGGAGTAAAACTCTCTGGACGCAGCTACCGAAGGGAAGACTCCGGAGAGTTCCTCATCGTTCCCGGTTGATTCAAACGCTCGCGAGACGAGGAGAGGGAAGTGAACAACGGAAAAGAGCCGACGGAGAAAAGGCCGGTCCATGACCCGACGGTCGTTGCGTGTGTCGTGTTTCAGACCCGGGACCCTGAACAGCTCATTCATCTGTTGCGGGAAACCTTGACAGGAGTCGCTGACCCCGTTTCCTCAGAGATCGCAACCTCGCCAAAAGCCGCTCCAGAATTGAATTACGGCGACCCATGGCTGAAGCATCCCGAGGCCGCACAATATGTAGGAGTTTCAACGAGCACTCTTTACCGGTACGCCTGCCAACACAGAATTGAATCGAGGAAGCTTTGTGGCCGTCTCGAATACCGTCGTTCCACTCTGGATAAATTCAAAGACCTGCACATACGTCCAGCATCCCGTTGGCTCTCCTCTGGGCGTATAATTCCTGCGGCGCTCGGCTCCGGCAAGTGAGAGGAGCGCCAGTGGGACTATACAAGAAGAAAAACTCACCGTACTGGTGGATGTCTTACAGTCAGGACGGCGAGCAGTTCTGGGAATCCACTAAAACACGCTCAAAGCGAGCGGCTGCGCGGATCTGGCAGAAACGTGAGGCCGAAATTGCCTTGGGCAAGTTCAAAGTGGGTTGGCCGGGAGAACGGATCACGTTTGAGGAAATGTGCAAAGAGTTCGAGCACTCTCACTTTGCATCGATTTCCAACGGAACGAGCTCTGGTTACCGCGTCTATCTCAAGCACATGAAGGCGTTTTTCGGTGGCTTCGTGCTGACAAAAATCACAACAAAGCTGGTGGAGGAGTACCGCGACCACCGGCGACGGCAACCCTCCATTCGCTATAAGGGTCGTGCGCTGAAGGGTGCGACCGTCAATCGCGAACTCGAATGCCTCACGTGTCTGCTTGATCTAGCAGTCCGCCGTCAGTACATCTCCGACAATCCGGCTCGCGCAGTAAAACATTTCAATGAACTGCGCGAACGGCCAAACAAAAAGATGCTGACGCTGGATCAGGAGAACCGCATCTTACAAGTGGCGTCTCCTCATCTCCGCGTTGGCATCATCCTTTTAGTACAGACAGGGGGTCGAACTTACTCGGAGGGATTCCGACTGCGTTGGGACCAGATCGACTGGGAAAACCGCGTCATTCGATTCGGCAACGACGTGAAAACACCGGGGTCTTCCGAACCCCTTCCGCTGACGGATTTAGCCTTCCGTGTTTTGCGCAAGTGGAAAGAAGAATGTGAATCGGATTCACCGTTCATCTTTCCGAGTCCTCGCAAACTCGGGCAGCCGATCCGCAGCGTGAAGACAGCGTGGCGGGCTACTCTCAAACGAGCGGGCGTACCGCATTTCCCGATTTACAATTTGCGGCATGCTTTCTGCACGAGACTGAGCTGGGTCGCGCCGGATGCGGTAATCGAGCGGGCGATGCGTCACACTAGCCCCGAAACCAAGCGGTCATATCAACTCGGCATGGTTGAGCAGGTTCGCGAAGCGATGGAAAGAGCGAATCGGCAAGTGTACGGTGAGGGTGGTTCAGTGCACTAGCGCACCTTCCATGACACCTATATGACACTCACACGGTCCATAGACAAAGCCTGAAAAGATCGGTCCTGTAAATGACTGAGAGAGAAGGAAGATTTGGCTCCCCGGGCTAGATTCGAACTAGCAACCCTTCGGTTAACAGCCGAATGCTCTACCGTTGAGCTACCGGGGACCCGATGAACTAACCCCTCGAATTGTAACACTTTACGCGGCATTTACCTGAATTGGAATGGCGCTCTCTTTCGTACATTTCGTACAAAATGCGGGCAGACTGAAGCCGAGTTCGGCCTTTTCCGCCCACTCTTGGCGGCTTTGGATGCGCTTTTACATCTCGCTGTAGCGATCCGTCACCGACCGGTCAGCATGGCCGACCCAGAAGCGCAGAATATCTTCCGGCGTTCCCTGATCCCGCAGATGAGTGACACGGAACCTGCGGAACGGATGGAAGCCCCGCACTCCTAGTTTGTGCAAGCTATCCGGCATGATGTTGCGTTGTGTGACCGACTTGCCGCCTTTCGTCTGAAAGAGAAAACCAGAATTACGCGAGCCGATGAACTCTTTCAGGATAACCGCAAGAGACGAATGCACGTCAACGTCTCGAATGGCATTGTCAGTCTTTCGGAGCTTGTTCCTTGCCCCGCCATACGCTCTTGCGGACGTGGATGGTTTTGCAGCCGGAACTATTCGTCGTGTGATCCTCGCTGTACTCCTCTATCCGAATTGCCAAGTCTTCACCGATGCGAAGGCCTGCCGGCAAGAAGGGCGTAGAGCATCCTGTACCGACCACCGGCCCTAGATATAACATCGGATACCTCCTCAGCGTTGACAGTAGAAATGTCCTGATCCTTCGACTTTACGATTGGTAAGTCGATATATTCGTGATTCCACTCCCGAGGATAGAGCTGCTTCCCATTGTGGTTTCGTGCCGATGCGACGACCATTTTTGCAACGGTAACGATTTCCACGATGGTTTTGGGAGCCAGGTTCGCTTCCGACAGCTTCTCAACAAATTCCTTCAGCGATTTGTTGTCCACTTCCGAAAGCGGCATATCTCCAAGATTAGTGTTGAGCCACCTGTCGATATAGCTCTGATAGCCGACCGCCGTTGCTGGCTTGATTGGACTTCGCTTTCTCGTTTGTGCGTGATTCATCCACCATGCGGACTGCTGCCGGAAAGTCGTGCCTTGGTTGAAGGTTTGGACCTTCTCGAAGAGCTCTACTGTGTCGGCACCGCTGGCGGCGATCACTTCCTTTGCTCTCCTTTCCCTTTCGGGCTCCGCTAGTGCTCCCGGTCCCTTTATGGGGCAGATCCGAACACTCTTATGCGCTCGCTTTTCCTGTCCCGGCACATCAATCCAGAACCGGGCATACCAACTTTTTCCCTCCTTCTCGATATAACCGCATTGTCCAGACCGTCGAGCCATAGACGCTCGTCCTTTCTTGGCTCGCTGTTCTGGCGTCGCGACTGCGACATTAACGTCTTTGGTCTCTGGTTTGCAACTGTTTGAAGGCGCTGGCGGCGGGTCCTCCAAGGGCGCACTTGGCAAATTGATTCGATGTTCGGAGAGCTTTTCACTCTCGCATCGAATCGGCGCTTGTGTGCCTGCAGGAAGCATTTACATGTTCTCGGGCACGCCCTAATGGTCGACGGGTTCTGGCCGTTCACTGTGGTAGAACGATCCCGTCAATTTCATCCGTGACTTCTCGCTGGCCTCTTTGAGTATCTGCCGCCGCGTTTTATAACGACGTGCGCGGATAGAAAGCCGGGTCAGCAGCTAACTGACGCTCTGGCTAACCATTAGCGTTGTTTTCTTTGCCGCTCAGCCGCTTCACCGCGTCCTCTGTCTCTTGAATCTGTTGACGTACTGATTCAAGAAGTTCGGCATGTCTCACCATGGAAGAGACTTCAGCGGTGATATAGGCGGTGGTCTCCTCCAAAGAAATTCGAAATTGGTACATAAACATCTCATACAACGGACGCAGACAAGACCAAACGTGTTCCAGTTTATGCACCATAACCTCATAATACGGAGGCATCTCAAAGGTAAACTCGGACAATTTCGTATTCAAAGTCTCCTGTGATTCTGTCGATTCCGACTTTGCTGCTGTCGATCCTGACTCTATTTTGGGTACACCGGGAGAATCTCCGGATTCTGTGGTGCGATCGCGCTTGTCTTGAGACTCTTTGTTCATGATTGTCGGCCTCCATATGCCGATTGTTTTTGATCCGTTGGCTTTGTAAGTCAGGCGCGCAGAGCTCCCTCAGGCGTTTTATCGTAGCAATCGCTAGACTTCACGATCTTCGTTGGACGTATCAGTCAGCGTCTTAACACCTACATCCATTAGAGGCCGAACGATCTTGGTCGGGATTTTGAGGTAATCGAACGCGTTGCACCTGGCGAGTGCTTGCTTACAGGCATTGAATAGGGTCCACGCTTCATCTTTCAATTCTTCCTGCGTTGGCGATTCTTTTGGCTTCTTGTAGAGAGGATCCCCAGGCGGGAGCAAGGTGCGGAATTTACCGCACACCGAATCAGCGATTCTCTTATCCTTGTTTATTGCTGGCGGCTTGATGCGAGCAGCGGCACCCCTGACACGAGTGACAACCGACTTCGACATATAACTGCATCTGCCGGTTTCATGCTGCGGATGGCGTTCAATTCGTTTACGATGTCTGGGTCATTTTCTGCTCCTTCGAGCACCTTCCTTTTGTTTGGGAGCAGATTCTGTTCGAGCATTGCCTTAATCACAGGCTGCGGGAACAACTTGACAGCTTACCGATAATTACGGAGACAGTCATACCGGTTATTTTGGCCATGCCCACCTTTTCTCGTAGATTCTCCATAAGGTTGGCGAATTGGCCGTTTCCGTAGGCGGCGCTGATCCCATTGAGCCGCTTGCAAACTTCTCAACGGAAGAGGGAGGCAGAGCGCTTCGAGCTTTCGATGTATTGTTTAAGCTCGGCCGTCAACCGCACGGCGTCACGACCTAGCTTCGACTTCAATGTGGTATTCGCTTTACCGCTTCTTGCCGACATTGTGTTTCTCCTGTTGATACGAAATTCGTACTGAACTTATGTACGACTCAGGCTTGTGTCCGCCCGCGACACTTGCAAACCTATTCTGAAAGCTATCAGCCCCTAGCCTAGCCACGCGCTCTCTGTTTTCTCATCCGCAAAGAAATGCAAAGGCTAAGGTGCCGCCGACTTAGGTGACAGGTGAAATCTAGGGTGGGAGCTTCTCTGACCGCAATCACTCTTTCGGATAGGTATGCTTTGGAGGAGTATGCTTTGAAGGACCAGGTTTTGAAGTACTATGCTTTTTGGCTAGTATGTAGGCTTAAGGCAGCATATTCGAGATCTTTGATCCGCGCGACATAATGTGCTGTCAGAGCAGGGGCCTTGTTGCTTCCAAGGTTCAACTTATGGGCAATTAACTTAAGGTGATTCTGGACGCCTGCCTTGGTAATACCTAGTTTATCTCCGCGGTTCCGAGATCTGACCGATCTCGCCAAACGCCAGCCAGCTGAGAAATCTCAGAAACTGACCTGGGGCTTGGGGTCAGCCCAGCTAGCCACTTGAAGGAGGCAAAATCAATGAACATCTACGAATTCGCAGCACTCCATCATCTGAAGATAAGGAAGGCGGCCCAGGAAGAGGTTATTCCGGGCAGACTGGGGCAGCTTTTTGACTATGGAGCGGGGATGTTCGGAATCTTCCTTTAAGATTCGTCCTCAGGTCCCTCTCGAGCCCGGACCCTATTATCCCGGCGAAAAGCAGCGCAAAAAGCAGGCTTCCGCTTGATTCAGCAGGGAGGTCAGGATGAAGGCAGCATCCGTTCAGAATCTACGAAAAACCCCGACTCAAACGGGCCCTCGGGGCGTAGGAACGATTGAAATAGACAAGGTGGCCTAAGTGTCATCCGAAGCCGGAGCGAGGCTATAAATCCCACAAAGTGGCCTTGAGTCGAGAAAGTGCAATACTAGTGTTGACGCCGCCTTGAGCTGCCCCGCCGACAATGCCTAGGTTCTAGGCTTCCGATGGAATAGACCGGGCTTCTCTCTCTAGTTTCGAGACCTACCCAATACGCCCGGCATTGCCTCGATCAAGCGGTTTTTAGACCGAAATTGTGGATCAGATGCCGACGAATAAAGAATCTGTCACAATTATTTTGCCCGGAGCTATAACGGAAACATAGGAAAAGCGACGGAAAGGTGTACTAGTTGACGACCAGCGGTATTCTCGCGGCCTTACCCGCCGGGGTCCTTCTTCACTTCTGTATGCGCCTGTGACAAATTAGAGGGAACCCTCATTTGCGTTGTCCCATTTAAAAACGCGCTTCCGTTTTCAGCGCATTAATCACGTACATTGAAGTCTTGTAGTCCTGTCCGGTCGCTTGATGGTAACGGTCGGTGGCGGTGCCGGTTTTGTGCGCTCGAAGCAAGCCCAGGAGTTCCGACCGCAGCGGTTCCTTGATTTCTGATGCAAGGACCTTATAGTGCGCGAGAGCTGCTTCGTTAGCAGCCGCATTGTCGCGATACTGTTTTATTGCGGCATCCGTCGCGCACGGAAGATCATAGAACCAGCGCCCGTTCTCGTGGATCAGGTACACGACGTAACCTCCCACATCGTCGCCCTGCTGATAATCGATGTGCAGTTCCTGCGCGGGCTTCACCGTCCAGCGCTGGCCCATGCTTTCGAGCGCCTTCAGATTGCCTTCGTTCACCGGCATCGCCGAGAACTTGTAATTCGGCGGAATCAGTTCTCCTATATGACCTGCCATTGCGTCGTAGTAGTCCTTATTCTCGGGGGTGATGCACGCAAGTGATTTCGGGTAAAGAAATAACCGCAGCCGCGCAATGTCCTTGGCGTTCGTCGCCGCTACGTATTGCGTAACAAAGTTCTTCACGTCGCCAGGAACTCCCAGCGCGGACTGCGCTCGTGCTGAGCCGATAGCGAACAGTCCTATTGTGCATGCGAAGGCGGTTCGTAACATGGGTCGTCCCCCCCATTCACGATGACACGCGCCATCGCTGACAGCAATGAATTTAATTTAGATCCAAACGTAAAACTTAATCACGGAGAATTGCTAATGAAAGTAAATATCTATGGAAAAATCAGCGAAGTGAGAAATATACCAACCCGCACAGGACGAAAGGCGGTTGCCTTTTTGATTGGCACTCGAAGGTGCATTGCTTTCACATATGTTGAAGGTGCCTTTGAATATCTTAGCGGCGAAGTCGTATCAACGGCTGCAGGTAAAGGCAGTTTCCAAGACAAACACAATACGTGGTCACGCCCGCAAATACTCCAGAGTGAATGAGCACCAGCCACTAAATCAGGTGAAGCATTGAAACCCGCCTCGTGCTCGACAGTGCCCGTTGAATCGGTTAGATTCCACCCTACACTGACGCAGTGAGGTGCAGATCAATACCGAATCATTGGATAGTCATCTGTCCTGGGGATCGGATCCAGACTGGAAATGATATCGTCCGCGATCCGCTTTGGGATCGATGGTACACGCAGCGCTGCGTAGCTATTGGCTTTCCGCCGGCAGAAAAGTACGCTTTTGATGGTCCGAGCGACGGGCGGAACCGCAAGGGGTGGTCCAATGCCAGGAACCGGCTGAATCCTCCGTGAAGTAGCCTTCTATCTGTCTACTCCAACGGGTATCTAGCGCTCAGCTTCGGTAATCTCAGGATGTCGCAACGGCACAGTCATTTTAAAGACAGACTTAAGGAAATGGTTGGTCAGAGACTTGGACTCCAGGTGCCCAAAGACTTCGAGAAAAGGTTTCCTCGTGCGCGCCAGCGGGGAACGCAGCCATTTCATAAATAAACCGGCCAATCAATTTAACAAATCCCGCCAATCGGTTATTCCTATTTATACGACCCCAATCCCCCAGAGGCATTCAGGGTCTCGCCATTCGGCAGGACCACAGTCATGATCCGGCCGGCGTGCGTGTTGCTCTTGACAGGCTGCAGAGTGACTGTAACCTTGTCCCCACGCTTGAAGGAGAACTTACTCCATCCCCCATTTACCATGGTGACCGGATTCTGGGTCTCGCCGATCCAGTGCACCACCTTATCGTCGTCACCGGTTACGTCGAACTGAAGGAGGCAGTGGGGATTTGACCATAGCCACTCCGTGACCGTTCCCTTGAGAGTAAGTTTTCTAGCGGCATCGAAGGCCGCGGCTCCGTGGTGTGCGAAAAGCGGAACGGAGAGAGTTCCAAGGACTACTGACAGTACCAAAATAGGCGTGCTTCTCTTCATTGCACCTACCTCCGTTCTATCGTTTTGGGGCCTGGGTCCCGGCGCCGCTGGATGGATTGGCAAATAGCTTATTGTAATTTTCCATCTCAGAAGGTGAACAGTACTGCTCCATTACATCTCTGTGAGGATCTTCCAATTTCATCGGAAACTTGTTCATCGCGACCCACGGTTTCGTATACATCTTGGGATCGTCGATGGTCACGCTCCATTCGAGCCGATCATGGTTGACTCGATGCAATGTCTCCGTGACGTGCAGCTGGTCGCTGATGGGACGACCCGCGGTGTCCAGCCACACCTTATCTTCTCCCATCATTCCAACCGTATCCACCACCAGCGTCGTATCGTCTGCCCACTTACCGACTGAATATCCATAGAAACGCGACTCCTTCAGTTCATTACCGGTCTTCACTCCTCCCTCTATGTTTTGCGGGAGTGGGCGACCATCCGTCCAGATGACCCGCCACGTCGTCGCGTACTGATACAGAATGACAACCTTGTATTCATTCTGCAGTATCTGTGTCTCCCTGAGATTGTAGAAATTCGCTCGAGGAAAGCCCATCGGCTCACACTTGTCTCTCGGATCATCGTAAAATCCTGGTAGCACGGCATCCGCGCCCTCGAGTGCGTGGTGGGATTTGTAGACCTGCAGTCCATAGGGAGTGTACGGCAGCTCATGCTCCGGCTTGCCATCGTTTGGCATGGCCTGCACTCCGTTTGCCTGGATCCCCGCACCTGGCCCATTGGCAGGCTCCCAGGTTCCAGAGAGATCACGATGTGGAGCAGGGGACGAGGCAAGAGACCCTGACTGTTGTGGCCGAGCGTTTTGAGCGAGGGCCAGCCAGGAGAAGGTCAGTGCTGCTATCAGGGCCTTCATTGCGACCCTAAGATCATTTCGCATTTCCACCCTCATTCATAAGATCCCGGTCTTTGCTTCAACTCGCAATTCGGTAGCGCGGCTAAAAGATGATCTTCAATCCCAACTGAATCTTTCGTGGGCCAGGACCGAGTACAGGATTGCTGCCCGAATCAGGTGTTGCCAGAGATGCGCCAAACGAGGCCGGCGCGGCAAGATTGGCGCTGGGAGGAGCGTATAGGACATGGTTGAGCACATTAAAAAACTCGGCCCGGAACTGCGCCGTATAGCGTTCCTTGAACTTCCAGTTCTTGGTCACCGACATGTCCCACTTGCGGAAGGCAGGGGCCGAGAGCACGTCTCGGCCCATTGTGCCGTAGGTTCCTTGCGCCGGGGGTACGATGACCGAATTGCCCATCATGTAGCAGCCATAGGCGGCCAGAGCCGCGGTTCCTGTGGCGTTCGGTGTGCCCGGCGGCAGGTTCGGGTTCACCGGCTCGGCAGCAGCTGCGCTTTGGCATAATGCCGGCATGCTCGCGACGTTCGGCACGGGTGTACAATTCGCGGCCTTCGAGAAGCTGCTTCCCGTGACTCCCCAACACGGAGCCGGCCCAGCGTAGCCGATCTTGAAGTCGCTAGGCTTCCCAACAAAGGTCCAACGATCTAGTAACACCCCAGTCCCACTGATGTCGTTCGAGGTATCGACGGCATTAATTGGATTTGCAGACTGCATAAGTACTGAGCTATTCACCTGCCAGCCTTGCAACAGCTGGGCCGGCGATTTGAGATCAGGAATTTGATAGGTAATCGTCAAGGTGAGGACATGGCGAGCATCGTTGCTGGAGTTACCATAGTCCGCGCGCGGGTTGTCGGGGATCATTGTTGCGCCACTGCCAGAGTCTAGGTTATGCGACCATGTGTAACCCAGCGAGAAATTCAGCCCGTGCGAGATTCGCTGCGTCAGAGCCGCTTGCAGGGCGTTGTAGTTGGAATAGTTGAAGTTCGATTGAAAATTTATATCCGAAAGAAACGGGTACTGGCTATAGTACGGCCGTCTTGCTTGTTCGAGGAAACCATTGCTGTTGCTGTTTTTGGCGCCGGGGGTCGGCGCGTTCTCGTTGCCAAAGGCCATAACTGTTGGAGCATGCAGACCAACGTATTCAATGTCTACGGAAAGGCTATTCGTAAAAGCATGCTGCACCCCCAGGTTCCGGGGGATGCCCTCATCCATTAACCAATTGGGGTCGACCGCGGCGAGCTGGCAGGGTGCGGGGTTCACCGAGGGAGCTCCTGCAACTGGATTGATTGGAGCGATGCCGTTGCCGCATGTCAGCGCGCTGGGAGCGACGTTGAAGATGGGCGTGTTAATAGCCCAGGGGAGTTGAGCCGCCGACAGGGAGACGTTGCCTGTCTGAATGGTACCCGGCCCGGCGAACTTATTGCCATTGGCGTTGTAAAATGTGAACCCCGTGGGTATGGCGTTGATTACCCCTGCCCCTCCTGCTCCCGCCATTAGCTGTCTCAGGACAGGCGTAGACGTGTAAAGGATGCCGATTCCTCCCCGGAGCACGGTCCTTCCCGTGCCAAAGACATCCCAAGCGAAACCAAACCGCGGCGCGAAGGCGTAGGGATAGGGACGGTACACGCCCTGGCTGCCCGTCTGTTGTATAAGCCCTGAAGAGGACGTGGAATTCGGATCAAAGTTGCCAAGCAGCGTGTCCTTGTCCATGAGGGCTGAAGTATACTCGTAGCGGAGCCCAAGATTCAGCGTCACTCTCTTCACGACCCGCCAGTCGTCCTGCATATATGCGGCATACGACTGCTGTTTGGTGTGCCGTAGCAAGTTCCCCAAAAGAATGGTGCCGGTGCTCGGTACCCCAGCCAATACGTCCTCCAGGGCCGTGGCCCCGGCACAAGGGGCAGAGACACCGCAACCAGGCAACGTCGTGCTAGAGGTCCAAGCTGCTACCGTCCCGAAAGTCAGGGCCCCCCGGTTATTTCTGAGTGCGTCCCCATCAAACATTATAGGACGGAACAGACCGCCGAACTTGAATAAGTGCTTGCCGCGCGTGTACGAAACGTTATCGAGGAACGTGTAGTATTGGTTCGTGCGATCACTGGTAAAACCACCGAACCCCAATGCCGTAATGCCAGTGATCGTGGTATTCGGAAATCCGCCGTTTACGGGGTTGGTCGGATCACACGGTTGCGCACCTGTAACTAAGCCCAAGGCTGTATAGTTTGGAGCCTGGCTCGGAGTGGCGCACTCCGGGGCATATATGGGGGCTTTCAGGTATTCATACCCAATCCTGACTTCATTGACCCAAGCGGAGTTCGGCGTCCAGATCCAGACCGCTCTGCCCATATTAACCCACGTATAGTTGATGGTCGCCCAGTACGGCTGTGGGACGCTTGCGGTAACGACTTGGGTGCCGCCGCCAGTAAACCATTCGCCGTTGATCGCGTGGTGGTCGCTGAGGTGATAATCAATCTTGACGATCGCGTTGTCGGAGCCACCCGTACCGATCAGATCTTGCACCTCGTTCAGGCTGGGTCCGGAGTTCCCAAATATCCCGTTGGCCGCGTTGCAGCCGGCGGCCAACTGCGCCGCCGTTTCCGACTTGAGCACGGCGACCTGCGCGGCCGACAGAATGCCCGCAGACGTCACCGACCCGGCCGGCACCAATCCTTGACACCCTGCCAGGTTCAGGCTGAGTGCACTCGGTATCCTCGTAGTGTTCGCGCCATTGTGAAGAATGTCAAAGACGGCGTCCGGAATGCTGCTGCCGGCCCCTGCACCACTAGCCGTGGTCGGCTCCTGTGCAATCTTCGGGCTTCCTACGGAGTAGCGCTGACCCTCGTAGTTCATAAAATAAAACAGCTTGTTCTTCTTGATCGGTCCGCCGAGGCTCGCCCCGAACTGCTCCATGGCCATCGGGGCCTTCGGTAACGTCGGCGGCAGGAACGGGTTCTTGGCATTCAAAGATGTATCACGGCCGAAAGCGTAGGCGGTCCCGTGCAGGTTGTTGGTGCCCGACTTCAGCCCCACATTGATATCGCCGCCGAACCTATCGCCATACTCGGCCTTGGGATTCATAACTATATTCATCTCTTGAATCGAGTCTAAGGGCAGGATGGTCGCATCATCGGCACCGAGTTGCGTGCCGCCAACGATGTTTCCGGGACCGCCAAAGAGATTGAAGTCGCTTATTCCGTCTAACAGGAAATTTGTGTCGTCGATACCAGAACCGCCAATCGTGAAGACATTTTGCCCACCAGTTTGTTTCATGAGCACGCCGGGTTTATACTGTACCAAGTATAGGAAATTCCGCCCGTTCACCGGAATCTCGTCCACCACCCGGGTATCTAGCGTCCCACCCAGCTGGGCGTTTGTGGTGTTCACCATCGGGGACCCCTCGGTCACGGTGATGGTCTGCGTTTGCGCACCGGGCTGCAGCGTAAGATCGACCCGAATGTCCTCACCCACTCCTACCGAGATGCCCCTATGCTCCGCCGCCTGAAATCCGGGGGCCTCCGCTCGCACGGTATACATGCCGGGTGTCAAGCTCGGCGCAGCGTATTCTCCAGCGCCATCGGAAACCAACGCCCGCGAAAGGCCTCGGCCTTCGTCAATGACAGTCACTGTGGCACCTGCGACAGCACCGCCACTCTGGTCCGTAACGCCTCCCAAAATGCGACCTAAATTCAATTGCGCGAAACCCGGCAGACCGACCACGAGCAGTCCGAGCACCACAGCTGTGGTCGAAAATATTTTCCTTCGGCACACTCCTACCAATTGTTGAGAGATCGCGTCGCCGGTACTCATACGCAGGCCCTCCGAACCACGCTGTTTGGCGGTAGGAAAACTGTGGCGGCTATACATCATGCACTTAATTCCTGTCAAGCTAATTCTCCGGATGTCGGGATTCTCTCTATCCGATCCGCTTCAAAAGTACAGTCGGGATTCCTACCGTAGGATCGGCCTGGCCTCAGTGGCCCTCGTGTCCGCCGTGGTCGTGTCCTTCGCCTTCGTCGTGGTTGTGTTCCTTCGTCTACCCTGGGGTTGCGTCCGTCAAGGCGACCTCTTATTTCACCAGACGGATGGAGGACGGAGTGCACGTTAACGTAGGCGCACCATTCTTGATTGCCTTAATCATCTCCGCTAGTCCAGCCGCTCCAGGGTCTATTCCCTGACCCGGAAGGGCGATGACATTGGCTTCGGTTAGGGTTCCTGTGACACTCGCCGGTGACGTGGTGGGACAAAGCGGAGGCGTTGGCACACCAGCAGGTGCCGTGATTGGAGAGGTGATAGGAGCAGCAGGGTTATAGCAGAGGAAAAGCACGACCCTGCCGGTTACCCCGGTCAGCTTCCGGCTGAGGAATTTGCGACTCCGGCGCATGAGATCGCGCCCTAACGGCGGGTTGTTCCGGGGCCTTACACTCCGAAGTGTTGTAAGACCCTTTCGCCTACTTTCTTGATCGGACTATTCTTCATGATTTTGCGAACAACGCTTCTACTTGTTTGCGGGACAGACCGTGAGAAACACGTTTCAAAGTATCCAGGAAGTCTCCTACCTTCCGTGAAGCCCAGGCCCCGGCTTTAGACTGATGGTAACGATACTCGGCCTTCATGCCATTCGGCGTAGTTCCAGTCCAGACATCCAAGGCCGGCAAGGCCTCCTGTTCGAACGGTAGCGCATGCAATCTGGAGTCACTTGGTCGTTTCATGGTGCCGACGGATCGACATTCTGTTTATGCTGAGGGGACAGTGTCTTGAGGCTCTCCCGGAGAGTGTCCCTTACGCTCCTTACACTGATCACTGTTGTATGCGACGCATCTCTATGGGCAGCGTCGTTTCGAGCTCTATTGATATGCAATGCGCTTCTACGTATTGCATCAACATCGAAGCCTAGAACCAAAACGATACTTCTTACAATCTGATCTCCCCGGAAAAACCAGAGCTGGTCTCCCAGTCCCAGAATCCCGTTGAACCGACCGTTAGTATTCAGCACCACATGACTCGGGCTGGACGGCAACACGCTCTCCAGTCGCAGGAGAGGTCTTTTTATTGACATCCCCTCTCCAGAAACTGACCGATCAGATAATCGTGCGCATCTGCAGCGTTATTTGCTACCGCTTCCAATACTTCTGGCGTAACTTATGATAAACATCGCCAGCTAACGTCGCGCTGACTTGAAATCAGTAACGTCAAAGCACCTCTAAAGGTACGAGATACGTTGATGCACAGTCGAACAAAGACCCGACATCGTTAGCAGCCCGTCCCCACATGATTGATCTCTTGTAGTAGCGCCGCCG
The DNA here is from genome assembly GCA_963719845.1 of uncultured Acidobacteriota bacterium. Lineage (GTDB taxonomy): Bacteria > Acidobacteriota > Terriglobia > Acidiferrales > UBA7541 > Palsa-189. Next base: position 108,592 of record CAVRDM010000009.1, on the reverse strand, counting down.
TAGGCGCACGACAAAGTTCGCGCGCGTAAACTCTCGCGCTACCCACTCCCTGGCATTCTCGCCCATGCGCCGGCATCGCTCTGGATCTCCAAGCAGCCCGATTAGCGCTTGCGCAATTTCCGCGCGGTTGGATGGATCGACAAGCAGGCCATGTTCGTCTGAGCGAATAAACTCCGCGGGTGCGCCGTTCCGGGGCCCCACCACGGGCTTCCCGTGCGCCATGGCTTCGAGGAAGACGATGCCAAATCCTTCACCCTGTGGCGCATCGCCCTTCAGTTCAGTCCGCGCAGGCATGGCGAAAATACTGCAGCGCTCATAGGCTTCGCTTAGCTGGTCGCCGGAAAGAGCGCCCGTAAACCGCACTGACCCCGCAATGCCCAGCTCTCGCGCGCGTGACTCCAGACGCTTTCTGTCGTCGCCATCGCCAACGATCCAATATTCCGCGCCAGGCACGCGCCGCAGCACCGCCGGCCATGCTTCGAGCATAATGTCATGGCCTTTGTACCGCTCGGCCGCGGCAAGCCGACCGACCGTAAGAACCACCAGGGCGGCCGTATGGGAAGCACCGGAACTACCGGAGGCGGGATCGCGCACAAACTTCGAGCGGCGGCGGAAGCAGCACTGCTGCGGGCTTCCCCAGTGCGTGACGTACGATGGTGGCATCGAGCGTAAAGCGGGTAAGCGCCACATACCGCGCGGCGTCACGGAGAGCGCGTCTCTTCGCCGGCGGCAACTTGCCCCATACCTCAATGCCATGCAAAACCAGCCAGTAGGGAACCTTCGTGTACTTCTCAATCCCTTGAGCCAGGGGGGCGACGCCGATATGCGCGGCAATCACCAACTCGGGACGCCAAACAATCGCGGTGGTGAACGCGTGAACAGCAAACCGCAGCTTTACGGAACTCTCTAATGCTACGCGGCCATCCCGCTGAATTTGGGGCTCGCCGCCGACCGTAACCAATCGCACGCATCCGGCGCCCAGGATTTCTTCGAGTGCGGAGGCCAGCGTCCTGGTATAGCTTTGCATTCCTCCGATAGACTTGAGCGAAGGAGCCAGTACCAAAACCTTTTTAATTCCAGGCGATCCGGCCAGGGTGATGCCCGTTGCTTCCTGTGCTTCATAGCCGTAGCTTCAACCGCTGCTTCAACCGATCGCTGCGCCAGTCTGCTTCAAATCTTTCTCAACGTACCATTCGATCGTGCGCCGCAATCCCTCGCGCAGCGGCACCCTCGCCCGCCATCCCAAAAAATCGCTGGCCTTGCTGGTATCTAGCGAACGACGCGGCTGCCCATCCGGCTTGGTCTGGTCCCAGATCACTTCGCCGGCATAACCCGTCATGGCTTGGATCATTTCAACCAAATCCCGAATGCTGACCTCCTGGCCCGATCCCAGATTCATCGGCCCCACTTCCTCGTATTTTTCTGCCGCCAATACGATGGCCTCGGCGGCATCTTCTACATAAAGAAACTCGCGCGTCGCTTGGCCCGTTCCCCAGACCACCAATTGCGGCGCGCCGGCGCGCTTGGCTTCGACACATTTGCGAATCAGCGCCGGAATCACGTGGCTGGTTTCCAAATCGAAATTGTCGCGCGGCCCGTAAAGATTTACCGGAATCAAATAGATGCCTCGAAACCCGTACTCCTGCCGGTAGGCCTCTAGTTGCACCAGCAGCATCTTCTTAGCCAGTCCGTAAGGCGCGTTGGTTTCCTCCGGATATCCGTTCCAAATGTCCTCTTCCTGAAAAGGCACTGGCGTGAATTTCGGATACGAGCACACCGTTCCGACGCATACGAACTTCTCCAACCCGTGGCGCCTCGCCCCCTCGATCATTTGCAGGCCCATCATCGCATTGTCGTAAAAGAAGCGGCCCGGATGCATGCGATTCGCTCCGATGCCGCCCACCACGGCCGCCAGGTGGATGATCACCTGCGGCCGGGCCGCATCGAACAGTCGGTCCACATCTTCTTTCTCGCGAAGATCGTATTCTTCGCTTCGCGGCACAAAGACGTGCCGGCTGTTTTGCTCGCGCAACTTCTGAACCACAAAGCGCCCGAGGAATCCTGCACCGCCCGTGACCACCACGCGCCTGTCGGACCAGAAGCTCATGCGCCCTATTCCCTCAGCACTATCCCTTCAGCAATTTTTCTTCACTGGGACGCGCGTCCCGTCACCGCCTGCACGGCCTTCGTCACCGAATTCCGCCACTGATGCCAGTGTCCGAGCCGCGCCTCGAGAATTCGCTTCCCTTCCCCGGGAGGCTCGAGCCCCATGCTTTCCATGTCCGCGTCCACCATGATCGCCACTAATTCCGCAAATGTCACCCGCGGCTCCCAGCGCAATTGCTCGCGCGCCTTGCGCGTATCGGCCACCAGATATTGCACTTCCAACGGACGAAGATATCGTTCCGCTACCTTCACATACTTGGACCACTCCAGGCCGGCGTACCGGAACGCTTCGATTACAAATTCGCGGACCGAATGAGCCTCTCCAGTGCCGATCACGAAGTCCGCCGGCTCGGCCTGCTGCAGGATGGTCCACATCGCTTCCACGTATTCCGGCGCATAACCCCAGTCACGCACTGCATCCAGGTTTCCCAGATACAAACGTTCCTGCCGGCCCGCTGCGATGCGGGCCACAGCTTGGGTGATCTTGCGGGTGACAAACGTCTCGCCCCGCCGCGGACTCTCGTGGTTGAACAAAATCCCATTGCAGCAAAATAGTCCGTAGCCCTCGCGGTAAATTCGCGTCATCCAGTAGGCATTGACCTTCGCGGCCGCGTAAGGGCTGCGCGGAATAAAGGGCGTCGACTCGCTCTGCGGGGCCGGGGCCGCCCCAAACATCTCCGAGCTCGAGGCCTGGTAAAAACGCGCCTTCACGCGCGCTGCGGCGCATGGCTTCGAGGATTCGCGTCGTCGCGATTCCCGTGATGTCTCCGGTATATTCAGGTATCTGGAAGCTCACCTGCACGTGGCTTTGCGCCGCCAGGTGGTAAATCTCATCGGGGGCCAGCCGGTAAATCACGTCCATCATCCATTCGGTGCTCGCCAGGTCTCCGTAGTGGAGAAACAGCCGCGCGTCCGGATTGTTGGGGTCCTGATAGATGTGGTCGATGCGCTGCGTGTTGATCGAGCTCGCTCGCCGTATGATTCCGTGAACCTCGTATCCCTTGGAAAGCAAAAGCTCGGCCATGTAGGAGCCGTCTTGTCCGGTAATTCCGGTGATCAGTGCCCGTCTCATCAACTATGCTCCAGTTTGCCCGAAAGCGTCTGCACCGCGCCAAATGCCTATGAACCCGCTTCCGCTACCGCCTGCAGGGCATCGCCAATCAAGCAGGCCGCCTTCCACTCATCCAGAAACACCGCGCCTAGCTTGCGGTAGAAATCGATCGCCGGGGTGTTCCACTCCAGCACCTCCCAGCGCATGCTGAAGTATTCTTCCTTCCACGCAATTCCCGCCACATGCGCCACCAGCGCCTTCCCTACGCCCTGTTTGCGAAACTGCGGGCGGACGAAAATATCGTCGAGAAACAACCCCGCGCGCCCCTGGAAGGTGGAATAAAATTCGAAAAATACCGCGTAGCCCGCGACGTTCCCGTCCGATTCCGCAATCACGGCGCGAAATTTTGCGCCAGGACCAAACCCGTCGCGAAGAATATCTTCTTCGGTTACCCCGGCTTCATGACCCAGCCGGTCGTAGTCCGCAAGTTCGTGGATCAGCGCGGTGAGTAGCGCAGCGTCCTCTTTAGTGGCCGAACGAATCGAAAGCATGGCATGCCCCCAGCATAACGCCCAGCATAACGTAACGTGCAGATGTGAATTGTAGGCTAGCACGGGAAGGTTGTCAGGAGGATACCCGGCAAATGTTTCGGCCTTCCGGACCTGGTGAGCCCGGACCTTAAGGCCGGCCTGGGCCAGTTCCGACCTGATGTGATATCTGCAATATACTGGGGGCAAACTGGGAACAATCTGATATAAACACCGGTACGCAATGGGATTGACAAGGAGAGAAGAATGGCCTATCACCAAGCGTAGGGGGCGGTCGCACATCTCCTGCCCGGTGAAGTATTCGGGTCATCTCGCGGCGCAGCCAAAAACTAGGAGGAAGCTATGGCATCGTCATCGGATTTGAGTCGCAGGTCTTTGGTTAAATTGGGTTTGGCTTCCGCCGGACTCCCGGCTTTTTCCAGGCTCATGGCGGCGAATGCTTTCGCCCAGGATGCCAGCGCTGAAGCTGGAAAGATGGGAGTGGTCGGCGGCCGGGCCGAGGAAGAACTTTTCCCGGGAAAGGGATTGCCTGGAGGCGGACAGCTTGAGCTTCGCCTTACTGCCTCCATCTACACCAGTGACCCGGAGGCGCTCGAAATCGCTCAGCGCCTGAAGCCCTACGACCTCGAATCCTGGATCGCCGAGCACACGCGCATCGCCGAACGCAACGAGCAGACGGCGGAAAAGTTTGCCTCCCAGGGCCTCAACGTCACCGCGAACGAATATTACACCCGCGCCGCGAACTTCTATCGCGAGGCCGCTTGGCCGCAGCCCGTTACCGAACCGCGCATGCTTCCCACATATAAGAAAGCCCGCCTAATGTTTGATAAGGCTTGGGACCCCAAGATCGCGCGTGCTCCCTTCGAGCGCGTGCAAGTCAATTTCGAAGGCACCATGCTCGACGGCTACTTCAGAAAACCCGGCGGTGGCGCCGCCGGCAAGAAGTTCCCTGTGGTTATTCCTTTTCAAGGCGCGGATACCATGGCCGAAGCCACCATCATGGGCGGCGGAGCCTACGTCGCGCGTGGCATGGCCTTTTTGGCCGTGGACTTTCCCGGCCAGGGCGGCGCTTTGCGGCTCAGGGACCTCCACCTGCCTCCCGACACCGACCGCGTCGTCAAAGCTATGATCGATTATCTGGCCACCCGCCCCGACATCGACATCAACCACGTCGGCATGGAAGGCATCAGCATGGGCGGCTACGGCGTGCCCCGCGCAGCTAGCGGCGAAAAGAGAATCAAGGCTGGCTGCATGAGCAGCGGTTCTTACGATCTGGGCAAAGACCTGTTCGACTATCTGCCCTCCATTCAGGAGCGGGTCCGCTGGATCATCGGCGCCAAGGACTTGGCCGATGCCCGCAAGAAGCTTCAGGACTACACACTCGAAGGTCGTGCCGACAAGATCACCTGCCCAATGCTCATCGGCTACAGCAAAGACGACCGCGTCATGGACCCGGCGGGCGCCTACAAGCTCTACCAGGCGGCTGTTAACTCCAAGCGCGACATGGTCGAAGGCACTGGCCATAACCAGGCCTCGAATGCTGGCGGCCCGCGCGCCATGCGTGCTCCGGTTTTTCCCGACTGGATGATGAAGCAGCTTGTGGTGGAGAGCTAGAAACTCGCATCTCCAGTGTTACTTTCGGCTAATCCGCGGAGCGGATGCGCCAGCATCCGCTCCTTCTTTATGTATGAATCGAAACCGCTTTGGTACCAGCACCCGGTGGTAAGTAAAATTGCAGGCTTGGGCGAGCCTTGGCCGAACCGAGACCCCTGAGGGTCGCCCGTGCAGTTCTTCGGGCCCTGCGCTTCTACGTCCGGTGCCCGATACATAGACAAGATGCTCATAGACAACTGATTCTACAAGTGTTATATATGTGCAAAGAATCCGATACGAGAGAACCTCCACTGCGGCTAAGGGCATCCAATCATATGGGGCCGTGACGGCACGCCGTCGCACGATTTACGCATGTGGGATTTAACCTGCGTCTGGGGGGTGAAGAATGCCGCAGTTAAGGTTTTTGAAAATGCCTCTTGCCGGCGTATTCGCCGTCGCGCTGGTCTTAGGCTGCGCGCCGCGTTCCTGGAGCCAAGCGACAGCCCCCACTCCTCCGACGTTCGTCTCGGCCAACCCTGTCTTGAAACCAGACGGCCTTCCGAATTTCGGACGCGTTACGGAAATGCTCTACCGCGGTGGGCAACCTAACGCCAAAGGGTTCGCAACCCTCCAGAAGATGGGCATAGCGATTATCGTCAATCTGCGCGACGAGCCCGCGGAAACCAGCCGCGAAAAGCCCCAGGTCGAATCGCTGGGAATGAAATATGTCGGTATTCCCTGGAATGGTGAGGGCCAGCCGACCAACGCGCAATTAGCCCAATTCCTCGATCTCCTGCGCGCCAATCCTCAAACCAAAATATTTGTTCATTGCCTTCGGGGAGCCGACCGTACCGGAGTCATGATCGCCGCTTATCGCATCGCCCTTGAACACACTTCCGTCCCTGTAGCGGTTTCGGAAATGTATCAGTTTCACTATTGGAAGTTTCTGCTTCCCCACCTCGAGCGTTACGTGGACGCTCTACCGAAACTGTTGGATGGAGACGCGCAGTTCAGTGCCTACGCGTCCGCACCGCCGCTGGCCCCAGCATCCGTAGTGGGCGTGGTCCCCGCTTTCAGCACCGCCCAGCAAGGCCAGCTGGTACAGTAAATCGCGTGCAGTAAATCGGGCTGACACCGCAAAGCGGTGCTTATAACTTTGTGTTCGGGTTTCCACCACGGAAATCGCAGCTACTTCTTATTGGCTACCCCGAGTAACTCCACGTCAAAAATCAGCGTCGCGTTGGGCGGTATCACTCCGCCGGCGCCCTGTGCCCCGTAGCCTGCCGCGGGCGGGACCTTTAGCTGCCGCTTCCCTCCCACTTTCATTCCGGCAACTCCTTCATCCCAGCCTTTGATCACCTGCCCGCCTCCCAGCGCAAACACAAACGGCTGGCCACGATCGACGGAGCTATCAAACTTTTTGCCGTTCGTAAGCCACCCCGTGTAATGGACCGTTACGGATTTCCCCGGCGTAGCCACCGCTCCGGTTCCCACCGTGATATCCCAATATTCAGTACCCGAAGCTGTCGACTTCGATTTCCCGGTCACCTTTGTAGGGCTGGAATTATCGGTTTGAGCCCAAGCGCCCGCCGCTGCAAAAACCACAAGAACAATCAAAAGCATAAAGATCTTTTGTTTAATCATTTTTCTCCTCGAGGCCCGCATCATATACCAACCCACCGGCGCTGGGCCAGCGCGCCATGATTGCCGAAGGCTAGCGCTCCTGCCGGCATATAACCTCGCGGCAACCCCACCGGAAGCCCGCCGTAAGCCTCACGAAGGATACTGGCGCCTCAACTCGTAACATGAGTTGCTGCACCGCAAAGTCCCATCAAGCCCCCTGAAACCGCCGTAAAACGGCTGGTACGGGCGTACTAGTTACTCCTTACCGACCGTCCATTGGCACGCGCATCCCCCACCTCTAGTCTGGGCATAGACAACGTGAGAGTTGAACGATGACCCTAACTGAAACCGACGACCCAACAGTTCGAATCGACGCAGCTCAGGGGCTTGATCCCCTGACAAACACCTTGACGGTCTTGGTCACCGATGCGGCCGGTTCGACACTCTTTCTCGATTCCCGTTCGACCGTTTTTATCGATAAGTGTGCCGATGCCGCCCGCGAGGGGTCTCCGCACCCCGGCAACCTCGCCTGCAGCATCGTCACCCAATACGATGGCCAGGTAATTCGCATGGTCGGCGGCTCGGTAATGGTGGAATTCTCAAGTCCGGTCGGCGCGGTACGCGCAGCCGTTGAAATTCAGCGCCTGCTCGCCGAATCCAATAGCGCCGCTTCGCACGAACGCCCGCTCGACCTCCGAATTGGCATACACGCTTGTACGGGCCAACGCCCAGGCATTGACGTTTTTGCAGACGTTCTGAACGTCGCCGCGGGCATCACCAAGCACGCCGCGCCGGGCCAGATACTCGTATCTCGCGCTGTCTGCGAAGCCGTCTCCGGCGAAGCCGATTTGTATTGTCCCTGGCTCAGCCAAGTCACCCTCAACGGCCGCGTCGACAAAGAAGATATTTTCGAGGTGAATTGGGCTGGGGTTCCCGCCAACATCCCCTCCCGCTACGAGGTTCTCTCTCAAGTGGGCATGGGCGGCACCGGCATGGTCTACAAGGTTCGCGATCTCGAAACCCAGGAGATCGTCGCATTGAAGATTCTCAAGCCCGGCATCGCTGCAGATCCCGCCATGCAGGAAAATTTGCGCAGAGAGGTTCGCCTCGCTCGCAAGGTGACCCACAAGCGCGTCTGCCGGATCCATGAATTCAGCCGCTTGAATGGCGCCGCCTACATCTCCATGGAATTCGTCGAGGGTGAAAGCTTGCTTTCGACGTTGCGCCGGCTGGGCCGCCTGTCGCTCGACGAATCTCTGCAGATCGCTCGCCAGATTTGCGCCGGCCTTCACGAAGCCCACCTTCACGGCATCGTGCACCGCGACCTCAAGCCCGCCAACATCATGGTCGAACCCAGCGGCGACGTAAAAATCATGGACTTCGGTATTGCCCGCCTGTCTCAGGGCAATGGCCAGATGACGGGCACCATTGCGGGCACCCCCGCGTACATGGCCCCCGAGCAGGTCGAGCTTAAGCCGGTCGGGGCGCCCGCGGACATCTACGCTCTGGGCCTGGTGCTCTACGAAATGGCCACGGGAATCCCGGCGTTCGCAGGCGACACGCCTATCGCCGTAGCTTTGAAGCAGGTTCGCGAGCTTCCCAAGCCCCCGCGCGCGATCGTTCCGGATTTTCCTGCGCACATCGAATCAGTAATCTTGAAATGCTTGCAGAAGGACCCGGCGGAGCGCTTCCAGTCCGTCGATGAACTCGAGGCAGCGCTCGAGCATCATCTTCCCCCTGCCTGCCCGAAGCGCGTTTCTCTCGGCCCCCAAATTCAAACAGCCGGTGCTGCAGCCGCTCGCATGCTGCGCGCTGTCGGCGCCCGCAGTTCTTTGTTTGCCGGGACTACTTCCCACACAGCTCGCACCTTGCAGCGCCAGGTCTCCTCGGCCATAGCAAAAGCCTGCATGAACCTGTGCCGGAAAGATTGGCAGGCGCTTACGAAAACGCGTGCAGGCCAAGCTTCCCTGGTGGCGTCAGGTCTCGCCCTTTGCCTGTTGTTGAGCGCCGTCATCGCTGTTGGCTTGGCCCAAACCCATGTCCGTGGTTCGGCGCCCCTGGCCGCTTCTTCCGAACAAAGCCTCGGCAGCCTCGCGAATCACCTCGTGAGGCCGTTCGCCGTCTCGAATTTGAGCGCCAGCCCGACAAAATCCGCCGTGACGAGCGGGCCGGTCGACTTCGGCCCCGGCGCAGCTTACGATAACGAAAACTCTGTTCCCCAGAACATCGCGCTGGCCCAACCAGCGGCTATGTCCAACGGCAAGAAAAGTAAAATTGCCTCGAATAATTCCTCGGCTACTGCAGCTACACCGAAGCATGCGCACGCGCCCGATGCCAGCGCACATCCGGCATTACCCGTTCCGCCGCCCGCGCCATCGGACATCATCCAAATCGTGAACGATCAGAAACTGACGGACGCTTCACTCGATTCCTCGGCCTCAGTCGCACTTGCTGTTGTGCCTCCGGTTGCCGCCGCCGAAGCGCCGAACGCCGCTAAGCCCAAAAGCACTATCGAAGTTCCTCCTTCATTCTTTGAAGTAGGAACTTTCAAAGAAGCAACCTGGGCTGACACTGCGGTCCAAACCCTCACGCATCTCGGTTTTCACGCGGTGTCGGTCCGCAAGAGCCGTCTCTGGAATCAGTCTTACCATGTCCAGGTGGGCCCTTACACCGATCCGCAAGCCCTCGAGGCCGCACGCCTAAGCCTCACTCAGCAAGGTTTTAAGCCTCATCTGGTAAACGGCCAGACTGCTCCATGACGGTTTCAGTTCACGGGAGACCACATGCCGTACCTCACACAACTCGTGCTTAACACCCCGCGCATCGAGGCTCCCGCGGCGAAAGCGGCCACTGCCACTTTACAGCCCGCGTGCACGGTCGAGTTTGGAGCGCGAACCGACACCGGCCGCGTCCGCCACAATAACGAAGACAGCTTCCTCGCCGCGCCCGAGATGCATCTGTTCGCCCTCTCCGACGGCATGGGCGGCCTCTCCGCCGGAGAAGTCGCGAGCCGTCTCACCGTCAACTGTGTCGCGGCCCATTGCCGCGACGCCGACGCCGATCCCATGCTCGAATTCGTCGGTGCAAAACTTTCCGGCATCAGTCCGGCCTCCAACCGTCTCGCCAGCGCCGTGCGGTTCGCCAATCGCATCGTTTATGACGCTGCGCACCGCCGCTCTGGCCAACACGGCATGGGAGCCACCGTTGTCGCCGTGCGCTTCACCCAGGAACGCATGACTGTGGTCCACGTCGGCGATAGCCGCGCTTACCGGCTTCGCGGCCAGCACCTCGAGCAGCTTACCCAGGACCATTCTCTGGTCGCCGAACAGGTACGCCGCGGGCAAATCACCGAGCGCCAGGCCGATGCCAGCGGCCTGCGGAACGTCCTCATGCGCGGCATCGGTGTCGAGTCGGAAGTTGCGGTGGATGTCAGCGAAGAGCTGGTCATGGATCATGACCTCGTCCTGCTTTGCTCCGATGGATTAACCCGCGAACTTTCCGATTCCCAGATCGCTCACGTCCTGGCGGCACACGCCTGCGCCCAGACCGCGGCCGATCGTCTTGTCGATTTAGCCAGCCAGGCAGGAGGGTTGGACAACATCACCGCAGTCGTCCTCCGCCCCAGCCTTGGCACCGCAGGCCGCCGGTCGGGCGCCCGTATTTTCGGAAGGTGGTTCAGTGGCCTGGTGGGCCAAATCTAATGGTTAGGTCAATCTTGATCGCTGGTTCCATCACGACTGGTAGGCCAAGCTCCATAGCTCGATCTCAATAGGGGGCCATTGAAATGCACAAACTCGTGCTGCAATTCGAAAACACCACCTTAAAACAAATGTTTGTGGGCCGCACAGGCGTAAAAATCGGTCGCTCCCCCGACAACGGCCTGGTCATTGATAATCGCGCGGTCTCCCATTATCATGCGCGCGTCTTTCCGGGTATCGAGGGCCGCCTCATGCTCGAGGATTTTGGCAGCATGAATGGCACGTTCGTAAACGGTCAGCGCGTGAAAATGGTCACGCTCAAAGCCGGCGATTGCGTGGCCATCGCCAAGCACCGCATTTTTGTCGAGGATTCCAGCGAAATGGATGGACTGTGTATGTGGAAAGCTCCCACTAAGCCGGACGCTCCCAAGATGGACGAGACCTTCATGCTGGCTACCAAAGAACGCGCCGACTTCTTGCAGCGCGTCGCCGCGGAAGGCGAGCAATCACAAATCGCTCCGGCGAGGCGTAAGGTTCCCACCCTTTTCGTGCGCAAGGGCAAAACCAGCCACGCCGAATATCTTCTTACCGACCAGCTCACCGTAATCGGAAAATCCGAACTAGCCAGCATCCGCCTTCGTGGCTGGTTTGCTCCCTGGACGGCCGCACAGATCAATCGGCGCGAAGACAATTCCTTTTACCTCGGCGCCGCCGGCAAAATCCCCAGCATCAACGGCCAGCCGGCCACGCACCCCTCGAAGCTTTCACCCGGCGACGTCATTGAAGTTGCCGGCGTGCGCCTCGAATTCCAATATCGCGATTAACCGAATCGCCGCACCCTATCCCGCGGCCCGCGCTTCCGGACCGCGGGCCGCCTGGTCCAGGAAATCCTGCACCTTTCGCCCTTACTCCCTCCGTCGGACCAGAACTGGCCATCCGGATAATTTCCGGATTGCCGACAATTCTTAACCTATCCGCCCAAACCAGCCCCCAATGCTGGTTTTTATTGAAGGTTTGCAGGATTAAGCGCGATTGCGGTTACTTGCCCGCCGGGACCTTGCGGCGCAGTTCGTCGAAGAAGTTTTCGAGGAAGATCACGTGGCTCTGCGCCTTCTGTCCTTCCGCTGTCTCGACGGCATTATCGCGGCGATGCGTTTGCCGTCCGGCGCAAGATCGAACGTTCTTATTGCCGGCGGTGCCCCCGATCTGCTTCTCCGACCACACTCGCGGTTTGTCGGCCACGAAGGAATCGCCCTTCTCCGTATATGCTGCCACCATGATGTGGTTATCCAAAGCCTCGAAAAATACCTCGTGTCCGTTGCTCGACCACATCGGGAACATGCCACCACTGTTCGAGATTTGCCACTTCCCGCCCTTATCCGGAAGGCTCGAACGTAAACTTGCAAGGTCCCCGACTCATCGGAAACGTAGGCCATCCATCGTCCGTCGGGAGAAAAGGAAGGGTACCGCTCGTCCGCCGGGGTTTGCAGGAAGACCTCCGGCTTTCCACCACGCAGCCCCGCGCTATCGCTCTCCAGTGGCACGGTCCATAGATCGAATGAGGTTTTCGAATCCTGCTCGTGGAACGCCAGCCGCTTGCCGTCGGGCGCGAAGGACCACGGAAGCTGAGGGTTCTTGCTCTGGGTCAATGGTTGCGGCTTGCCCGCTCCGTCGGAACGGGTCACGTACATGCCTTCTCCCACCGTGCGGAACGCGATGTATCGGCCGTCCGGGCTCCATAAGGGACCATTGGCACTCCCGGTGAAGGTCAAGCGCGTCATCGTGTCTCGTTGCCAGTCGTAGAGCCAGATGTCCGAGCCCGATCCGTCCGACACCTCGATGGCCAGTCGCTGCCCGTCAGGCGACATGCTAGGACGCCCATAGTTGCCCGGCTTGGCTAACAGCGGCTGCACTTTCCCCGCGCCGGCCAGCCACGCAACAGTGAGGAGTCCGCCGCCCGCTCCGCCGCTACGATAAATCAGCGTTCCAGTTTGGGAGAAATCAAGTTGTGCCGAACCGTATGCGGCGATGTAGCCGATTTGGTCGAGCACCGGGGCAGGCGTCCCATGCACTTCCAGCCGGTCCACGTCGAACGGTACGGCAAACAGTGTGCCGCGGTTCACATAAACGAGGTGGCCGCTGGGCAAATAGCGACCAAATGTGCCGCCTCGCACGAAGATTTTCCTACGATGATCCGCCAAAGACATCACTTCGATGTTGCCTGTGTCGTACGCCGCCTCCTGCGGCTAGCCGTGAATAACACGGCCTTGCTTCCCGGCAGGATTTGCGGCCAGCGATGGGTTTGCTCTCCGGTCTGTAAGTCGGTCACTGGCGTTGGCGGACCTCCGGCGGAAGGAATCCGCGACAAGCCGCCAGTGGGGTTGAGCGCAGCGATGATGTTGCCATCCTCGCCCCAACTGCCGCCCCGACCGTTGGGTTTCGTTGCACAAGGTGATTGCCGAGCCGCCTTCCACGGAAATCTTTTGCAGCCTTCCTGTAGTGAAGAAAGCGACCCACTGCCCGTCCGGGGAGAAGAAAGGCTCATACGCCCCTTGCGTTCCTGCAAGCTCGGTGGCGTGGGCTGATCGAGCCGGCGCGTAAAGAGCCGCCCTTGCGATACGTAGACGAGCCGTGTGCCGTCAGGCGAAATGATCGCGTCAGCCCCGGCAAGGGAGCCGAGCGATACGTCGGGTCCGAGGTCAACGTCCAGCCGCACAAGGGGCCGCAGTGCTTGCTCAATAGGCCGCGTCGCACGCCACAACGCCACCCGACCCAACGACCGCGATGATTGCCAATCCTGCCGCCACAGCCCATCGCAACTTGCTCGTCGAAGCTGGAGCGGCCTGCGTTGCACCGGAATCTTTCGGTGACGCAATCGCTTCTTCAATCTCGATCCGAACGTCGGCGGCATCGTGGAAACGCTGACGCTTGTCCTTTTGCAAGCATCGCCGCAACAGATCGCGAATCTTCTGCGGTACGGCAGCTGGTAATCGGTTCCAGTCGGGTTCCATTCTCAACACGGCACCCAGAATGTCCGTCACGTCGTCGCCGTGAAATGCTGGCTTCCCGGTCAGTAGTTCATACAGCACTGCTCCAAACGCGAAGATGTCAGTGCGTTTGTCCACCGCTTTGCCCTTGGCCTGCTCGGGACTCATGTATGCGGCAGTGCCGAGAATCACTCCCTGCATCGTCGCAGCCATGCTCAGCGTTGGAGAGTTGCCCATGTCTTCCGTTGATGTGTCACCAGCGAATGCTTTTGCCAATCCGAAATCCAGCACTTTGACTTTTCCCTCGGGCGTCAATTTCACGTTGGCAGGTTTCAGGTCACGGTGGATGATGCCTTTCTCGTGGGCCGCTTCGAGCGCCTCTGCGATCTGTTTTGCGATCGTGAGAGATTCTTCGACTGGCACGGCACCATCACGCTTGATGCGATCCGCCAGCGTCTCTCCGGGAACCAACTCCATGACGAGGTAGGTTGTACCGTTGGAATCTTCGATGTTGTAAATCGTGGCGATGTTGGGGTGATTCAGTGATGCGAGGAGTTGTGCTTCCCGTCGAAAACGGGCGAGCCGATCCGCATCACGTGCGAAGGATTCTGGTAGAACCTTGATGGCTACGTCGCGCCTGAGATTACTGTCGTGGGCTTGATAGACCTCGCCCATTCCCCCGACGCCTATTAGGGAGAGGATTTCATGCGTGCCGAGTTCTGTGCCTGCGGCTAGTGGCATAGGGGTCGGCTGAGTTTACTCAATCACGGACCGAAAAGTAACGGAATACGGGCCAACTCACGTATCACGGGCTATCCGGAAGTTAGCCAGGTGGCCGCCTCACGCGGGATTCCGGGGCGAATTTCAAACAGCCATGCCACCCGAACCAGGTATTCTCGGGAACTGGCGGTTCACCGTTCTAAATCCCAAAACTTCTGCCATCGCACATCCTCGAGGCCTTGTCTCGCCGCGAACCCCCGCGAAAAGCCGCCGTTAGCGCGCTTCCCGGCCACGGGCCGCCAGGTCCAGGAAATCCTGCACCTTTCGCCTTTGAGAATTATTCCGTTGTAACTGCCATTCCTCTTCAATGGCCTGTTTCTGCATTTCCGTTCAGATGCCACGATAGCGGCGGTGTTGCTCCCTTCTCCTCCTGCCGCCGCCAATGCTGCCGCCATTCACGGTCGATCACTCGAATGTTCTGCGATTCACATTTGCTGGCCGCTTCGCTCTTCCCAACTCTTTGAATTAATTGCGCTAATGCTTATACTGATAGTGTCATCATAAGGAAAAGCCGTATAAGTTCCCTGAAAAGTCCGTTCGAGCGTGAGGAAAGTTGTGCCAAGCCCACGCCGTTTGTTTGCCAAATTTGAGTGCGCCAAATTTTGTGTGTGCCCAATTTATCTGCACGATTGGAGGGGTTGGCAATGGCTCAAGTAGATGTTCCCTTGGTAGGCTCGCGCTTTGGACAAACCTCGCGAGCGGATAGCTGGTGGATACAACCGCTTTTCACTTTTCTCGGCCTCGGCGGCTTTATCGTTTATGCCACTTGGGGAGCGCTTCACGGTCAGTATTTCCGCTTTGGCCCCTATATCTCCCCCTTTTATTCGCCAGAACTTTTCGGTGATCCGCAAACCTCCTGGTTTGGCGCCCAGACCCGCCTGGATACCGCTGTGGGTTACCGGCGCCATGCTCATCCTTTGGGCGCCGGGTGGATTCCGGCTCACTTGCTATTACTATCGCGGCGCCTACTACAAAGCTTTTTGGGCCGATCCGCCCTCCTGCACCGTCGGTGAACCTCGCAAGAAATATCTTGGCGAGCGCTCCTTTCCGCTCATCATTCAAAACGTGCACCGGTATTTTCTCTACCTCGCGCTTATTTTCCTGGTGCTCCTCACTCGCGATGCGTGGAAGGCTTTCCACTTCGATGGCCACTGGGGCCTGGGTATCGGTTCCCTGGTCTTGACCCTCAATGCGGTGCTGCTGGGCTGCTATACCCTGGGCTGCCATTCGTTGCGCCATCTCGTCGGCGGCTTTCGCGACCGTTTGGCGGGATCGACCGTGCGCAAGGAAGCTTACGACTGCGTGAGCTGCCTCAACCGCCGCCACATGCTCTTCGCCTGGTGCAGCTTGTTCTGGGTGGCATTTTCCGATCTCTACGTGCGCCTGTGCGCCATGGGTATCTGGACCGACTGGAGAATTTTCTGATGGCCGAATATCTCCAGCACGAGCACGACGTTCTGGTCATTGGAGCAGGAGGGGCAGGCTTGCGTGCCGCTGTAGAAGCTTCAGCGGCAGGCGCCCGCGTCGCACTGATCTCGAAATCCCTTCTCGGCAAGGCCCACACGGTAATGGCCGAGGGTGGAATTGCCGCGGCGCTTGCTGATGTCGACGACCGCGACAACTGGCGCGTCCATTTTTCTGACACCATGCGCGGTGGCCAATACCTCAATAGCTGGCGCATGGCCGAGCTTCATGCCCAAGAAGCTCCCGCTCGCGTTCGCGAGCTCGAAGCCTGGGGCGCGCTCTTCGATCGCACCGCCGACGGCCGCATCCTGCAACGCAATTTCGGCGGCCACCGCTACCCGCGCCTCGCCCACGTCGGCGACCGCACCGGCCTCGAGATGATTCGCACTTTGCAGGACCATGGAATCCATCTCGGTCTCGACGTCTATATGGAGCACACCATCGTCGTTCTGCTCAAGGACGGCGAACGCGTGATCGGCGCCTTTGGATACGATCGCGAGCGCGGCAGGTTCCACGTATTCCGCGCGGGGGCGGTGGTTCTCGCCACTGGCGGCATTGGCCGGGCCTACAAGATCACTAGCAACAGCTGGGAATACACTGGCGATGGACATTCGCTCGCCTATCATGCCGGGGCGTCTTTGATGGATATGGAGTTCGTCCAATTCCATCCCACGGGAATGATTTGGCCGCCCAGCGTCCGCGGTATTTTGGTCACTGAAGGAGTTCGCGGCGAGGGTGGCGTCCTGCGCAACAAGGATGGCCGCCGCTTCATGTTCGACGACATCCCGCCTTTGTACGTCAATCAAACGGCCGACACCGAAGAGGAAGGCTGGCGCTACACTCAGGGCGATAAAAATGCCCGCCGCCCGCCCGAACTGCTCACTCGCGACCACGTCGCCCGCTGCATTCGCCGCGAAGTGCGCGAGGGCCGCGGCAGTCCGCATGGCGGCGTTTTTCTGGATATCGCCTGGATCAAGGAGCGTATTCCCAACAGCGCGGAATACATCAAGAAAAAACTTCCCAGCATGTATCACCAGTTCAAGCAGCTCGCCGATATCGACATCACTGAGGTTCCCATGGAGGTCGGCCCCACCACTCACTACATGATGGGCGGCGTCCGCGTCGATCCTGATTCGCAGATGTCCGATGTCCCCGGCCTGTTTGCCGCGGGTGAATGCGGGGCCGGATTGCATGGCGCCAATCGCCTGGGCGGCAATTCGCTCTCCGACCTGCTGGTGTTCGGCCAGCGCGCCGGCGAATATGCGGCGAAATTCGCCAAGCAAAATCCCGCCGGCCAGGTCAATCCTGAAGCGCTGGCCTCCGCCGAACGGCGCGCGCTCAAACCCTTCGACCACGAAAACTCCGAAGGCCCGTACGCGATCCAGCGCGCTTTGCAGGACCTGATGCAGGAACTCGTCGGCATCGTGCGCGTCGAAGCGGAAATGCTGCAGGCCCTGGAACGCATTCGCGAATTGAAAGCTCGCGCCGAACGCGCCGGCGTGCAAGGAAACCGCGAGTACAACACCGGCTGGCACACGGCGCTCGATCTGACCAGCCTGCTCACCGTTTCGGAGATCATCACGCGCGCCGCCCTCGACCGCAAAGAAAGCCGTGGCGCGCATTTCCGCGATGATTTCCCCAACAAAGACGCAGCCTACGGCAAATTCAACATCGTGGTGCGCAAGGGCCCCGATGGAGAAGTGGAGCTGATCCACGAGCCGTTGCCGCCCATGCCGCAAGAATTCCAGCAAATCATTGAGGAGATGAAGTAATGGCCACCGCGACGTTTCGCATCTGGCGTGGAGAACGAGGCTCGGGCGCGTTTCAGGACTTCACCACCGAAATTTCCGAGGGCATGGTGGTGCTCGACGCCGTCCACCAGATTCAAGCGGAAAGCGCCGGCGATCTCGCCGCGCGCTGGAATTGCAAGGCCGGGAAGTGCGGCTCCTGCTCCGCCGAAATCAACGGCATGCCCAAACTCATGTGCATGACGCGCCTCAATTCCATCCCGCTCGATCAGCCGGTCACGATCGAGCCCATGAAGGCGTTCCCGCACGTGAAGGATCTGGTCACCGACGTTTCCTGGAATTTTCGCGTGAAGGAACGCATCCCCGGATTTAAGGTGCGTCCGCCCGACGCTCCCGACGGCAGCTGGCGTATTGCGCAATCTGACGTTGACCGCGTTCAGGAATTTCGCAAATGCATTGAATGCTTTTTGTGCCAGGACGTTTGCCACGTGCTGCGCGACCATCACATGCAGGACCAGTTCATCGGCCCGCGTTTTCTCGTCTACGTTGCCGCGCTTGAAATGCATCCCCTCGATACCGGCGACCGCGTTCCCGAGTTGCGGCAGGACTACGGCATCGGTTTGTGCAACATCACCAAGTGCTGCACTAAAGTGTGCCCTGAAAACATCACCATCACCGACAACGCCATCATTCCCTTGAAGGAGCGCGTCGTCGACCGCTTCTTCGATCCTTTGTCGAGGCTCTTCCGCATCTTCAGCTGATAGCGGCACCGGTCCCGCGCCAGGTGTAACCCAGCGCGGGACCGTTTTTTGTTGCCGCGCACCGCCGCCGCTATTCCTTGCGAGCCTCATCGGCCTCTTCCGCCAGCTCGTGCACCAGATCGAAAAATCTCTGGTCTTTTTGCCCCGTAAAAAGCCCGTCGTCGATGAAGGATTGCAGGGTGGCCATCGCCGCTCCCTTGGTCTCGGTCGGCCGGATGATCGAGCAGATCGGGAATTTCCGGCTGAGGAAAGGAGTGGGCTCCGGCATAATCAAGTTGGCCTGCAACGACTCGGGTTGCCCCGTGGTCAGGTCCTGGAAGGTCACCTTGGCTCCGGTGATCGGATCGACGTCGGTGAGCGGCGTGGCATTGCCGGCCTTGTCTTGCCAGGTCTGAAAATGCATCGTCTCGGTGGGCCCGATGCTCAGCAAAATCCGCAAGACTTCCGGGCTGGTTACGCGTTGTGCCAGCGACGGATAAACGCTGGTGCCGCCCTGCTCGATAAACGCGAAGTGAAATCCCGCCGTGAACGCGATGGCTTTCAAATGGTCGGTGCCTCCCAGGTTTCCGCTGCCGTCGAGGAAGCTGCCCGCCGTATCGGCGTCGGAGCGCGGAATCGCCGTGCGGTTATCGATGTCCACCGCTTGCGGAAATACGAAATTGGGATCGAGATCGGGATTCTTCGAGTCCATGCGATAGCGCGTCCAGAAACTCGTGTCCACGTTCAGACCCATCAAATTTGTCAGCCGCGGTTTGCCGCTCGAGCCCTGCGCGATGCTGCCGGGAATGGTTGCGAAGCGGCTTAGGTCCACCGTGTCCGCGCCCTTTGAAGCCAGGTACGCGTTGAGGAAGTGCTGGTGGCTATTTTCGTCGTCGCTGTTGTCGGTAATGTATTGCGGCATGTCGCCATCGAGCAGTTGCAGCGCCGCGGTGTATAGCGGATTTCCCCCGGTGAATCCCGGAACCTCGGTGCTCGGCACGCCGCCAAGTTCTGCGTACTGCAACCACAAATCATTCTCGATCGATTCCACTGCCGCCAAGAATCTGAGTATCGCCGCATCTCCCGGAGGCAGCTGTCCGCTTTTCTCTTCTCCCAGCGCGGGCAGCCCCCTCCCCAGCAAACCTGTGCCCAGGGTTACCGCGCCTGCCGCCATCGCTCCAGTCTTCAAGAACGATCTGCGGTTTGTTTTCTTTCTCGCCGGCATTTCCAATTGCTTCATCGCCTCTCCTTTTGCTCGATTTCGATTTGCTGCACGATCCGGCAGAAATCGTAGCGGCGCGGGAAGCTTTTGTTGTCATGGCGGCGTCAGCCGCGGGTCAAATAAAAGTCAACTGTCTGTCACTATCTATCGGGCGAGCGGGGTCAGGCGGAAAAAAACTGGTGCAGGCGGCGGGCGCCTTCCTGGAATTCGTCTTCGGGGGCGATCAGGCTGAGCACCAGAAAGCCTTCCTGCGAGAAATTGAAGAACCGGCCGGGATGCACCAACACAGCGCAGCGCTCCAGCAGTTCGACGGCGTATTCTTCGTCGGGGCGCGAAGAGGGCACGCGCAGCACCGCATACCAGCCGGCTTCGCGCACGAGCCGCGCGAGCGGGCCGGGCTCGCGCTGCAACAGCGCATCGAGGTAAGCGAGATTCGCGGCGATGCGCTGCTGCAACTGCGCCCGCAGGCCGCCGCCCATTTCGAGAAAACGCGGGAGTGCCACTTGTGCGGGCGCGCCGGGAGAAAGAAAAGTATCGGCGATAATTTCCAGGCGCTCCATCGCCGCGGCCACCAAGTGTTGCGGGCCGCCGGCGACGACCCAGGCGAGCTTCATCTGCGGCAGCGCGGAAATTTTGGAGATACCGCTCAACGTAAACGTGAGCGCGGCGGTGCCAAAAGCAAAGGTGCGCGTTGCGGCGCCATCTGCGCCGCCGTCGCCGCTCGCGCGCTCGGCGGCCGTGCTGTCGCCGGAGGTGCGGCCGCCCTTCGTGCGCCCACCGAATATGCGGCCGCCTGCCGGGTAATCGAGAAAAACCTCGTCGGCCACGACGGCCATATCGCGGCCGGCGCAAATTTCGGCTAGTTCCGCCGCCTCGCGCGGCTTTACAAACGATCCGGTGGGATTGTTGGGATGCACCACGAGCACGGCGCGAGTGCGTGGCGTGAGCGCGGCTCGCAGCGCGGCCAAATCGATTTGCCAGCCGTGATCGTAGAGCAGGGAGTAAGGAACCAGGCGCACGTCGGAAAGGTCGGCAAGAAACTCGAACAGAGGGTAGCTCGGGGCCGGAACCAAAATTTCATCTCCCGGTTCGCACAGCAGGCGAAAGATGTAGCTGTACCCTTCACTCGTACCCGACGTAAGCACGATGTTTTCGGGATCAATCGTTTTCACAGCCACGCTTACCGCGTGGGCAGGATTGACAGCCACGCACGACGCATCGAGAGAATTTTCAGGCACGCTTACCGCGTGGACACGGCTTGAATCCGCACTTGCCGAGTGTGCCAAACTCGCATCCGCCCTGGCCCCGTGCACCGGACTCGTCCACGGGCTGCAAATCCGGAGACGTGAATCCCGCGCGGCCGCGGTAATAGGTTGCGATGGCTTCGCGTGCCTCGCGCAGTCCTTTGCTTTCAGGACGGTAGGTGAGCGCGCGCGGATCGGCGAGCGCGGCGAGAATTTCCCGCTGGGGATACGCGAATCCGCACGTCGTGGGATTGGAAGCGGTCAGATCGAAAAGTGTTCGGCCGCTGCGGCGATGATTTTCGAGCGCCCGCGCGAAGCGGTTCAGGGTAAGGTTCCAACCGGTCCGTGATGCAAACATTCCGCGCGACCCGCAGGCTTTATCAGCCACGCAATCTGTTCCCCGGACGCCGCTTGGCCCCCCGGCGTAACGGCGACTATACCACCGGGCCAAAGCATGGGTACGGGGGGACAGAGAGGGGTGAGTTCTCGAATCGCAGTGTTAATGCTTATGTACATACCCTACCCCCCCCATAAATCTGCAAGGATATCAAAGCAAAGCAGTTGCGCATGAGTCGGTGCATAAGGATATGAAAACACGGGACTAAGCCAGCGCGATTTCGTGTGGTGCGGCTTTTGGTGGACGCAGGGAGGCGTAGCGCGAATGTAAAGGCGATTGTCGCGCAGAGAGGCAGGAGAATTGGCGCTGAAGTTCGGGCGTCACGGTACATGCTAGCATAGATTGTTAACCTTTGGAATAGTGATTATTTGTTGGTACTAGGTTCGAATGCGTGGCGGCAAGCGTATTCGAATATGCCGGCGCTGGGTTTTCCTACTTTTGCACGGTCTGCAAAGTTTTCAACATTTTTTGATGGATATTCGCATTGCCTCGGGCTGCGCGCAACCGCACAATCGCTCGCGTTTGAAGTGCCGACGGGATCCATTTATTTCTTAGATCGCGCTTGGAGTTGCGTCGCCGGCGGGATAAAATGGCGTGGCGAATAAATAGCGAACAATTATGCCTAGCGAAATAACTCTCGAGCGGCCCTTGCCGCAGAATGTCGAAGCCGAGCGCAGCGTGCTCGGAGCGGTCCTGCTGGATAACCACGCGCTGAATATGGCCATTGAGAAGTTGAAGCCCGAGGATTTCTTTCTCGACCAGCACCGGCGCATCTTTATTCACATGATCGTGCTGGGCGAAGCGCAGCAGCCGATCGACCTGGTTACGCTATGCGACCAGCTACGGCGCAAGGGGGAGCTGGAGGCGGCCGGCGGCCCCGCTTACCTGGCGCAGTTGGTCGATGGAGTGCCGCGCGTTTCGCATCTGGAGCACTACGCGCGCATCGTCAAAGAGAAATCGTTGCTGCGCGGACTGATCCACGCGACGCAGGCGATCCAGCAAACCGCGCTCGAGGCCGAAGAGGATCCCGACGCAATTCTGGACCAGGCGGAGTCCTCGATCTTTCAACTGGCCGAAGACCGCATTCGCGTCGGCCTGGTGCCGATGAAAGATGTGGTGCGCGACAATATTGAGCGCCTCGAGCGAGTGATCACCGAGGGGAAAAGGATTACGGGCCTCGCGACGGGTTACTCGGACCTGGATAACCTGACCTCGGGCCTGCAAAACTCCGAACTGATCATACTGGCGGCGCGGCCGTCGGTGGGCAAGACGGCGCTGGCGCTGAACATCGCGGAAAACACGGCGGTGCAGCAACATGCCTCGGTGGCTATTTTCAGCCTGGAAATGTCCAAGGAATCGCTGCTGATGCGGCTGCTGGCCTCGATGGCGCAGATCGATGCACACAAGTTCCGCACCGGGCGCCTGGCGCGCGAAGACTGGAAGCAGATGACGGAAACGCTGGGGCAGTTATCCGCAGCGCCGCTATGGATTGACGATTCGGGGTCAGCGACGGTCACGGAAATCGGCGCGAAAGCGCGGCGGCTCAAGCGCGACCGCGGGCTGAGCCTGGTGATCGTGGATTACCTGCAATTGATCGCGGCGCGCGGGAGATTCTCGAATCGCAACGAAGAAGTTTCCAGCATCACCCGGGGACTTAAGGGGCTGGCCAAGGAATTGAAGGTTCCGGTGATCGTGCTGAGCCAGCTTACTCGCGCGCCGGAACATGAGACGCGCAGCCCGCAGCTTGCCGACCTGCGCGATTCGGGCGCGATCGAGCAGGATGCCGATGTGGTGCTGTTCATTCACCGCCCGAACCTGTTCAAGAAAAAGGGAGAAGTAACCGAGGAAGAGCGCGCGCAGACCGATCTGATCATCGCGAAACAAAGGAATGGGCCGGTGGACAAGCTGCCCTTTGTTTTTATGGGCAAGTTCACGCGGTTCGAGCAAGCGGCACCCGGAAGCTGGATCTCGGGGGATGAATGAGAGCCCGATAGGACGAGCATCCGATTATTGGTCAGGCGATCAGACCTGCAGGACGTCGCCCTCGTGCGCAACCATTTCGTAGAGCACCGGGTTCACGAAAAAGCCCAGCAGCAGCCGGGAGATCAAGCCGGCAACGATGACGATGGCGAACGGCTTTTGCGTGTCCGAGCCGATACCGGTGGAAAGTGCGGCCGGCAGCAGGCCCAGGCAGGCCACCAGGGCCGTCATCATGATGGGGCGCAAGCGCAGCAGCGAGGCTTCGCGGGTAGCCCTGCGAATATCCATTTTCTCGAGCCGCAGTTTGTTGATGTAGGAAACCAGGATGACCGCAGTCTCCACGGAAACTCCCATGAGGGCCACTAAACCCAAAATCGAACTTACGCTGAAGGGCGTATGAGTTAGTTTGAGGGCGATGAGCGCGCCCACCGGTTCGGTCATAACCACGCCCAGGGCGATGGTTACCGGGAATTTGAAATTGCCGTAAAGCGCAAAGAGAATCATGAAAATCAGCAAGATGGCGAGCGGGCCGATGATTATGAGCTGCTGGCGCGCAGCGACGTACTCGCTGTACTCGCCGCCCCAGTCGAGCGTATAACCCTGGGGCAACTTCACCGAATCGCGGACGGCTTTTTGCGCGTCGCCCACGGCCCGCGCCAGATCACGGCCCTCGATGCTGAATTGCACGCCAATATAGCGGGAATTATTTTCGCGATAGATGAAGGATGCGCCGTTTCCCTGGTGGATATTCGCCAACTCCGAG
The DNA here is from genome assembly GCA_963719845.1 of uncultured Acidobacteriota bacterium. Taxonomy (GTDB): domain Bacteria; phylum Acidobacteriota; class Terriglobia; order Acidiferrales; family UBA7541; genus Palsa-189. The sequence goes on along the minus strand of CAVRDM010000009.1, from coordinate 84,588 downwards.
ATGGGCACTTGCGTACCGCCGGTCGTAGGCACGAGCAGGTTGCCAATCTCATTGGCGCTGGAGCGGTATTCCGGCCTCATGCGCACCACCAGATCAAACACCTGCTCTCCCTGGATTACTTGCGTCGCCGCTTGGCCTCCCACGGCGGCCTGCACGACGGCCTCGACGTCTGCCACGTTAATGCCGTAGCGCGCCGTTTTATCGCGATCGACATCGATCAGCAGGCTAGGCTGGCCCAGTTCCCGCACTACGGTCAGCTCAGTGAAGCCTGGAACTTGCGAAAGCACGCGCTTGATTTCGACGGCTTTGTCTTCGAGGACCTGGAGATCGGCACCGTATATTTTGACGGCGAGGGCACTTTTCAGGCCGGTCAAGGCCTCGTCCACCGCATCTTCGGCGGGTTGGGTGAAGTTGAAGATGACGCCCGGATAAGCGTCCAATTTCTTTTCCAAATCGGCGGTAAGCGCGGCCTTACTGGTGATGGATCCCTGCCAGGATTTGTCCTTGTAGGGCCGCAGCCCGACGTAGAACTCGCAATTGAAAAAGCCCGTGGGGTCGGTGCCGTCGTCGGGGCGGCCGAGCTCGGATCCAACCTCGGTCACCTGGGGGTAAGACATCAGTATTTTGCGCACCTGGGGGGCGAATTTCGCGGCTTCTTCAAAAGAGATGGTGTACGGCATGGTCGCGCGCACCCACAGGGCGCCTTCATCGAGATGGGGCATGAATTCGCCGCCAATAAAGGGAACCAGCAAGAGCGTCGCGCCAAAAATTAAAGCGGCGACGAACAGCGTCATTTTCGGGTGATCCAGGCACCAATCGAGTTGCCCGGAATAGACGCGCTTGATCCATTCATAGGGGCGGTTGACGGTTTCTTTGACGCCGTGGGTGAACCAGTAGGAGGCGAGGACGGGCACGAGGGTTAGCGTGAAGATCAGCGCACCGAGGAGCGCGTAAGACATCGTTTCCGCCATGGGATGAAACAATTTTCCCGCCGGCCCGGTGAGGGCATAGATCGGAAGATACCCGGCGAGGATGACGGCCACGGAATAAAAAATCGGCCGGTCGACGTCCTGGGCGGCGGCGAGAATGACGTCGTGCAAGTTGTATTGCTGCCCCGCGCGGTCGGCGAGTTCGCGATAGATGTTTTCCATCATCACGACGGTGCCGTCGATAATGATTCCAAAATCGATCGCGCCGATGGACAGCAGATTTGCGGGAACATTGCGAGCGTGCAGAAAGATGAAAGCGAAAAGCAGTCCCAGGGGAATGGTCAGTGCGACAATCACGGCGGCCCGGAAGCTGACCAGGAAAAATATCAAGACGATGAAAACCAGAATCATCCCGCGCTCGAGATTGGCTTCCACAGTATCCGTAGTAACCCGCACGAGATCGCTGCGATCGTAAAACGGGCGAACCTTGACGTCGGGCGGCAGGAGGCCGTGATTCAGCTCGTCGGTTTTCTTTTCCACGCCGGCGAGCACGTGCTGGGTCTGGTCGCCGCGCAGCATCAAAATAACGCCTTCCACCCTGTCGTCATTGTTTTGAAAGCCGAACTCTCCCAAGCGCGGAGCGTTGCCGATCGCGACTTCGCCGATATCGCGAATGCGCACCGGAACGCCGTTGTTATTGCCCACGATGATGTTGCCTATGTCCGCGGTGTTCTTCACCAGGCCCAAGCCGCGCACGTAGAAAAACTGGCCTCCTTGCGAATAGAAGCCGCCCCCGGCGTTCGCATTATTGGCCTGCAGGGCCGTCAAAACCTGGGCGACGGGGATGTGATAGCTGTAAATCTTGGCGGGATCGAGCAGCACCTGATATTGCATTATGGTGCCGCCAAACCCCGAATCGTCCGCCACACCGGGAACCGATTTGTAAGCGCGCTCAATCACCCAGTCTTCGAATGTCTTGAGCTCCTGCGGGCTGCGGTCGGGGCTCTCGATGACGTAGCGATAAACCAGCCCTGAGGGGCTGCTGAGCGGCGACAAACCGGGCATTACTCCGCTCGGGAGCGTAGCGTCGGCCATGCGCTCAAAGACCACCTGGCGGGCGAAATAATCGTCGATGCCTTCTTCGAACGTCATGATTACGTCGGAAAGGCCGTAGAGCGAGATGGAACGCATCACCTGCATGTGCGGGACGCCGTTCATTTGCAGTTCGAGGGGCAAGGTCACGAGCCGTTCAACTTCCTCGGCCGCGTGACCGGGCCACTGGGTGATGATCTCGGCCATGGGAGGCGAAAGGTCCGGGTAGGCATCGACGGGCATGCGCTCAAACGACAACGCGCCACCGACGATCACGAGCAGCGTCAACATAAGTACGAGGAAGCGCTGTCGCAGGGCGAATTGAACGACGTGGTGAATCATTACGCTGTCTTTTCCTCTTAGGCCTGTCGGGCCTGTTGGCTTGTCGGGTCTCCCGGTTGTTAACTGTTCCGGCTAACGCTGCAATGAGTTCTGGAACTGCAGGAAAAGGCTGCCATCGCCGACAACGTGATCGCCGGCCTGCAACCCGGTAACGACCTGGGTCCGGCCGTTTTGGCTTTCCCCGAGGGTGACTTCGCGGCGTGCAAATTGGTTGGCGCCGGTTTGCAAATAAACGTAGGGCATATTCTGGGCGTCGCGCAGAACTGCGGAATCAGGCACGGCGAGCGCCTTGGGAATGGTGCCGGCGCGGACCTCGACGTTCACGTACATGGCGCGTTTGAGGCGTTCGCCGGGATTGGAAGCTTCGATGCGCGCTTGGAGGGTACGAGTCGTGGGATCGAGCGCCGGGGCGAGGTATTGAATTTTGCCGTGAATCTGCCCCGGATAGGCCTCATCTTCGATGGTCACCTCGTCGCCGACGTGCACGTAGGCGAGATCGTTCTGATAGACATTGGCCAGAATCCAGACCGTGCTCATGTCGGAAAGCGTGAAACATTGGGTGTTTCCGGGTGTGAGCAACTGTCCCGGGGAGCATAGCCGGTCGACAACTTCACCGGCGACCGGGGCCAGGAGCGGCACTTCGGGCGAAGCGGGTTTGGCGGCCAGCGTTTCCGGATTGGAGATGCCCAGGATGCGGATGCCGTCGGAACTGGCGTCGAGATCGGCCTGGGCCTGGTTGCGGGTCGATTCCGCCTGTTCGACATCGGCTTCGGCAATCGCATGATGAGCGTAGAGGTCCTGGTCACGCTTGTAGATTTTGTCTGCCAAGTCAAAAGCATCGCGTGCTTTTATGTAGCCGGATCGCAATTGCGAGTAGTCGGGGCTGGCAATGTAGAGCATCGGCTGGTGAGCTTCCACGTGCTCGCCTGGCGCGACAACGATCCGGCTGACCGGGCCACCCACCTGCGAGATGACCGGCGTGGTTTTAAAAGCGTTGTAGTCAACGGAACCGGTCAGCCGCAACGTCCTCAGCAGCGGCGCAGGCGTTACGGCAACAATTTGAATGTGAGACATCTGATCGGCTGGGAGTGAAAACAGCTCCGCCTTGGCCTGCGCACTTTCCGTGGTCGAAAAGGAGGTCATCTGGCCGGCTTTGTCTCCGCCTCCGCTGCATCCCGAGATTGCAAGTGTCGCGCCGAGAACGGCGAGGCCGAGAACTGTGGCACCCCGGCGGCACGCAGGCAGGCGCGGGCGCGGTCGTGCGGTTCTTTCACAAAAAATGGCCGCAGGCTGTTGTGGAACCATCATGGAAGACTCCTGGTGCCCACCGCCTGGCGTGTCTGCTCGACAGCGAGCATGTAGTTGGCGAGAGCCTGGTGATAGGCAAGTTCAGTGGCCCGGTAGCTGCGTTCGGCGTCGAGATAATCGAGCAAGCTGGCCGCGCCACGCTGATATGCGTACTGGCTGATATCGCGCGAATCCTCGGCTTCTTTGAGGTAACCGGACGTATACAGGTTGACGACTGCGTCGTTGGTGCGGAGATTCTCGTAGGCGTTGACAACGTCGGTGAGGACGCCTTCGGAGGACAAAGACTGGTCCTCCTGGGCTTGAGTGATTGCGAATTGCGTGCGGGCGATCTCTCCCTGGTTGCGATCGAAAATCGGAAGCGGAATGCTGAAGAAGACCGATGCGCTGTTGACGCCGGAGGCGCGCGAGTAGTCCAGGCTGGCGCTCAGGTCTTTCTTGGCATCGGCGCGTGCGAGCGAATATTGGCTCTGTGCCGCCGTCACCCCGAGTTGGGCAGCGCGGAAATCGGGGCGCGTGCGCAGCGCCAACATTTTCAAATCATCCTCGTTAACGGTAATGGGCTGATAGGCGAGCTCGCCTTCGACGTCGTAATTTTCGGGCACCGATTCGAAGCCCAACTGCTGGCGCAGGGCAGCGAGAGCCTGCACCTGGGCGAGTTCAGCGGCGCTGAGGTCCATCTGAAACTGCAGCATTTGGAGTTTGATTTTCAGCAGGTCGCCTTCACTCGCGGCGCCAGCCCGGTACTGAGCTTCACTGATGTCGATGGATTGCTGGAAGCTGTCGAGGTCGGTGTGGGCCAGTTCGAGATTCGCTTTGGCCAGAAGCGCGTCGATGAATTGCTGCGCCACGCTCGAGGTTACGGTGCGTTCATTGTCCGACACGGTCGCGGTGGTCACCGCAGTGGTGTCGCGGGCGGCATCGAGGCGCCGCTGCCGCTTTTTGCCGCGCTCGATCAGATAACCGACGCCGATGTCGAATTGGGCGTTGTTCTTCAAATAGTCGAAGGAAAAAACTTGCGGCGAGAAGAACGGCAGGAACTGCGCATCCCAGCTCAAGTCGGGATTCGGCCGCAGGAAAGCGGTGGTTTCCTGAGCGCGATTTTGATCTATGGTTGTGCGCGCAGCGAGCAAGGAGTGGTTGTGCTGCAGGGCCAACTCGATGGCGCGGTCCAAGGACACGTGCACCGCCGGGGGCGGCTGCGCGGGACGCTGGGGCAGAACCGGTGTGGGCGGCACGGGCGGTGGCGGACCGGCAGGGGGCGTGGTTTGCTCCTGAGGTGGAGCGACCGGCTGCCCGGCTTGGCCGGGTGGAGACGGGGCCTGCCCTAATGCCGCGAAGGTCACGACCAGCGACCAGGCGATAACCGCGGCAAAAATCTGTACAGGGTGTGCGTTCCGGCAACGAGCGACGCGGCGGGCAGCTCGGGAATCGGAAGGGCCATTCGTATTCGTAATCATCAGGGAATCCATTTCCTCCCCTCGCGAAATGTGGGAAGCCTGCGGTCAGCGCCGCGGAAGGCGCACCTTGGGAAAGTGACGCGGGACAACCGAGCCGTCGCGGCGGCATTTAAGAAAACTCGCGGCAGCCGCTGCGTTTTTCAAAGAGAGGCTATTAAACGGATGGGGGGGCGCGCGAAACGAAATAGGGGGAGCGAGGGTCGGGGGCGAACGAAGGCTCCAGCGGGGCTTGGATCGAGCCCAGTCTTTCCGGAGCGGCCACGGGCTGGCCGCCCTCGGCGGATTCGGCTACCTGGTGTCCCAGATGGCAAATCGGACAAAGAGGATTGGCAGCGCATTCATGATGTCGCCAAGCCTCGCACGCCTCGCCCGCAGCAGTGCCAAAAAGCAGAAGCGCAAAAATTGCCACAACGATCGCGAGGCCGCGAGTTAACTTACGACTGTTCATACGAACGAGGGGTTAAAGCTACCATGAATGTAAGACGCCGCGAAAACCCATTTCGTTGCGTTCCTACAGGGTAAACACGCGGCTCGGGGCGGATCCTGATGGATCATAAAAAACGGGAGGCGCGCGATACGCGGGAATTAGCCGGGTGTGTGCTCAAGGGGCAATGTTTACCATACGGCGCGCGATGCCCATGCACATATTTTGTCAACGGACGATTTTGGATTACTCTCGACGGTCTGAGATGCAACGCGGGATTCAATTTGAGGGGCGGCCGGTATGGGCCGAAATTCGACTTGGCGCGCTGGCTTACAATTTGCGCTCGATTCGGCGGCATTTAAGAGGAGCGAAGATACCGGGTGGACGGCGCGAGCGTCCCAAACTTCTTGCCGTGGTCAAGGGTAACGCCTACGGCCACGGGGCCGTGCCCGTAGCACGCGCGTTGTCCAGAGCCGGCGCCGACTGGTTTGGCGTGACTTGTACGGCCGAAGGCGCCGAATTGCGCGAGGCCGGCATTCGCGAACCGATCCTGGTGCTGACGGGCTTTTGGGCCGGCGAGGAAAACCGTTTGTTGGAGCAACGGCTGACCCCAGCGATAACGCGGTGCGAGCAGTTGGGACTGTTGGAGCGCGCGGCGGCCCGCAAGCATCGCCGAAAAGTGCCCTTCCATTTGAAAATTGAGACGGGCATGAACCGGCTGGGTGTCGCTCCGGCCGAGCTGGGGGTATTCGCGCGCACCCTGGCCCTCTGCCCGCATTTGTATCTCGAAGGGATATTCACGCACTTCGCTTCTTCCGAAATATTCAGCAACGAACAGACGGAGAGCCAGCGTGCGGTTTTTGAGCAAACGCTTGGCCGCATGCAGGCGCTGCATCTTTCCGCACCGCTCGTACACCTGGCAAATAGCGCAGCCGTGGCTTTGCGCCCGGAAACCTGGGGCACCATGGCCCGGCCCGGATTGGTTCTGTACGGGTACCACCAATCTTACGATCCGCCCGATCGAACCGCGGCCGCCGATGCCCAGTTGCCGCTGCGCCCGGCGCTGGCGTTGCGTTCGCGATTGATTTCGCTGCGAGATATTTTGCCGGGACAGGGTGTCGGCTATAACCACCGCTGGGTGGCGGGGCGTCCATCGCGCATTGCGGTTATCTCCGCAGGCTACGCCGATGGCATACCGCGTGCGCTTACCAACCGGGGGCGCGTGATCATCCGGGGACAGTTCGCGCCGATGGTGGGCACCGTCTCGATGGACCTTATTACCGCGGATGTGACCGATATCCCGGAAGCGCGCCTGGGTGACGTCGCCACGATTTACGGAGCTGACGGCGCCGCGTCGCAATATGTCTCCGAAGTTGCGCACCAAGTGGGCACAGTCACCTCGGACCTGTGCTGCGCGCTCGGCAAGCGTGTCCCGCGCTTTTACCTGCGCTAGCCCGGCGGGCTCGAACAATTCGAAACCTCCTTTCCATGCGGGGCGCTTGTCCCGTAGGGACGCCGCGTCCAACCACACCTTGACGGCAATGCTACAATGCTCTCCCAGCGGATCCGGAGAGCCTGGTTTTTCTGATCCGGCGTGAGTTCGCGCCGTATCCTGGGTCGTCATTTTGTTTATAATTTTTAACAATCATTTAATTTATCCCGCCGGAATATCCGTGTGGTTGTTCTTGGTGGCAACTTGGACGACGTCTAATCTTTCATTTATGAGGGTTCAATCATGGCACGCACTTATCCCCATTCTTCACCGACCGCCGGCGCTGCGACGTCAGAAGCGGCCACGATCCGGCCGCCTTCCGAAATTTCAGTGCAAAAAGAAGTTAGCTTGCAACGGCAAGTTCGATTGGGCACCTGGTGGGACCAGTTCGCGGTCAGATTGATTTTCTCGATTGCGTGTATCGCCACCGGGTATCACTTTCATCCGTTCGGATTGACGTCCAGGGCCGCCGCCGTCGTCGGACTTCTGTTTTCGCTTGCCGTGTTCTTGTTCGAGATGCGCTTGCAACGCGCGAGCCTGCGGCGGCTGATTGGAGCGGCGGCCGGCTCGATCTTGGGAATTCTCGGCGCCTATCTGATGGGCCTGGTTCTAGCGCGCACCTCGATTCCGGAAGGCTCCCGCTCATTTTTGGGTGTGTCGCTGTTGTTGGTGATGACCTACATTGGACTGGTAATTGGCGCGAATAAGGGCGATATGCTGAACCTGCAGGCGCTGGGCGGACTATTCGGGAGCGAACAGAGCAGCCGCCGCCAGCCCAAGATTTTCGATACCAGCGTCATCATCGATGGGCGTGTCGCAGACGTTTGCGAGGCCCATTTCCTTGATGGACTATTAGTGATTCCTCAATTCGTGCTGCGCGAACTGCAATTAGTCGCCGATTCGGCGGACAGCCTGAAGCGGCAGCGCGGGCGGCGGGGCCTGGAAGTGCTCCAGCGAATTCAGAAGATGCCTCACCTGGAGGTGGAATTTACCGAAGAGGATTTTCCGCAGATTCCCGAGGTCGATCTGAAACTGATCGAGTTAGCGAAGCGGTATGACGCCAAAATTGTTACCAACGATTACAACTTGAATAAAGTCGCTACGCTACAAGGGATTGACGTGCTTAACGTCAACCAATTGGCCAATGCCCTAAAGCCGGTGGTGCTGCCCGGGGAAGCGATGCGCGTCTTCATCCTGCGGGAGGGTAAGGAATATAACCAGGGTGTCGCCTACCTGGATGACGGAACCATGGTGGTTGTTGATGGAGGCCGGAGGGCCATCAACAAGACCGTGGACATTGCGGTTACTTCGGTCCATCAAACCACTGCGGGCAAAATGATTTTCGGCCGGTATGACGAACGCGGCGATTTATCGCGGCATACACCAGCGCACGGCTCCGAGAGTGCCGTGCGCGTGCCGGGCGCGGCTAATGAAACGGGCGGAGGAGACGCTCAGTCGGTGGAAAATTTGCCGCGCTCGATCATTCCCGATCCAACACATACCTGAGGGCGCATACCTGAGGGCGCATACCTGAGGGCGCACACCTGAGGGCGCACACCTGAGCGGCGTCCCAACAATCCCCGCGGACTGCGGAGAACGCCCTACTTCACGGGTCACGGCTGCCCCACTGGTCTCTTCGAAAGCCTTTTGGTGATACACTTTTGGCCCTTTGCGCCGCCGATGCGGCTTTGGAAAGCACGGGAAATACGATGCCTCGCACAGTTGCCATCTTGCCCGCCGCCGGATTTGGAACGCGCATGGGCGCCGATCTGCCTAAGCAATTCCGATTGCTGAGCGGAGTTCCCGTAATTGTTTTCACGCTGCGCAGGCTGGCGCAGTGCCCGGCCATCGAAGAATTCCTGATCGCCACGCGTGCAGACGACATGGAACCGTTGGCGATCCGGCTGGCGGAAGAACAGTTTGATCGGCCGGTACGCGTGGTACGCGGCGGAGACACGCGGCAGGAATCGGTGCAAAACGCGCTCGCGGAAGTTCCCGCGAACACGGATGTGGTGCTGGTGCACGATGCGGTGCGGCCGCTGGTTACGCGCGAACAGATCGAACGCGTTATCAGCGAGGCCCAGGTGCGCGGAGCGGTGATACTGGGCATCCCCGCGATGGATACGGTGAAGGAAGTGAAGCGCGCCAGTCTTCCGGGAGACGTGGCGCTGATCACTGCCACGATTCCCCGCGAGCGGGTGGTTCTGGCGCAGACGCCTCAAGCGTTCCACGCATCGTTGTTACGAGAGGCTTTCGCGCAAGCCGCGGCGGACGGGATGACCGCTTCGGACGAAGCGGGATTGGTAGAACGGATGGGACGCGACGTTTACGTGGTGCTGGGAGCCGAGCGCAATCTAAAGATAACGCGGCCAGGCGATCTGGCGCTCGCGGAATTTTACCTGGCTGAGGAACGTGCGGGCCGGTGATACCCCCTTTTGCGTCATGAAAAGGAATGAAACGCGGGACGAAGCAGCGTGAGCCGGTCGGGCATAGGATACGATCTGCACCGGCTCGTCCCGGGCCGCAAGCTGATCCTCGGTGGTGTCGAGGTGCCCTTTGAAAAGGGGCCGTCCGGCCATTCTGATGGCGACGTGCTGGCCCACGCCATTTGCGATGCGCTATTCGGCGCCGCCGGGCTGGGCGACATCGGCACGCATTTTCCCGATAGCGATCCGCGATGGAAGGATGCAGACAGCCTGAGATTTCTGGAGCAGGCCAGAGCGTTGCTTGCCGGCAAACGATTCTGCATCGAGCATATCGACGCCACAGTGATCGCCGAGCGGCCGAAGCTTGTGCCGCATTTTCCCGCCATGCGGCAGGCACTGGCCGGCGCGCTGGGCATCGGAATTGAGCGCATCAACTTAAAAGCGAAGACGAACGAAGGAGTCGATGCCGTGGGCCGCGGCGAAGCCATCGCCGCACAAGCCATTGCCACGCTCGAGGAGTAAGGACGCAGTCGCAGAAAATCCTGAGAAAAGACGGTCCCGAAGTTTCGGAACGCACCGCTGCGCGCGCCGGACTTAACAAAACTGATGGAAAAACTGACGGGCATTCACGCAGTGCGCGAGGCTCTGGCGGCCGGCCGACCGCTGCAGACGGTGATCGTCGGTCGCGGACGCCATGGCGACCGGTTGGATGAGATTGTGCGGCTGGCCAAGAGCTGCGGGATACCGGTGCGATTTGAAGATCGGATGCAACTGGACCGCGCAGCGGGCACGCGCGAGCATCAAGGCGTGGTGGCGCTTGTGGCTGCGCGGGGAGCGACATCGCTTGAAGATTTGCTGGCCCGATCCGCTTCCGGCGAGGGGCCGGGCTTGCTGGTGCTGCTCGATGGCGTCGCGGACCCGCAAAACCTGGGCGCCATCATTCGCACGGCGCTCGCGGCTGATGCGGGTGGCGTTATCATTCCCGAGCGGCGGTCCGCGGGTGTAACCGAAGCCGCGGCGCGCGCGTCGGCAGGGGCGGTGGCGCATCTCGGGGTCGCGCGCGTGACAAATATGTCGCGCACGATGGAAAAGTTGAAGGAATCGGGCTATTGGCTGGTAGGGCTCGATGAGCGTTCCGAGCGGCCACACACCGGGGTGGATCTCACGGGGTCCGTGGGCTTGGTTTTTGGCGGCGAAGGAAAGGGTTTGCACGAACTGGTGAAATCGCGCTGTGATTTTCTGGTCTCGATTCCGACCCGAGGGCCGGTCCGATCGCTCAACGTTTCGGTAGCGGCAGGAATTGCCCTGTTTGAAGTTGTGCGGCAGCGCGCGGAGAAGATTCGCCGGGCCGGCGCGGAGGGGAAAGCTCACCGGCTCGTAATCGCGGACGAAGCGAAAAACGATGATGGGTCCGGCCAGGAGTCCGATCAGGAGGTCCGGGATCGCCGGCTTGGCGAATTCTGAGTGAGGAGCATTCACTCGTATTTGTGACGCTAAGCGTTGTATTGAATTAACGAGAAAACGTCCAAGCCCGGAAGCCTGGCGCGGCCATGCAAAAATGTGAGCTCTACGGCAAAGGCTACCCCGGCCACGATTCCGCCAAGTTGCTGGACTAAGTTCACTGTCGCCGCGGCGGTGCCGCCGGTAGCGAGCAAATCATCGCTTATGATCACCGTTTGACCGGGCTCGATGGCATCCTGATGGATTTCGAGGGTGTCGGTTCCATATTCGAGCTGGTAGCAGACTTGGGTAGTTTTGGCCGGAAGCTTTTTCGGCTTGCGGACTGGAACGAAACCCGCTCCGAGCCGGTAAGCCAGGGCGGGCGCGAAAATAAATCCGCGAGCTTCCACGCCGACGACTACGTCGACTTGGCGATTGGCGTAATGATCGCAAAGCCGGTCCACCAGCTTCTGAAATCCCTGCCGATCCTTAAGCAGTGTGGTGAGATCGTAAAAAAGAATTCCAGGCTTTGGATAATCCGGGATTTCACGAATAAGCTTTTTCAAATCTTCCATTGGTCCTCTCTAAAATGCCGTGCCGCCAAACTCGATGAATGATCCCGATCGCGTCAGCATCAGCGTGTATGTTCAATCGAAAATTGGGAGGCAAATGCCGGGATGATGCCGGACTTACGCTCCACGATCTTCTCGACCATCGCTCCCCGCGGTCCGCGACGCAGTTCCTCCAGGAGAGTCTGAAGCTGCGTAGGCGTGCCAATCGCATAAACTTCCACGCGACCGTCGCTGAGATTTGCGGCGTAACCAGCGATGCCCAACCGCTCGGCCACACCAAGCGCAAAATAGCGGTAACCCACGCCTTGCACCCGGCCCGAGATGTGAATGCGCCGGGCTTCCTGATGGTCGGACAAGTCATTCAAGAGGGCAGCCCCAAAACCGCGAGCGCGCAATTTTAACAGAGGTCGTGATGGCTGGGACCTGAAAGCTACGGGATTCGGTGAGCTTCACTTGCTTTTCCAGGCGCGGATTGGCGACCTGCGCCGTAGTAGCTCGGGAATGCGATACAATAACAGCGATTTGCGCAAATCCGGCAGGCGAGGCCACGGTGCTTGCGAAGGTCTATAACTCCCCGAGGCATCCACCCATGGATTGCCCGGCTGCATCTAAGTGTTCCATGAGTCTGCAACGTGTCATCTTGCGTTTGGTCCTTCCCGCGGGCTGCGCCTGTGTCTTTTCCATCTGCCCCAATCTTGCCGCGCAAAGCCCCACGGGGCCCCAAACTCCCGCGAAGGCTCCAGAGGTGGTGCGCATTCCAGCCACACCCTTACCGGAAAAGCCGCCGCCCATTCCGAGCGAAGAAATCATTCGGCGGTTCGCGGCGCAAGAGGACGAGTTCGCCAAGGCGCGCGCAGGATACACTTACCGCAAAATCGTGCGGGTCGAGGAGATGGGGCCCGATGGCAAGGCCGCAGGCCAGGCGGAAGTCACCACGGTGACTGTCACCGGGCCCGATGGGACGCCGTCGCAAAAGGCCAGCGGCGGACAAGACTCGACGCTGCATATATTAAGTTTGGAACGCGACGCGCTCGAATCTCTGGCCGAGATTCCCGCGTTTCCCCTGGCGACGTCGCAACTTTCGAGATACGAGATCACGTATGAAGGAACCCAGCCGGTTGATGAGCTCGCGACTTATGTCTTCCGCGTGACGCCGAAGCAACTGGATCGCGTGCACCCGTATTTTAGCGGGCTCGTTTGGGTGGACAACCACGATCTGGCCATTGTGAAGACTTATGGCCGGTGGGTAACGGAGATTGGTGATATTAGTCCCCCGCAACTGCCGTTCACCATGTATGAGACCTATCGACAGCCGGTTTCGAACAAATATTGGCTTCCTGCCTATGCCCGGTCGGACAGCACCGCAAGCACTAAAAACGGTGGCGTGCCCGTGCGACTTATTATTCGTTGGGAAGATTACCAGCCGATTTCCGGCAATAACTCGCCGGCTCCTGCCGCGCGGGCCAATCCCGCAGACTTACCCGCGCCTGCCGCCCCGCCGGTGAATAAGCCCTAGCCATTACATTCGTAATGTGCTCCAGCGGTCATTCACTGCGATAACTGGTTGGGGCGACATAACAGGCTGGGGAGCTCTGCGATTCTCGAAATCAGTCTGTCGGGATGGGCGGCCCGGAGTCGCTCCGGGACCGGCGAATGCCGCAACACGGCCACGGAGGGAACGCCAGCCCGCCGCGCCATTTGCACATCCTCCGGGGCGTCGCCAACGTAAACACAAGCGGCCGGCTCAAGGCCCAAGCGGGATAATGCGATGCGCAGTGCCGCCGGATCCGGCTTGCGCCGGGGCACTTCGTCTCCGAAAACGCGTACGCCAAAGAGCCCTTCGAACCCAAAGGCGCGAAGCTGGGTTCGAACGCGGCCACTGCTGCCGCTGGTGACCAGGGCGAGCGGGTATCGTTCAGATAACTGCTGCACCACGCTGCGCGCTTCGGGTTGAAGAACGGGTCGCTGCGCGCGATAGAAGTGCCGCCAAAGCCGGTCGGCCTCTCCCCATCGTTCTGGGGGCACCTTAGCCGCGCGGTAAACATTATGCCAGTCGGGAGAATAGTGCTGCGCGAGCTCCGCCAACCCCCAGGGAATGCCCAGCGCGCTGAACATCTGCAAATATGCACAGCCATCGGCATGGTAGGAATCAAGCAGAGTTCCGTCCCAATCGAAGATCACAGCGCGCAACGGGACGGGAGTAAGCATGCCCAGCCATGGTAGCAGATGAGCTTTGTAAGCCCTGCCGGTGCCTGGGCGCCAGGTCAGCGCTTAGTGCAAAAATGTTCTGGTATCGCGGAAATTCCCGGCAGAAAAAGCGCGCCGGGCGCGGCTTAGCTGATAAAGAGGAGTGGACCTAAGTTCTAGCTTTGGAGCTTTATGTTTGTGGGTGCGGATTCGTCGCGCGAGAAGGTGATGTCGTCAAATGTTGCTGCCAGGCCGTGCCAACCGGCGTTCTGGGAAGTTTCCGCGCGTACGACATGAGCCGCGGTCCGCATGAGCACCGATCCCCGTCCAAAGGTCGGATCAACCAGTAACACGTCGAGCTCGATGGGCGTGCCAGGCTCAATATGCTGCGGGTAAAGGAAGAAAACTCCATTGGAGCTGATGTCTTCGGTCCGCAGGTGGTCGTGTTCACCGGGCTGGCCGGCGATCCGTCGCACACTCAATGATAAGGAGAGACGCGCGCGGGGGTACGCGCGGCGCTCCTGGGCGCGCCCGACGGCCTGGGTGGGCACACGGAGAATTTCCTGCGGATGCATAAGGTAGCTCCCGTCGCGGCGGTGAGGTTCCGACGTACCGCCCTTAGGGGGTACCGTAGTGCCGGCTTCACGATAGCCTGCGGTCACGTTGTCGCTCTTCGCATATTCCCTGCTCATGCGTACAACCCCCCGAATTGTGGATAAGCTCGCTGAAAGGTGCAGCTACTATGTCGCAGCGTCTCCCGGAGCGTCAATCCTGCTGGTGAGCAGTGTTACGAAACAGTTAATAATACAATTCTCCATGGCCATGGCGGTCGGCAATGAAGTTTGACCGCACAAATCGGATAGAAAGCGCGGCGCAGGGCGCGTATCTTTGATTCATGAGCCTCAGATTTGACGGCCTAAATCCCCGCCACCAGGGCATGGACCAAAGGCCCTCCCAAACCCCATCGGCTCCGACCAGACCACCCTGGTCAAGGGCCCGCTCAGCATCGAGCCGATGGAGGGCGGTACTCGGACGCGACGCGTGGTTCGATGGCCTGTTTGTATACGGCGTGCGCTCGACCGGCATCTATTGCCGTCCCTCATGCCCTTCGCGGCGACCCCAACGCAAATATGTAATCTTTTACGAGACACCCAAAGAGGCCGAAGCGCATGGGTTTCGAGCCTGCCGCCGATGCCATCCTGCTGTAGCCAAACCCAAGTCGTCTACGGACGCAAACGAATTGATCAAGCGCATCTGTGCTCTGATCGAAGGAAACAGGGACGGACTGCCTTCAGCGGCGGCACTCGGGAAAGAGACCGGAATTCCTGCCGCGCGGTTGCAGCGCATGTTTCGCCGCATAACCGGAATCAGCATGCGAGCCTATGCCGACGCCATTCGCGTGCGGCGACTCAAACAGCAATTACGGAAAGGAGACGATGTGACTACCGCGTTGTACGACGCAGGATATGGTTCCTCGAGCCGCCTTTACGAGAGTTCGGACCGACAATTGGGCATGACTCCGGCAACATATCGCCGGGGAGGGAAAGGCATGGAGATAGGGTACACCATCGCTACAACCGGGCTGGGTCGCCTGCTACTGGCCGGCACCGCGCGCGGCATCTCCGCAATTTACTTCGGCGACTCTGATGCGCCGCTTATTGCCGCTCTGAAGCGGGAATATCCGTGGGCAGAGATCAAGCGCCAACCAGCAGCGCTCTCTCGCTGGGTGCAGTCCGTGGTGCACCACATCGGCGGACAAAGTTCGCGGCTCGATTTACCCGTCGACGTTGCGGCTACGGCTTTCCAGCGCCGGGTATGGGAAGAGCTTCAGCGAATCCCCTACGGCACCACACGTTCTTACAGCGAGGTGGCGCGTGGCATCGGCCGCCCGACGGCGACGCGCGCGGTTGCTCGCGCTTGCGCCACCAATCCGGTGTGTGTGCTGATCCCTTGCCATCGCGTGCTGCGCCAAAACGGGGGGCTTGGCGGCTACCGCTGGGGAATTGGACGCAAGCGTGAGCTGATAGAAGCGGAGAAGCGGAATCTTGAGCGAACGAACAAGAATTCCGAGCGACCGAACGGGCGGCCCAGTAACTCGCGGAGCGGAACAGCAGGCGGCTAGACGCGTCTCTGACGAATGCCCGCGGGTTAACTCTGAGGCCGCACCTTAGTCACCCCACCCGGCCAGTGGGGCTTGAAACGCGAATCGGCCAGGCGCACGTTTCGGCTGACGTTCGTGTAACGGATAATGAAGTAGTCGCCTGATCCCGTCTCAAAAAACTGCTGTTGTACCGGCAGCCACGTGGCCTCATCGAGCCAAAGATCGATTTTCGAAATCTCGCTGCGCACGTCCGGAGATTTCGGGGTGAGTTCTAAGCGCACAACTTTTTGCGCGCCCAGTGTCTGCTCGCCCTGCAGAGTTATTAGGTAACTGGCTCGAAGGCTGTCACCGGAGGTTCCGAATCCGAGGAGTAGGAACTGGTCGACCAGCGCGCGATGCTTGCTCAAGTCATATTCTTCGACGCGTTGGATCTTCGGAGTGTAAACGTAAAGGTGATCACCATCGCGCAAAATGGTCCGCGCAGCTGGCGCGATCAGATCGATGCGCATCTTGTTATCGCGCCGAACCTCGATCTGGCCGGATTCGGTGGAATGATCGTCGACCACTACAGTGACTTTGGTGCGCTCGACATCCGCGGTGAGGCTTTGAAATTCCTTGGCCTCGCGGTCCACCTGTTTGAGGATGTCGTCGACGTTCTGAACGCCCTGTGCGGCAGCCTGAGCGATGAGCTTGAACCCCACGGTCATTAAGACCACGACTAGCCCAATTGTGAGCACTTTAGAAAACGCACGAGCCGCTAATGGCAGCTGCTGGTCGCGCTTGGACACTTTCGTGGTCAACAGCAATGGCCTCACTCGCATTCAGTCCGTTTAATTTGGGGACGTGCGGTTAATTCCTCGCGCAGGTTTTTTTGGCAACGCGTGCCCAACGGATGAGATGCCAAATAATGACTGCGGTTGCGCCCCGGCGGGCTCATCAGCTTTGCGCGTCGTAGGCTCACGTTAGGGCTTAATGGAGACATCGTAATATGCCACTGTACCATCGTCGCGGCGGATGGGCTCAATCCGCAGGATTCGGAACCTGGTCGTATGCAGATTCTGGACATTTTTCTGGACCGCCTCATGCAGATCGTGTTCGAGTTCGGATTCGGGCATGCGCACAGAGGCTAGCAGGCGTGCGTCTACGCGATAGGTCGCCACAAGACTCGCAGGATCGGCCCCCTGCAGCTGAACCATTGCCGGATTAGGCGGCGGACCGACCGGTGGGCGATCGTGAAACCAGGAGCGCGGAGACAACAGCACAAACACGACGATAACTCCTACAGCTACGTCGTAGGGCCACGTGCCGCGCTCGAAAGACCAGAAAATGGTACGCGCCAGAATGCGCCAAATAGTTCGCATCTGCGTCAATCGGCGGGCACGCCATCCACAATAATTCCGTCGCGCATGTGCACCACACGGTCGGAATACGCCGCAGCTTCGGGATTATGAGTGATCATAACGATGGTTTGGCCAAGATCTTTATTCAGTTGGCGAAGCATTCCGAGCACTGTATCCGAGTTTCCGGTGTCCAGATTTCCAGTGGGCTCATCGGCCAGCACGATTTTGGGCTCATTGATGATGGCACGTGCAATCGCCACCCGTTGCTGTTCGCCGCCGGAAAGTTCGGCCGGCCGGTTGCGCAGGCGGCCGGACAGGCCGAGCATACTGGTTACGACATCGAAACGATGCAGATCAAATCCATCGCCATGAATGTGTTGCGCGATAGCGATGTTGTCAGACGCGTTAAGCGTTGGCAACAAATTAAACCTTTGAAAGATGAAGCCGACTTTGTGGCGGCGCAGCCGGGTGCGCTCAGCATCATTGATAGCCGTAAGGTCATTGCCGTCTACAAAAACTCGCCCTCGCGTGGCCCGGGCCAGGCCGCCCACGACGTACAGCAAAGTCGATTTGCCGCAACCCGACGGGCCCATTACCGTGACAAATTCGCCGGGAAGAACGTCGAAATTGACACCGCGCAATGCCGAAAACTCAACTTTTCCGGAGTGATAGGTCTTCCAAAGACCCTCGGTCTTCAGTATTGGTTCCACGCTGGCTCGGTGCGCTCGTGTCCCGGCGGATGATGGTGTCACGGAGCGCGGAAATATTCTAGCCGTACTCCCCTCAGCGTCCTAGAGCAATTCGGAGCAGGCGTTTGGGGAACTCCGCGGTCTCTATTCTGGTTCAATCGTAAGCCAGCGCGTCGATCACATCCTTGCGGCTGGCGAGCCAAGCCGGGTAGGAGGCTCCGAGCAATCCGCCGACTGCCGCGATGAGCGTTGCGCGGAGGATCCAATCGACGGTGATGAGGATCGAAAGCGTCGGGAAGGCGGAGAGAAAAAACGTGCGAATCAAATAACTCATCGCGATGCCCAGAACGATTCCGGTAACGCATATGACCGTGGTTTCTCCGAGGAGGGCACGGACGATATAGGCATTCGAAGCGCCCATGGACTTCAGAACGCCAATATCGCGGGTGCGTTCGATCACCGTCGTATACATGGAAAGAAAAATCACCAGAAATCCGATGGCCACGGCCAAAGCGATCATACTGTTTACGAACGCGGAGAGTCCCGGGAGCGTCGTGGCCGTCATCAGCGAGAGAAAATCCTTAAGGGGACGGATCTCATAACCCGGCAGAATGGCGCGCATTTCGTCGATTACGGCGGAAGTATGATCGGAACGCGTGCACCGCAGGAAGAAAATGGAAGCTTTATCAGGGGCACCGGCAAGATCTTGCAGGGTTTCGAGCGGCACAAATACCCGCGCGCCCTTGCCATGCTCGACGATTCCCACGACGTGAAAATCGTGGTCAAGCAGGCGAAAAGTGTCGCCGAGATTGATGTGTTTGGCCCGGGCGGCTACATCGTCGAGCAGCAAATCGTCGGGACCTTCCATGTCGTGTCCCTGTAAAAAGACAAACCCTCCCGACACGGCCCGGAAGGCTTCGGGATCAATGCCATAGACGATGTCGAGGCCGCCGGTGGAATTGAATTGCAACAGAATCGGGGCCACTGATTGGACGTACTTCAACTCACGCAAGCGCTCGCCGATGCGTATTGGCATGGCAGCTCCGCTAAAGGCCAGGAAAACCGTAGCCGAAGGCGGCTGCAGCATGATGTCGGCGCCCACGCCTTCAATACGTTTCGCGGTTTCCTGAACCATGCCACTGGTCAGCCCAACAATCACGATGACCAGTGCAACCTCGACGGCGACTGCCAGGACGCTGATCAGCGTGCGCAGGGGCCTACGGAGGACATTGCTCAGGATCATTTTGCTGATCAATTGCGGTCCTCAGGCTGCGTTTGGACGTGGTTCGGCGGCAGGCTTTGCGCTGGGTCCTGGCCCACACGGGTTAATTCGGTACCCGGAGGCTGCACCAGATTAAATCGGTCGGGAGGGATTTCGGCGTTTAACGTGAGCTTGGTTATCGAAAGATTGAGCCGGTAATCCTGCTGCGGACGGCTGATGCGGATGTCCCACGGAAAATATGCCTCCGAGGCCGCACTCGCAGAAACTCCTGAGGGGGGCACGTCCGTAGCCGGTTGCCAATCCGAATAAGAGATATCGGAATCGAGCCTGCCGCCAGACCCATAAATCTGGATTCGAGTAACGCGAAGATCGAGCCGATCGAACCAAATTTTGCGCGAAATCTCCAGCCCTGCTTCCGAATTGCGGAGCAGGGTGAGCACGTAGAAGCGCGCCGGCGACGCGTCAAATTCTTCAAATAGTATGGGAGCGTCGGGCGCCATCGGCACCCAAAATAATGCGTCCAAAATGTGTTGGGGGCGCAGATTTTCAATGGGATTTTTCGACGGCCGCTCCAGTGCAGTCGACCCTATCAAAAAAGAATTTTTGGAGGGGATGAAGATGTGAAAGGTCTGACCGTCGCTTACCATGTCAAAAACATCCTTGGAGAGCACCGGTGCCTGGCCGATCACGCGGATCATGGCCGGCCGCGCCGCCAGGATAAAACCGCCGACGTCGTGATATTCCTCGATCACGCCGGTATATGCCGAGCCGGCCACCGGACTCAGGGTCACCGTCGCATTGATCGTGCGGACGTAGGTGGCCTGCTTGTTGTACGCAGCCAAAAGCTCAGGCTCATTCGCAGTGCGCGCGGGACGAATCTCAGCCGGCGGCACGGCATGTTTGCGGCTAATGGCGACGCAGCCGCCGAGCGCGCAACACAAGAGTGCCATACTGGCCAGCCGCGTTCCTATCCCGCTTTCCGTATCCGCCTCCATTCGTCGGATTCTGTGCAGGTTTCGAACCCGATTCGCAAACATCTTCTCGTTCCAGTCGCTAACAGGGAGAGGCCTGCATCTCGTTACTAGGCGGGGCGAACAACATCCACCCGGAGATCCGCAACCGCGGGGCGTACGCGACGAATCACTTCCGAGGCCCACAATTGCTCGCTGAGCAAGGTGAAAAAACCATTTTCAAAATCGCACACCCCGCAAAACAAGTACCTCGTAAAAGCGGCGTGGTATGCGTCCACCCCGAATTCGGCCAAGCTGCCTTCAAGCGTTGGGTCACCGGAAATTAAAGAGCCGCCCGCGCGAACTCCAAAGGTTTCGCCCGCAAAGCGCTCCAACAGCGCATCCAGATGCTCGAGCGCAGGGCCGTCGATTACCAGCACGTGCGCGTTAGGCTCGCGAAAAGGGATACCGCGAAGCCGGCAAAACTCGCGCACTCGCTCGAGATGCGCAAAAAAATCGAGTGTCCACGGTTCAGAACCTGCGAGCGTGCGCAGGGTGGCAGCCCAGACCCCCGCAGCGTCCGCGGCGATTACCGGCTCCCGTGTCTCGGGATCGATGAGCTCAAAGCCGACTGCGCGCACATCGGCGCCCAAATCCAGCGGCTCAATTTCCATGCGCTGCCGGCGCTGCGGAATCGCCCCTTCCCCCAATACCTCGCCGAAACCCGATACACGATCTTCCATAATCAATCTCCGCCCCAGGCCGATTACGACTCCTCATCATCTAGTTCGGTCGCCGCGGTTCCTCCGAAGCGCTGCTCGAAATCCGGAGAACGCTTGCGCACGTCCAGCCAATCAAAAAACGCCTCGGGAGTATCCAGCCAGATGCGGAACCATTGCAGGATCTCCTGTTTTTCCTCACGCTTGCGCGGGTCCACACGCGGGTTGCGAGCGATCATCTCCGCACGGCGGCGGCCCAGTCGCGCCACCTCCATCACCCTCTCGGCCGCGGTACCCTCGCCGGCAGCGCGAAATTTGCGCAGCAATTCGTCCAGACGAACCAGGCATATCTCGGCTTCTTCGAGCGTGGCGAAATGGAGCAAGTCCCGGAATTCCTCTTCGTACAGGCCCTGCGTGTCCGCTTCGGTGGACCACGCCACACGCAAGCCGGCGTCTTCGAGGACCTCGGCAATATAATCGGGCGAGGTCTTTCCAGAAGCGCCCAGGCGCACCACCAGCTGGCGGCGGATTTGTTCGACCTCCGCGGGCGAAAACCTTTCGGCGCCGAGCTCTCTGGCAAGTTCAAGGATAATTTCCTTTTTTGTCTCGTGGCCTGAAATTGTCATGGGGACCTCCGCGGGGAAGGGGCTGCATTGCCGGCCGATCCGGTCGAACCGGATGGGATGGGGGTTGATAGGTCGGATTTCGAAAGGCTTTCCGCGCTACGCTCTTCGGCAAGCCGGTGCCGATACAAAGCCACGTTGCGGTCATGCTCAGCCAGAGTCTTCCCGAAGAAATGGCCGCCCTCGGTATTGGCAACGAAATAGAGATAATCGGTTTCTTGTGGATCGAGTGCTGCACGCAGCGATGCGCTTCCGGGATTGGCGATCGGGCCGGGCGGCAGACCGGTATGGCGATACGTGTTGTACGGAGATTCAAAGGGAAGACTGGCTGCCTGGAGGCTGCCGCCATATTTTCCAACTAGTTCCAGCGCATATACCACGGTGGGATCGCATTGCAGAGGCAGCCGCTCACGAAGCCGGTTGGCAAAGACGCCCGCGACAAGCGGGCGCTCGTCCGGTTTAGGCGTTTCGCGCTCAACTAAGGACGCCAGCGTTACCGCCTGGTTGACGGAGAGGCCGCTGGTGTTGGGCGTCTGGGTTGAAACCGCGGCCCATTCCCGGCGAAAACGCTTGACCATCGCCGTGACCATATCCTGCGCCAACGGATGCCGCGGGAATTCGTATGTGGCCGGAAACAGAAACCCCTCCAAGCTGGGCGCCCCTGGTGCAAGGTCTCGAATCGGTGCAGGATTACTCGCTGCCGTCAGAAACTCTTCTCGCGTCGTGAATTGCTGATGCTCTACCAGGGCGGCAATATCAAACATTGAAAACCCTTCGGGTATAACCAGCTCGCGAACGTAAACGCGCCCACTGGCCAGCGTCTCGAAGACGTCCAGCGCCGTCACCGGACGATCGAAAAAATATTCTCCCGCTTCCAGGGTGCGGCGCGGGCGCAGGCGGCATAAAATTTCAAACGACCATCGATTCCTTACGACCCCTTCATTCGCTAACAGACCGGCGATCGACCTGCGAGAGGCTCCGCGGGGAACATCCACGTAAATACCTTGACTTGAAAATCCCTCGTAAGGCAACAGAAGCGATACGGCAAACCAGCCCGCAATGACCAAAAGCGCGACAAACAAAACTCCCGGCAGCCGGCGCATTAGCTTGGTCTCTGGCGTCGCGCCGGCGCACGGGAAGAATTCTCTGCCGCGGCTGTTTTAGCCGGCTTGAAGGAATGCACCGCGGGATCGGGTAGAAGCGTGCTTTTACTTTTATGTGACAGGTAATCGCGCAAAACTACTGCCGCGGCGACAGCATCCAAGGTCTGTTTCCGGCGGCTGCCACGCAGGGCCATGCTGGACGCGTCTCCCAGTGTTGCGCGGGCCTCGTGGCTGCTGAGCCGCTCATCGACCAACTCCACGGGGAGTCCCAATTCTTTGCGCACTCGATCGGCAAATCGCGCGGCTTCGAGGGCCATCTCGCCCGGCCGGCCATCAAGGTGGAGGGGCCATCCAACGATAACCGTTCCCACGTTAAGGGCTCGGCATAACTCGCGGAGGCGGGAAAGATCGCGGCGCCGGTTGCTGCGAGTCCACGTAGCGAGTGGCCGAGCGGTAATCGCCAAGCCATCCGATATCGCCAAGCCGATACGCCGCCGGCCGTAGTCTATCGCCAGGATTGCGGAACGCACCGCGCTCGGTAGGCTTTTCGAAACGGCAAGAGCGGGATCTATCCCCGGCACGGAATTCGCTACCCCGCTCGACTGTGCACACGAGAGACGTAAGAAGGCAACCATCTGCCCCTATTATAGCGCGCCCATTCTGCATTAGGCAGGCCGCTGAACGCGCATGAACCGATTTTGCCAGCAGGTCCCCTCAAGGCTGCCGGCCGCGTTGCCCGCTTTCCCAAGAGCGCCAGAAGTCCAGGGTCTTCATTTGAGCGCCGAGGCCGGTTTGCTGGAGCAACGCCGCAACCTCCGCGCGGGAAAGTCTGCGTCCCAGCGGAGCGGAGTGCTCTGCAATACTGAAGGCGAGCAAAGCCGCGACCGCCGTGTTGAGCTTTAAATTTACGAGATCCACCTTGTCGTAAGTATCGGAAAAAGCGTGATAGTTCGGGATGTAGTCCGCCTCTTCCTGGTTGGCGACCAGATTTGGGACGCCTTCGAGAAGAAAATCCAGATTGTCGGTGCCCACAAGCGCGTCGTAGGTGTCTTTATTGACGCCCCAGGACGCGAGCGGCTCCAGGGATTCGTGGACGCCGGGCTCAATTTCATGCCGGCCGCCCAGTGAAAATCCAGTGACGCGGCCGCTGCCCTCATCAAAGACAATTGCGGCGAGGGCCCGGTCCAGTTCAGCGCGGTGCGCTATGGTATACGCGTGCGAGCCCAGCATCCCTTGCTCTTCGCCGCTGAACAGGACGAAGCGGATGGAACGCCGCGGGCGAAGCCCGGTAAGGTGAATGTCGCGCGCAGCTTCGACCACCAGCGCCGCGTTGCAGCCATTATCGAGCGCTCCCGTCCCGAGTTCCCAGGAATCCAAATGCGCTCCCAGCAGAACGAATTCATCCGGCTTTTCGCGTCCCCGAATTTCGGCTACGACATTCTCCTGCTCGGCAGGTCCGCCCACCTTATTCGGCAGTTCCAAGCGCACGCGGATTTTTTCTCCGGCCGCCAGATTGCGCGCCATGCGGTCGGCATCCTCGCGCGCGACAATCGCTTGAGGCAACTTCTCGACCGACCCATCCAAAGTAGTCAGATGGCGGTATAGGAGCATCTGTTCCCGAGTGGACATCCACAGGATGGCGCGTGCACCCGCCGCCGAAGCGCGGGAAATCACGGCGGGCGAATGCATATACTCCTCGAGCAGGCCATCGAAGGTGCGGAGCACATCGCTGTGTACCAGCAGTATCGCGCCACGGGCCGTTGCGCTAATGCGCGCGAAGTCCTCCTCATTTCCCAGGCCCGCATCGACCACGTCGGCCTCGATGCCGCCGGTGGGCGTCGCAGGTGACCACGCGACCGACACCATGTGCACGGCGAAGGGCGCGGAGGAGAGTATGTCGATGCGCGAATTGCCTTCGCTCCAGGTTACCGGCACTGTGAATTTTTCGGTGTGCACTTCGTCTACGCCCGCATCGCGAAAACCCGCGACACCCCAGGCCACGGCCCTCGCCATAGCCGGCGAACCGGTTACCCGTCCGCCAACTTCATCGGTCAGGCGGCGAAGATTTTCGGCCAGCGGCGAGGCTCCCAGCGCGCTGGCGATGATTTTGGGGGCCGCCGCTGCACAGGCAGAGGAGTCGTCTGTCGAGCACGCTTGGGCGCCGGCGGCTTCGCGCATTCTGGCCAGCGGGTCGGGCTGTGACGGTGGCAGTTGCGCCGCAGCGGTCAATGCTGCACCGGCCAGAAGAATACCGGCGAGTGAAAGCGTCAGCAGGCAGGTTTTGCGTGAACGCATAGACTTATTCCTCGAGTCCCGATTCCGCTCCCTCACGGGCATATCGCTATGCAAGCGCATCGCTCCCAGAGGGCCGACTTCGCGGCCTTAGCGAGCAGCGACGATGGCATCGGTGACGCGGGCGACTTCGGCCATTTCGGTCACGTCGTGCACGCGAACGATATTCGCGCCTCCCAAAATCGCGGAAGTGACCGTCGCAGCCACACCCCATTGACGCCGTTCCACGGGCCAGGGTTGTTCGTGGCCGTTTCCATTGCCCGCGAGCGCCCACCCGAGGAAGGCTTTTCGGGATGTTCCGACGAGCAGGGGGCAATCGAGAGTCACCAACTCCGGCAAGTGCGCCAGCAACCGAAAATTCTGTTCGTAGCGTTTGCCAAATCCGATTCCTGGATCAAGAATCACCTGCGATCTGCGGATGCCAGCGCGCTCGGCGCGAACGAGCGCGGCACGCAGGCCGAGCGACACGTCGCGCATAACATTCGCGGCAAAAGGCCCTTTCTGCATCGAACTCGGCGTGCCACGCATGTGCATCAGGACAATAGCTACTCGGGACCTCCGCACCACCTCCGCCAGCGCGGGGTCCGTGCGGAGGGCACTGACATCGTTGATGATTTCTACGCCCGCGCCAATCCCCGCTTCTGCCACCGCAGCTTTTTGGGTATCGAGCGAAATTGGAATGCCCAGTCTACCGCGAAGACCTTGAAGCACCGGTAGCACTCGCGCCAACTCCTCTTCGGCGCTGACGGGATCGGCACCCGGACGCGTCGATTCCCCGCCTAGATCGAGAATGTCGGCCCCAGCACGCTCCAGCTCAAATGCTCGTCCAATCGCTGATTGCGAGTCGAGATATACACCGCCATCGGAAAAACTGTTGGGGGTGACGTTGAGAACACCCATCAGCAGCGTGCGTTCACCAAGCGCCAGCGCGCGTGAAGGCAGCCGAAGCCGGTACCGTTTACGAGGAGTATTCATAGTGCAGCGCATATCATATCGAGCCCGCGACGATGGGGCTAGAGGAATGCCTAGCGGTCGGAAGCCTCGGCTGGAACGTAATAGGCGGAGCGGTAAGTCACTTGTGATTGGGGAGGGGCCGCGGCTGCGCGCAACTCCACGCGTAGCGAGCGCCAGCCTCTCTGCGCAATCCCAGCAGCAGGGTAGTAGCCAAGGGTGTATTCACCACCGAGCGTGACAGCAATGCGCCGATAAACGTTCGCAAGTCCCCCCAACTCTCGCAAAAAATAGAGGCTTCCACCCACCTGGCGCACCATTTCGGCCAGATAAAGGGTGTATTGCGGCATTCCCAGCTTGCGTGCTTCGGGGTTGATCAGCAACCCTGCACGATGATCGGCCAGCCACGCATCGGTCATGGCGCGCGGCCGATTTTCAGTCGATATGACGTACAGCTCAAGGCCCTGGGCGGCTAGCTCGCGCGCTACGTCTTCGAATGCCAGCGGACTGGAAGCGCCTTGGGCGGGCTGCATGGAGGAGGCGTCCCAGTTGAGACCCAACCCGCTGTCCTGTCCGTCGGTTAACAGTACGATGGCCTTGCGGCCCGTACGCCCGCGGAAAAGTTCCTGAGCGGTGAGATAGACCGCCTGATAGATGAGTGATTGCGAGGAGTTGGCCACTCGAGCCAGTTCGGGCGACGCGAGTGCTGCGGCCAGAAGCTCGCGGTCCCGTGAAAATGGCAGCAGGAGATGCGTTTCCGCGGCGAAAGCGACTACGGCGACTTCGTCTTCCGGCGCAAGCGAACGGGAAAGTGATCGCGCCACGTCGCGCATCTCGCCAAATTCACGATAGATGCTGGGGCTGGCGTCGAGAACCACGGCGACGCTGGCAGGCGACGTCGCTGCATCAAAGGCCGCTATCGTCTGTTCGGTGCCGTTCTCGAAAACGCGGAAATCATCGCGGGTCAGCCCGCGCACGTTCGCGCCGTCAGGCCCAGTGACCGAGCAGGCCACGGAAACGAGTGCGACATGCGCACGTATGGCAGGAGCTTCATCCAGATGCCCCACTGCCGTCTCATTGGCAATGCGGGCATGGAGTTCTCCGCTGGCCGGATCACGCACCACCTGCACCGTGCTTTCGAGAGTCCGCGGTTTAGGTAGCTTGGCCTTTGCGGGTTTGTTTTGCGCCAGAAGGAGAGAAAACGCCAGCAAAACTGAAACGGTGATCTGCCCCCAGCAATTGATAAGCGTCGCTTTTCTAAAATTAGACACGGCTCGAAGGATGGACACGCAGTCACCATCCCGCAGGCAGGTTATTACAGGTCAAAGTCGCGCACAGGTTTCTCGACCGGCTGTCCTTGGGCTTTCTTGAGTGCTTCTTCAAATTTACGAGTTAAAACGTCTTCTTTGTTTTTTTCAGCTTCCCAGGACTCGCGGAACTTATCTTCGCGCCGCTGGGCCTGATCGGCGAGGATACGGTCGGCATGGTTGATATCTACGTCTACGACCGGCTTGGGCGGGACTGTATGGGAAAGGACCACAGCAAGATCGGGATCAACAGTGAGTCGCGCCTGACAGCAAGGACAAACGACTTCAATCGACCGTGCCGGCTTTTTACCCATGCGGTTATTGTACGCCAAATGCGCCAGCTTGCTCGCAATGGCTTTGCGAACAGGATGGGCATTTTGTCGTCGCTGCGGAGGGTTCAACCCTTGCTGAACCCGGGAGCGGGACGAAGCTCAGGCCGCGGCGCGGGCTTGGGCTCAACCCCCGGCAGCGGCTGCGAAGGCGGCGTGGGCGGCAGCGGCTGAACTTTTTCCGGCAGCGGCTTGCCTTCAATCAGCAGCTTGAGCTCGGCGGCGTCCAGCACTTCCCGATCGAGCAGAGCGACAGCGATACGCTCGAGAGTGTCGCGATTGGTTTCCAGTATGTTGCGGGCGGTATCGTAGGCGCGCGTGACAATCTTGCGCACCTCGCCATCGATGTGGATGGCGGTATC
This sequence comes from uncultured Acidobacteriota bacterium, assembly GCA_963719845.1. Taxonomy (GTDB): domain Bacteria; phylum Acidobacteriota; class Terriglobia; order Acidiferrales; family UBA7541; genus Palsa-189. The sequence goes on along the minus strand of CAVRDM010000009.1, from coordinate 56,931 downwards.
CTCGGAGTAGTCACGGTGCTGCGCGATCTCGCGGCCCAGGAAAATGGCCTCCTCTTTCTTGCCAAAGGCCAGCGGTCCTAGTTCGCTCATACCCCAGTCGCATACCATCTTTCGCGCTATGTCGGTGGCGCGTTCGATGTCGTTCCCGGCGCCGGTGGTTATGTGGCCAAGAAAAATCTCTTCTGCCGAACGGCCGCCCATGAGTACCGCGAGGGTACCCACCAGGTAATCCCTCGTGTAAGTATGTTTGTCATCGATGGGAAGCTGCATCGTGAGTCCCAGCGCCATGCCTCGCGGGATGATCGTGACTTTGTGCAAAGGATCGGCGCCCGGCGTCATGGCCGCAACCAGCGCATGGCCGGCTTCGTGATAAGCCGTATTCCGCTTTTCTTCTTCGGACAGGATCATCGATTTGCGCTCGACGCCCATGAGTACCTTGTCCTTGGACATCTCGAAATCAGCCATCATCACCAGTTTGCGGTTTTGACGCGCCGCCCACAGCGCCGCTTCGTTCACCAGGTTGGCGAGGTCTGCGCCTGAGAACCCCGGCGTGCCACGAGCGATGACCGAGAGATCCACGTCTTCCGAAATCGGCACCTTGCGTGTATGCACGCGAAGTATTTCCTCCCGGCCCTTGATGTCAGGCCGCGGTACGACCACGCGCCGGTCGAAACGGCCCGGCCGGAGCAGGGCCGGATCCAAAACGTCCGGCCGGTTCGTGGCGGCGATCAAAATAACGCCTTCGTTCGACTCAAAGCCGTCCATTTCGACGAGCAGTGCGTTGAGCGTCTGCTCGCGCTCGTCATGTCCGCCGCCCAGGCCCGCGCCGCGGTGGCGGCCCACCGCATCGATCTCGTCAATGAAAATGATGCAAGGGGCATTCTTTTTGCCCTGCTCAAAAAGATCTCGAACGCGGCTGGCGCCCACGCCCACAAACATCTCCACGAAATCCGAGCCGGAGATGGAGAAAAACGGCACGTTAGCCTCGCCCGCAATGGCGCGCGCGAGCAGCGTCTTGCCCGTGCCCGGAGGGCCCACCAGCAGCACGCCCTTCGGAATGCGCCCGCCCAGCTTCTGGAATTTTTGCGGGTCTTTCAAGAAATCAATAATTTCCTGCAACTCTTCCTTGGCCTCGTCGATGCCGGCCACGTCCTTAAATGTCGCTTTCTTCTGCTGCGCGGTGAGGAGTCGTGCGCGCGATTTCCCGAAGCTGAGCGCCTTGTTTCCGCCCGCCTGCATCTGGCGCATCATCACGATCCAGAAACCGACCAGCAGGAAGAGCGGCGCCGCGGTGAGCAGGAAATTAATCCAGTCGGCGTGGGTGGCTTCCTTGACATTGAGGAGGACTCCTTTATCGCGGAGCTCCTTAGTAAGGTCCGGCGCCGACTCCTTGAACACGGTGACGCGGAATTTCTTGGCAGGCTCGCGCCATTCGCCTTCAATCTCATAACTGTTCGGCGATAGATATATCGTCACCTCTTTAACATTTCCGCGGTCCACCTGGGACATGAAGTCGCTGTAACTCGGCTCTTCCTCGCGCGCGGACTGGCCGCTTGCGGACACCATGCGCCACAGCACTACGCACAAAAGAATAATGAACATCCAAAAGAGGATTGTTTTTGCGGTTGAACTCGAGTTCACGTATTAACCTACCTTAATTGTTTCAATATTATTTCTTATGGCTGGGCCTACGGGTATGTGGCGCAGATTTCGCGGCGCGCTCACGCCCTCGCCCCGGTTGCACTACAATATACGGCAGATTCCGGTACCACCCCCGGCTGCCCGCCAGGCCGTATCCCGCCAAATACTTAGATGCGCCCGCGAAACAAAAGTAATCGGGTTTAATATCCACGCGACGTTCCGCCGGCTTATCGAACAACACCGCCAGGCGCAAGGACCGGGGCCCGCTTTCATTCAGGTGCTTGAGCAGGAAATCCTGAGTCAATCCGGATTGAATCACAGCGTCCACTACCAGCACATCACGGTTCTCTAAGCGGGGCCTGCCGCCGAAATGGATCTCCCGGCGATCGTGACCTCCAAAATGCACGTCGCGTATCTCCGTGTGCACGAAATGACATACCACCCGTCCTGAAATGCGCCGCACCAGATCCGCGGCAAATACGAAAGCATTGTCGAGCATCACCACTACGTCCACCGTCCGGTCGGCATAATCGCGCGAGATGGCCCGGCCCACCGAAGCGACTTGCGCAGCCAGTTGTTCCGTCGAATAAACGCGTTCGAGGGCCTGTTTCAAAAACCCTCCTCGGCGATCAGCACTCCGGTTTGGGTCGTGGATCGGGGAGCGACCTCTGCGGCCACTGGCATTCCACACGCCCATACCAACGCCCCCGCGCTGGTAAGCACCGGCCACCCTGCCCGGTCGCGCACATGAACGTGATTCAGCCGGAAGAAATGCTTCAGTTTGCGGGCGCTCCTGCGACCCTGGGGCCTGAACGAATCACCCGGCCGCCAGCTTCGCAGAACCAGGGGCGGGTGAAGCAAGTCCTTGTCGAGAACGCTAACATTTTCGCTCGCAGGCCCAGTCCAGTCAATCACTTTCAGACGAAAGCGCCGTCTGATTTCCGTAATTACAACGGTGGACTCCCCCCGGGAGCACAGCTCGACCTCATAAGAAAAGGCTGATGGGCTCGAGAAGCGTCGCCCCACGGTCTCCGCCACTCGTCCGGGCTCCCCGGGGGGTGCTAGGTGCAATGACGCTCGCCGCGGCTCCCGTGCAGATTTGCCGGTGGTGGCCGCCGGCGTCGCCGCAAACCAGAGCCAATCAAACGCCCGCTCGGCGATGATACCTGGAAGTTCCGTTCTTTGTCCGCTTGAACCGGAGGACGCGAGTTGCAAAACCTGCTTAACGTGTTGCGCGGTAACTTGGCGGCAGTCGCCGAGAAGTTCCTCTATAATGCCCCGAATCAAACGTCCGGTTAGCGCCAAACCGGTATTTCGTTGGAGCGCGGGGGTTTCAGGCAGCGGCGCCAGCAGATCGGCGCAGCGGATGCCTCGTCGGCGATCCGTTAGCCCACCGCCATTTTCGCTGGTGTTCCAGCGAGCCAGCGTCCCCAGCCGCTCGGCAACCAGCGCGGTCCAGAATGCTTCGTCCTCGCGCGCCATCGCCGCCAGGCGTCCTAGATGGGCAACAATATGGGGCTGCAGATCCCGCTCAAGCACCGGCAGAATCTGGTACCGCAGCTTTGACCGCATGCGCCGGAGGTCTTGATTGGAAGAATCCTCACGCCAGGGTTGGCTAACGAGTTTGAGCTCGGCGCGCAATTCGTGCCGCCGAATCCCTAGTAGCGGCCGGACCACGCAACCATTGACCGGGTAAATTGCCGCTAGCCCCGAGGGGCCGGTCCCGCGCACGAGCCGGGCAAGCACGGTTTCGGCCTGATCATCCGCGGTATGCGCCACGGCAACTTTGGCCACTTGGCCTGTGGCTACCACGGACGAAAAAAAGGTATAACGCAACCGCCGCGCGGCATCTTCGAGGTTCCAGCCGCGCTCTCGAGCGGCGGTGATGACGTCTCCGCGTCCGGAGAGCAATTCGATGCCCAGGCCGGAGGCCAGCGAGGCTACGAAATGTTCGTCGCCATCCGATTCGTTGCCCCGCAGCTGATGATTAAAATGCAGCACGGCGAGACGTATCCCGAGCTCCTGGCGCAAATCAGCGAGCATTCGCAACAATGCTACCGAGTCGGCGCCGCCGGACACTGCTACACCGATGCGCTCGCCCGGATGGAGCATCCCCTGTTCGGTAATGGCGCGATAAATGCGCCTCGACAGTGATGACTGTGCTAAAGCATTTCGCATGGGTGTCTCGCCGGAGTTCCCTGTTTATGGCCGGGCGAATACATAATCGTATCAACCGGTCGCGCTTGCGAACAACCTGCCCTTGACTTGGACGTCCTTGCTTGACACATCCGAGGCCGCTTCTTAGGATGGACGGGCCTCATTCATGCCGGCGTAGCTCAGGGGTGGAGCGAGGGTCTCATAATCCCTAGGTCGGTGGTTCGAGTCCACCCGCCGGCACCAGCTTTTTCAATCTGTTAGCTTGGTTCCACGTAAACCGCATTTGCACATTCATTGCACGACGCTTCGACCTTTTTCATCGCATTGAAAGTGGTTTCGAGCACTTCCTTAATATAGTGCATTTGCGTTGTCAGCACGCAACGATTGTCTCAGTCACAAAGATAGGTGCCTGTCGGGAGTTGGTAAATTACCCCATCCTCGCGAGGGATTTTTTGCACGTAGCCTCTTTGTTGTATGCGCAGATGTAGGCGTTCGCAGTCTTCGGGGACCGCAAGATGCAGTTCAACCCTAGCGATGTAGTTGGCCATTCTGACCCCATCCAATTCTAGCTCCGAATAGATCGCTAGCAATCAGTGCTCCGGCGGCAAATTCGTTGTGGTCAATGAAAGGAGAAGCGTACAATGCGCGAGTCGGCGGTCCAAATGGACATTCCGCGTAACGAGGTTTGAATCCATGCGGGACACTACGATTGCTGTGTTAGTGAAGATCGCTTTTGTCCTGTCGCTGGCTCTGTTGACGGCTGGAACTGTCTCCGCCGATTCGATCATGTACACTTTCACTGGCACCGGATCGGGAACTGTCGGCACATCCATTTTTTTAAACCAATCCATTAGCATCACCGTACTCGGCGACACGGAAAACGTCCTTAACCCCACGGCGGGTATCTTCGTCAACGCTTCTCTGAATACCAGCATCGACATCCCTAGTGTTGCGACGATCAGAGTGGAAGACCTCACGAACATGTTCTCCAACAGCACCCCCAATAGTGCCGGAATCGGAATCGGCGACGGTACATTAAATCTTGCCCTCTTTGGGCTAATCCCAGCCAATTCCTACAACCTCATTAGCGACTTTGGCCCGTTGTTCAACGCCAATCCTGTTGCAGCCAGAGAATTCGTCAATGTTGCAACCAGCGAAGGGACACTCGACATGACCAGTTGGAGCAACGTCGCCTTTGACGCTTCCTTGTCCCCGGTTCCCGAACCTAGCAGCGTTCTCCTCCTCAGCGTTGGACTGTTAGGAGCTGCTGTGATGGGCTTGTGGAAGCGGTTTCCGAACAGCAATCGTTCTGCTTAGTTCCATAGTTCCAGCGGAGACTCAGCGATGAAGAATTTCGTTGATTCGGTTTCATCCTGGGCCGGTCTGCTGGGTAGTGGTGTCATTTGAGTTGACCGCCGGAACCCTGCAATCTCGCTGGTGCTGGCTCCGGCGGCAAATGCGTTGTATCGAGTGCAGGAGAAGCGTACGATGCGCGAGTCAGAGTTCCAAATCGGAAATTTTCGCTAACGCGTTACGCTACTGTTTCAAGGAAAAATGGTAACGCATCTCAATTGGAGGTCTCCTATGAAACACATTGTCTTGTCTGTTCTCGGTATATTGGCATTTTCGACCGGCGCCTTTGCGCAGGCACCGGCCGACGCCATCGCCACAGCCGTGCTGGCCCTCCCAGCGGGTCTGCGCGACGACGCGACGGTCATCAAGTGGAAACCAGACTTCACCTATGACACGTTGAAGAAAGGCACGAACGGGATGGTCTGCTACGACCGGTCGGGCTTTCCTGGACAGCAGCCATTCTCGGTTGAGTGCACCAGCATGGGCAACCTGGCCCGGGAGGCGCAGAATCTGAAGGCCGAGGCGACAGGCGACAGGACCAAGTCAGAGGCGATACTCAATGCTGAGGAAAAGGACGGAACCCGCGTGAAGCCCGAATACGGATCGGTGTGGTACCACTTCGCGGGCGCCGACCGGGAACACGCTCGACCGCACATGACCATCGCGGTACCGGGCGCCACGGCACAGTCAACCGGACTGCCCGACAAACGCACGCAGAGTGGCGTGTGGATTATGAATGCGGGTACGACGACCGCCCACCTCATGACACCGGGCGAATAGAAGGCACCCGCTCATCTTTGTCCCGGCATAGTCGTAAAAGAGAAGGGCTGCGTCCTGAGACGCCGGCGTTTCAGCCTGGTCGTAATTGGGGCTGCGTCCGCAAAATCGATTTCAAGTGGAGATCGTAGCGATAGGGGAACGGAGAGGTCATGAAGCATCTAATTTTGAGTCTTCTAGCAGTTGCAACTTTGTCCGCAGCCCAAGCCAAGCAAACGTTCACCGGCACCATTACGGACAGCGAATGCCCGAAAGCGGATCATTCCCAAATGCAAATGGGGCCGACGGACGCCGTTTGCGTCATGGCCTGCGTCAGTGAACATGGCGCCTCGTTCGTTCTGTATGACGGCACGAATGTCTACACGCTTAGCGACCAGAAGACGCCGGAAAAGTTCGCGGCACAGAAAGTCAGGGTCATAGGCGCGCTCGACAACACCACCAAGACGATCCAGGTGGACTCTATTACCGCAGCAAAATGAGTCCCGTATTTGGGCAGGCGCGCAGCACTGAGCATCCACCGCTTTCAGCGCCCGGCGTATTACGCGATGCGGTATAGATCGCCGTAGGCCGAGTCCCGAGAAGTCGCCCTATCGGAGTGTGCCCGCCGAGAAAAGCTAATCTCTAGCCTGCATTATTCGTTGATTTTGGTGGCGAAAAGAGAAAGGATGCTCTAACAGGTGCATGAACACTGGGTTTTCCAAGAACCCAGCACACCATTTCGGAGCATCCCGAAAGTGACAACTCGCATATCACAGTTCCGCTTCTCCTTCTACCTCCCCAACGCTTTTCAAGTTGTTGTAAGTACATAATAACGGCCCTTTGACACCGTAGAGGTCTGAGGTTCAAGTCCCTACGGGCCTACCATTTCATTGCGATGGACTTAACTGCGTTTTCGGTACCGATTTTTCGGCCATTACGTACCGCTCTCCGTACCGTTGACTCTTCGTATTACACGATGAACCGTCGCCGGTGGGGACGCTGCGGCGTATAATCCGCGGCGGGGGCACCGATGAAAACGCCCATGATGGGGCTATTCGGATGTGTGGCTGCTGCGTTGGCGGTTCTGGCTTTAGGCGCGCATGCGCAGCAGGCAGCGAATGCAAACCGCGAGCCGGGGCCGAAGATCAGCGTTGACGGGTACACCTACACGCAATTGCAACTCTTCCAGCGTAACGTTGGGGCGGCTGACGATCAGAGTACGCAGTTCCCGCCGCACAAGATCATCGGCAACATCTATTACGTGGGCACGGCCAGCTTGGCGTCTTTTTTGGTAGTCACGCCGCAGGGGAACATCCTGATCGACAGCACGTACGAACGGAACGTTGCCGTGATTCAGAAATCCGTGGAACAACTGGGATTCAAATTCTCGGACATCAAGATCCTCCTGGGTAGTCACGCGCACGCCGATCATATGGAGGGCGACGCGCTAGTGAAGCAACTGACCGGCGCGCAGGTAATGGCCATGGCCGAGGATGTTCCCGCGCTGGAGGCCATGAAACCGGAGGGCAAGCCGCATCCGATCGACCGGGTGCTGCACGATGGTGATGAGGTGAAGCTCGGGGGTATGACGCTGGTCGCGTACCTGACGCCTGGGCATACGCGCGGTTGCACCACCTGGACAATGAAGATACGAGACGGCGGGAAGACTTACAACGTGGTGATCATTGGCAGCATGGGCGTGAATCCGGGCGTGAAGCTGGTAAACAATTCGGATGTGCCGAATCTCGCCGAGGAATTCACGCGCGGATTCAAAGTGATGCGTTCGCTGCCGTGCGACGTGCCGCTGGGATCGCATCCGGGAATGTATCGCATGCAGGAGAAGTACGCGAAGCTGAAGCAAGGCGGGCCGAATCCCTTCATCGACCCCGCCGGGTATAAGATCGAAATGGATATCGACGAGGCCATGTTCCACGCTGTGCTGGACCAGCAGCAGAAAGCGCCAGTGGGCGGCGCAGGGCTCTGATTGCACCCTCGAGAGGAACCAAGTGAGACGATTCAGTGATTCCACGATTAGGTCCCAGTATGTTTCCGACCCGGCGAGTCCTCCCGTGCGTTCTCCGGGAGGGCTTTTTCAAAAGGATTGTGATTTTCCACTCCCTCAACATTCGTGGCGAATCTTACTCCCAGCCTTAGTCGAGTGGCTCAAGTTTGACAATAGAGGCGCCGCGGTTGTTGCCCACCCGGAATGTCACCGGAGTGGTTGAATTGTCCACAAACACGCGGCGAATGTTGGTCTCCCGCGTAGATATTCCGTGGCCTGTCCGCTCTTAGGGTCGAACCGGATGATGCGGTCGGTAAACATCGAGCCGGTCCAGACCTCCCCGTTCTTATCCACAACAGCCTGGTAGGGCGCGCTCCATGGGGTGGGAACTTTCCATTCCTGAGGGGTCTCATGGTGGTGTCGGCGGCCATGCTGGCGTTTTCTTGCGTCACGCTCGCTCAAACGGCCCCATCCGCGGGTGCGCCAAAATCCCCCGCGCCCGCGTCCACACACGACATCGCGGGAGTTTGGTTGGGAGATGGAGCCGGCAATAACCGCGCACTCCTTTCACAAGCGGCTGCGACGTTGATGCAGCCTTGGGCCACGGCCAAATTCAACGCACAGGGAGTCGCTTCCGATCCGGATCCAGGGCCGTTACACTTTCCCGATTTCGAAACTGGGGCCGGGCCAGCAAAGTAAGAGGCGGCCATGGCCGCGCGATTTTACTTGCCTTACAAGTGGCGGCCAAAGGGCGGTGGAAAAGACGGTCGCTGCGCGCCCTTGGAAATCGCTACGCGACTCCCACTTTCCCACCGCCACGACGGCGACGCGGCCCTCATCTTCGCCTCACGCGAATTTCCAACTCCCCGCGTCGCTTCCCGCTCAGACACAACAGCTCTGCCAGGGGGATGCGATGAACCCTTCCAATCGCAGGGACCTTGACAGCGGCGGGGGCTGAGCATATTCTCCCTCTTGCTGTTGGTCCCCTAACATAAAGATGATGCGAAATCCCCAGACTTTAGCGGATGACGGAGGGCGCGCGGATGCTGGCGTTGGCCGGTAAGTGCGCTTCGAACGCGCGTCCCGGATATCGAGGAGATCCCGAATGAAGAGCAAGTTGTTGGCGTGTCTGTTCGTCCTGGCTGGTTTTCTCTTCGTTTGTGGCTCTGCGCTGGCCCACCATGGAACTCCAGCGTACGCCAACAAGATCACAGAACTGAAGAACGCGGTCGTGACCAAGTTCATGTGGTCAAATCCCCACAGCCTGATTTACTTTGATGTAAAAGATGACAAGGGCACCGTCGTGCACTGGGTTGGCGAGACGGGAGCTCCTACGGCAATAGCTCCGGTCGGTTGGACCAAAACCTCACTCGCGCCCGGGGACGTAATCACCGTTTACATCTTTGCCTCCAAGACAGGCAATCCTGTCGGTCGCCTGAATCATATCATCCTCGCCGATGGCACCCGGCTGGACGACACGGTGGTTGGCGGAGAGAAACATCCCAACTAACGCGGCCCGTTTTAAGCACGGACCCATCCCTTGGCTTTGCATTGTTGATCTGCTTCTTACGGAGGAGCGAGCCGTGAAGAACAAGAAACGCTCGTTTCTGGCGGTTTTTGTCGTCGGACTTAGCATATTCGTGTCGGCTTGAGCGTTCGGAAGAGCTTGCGCGCGGAGGCATCTCAAATGCGAAATTGGATGTCCAAATCAATCGTTACTTTCTTAACGGTTTTGGCGCTTTCCTGCGCTTTGGTGCCAGCTCCGGGCGCGGCTGCGCCTCAGGCACCCGCCGGACAGGCAGGCGGGCAGCGGGGTGGCAATCCGAACGTGATCGTCAACGGAGTTCCAAAGATGCCGAATCCTCCCGGCCCCGCCCCCAAGCGCGATTTGAATGGCGCATGGATCGGCCCCTTGATGAATGCGCGGGAGACAATACCGGCGATGACGCCCGCGGGTGAAGCGCGACTCAAACAAAATAAGCCGCAGGGAGCGGTAACCATAGCGGCTACAAACGATCCCTTCGTCACCTGCGATCCGCTGGGGCTAACGCGTGGCATTATCAGCCACGCCTTCGTGGGCAAAGAAGGAGTTTGGTTCGTGCAGGGTCCGAATCACATGTTCCTTATGCAGCAATATCAACGCGTTTGGCGCGACGTTGCGATGGATGGAAGGGCGCTCCCGGCAAAGGTAGACGCAAAGGGATTTCCGGATTCCAGGTTCTATGGATATTCGGTGGGCCACTGGGACGGAGATGACACCTTGGTCATCGACACCACGGGCGTGGACGATAGAACTTGGCTCGATGAAGAGGGACATCCACACAGCACGGACGCGCACTTCCAGGAGCGCTACACGCGCCTCGACCAGTACAACGTTCAATTCGTCATGACCGTGGACGACCCCAAGTTCTACACGAAGCCCTTCGAATTGTTGAAAGGCACGTTCTACTGGATGAAGGCGCAGGACTTCGAGGAAGCGTTCTGTGTGCCGTCGGATGCTATCGCCTACCGCGACAGTCTGGCTACTCCTGCTGGTACAGGAGACGCCAAGTAAGTGTATAGGCCAACTCCGCCCATTTAGAAAGCGGGAAGGCCACTTTCACAGCGGAACGTGATGCAGGACAGTCTGCACAAGCTTGAAGCGCCGAGTTTCCGCGTCTTCCGTAGATCCCGTGTTACGCATCTTCGTGAACAGGGGACACCGGAAGAGATACTGCGCTTCTGGATTGGACATGCTGATAAGTCCATCACAGATCGCTACAGTAAGATGTCAAAGCGAATTCAAACTCGCAAAGACTGGGCCGAAAAAGCCGGTCTCGGCTTCGATCTGCCCGCATTTTGTACCCAATCTACGAAAACGGCTGTTTTTTCTCTTCACGAAAATGCGGCCTAAGGGTATTATGATTCGGGAGCTTACAAGAATGCGCCCGTAGCTCAGCTGGATAGAGCGTCTGGCTACGAACCAGAAGGTCGGGAGTTCGACTCTCTCCGGGCGCACTACTTTTACCAATAAAAGTGATGGGTTTAGAGGGTTCTGGCGTTTGCCAGTCGCCGCGGTTAGCTTGGTTTTAGCTTTCGTCCGGACTGAAACTCTCCGTTTCCTGATTTTACTTCTTTTGCCGGACACTCCGACCCCAAAGATTTCTATCGAACTTTCCGCCGGGATCGATTCGGTCTGTAAAATATTCAACATCGTTAAATCTCCGGCATGGAGATACAAAATGAGCGAAGAACAAATCGTTGTCTCAAATCTCTTAACGGATTTTGAATCGAATCTCAGGACGCCAGCCTTTGCTGCTGCATTTTTGAACACAACCACCGGGACAAGACAGCCGGCCCGCGATCATCGTGGGCATGCCGGAAGCCGTGCTGGATGGCCGTCTCGGTGAATTGTGCGAGCGCTCGATGGGAGATTGCCCGCGCGCGTCTGCGTGGGCATCGCTCCTGGTTTGCGCTGGCACACTGGTTGCCGGCGAGCGGACGCTGCCCACGAATCTGTTTGTTGCGCTCGTGGGTCCCGTGGGCTCAGGAAAGACTCAAGCGGCCGAGCGCGCGATGCGCAGTTTCGAGATGAATCCAGAGAACGACGCACCGCCGATACTGAGACCAAAAGCGGGAAGCGGCGAGGGTCTACTGAACCGGCTTTCATAGAACGGGCGCCACTTTGAGCGCGGGTGATGTCGCATTATCTCGCGCCCGTCGGCGAATTCAACTATCGGGGCCCACCGCCAGTCCACATATGAAGATCTTGGTCCGCCACCTCTCACTAGAAGCTAGTAAAAGTAGCTGACTCGCGTCAAAACCGGGCGGTGCCCTTGCATGTCAAAGTGAAAAGCGATTTTCTGGTCTTTGGTGCGTGCGGCGAAGTAAACCCCTTGTGACCGAGCGTCTTTGCCGCTCGAAAATTCGAATTGATCGGCGCGCTGTAGAACGGCGGCAACATCCAGGCTCGCCGCCTCTGTAACAACGACTTCAAAACCAACGATTTTATTATCCGGACCAATTACGAGCTGCGCCCGCCTGCAAAATTCTGGAACATCAGCAGAGCTTACGCTCAGGCGGTCCGGTGCATCCGCAATCCGGTTCACGCCCAATTCCATCTTCTTCAATGAGTCTTCCGGGCTCGAAAATGCGAACCCCGCATACGGCGAGGTACCACTGCAACGCAATATCTCGTCCAGAGTCCATTTCTTAACTTGGCTCTCCATCTGACCTCGGAGTTCCTCAATCAAGTCCTTGGTCGCTCCAACCACGCGCCAGCTACCCCATATCCGTGAATCGCTCCACAGATTTCGGCCCGTGTGCGGATCGATAATCGTCATGATCGTCCGGTCGATCATCACCGGCCTCTTATCCGGGCCGTCTCGCGTAAGGTAGTCGCCTAAATACGGGTTCGCAGAAAATTGAAAAATCAAGTCGGTCTGCTTGCGATTCTCCACTATCCTAAATCGGTTCCAAACGAGGAGCATCTCGTTGGCGGTAATCCCCGCCAGAGCCAAATCCCTTGGGCAAGCATCGCAGTCGATGGAGACGGAATCTGCCTGCATGATAGGTGCCGGCAGGGGTGGACGCTGCTTCTCTCGAGCTATTGCTTCAGCCGAGAGGAGAAAAACCGAGCATGCGCAAAGAAAAGGAATAAGGAACCCGGTCGAGCGCGTCATGGCTCCTCCGATGCGAGTGGCGTTGTCATCATTGTAGACACTTGTTTCGTCTGGATGACAACATTGGCATAAATTGAGGTGTCCATAGGTCACAACCCAGTCGTAACTCTTCTTGTTTTAGTTGCCACCTCAATGCGAGCGCTTTTGACAAAGCCGATGAACCTGCGTGCCAACTCGCCGATGCGATCCGGTTGGCGACGCCGTATAGCCTCGTTGGGGATAAGTTCGTGGCCGATGCCGAGGGCAACGGCACCAGCGAGGATGAAATTGGACGCGTTCTGTTGATTCACGCCGCCCGCGGCGATCATCGGAATGTGCGGAAACATCCTGTGCAGAGATCGGATATAGGTTTCGCCCCCGATCTGGACGCAAGGAACAACTTTGACAAAGTCGCAACCGGTTTTCCATGCGGTGATGACTTCGGTAGGAGTGAGGGAGCCTGGAAATACGACAACCTCGGCCTTTACGGCAAATTCAACCAATTGGACATCAAGCCCGTCACTAGTAATAAACTGAGCGCCACAATCCAAGCACTGCCGTGCAGTGTCGGTGTCGGGTACCCCGCCTGCTCCTACAACTATGTTGGGATTCTCCTGGCGTAACTGCGAAATGATTTTTGTTGCATTCGGCACCGTCAGGGCGATTTCCAGTATCGGAATCCCGCCCGTGGTGATGGATTCAGCGGCAAACAGGGCGTCCTCGGAGGAATATAACCGGACTGCGGGGATAACGCCGATTTCCTCGATCCAACCTCGCACCTCTTGCTTTTTCACCGGTCGGACTCCTTCTGCGCTCGCAGGCCATTTGTTAGAGGCTGGCTCCCAGCGACACCTTGTGCCGCGTGTTCTGTTCCGCAGTCGGCGGTATAAAAAAAGCCCACGTAGGTAGCCGTGCGCGTTCCCAACTACGGCAGAGTTCTCGTGCCCACCGCTTCGCGAAGCTGCTCGAGCGCAAGCAAATAGGAAGCCAGCGTCTGCCGATAAGCAAGTTCCGTCGCTCGATAGCTGCGCTCCGCATCCAGGAAATCGAGAAGGGCTGGCGCCGCCCCGCCTGTAAGCGTATTCGCTGATATCGCGCGACTGCGTGGCCACGTCCAGATACTTCGAAATATAGAGCTGCACGACTTTGTCATTGGATTGCAGCCCTTCGTAGGCATCTTTCACGTCGGTCAAAACCTGCCCGTTTGCCGCATATCTGCTGCTCTTGGGCCTGCGTAATCGCGAAGCGTGTCCGCAGCGATTTCGCCCTGATTGCGATTGTAGATTGCGAGCGGGATGCTTGCCAGCAGAATGACGCCGCGTTGATGCCGTTCGACGTGCGAGTAGTTCGCCTGACACCGTGACGTCTTGCTTGCCGTTCGCTATTTGCAATTGGTACTGGCTATCCGCAGCGGTCACGCCTTGTTGCGCCGCGCGCAGGTCCGGGCGATTCTGCAGGGCTTTCATCTGCAAGTCCTCGAGATTGCCCTTCACTGGCTGATATTCGAAGTCGCTGGCAACGTCGTAATCTGGCAGAAACGGATTCGTATCCCAGCAGTTGCCGCAGGTCCGACAGCGATTGGACTCTCGCGAGTTGCGCCTGCTCCAGGTCGCTTTCGAATTGCAATAACTGCAGCTTAATCATCAGGTAGTCGTTCTCGCTGAGTGCCGCCGGCCTTGTATTGATTTTCGCTGATGTCCACGGTGCTCTGGAAGCTCTTGAGGTCCTGTTCGGCAAGATCAAGACGTCGATTCAGCAAGCTGGGCGTTGAAAAATAGTGTAGCCACCTGAAACGTAAGACCGCGCTCGTTATCCGCCACCAGCGAGCGCGTCTGGGCGGTTATATCTTTCTGTGCCTGCAGGCGGTCGTGGCGCTTTCCGCCGCGTTCAATCAGGTAGCTGAGGCCGAGGTCGGCTTCCGTGTTGTTGTTCAGATAATGCGTTGTGTAGATACACCGGGATACAGGTCTGGGTTTTGATTGCGAGGCGGGGCGAGAGGCAAATACTCCCAGTCCGCGAAGAGCGTTAGGGTTGGGGCGCAAGCCTTGCGTGATCTCTTCGGCCTCGCTCTGCTGGATCGTTGTTCGAGCGGCAATCAACATGTGATTGTGCTGGATCGCCATTTGAATGGCTTCATCGAGTGTAATTCTCACCGGGCCCTGGGTCTGGGCGGACGCCGGGAGCGCCGCCACGGTGCAGGCGACGAAAACGGCAAATGCGGTGAGCCACGCACTGATCCGGCGGAGAAGGTGAATTGGGATGTTTAGACCTCAAAGGATTCCTCCGGTTCTCGGCAGCACGTCGCCTTCGCTCGCAAACCAAACGTACAGCGTTGGCAGGATGAAGATGCTCATCGCCAAGTCGGCGATAAGGCCACCGACGATGACGATGGCAAACGGCCGCTGCGAATCGGATCCGATGGCGTGCGAAAAAGCGGCCGGCAAGAGACCGAAAGTCGCCACCAGCATGGTCATCATGATCGGGCGGAGTCTCAGGACTGCGCCTTCCACCGCGGCATCCGTGACGGTATAGCCTCGGGCGCGCAGTTGGTTGATGTATTCGAGCATGATGACGCCTGTTTGCACCGATACGCCGAAGAGCGCCAGGAAGCCGACGCCAGAGGCGACGCTGAAGAAAGTATGGGTAACCAAAAGAGCCAGCAGTCCGCCGACGCGCGCCATGGCCACTGTGAGCAAGAATCAGCAACGCCCACTTTAGCCGAGCGAAACATGGTGTAGAGAATGATGAAGATGATCAGGATGGTGATCGGAACGATCACCAGCAATCTGGCTTCGGCTCGCTTTCTCGCTTTCGTATTCTCCCGCCCACTCGAGGTGGTAGCCGCGCGGCAACTGCACCTTCTGGCCGATCTTGGTCGATGGCTTCCTGGACGGTGGACCCCAGATCCCGGTCACGCACTTCGAACCGAATGGCGACATAGCGTGAGCCGTTTTCGCGGTAGATGTCATAGGCGCCGTCTTTGACCTGCACGTTCGCCACTTGCGCCAGAGACACGCGCTCGCCCGAAGGGGAAAGAAGGCGAATATCCTGAATCGCCTCTTTCGTATCGCGATATGGTTTCTGATAACGGACGGTTAAGTTGTAGACGGCCTCTCCCTGCAGGACTTGGCTGATCGGAAACCCGCCGACGGCCGTTTGGATGGCGTCTTGCACATCCGCCACATTGATGCCAAACCGCGCAGCCGCTTTGACGGTCGACGGTGAGATCGAGATTCGGCTCGCCCGTATCGCGCTGCAGGCCCAGATCTTTGATTCCCGGAATCTGAGCCATCACCTCCTTGATCTCTTCGCCCTTTTGCTTCGAGAACATCCAGGTCCGGCCCGTAAAGCTTGGCCGCCAAGTCCGCCTTTGGTGCCAGTCAGCGTCTCATCCACGTTATCTTCGATGGGCTGCGAGAAATTCCAGAAGGCGCCCGGATATTTCTGCACGCTCACGATTCATGGCAGCGATCAGTTCGTCCTTGTCCTGATGGAAGACCGGCCGCCATTGTTCCTTGGGCTTCAAGTCCACGAAATACTCCGTATTGCCGAATCCTCCCGTGTCGGTTCCATCGTCGGGCGCTCCGGCTTGCGATACGACGGTAGTGACTTCGGGGAACGAGGCGAAGAATGTGACGGGATTGGCGTGGCGAAGCGCTCCCCTTCCGTGAGACTGGTGCTGTTGGCCATCGCACCGCGGGCCCAAATCGCGCCTTCATTGAGATGGGGCAAAAATTCGGCGCCGATGATTCCACTAAACGTGAGGAACAGCGCCACTAGGAAGCTGGCTAATCCGACACCAATGGTTACCCAGCGGTGATCGATGGCTACCCTAACTGCAGTGCGGTATCGCTTAATCAGGAAAGCCATCACCGGGTTATGCCATTCCTTGACTCCCTTGCTGAACAACCAACTACTCAAAACCGGTGCGACAAGGATGGAATACGTCAGGGCACCGAGAAGAGCGAAAGCCACCGTCCAAGCCATGGGCCTGAATAGCCGACCCTCTACGCGCTGCAGCGTGAAGATCGGCATATAAGCGGTGATGATGATGGCGATGGCGTAGAACACGGGCCGTTGTACCTCGTGGCAGGCCTCGCGGATGGCCTCCATCGGCGATTTTATGTTCACGGTGGTGCGTCCAGTAGGCGACGCTTCTTGGAGAGCTTTGGCGATGGGCCAAGTGGCGGACGATGTTTTCGACCATCACAACGGCGCCGTCAACCATCATTCCGAAATCCAATGCGCCCAACGAGAGAAGATTGGCGGGAATCTTGCTCAAATCGAGCCAAATCGAGGCGAACATCAAGGAGAACGGGATTGTCAACGCGACGATAATCGCGGCGCGAAAGTTGCCTAGGAACAGAAGCAGTATGATGGTCACCAGGACCATTCCCTCGCCGAGGTTGTGCAGCACCGTGTGCAGGGTGAAATGAAGGAGATCGCTGCGGTCCAGCATGGGAATGATCTTCACGCCTTCAGGCAAGATTCGATCATTGAGCTGTTGCACCTTCGAGTGAATTCCGTCGAGCGTGGGCTCCTTCCTCCGCGCCTTTTAGCATCAGCACGCTGCCCTGGATGACATCCGGCTCATCAACGATCACGCCATCCGGACGGTGGGTCGCCCGGGCCATGTGTCCCAGTCGAATTCTGGGGCCCATCTCGACCACCGCGATGTCCTTGACGCGAATCGCCGTCCCATTTTTTGTCGTCAAAACCGTCTGCTCGATATCCTGCAAGCTGCGGTAGAGCCCTAGCGCACGGACGTTCATCTGCTGCAAGCCCAACTCCACAAAACTTCCGCCGGCATTCACGTTGTTATTGGCCAATTGTTGCTCGACCTGGCCAATACTCAATCCATACGAAATGAGCTTGCTCGGGTCCACGCGCACCTGGTATTCGCGCGCGGTGCCTCCGAAGTCGGATACGTCAACGACGTTTTTGAACGGACTTGAATTCCTTATAAAGGGTCCAGTCTTCGATGGACCTCTGGTCCATCAAATCGTATTGCGGATTTGTGCTTCGAATCGTGTACCAATAGATCTGGCCTGTCAGGCTCCAGTCCGTTCCAATTTGAGGCTGAACGCCTGGAGGCACTGAGACCAGAGTGAGCCTTTCGAGGACCTTCTCGCGGTTCCAGTCGTTTATGGACGAGTCATCAAAGATGAGTGTCATGTACGAGAGGCCAAAAAGGGATTCCGATCGCAGGGTCGTGAGGTGCGAAATTCCACCCATCTGAATTTCAATGGGAATGGTGACCTGCTGTTCCACTTCCTCCGCGGAACGGCCGGGCCATTGGGAGATAATCGTCACATAGTTATCCGCAATATCCGGATAGGCCTCGACGGGCATGTCATGGAAGGCCAGCATCCCCGCGAACATCACCAGGATCGCCATCGCGATCACCACGAACCGGTTATTCAGCGCGAAATCTACGATTTTGCGAATCATCGTTTTTCCCTTGCGTCTCCGAGTCCGGCGTCACTCATTGTCGATTGCATTTTCGAGAGTGCCCGCATTGGACACGACCCGCTGGCCTGGCCGCAGCCCAGTCAGAATCTCTTGCATCCCGTTCGGCAACTGGGCGCCGCCGGTGACTTCGGTTCGCTGAAATTTTCCCTGTGTAGGAATGAAAACCCAGTCGCGATCATGCAAATGCAGAATCGCGGACGCCGGTACGGACGTGAACGTGTGCTTCTCGACACTGAAGAAGGTTGCCGTAGCGAACATGCCCGGCCGCATGATCCCGCCCGGGTTGGGAACTTCAAGGCGAACCTTAGCTGTGCGAATAGTCGGATCGAGAATGGCTCCAATGTTGCTGATCTTGCCTTTGAGAACCCTGTCTGGATAGGCGGTCAGCCTTATGTCGGCCGTTTCACCCAGGCGCACGTTGGCCATGTCGTTTTCGAAGACGTCGCAAACGACCCATACGGTAGTCAAATCCGAAATCGTAAATGGGTTTGGCGATGAGTAGGCCTGCACGCTCGCGGCGTTCGTCACTTCCTGATCGGTGATCACGCCCGTGATGGGCGCAACGATGTCCACGACGCCATTGGGCTTGTCGGGGTCGTTGCCAAGCAGCCGAAGATGCTCGGTCGCCGTTTCGAGGGTGGTCTTGGCATCATCTTCAGTGTCTTGCGCCACCTCGAAGTCTTGCATCGCTATGCCGCCGTGAGCGTACAGATCCGTGGCACGATCCAACTGCTTTCGTGCGAGAAGCTCGTCGGAGACGGCCTTGTGATAGGCGTCGAAGCCTCCCGCAACGTCATCGCTGCGCACGCGCAGCAGAACCTGATCTTTTTGTACGGTGTCGCCGAGCCGCGCCCGGATGTCCACAACCCGGCCGGAGGCCAGCGTGATCACGGGTACGGACCGCGAAATGTCGGGAAGCACAACACCGGTGGTGACCAACTCCGATGGGGCTTGGTATTGCGCTGCCGTAACGATCGGATACTGCTCCGGATGCTCCACTGCGAAGGAGGTGACGTCCACGCCCGGGATCACGTTTGGGGGCGGCGGCGCCTCCTGTGCCTGGTCTCCACTGGGAGACCCACAACCCGAACAAGTCAGAACGAGGGCGATAGAAATTAGGAGAAAACCAATTCCCCGGCCCTTGCCTTCCATGAGTGCACTCCAATCCGCCGCGCCAACATTGCCTTCAGTCCGCACGGACGTGTCCTTCGCGGCTATTTAAGAGCACGCCCGCACACAAATACTTGACAGCTAGTGATCAAAGCGTTCGCTAGATCGTTATGAGTGCAGGCGGGGATCTTCCGAAACTTGATGAGGACGCCAGACGCGTTGTAGCCGTCTGAGCGATAGCAAAGGAGACGTTTTCCTGAGGATGGGGAGGGAACAATCCGCGGCCATTCGTACGACTGCGTGCTTTGAAACCGGAAGTAATCAAAAGCGCCGCGCACTGCACGTCGCGCGCTTTTGACGCCTGGTTGCGACCAGAACCCAAAGAGCCCGGAAAAACAGCCGAAATGGCCACTGAAAAGTGATCGCGACTGTCTTTAAGCAGGACAGCAAGGGGCCAGTCGAATAACGCCGGAGTCACGACCAAATCGTTTGGAACGTGGTCTCCGGTCATGTCACGCATTTCGATCCGCAGTCCACCGGGAGGCGCCATCAATGCAATCCACTGTTCCGTGCCGGAGGCTAGCCGCAATCCAAGTGTGTACCGCATGAGTCCCGTGCGGGTCTGCTCGACGACAGTCGCTGCATCCAGGCTGCGATCACCCTCAAAGCCCATGAAATAACGTGTGACCCTCCCTTGGGTGCTCAATGTCGGTGCATCTGAATCAACTAGAGTGGCAAGCGTCTTACCTTCCCCGTTGACGTTGCTCAGGGCGGTCCGAGCGTTAGTAACCGCTTGGCTGTATGCGTCGAGCCCGGTGGGTAAGGCAAAGACTAGCAATAGGGCTGCAGTCCCTAGGGTCCTAGCGAATGGCCGGACGAATTGTGCGCGAGGTCTCATTGAAGTTGAGGAGTTGAGGCCACGTGGTCTCAACTCCTCGTTTCAAATGCTCAGAACTTCACCATAACGGCAAAGATGTTGACCAATTGACCCTTACGGAGATCCGGGAACCAAACGCTGCTTAGTCCCGACTTTCCGGTCAGAGGACTGCAGACTGCCTCCACCGATGGAAGGTCCGCATTGATGCTGCCGGAGGAACCTATACCGGAACTAGCGCCGTTGGCGCAAACGTAGTCCGCGGGAGCACCGTTTGTGCCGGCTACAGCGCCCGGAGGTGTAATTCCACCTCTCCCCGTCCAGTACGGAACATCGGAGTGGCGGTAACCGACCTCCGCACGGAAAGTAATAAACTGAGAGGGCATGTAATCGAAAGTAATCGTGCCGTCGCTGCCGTGAAATTTATTTCCTGGATTCGCGGTGAAGTAGGGTGACCCGGAAACGGCATCGGCTCCATTGATCGGCGGGAGCAGCGTCAGATATCGGCCTGGGTTGTTCAGAAAGCCACCGCCGAACGTGAGGCCGAAGTGATCCTTCTTGAACTGCATACGGTCGTAGCCCATAGCTCCGATGAACTGCTGTTTCGGCGCATTGGCCCTGCCGAAGCAACTCACCCCTCCGCCGTACTCGCACCCCAGGTCGCCTGTAACGGAGAACGCCATCATGTCGATTGGCCGGTCTGGGTGGTCGTAATATTTCACCTCAACGCTATCGTCGGTGTGTATGCGCGAGCGGAAAGGATTGCCGAGTGTGTCTGTGCCCATGCCATAGTTGTTGAAGACGAACGAAAGCCATCCGTTCGGTCGCCACAGAATTTGCCCTCCCAAACCTGGCCTGCTGTTGAACTTTGCGTAGGATTGCCACCCATTGATGAACCAGGGTTCTATCTTCAACTTCGCAGTGGGGAACCACTGTATCCGGACACCGTTGAAGAACCAGGGGGTGTTGGAGGAAACGAAGGAGGGCTGGTAGGCCCAATTATCAAAATTGTAGTAGCTAAATAGACCGATATACGACACGAAGATTCCCGCATCGATGTTCAGCCCATGCTGAATGTTGAAATGGTATCCCCCCCAGGCTTCCGAGACGTATTTGTATGCGTCGCGGAGATCCCACTGACCGACCCCAAAGCTGGCGTCATTTCGCGGTGTAGTCGTGGCAAATAGCCCAAACATCGTCAAGACGCGGCCGCGCACATTGCCCACGCGCAAATCGCCGCCGAAGCTCATCTGTTCTTCCTGAACCTCGCCAGATCGGAAGCTCTCGGTAGCGCCGCCCATGGTGTGATCGACCGGGTGGTTGTAATCAAGGATGTAATTCGTGTCCGTTCTGAACTCCGGCGAAAAATACTTGGTTGCCAGCGGGGTGTCATGGTTTCTGGAGTTGCCATTCATCCAGGTGTAGTCGTAAAGAGAAAACGGTTCTACCGCTGGCTTTTTTTCCGGCTGCTGCGCGGCAGGGGCCGCGGCTTGGGGATTAGCAGCGGAGGATGCGTCTAATACGGATGATGATGATGACTCCGGTGCAGCAGCGGCTGAGGCCGGCGCTGGTGTGGATACACTAGCGGGCTTTTCCGCCGCCGCTCGATTTGTCAGTTCCGCCTCGAGCTGCGCGATGCGCGCTTCCAGAGCCTCGAGCTGTTTCGCAACTGCGGGCGGCACTGCCGGATCTGTGGCGGCCTTTGCTGGAGCAGGCGATTCAGTGCCAGTCGTGCCGGGGGCAGCAGCAGGCTCACTAGATGCTCGTGCAGGTGCTGGCTGAGCAATTTCGTGCGCCGGCACTGCCGAATCCGGCCCAAGGGTCATATTAACGCTTAGGCTTTGCCCTGCGGCCAAATCTACCGTGACCGTAGACGAAGCTACAAATCCTTCTCTTCTAGCCGTCAATCGGTATGTTCCCGGTTTGAGGTTGACGACGAGAAATGATCCGTCATTTCCGCTCATGACGGAGCGATCGGTACCTTGCTCCAAGTTGTGCACAACGACTTGAACTCCAGGCATCGGCAGCAATCCTTGTCGCGTCACTCCCCGAAGATCGCCAACCATCGACTGGGTATAAATGGTACCGGTGGAAAGCGGCGCCGTGAGTGCGCTGCGCAGGCCAGAGTCAGCCCTCGACTGCGCTTGGACCTCCCACGCCGGAACCAGAATCGCTGTGAGACTCACGGCACATATGGCTCTGACAAATTTCAAATAATGTCTTGATGCAGCTTTCATATGTTCCCCTTTGAGGTTGCGCTAGACTTTGGTTCATAATTTCGCGGTTGTGCGCGACCGAAGATACAAAGACTGCCGAAATGAGTCCAATCCAAAGAATCGATTCGATATATCTAATCTTTATTATTAATATAAATAATATATAAATATTTAATATAACCTCCTTAGTATGCCGGACGCCACTCACGAGTTGGTCCAAGAATTCTCATTTGGTCGCTGCCGTGGCCTCCGAACTGATGGTTGCTACTTTAGGCTATTGAAGCTTAGGGAGGCATAAAGAGCCTCTAAGAAAGTTATAAATGCCGCTTAGCGTCGTCGGTATTGAGACTTAAGCTAAGTGCAGGACAAATGTCAGCCCCTCAACCGCTATTGGTTCGCGGGATTTGGCGCGCTGATTGCCAACGGCGCTGCTATCAGCGCCCATACTGCCTCGACAAAGCCAAAAGGCCACGCCTTGGAGAAAGCCCTAGGGTGTCAATGCGCGACTTGCATACGTCTTGGAGAATTCCTCCGACTACTTCGACAGCCGCAGTCGGTAGCCGACCCAAGGTTCGGTGAGCAGATACTGTGGATCGTCCGGCTCGGATTCGATCTTCTTGCGCAACCTATTGATGAATACGCGCAGGTACTCTTTTTCGTCGCCGGAGGTTGAACCCCACACCTGCTGCAGCAATTCACGGTGCGTAACGATCTTGTTGGCATGAACCGCCAGATAAGAAAGCAATTCAAACTCTTTCGGAGTGAGTCTATCTTGCTCTCTGCCGCCACTTACTTGCCGTGTCTCAAAATCGATCTCCACATTTCCCAGCCGCAGATGAGCAGGTTGGGATGCCAACGTGTGATTCCTTCTCACAAGTTTGGTACGTATCCGAGCCAGCAGTTCGGGCGTACTGAATGGCTTTGTCACATAATCGTCGGCGCCGGCCTCGAAAGCGTCGGTCTTGTCCTTTTCACTCTTACGCACGGTCAGCATAATGATGGGAACATCGGAACCAGCGCGAATGGCTCTACAAGTCTCAAACCCTGTGATCCCGGCCATATTAATGTCCAAGAGTATGACATCGACTTTTGAAGAACGGAGGCGCTCCAGTGCTTCGCCGCCATTTCTGGCGTCAGTAACCTCAAAACCTTGCGCGGTAAGTATGGTGCGCATCATGCGGCGAAGTTGTGGCTCGTCATCCACGACCAGAATGCGCCCTTGATTCATCGAAGAAGACCTCCTTGTCCGTTGACCGGCCAAACGGAGCATGACGCGGAAGCACTCTAGGCTGAACTCGCTAAGGGAGGCATAAACGCTTCCTAAGGATTTCGTAACCGGCTGCAAGGAGACGGCGTCGGGGGCCTGGGTTGAAACCGTTCATCGTCCGGGGTGACGGAATCCGCTGGGCGTAAAGGGAAACTATTCGTTAAATAAATTGAACTTGGTTGCCAGCAGTCCGTATCATAGTCAATAGCTGATAGGGAGCATTTAGATGGGCGAAACAAAATCTATAACCTCCAACGACCAGCCGGGCGTTAGGTGGATTCGTTCTGGACCCCATGTTTCTGCTCACACGCATTACGATTCTAAGTCTACATATTTATTCGGGTTGATCGTTCGCCACGTCGTTGGCCTTTCGATAATTGGATCGATCATGCTGGTTTACGGCCGCGGGGGATTAGTCGGCACATTTATTAACCCGCTGACCGTGGGGTTCGTGTTGCTGCTTGCAATTCTGTGCGCCTCCACGCTCTGGGGCCTGAGCGTCGCAATAGTTATGTCCCTTGCTGCCACATTGATGTTCGACTACTTCGTGCTGCCTCCCGTTGGCACTTTTAACATTTCCGATCCTAGAGATTGGGTTGCACTCACTACGTTCCTTGCTACTTCAGTTATCGTGAGTTACCTCTCCGCTCGTGCGCGCCACAATGCGAAGGAAGCTAATCGACGTCGTCATGAGGCGGAAGAGCTATACGAATTCAGTCAGCGGCTGTTGCATGACAGCAACCCAAACGAATTATTAGAAACGGTGCCGCGACACATTGGGGAATCATTTCAGGTCGGGGCTGTGACTTTGTTTCTCTCTGACAACAAGCAGACCTACCACTGGAGACTCGATCATCAGGAACCAGAAGCCAGCCACCCACAAGTCATTACTGCAAATGAATGCGGGGAAAATGATCTGCAGACAAAACTGGGAGAACGTACCTGCGTTGTGCCTCTACACTTGGGAGGGCAGGAGATCGGGAGCATCAGCATCTCTCAGTTCACACTTTCCCAAATGACCCTTCAAGCCATAGGAACACTGATCGAGGTTGCGGTCGAGCGGATACGTACGATCGAGCGTGCCGGTAAAATCGAGGCCGCACAAGAAAGCGAGCGACTAAAGTCCGTCCTGCTCGATGCCATCTCGCACGATTTCAGGACGCCGCTCACCTCGATTAAGGGATCGGCGACGGGCTTGCTAGCAAATATAGACTTTACCCGTGAACAGCGCAAAGAGCTCCTTCTAATCATCGACGAGGAATGCGATCGGATCGACCAATTGATCAGCGAAGCTTCGGAGATAGCCCGGTTGGAAGCCGGCCGAGCCCAGGTTGACCTGGCACCTCATTCGGTCGGTGAGTTGATTTCGGCAGCGCTTACCGCTCGACGAAATCTTTTGGGCAGCCGACCCATTCTTTCCGAAGTGAAGGACCCAGGCCTGCAAGTCCTAGCGGATTTGTCCTTGTCACAAAAAGTGCTCCTCCACCTGATCGACAATGCAAACCTGTACTCTTCCGAGGGGCAGCCAATCACGCTCCGCGCGGAAGGAAAGAACGGCTTTGCCGAAGTGAGTGTCTCAGATCGTGGCCCGGGAATTGGAGAAGCGGAACTTACGCAGATTTTTGGAAAGTTCTACCGAGGCAGCGATCAGCGGCATCGCGTGCCAGGCACTGGTATGGGTTTGGCGATTGCGAAAGCGATTGTCGAGGTACATGGAGGTACCATTGCAGCGGTCAGCCGGCTGGGGGAGGGTTCTACCTTCACATTCAGTTTGCCTCTGGCCACGACTTCGAACGTTCGCGGGTCCACGCAGTGATGTAGACGCTATTCGCTGCAGCGTTCGCCGAACCTCGTGCTTTCCGGTAATCTTAGGCGGTATCCAATCCACGGTTCGGTGAGGAGATACACCGGACTTTGCGGGCAACTCTCAAGTTTCTTTCGTAGCCGGTTGATGAAGACGCGCAGATATTCCTTCTCGCCGCCAGCATGTGAACCCCATACGCCATGCAATAATTCGCGGTGGGTGACGGTCCGATTGGCGTGAGTGGCGAAATAATGCAGCACATCCCATTCCTTGGGTGTTAGCCGCTCTTCCTCATCCTGTACCTGGACCTGTCGCGTCTCGAAGTCAATCTCAACGTCTCCAAGCCGCATGCGGCCACATGCGGACGTCAAGGGGCGACCTCTTCTCCGGAGAGTGGCTCTCATGCGCGCCAGCAATTCTGGAAAGCCGAAAGGCTTCGTCACATAATCGTCAGCACCTGCATCAAACGCCCTGGTCTTGTCTTCCTCTTTGGTACGCGCGCTTAACATTATGATGGCAACCTCAGACGTGTCACGGATCTCGCGGCACAAGTCGATACCGTTCGTACCAGGAATATTTACGTCTAGAAGGACGAGGTCATATTTTGCGGAACGAAGCCGCTCCAGTCCCTCACTGCCCTCTCGCGCATCAGTAACTTCGAAACCTTGGGCTATAAGAGTTATTCGCATCATGCGGCGAATCTGCGGCTCATCGTCAATTACGAGAATATGTCCTTTGTTCATTAGCTCTCTTTAATCGTCAGGTTGGCACTCACTCTCCGGTCCACTAGGTGACAATAGGAGCCTCGAACGCTGTGGTCAAACGCATAAAAGTGATCGGGTCTATGCGTACATCAGGAAATAACATAAATATAAACTAAACGAGTGCTAAACCATTCCTATAGGTCGGCTGGACGCGATTTGCCGCCCTCGCTTGCTTTTGCCGGGCTGTGACGCTCGAGGTCGCGCGCAAATTCAAACGCGCTGGCATAACGCTTTCTTGGATCTCGTTGCATCGCGCGACAGATGACCTCCTCCAGTCCACGAGGCGTTTGAGGGGCGATCGTACAAACGCGAACGGGATCGTTGATAAGCCGGTTGTTCATAATGACCAACGGATTACACCCTTCAAAGGGAGTCCTGCCGCTAAGCATTTCAAAAAGCATGATGCCAAGCGCATAAATATCGCTGCGTGCGTCGCCGCGTATTCCTTTCACCTCCTCGGGAGAGATGTAATCGGGCGTTCCGATCGCGTCAGATGGCTTGCTAAGCGCCATTCGTTGCGCCCCGCCCGCAACAGCGATACCAAAATCGATCACAGTGATTTTGTCCGCTGAACCTACCAAAATATTCTCGGGCTTAAGGTCTCTGTGCACCACACCGCGACTGTGAATGTAATACAGAGCTTGGGAGATGTTGGAGGCGATACATGTGGCGCGAGCCGGGCTAAGGGGCCCTTCCTGGTTCAGGATTTGGCGCAAAGGGCGTCCTTCAATCCACTCGGTTACAAGGTAGAGATCACTGCGGCACCCACACTCGTCGCGCAAAACTCTAACCACGCTGGGATGATTCAATCGCGCGCCGATTTGTTTCTCGCGCCGCACACGCTCAAGGGTGCTCAGGTAGTCTTCCACGCCAGTGTGCGGGATCTTGATCGCGACCTTACGGCCGGTGTTCAAGTCAGTAGCCCGAAATACCGAGGCGAGAGCGGTTCGTACCACGAGGCAGTCAATACAGTAGTGATCTATCTGTCCGCCAGACTCGATGGAACGTGCGCTTGACGTTGTGAGGAAATCCTGCCAACTGGACCAATGTTCAATGTTGCCGCGCATAGTTTTTCCGTCTCGTAGCACCAAGTCGCTGCCCTGCGGAATCAGCGGAGGGCCACAGGTTCGTCAACGCTGCGACGGCCTTTAGCCCTCCCGCTTCCGCGAATCATAAGACTCACTGCAACCCAGCACTCGCAGCAGACGGATTGTAAATTTGTACGTCCGCCACTTCGATCGTCTTTTTCGACTTATCGAACGCTCCTGTGACCGTTACTCGCTGTGCGACGAACTGCGCGGCCTTGGTTTGGTCGCTCAACGTGTACACCCCTTTGGAAGTAACCAGTACGTAGTCGCCGCCTGCTCGCACAAGTCTCCGGGCGCAGTCTGCCTCGCCGTGACAATTGAGCTTCTTCTCCCACGTTCCAACTGACCCGGTCGAGGCAATCTGGCTGGCCGTGACAATGCCCGTGTAGCCTTTCTGACCTTGAGCCGCAACGGACCCCACCACGAGAAACGCCAACAAAGCTGCGAACCCTACTGACATGCTCTTCGTCATTGTGATTCTCCAGTCCGTGAACTGAGGTCGGACTGTTTGTACGAAGTCTTCAGCGTTGCGCGCCGAATAGTTCGTGGTGTCCGCCTATCGTTCACAAGCACTAGGCTAGCGTAGAAGTGCTAAAGGAGGCATAAAGTGGGCATAAGAACTTGATAAACGGAGTTATCGCAAAGGATGTGCGGTTACGAGGGTAAGTGGATGGATCTGTCGCCCGCCAACGGTCGCCCGCCAGCGAAAATAGGCTTTCGCACTACAGAAGGCGTTGCACTGTTGAATCCAGCTTCGTTGAAAAAGAAATCAATGGAGTAATCCTGAGAAGGTTTCCCGTCCATCTCAATATAGGGGTAGACGATGTAGTTGAACGGCCCTGCCTGCGGAGCAGGCATGACGGCGATATCGCGTCCCATGGAAATCATCACGCGATGCGCATCCATCGCTCCGAAAAAGTCGTCTCGCCTGCTTGGATCTTGTGAAGCTTGCGACGCATCGACTGGAATCCAACCCAAGCCGTTCACATAAAATTCCGCCCAGCTGTGGTAACCCGCCAAAGCACCTTCCTCATGTCCGTCAGGGAGTAAAAAACCGATCTGGAACCGCGCCGGAATACCTGCGGCACGGACCATCGCAATGAACAAGGAGTGGAAATCGGCGGAGTTTCCGCTTTGCGATTGAAATGCCCGGGCCGCGTCACCGCTGCCCGCTTTGCTGCCCGCGTGATCGTAGCGCATCGTCGAGACCACATAGCCATAAATACTCCGCGCCTTGTCAAGAGGGCTCGCGAGCCCCTGAGTTAGCTCGCGTGCGACGCTGGCGATAGCTCCGTCAACGGGTACGAACTTGTCCGGTTGCAAAAAGGCCGCAACGCCTTTAGGGAACGGACTTGGCGGATCAATCGCCGAAGCCAAGTCGAGACGGCGCTCGTAACGAACCACATGAAAGGTTAGCCGAATTTCAAAGGGCGCCTGGATGCGCGATGAATTGATCATGAAGTACGCGTAGCGGTCGCCATACCTCTCCTCCCTGCGCATACGGACCCTTACGGGAGCTTCGAGACGTACCTCCGAGATCGTTTGAAATTCATCAGTCGAGGGTAATGGTACCCATACGCGCACATTGTGCGCGCTTGAAGAGGGCGACACCCGAACAACGTACGAGAAGTCAAAGCTGCTCGACGGACGCGTCGGAGCAAATGGGTTTTGAGAGGTGGCGCCACTCGAAAGAGCAAAACTGAAAGTGGCTACCACGACCGCCACAGTTAGCCGCGCAAGAACGTTTCCCTTCCTGCGCGCGACGACGGTTCTCAGCCGTACGAGACTAGCTCGTAGAAGACACCATTGTCTCAACCATCCGGAATCGCTCATTCTGGCACTCGTGTTTCCTGCAAGCAACCTCGTTGGCATAAATTATATATAAACATTAATCCCTTTCTGGGAGTGCAATTACACCAAACTTCAAGTCACTGCTATCGAAAAAACCGATGTAGGCGGATCAGGAAGGATATCTATGTAGCCCCCTCTTAACCACTTATGGGCGTAGAGTCGTAACTGGCAAATCGGTTGAGGGGCTTTCCCTGCGGCAAAAAGCACTTTACATGTGCCTTATGTTGTGTTTATGTGCCGTTTATGCTGTGTTGAACTGCGGAGTCGCTTAGCAAACAGCTGTAGCGTCCGGCACAAGGGAGGAACGATGAGCGAAATACAAATTCTGTCGGGCGACAAACTAGTTCGAAATCAGAGAAAGGTCGTCAACGATATCACCTTTGGACGTTCGGTCGCTGTGATGACCAAGGAAGAGGTTGATGCCTTCATTGACAAGATAGGCATCATTCCTGCTGTCCGCTTGGAATCCGCGGAAGATGCACTCTTTGCCGCCGAGGCGCTTGCCGAGGCCGGGATTCCGGTCGTCGAAATTAGCATGGCCGACACCGGAGCGTTGAACGTCATCTCTTGTCTGGTGCGTCGTGCTCCCGGAATGATCGTGGGCGCGGGAAGCATATTTAACGCGGACACGGCCAGCCGATGTCTGGACGCCGGCGCAAAATTTCTGACCAGCGACATATTCGTTCCTGGAGTCGTGGAGCTGGCGGCCCAAGAAAAGATCACCGTGATTCCAGCGGCATTCACACCCACTGAAGTTATGACGGCGTGGAACGCCGGTTCGGACTTTGTCAAAGTCACCCCGTGCGATATGGTCGGTGGCCATAAGTACATCCGATTTTTGAAAGCTGCCATTCCTCAGGTGCGCGTCGTCGCTGCGGGGGGCGTAAGTCAGTTAACGGCGCTCAACTTCATTAAGGCCGGGGCCGCTTGCCTCAGTGTAAGCGATGCGGAACTGATTCCGGGCGAAGCTATATGGCTGCGCCAAACCCGCCGGATTCAGGAATTGGCGCGCCGGTTTCTCAGCGCCGTCGACACTGGTCGCATGCAGGCGGCATCGATGGATGGTCTTACCACAGAGAATTAATATGGCGTATCCACTCACCTATGGTGAGCCGTAGCGTTCTTCCATGTATCTCGTCTTGCCAACCAGAAATTGGGGCTGCCCATATGTTTTTTGCGGGGCAATTGCTTCAAACTTTTATCTCTCGTCTGTTTCGCTAGGGATCTACGGCACTCCTTAAGGGGTTTCTTACCTTACAGAAATATTTTAAACCTTAGCTCGCTAATAAAGTATAAACGCCGCGTTCGGAAATGATAAACAATCAGGGGTATGCCTCACCGTTTCCGTTAGCGTCGCCAAGGAGCGCGCTACCACCTGTTGGCACGGCCTGACAGCTGCAGCGCACTCTGAACTGTGGCCTCGGAGCATTGATTACCTCGGCGATTGGAATTACTTGTTCCTGGGGGATCGTTCGGCCGAACGCCGATCCACGTCTTTGGCCGGCGCGCCGTCAGTCGCGACAAACCGATAGCCAACCCAGGGTTCAGTTCGTATGTATTTCGGCTTTGAAGGATCGGATTCAATTTTCTTACGTAACTGGTTCACGGCGACGCGCAGTAATTCGGTCTCTTCACCGTAATCCGGCCCCCATACCGCTTGCAACAACCGACGGTGCGAAATTGGGCGCCCCTGGTTGGCGACAAGCTGCCGTAGCACCTCGAATTCCTTGGGGGGCAAATGCATCGGTTTTCCACGCACCGCTATGAGACGCTTTTCGAAGTCGAAGGTCAGCTCCTTTGAAGCAAACGCGAGTCCGGAATCACCGTTGACAGAGCGGCGAAGCGACGCTCGAACACGGGCAAGCAGTTCCTGAATTCCGAATGGCTTGACAACGTAATCGTCCGCCCCTGCATCGAGCGCCTCGACCTTATCTTTTTCCGCACTGCGCACTGTGAGCATGATAATTGGAACCTCAGACACCGCTCGAATTTCACGGCAAGTCTCGACACCCGTCTTACCAGGCATGTTGATGTCTAACAGTACGAGATCGTATTTCGCAGAGCGAATGTGTTCGAGCGCTTCGTCACCGCTCTTGGCATCGTCGACTTCGAACCCTTCTGGGATAAGAGTCATTCGCATGACTCGCCGAATCTGCGGTTCATTGTCTACCACGAGGATGCGTTCTTCGCCCACGAGAACTCCTTAAGCGCCAGAATATACGAAGCTGTCGCAATACCTAGCTTAGCTCTTACGACACTAACTATGGTGGACCGGCTTCGTATCGGACTGCTAGTCCATTTGCGTATTTTACTCTCCTATACCAACGCAACTGCCTACAAGATAGTGAACTGTTTTGAATGCTTGACGCATAAATCATATATAAATATCATCTCTCCCGTGAAAGACCACTCGGAAACCATCGCGAGAGCCGTTCTTGCGCTGATAGCTCTTGTAGCGGTAATAGCCTTGATCATTCAACTTCTTCGGCATCGGCTTTGAAATTAGCGGGGCCGGTCGCGGCAGTATACAGAGGCCCCTGCCGATGCGCTTGCTCAACGTCCGAGCGAACTACTTGTCACGGGCAAGCCGGGAGAAATAGAACATTCCGGTAAGAGCCGATTCAACTGCTTCTGCTGCCTGCGTGGATGTCGGTCTGACATATCGCATAGTGCTGGTTATCGAGCTATGCCCGAGGGCTTGCTTAATAAGGTCAAGATTTACGTTGCAGGCCACGAGATGCAGTGCGAGCGAATGGCGGAGCAACCGAGGATACCGTTTGTCCCTCGAAAGTCCGGCGGTCTCAGCGATTGTCTGAAAAATGCGAAAGAATTGCGACTTGTCGAGCGCCCCACCTTTCCGCGACCTAAAGAAATAGTCCGAGTTATCCGCCGGTCGCTCTTTGAGCCATTCTCGCACAGCTAAGGTTTCATCAAGCAACGGTTGCCCTGAGTGCTCGCGGAGCGGCTGGGTTGTCCTGAGTGAGCCCATGAGACGCTGCACTGAGATTGACCGCTCTTTTAGGTTCACATTGGCCAAGCGAAGCTCACAGACCTCTGCGCTACGAAGCCCGTGACCGTAAGCCAAAAGAATCATTGCCCAATCGCGAACAGACTTCTCGCGTGCGACCTTGAGCACTGCGAGCAACTCCTCTGGCGAGAGAAAGGAGATTGGGGCGCCCTTCACCGTACCACTTCGTCTTCGAACCGGCATTCCAGTAAATACGGAGGACATCTCGAGAACCTCTGTCTTTGGGGTGCGAGGTATGCCTGAATTTGCGCTCCAAACCAGTTGCGGAACAGGCATGCCATTTTCTGACTAGATCTACGGCACTCCTTAAGAGTTTTCTTACCTTACAGAAATATTTTAGACCTAAGCTCACTAATAAAGTGTAAACGCCGCGTTCGGAAATGATAAACAATCAGGGGTATGCCTCACCGATTCCGTTGGCGTCGCCAAGGAGCGCGCTGCCGGCCTGTTGGCACGGCCTGACAGCTGCAGCGCACTCTGAACTGTGGCCTCGGAGCATTGATTACCTCGGTGATTGGAGTTACTTGTTCCTGGGGGATCGTCCGGCCGAACGCCGATCCACGTCTTTGGCCGGCGCGTCATCAGTCGCGACAAACCGATAGCCAATCCACGGTTCAGTTCGTATGTATTTCGGTTTTGAGGGATCGGATTCAATCTTTTTACGTAACTGATTTACGACCACGCGTAGGGATTCGGTCTGTTCGCCATAATCCGGCCCCCATACCGCTTGCAACAGCCGCCGATGCGAGATTGGGCGGCCCTCGTTATTGACAAGCTGCCGTAGCACCTCGAATTCCTTTGGCGTCAAATGCACCGCCTGTCCACGGACCACCATGAGGCGCTGTTCGAAGTCGAAGTTCAGCTCCTTCGAAGCCAGCGTGACGCCGGACTCGTGGTTGGCGACGCGACGAAGGGACGCGCGGATGCGAGCGAGCAGCTCTTGAATTCTGAAGGGCTTCACAACGTAATCGTCAGCGCCAGCATCAAGCGCACTCACTTTGTCGTTTTCGGTTTCCCGCACCGTTAGCATAATAATTGGAATATCGAATTCGGCGCGTATCTGACGACATGCTTCCAGGCCGTCCATCACGGGCATGTTCATGTCAAGCAGCACCAGATCAGGGTGCCCACTGCGGACCTTGAAAAGTCCCTCTTGGCCATCGCGAGCTTCCATAATTAGATAACCATGTGCTGAAAGCGTCGCGTTGATAACGCGTCGGATTTGCTGGTCATCGTCTACAACCAAGATGGTCCCCGATTTCACGATGCCGCCCCCATGTGCTTCAATATCGACCACGAGAACATTGCTTACTCTCACGGAGATCCCGGACTCCTACAGAAGCTACGAACCATTGCGTGACGATTTAGAGTTCCACACACCACGTTAGAAAGCCGTAAGCGATTCCTTTGGAAATTGTTGGTGTGCTGCTATGGTGATTATCCTTCACACACGGCTGAAACGGTCGAAGCACTGTTTGCAATGGGCAGAGCGAACACACAAGATTATATAGTTATTACGCTTCTGTTATGCCTTCCTAACCCGGGCCGAAGTACGCTTTACCTAGGCCATGACTCATGGCTGGAAGGTGTACGATGACAACCTCGATTTTTCTCCTGTTGTGTGTGGCTGGCGAAGGATTCCTGGTGTACTGCCTGGTTCATTTTATCAGCGAGTCAAAGGTGGCAATGGCCCGACCTGGCGGGGCTCGGCCGGGCGCGCGAGCCGACGCATCCTGCGTTGCCAGAAAGCTGTGTAGTTAAAGGCCGACCTGCAGCGGTACTTCGTCGTGCTTGATCCGATAGACTCTGGTGAACGCCAGAGAGTCAGAATTCATAACTAAGCCCCGCTAATTGCTTCACTGGCGCGGAAAATTAATAGTGGAGAAGCTACGCTAATGGGAGAGCTGGAAATTTACGCAAACTTGTCGGCAAGCTTCAACATGCCCGATGCAACGTCCTAGTTGGATCGCCTCCGTTCGGCAACAATAATCACACGAATACCTTTTTGCCTTCCCAACGATCTGCAGAATGAGGTCGGTTCCGAACAAGTGACTCCACGAGCTTTGTTTACGGCGGCCGAGGAGGATCTGCGTAATCTTATTACGGTTAATTGTGAGCTTGTTTCAAGGTGCTGCAGGGCTATCCGCAAGGCCTCTCGATGGATTGAACCCAGAGCGTGTTGCAGTGGCGTGATTTGTCTCCTTAGTTGAGACATACAATTGCCTTTTCGATGGTGTGCCAAATGCCCCAGCGCGAGCTTGGCTTAGATTATGAGGACACTCTTTCGACATCAGTCTGAATTGAGCGTACCCGCTATCTTCACATTTATGAGACGTTTTAGACGTGAGCTGATGTGGATCGTTTGGTCTCACGTTGCAATCTGTCTAGCTGGAGGCGGCAATTGTCAATGAGTTCAATGGAGGGCACCGGCGCCGTGCCCAGCGGCCCGGCTGCTCTGGAAAGTCAAATCGACACTTCATTTGACCGAACCCTGGCCTGGAAATCATTCGCTGAAGTGATTCTGTTGGCGATGCTAGGCATGACGGTGGTTGAAATCCTAAAGCAGACTCTGTTCCCTCATTTGACGGTGTGGCAGTCTTACGCCGTCGCCATCGTTGCGACGGGCGTAGCGGTAGGGCTAGGCAGCTACTACAACGTGCGCAAGGGATGGCTGGCGATGCACACTGTCGCAGAAAGCAAACTAGTTCACGAGCGCAATTTGCTTCGAACCGTCACTGACAATATTCCAGACAGCATCTTTGCGAAGGATGCTGATGGCCGCTACATCTTGACAAACAGGGCGTTCGCAAAACTTCACGGAGCAGAATCACCAGTCGATTTGTTGGGAAAATCTGCGTTCGACCTATTTTCGAAGGAGCACGCCTCTGCTTTACAGGCCGATGATGTAGAGATTATGCGATCCATTGGGGCTGTAATGAATCGCGAACGGTCATCGGTAGACGCCAAGGGGAACGTACAGTGGCTTTTGATGACGAAAGTTCCTTTGATCGGGAGAAGCGGAACACCTGTCGGGGTTGTGTGCGTCACCCGGGATATTACCCAGCACAAGCAAGCGGAGATCGAACTACGGCGAGCCACGGAAGCCGCGGAAGCTGCCAGTTGTTCCAAGAGCACCTTCCTAGCAACGATGAGCCATGAAATCCGCACACCCATGAACGGTATCCTCGGAATGACGGACCTCGTGCTCGATTCTGAACTCACGGCAGAGCAACGCGAGAACTTAGGCCTTGTCAAGTTTTCCGCTGAGTCGCTTC
The DNA here is from genome assembly GCA_963719845.1 of uncultured Acidobacteriota bacterium. Taxonomy (GTDB): domain Bacteria; phylum Acidobacteriota; class Terriglobia; order Acidiferrales; family UBA7541; genus Palsa-189. The sequence goes on along the minus strand of CAVRDM010000009.1, from coordinate 21,633 downwards.
TTTCGATCATCAACGACATTTTGGACTTCTCCAAGATTGAGGCCGGGAAACTCGAAGTTGAATCGATCCCGTTCGACTTGCGCGACAGTTTGGGCATAACAATGAAAGCGCTCAGTCTTCGCGCACACCAGAAAGGGTTAGAACTGATGTGCGAGGTACAGCCGGACGTTCCGGAAGCGCTGATTGGTGATCCTGGGCGGCTACGCCAAATCCTGGTCAATGTCATCGGGAACGCCATCAAGTTCACCCAGCGTGGGGAGGTCTTTGTTAGCGTCGAAGAGCAAACACCAGGGCCGGCTACTACCTGCCTACACTTCGCCGTGAAAGACACGGGCGTCGGCATTCCTGCAGATAAGCAACAGCAGATTTTCGACGCATTCACTCAAGTTGATGGATCGATGGCACGGAAATTCGGTGGTACCGGCCTAGGGCTCGCCATCTGCGTAAAGCTCGTGGAGATGATGGGCGGTCGTATTTGGGTAGAGAGTAAGGAAGGCGAGGGGAGTACTTTCCACTTTACGGCTAGGTTAGCTGTTCAGACCTTGCCGTCCGCACGTCCGGTTCTTCTGCAATTAGAACGGTTGCGTGATGTTCAAGTGTTGATCGTGGATGACAATTTCACAAATCGTCGAATCTTGCACGGAATGTTGAGTCAGTGGGGATTGAAACCCACGGCAGCTGAGAGTGGCCAGGCCGCGTTGCAGATACTCGAGAATGCTAAGAATACCGGTCATCCCTTCCCTCTCATTCTGTCAGATGGGCAGATGCCAGAGATGGACGGCTTCACCTTGGTCGAGCAAATCAACAAGGACCCGCATTTGACCGGCGCGACCATCATGATGCTCACATCCGCTGGTCAACCAGGTGACGCCAGCCGTTGCCGAGAGCTCGGGATTTCCGCCTACCTCGTAAAACCTGTACGTCAGGGTGAGCTGCTCGACGCGATTTGTCAGGTTCTGCAGAAAGAATCTCAGCGCAAAACCACCCCCTTGATCACCCGGCACACGTTGCGAGAGGTTCAGAATCGATCGCGAGTCTTGCTAGTGGAAGACAACGCTGTCAATCAAACCCTTGCGGTTCGCCTGCTCGAAAAGCGAGGTCATGTGGTATCTGTCGCTGGCGACGGTCGAGCGGCCCTTGCAGCCCTGGAGAAGGAGACCTTTGACATCGTGCTGATGGACGTGCAGATGCCGTTGATGGATGGCTTCGAGGCTACTGTGGCAATCCGAGAGAAAGAGAAGCTATCTGGGGGCCACATCCCGATAATTGCAATGACCGCCCACGCGTTGAAGGGCGATCTGGACAGGTGTCTGTCTGCCGGCATGGATGGTTATGTCTCGAAACCTATTCGGACAAGCGAACTATTTGCCGCGGTCGAAAGATTAAGTGAGAACAGCACTCTTCCCAATGCTAGCCAAACTAGAAGCAACACCGGCGCTGCGACCCATCAAGCTGAAAGCGTTCTTGTACCTACATTGAGGACATGATTCAACGCGCCAGGCATTTGGGTAGAGGCATCTGCTCAAAACCATTCCTTTTCCGAACGGTAGCCGAATACAGATGACTCGCTTACCAGGCGCAGGTGTGCGTGACACCTACCGTTGAGCCTTAAGGTTACTCTCATGCTGGCGGAAGTATGGTTTCTGCGGATCGGGGGCCGGGTGCGCTGTTGGATGGCGGGATTGCTTGTCAAAGTTCTCGATGTAGGCGCCACCGGTGCCACCCGTGCTTGATGGTGCCGGTGGGGTTGGTTGTGTTTTAGGGCCGACCGGTGCTGATTTAAGGAGGAATCTATGTTGCGAAGATTTGTTTCGACACGCGGCGTTGTGCGGGGAATGTGCTTGGCCGGATTGGTGGGGGTTGCGGTTTTGGTTGGGGGGCCAGCGGTGTTTCGGGGGGCGGCGCAGGATTCGGGGTACCGCGTGATTCGGACGATACAGTTAGGGGGCGAAGGCGGGTGGGATTATGTGACCGTGGACCCCGATGGTAAGCACGTTTACATTCCGCGGAGCACGCATGTGCTGGTGGTGGATGAGGCCAGCGGCAAGGTGATCGCCGACATGGGCGACATGAAGGGGCTGCATGGCGTGGCGGTGGCTCCCGAATTTAATCGCGGGTTCATTACCGGAAATAAATCGGAGACCGAGGGGACGATTTACATTTTTGATTTGAAGACGCTCAAGGTGACTTCGGAGGTGAAAGCTACCGGGGTGGATACCGATTCGCTGATTTACGATTCGGGAAGCAAGCGCGTGTTCGTGAATAACGGTGACGGCCACAATACGACAGTGATTGATGCCGCGAGCGGCACGGTCGCGGGAACTGTTGCGCTCGACGGGGATCCCGAGGCCGCGGTGGCGGACGGCAAGGGCAGCGTGTTCGTGAATATCGCGGATAAAGGGCAGATGCTCGAATACGACGCCAAAACGCTGGCCATCAAGAATCGCTGGCCAGCCGATCCTTGCAAGCGGCCCGTGGGGTTGTCGATGGACCGGGCGCACCGGCGCCTGTTCATGGCCTGCCAGGGCGCGAACACCATCATGGCCGTGATGAATGCGGACAACGGCAAAGTGGTGACGACGATGCCCATCGGCATTGGCGCGGATGGGGCGGCGTACGATCCCGCCGGCGGAGTGGTGTTCGTAACCAGCCGCGACGCCGGAGACGGCAAGAATGGCGTGACGAAAGTTTTCCACGAGGACTCCCCGGATAAATACACGCTGGTCGCGGACGTGAAGACGATTTACGGCGCGCGGACCATTGCGCTCGATCCGAAAACGCACCACATTTTTACGATTGGCACGGAGAAGAACGATCCGGTTCCGCCGACGGAAAAGAATCCAAATCCGCGGCCGCGTCCGGACCCCAGCACGTTTCAACTGTTGGAGATCGGCAAATAGGGGGCGGGCGAAGGTCGGGGTACCGGTGATTTCCCACCCGGGCGCCGAATTCAGCTTGGTGCGCGTCAATTCTAGCGTCGACTAATTTTGCGGCTGCGATGCTCGCATCGCTGCGATTCGCAAGCTGGCAACCGGCCTTCGTTCCGGGCTCTGTTTACCGCGACCATTATGGGATCGGGCCCCGCCGGAGAAGTCTGCGCGCACACCACAAGTCCGGGAGAAAACAGCAGCCATGAAACTGCCATCTCCTTGCTCGTGCGCCGCAATTAGCGACTCCACCTCACGCCGCAACGATGGCTCCGCGCAGACCTGATCCAGATAGGCTGCACGCTTCACCGGTTCGCGTTCCAGCGCAGCAGCGAGAACTTCCTTGACCTGTTGCCATCGTTCCGGTGTCACTTGCTTGCGACCTCACTCAGCGAAGCCAGCATCTTCACGACGGGAACGGGAGAGTCCGGATGGTGCGCAAATGCTTGCCAGCAAGACCTTGATGGCCACGTCGCGCCCGAGCTTGGTGTCGTGCGCCTGATACACCTCGCCCATTCCACCCGAGCCAATGGCCGAGAGGATTTCGTAAGGCCCGAGTTTGACACCTGCCGCGATCGCCATCACTTCTTCCCCACGGGAACTTTCTGTTTCAACTCTTCAAACCAGTTCAGCACCACCTTGATTTGCGTCGGCGCCGGCCAGCCGCCTCGCTGGGCTTGAGCATCAGGAAGCGCTGGCCATCAGAAGATACATCGTAGTTTGGAAAGGTCGTCACACCCGGGACGTAAGCTCCTTCAAAGAGCATCCGGGGCGACCCACTTCCAAACTCGGGTGCAGCGCGATGTCCACCACCATCATCTTGTCCGCGCTGCGATAAAATAACTCTCGGCCATTCCGATTCCACACTGGCTCCGCGCCGCCTTCGGTTGAAATCTGCCATTTCCCGCCCGGCCCGGGGTATGGCTGAACATAAACCTCGGACCGGCCGGATTCATCGGAAACATAAGCCAGCCAGCGACCGTCCGGAGAAAAACGAGGTGTAGCGTCAGTGAAGCGTGTCCGGAGAAAGGTTGTCCCTTGTGGTCGCTGAGCCGCAATACTCCTATGTCAAATCCGGTATCAGGATTAACGTCAATGAAGGCCAATAGTTGCCCATCGCTGGAAAACGCAGATGGATATTGCGGGAAATCGCTCTTGTACAGACGTTCGACTCCCCCACTTCTGTCTGCCGGTTGCCAGAAGATATTCAGTGTTCCCTCTGTGTTGGATGCAAATGCAATCCGCTTTCCGTCCGGCGTCCAGGCTGGGTACCGATTGTCAGTTCCGTCAAGGGTGAAGCGGGTGAGCGTCTGACGCATCATGTCATACAGCCATACTTGAATGCCCTGCTCCCTAAGTTCCACGGCTATCTTTCGGCCATCTGGGGAGAACCTGGGATTGCTATAGGCATGTGCCGGGGCGGGCAAGGGCTGCTCTGTGCCATTGCGACTGACCCAGACAAACTTTTTCTGCGTTGCCTCAACCCCGCCGGAGATATAGATGAGCGACCCGGTGTCAGAAATATCGTAGTGGGCCACTCCACTAGTCTGGGCTTCCAGGACATTCTCTACGACGGGAAATGCCGCACCTGTCAATTGTAGTTTCTGGGAGTCGAACGGCACGGCCATCAGAGTTCCCCCTTGCACATAAAGGAGGTGCCCCGTGGGTGAGTACTTGGGATATAAAGCTCCTTCAATAAGGTCTTGCCGCTTGCCTGTCGCTATTGAATAGACTGCGACTCGGGGACTAACGGTGGTCCCGGAATTAAAAAGCACAGCATTACCACCGGGCAAAAACTCCGGCCAACGGTGATTGCCTTCGCCCTTTTCAAGTTGAGTCAGAGGCTTCGGACTACCGCCTGCTGCCGATACCTGCTGAAGAGGTCCACCCGAAACGGGGGCGAAAACAATCATCCCCTGGCTGCTCCAACTCGCTCCCAAAGGAGCCGAAGCATCGGTGAGCGTGAGTGCTGCTCCGCCATTCACCGAGACCTTCTTCAACTTTCCACCCGCGAAAAAACCGAGCCATTGGCCGTCAGGCGAGAAAAATGGGTTGAAGGCTCCCTCTGTTCCGGGTATGGGTTTGGCCTCCAGACTATCCAGAGTCCGGAGATAAAGCTGGTGAGCATCGCCCCGGGTCGCAGCGTAAGCGATATTGCTGCCGTCTGGTGAAACAGCCATTGCCGGTCGAGACGTCGCATCAAGCCGCTCACCAGACGGGAGCGCAACCACAGTGCGAGTGACAGGTCGAGGCTTTGGCGCTGACGTGGGCTTCAGATTCCAGAAAGCCAGACCTGTGACGATGCTCCCGACGAGCAAGCAACCGGCACCTAACAGGATGCGCCCGTCGCCCAAACGCACCGGACGCCTTTCACTGCGGCAGTCGTCACCGAAGTGACCTGTGAGCCGCCTTCGGCAATCCACTTCAATTCATCGCAGAGGTCCTTTGCGGCATGCCATCTATCGTCCGGTTCCTTGGCCAAACATTTCTTCACCACGCGATCCAAAGCCGGAGGCGTCATCGGCTGAAGGGTCGACATCGGTGGAGGTTCTCGCTCCAGAATCGCAGCGATCAGACTGGCCTGGCTTTTGCCGTCAAAGGCCCTCTTGCCCGTGGCCATCTCGTAAACCACCGCGCCAAAAGCAAAAATGTCTGTGCGGGCATCGACCTCTCCGCCCTCCAACTGCTCCGGGGCCATGTACTGCAATGTGCCAACAATTGTTCCCTGTGCCGTCATCGGTTGTTCGCGTGGGAAGTTGCGACAGCCGAACGTCGGCCGGAGCAACCTCCTGCTTCAGCTTGGCCAAACCGAAGTCCAGCAGTTTGGTCCCCGACTTGGTCAGCATGATATTGCCGGGCTTCAGATCGCGGTGGGTCACGCCTTTTCTATGAGCTTTATCGAGTGCGTCGGCAATCTCAATGGCGTACTGCAACACCTGATCGAGCGGCAGCGGACCTTTCACCAGTCGTTGGGCCAACGTCTCGCCTTCCAAATACTCCATCACCAGAAAGTCGGTGCCGTCTTGATGACCGATGTCGTAGAGAGTGCAAATGTGAGGATGATTCAGGCTCGAAATCGTCTTTGCTTCCCGCTCAAATCTTTCGCGCCGTTCGGCACGATCGGCAAGATGGTCGGGCAGGACTTTGATGGCGACGATGCGGTCAAGGCGAGTATCTTTGGCACGGTAGACCTCACCCATACCGCCAGCGCCAATGCTGGAGAGGATTTCGTAGGGGCCGAGACGTTTCCCGGGGAGGATGGCCATAGGCTCCCATCTACTTGGAATCGGGAGAGTATACCGTCAGAGAGGTTACAAAATCGTGGTTTTTACGGTTATTTCATCAACCTACGACTGCCCACCTCCCGGTTTTACCGCAGCACCGCGCACGGGATTTGGCCGGTCGCAAACTTGTGAGGAAATTCAGGACATACGGCCGCGTGTGAAGCATCCATCCAATCAGGTTCCATAGGAATGGCCTGCCTTGCCAGGAGCAACCGCGCGTGTTACACCCGAATCTGAGGTACTGACGATATGGCTGAGGTGCTGGCGCTGGTGGACGATCTTTTTTTTCAAGCGAAGCTGGCCGAGACGGCGCGGCACGTGGGCGTTACCCTGCAAACCGTGACGAACGGGGATGCGCTGGCCGAGGCGGTGAAGGGCAGCGCTCCGCGACTGGTGCTGGTGGATTTGAACGCCCGCGTGGGCGCGATTGAGGCGGTCGAGCGCATGTGCGGCGGGAAAACGGGTGGCAGTGATACCGGCCGCGGATTAGAAGACGGAGGCGTTCCGGTGATCGCCTTCCTATCTCACGTGCAGACGGCGCTGGCTGCGCGGGCCCGGGCGGCGGGCTGCATGCAAGTGTTGCCGCGATCGGAATTTACCGCGCAATTGGGCCAAATCCTTCGCCAAGTCAAAACGTGATTTCTTCGGGGATTCATCGGGAAACGGTGCACCGGGCGGCGAGCGCCGTGCGCCCATCATCCACCCTGTTTTCGATGCGGATATTTTCGGCCGCAGCACTCTTCGCGGCGCTCTTCACAGTTGTCTCCGGGGCTCTCGCCGTGCCTATCCTGGGGGCGCCGTCCAGCACGAGCCGCGCTTACGCGCCATCGGGAGCGAGCCAGGTAGGGGCGCGGTCTAGTAGTGATCCGGCCACTTCGCTGGCGGAGGCGCTGGTTGCCGCTTGCCGCCAGGATCCTACGGAGTTCGCAAAGCACCTGACCGCGGAGAATGCGGAGGCCTTTCGCGCGCTGCCGCAGGAGCAACGCACGGCGCTGCTGAAGCGTTTTGTGTTGCTCGACGAGCCCGGCAAGCCTTTGTTATCGACCGACGCAGACGGCCACGCCCGTGTCCGTTGCGAAGCGGGCGGCGTGGTGTCCGAGCTGCGCTTCGGCGCTACCCAATTGCGAGATAACCTGGCTTTTATCCCGCTGGAAGTGCCCGAAGCGGGGACCCCGACGGGTGAGAAAATGAAATCGGTGCGCTTTGGCCTGGTGCGCGAGTCTGGAGAATGGAAACTGCTTTCGCTGGGTGTGTTGCTTCTGGATATTCCGGCGCTGGCGCAGGGTTGGGAAGGCGCTGAGATCGAGGCTCAGGAGTCCGCGGCTATTATTTCTCTGCAGGCCATTGCGGGGGCGCTCAAATCCTATCAGCAAGCCTACGGTAAGCTGCCCGAAGCGCTCGAACAGCTCGGCCGTTCCTCCACGGAGGGTGCATCGCCGGAAAACGCCGGGCTGCTCGACCAAGAGCTGGCCTCGGGCGAGCACGGTGGCTACCGTTTTAGGTATAGCATCGCCGCTGCGGCTGGCGAAGGGGACGAATCCGAACGCGATAAATCGGCGGGATTTGCGCTTGCGGCTACGCCGGTCATTTACGGAAAGGATGGGCGCAGGTCGTTTTATCTGGATTCCCAGGGCAGGTTGCGGGGGGCTGACAAGCAGGGTGCGGTGGCCAATGCGGAGGACCCGCGCATCTCCTCGCCGCCAGTGCCAGAGGAGCCTTAGACGTGGCCAGCCCAGAGGATGTCGGGCCCTAGATGATGCCGGGCGCGGACGATGCCGGGCCGATTCGCCTAATACTAAGGGTGCGGAAACGGCACAGTATCTGAAGCGGAGCGGGCGCCACCTTTCCGCTTGCGCGTGCTTTGTTCCCCGGGGGAAAATCACAATACTGCACTGGGTGTCCAGGCTCGCGGGAGGCGATTACTCTCGCGCGTTATGGGTCGCAGATTCGTCAGGCTGTGCGCAAGCCTCAGCTACCTTCCGGCCCGCAGGAGTTCGCGCAGACAGAGAGCAGTGACGACGTGAGCCAGGACAAATCCGAACATCAAGTACATCAGATACCCGGCCGCCGAGGTCAGGAAGCGTTGGCGGACAAAGCCGAGCGGCGCAATCGTCCGCGCTATCCAGTTTCGGCTTCGGCTGAGATTCTGGAGCCGCGAACCAATACGCGCCTTACCGGACGCGCGACCGATTTGGGCCTGGGCGGTTGCTATGTAGATACCATGAGCCCTTTCGCCGTGGGCACTGCGGTTCGGGTGCGGGTATTTGCCGAAGGACACAGCTTTCAGGCTCGCGCCGTGGTCACCTACGCGCTTACCAGCATGGGCATGGGGCTGGCATTCTCCGATGTGAGCGCGGACCAAATTGCGTCTCTGCGTGGCTGGGTAGCCGAGCTGAACGGCGAGACGATGCCCTACTCGGAGCTCGATTCGGAAGGGGCCTTCTCCTCGGAGAAACGCGGGCCCAAGAGCGCCAGTTTGCGCGACGTCGTGAATGAAATGGTCGGCCTCCTGCAGCAAAAACACGTCCTTACCGATTTGGAGGCCAAGGATCTGCGGCAAAAGCTCTCCGAATAGGCGCACCTTGATCGACGAGCGGTACCTTGTGCGACCAGCCGAAAGGGGGGCAGGTAGCGGGACCTGCCGCCACTTGAAAAGTGACTTCCTGCCTTCGCGACGAATTACCTCTACGACGGCGCCTCACTAGAACGTCGAAATTGGGAGGAAACCTGAAGCCCCACGTGTTGACATTCGTTGCCTTCTTGTTTCTTGGAGTTGCCGTTTACGGTCAAGGTCGGAACGTTCCAGCATCGACTCCACGATTTGAAGGTCCAAGGAGCATGTGCGACAAGATCCCGCTGCTTGAAAGAAGGCGCAACATTGGCGCGTTCTCCTGCCCTTTCACTGAAGCAGCTTGGCGTATTCAGCCTTAGCTTCCTTGAGTATCGGGATGTCGGGGTCGGCGTCTTTCCAGAGGTCCAGTAAATCCTTGTACACCGCGGCTGATTTTGCGCGATCCCCGGAAGCTGACAACGCTCTGGCCAGTTGAAGACGCGCCATGGGTCCGATCGGATCGTTCAGCACGATCCCTGGATGATCGAGAATCTTTTGAAACTCCGCCGCCGCATCGCGGTGGCGGCCCAACCGGGAATAAGCCAGACCACGTACGTAAACTGGATAGAGACCTCCGAAGAAGACGCGCCAGCGTAGTATGCCGTACCCGGAACAGCGAAGTCGTATGGGGCGGCGGCTTGCGTCATTTCGAGCGCCTTCGCTGGGTTTCCCTGGTTGATCGCCTGGAGCGCCCGCAGCGTCGGCAGGTAACTGAATTGGACAGATGTATCTTGCAGGTAGCTGTTCTCGAGTTCCGCCGCGATCTTATGGGCCTGGGAGGAGTCTTGCAGAAGCGCCAAAGCAAAGGCTGGTCCATAGTCGGCGTCCCGGCCTCGGTAAAGCGACAACCGCTGCCGCAGCGTTCTTTTGTCCCTCCTCCGCGGCTCCCGAACAATGCATTCCAAACCGCCCGAGCACCCTGAAACAGGGCGGCCCGCTCCAGCAAACCTCCCTGGCAAGCCAAGTTTACCGCTCGCTCCGACAACCGATTTGCTTCCTTCAGGCGCCCTTGATACGCCAGGGTCATGGCTTCCTGGTGCTCGAACCATCCTTGGGCGTCCAATTTTGCCTGTCGTTGGGTCACCTCCCGTTCCATCGCCGCCTTGTTGCTCCTCAGGAAAGCGATAAATACCGGCATAACGAGAACTGAAGGACTTCGATCTTACGCTCAGATGCCTTCGAAGCACTGCCTCGGCTTTTGACAAGCGGTTCAGGTAGATATAGGCCCAAGCTACATTCTCGTAGCCGATGGCAAAATTCGGGTCGAGTTCGATGGCCTTTTGACCTTCTTCTACGGCGGTCTGATCGTGATGACCCGTACCCCGCGGAGGTGAAGCCCGACAAAAATCCGTGCGGCAGATATCCCCGGGATACTTTTGCTCCCACGATTCCAAGGTCTGTCGCGCCAGTTCCAGGTTTCTGGTTACCTGCCGGTGGTAGCTGAAAGTGATGAAATAGTTTTCCAGGTCGCTGACGCTAGCCCGCAGTTCATAGGCCTTGGCTATATTCTGCGCTCCAGTTTCGGGCTCGCCGAGGTCGTCATATAGCCGGCCCAGTTGGGCATAGGCGATCGGAAATTTCGGGTCGATCTCGATGGCCCGCTTCAAGAGTGAGATGATTTCGGCTGACTGTGCTCTGCGTTGAAAAGCCTTCATTGCCGCGCTGTAGGACCTCCATGCCTCCAGTGAGGACGTGGTTACCTCGGCCGACAAACTGGGCTCATTTTCCACGCGTGCAAGCGATTCGCCGACTCGGGTCCCGAACCGTTTCGCCATCTGGGCTAGCGCGTTGAAGACGTCCTCTTTCTTTGGTGCTGGCCTCTGTTCTTGATCCAGAATGTCGCCGGTTCGGCAATTCCTTGCGCGCAAACTCAACATGTACTTGCTTCCATGGTTATGATCGAGCCCTCCACGACCGCGGCGCTTGTCGTCCGCTCGCAGATTTCGGCCGCAACATCGGGCGTGACCTTCGCATTCGCCGGCCGGCCCATCAGCCGCGAGCGTCTGGTTCAAGCGCGCGTTGGGAAGCAGAGACGAGACGCATGGAATTCTCCAATTGCACGGCCAGGATATTGCGCAGCGACGTCATCGAAGTCCGGATCGCCAGTAGCATTCGCGAAATCCGCCAGAACGATCGTGCTCTTGTCCGTGAGTTTGGGCGCGCGGTGAAAGTAGAATCATCTGCGGGACGGCGAAGCGGTCGCAGCCTTAGCATAGCGATTCCCGCGGCTTCCGGTCGCGGCTGACGCCCGCCAGTTCCCGCTCCAGCTCGGCGGCGGATTGCCACCGGCGTCCAGGGTCCTCTTCCAGACACCGGCTTACGATTCTTTCCAGCTTTCGCGACGGGATGCGCCTCCGCTGGGACGCGACTCGCGCGCCGGTCAGCATTTCGTAGAGGACGCAACCGAACGAATAGATATCCGAGCGGGCATCGGCCGGTTTGCCTTCCCTTTGCTCCGGCGCCATGTAGGCAGGCGTGCCCATCACCATGCGGCTGGCGGTGAGCGTTTCATCCTGGCCCGATTTCGCCAGGCCGAAATCCAGAACCTTGACCCCGGATTTCGCGATCATGATGTTGCCGGGCTTGAGATCGCGGTGAACGATGCCCTTGCCGTGCGCCTCCGCCAGCGCGGCCACAATCTGCGAGGCATAGAGGAGCGCCGTCTTCACTGGAAGAGGTCCGCTTTTCAGCCGGGCCGCTATCGTCTCGCCCTCCACCAGTTCCATCACCAGGTAGTTCGGCCCAACATCGTAGAGCGTGCAGATGTTGGGGTGGTTCAGTGACGAAATCGCGCGCGCCTCGCGCTCGAAACGGGCGCTGAACTGCTCGTGAGTGATCTTGATGGCGACGGCGCGGCCCAATCGCGTGTCTACCGCCCGAAAGACTTCGCCCATGCCGCCCTCGCCGAGCTTGCTTTCGATACGGTATGGCCCCAGGCAAGCGCCCGCAGCTCAATTGGGTGACAGTCGAATCCTCCAGCAGTTCGGGCGCGTTCTGGATGGCAGGCCGATCCAGGAATTCGCCGCCAGCTGCGCTGCGCCAGCAGCGACTCTACTTCGCGGCGCAATTCGGGATCTGCCTGGGCCAGCAGCGCCGCGCGCTCGCTCGGCGGTTCCCTCGCGAGCCGCATGGTACAGCTCTTCGATTTGCTGGAAACGTTCCGGGGTCATGGCTGCAGCCCGGTGACTCCTTTACCTCTGATGGCTCTAACTCCCGCAGTAACCAAGCCTTGGCGAGATCCCAGTCGCGCCTGACGGTGCGCGGTGAGATCTTCAGAGCCGCGACGATTTCCTCCTCGGTCAATCCGCCGAAATAACGCAACTCGACCACCTTGGCCTGGCGCGGAGCCACCTGCGAGAACGCTGTCAGGGCCTCGTCCAGAGCCAGGATGGACCGGTCCGGTGCCGCGCGACAGGACGGCTGTTTCATCGAGGTTCACTTTGAGCGCGATGCCGCCGCGCTTGTTGCGAACCACGTGCGCGCGCCGCGTCCACCAGGATGCGCCGCATCATCTGCGCCGCCATGGCAAAAAACTGCGCGCGCTCGCTGCCATTCGACCTTGGTCACGTCTACCAGGCGGAGGTAGACCTCATGGACCAATGCTGTGGCCTGGAGGGTATTGCCCTGGCGTTCATTCTTCATATACCGGCGGGCCATCAGGCGCAATTCGGGATAGACGCTGCTCCGCCAGCCGCGCCAAGGCAGCCTGGTCGCCGCCGCTCCAGGCTTTCAGCAGACCGGTGATTTCTGCAGAGGGTCCGCTGATGGGCAACCCGTTCCTCACTTTTGGGAGAAGAATATACCAAACGTGGCCGGTTTCGTCGTCCGCTTCCGCCTGTACCAGTGGGAGGAGAACACGCTCGCCAAATGATCTCCTCCAAAAGACAGGAGACACCATGAAACATATAGCAACGCTTACGCTGATGCTCTATTTCGGCGCCGCAAGCGCCTATGCAACGGAGAGTTCCGTGACGATGACGTTTTCTGGTAACGGCGCTTTCGCAAGCGCCATTAACCTGCAGTACCCCAACTCGACCACCATCGAAGAGAATTTCGCCGGCAACGGCACGCTGGGCCGGTTCACCTTGCGAAATATCACGGCGGATGCAAATTCTCCTTCTCCGGATCCGCCCAGCACCTGCGCGGGAGGGACTCTCCTTTTCTTTCCGCGTGTGGCGGGCGCGGCCATCCTTCGCTTCGAAGACGGAAGTCTCTTGAACCTCACGCTGACAAACGGAGGCGATTGCATAGATCTCGCGTCGAATGTGGGCCACTGTTCTCTGACCTTGCAAGTCGCCGGGGGGACGGGCCGTTTCAAGGATGCGTCCGGCGTCCTTACGTTCACCGAGACGGCGCTGTCCGTGTTGTCCGACGATTTCGGCAATCCCGTCTTTTTTGACGAGACGGGCGACCTGAAGGGAAAGGTTTCCGGCGTGGACATCGGCGACGACAGTCAAGGCGGCGGAAGATAGTGACCGGCTCAACTTTCGCACGAGGATACTAACTCTCCGGGCTTGGATCACAGAGCTGTAGACTGGCGGCAGCCTACAGCCCTACAGCCCAGCATCGAGTGGAGGCTCGACGCCATGCGGCGCTTCGGGCAGCCTAGCCGCGATTCGCTTCCACTTTGGCGTTGATTCTCCCCCAGACCGCCCATGCTCCAGCACGTCTTATGAAATCTCTGACCGAGGCGGGTCCAGCGCCCGACAAGTCGTCTCTTCGGAACGTGGGCGGAAACCATTTAGCGATGTAGGCCGCGCCTGCTCGGTTTCATCAACTTCGTTGCGATTTTGGAGCGTCTCGCCAAAATAACTCGGGTCCTGGAAGCACCTTCTACAGAGCCCGCGCGTTGCGCCCCACAGCGAATGTTGTTAGGCTTTCTCCCGGCTCTTTCCGTCCGGCCGACCTATGTCTAGGAATCCTGACCCGCACACCTTCCGGAAGACTTATGGCATGGCCGCGCATGGCCGCCTGCGATTCGGCATCATCGTGGCCATGTTCACGGCTATCTGCGTGTGCCCCGCTGGTATGCACGCGCAACAAGAGCCCGATAGGCCCGCGGTTCCTTCGTTAGAGTTTCATAGCGGTTTTTGGGTGAACTTGCACCATTTTCTGTACCTGCAGGCGCGTGTCAGAAACGATCCTGCCGGCGGGGCGCCCAAAGCTTACGCGATCAGCAGTGTGACCGCCGGTATGACTCCGGCGGAACAAAGAACGTGGAATAACGCGGTATCTGTTTACGCCCAGGACTGGTCTACCCGCGACTTGTTGCACAACGGCGTCATGCCGCTGATCAACAACCGGCTCGCGGAGCTGGAAAATTGTCCCGAGATTACCGGCAAGAGTGCATCGCAGTGCACCTCCGGGCTGCAGGCCGGATTGGCCGCCGCGCTCAATGAAGCAGCACCGATTTACCGCGCCCGGTGGTGGCCGGAACAGGACCGTGAGAATCGCGCATGGATTGCGGCCTTGACGCCGCTACTCCAAAGGATGGGAGCGAAACTCGGCGAGCGGCTTGCCGAGGTTTACCAGCGCCCCTGGCCGAAGGGCCGTTACCTGGTAGACGTGACCTGGTACGCGGGGCCGGAGGGAGCGTACTCCTCACTCGATCCGGTACACGTCACCATCGCGAGCCATGACCCCCGCAACCAAGGCCTGGGCGGACTCGCAATGCTTTTGCAAGCGGCCTCGTATGTCGTGGCTCAAGATGTAGACGAAACCATAACCCAGGATTGCCGGAAAGCGGGAAAACCGATACCCCGCGATCTCGAGCCGGCGCTGCTGTTTTACACGACAGGCGATTTGGTGCGGCGCACCTCGAGCGCAGCACCGGGCCCCGAAGACGCGGCTGCGGGTTCGGGTGGTGCGCAGTATGAGTTCCGCAACGGGCTGTCTGACCACGGTTGGAGCGACTACCAGGATATTCTCGAACGCTACTGGCAGCCGTATCTCAATGGCGAGCTTTCCTTCGATGCCGCGATCGCGCGAATCGTAGCGATATTGTGAGGGGCGATATTATAATGGGCGATAATATGAAGGGCTGCGTGATTTGTCGCTCGCTGCGGGAATGTGCTAGTCTTTTTTTGCTCCATTAGGCTCCGGCAGACCTGCTACGACGAAGATTTCCTGCGCTAGGCGAGCCTTCACGCAGGCTTCAGGCGTTTCGGCGGAACACTTTTCGGGCCAGTGCCGGGCCGCTACGGCTTGCCGGCGCTCGCGCGCTCTTCGCGGACGAATAGGCGCCGTATGCCACATTTTCAGCCAAGGTTAACCCATGCCCAGCAAACAGGCTGCCGCCAAAACATTGGAGATTAAGGTAGCGCACTCGCCCGATTCGGACGACGCATTCATGTTTTATGCGCTGGCCACCAATCGCGTGAAGGCGCCGGGCCTGAAGTTCGCCCATGTGCTCTCCGATATCGAGACGCTCAATCGGGCGGCCGATCGCGAAGTTTACGACGTTACGGCCATCAGTTTTGCGGCGTACGCTTATTTGCGCGAAAGATACGTACTGCTGGATTGCGGCGCGAGCTTTGGAGAAGGCTACGGACCGATCGTCGTCGCGACCAAGCCTATGCGGCGCGAGGATTTGCCCGGGCTGCGCATCGGCGTGCCGGGTCTGCGCACCACGGCATATCTAACGTTGCAGCTGTACGAGCCGAATTTTGTCCCGGTCGAGATGCCGTTCGATCAGATTATGGGAGCGGTCCATTCCGGGACCGTGGACGCCGGCCTGCTGATCCACGAGGGGCAGTTGACTTTCCCGGGAATGGGCATGCATCGGGTGGTGGATCTGGGCCAGTGGTGGATGAATACCACGAACCTCCCGCTTCCGCTGGGCGGCAATGCAGTGCGCCGCTCGCTGGGAAAGGAAACTGGACGCCAAATCGCTCGAGCGATTCGCGAAAGCGTGGCCTATGGCCTGGAACATCGCGAAGAGGCGCTCAACTATGCCATGCAGTTTGCGCGCGACCTGGACACCGAGCAGGCGGACAAATTTGTGGGCATGTATGTCAACCGCTGGACGCTCGGTTATGGCGAGCGCGGACGCGCCGCGGTTCAGGAATTGCTCGACCGCGGGTTCCGGGCGGGGCTTATTCCGGGGCCTGCCCAGGCGGAATTTCTGGACGAACACGCGCAATAATTTCCAGGCGCTGGGCCATCGTTTCTGGTTTAATTAGAGAGAGGCTGACCTTCAATCATCATTTGCTAGCAAATCGTTTGGTAGTGACATTTTCTTACCGTGCTCCCTTCGCGGAGCTCTCGATTATTCCCGATCGATTTTGTACCATGTGGCTTTGCACCATTTTCGCTTGGCGCCATTTGGCGGGGCGCGTCTCGGAACGCGAGGAGTCATTTATTGAGCGGGCCCCGAGAGGTACGAGCCTCGCACTCCGTTTGCGAGGCGGAGCATCTTTAGCTCATGAGTGACGCCCGACAAATTCGCGACGAACTGCTCGAGCGGATGCGCCAGCGCATCCTGCTGCTCGACGGCGCCATGGGCACGATGATTCAGGCGCGGCACTTCGAGGAGGCCGATTACCGCGGCAAGGAATTTGCCAATCATCCGCGAGATTTGCGCCTGAACAACGATGCGCTCAATCTGTCGCAGCCGCAGATCATCGCAGACATCCACCGGCAATATCTCGAAGCCGGCGCCGACATCATCGAGACGAACACCTTCAACTCGAACGCGATTTCCATGGCCGATTACGGCCTGGAAAATCGCGTGGCCGATTTGAATTTTGCCGGCGCGCAGATCGCGCGCCGCGCCGCCCACGACTATGCGGCCTCACCAGCGACCGCGGCGCCGACCGCCGCCGGTTTGTCGCGGGCGCCATGGGCCCGACGTCGCGCACCGCCTCCATGTCACAGGAAGTTTCCAATCCCGGGGCGCGCGGCGTCACCTTCGACCAACTGCGCGACCTATATGCGATTCAGGCCCGGGCGCTCGTCGAAGGCGGCGTGGACCTGCTGCTGCTCGAAACGGTGATCGACACGCTCAATGCCAAGGCGGCGCTGTTCGCCATCCAGGAATACTTCGAGGCCAGCGGCAACAGCGTGCCCGTGATCGTTTCCGTCACCATTGTCGATCGCAGCGGCCGCACCCTTTCCGGCCAAACGGTGGAAGCGTTCTGGATCTCGGTTTCGCATGTGCCGCTTTTCAGCGTCGGAATGAACTGCGCGCTCGGCGCGAAACAGATGCGCCCATTTCTCGAAGAGCTTTCCGGCCTCGCGCCGGTGCCGCTGACGTGCTATCCGAATGCCGGGCTGCCCAACGCTTTTGGCGGCTTCGACGAAACTCCCGAACGCATGGCGGCCGACCTGGGCGAATTTGCGCGCAACGGCTGGCTGAACATCGCCGGCGGCTGCTGCGGTTCGACGCCCGAGCATATCCGCGCAATAGGAGAAGCGATCCGCGGCGTGGCCCCGCGCGTCCTACCGCAGCCGCCGCCGTATTCACGATTCAGCGGGCTCGAGCCGCTGGTGATTCGGCCGGACACGAATTTCGTGAACATCGGCGAGCGCACCAATGTTACCGGCTCTCCGCGATTTGCCGAACTGATCCGCAACGGCGAGTTTGAAAAGGCGCTTTCGGTCGCGCGCCAGCAAGTCGAGGGCGGCGCGCAGATGATCGACGTGAACATGGACGAGGCCATGCTCGATTCGGCCAAGGCCATGACCACGTTTTTGAATGCGCTGGGGGCGGAGCCCGACATCGCGCGCGTGCCCATCGTCGTCGATAGTTCGCGGTGGAGCGCGATCGAAGCGGGCCTGAAATGCCTGCAAGGCAAAGCCATCGTCAATTCCATCAGCCTGAAGGAAGGCGAGGACGCGTTTCGCGAGCAGGCGCGAAAAATCCGGCGGTACGGCGCCGGGGTGATCGTGATGGCCTTCGACGAAAAGGGCCAGGCCGATAGCGCCGCGCGCAAAGTGGAGATTGCCACGCGCGCCTACCGCATTCTTACCGAGCAGGTGGGCATGCCGCCGTCGGACATCATCATCGATCCCGCGATCCTGACGGTGGCGACCGGCATCGAGGAGCACAACACCTACGCGCTCGCGTTTCTCGAAGCGACGCGCGAGATCAAGGCGAAACTTCCCGGCGTCAAGGTGAGCGGAGGCCTGAGCAATATTTCGTTTTCGTTTCGCGGCAATAACGCCGTGCGCGAAGCCATGCACTCGGCCTTTCTCTACCATGCGATTCGCGCGGGCATGGACATGGGCATCGTGAACGCCGGCCAACTGGCGATTTACGAGGAGATTCCCCCGGAGTTGCGCGAGCGCGTCGAAGACGTGCTCCTGAACCGGCGGCCCGACGCCACCGAGCGGCTGCTCGAGTTCGCGCAGACAGTCGAGAAACGCGACCGCGCCGAGGTCCAGGAGGATGAATGGCGGAGCGGCACGGTCGAAGAGCGGCTGTCGCACGCGCTGGTGCATGGCGTCACGAATTACATCGATGTCGACATCGAGGAAGCGCGGCAGAAATATCCCAACCCGCTGCGCATCATCGAAGGGCCGCTGATGGACGGCATGAACGTGGTGGGCGATCTGTTCGGCTCGGGCCGCATGTTTTTGCCGCAAGTGGTGAAAAGCGCGCGCGTCATGAAACAGGCGGTGGCGATCCTGCTGCCTTACCTCGAAGCGGAAAAGCGCGCGAGCGGCGGGCGCGAGGCAGTGGCGCGCGTGCTGATGGCCACGGTCAAAGGCGACGTGCACGACATCGGGAAAAATATCGTGGGCGTGGTGCTCGGCTGCAACAACTACGAAGTGATCGACCTGGGCGTGATGGTGCCGGCCGACAAAATTCTGGACGTGGCGCGCGAACGAAATGTGGACCTGATCGGGCTGAGCGGCCTGATCACGCCTTCGCTCGATGAAATGGTGCACGTCGCGCGCGAAATGGAGCGCGTGGGCTTCTCGATTCCGCTGCTGATCGGCGGCGCCACCACCAGCCGCGCGCACACGGCCGTGAAGATCGCGCCGGCGTATCACCAGCCGGTGGTGCATGTGCTCGATGCTTCGCGCGCCGTGGGCGTGGTGGCCAGCCTGACCAATCCCGCGCAGCGTTCGGCCTTTGCGGAGAAAAATCAGAAGGAGCAGCAACTGAGCCGCGAGCATCACAGCGGCCCGCGCGTCGCACCGATCATTTCCATTGAGGAAGCGCGGCGGCGGCGCCCCGCGCTCGATTGGCCAAACTACCAGCCGCCCACACCAACATTTACCGGCGTCAAAATTTCAGACCAGGTGCCGCTCGAATGCCTGGTCCCGCTGATCGACTGGACGCCGTTCTTCCACACCTGGGAGCTGAAGGGAATTTATCCGCGTCTCTTTGACGACCCCGTCGTCGGACCAAAGGCGAGGGAGCTATTCGACGACGCGCAGCACTTGCTCGACGAAATCGTCACCAACAAGCTGCTGACGGCGCGCGGCGTGGCCGGATTTTTCCACGCCAACAGCGTGGGCGACGACATCGAATTGTACGCCGATGCGTCGCGCACCCGCCTGCTCGGAACCTTCTACACCTTGCGCCAGCAGATGCAGAAGCCCGAAAACGAGCCCGCCTACGCGCTGGCTGACTTTATCGCGCCGCGTGACACCGGGCTCGCCGACTACCTGGGCGCCTTCGCCGTCACCGCCGGAATCGGCACGGCGGAACTGGCCGCGCGGTTTGAAAAAGCCAACGACGATTACAACGCCATCATGGCCAAGGCGCTGGCCGACCGTTTGGCGGAAGCCTTTGCCGAGTGGATGCACAAGCAGGCTCGCGACGCCTGGGGATTCGGACTCACGGAAAATCTGACGCCCGCGGATTTGCTTCGCGAGCGTTATCGCGGCATTCGGCCCGCGCCCGGCTATCCCGCTTCGCCCGACCACACCGAGAAAATCACTTTGTTCCGACTGCTCGGCGCGGAAAAGGCGACGGGCATTCAACTGACGGAAAATTTCGCCATGCTGCCGGCGGCCTCGATCTGCGGCCTGTATTTTTCCCATCCCGACTCGCGTTATTTCGCCGTCGGAAAAATCGGCCGCGACCAGGTGCTCGATTACCAGCGCCGCAAAGGACTCGAGCTGCGCGCGATCGAACGCTGGCTTGGCCCGTACCTCAATTACGAGCGCGCCTCCGATTGAAATAGCGTCCCATTATTTCGCCCCGAAACCGCAATGGTAGCTCGGGTCGTCCGGCGCCTCTTTTTTCTGGAGACCCGAGGCAGCCGGAGACCCGAGGCACTGTCCCAACCTCGCTGCCAAATCATGCCCCTCACGAGACATGAACCGCCATTGGTTACTGCCGCCTGGCTTGCGTTGCATAGCATGCGGCCCAGTGGCCGCCTTCAAGCACGCCCCCGGGAACGCCAATCTCCCGATTGGCGCGTCAACAGACGCCGCGCGTGCTCGACGTTCTTCCCAGGCTTGGCCGCAACCGTTGCCGTCATTTCCCATCTGTACATCCCGCCGCTTTTCTGTCGATTGCCGTAGGCGCAACCGCTGGATCGCAGCCGCAGCCTAGGCCTTGATTCAGACCCATTTAGCACACTACCCCAGCCTTTCTCCGGTAGTGTCTCAGTTTGAATTTGACCCTGGGTCCAGGTTAGCGTGTGCCACGCCCCGGGAACGCCAATCTCCCGATTGGCGCGTCAAAGTGGCCTGGAAGAACTCGTGCTTCTGGCCAACCAATGAAGCAGCGATGGATCAGACGATACTTTCGGTGATGCGGACGTGTGCATCGGTGATGTGAAAACCGTGCTTCTCAATGTCTTCTAAACACTCGTTGGCATTCACTCCCGCTGTTGGCTCTCCATCTCGGCTCAGGTCTATCGACTTAAAGGCGGTCCAAGGGGAAAATTGCGAAGGTAGGTTGGCTCCCGTCGCATCCTCCGTACAACCGAACACGCGGCCTGGACCTCTGAAAATATGGACTAGCATCAGTCTTGCTCCGTGATTCCGGCAAGCATCATAGCCATCCTGCGAGCGAGGGGCAATCCCGCTGATTTTCACACTGAGACACTACCCTTGACCCGCCCGTCCTTGACCCAATTGGCGCTTTCGCTTAAAGTCGAAACACTTTCATGCCCACAAAAATCGCTGGGGTTTGCGCGCTGTTTGGCACTGCCGCCGCCTGCTGAGATTGGCCGATGCCGCGCACTCTTTCGACATATCTATTCGTCAAGCGCAAGCTCAACCCGCCGCTGATCACTGAGATCGCGCGCTACGGCGTACAAGCGGTGGAACTTTTCTGCGCGCGCAGCCATTTTGACTATCGTTCGCAAGACGCCGTGCGCGAACTTAGCGGGATGCTGCGGGACCACGACCTCGCTTTGCGGTCTGTACACGCGCCCGGGGAGCGCGAATTGAGTCCGACGCGGGAAAGCAGCGCGCCTCTTTCCATCTCCGACCTCGAGCGCACGCGGCGCCTGGAAGCGGTGGATGAAATCAAGCGCGTGCTGGACATGGCCGAGGACATGCCCTTCCGCTACCTCGTCCAGCATCTCGGCTCCTCGCGCGACGATGCCGATCCGCGGCGCTTCGATGCCGCCTTCAATTCCCTCGAGCACTTGCACATTTTCGCCAAGCAGCGCGGCGTCACCATTGCGCTCGAAAATACTCCCGGCGATCTCGCCACGCCCGCAAACCTGCGGCAATTCATCGCGGATACGCGGCTGACCGATCTGCGCCTGTGTTTTGATATTGGGCACGCGCACCTCGAGGGCGGCGTGCTGCCAAATCTCGAACTGATGCGCGACCTCGTGGTCACCGCGCATATACACGATAATCATGGCGAGAAAGACGAGCATCTGCCGCCCTACCA
>CAVRDM010000008.1:0-44193 GCA_963719845.1 uncultured Acidobacteriota bacterium | reverse complement strand
TGCAAAGCAGGTGCTCTGCCAACTGAGCTACACGCCCACAGTGGCAATGTCAGTATTTTAAGCCAGTTTCAGTCATGGTATATCCTCATTCAGTTAAATAGTGCATTTTCAATTCTTGGCCACTTATTTCTTGGCTGATCTCCGTCCCATTGCTTCGTACGAGACTCACTCGCATTCAACGCCAGACGCCCGTCCCATTGATTTCAGGCAGTTTGCGTACGATTCAATGCACCTGCTTCCACGGCAGGTGCTCTTCCAATTTCCGGAAAGATGCCTCGGTTTCAGGTGATCTCTTCAAGACCACTCCCATTCCCCTCACTCCCGCGCAACTTATCCACCGTACTACGTCCGTTCTAAAATAAATTTCTTTCTTACTGCTGGCGGCATTTAAGGGAGGACAGGAGCGACCGCGGAGACGTGATCGTGCAACATGGTCCCTTCCTGGTCGACGCCGATCGCCGAACGTAAAGAAGCGATAGACGCACTAGGCTAGCTGCGCCCCACACTGCACTCACAGTCGATCAAGATACGCAGGTTTGCAATCAGCCCAATACGTTTTGAACGCGCGAACTTTTCCTTGACAGTGATTCCAGGCCGGATGTACATAGCTGACCGGTATAAGGGGTCACAGTACATCCGCACCTAATGGGCGTCTTCGGAGCGATTTTTCGTGGAGAGCTCGACGTCGTTGTTGGCTTGATTTCCAGTTCGTTTCGCGACGGTCATTCTTTCGATTCACCGTATTCGTAACGAGAAATGGAACAAATCCGGTCCATTACTCCCAGCAGCCCCGAAAAGCAAGCAGGAAAGATCGACTGGGGCGCGATTCTCCGGAGTGCAAAGCTTCCATGACTGATGTTGATCGAGTCCGCACTGTGAAGAGAGCTGCGGCAGCACGGCTGCACGCCATCCCCGGAGTGCACGCGGTGGGAGTGGGGTTCAAGGTTGTGGGCGGGAAAAAGACCGATCAGCTGGCGATCACTGTTTTCGTAGACAAGAAAAAGAAACCGGAAGAGCTGGTCCAACGGGAAATCATTCCTGCCGAAATCGAAGGCATAAAGACCGATGTAGTGCAAATGGCCCGAGCACGCCTCGCCCACGCCGACCCCAATAGCATCAAGGCCGCCGTTGCAGACATCCCCCCGTACTAAGGGGGAGGGCAAAGCATCACCTTTAGCGGACCGAAGACTCCCGCGAGCGGGCTCATCGCAATTGTCGACTTAACCGTTCAAGCATCGGGGGAAGATGCGAGACAGGTCTTCGTATTCGCCAGAACCGACGGACAGAGCTTGCTTCAGTCGATAGAGGATCTTGTAAATGCGCTCAACGAATTTGAGGAAGTGTCACCTTCAAGCAGCGAGGATCCACCGCAGATTCAGGTTCTTGCAACGTCGGACGCCAATGTTCAGGTCACCAATGCATATGTGCTGGCGGAGGACGGTACGAAATATTTCAAGGATTACGTTCGCGGCGGCATTCGGATCGAACGGGGCTCCGCGATGCCCCATGGAACACTCGGCATCGTGGCTACGACCGCTCCCACACTGGATGACCCTAAGGGCAAAGTAGTTGGATTGACGCAAATGTTCACGTGGCTTGTTGGACTGACGCGCTGCGGGTTTTCAGGTGAAAGATGCATGACGGTTTGACCTGGTCAGTTCTCCCGAATACCGCTGCTGATTCTGCGGCCTATTGAGCTGCCGCCCATCTGGATGCTCGCGAGCTTGACCCTGACCAGATTCACAACATCCTGTTTAACGCCCTCTATGTGGTCGGGGATAAAGACCAACCGAGCGACGTCGCCGCTGGCCTAGCAGCAGCTGCAACCGGGACACCTGCAGGCCTCTCCATCACACAGTCACCGGCCGATTCCCCACACATCGCGTTGACTTCGACGTTGGCAACACCCGTGGAAAACTCGAGTGCAGAATCTATGGCGCGCCGAACCCCGATCCGGAGGCAAAATTGTCGGCCCGTGCGACAAAACCCGACCCAATGAACCCAATGACCAACATCATCACCTTTAGAGGAAATGTTTCGAGCGAGGACTACGGTATTTTCGTGAAAATCAACCCTGGCCGATTGGTTTTCACATTTGGTTCGTTTACGAACCCGAAGAAGGGTGCAACTCTGGACGCGGTCGCCGCAGAGGTGTTGCAGTCGATCACGGGGCTGCCGGCGACTCTCCTGGGGTCCGTTACCGCAGCGCCTACCGCAGCGCCGGCGGGAGCGGCTGCGGTTCAGATCAACGGAGCAGAGGAGGTGGAATGCGAAATCATCAGCGATATTCAGATCGGGCAGCCGGGACAACTACTTCGGATCGACGTGCTCACATTGCTGCAGCCATCGCATTGGCCGCGTTGTGGACGCTCAAATCCACTCCGACGTGGCGCTGATTCAGCTGGATCCGAATTTGAATTACAAATTCTAGGACATCACCGGTGGGATTACCGGCGTTTCATCCCCTACCCTTGGGCAGGCGGTTGAGGAACGAGGGTTCGCCACGGGCAAAGTGAGCCATGGCAGCGTCTCGCACATCGGTGTCTCGGTTCTACAGGAGGACAAGAGCAACGGTTTTCTGCGCTTGACAAGATCAAGAATTTCATGATCGATTCGGATTCTCATGACCCGTTTGTATTACCCGGAGATTCGGGAGCGGCAGTAATCTCTAATGGCACGTTGGTGGGCCTAATTTGGGGACACAGGGACAGCGAAACGACAGGGATCGCATCCGACATAAGTCCTCTTGTCGACGCGTTCCCTCACCTACAGCTATCGTTCGCGCCCGCTCCCGGAACAACTGCCGACACGATGCAAACGGTTCCGAAACCAGCGGCGGCGGCGTTCCAGGCCCTAGAGGAGGACGCGGCGGAGGCGGTGACAATACCGGAAGCTGCACCGTACGGCTTTGCTGCGACGAGGTTCGCGAAAAGGCTGGACGAAGCCGAAAACGAGATTCCGGCGACAGTGCTGGGCCGTCAGTACGTGGAAGTGGTGAGGCGCCATCTTCAGGAGGCTTTCACGCTGGTCAACAAAAATCGCCGTGTGGCGACAGTCTGGCGCCGCAGCGGCGTGAAATTCTTGACGGCCTGGCGCGAATGATCCAGTTCCGCAACGAACGACTCCCTGCAGAAATAAACGGCCGGCCTTTGGCCGATTGCGCGACCCGCAATCAGCGTATCGTGACGCGATACGCCAGCCCAGCATTTGTAGAAGATCTTCGACCGATATGCCCCCAGGCTCCAAGACGTTCTGCGCATGACATATCCGGAGTTGCTGGCTGCTCTTGAATCCGCTGGATGGGTGGAGATGGCGGGGAGGTGAAACTTGGAATCGCTGGCGCTACAATTCGGGTCCGCACTCCAGCCCCTGGAATCTCAGCTCACCTCAGATAATGTCATTCCGTTCTTCGCGCAACTGGGGCTTCAGTTCCCGCCGGCACTTCTACAGTCAAGCTTCGTTACGTCGCTGAACGCAGCCGCAACAGCTGCCGGAGCGCTTAGCGCAACGCTGGCGCAGTAGGTACGGATATCAACAATGACGATGAATCGGGGATCGTTAACGACGGCCTCAAGTTGATCCAAGAAATCGGCAGCCTGATCGCCACGCTGCCGCAGATCGGGAATGAAATTCAGCATCTTTCCGGGCTCGGGATGAACCCAACCGATGTCACTAACTTCGCGCAGAATTTACCCGCCAAAATACTGAGCTACTCGCTGATTTCTTATCTCGAAAGCACGCAACCCGGCGCAGTAGCGATTTTGAATCTTCTCGGAGTGGTTACTTACGCGCCGAACCCGGGGGTTTCCGGCGATCTTTTACATCCTCCAGCACGCACGCTACAGCTGTCGAAATCCAGGCGATGTGTTGAAGTCGCCCTCAGCCCTTCTGCAAACGATCTTCCAGTGGGGACTTCCAGGTTTCGACGGCACCGTCCTGATCCCGGCTTTAAGCGCTTCGTTCAACTTGATGCAGTTTTACTCGACGGTGACTTCGATGACGGCGCCTGCCGCGATGACCCGGGACTGCTCGACGTTCAAGCCAATCCAGCTACCAATCCGCCAGGACTTCAGCGTCGCTGAAGGACGATATTGCCCGCCGGATTCAACCAGACGCTCCCGCTGAGCCGCCTCTGGTCCAGTAACATACCTGCAGGTGAACGGAACATTTAGCGCGGGGCTCGCAGCAACGGTGGTTCCGCCCGCCACTGTTAATCTGCAACAACGCGCCGACGGGGTCGCTGACAGGCCTGCTTGCGATGGACCTGATCGCGACGGCAGCAGGAATTCTGACCATCCGATCGTTCTGATTGGGCGAACGGGCGGAAGCGCCGTGCAAGGGAGCTCCTTTTGATTTTGGCGCGGGAGTCGACATTACCTGGAACACAACAACAGCAACGGCAGATCCGTCCGTGACGTTTGCGGTCAAGGGCGGGAAACCGAGTCCTCGTCGACACCACCGATGCCGACGGCTTTCTGTTAGATGTGTTGTCGGGCGTGAATGTCCAGGCGGGATTTGATTTCAACGCCACTTGGCGGGCCGATACGGGACTGCACATTACCAGCGAAGCGCAGCTTGAAATCGATTTGCCCTTGCACCTGGATTTGGGGCCGGTGGTGCTGGAGCCGCTGTATCTGATCGGCGGCGTGGCAAACAACGCGATCACCCTCGAAGTTTCCGTGGCGCTGGGCGTGACGCTTGGTCCCATCGAAGCTCGCGGTGGACCGCGTGGGGAGATGCTGGGGACGCTTTACGTTCCGCACAGCAAGGCGGCAATCTCGGCGCGGCGGAAATTTTTCGCTGGGCTTTAAGCCGCCGGAATCGCTTGGGCATCGCCGTTGACGCCGGGTTGGTCACCGGCGGCGGGTACCTTTCCTACGATACGGGGCAAAGGGGCAGTACGCGGGAATCCTGCAACTTTCGCTGGTAAATTCGATCGGGATCACCGTGATCGGCGTGGTCGATACCGTCATGCCGGATGGTTCGAGCGGCTACTCGTTTTTGCTCATCATTACATTCACGTTGCCGCCGATTCAACTGGGGCTGGGCTTCACTTTGAACGGAGTGGGCAAACTAGGCGGCGTGAACCGCACGATGAACACCGACGCGCTGCAGGCGGGTTTTCGCGCGCACACGCTGGGCGCGATCATGTTTCCTCCCGATCCGATTGACAACACGCCCCAGATCATCAGCGACATCCGCAATTTTTTCCGGTCGCCACGGGGCACTACGTGTTCGGCCCGCTGCTGGAGTTCGGATGGGGCACGCCGACCCTGATCACTCTCACTCTCGGCGTGCTGCTTGAGGTTCCCGACCCGATCCGTCTGGTGATTCTAGGCCTGATTGGTGCGGGGCTACCGACCGAAGATGATGCGCTGCTTCAACTGCACGTCGAAGTGCTCGGCGTCATTGATTTCGGCGCGAAGACGCTCGCGATTGACGGCACTTTGTTTGATTCCAGTATTTTGGTCTACGCGCTGGCCGGCGATCTGGCGCTGCGAGTTTCCTGGGGCAGTAATCCGAATTTTCTGTTCTCGCTCGGCGGTATCAATCGAAAGATTCAACACGGACGGCCTAGACGTCCCCAAGCTAGCGCGGCTTTCCGTAAGCTTGGGCCATGGCAGCAATCCGCGGATCAGCGCCGACAGCTACTTCGCCGTGACCTCGAATACCGTGCAGTTTCGGCGCAGACGTGCAGGCCTACGCCGCAGCCAGCAGATTTAGCATCCAGGGTTACCTGGGCTTTGACGTCCTCATCATTATTTCTCCGTTCTCGTTCGAGTTCGATTTTTCGGCGTCGTTCGACGTGGCTTACGATGGGGACACG
This sequence comes from uncultured Acidobacteriota bacterium, assembly GCA_963719845.1. Lineage (GTDB taxonomy): Bacteria > Acidobacteriota > Terriglobia > Acidiferrales > UBA7541 > Palsa-189. The sequence continues at coordinate 38,366 of CAVRDM010000008.1, read as the reverse complement.
CTGCTGGGCCTGAACGTCAATGGAACGTTCCAAGGTCCGACGCCCTGGCATTTTCACGGCGAAGCCTCCATCAGTCTGCTATTTTTCAGCGTCAGCGCCTCGGTGGATCTGACTTGGGGCAGCAGCACACAGGCAACCATTCCGTCGCAGCCCGTGCTGCCCGATCTCGTCAAGGCATTGGAGAATCCGCAAAGCTGGAGCGCGGCGCTGCCTCCGGCAACGACCGTGGCGGTCTCGCTCGCGACGCAGAAGCCCACCGACCAGACGCTTTGCGTCCATCCGATCGGAACCTTGCAAGTGAAGGAAGCCATCGTACCGCTCGATGTGCCCATCACCAGGTACGGCAATTCCGCGCCGTCCGACGGAACCGAGTTCTCGATTCAAAGCGTGCAGATCAATTCGCAAACGGAAACCATTCAGCCGATTCAGGATTACTTCGCGCCGGGCCAGTTTCTGAATCTGAGTAACACCGACAAGATCAACGCACCCAGCTTCGAGGAAATAGATCCCGAGTGGTTTTCGATTGAAGCACAATTCTCAATGGCCAGGACTCTTCCGCGCACCGTCGTTTACCAGGAGGGGTCCATCTACGACCCGAACAATTTTTCCAGCTTCTCCAGGGATCTACCTGATCCTGCCAGTCTCCATCTTTCGCTGAGCGCGCCCGAGGCAGCTCTTCGCGTCGGCGGGAAAAAACAGGGGCTGCTGAAGTACAGCACCGGCCCGACGACGCCTGCGATCATCGTAGACGAGCCGCAGTACGTCATCACCAGCGTGCTGGACCTGAGCATTCGCACCGACGTGCTGGGGAGTTCCGGCAGCACATATTTTCAGGCGCAAGCGGCGCTGAGTTCCTATTTGTCCGCGAATCCGGCGGAGGCCGGCAACCTTCAAATCATGCCGCTGCACGAGGTGCCCGCATGAGCAGCGCCCCGACGCTCGGTCGCTATCACTTCCAGGCCTGGGCGCGCCGCGGAATCGCCGCGAGCCTGAACACTCCCGACGGCGGAACGCTGCCCAGCCGGGCGAATCTGAGCGTGCAGCTGTTCCTGGACGTGCAGGGAGGCACTGCGCCAAACCCGGTGACGCCGCCCGCGACGCCGGTGTCGCTGTTTGGCCCGGGCGATGTGGTCGGCGTGGATCCGCGCATGGTGATACGGACCGAGCCTCGACAATTCACGGTTAATTTCGAGCCGAATTACCTTAGCGGGATCGAGTTCGACACACTGGATTTTCCGTGGCTGTTCACGCCCGCCGCGCCCAATGGCGATCGTTTGCGGCCCTGGGTCGCGCTAATCGTTCTAAAAACGAGCGAATTCACGGTTCCTGCCGTCGCGCCTAATCCCCTGCCGACGATCGTCGTTCAAACGATGTCGGCGCTGCAGGATCTTTCTGTTTCCTGGAATTGGGCCCATGTGCAAATCAGCGGCGATGCCTCGCTTTCCGATGCGCTCGCCACCGCGCCGGGCAACGTGATTTCGCGCTTGTTGTGCCCGCGACGGCTCGATCCAGAGGCGTCTTACTCCGCGTTCCTGGTGCCGGCATTTCAAAATGGAGTACAAGCTGGGCTTGGGCAGGATGTTTCCGCCGTAACAAGTTCCGAACCCGCCTGGACTTCAGCAACGCAGGCGCCGCTAACGCTGCCCTTCTACTACCGGTTTGATTTCAACACGAGCGATGAAGGCGATTTCGAATCGTTGGTCCGTGCATTGACGCCGAGCGTGCTGCCCGCGAGCGTGGGCCAGCGCCCGATGGACGTGCAGCATCCGGATCCGGGCATTCCATCGGCGGGAGGGCCACTCGGCCTGGATGGCGCGCTGGAAAGTGTCAGCACCACGGACACGCCGTGGACCGGCGCGGATAAAGACGCATTCCAAACGGCTTTGCAGACCTGGATCAATCAAACAGCGCCCGCGACAGACGATCCGGCGAATCCGCGTACGTATCCGCCCCCCGGCGATCCGGTGGTGGTACCGCCGATTTATGGAAGATGGCAAGCGGCCGTAACGAGCGTCAATCGCGCCGCGGCGGGATGGGTGAACGATCTAAGCCTGGATCCGCGAAATCGCAGCGCTGCGGGAATGGGGACGCAAGTTGTACAGGAAGAGCAAACACAGTTGATGGCTTCGGCGTGGCAGCAAGTGGACGGCGTGCTGCAGGCCAACCAATTTTTGAAAGAGGCGCAACTGGCTCGCGCCGTCAGCCAGCAGATTTACCGGCAGCATTTGCAGCCCGCGCCGCCCGAAACGTTATTGAATTTCACCGCGCCGTTGCACTCGCGTCTGCTTGCGAGCCCGATGACCATCACTGCGACGATTCGTGCAAGCCGCGTTCCGCAGAGGATGTTCTCCGGAGCGTTTCGCAAAGCCGCGCGTCTGCCGTGGCGATTGGGATTGGCGACGAACGGTGCACCAACGCTATTGACGCGAGTGAATAGCGGAGACGTCGGAATCGTGCCGCCGATTCAGCCGCCTGCGGGAATGGTGTCGATTGACCAGATTTCGAATCAGTCCGCGCCGTCTTGGGCGGAGAATTTGCTGAAATGGAAAAAATGGATTTTGCTCGGCGTGATCCTCCTGCTCGCTGTTGTGGTGGTGATCGCCGGGCTGGCCGGCGGTTGGGCGGCGGCGTTGGTTGCAGCAGTGATCTGCGCTGCTGCGGCAGCCGCTGCATGGAACGCCCTGAAAAATTCAATAGTCAGCGCCACCGCGGCAAGCTCCATGCAGCCTTCCAACTTTACTCCCGCAGTCGTGGCGCGGGTGCCGCCGCGGGCGAGTTTCCAGATCACCGCGCCGGGAACTGCCGCATCCGCTGCGGGCTCCGGGAGCGCCGACTCTGCCCAAGCGGCGGCATTCCGCGCCGCAACGTCGCAACTCTTCGCCGAATATCAACTGTTGCCCGTTAATCCGGGGCCGCTTCCGTCTCTGGATATCGCCACTCTGCAAACCACGATCCTGGCGCGCATTGACCCGGTCACTACCATCCCTGCGCGCGTTCAGGGACTGCTTACAGTCTCCGAGCATCTCCCCTGGCAGCCCGTTGATCCGCTCGAAACAATCATGGCGGCGCCAGACTTTCCGCAACCGATGTACGCGCCGTTGCGCGATCTCTCGCAGGAATATCTCCTGCCGGGGGTCGAACAAATTCCGCCCAACACGGTCGGCTTGCTGCAATCGAACCAGGCTTTCATTGAGGCCTACATGGTGGGACTTAACAGCGAGATGGGCCGCGATCTGTTGTGGTTCGGCTACCCCACCGACCAAAGGGGAAGTTACTTTCGCCAGTTCTGGGACGTAAGCGCCTACGTACCGCAGCCGGGCGACCCCACGGATCCCGCGCAACTGGAAGATATGCTGAAGGACATTCCGCCGATCAACACCTGGTCGCTGTCTTCTTCGCTGGGTCAGCACCCTAATCGGCCCGGAAGCGCGAACAATTTGGTGCTGCTGGTCCGCGGAGAACTCTTCAAGCGCTACCCGAACGCGATCGTTTATGCCGGAAAGGCCAAACGCAATCCGGACGGCACTCGCGTCCTGGACCCATCCGACGAACGCTATCCGCTCTTCCGCGGGACGCTTTCTCCAGACATGACTTTTCTTGGGTTCAACCTCACGGCGGCGGACGCTCGCGGGGGCACCACGTCTTCGCCGGATGGATTTTTCTTTGTGTTCCAGGAGCAGCCCTCCGAGCCGCGCTTCGGGCTGGAGCCGACGCCGGACATTTCGCCCGTGCCGCACTGGGCCGATCTGGCGTGGACCAATTTTGGATCGCCCAGCGAAACGCAGCCCCCGCCGGCGCCTCCGGCTCCGATCAGCGGAACTTCTCCCGCCGCAATCATGGCCCATAGCCCGTGGCGGCTTGCGTCGCAGGTGTTCGCCAAGGTGTTACAGAGCACGACGGTGCCGAATTTTCTTACTCCGTTGCAACAGCCTACGGGGATTGCCATCGTGTCGGACGCGGATAATCCGAATGACACGAACAATCAGTGGGGCGTGAACAGCGCACAGACGGCTTACATCCTGCTCCGGCTTCCCTTCCGGATTCTCATTCACGCGGATTTAATGCTGCCATCCTCATGACCACGCCGCCCAGATCCGTCGTCAGCCAACCGCCGGCGAGCCGCCAACCCACGGGTCTCTCCGCGCAGACTCCGTTGTTGCTTCTGCCCGTCAACATCCAGACCCGCTTCATGAACCAGGAGAAGGGCGGCGGCGAATTGTGGGTCAGAATCTATCCCGACCAGATCGCGGTGGATTCGCACGAGCCGGAACTGACGAATCAGGAAGTTTCCGACGGAGAGGCTTATTGGAACGCGATATGGCAGGCTGGAAATCCTCCACCGAGTCCCGATGACTCGAAGGCCCCCTGGCGCACGATCGCTTCTCTTTATGGCCCGCAGCGAGCGGCGTGGATTTGCCTGCGGCTAACTCCGACGAATTTGCCGCAGCAACCCACAGCCCCGACGCCCAGCGGCACGGCTCCCGTTCCCACGCCAGTATTTCCGACAGTAACGATTCGCAATTCCTCCTGGGAAAAGCCCGCGGTTGCCGACGCGCTGCCGGACGCATGGACGGTTGTGCTGGTTTCCGGCGGCCAATCCAGCCTCTATCGCAGCAGCCCCGTAGTGGTTCCTCTTGCCGTCAGCTTAACGCCCAATACCGGTGCATTCCCCGCCGGTTCCGTGGTGGATGCCGGCTTGCAATGGATGGTGGACTTTCCGACGGCAGTGCAAGCGGGAATGGCGCTAAAGATCCCGCTGACTCCGCAGCTAAGCTCCCAGGGAATCGATCAAATCTTCGTATACGGTTTGCGCGCCAGCGACGCACAAGCCGGCCAAACATTCGCGGCGTTGTTGAACGCGCATCACTATACCGACGGACTGGCCCTCGTGCCGCAGGGCGCGCCGACCAACAACACTCCCGACGCCAGTTCGGCCTACAGCCGCAAGGATCCCAATTACGAAATCAGCTATGAGACCGAGCGCGAAGGACCGCTCACCTCTAACCCCAGCTGCGACGGCGTGACGCTCGCAAATTTCGTGGGAATCCCTGCGACGACATTCGATCACGTGCAATATTCCGACGGCACCGATTCGCTCGACAGCACCGACCTGTTGCGTTCGCTGTGGCCCGCCACACTGGGATATTTCTTGAGCCAGATGATGGCGAGCGTTTTTTCAGCGGGCCTGATCGAACAAGCCCGCCAGTACGTGCTTGCCAACGCGTACCCGCGCGGGCCCATTGCGGCACTGCGCGCCGGACGAACTCCTTACGGCGTTTTGCCGGTCACTTCGTTGGGCAATTACAAAGTGGACCCGAAGCTCGCAGGCCCGGTCGAGGCCGGACTTGTAAACTTCGTGCAAAAGCTCTGGCCCACGTGGCTGGCGAGCTCTGCCGGCGCGCCGCGCATGCAGAGGGGCGGCGATCCCGACCAGAATCTGATGTCCGTCCTGGGAATGGATGCCAGCTCCATGAATTTCCAGGGTCGGCAAGTGATGGGCAGCCTTTTCCTTTGGAATCTGCTCGGATTCCTCGGCGCGCCGCAAGCATTTCAAACCACCTGGTGGCAGAACTACCAAACGCCCGGGCGCGCGCTTCTGAATAGTTATGGATACACGCAATGGAATCCCAGGATTCTGACGGTAGGTTTCGCACAGAACAGTTTCCCCATCGGATTTTCTACCGTCCAGGATGGCCCGCTTTCGGAAACCGATACCTTGAATTCGGACGCCAATCTCGGAGGAGGCCAGAAGGGAAACTACATTAACTGGCTGCAAACCGCGTCGGTGGCGGACATCCAGGCCGAAAATTATCCGGGACCGAAACCGACCTCGCTGCTCTATAAGATCCTGCGCCAGTCGTTGCTGCTCGAATACGCCAATCTCGCGGGGCTCGCGGAAGTGAGTGCCGGGACGCTGAGTGTGGCGCAAATTCAAGAGAGCGAGCTGATCGGCGTGCAACCCGGGACCACGACTTTGACTCCGTGGCAGGTGTTGGCGCGGCCTTCGATTCCGAACCCGCATATTTCGTGGGCTGACTATCTTCTCACGCAGAATCTTGCGGCTGAGTCTCCCTTCGCGCAACTCAGTGATTTGCGAACAAGCCTCGGTCGTCTTGCGAACCTGCCTACGGCCGAACTGGACCGGCTGCTGACGGAAACACTGGACGCGTGCAGCCACCGGCTGGATGTATGGGCTACGGCCATCGCGACGTCACTGCTGAAACGCACGCGCGCAGCGAAAAATACATCCGTCTGGCTCGGCTGCTACGGCTGGGTGGAAGACGTGCGGCCGGAAACCGGACGCCAACCGGTCGCGGGTGCGGAACTTCAGCAAGTTCGCGCGCTCGACTCGGCCAGGTCGCAAAACACGCGCGCGGCGGTTCAGTTGCCAGTCCCGCTGCAGCCGCTGTCCGACAACGGCGGATACGTTCTCGCACCTTCGGCGGTACAGGCAGCCGTGGCCGCGGTCTTGCGCAACGGTTATATCACCCACCAGGATACAGCGGAACAGGGCCTGCTTTCGATCGACCTCTCCTCCGAGCGCGTGCAGAAGGCGCTGTGGCTCATTGACGGCGTCCAGCAAGGACAAAGCCTCAACGCTTTGCTGGGATATCTTTTCGAGGATGCCCTCCACGATCAGAATCTCGATAAATATGTCCAGCCATTCCGCAACGCCTATCCCCTGGTCGGCAGCAAACTCACACCTTCAAGCGCCCCTACCGAAGCAGTCGCCGCATCGGAGGTTGTCGACGGGCTCGCACTGCGCAGCGCATGGGATACCGGAAAACTTGTTGCCGGTCAGAACTGGGGAACAGGACTCCCCGCCCCCGGCGCAGATCAAAATTCGGTGATCGCCATTCTGAAAGTCTTAGACGATTACGCCGACGCTCTCGCAGACGTGTCCATATCCGAAGCGGTGTTTCAAATTGCTCGCGGAAACTTCGGCAACGGTGGCGGCCTCATGGATGCAATTTCGCGCGGGTCGAGGCCGCCTGATCCGGACGTCGTGACCACTCCTCGTGGCGGAATCGACCTAACGCATCGCGTCTCTCTGCTTTTCGCGGGTGTTCCGGCACAAAACGCTGCTTGGAGCGTAGTCACACCGCATCCGCGCGCGGCCGCGGAACCCTGGTTGAATTCCTGGGCGGGACAAATGCTGCCCGATCCCGCGACGGTGCGTTGCCAGGTGCAATACCAGAACGGCGGCGCGACCCAAACGAATACCGTCAGCCTGCGCGACTTGAATGTTGGCCCGCTGGACGTTCTGGCAATGTCCGACTCCGCCGAAGTTCCGCAAAAATCCGAACTCGAGAGTCGCATCGTATATGCAGGCGCGGTGCCGCCAAGCGCGCAGAATCTACAGATCATATTTCAAACCAGCTCGTTGCCGGCCGGCTCGCTCGCTTTCCCGGACGTGCTTTACGTGGCGCAAAAACTGCGCACTCTACTGGGCTCAGGCCGCGCGCTCGTTCCGCAGGATATGACCACGCCGGAAACGAATGCCGCCGATGCGGGTGGAGTTGTGAATATCGCCGAGTTGCAATCCCGCGCGACCGCGGCAGTGCAAAGCCTGCAGAACGACATAAATGCGCTCGCCACGGCGGCGGCCGGATTGCCCGCTGCTCCCGACCCGGTTCGTGTCGCGCTGTTGCGCTGCAGTTTTTATGGAGTCGCCAGCTCCGTCCCGAATACCAGTAGCGGTCCGGACGCGAACCTTGCCAATCAAGCGGCCGGGGTACTGGCGACTCTGCAAGCTCGATACACAAAGGCCGCGGCGGTCAATGTCGCTGCCGCGCAAGTTGCAGACCTCGAGGGAATCTTCCAAAGCATCTTGGGAAACGATTTTGTAGCCCTCCCTCAATTCACGGCTCCGAATCTGTCGACGCTGCAAAACGCGTTCAGCCAGTCCGCGTCGCTCGTCGCCGCTGACAGACAGGCGCCCTCGCGCTGGTTCCGGCAGCTGACCCACGTCCGGCCCGGCATCTCTCGATTGGACATGGCCCTCAGCGCGGCGCAGGCCTTGAACGGTGCGTCGATATATCCTCCGTCTCTGCTGCTCGGGCAGGTTCCACCACCAGTCACTCCGCCCGATCAGTGGCTGGCGTTGCCGCTAAATCCGGCGAACCCGCCGCAACAGGGCCGCGTGGCGTTCGCCTGCGTAACGCAAGGAAATCCCGTCACGCAGAACGCCTACGCCGGACTCATGGTCGATGAATGGCCGGAGCGGATTCCGAGCACACAGCAATCGGCGTCCGTCGCTTTCAATTTTGAAGAGCCCAGCGCGCGCGCGCCGCAGGCCCTGCTGCTCGCGGTTTGCCCTGACAATCGCGAAACCTGGGACGACCAGATTCTCCAGGCTGTGCTCGCGGAAACTCTGCAGCTCGCAAAGATACGCACGGTAGACCTGGCCAGTGTGCAGCAGGTCGGTCAAATCCTGCCGGCGCTTTATCTCGCGCTGAATCTGCAAGGCGCGACGGTCTCAACTCAGTTCGCTATCCTGAACAAGGAGCCTATCCGTGCAGATCGAAGCGCTAGCTAGAATCACGGTGGCCAAGCCGTCCATTACCACGTGGACTCGGCTCGAGCCTCTGCCGCGGGACGCTTCCCTGGAGCGCAGTCTGCAGGCGCAAGCGCGCGATCCGGCGTGGATGCTGGCGCGCCAGTGGCAAGTCGGCGAATTTCTCGGCGCGGACGCCGGTTCGCCCGTGCAAGCGACTCTCGCCGGCCAACTGCAAACCATGACTACTTATTGCCCGGGCAGCAATCCCTCCGCAACGATTCCTCTCGATCAGGCGCTGCCGGTCGAAACGCACGTGGAAAGAGAAACCGTCGAGCTGAACTTGCGCGGGTCGGCGCAACTGGGTTTCTATTTTGAATCGCTGGTAAAGCAAAGTCTAAGCCCTGCCGCGGCGCCGGGCGTAATCACCGCATTTCGCCAGGCGTTTCCCGTCGCTTCGGCTGTTCCTGATCCGACCTACGCGCCCGTTGACGCCGTGCGTTTCAGGTCTTTGATGGCCGGACGCGTGACCGATGGGGAGGCGCTCTATACTTCCGCTGCAGCCGTGGCGGCAGGTCAAACACCTCCGACACCGCTGCCGCCCGCGGCGAGCAGTCCGGGCATGCCAGGTGTAATCTCGACCTTCCTGACTTATCGGGAGAGCCTCTTCAGCGAACCACCCGCCGGGGATGCTCCGTGGCAAAGCGAAGAATTGGATTACGATTTCTCGCTCGGATCTCCCACGCCCGCACAAAATCTTCTGCTCAACGCCCCGAGCTTTCCCGGCGGGCATCTGGATTGGTATTCCTTCTCGATGGCGAATGGCGCCGCAAATAAGGTCGCCACCGCGAATCCCGCGCAAGTCACGCCCGTCAATTTCAATTTCTTTCCGAACCATGTGACATTCCGCGGCGTCCACGATCCCCGCTGGTGGACTTTCGAAGACAGCGTCACGGATTTCGGGCAATTGGACGCGCAGAATGTGGACTTGGCGAAACTGCTGGTGATGGAATTTGCGCTGGTCTACGGCAACGATTGGTTTTCAGTGCCCATTCCTGCGGCGATCGGCAACCTGGTTAACATTACAACTTTGGTGGTGACCGACACTTTTGGAATCAGGACGCTCATCCGGCCGTCCGAGCAAACCGTCGTGACTGCAGGCGAATCTCCCTGGTCCATGTTCAAGCTCTCCGGCAACGGGATGCGTTCGGACTTCATCATGCTCGCTCCCACACTCGGGCTAGTGCAGGATGCCGCCCCGCTCGAGGAAGTGATGTTCCTGCGGGACAACATGGCCGCCATGGCCTGGGCCGTAGAACAGAAGCTGCAGGGCGACCTCGATTCTCCAATTGACGGCCAGGAAGCCTACTTGCAGCGACTGAGAATAAACGGTCCGGCAGCGCCTCCGCAAGCAACCGCGAATGGGCCCCAAATCTATTACACGGTGGAACAGCCAGTCCCAGACAACTGGATCCCGCTGCTTCCTGTGCAAACCGTGCAAGGTTCTCTCTATTTGCGGCGCGGTACGATGGAAATTCCCACCAGCACGGGACTTCTGTACGTCACGCCTCGCGCATTGATTCTCGACCCGGGAAAGCCGTTCTTCCTGGCTGATCGTACTTTGCCGCCTACTGGAATACTTGCGGACCGCTACTTCCGTCGAACGCGTTCGGCCGACGGAACAACCTACCTTTGGATGGCGCGAAAATCCGGACCCGGACGCGGACCAGGCTGGTCCGGTCTGCGCTTCGACCTAATGCAGAACATGGCGAAAGCCGCATCGGCATGAGGCCTGGCGCTGAATAGTTGATTTGCCGTGGTCTGGCGCTCAGTCGAACCAACAGTTGAGCATTCAGCCTGATCTTTCGTCACTCGATTCGTGTATTGACAATGGATAGATGCCGATGAAACAGTCAGTCGTCGGTTCTCCGGCACTAAAGTGGCTCATGAACAGGCGATATAAGATTATCTTATATGACCAGCCGATGGTCAGCGAACCGGGCCGCCCTTCCGGCCCCGGCCCGCTCTCAAGATTCAAGCTGACACTTCTCGGCATTCTTGTAACAGTGCTCGCCTTCGGAGCGCTCGCCGTCGCGCTGCTGGTTGGCTGGGTGATTGCCGCGGTGCTCGGCACCATTTTGATCTTGGCCACTTTGGGCCTGTTCGTGGCGGCCGTGTTCCGAAGAAGGTAGGTAAGATCAGCCGCCTCCAGAGGGGCCACTCATCTAGGTTTTCCGGAGAGGCCTGTCTCCGATCACGAGCGAATCCAACGGATTTGCGGTCGCGTGCAGATGACGCCGCGAATGATCCAGGTAGACAGTCGTTTCTTTCAGATCGCGATGGTCTAAGGAAATCACCGCTCAGCGCAAATAGTTCGCAATTGCCAGGCGTAGCAATCTTCGACACTTCCAAGTCACTGCAGATTTGCGCGAATCTGGTGAGCATCAAGTTCTCTTTCCGCGTCCCAACGAGGTCGAAAGGGAGATCCGTCCCGAATGCAACTTTAACGTTGTACTTCTGAGTGAATTGGCAGCGAGTGTCATATGCCAGTGGGCGTCGGCGAAAAGCGGCATGTCGAGGGGACTGGCGGTAAATAGCGCGACGTGCTCGCCGGGACCGACTAGCCGTTGTAAATTGGCGAATGCGTCATTCGTGGGATGATGCCAAGCCGCCAGCGGTGAAACATCCGGCAGATATCGTCGCGCAAGGCCGTGCGAGTGGGCAAGGAGCCGGTGTTCCGTCGTCAGCGCGAACCAGATCGGGTTGTCGAGAGACTCTAACATCCGTTGAGCGTGATCAACTTTCGTAGGGCCAATGTCTCAAAGTCTCGTGGTGTCTAGGAGAACAGTTCCTTGGATCGCACCAAGTGAGAAATAAGGCAACCCTCACACGACCCATGCCTGTTACTGCGCCAATAGCACGCTATGATGCCGCAGAGGCCGCCGGCACAGGGTCCTTCCTGGAAGTGTTGCTGGCGTGCCATACTTTATCAACGCATATAAGAAGATGAAGGTTGCCGTGGGATATATCGAAAACAACTTGGTGCCCGGCGAGACCGTGCTTTACAAGACCCGGCTTCACTGGATCGTTCTGATCGGCCCCCTGCTCCTATCCATTCTCTTGGCCGGACTGGGAATCGCCGCGCTCGTCGGCGGATCTCAAGCCGATCCTGGAAACGAGTCGCGCACCTGGCTGCTCTCCGGCGGCGCGCTCCTCTTAGTCGCGGCAGTGATCGTGCTGGCCATCGGGCTCGTCCGCAGAAACGCCACGGAAGTCGCGGTCTCGAACAAGCGCGTTTTGATCAAGAAGGGATTCGTCGCGCGAAAGAGCATTGAAGTCCTTCTGGCGAAGATTGAAAGCATAGGTGTGGACGAGTCCGTTGGCGGCCGCATGCTTGGTTATGGCAGCGTGATCGTCCGCGGCACAGGGGGGACCTTCGAGACTTTCAACACCATCGCACACCCCAATGAATTTCGCCGCCAGGTTCAGCAACAAATTGGGGCCTCCTCATCTGTAGTTTAGTCGCTATCTTCCCCGAGCCATCGCTACTCCCCGGCCATTCCGGCACGTCTTCGCGCCCTATTGACTCTCTACAGGAGCATCTCCTATAGTCGTATAGCCATTCAATAGGAGATACCTTTTGACCCCAGATCAAACAGACCTCTTGCAAGGAACACTCGACATGATGATCTTGAAGGCGCTCGCCTTCGACAGGATGCATGGGCTTGGAATCTCGCGCCGCATCGAGCAAGTGACGAAGGGAACGTTTCAGGTCAAGCCTGGTTCGCTCTTCCCTGCATTGCACAGGATGGAGGAGCAAGGCTGGGTTGCGTCCACTTGGGGCGAATCGGAAAACAATCGTCGCGCCAAGTATTACCGACTTACGAAGACCGGACGACGCCAACTCGAAAGCGAAACAGAACGCTGGGGCCGAATTTCACTAGCTATTGCTCGCGCCTTGGAAGCTTCTTAGAAGGAGTATCGTCCGATGCCCGTGCTCGCCAGTGTCAACAGTGTCTTCCGCAATCTCTTGCGAAAGCAACGGGTTGAGCAGGACCTCGACGACGAGATGCGTTCTCATCTCGACTTGTTGGCCGACGAGAAGATCAGACACGGGATGAAGCCGCAAGAGGCCGCTCGGGCGGCTAGGTTAGAACTGGGCGGCGTTGAACAGATAAAAGAGCGGGTACGCGAAACGCGTGCGGGTGTATGGCTCGAAACCGTATGGCAAGACCTGCGTGTTGGCGTTCGCCTGCTGCGCAAAGAGCCCGGCTTTGCGACTGTCGCGGTGCTCACACTCGCGCTCGGCATCGGCGCGAACACCGCTGTATTTTCAGTAGTGAACGCCGTACTTCTCAAACCCGTGTCCGCACCGGAACCCGACCGCGTCGTCGTGTTCATGGATACCAATCCGACGGGTTCGACTTCTCTAGCCTCGGAAATCAAGTTCAATGTATGGATTGAGCAGACTGGTATCCTACAAGATGTTTCCGCCTATCGACCTGGCTCTCTCAACCTGACGGGAGTTGACCAGCCGCAAAAGGCATATGCAATCTTTGTAACTGAAAACTATTTTCACCTCTTCGGTATACGCCTGGCGGAGGGCCGGAGTTTTGCCTCGGACGAAGAACAGCCCAACGGCGCCAGCGTCGTGGTCCTCAGTGACGCATTTTGGAAGCGAGCATTCGGTGGCGATCCGCACATAGTAAGCAAAACTATCTCCCTCAATGGGAGCGACTATCAGGTGATTGGCATTCTCGCGAGAGATACGCGAACAGAGAGTCTGGGTCCAACGAACGGTCCCTCTCTGCCCGAATCCGTGCCAGACGTATGGCTGACTTTCCCAATCTCTTCCAACAGTAGCAATCAAAATCACTATTTTCAGGCTGTGGGGCGGCTAAAACCGGGAGTCACGCTCGATAGCGCCAACGCACAGCTTCTGCTCGCTACGCAAGAGTTTCGCCGCAAGTTTCCGACGGGGCTTTCGACCAGTCGCGGAGATGTTTTCAGTGTTGAACCGCTCCGTGATCTGCTCGTTAAGCGGGTCCGCTTCTCGCTACTCATCCTCACCGGAGCCGTTGGTTTCGTTCTGCTCATCGCCTGCGCCAACGTCGCCAGCTTGCTGCTCGCGCGCGCGGTAGGCAGGACACACGAAATAGCCGTCCGGTCGGCTTTGGGCGCGTCGCGCGGAAGAATCATTCGGCAACTACTTACAGAGAGCGTCGTGCTCTCAGTGGGTGGCGCGATGGTTGGAGTTGGACTGGGCCTTACCGGCATCCGGACGCTCTTAGCTCTAAATCCTTACGACATCCCTCGCATCGGAATTAACGCCTCGAACGTCGCACTAGACTGGCGCATCCTGATTTGTACCGCACTGGTAGCATTGATCGCTGGCGTGTTGTTTGGATTGATGCCCGCACTTAGTGCCTCTCGTACCAATCTGATCGAGAACTTACAGGAATGCGGGGATCGATCGGGCACGAGCGTTCGCCACCGAAAGGCGCTCTCGTTTCTCGTGATCGGTGAGACCTGCGTAGCGGTTGTCTTGCTGATTGGTGCGGTTTTGCTTATTCGAGCATTGATTGCAGTACGTTCGGTGAACCCAGGATTCGACCCGCATAACGTGGTAACGGTTCACACGACTCTTGACCCTCATCTCGCTAAGGTATCCACAAACAATCAGATCGTCGAAGTTGCTATTCGTGGCCTCACTGCTCTTCCCGGTGTCGAGGCAGCAGCATCGGCCAACGTGTTGCCGCTTGAAGGTTTGTTTTCTAGCCTCCCGATCACGGTGGTTGGCCGGCCCGTCGCTGGTCCGTCACCTGTAGCAGGTCACGGGAATAGCCACTTCATGACGATCTCTCCGGGTTACTTTGATGTCCTGAAGATACCGCTCATCCGCGGACGCTTACTCACGGAAACAGACCAAATAGGGGCGCCGGGGGTGGCGGTGATTAACCAAGCTATGGCGCGGAGGTTTTGGCCCGATGACGACCCACTGAGTGCCCAAATCCTAATAGGGCAAGGGGTAGGACCGAATACCAACGAGCCGCCTCGCCAAATCGTCGGGATCGTGGCCGACGTTCACGATGACGAACTAGACGTGAATCCTGAACCCGCCGTGTATGTGCCGATCGCGCAGCGCCTCGCCGGGGGCACTCAAACAACAACTCTCGATCGGACGTGGATCATCCGCGTTCGGGAGAAATCGCCTTTACTGGATTCAGCTATACAAAACGAACTCCGACAAGCGATCGGCGGTCTGCCAGTTCCGCCGCTCCGCTCCATGGAAGAAGTGACCGTACGGTCCACTGCCCGGCAGGACTTCAACATGCGTCTTTTGACCTCCTTTGGATGCGCCGCACTTCTTATCGCAGCCATTGGTATTTATGGGTTGACGGCGCATACCGTGCAACAACGAACCCGAGAGATTGCGATTCGGGCTGCAATTGGCGCGCAAAGGCGCGAGATTTTGACCATGGTGATCGGCGGGGCGATGAAGCTGGCGCTACTTGGCGCGTGCATCGGTGTGGCTGCGGCGCTGGGACTAACACGCTTTTTGACGAGTTTTCTATTTGGCGTAAGGCCAAACGATCCAGTCACGTTTGCCATGGTCGCGTTCACGTTACTAGTGGCGGCGCTGCTCGCTTGTTACATTCCCGCTTGGCGAGCAACGAAAGTCGATCCCGCCGTGGCTCTCCGCCACCAGTAACCAGATGCCTGTCCTCGCCCAAGTGAACAGCCTGGTCCGTAACCCCCGCCGCAAGCCTCGCATCGAGAAGGAACTCGATGATGAGATTAGCTCTCACGTCGATTTGCTTACCGACCAGAACATCGAAGAGGGTATGAATCCTCAGGATGCGCACCGATCTGCTCGCATCGAGTGGGAGGTGCCGAACGGGTCAAGAAACGAGTGCGTGCCGTCCGGATCGACGTTCGGTGGAAGGGCTCCTTCAAGCTATTTACATAGGCAGCTTGACGTCTCCTCACGAAATACATCCTATTGACAATACGAGTTCCGCGGGTGAATACTCTGCCATCTGGAGGGGATCAATTCATGAGCATGAAAACCTTGGCTGTCGCAGTAGTAGCCGTCGGCTTGCTGTTATCGTCGGGCTCGTTATTTGCGCATCACGGGGCCTCGGCATACGATAATTCCACATTGACGACCCTCAAAGGGACGGTTACGGATTTTCAGTTTATCCAGCCGCATCCGCTGATTTTTCTGGACGTTAAGGATGCGAACGGCAGCGTACAAAAATGGTTCGTTGAAATGACGGCGCCGAACCATCTGGTTCACTATGGCTGGAACGGCCATAAGCTGCATCCCGGCGACGAAATCACCGTTACCGGCCACGTTGCGAGAAACGGCAACAAAACGATAAATCTCAGCAAGATTTATCGGGCCGATGGGCAGGAGATTCCCCTCGGAGCTCCTCCTGCGGACGCCAAGACTCAGACGTCATCCTACTGACGTCAGTAGCACAGGCATTCTTGCCTGTGCAAATTGATTTTGGGCTGGCTAAGGCGTGACTCGCGTCGCGGTATGCGGCGTAAGTAATACTGTTGTGTGCTGCACGCCTACTGATAACCATAGGCCAAGCGAGCAGAAGCTTCTAGAAACCCCGTAAGCAAAAGAAG
Organism: uncultured Acidobacteriota bacterium; assembly: GCA_963719845.1. Classification (GTDB taxonomy): domain Bacteria; phylum Acidobacteriota; class Terriglobia; order Acidiferrales; family UBA7541; genus Palsa-189. The sequence continues at coordinate 22,228 of CAVRDM010000008.1, read as the reverse complement.
GAGTCTCCCGATGCGCGCACGACCCATCACTTGGCTAGTTTCGTTGCTGGCAGTTCTTGCTTGTTCCTACGCCCTGGCCCAAACGGGCAGCACAGCCGGTACCATGGGAGCGGCAAAGCAGCGCAAACTCGTCCTGGCAGTTCCTCAGGCCGCCGCCAAACCCACCGGCGCCATGGCCAAGACTGCCTGGGGCGAGCCGGATATCTCCGGCGAGTGGGAGCCGAAAATGCCGCCAACCGCGCGCGAATATTCTGGCTATTCTTTCGCCTCGCATAAAGATGTCGTGGCGCTCATGACGCCTTGGGGCAAGGAGCAATATGAAAAGACCAAGCCGTCGTGGGGACCCCGCGCTGTAGTTGATTCGACAGACCCGGTTAACCCCACCACCGGCAAAGAAATCGGCTGCTTCCCCACAGGCGTTCCGCGCATTTGGGTTCATCCGTTCCCCACGAAAATCGTGCAGACTCCGGGAGTGGTCTATTTTCTCTACGAGTTTAATCACTTCGTGCGCGAAATCTACACCAACGAGGGCCGCGAGCATCCTAAGGACCTCGACCCCTCCTGGATGGGGAATTCGGTCGGCTGGTGGGAGGGGAACACGCTGGTCATCGACAGCGTCGGTTTTAATGACAAAACCTGGGTCGACCGCGCCGGCCTGCCGCATTCCGATCAGTTGCACGTGATCGAGCGAGTTACACGGCCGCAACACGACAAGCTGCGCGTGGATATTACCGTCGACGATCCGAAGACTTATACGCGCACCTGGTCAGGCTTCCGCGAGCTCGAATTCGAGCCCAACTGGCATATCACCGAAATGATTTGCGAAGACAACATCACGTTCAACGATTTTAAGAATCAGGGAAAGGAACAGTAAGGGAGCGAATCCTCCAAATCGGCTAGTAAACGCCGGCGGCGCTTTTCGTTTTCTAGACGAGCGTTCGCGGCCCGCTCACTCGTTTTCCGGGCCCCTTTCCTTGGAACTCTTTTCTCAGGCTTGCCCAGTTCGCCAAGCCCCGCATGCCGATCTGCTGGAATTCGCTTTCTGGCGTCGCAATCTGCTAAAATGCGCCGTCACTGAAAAGGAATTTCGATTGGAGAGCCGTTATGGCCCAGAAGTGCGAGATTTGCGGCAAAGGTCCGCAATACGGAAACGTCATAAGCCATGCTAATAACACGCGGCGGCGACGGTGGAACCCCAACCTGCGCCGCGTGCGCGCCTTGGTGAACGGTGCGCGCAAACAAATGCGCGTTTGCACGGCCTGCATACGCTCCGGGCGCGTGAAGAAGGCCGCTTGAATCGCGGTACCGGCATTACACCCCTCCGAGGTTCTCGCCCGTGGAAGCGCACCATCGTCACCGCGGCTTTGCTGCCTATTTTCGCGGTGGCGGGATGCAAGCGTGAATCGGCGCCCGCGCCCGACGTGTGGGCCACGGTGAATGGGCAGCAAATTCATCGCGATGAAGCCCAAAAGTATTACAACAGCCGTCTGAACGCCCAGACGCAGACGCCCTCGCAGGATGAAGCGCTCTCCCTGACCTTGAATATCGTCGACGAACTGATCAACAACGATATTCTGATCCAACGCGCCAAGAAGCTGGGCCTCGAGGCTACCGACGGCGAGGTGGAAGACAAATTCACCGAGTTCAAGAGCCCCTACACCGAAGACGAGTTCCAGCGGCAATTGAAAGATCGCGGCGTTTCAGTCGATGATCTCAAGCAGGACATCCGCCGCGAGCTGTCGGTGCAGAAGCTGATCAATCGCGAAGTCGTATCCAAGATTTCGGTCACTGACCAAGACGTTACCAATTTTTACAATCAGAACCGCGCGCAGTTCAATGTGGCTGAAACGCAATATCGGCTGGCGCAAATTGTGGTGACGCCGCGCAAGGACCCCCAACTGCGCAACCGCAAGAACGACGACGCTACCACCGATGCCGAAGCGCGCCGCAAAACTGCCGCCATCAGCCAAAGACTCGCCTCCGGAGCCGATTTTAACGAGATGGCCATGGACTATTCCGAGGACCCGGCCACCGCATCTTCCGGCGGTGATCTCGGATTCATTCCCGAATCGTCGCTCAATCAGAGCGACCCCGCCCTCAAGAAGGCGGTGCTGACGCTCAAACCGGGACAAACCAGCGAAGTGATTCAACTGCGCGACGGATATCGCATTCTGAAGCTCATTGCCAAAGAGTCGCCGGGACAGCGCGACATCGCCGATCCGCAAGTGCAGCAATCGATTCGTGACACCCTGCGAAATCGCAAAGAGCAATTGCTGCGCGCGGCCTATCTGGCCTCGGCGCGCGATGAATCCAAGGTGACCAATTACCTGGCGCAACAGGTGATGGAATCGGCCGGCAAGTTGCCTGAAATCGTCAAGCCGGGCGCCGCGATCTCTCCCGCGAGCGCGCCGGCGCCCTTGCAGCCTTCAGGCGCTCCTGCTTCCCGGGTAGGTCCGTAGTTCCCACCATCGATTCGCGTTTCGTGTCTCATCTTCCCGCTGTCAAGCGACCGTCAAGTGATGACGAGCAGGGGCTCTCCGGCGCTCACGGTTTGCCCTTCGCGAACGAAGAGCCGCGCGGCTTGCCCCCTTTTAGGGGCGCGGATTTCGTTTTGCATCTTCATCGCTTCGACGACGAGCAGGCCCTGTCCGACTTCAACATTTTGCCCGGCGGTGACCAGGACGCGCACGATCTTTCCAGGCATGGGCGCAACAACTTCCTGGCGCCCGTACGCCAGTTGCAACCCGCCGGTCCTTCCCTTCCAGCCTTTCCAGGCGCGGGGATCGCGCACGGTGGCGTGAAACTCGCGGCCCCGGCAGAAAACCGCGAGGCCCTCAGCTTCGGGAATGATTTGCGCATCGAAGGATGCGCCCTGGAGCAAAATCGAAAAGCCGCCAAGGCCAATCTCGAGAACGTCGACGGCGACAAAATCTTTAGCGCCTACGTCATTGGCGGGCAGTTCGATGGCCACGCGCAATTCCCCGTGGGCGTTGCGCTCGATCGAGATGGAGCGGGTTTCGGCGCCGACGCGAACTTCGTATTTCATTTGGCCGGCATCATCGCGGCCGTCATTTGACGTGGGGATGTTTCTGGCACCAGGCGTACAGCGCGTCATAAACCGGGAAACCCCAGGCCAGGCGCTTTTCGTCGTTTACGGCGAGAAGATGAAATCCTTCGGCGATGGCTTTAAGTCCGGGGCCTTCGGGAGCGGAATCCTGCCCTCGCAACTCTGCGGCGTGCACGATCTTCGCCATGCGCGCGAGAGCGGGGTCGTCGAGATCGAATTCGCGGAGAAGGACTTCAAAGGTGCAGAGGCCTTCGTGGTGGGTGAACTTCAATTCAGGATGGCGCGGCAAGTCGAAAGGCACAGCCTCCTCACGGGCCGCGGCGGTGAGCACATCTTTCTCTTCGACAAAAAGAAATTCCGCCTCAGGATCGAGAAACCGGCGAATCAGCCACGGGCACGCGGTGCGATCCACTTTAATATCCTTGCGAGTGACCCATTTCATTCGTCGCTCCCAGGGGCGTGCCCGAGCTGTTCGCGGCGGCCCTCAAGTTTCCATCGCGAAGCGGCTGGTGGGGTGGCCGCGTCGCTTGGCGTGCTGGTGTGCAGATGGTGCCACAGAGCGGCGGCAATTGCCGCTGCATCGATAATACTTGCCGAGCTGTCCGGCAAAATCGGAGAAGGGGGCCGCTGCAAATTACGCGCCGTGCCGTCGGAATTTGCGAGGGAATCGGCCAGGGAATACGCCGGCGGAACATTTTCGGTATGCGCTTCTGGGGCGGCGGCACCGCACAACGAATCGAGGCGCTCGTCGAGCCAACGGGTGTGCACATCGCCACGCAAGAAATCCGGATGAACTAGAATTTCGCGGAACAGGCCCAGGTTGGTTTTGATTCCAGCCGCTGCGAATTCGTGGAGGGCGCGGCGCAGGCGCGCCAGCGCTTCGCCACGATCGGCGCCCCAGGCAATCAGCTTGCTAAGCAGCGGATCGTAATCTCCCGGCACGGTCCAGCCTTGATACACGCCCTCATCGAGGCGAATGCCCGGGCCCTCGGGCGCGCGCCAGTAAACGATCATACCTGGTGAAGGAAAGAAATTATTGGCGGGATCTTCGGCATAGATGCGGCATTCAATGGCGTGGCCCCGTGTGGCCACGTCCTTCTGCGCAAAGGGCAGGGGCTCGCCCGCCGCGATGCGGAGTTGCAGTGCAACGAGATCGATGCCCGTCACGGCTTCTGTGACCGGGTGCTCGACCTGGAGGCGCGTGTTCACTTCGAGGAAATAAAAATTGCGCTCCGCATCCACCAGAAACTCGACCGTTCCGGCATTCGTGTAGGAGGCGGCCCGTGCCAGGCGCACCGCGGCTTCTCCCATGCGCGCGCGCAAGCTGGGCGTAACGAATGCCGAGGGAGCTTCCTCGATCACTTTCTGATGGCGGCGCTGCACCGAACATTCCCGCTCGCCCAGGTACACGATATGGCCGTGCGTATCCGCAAAAATTTGCACCTCGATATGCCTGGGCGCAGCGAGATAGCGCTCCATGTAAAGGCGGCCATCGCCAAACGCGTTGAGCGCTTCCGAAGCCGCATCGCGCCACCCGCCTGGAAGATCGGGCGGCGCTGTGACCACGCGCATGCCTTTGCCACCGCCGCCCGCGACCGCTTTGAGCAAAACGGGATAGCCGATTTCGCGCGCGATGCGTTCCGCATCGGCGAGGCTTTCGAGCGCATCGCGCACTCCCGGAACCATGGGAACGCCGGCGTGGTGCGCGAGCTGACGCGCGGCGGTTTTGGCGCCAAGCTGCTCCATGGCGGCCGCGGTGGGGCCGACAAAGGTAATTCCCGCATCGGCGCAAGCGCGCGGAAGCGCAGGATTTTCAGAAAGGAAACCGTAACCGGGATGCAGCGCATCGCAGCCGGAGCGCTGCGCGATTTCGATCAGCTTGTCGATGCGCAGATAGCTCTCGCGAGGAGGCGCAGCGCCGAGAGGGTAGGCTTGCTCGGCGAGGCGGACGTGCAGCGCGGCCCGGTCGGCGTCGCTGAAAACCGCGACGCAGCCGATGCCCAGATCGCGGCAGGCGCGCAGGATGCGTACGGCAATTTCTCCGCGATTGGCGATTAGGAGCTTAGTGAACATTTTATTGCGTGGGCTCCAAGTAGAGCCCGCACCCGTATTGCACGGGCTTCAAGTAGAGCCCGCACCCGTATTGCACGGGCTTCAAGTAGAGCCCGTACCCGTCAAAGCTGCGTGGGTCGGGTCGGCCCGCAACAGAGGGGTAACTTGGAAGTATATACCCCCACCCCCCATGTTTCTTCGTAAGGATATCAATCGATGGTAGTTGCGGATCGATTTGTCGCAAGGATGTCATTCTAAATGGGTTGTAGCACGAAATGTGGTTTTTAGCGGCCAAGGGCATGAGTGGACGGCTGTTGGCCGCTTCGTGGCCGTTCGATGGGGTGAGCGGGCGAGCGGCCGCAGATTTTGTTTTGGGCACGCTTCTATTTTACAGGATGGCGCAAGTCGGGGCTTTGACAAGGAAGTTTTGGGTGAGGTCAAGCTGCTTGTGCAAAAAGGCGGAGGGTGTGGCCCAACAATTATTGCACGGGCTGCAAGTACAGCCCGCACCCGTATTGCACGGGCTGCAAGTACAGCCCGCACCCGTTGCTCGTTGAATCTGTAAAAGATGGCATAGAGGATTCGCTCCACGCTCTGCATGTTTGTGAATAGGACCATGGGCCGGGTGCGCCTGCGGACTTCGACGAAGCAACGCTCAATGGCGTTGGTGGTGCGCAGCTTGCGCCACAGCGGCCGCGGGAAATCGAAGAAGGTCAGCAGTTCGGGCAGATCGCGCTCGAGCCGCCGGACTAGGCTGGGATACGTGCTCCGCCAATGAAAGAAGCAAAAGCGCCGGAAGGCACGGCGGGCTTGGGCGGCGTCGCGGGCTAGATAGATGCGCTGGGCATCGCGTTTGATGCGGGCCTGATCGCGCCGCCGCACGCCGTCGCGCAGGTTGCGCATCTTGTGCACCCGGCAGCGTTGGTGACGCGCGCGCGGAGAGATGGTTTCAATCGCTGCCGCCAAGCCCGCGCAAGCAAAGACAAGGGCCAAAGGCAACGACAACGACAACGATTATGACGACGGCGAAGGGTAAGGAGCAACGAGAGAAGGCGAAAGAATGAGGGATTCTTCGCTGCGCTCAGAATGACAGCTTAAGGCTACAACTCAGGCAACAGCAACACCCAACGGCAAGGCAACAGGCGACAGCAAAGACAAGGGCCAAAGGCAACGGCAACGACAACGATTATGACGACGGCGAAGGGTAAGGAGCAACGAGAGAAGGCGAAAGAATGAGGGATTCTTCGCTGCGCTCAGAATGACAGCTTAAGGCTACAACTCAGGCAACAGCAACACCCAACGGAAAGGCAACAGGCGACAGCAAAGACAAGGGCCAAAGGCAACGGCGAACGACAACGATTATGACGACGGCGAAGGGTAAGGAGCAACGAGAGAAGGCGAAAAGAATGAGGGATTCTTCGCTGCGCTCAGAATGACAGCTTAAGGCTACAACTCAGGCAACAGCAACACCCAACGGAAAGGAACAGGCGACAGCAAAGACAAGGGCCAAAGGCAACGGCAACGACAACGATTATGACGACGGCGAAGGGCAAGGAGCAACGAGAGAAGGCGAAAAGAATGAGGGATTCTTCGCTGCGCTCAGAATGACAGCTTAAGGCTACAACTCAGGCAACAGCAACGCCCAACGGCAACAGCCGTCCGAGAGCACCAGTTGCAGGTGGCTGCCGGCTAATCCGCGCTCGTGCAGATTCCACAAAAAACTTTCCCAAGCGGCCTGGCTTTCCGCCCGTTTTATTGCGCGGGCTCCAAGTAGAGCCCGGACTCCTTATTGCGCGGGCTCCAAGTAGAGCCCGGACTCCTTGTTGCGCGGGCTCCAAGTAGAGCCCGCACCCGGCGCGGAAGAAAGCGAGCAGTTGCCGCTGGCCATTGGCGCGCACCCCATAGGCCACCAGCAGCAGCACCCGCTGGGACCCGAAGGCCCGCCGCACTTTTAACCACACGCCATCGAGCAGCAGATAAACCCAGTCATCCTCCAGGCGCGCCTGATGGAATTGAGAAAATCTGCACCCTTAGCAAGGTGCGGCACCCACTGATCCGGCCTCTGCTATAGTGCACGAGTGACATACTTTGCCATTGTCACTTGAGCAGGAATTGTGTGCGCCACCCGCCTTTATTTAGAGGTCGCCGCGTAACTGTTTGCGCCGGTTTGCAGTTGCACCGCTCGGAAAAAGCCCCACTTTTGCGTCGTTCTTGTAGCGCCCTCTTCGGGCGCAAACGCAAAAATTGATTGGATAAGAACGAAGGCTCCGTTCGCCTACCCTGTATTCTTTGGTTGGAGCACCAAGAATCTGGGGAGGAAGGAGCCTTCGATGCTGGTTTATTGGATGTGATTTTCATCCTAGTTGGCAACAGGTTTGTTGGGTGGACACGATTACGGGGGAAACCGAGGAGAAGAAGTTGGGGCTGATTCCGCGGGAGTACAGTTCGGGCGGGCATCAGCGCCTGGGATCGATCAGCAAGCAAGGGAATCGGTTTATGAGAATGCTGTTGGTGGAAGCGGCGCAGATTGCGGTGCGCTGCGATCCGGGAATGCGCAACGAGTATTTGCATCGCTGCCACAGCAAGCCGAAGGGCGTGGCCAAGGTGGCGGCGGCCCGGAAATTAGCGATTCGACTCTACTGGATGCTGCGCACGCAAAAGCCGTATCCGGAGATCGTTCGTATCGAGAGCAGCTCGCGGGTGGCCCTGGTCGGCGAAAGCTAGACCGCAAGATTGATTGGGCGCTCTCGTCCCGATCCTGATCGCCGAATCCTGGATCGGGATTCGCATAGCAGAATCATGGCCGAGGTGACAGGCCGTATCGATGGTTGGTGGAACGATCCACCGAGAAGTGATTCACGGCGAGATTTCCAGAGTCTTGGTCCTCCACCCTGCTCTGGCAACCACGCGGTGCGCAAAGCACTGAAGAGCAGAACTGCGCCTTGACAACGCCTTCGTTCTTATCGAGGGCCACCCCCTTGCCCTTCGCTCTCGTCATCAAGTTCTCCGGCGCAACGAGGGGAGCCCGATACGGTGCACAAGGTCTTCAAAGCCCGGGTCCGAGCGGAGAGGATCGAAGCAGGGCCGCATAAGGACCCATGGGCTAAAGCGCTCCGTATAGGCCTTTTCCAGCCAGGCCATTGCTTGATCCTTCTCGTCGAGGCCGATGTAGACCAAGGCAATCTCCGGAGCATTTGAGAAGGCCTGATTCGATCGACTTTTCAGATCGTTCAGTATCTGTACCGCTTCGTCTTTCATGCCTGAAACGGCGTAGGCATAGGCAAGATTGGCTGTGAATGCCGAACTGCCTGGAGACAATTCGATCGCCTTTCGAAGTTCCTCGATGCCTTCGTTGAAGTCATGTTTTTGCGCCCACGCCTGACCCAGCACATAGTGTGCAGGCGCAAAAAAGGGGTCCAAGATCACCGTCTTTCGGCTTTGTTTTATCGATTCGTCAAAACGGTGTGCGACCAATAGCTCTTCTGCCAAATCCGCGTTAATGATTAGGGAGAGCGGATCCAAACTCTCTGCCTTCTCCACCTCTGCGACAGCTTCGCCATTTCGCCCCAACATGGCTAAATGCCAGCCGTACCAATCGTAGCCAGTCGCGTAGCCAGGGCTAAGTTCGATTCCTCGCGCGAACTCCTTCCCGGCAGACTCCCAATCCCAGTCGAAGTTATCCAGGCAAAATGCAAGCGAGATGTGCGCTTCGCCGAGAGTACCGTCTAGCGCTATGGCTTTGGTCGCGGCCGCCTTCGCTTTGGGATACGCTTCCGTTGGGGCCAGAAGCGCATACTTCCAATCTCCCGCCAAGGCATAAGAGTCGGCTAGTCCCGCATAAGCCTGGGCATAGGTCGGATCCTTGTCGATGGCCTCGTTGAAATAATCGATGGCCTTGCTTAAGCCATCCGCGGTTCGCTTGTTCCAGAAGTAGCGCCCTTTGAGATAGGACTCGTACGCCTCCGGATTGACCGCCGTTACTTTTTTCAGTACAGCCTGTTCCTGGGGATTCAAATTGATCCGAATTTGATCCGCAATGGCTTTAGCCACCGAGTTCTGGAGCGTCAAGGTATCCCGCAATTCGCCCTCATAGCTCTGGGACCATAAGTGCTTGTCCGTAGAGGCTTCGATCAGTTGCGCCGTGATCCGGACCCGGTCGCCGGAACGGAGCACAGTACCTTCCACCACGGCGTCCACGTTCAACTCACGAGCGATCTGCGGCAGAGGCTTGCGCGCGTGTTTATAAACCATCACAGAAGTACGGGAGATAACCCGCAGGGCACTGATCTGGCCGAGATCCGAAATCAGTTCGTCGGTCATTCCGTCAGCGAAGTAATCCTGAGACGCATCGTTCGAAAGGCTTTCTAACGGGAGGACAGCCAAGGAGCGAATACCGGTGGGGGACGGACGGTCCCAGGAATGAAGCCTCCAGACGGCAAGCGACGCCACCAGTGGAAGCAACACGAACACCAATATCTTCCGCGCAATTGACGGAGGAAAATGCTCAACCATTGGGAGTTTGCTGGCGAGATACTGGCGCCCACGAGCTTCTGGCGCGGGATGAGGTGCAGGTACGAGTTCCGGGCCGGGAACAAGCGCTGCATCGGCGGCTTTGACCTCCGCGAGGAAGCGGTAGCCGCGACGCGCAATGGTTTCCACAAAGCGGGGACTTTCGGCAGAATCGCCGAGGGCATCACGGACTTTGTTGATTGCTTTGTTGACCCCGTGATCGAAATCCACAAACGTGTCTGCGGGCCATAGTCGCTTCTGAAGTTCCTCGCGACCCACGACTTCGCCGGGGCGCTCAAGCAGCATCGCCAGCACTTGGAAGGGTTGGTGCTGAAGCCGGACTCGGAAGCCGTTCTTGCGCAATTCGCCAGCGCGAAAATCCACTTCGAAGACCCCAAAACGGAGCGTTCCGCGAAGCTGATGAGCTTCTTGCATGAAAGGAGGTTAATCCAGGTCAGGCAGAGTGTAGCACCGGTCAGAGTTCTCTGAATAGAAGGCGGGGGATGGTTTTCTGTAAGTCTTATATCTAGTGCCAGTTGCCAGGGGATCAACATTCCAGCGGGAAACGACTGCCCGTCCATTGTGTCGATCTCTGGCCCGAACCATAGTGAGGCCCTCAAAGGCACAGTTTGGACGCGATGCCCAGCTTGCAATGAGGCTTTCGCCGAGTAACTTGTACGTTCGAAACGATGGCCGTCACAAATACAAACAACACCGGCCGAATTTACGATGAAGCGGCACTGGTGGAGGCAGCGCGGGGCGGTAATGCGAGCTGCTTCGAGACTCTCGTGAGGCGCTACGAACGGAGGATCTTGGTAAAAGATGCCGAGGAAAAACTAGTTTCGCACGCAAATTGTGGATTCCCAATAGACTTACGTATTCCTTATGCACTCTTTACCTATCCGAATACGCGTGAACTAAACTGGCATTGTCGTGTATGCGGCAGGTTTATCGCTTGCTCTAGGGCTCAACTCTTTGAGAGTCCTGTAACACGTCTGGAGATTGGAGCAGGAGGAGATGCGCAATGTCTCGCGCCGGACCTGGACTAACCGATCATCCGCAGGGAAGCGACGAACTTTACCGGTTCTTTTTTGACTGGAACCCACAACCGATGTGGGTTTGGGATCTGGAAACCCTACGCTTCCTGGCTGTTAACGAAGGCGCCATCCGTCATTATGGCTATTCCCGGGATGAATTCCTAGCGCTGAAGTTCGCCGACATCCTGGCTCCCAAAGATTCCTCACGTTTCTCGAAAGACCTTTCGAACATTCCAACATTTTTTGATCATCCCGAGATCTGCACTTGCCAGCGCAAGGATGGAACTCTGATCGAAGTAGAGATCCGCGGCCACCGCATCAATTGGTCAGGCCGCGCCGCCCAGCTTGTCTCAGCGCATGATGTCACCGACCACAAATCGGCGGAGCTTGCGCTGCGCGAAAGCGAAGAGCGAGTCCGGATGATCCTCGCGTCCGCTGCTGAGGCCATCTTTGGCTGCGACCCGATAGGCACTTGCATTTTCTGCAATGACGCCGCGGCGCGCGTGCTTGGATACGACGATGCTTCCGAGTTGCTGGGAAAAAACATGCATGAGACCGAGCACCATACTCGGGCTGACGGTACGCCGTATCCGCTCGAGGAGTGCCCCATTTACCTGGGTTTTCAAAAAGGCAAAGGCATCCATCGAGACGACGAGATTTTCTGGAGAAGGGATGGCAGTAGCTTTCCCGTGGAGTATTGGTCTCATTTGATGGTGCAGGACGATAGGACCCTTTGCGTCGTCGCTTTCATGGACATCACTATCGCGGAAACAGGCGGAAGAGGCGCTGCGCAAGAGCGAGGAGTTTAAGACCCGCCTCATCGCGAGCAGCCATGACTGTATCAAGGTGCTCGACCTTGCCGGTCGGCTAATGTCGATGAACGAAGGCGGCTTGCAGGCTCTCGAGATTTGCGACTTGAGCGCAGTCGTGAACAGTTCTTGGATCGATTTCTGGGAGAGTGACGATCGTGAGGCAGCGCGAGCTGCCGTCAACGCCGCCAGCAGCGGCGGTACCGGTCGTTTCACGGGATATTTCGCTACGAGGATTACGAAACAGCCCAAGTGGTGGGAAGTTGTTGTCAATCCCATTCGTGGTCCACAAGGCAAACCGGAGCTGCTCGTGGCGGTCTCACGCGACATAACCGAACATAGGCAGAACGAAGAAGCTTTGCGTGAGGCGAAGCCTACAGGTCACGCGCAGCGAGGAGCGCTGGCGGGCCGTGTTTGAGAATTCGGCAATCGGCGTTGCACTTACGGACCTCAACGGCCGCTTTATTGCCGTGAATCGCGTTTACGAGAAAATGGTGGGTTACACCGAAGAGGAACTGCGTAAGATGGCCTTTCTAGACATCACCCATGAGGATGACGCTGCGCATAACCGTGATCTCATCACCGATCTTTTGGAGGGAAAACGAAAACAGTTCCAAATCGAGAAGCAGTATCGACGAAAAGACGGCCGCTTGATATGGGTAAGCAACAATGTTTCTCTGGTTCCGGGCACCGAGAGCATGCCGCAATTTCTAATGGCGCTTTCTGAGGACATCACCGAGCGCAAGCGCGCGGAAGAGGCGTTGCGGAAAAGCGAGGAGCGGAATCGGACGCTGCTTGAAATCAACAACGCCATCATAACCAACCTCACCCGCGAGGCGCTCTTTCAGTCGGTTTCCAAGGCTCTCCACAACGTCATTGATTTCGATCGTTCCGCTCTAACCCTTTATGAGCCGGCCACAGATAGTCTCCGATTCGTCGCGTTTACCGGTAGCCCTGTGCGGTTCCGCGTCGGTGATGAGCTCAGGCGCACCGCCAGCACCGCCGGTTGGGTGTTCGATCATCAGCAGCCTGTCGTGCGCGGTGATCTGGAGAAGGAGCAGCAATATCCGAACGAGCGGCACCTCATCGATGAGGGTATGCGATCGCATTGCATTGCTCCCTTGATTGTGAGAGGCAAAAGCATTGGGACTGTGAATGTTTCTAGTAAAACGAAGTTCCTGTATTCCGAAACGGATGGGCAGTTTCTGCAGGAAGTAGCCAACCAAGTCGCTCTAGCCATCGAGAATATGAAGTCCTATGAAGAGATCGCCGAATTGAAGGCCACGTTGGAGAAAGAGAATGTTTACCTGCAGGAGGAGATCCGCACCGAGCACAACTTCGAGGAAATTGTTGGCAACAGCCCCGCGCTTCTGGCCGCGCTCCGAAAGGTTGAACAGGTTGCCCCCACCGACTCTACGGTTCTTATATATGGAGAGACGGGAACCGGGAAAGAGTTGATCGCACGAGCCATTCATGACCGCAGTGCTCGTAAGACCCGTCCCCTGGTCAAAGTGAACTGTAGCGCCATTTCGGCGGGGTTGGTCGAGAGTGAACTTTTCGGCCACGTCAAAGGAGCATTCACAGGCGCTTTAGATCGACGGATTGGCCGTTTTGAGTTAGCCGACGGCGGCACTATCTTCCTCGATGAGGTCGGAGAGCTGCCTTTGGAGACACAGGTGAAACTATTACGCGTTCTCCAGGAGCACGAGTTCGAGCCGGTGGGCAGCAGCCGGCCTTTGCGGGTGAACGTGCGCGTTATCGCTGCCACAAACCGAAACCTGGAGGAGGCAATTCAGGCTGGCCGGTTCCGTTCCGACCTTTTCTACCGTTTGAACGTCTTCCCACTTGAGATGCCACCGCTGCGCGAGAGACGCTCGGATATTCCCAAGCTCGCGAAGTTCTTCTTGTCAAATTACTCAAAGAAAATCGGCAAGAACGTTGATGGAATATCGCCTGACACGATGGACCGCATCTTGGGCTATTCCTGGCCAGGCAACGTCCGGGAGCTCCAAAACGTGATCGAACGAGCGGTGATCCTATCGCGGGGCCGGATTCTTGAATTACAGTACGAACTGGCTCCGGACCTTGTGGCCGAAGGCAATCTCGGAGAGGCCGAGGAACCTCCTGAGGAGGCTCAGCCGGCCGGCTTGCAGGCTTCAAAACTCCCTACTTTGAAAGAGGTCGAGCGAAGTCACATTCTGGCTGCCCTTAAGCTGACCTCCGGAGTGATTGAGGGGCCGAAAGGTGCGGCGAGAATCCTCAACATGCATCCCAACACGCTCCGCCATCGAATAGAGAAATTCGGCATTAAACGCTCTGACCACCATCCATCGTAGCAACCTCCTGTAAAGGCAGTTCGCAGCCCACCAAATGTGGTGGCGCGCCAAACACATGTCTCTCTCCGATTTGTTTCAACTGCTTTAGCTTCAATCACGTGTGCGGCATTTTACAATTTGGTACGTCGCTTGCCTTATCACCTGAGGTTGGAGAACTTGCAGATGATGAGAATTTCGGTCGTGCAATCGTCGAGTCAAGCAGTAACTCTTCGCCTCGAGGGTGAAGTGAAGGGCGGCTGGGTCGCGGAACTCCGCCAATCGTGCGAGGGGGTCTTGTCCGAAGGCACTGAGCTAGCTCTCGATTTGGCCGGCGTTTCATTCATCAATCAGGACGGCATTGCCCTGTTCCACAACCTAGAGGACCGCAACGTTATTCTTAGAAATGCATCTCCATTCGTCGCCGAACTCCTTGGAGCCTCAAATGATAACGGTCACACAAGAAAGTAGGGCTGGCGGTTCCGACCGCGCTGCAGAGAACGCCAGAATTACAGCGGAATTGATGGAAGGGCGGACGTTGATGCCGGAAGAAAACATCGCGCAGACCTTTGAAGCAGCGGTCCTGCCGCATCTCGACGCCGCATATAACCTCGCGCGCTGGCTGACGCGCAATGAGCAGGACGCTGAGGACGTTGTCCACGAAGCATGCTTACGCGCTTTACGATTCTTTCCCGGCTTTCGCGGCGGCGATGCGCGCGCATGGCTCATGAAAATTGTCCGTAATACTTGCTATACCTGGTTGCATGCAAACCGGCCACTGCAAGAGGCTACAGAATTTGACGAGAATCTTTTCCCTCCTGATTCCCGCGCTCTCAATCCAGAAGAAGTCATGCTCCAAAATCGCAACAGGACCCTAGTGCGGGAGGCGCTGGAGAAGATCCCAACGAACTTCCGAGAAGTCCTCATTCTGCGCGAATTCGAGGGGATGTCCTACAAAGAGATTGCGGAGATCACCGGCATACCTGTAGGCACGGTGATGTCGAGCTTATCGCGTGCGCGGGGGCGCCTTCGTCAAGCTCTTACGGGTCTTGCGGACGGAGATACGGCGTTAAGCTCACAGTGAACGGCAGATGTGAACAGGCGAGTGATTTGCTCAAGCACTTCATCGAGCGCATTGGCGAATTCAGTTGGGCGCAGCGCAGGCGCGCCCAAACATTCCTCGCCAACCTTAAGAATAGGCACCCACCAACAACTCTTTTCAACGGGTAACGCATAAAACAGTGTAGTCCGTGAACCAGACAGCAGCGCCCCCAAGCTTTCGGTGTTTGCGCTTCGGCGCCTGCGTACACTCAATACAATGTCGAACTGCCGTTGCTCCAGAACGTTCCAAACTGCACGTTCGCATTCGGCAAATTCGCAATGGCACCCGCTCGCCTCCAACCGTCGCCGACAGGAGGAAAACACTTCCGGGCTGTCACCGACGAGAAGAACTCTGAATTGGGCAGTTTCATTCATTAGCTCCTCCGTGCCGCCGCTCTTCTAGCGCGTAGCACCAACCCTTATTTAGCTGCCTGTCCAGTTTGGTTTAGCAGCAGGCGTGCCAGTGTTTGCATTTCGTCGTAGGCGAGATCGGATACCGCCCAGAACGTCATGCCGCCCTGATTCCAATCGAGGAGGTTGTAGCCCTCACTCTTCTCCTGAAGCACCTTCTCACTTCTCGGGTCTGTTGACGGCCATACAAACAAATTGATGTAGTGATGACGCCGCTGATAAACGAGCGCTGCAGCCCGGCGACCATCGACATAATCCAGCCTGCAGCCAACCAACGGGAATCCTTCCCCTGCTAAATCTTCGACGGGCGGGGCGAAGCCCAATCTTTCAACGAACCACGGGGGCAACATTCGATAATCGGTCCAGACCATGTCGGTTAAGTGGTCCGCCATGAGTGAACGGACATGTCCCGCGACGATTTCTCGTGCCAACGACGGCTCGCGGGGCGGCAAAAACACCATCATTGCTGTTAGCAGGACGACCAGAGCGAAGGCCGCCCCTGTCGCAAGCCACCGCCACGGCAGTGAAACTGCTTTGGGCTCTCGTAGCGTTTGCTCCCGCACCATCAACCGGACTCGCTGCACGAGCGCTGGCGGTGCGCTGAAGTAGGGAACTTGCTCTCCAACTGCGAACCGCAGCTCGAACCATCCGTGGCGCTCACGTTTGCAGGAGTAACAGATGTCGAGGTGTCGATCGATCTCCATGCGGCGCGCGAAATCGAGTTCTCCATCCACGTAACTGTGGATCAGGCGCCGGGCTTCTTCGCAGTGCATTTCACGCCTCCTTTCGTACCTGCGGCGCCAGGCAAATCTGTAATCGCGCACGAGCTCGCGCCACTCGCGACATCACCGTACCCACCGGAACGCTTGCGACCTCGCTGATCTCTCTCAAGAAGATCGCTTCTCGAAACTCCGCCGGCAACTCCTGAAGAGCCTTTTCGAGCGTTTCACGGCTGGAGCGTTCTGCGAGGAGCCGTTCGCCTGCGGGCACGTCCTCGCTGTGGAGATCCTCGTTAAATTCCACCGCCAGGCCTGGCCGGCGGTTTTCGCGAAGCCACGTGAAACAGGTGTTTCTGACGATGGTTAGCAGCCAGCTCCGGCCATCTCCACCACGGAATCCCGCAAAGCCTTTCCAGGCGCGCAGGCTGGCTTCCTGCACAAGGTCTTCAGCGTCGGCCCGTTCCTAACAAGCCACCGCGCAAGGTTATAAACGGCATCGAGATGGGGCAGAACCGTGTCTTCAAAGCCTGCGGATTGGATGTCAGTTAGCAAGCGTTATCTCTCGCTTTTCCTCTCGTCTGTAGGACTCAGTTTTCAGCGATTTATTCCACGACGACGATTTCTCGTTTGAGTCGGAATATTTCAGTCTTCCGAGGGGTCTAGCTAGCAGCATGAGGACATTATGAGAACTCCTGCGGAGGCAGTACGTCATCCGCTGGCCATGCTCTGTTTGCCTCTGGCAATGTGTGCGTTACTGGGACTTCCGGCCGTGGCCCAAGTTACCGGTCCTGAGACGCCGATCCGTCCTCCCGAGCAAGCAAGACCGACGGGCAGGCCCATCCAAGTGGATGTGCAACTCGCGCTGGTCAACGTCACGGTGACGGACCCTTACAACCGCTTGGTGACTGGCCTTGAAAAGGACAACTTCCACGTTTTTGAGGACGGAGTTCCGCAGGAGATCGTCAACTTCTCAAGCGAAGATGTGCCGATTTCGATCGGAATCGTCCTCGATATGAGTGGAAGCATGTCCGACAAGGTGGACAAGGCTCGGCAGGCTGCCGTGCAATTCTTAAAAACCGCCAATCCGGGTGATGAGTTCTTCTTGGTGAGTCTCAACGACCAAGCCGAGGTGACCACCCGCTTTACGTCAAGCATCGAAGAATTGCAGAACCGTATGATGTTCACCGCTGCGAAGGGACAAACTGCCCTGCTCGACGGCATTTACCTGGGCCTGAGCCAGATGAGACTTGCACGCAATGGCAGACGGGCGCTGCTCATCATTTCGGATGGCGGCGACAACCACAGTCGCTACAGCGAATCGGATATCCGGAATTTTGTGAAAGAGGCAGATTGCCAGCTGTACTCCATCGGCGTGTTCGATGCCAATGACATGGGTCGCACCTTGGAGGAGCAGTACGGCCCCACGCTGCTTTCCGAAATCGCCGAGCTCAGCGGTGGTCGCGTTTTCCCCGCCGCTAGCCTAAACGACTTGCCCGATATTGCCACCAAAATCGGCACAGAGCTGCGTAATCAATATGTCCTGGGATACAAACCGAGCGATGCCCGGCATGATGGCACATGGCGAAAGATCAAGGTCAAACTGAAACCGCCGAAGGGCGTGCCCCCGCTCAGCGTATACGCCAAGGCCGGATACCGCGCTCCCAGCCAGTAGTTTTTCTCTAGCTTTTAGCATCTCGCGCTAGTCCTTATCCTTTGCACCTCCCAGCCATGCATTCTTCTTTGTTGGGCTGGGGAATAAATCTCCCGCACGCCTGGTCCCCCAATGTGAGAAGAAGCCAATAGCGCAAAGGATGCGGAGCGGCCCCGCGATCGGTATTGTGGTTCCTGCCGACGCACCATGGGGGAGGACCTGGAGCACTTAGAGACAATTCTGCAGGCTGCCAGCGATTCGGAGAAACGACGAGAGGCCTGGTTAAGCATCGAAGAAAAACTCAAGTACCCAGTGTGTGGCTGGATGCAGAATGGGGGCAGAATTGTTGCCGAGAATTTTCGCCTGGGCGGATCACCGTGCGAGATAGCGAGTACGCTGCTGGGCGGCCGGTTCATGAATGTCTGGACGCCCAGCCTGCGCCCCGCCGACAAACGTCCGGTGATGTTCTGGCTCCATGGTGGCGGATTCATCACTGGCTCGGACGGGCGTAGCTGGTTCGACGGTTCGAACCTGGCGCGAAAACATGATGTCGTCGTGGTGGGGATCAATCATCGGCTGAATATCTTTGGGTATTTGTATCTCGCTCAACTGGGCGGCCCGAAATATGCGAACTCAGGTAATGTCGGGATGCTTGATGCCGTGTTGGCATTGCAATGGGTGCGCGACAACATCGCCAACTTCGGAGGGGATCCGGGAAACGTGACCATCTTCGGCCAATCCGGCGGAGGATACAAAGTCAGCACGCTGTTGGCCATGCCTATGGCGAATGGGTTGTTCCACAAGGCGATCGTGGAGAGTGGCTCCGCACTGCGGGCTATTCCCGCGGAGGCGGCAACCGCGTCGGCACAGAAATTCCTCGATCATCTCGGACTGAAGCCGAATCAAACTGATCAGCTTCAACAAATGGCCGGCATACGACATCGTTGACCGCCCTACGATGGTCTTTAACGATGAATGCAAGGTCGTGAACGATCCTGCTAAGGAAGCGCGGTTGGCACAGCTCCGGTTGCCCACGGCCGGGTAATCACGGATACCGATTTAAATCGCCCGTATGCTGCGCAAAAACGCCATCTGTCTAGTACAACCCGACTCGAAAAAGGCAGGAGGCACAACTTACGTTTTTCAGGGCTTTAGGTTCATGCGGCGCGGTAGGTCGGCGAAGCGCGGGTCGCGAACGCAGCGAATCGCGAAATGGGTCGAGCGATTGGAGTTTGCTTTCCACCCCTTGGGCAAAGAACCAACGACAGCGCAGAGGCGTTGCTACTGTTTGTCAAAGACGGTGACGTTGTGGACCTGTTGGCCCTGTGCGTTTGTGCCGGTCGCTGTATTGGTTAGGGTCTTACCGTCCTTGGAGACTACACGTCTCACGACCGTTGTCACTTTTCCAGCTTTTTTGTAAATG
The DNA here is from genome assembly GCA_963719845.1 of uncultured Acidobacteriota bacterium. Classification (GTDB taxonomy): domain Bacteria; phylum Acidobacteriota; class Terriglobia; order Acidiferrales; family UBA7541; genus Palsa-189. Next base: position 3,137 of record CAVRDM010000008.1, on the reverse strand, counting down.
CGCTCCGTCGTATTAGCGTCGATGCGCTTGAGCAAGACCGCGTCGCCATCTGGCGCTCCCGTTACCGGATAATCTTTAGCGTCAAAATTAGCGCTGTATTTCGTAAGGATTTGCTTCCCTTGCGCGTCAACTTGGTCGACAGTGACCTTCACGCCGCCACCAGCAAACGGTGCGAACGTTAATGTTTCGCTCCGCATTGGGGGGCCGGGACTATACTTCGATTTCGCAAGATTGAGCTTCCATGTTCCGATCAACGGGTCATTCTGTGCCCACAATCCAGCAGAAACTACCAACATCGTGAAAAGCAGTGTCAGTGATCGCGCACGCATAAACTTCTCCTCCAAACGGAAATCTCGACCTTAAACCTACCTAAGACCGGCAGCTTAGTCCTCCACTCATGCAGGTCCTGTTTTGTCGAATTTGCGAGCCTTGGGCCGAATTATTAGGGGCCTCGCCTCGGGCCGCCAGGACTGTATTCGTGTGCTCCTGCGAGGCGTTGGAGCGGATTCTGGTTCCGCAGGCCAGCAACTGTCAACCTTAAACTCTAATCGGACTTGTGTTTCGTGCGACACGAGGGCCAATGCCACCTAGATCAAGGGCTAGGGCTGAAGGTTCATGCGGCGCAACAGATCGGCGAGGCGCGGGTCCGAGCGCAGGGGATCGTAGGCTGGGTCGACTTTAATACTTCCGAAACCCACTCCAAGTTCGCGGTCGTTATAGGCCTTTTCCATCCACTCGAACGCCCTGTCCTTTTCCCCCAGGCCCGCATATATGATTGTTCTGCGCCGCGCTGGAACATACTCTCGCTTCGAGAGATCATTCAACTGATCGAGCACCTTTTGGGCTTCTGCTTTTCTCGCTGCCTTGGCGTAGGCGTATCCAAGGAAGGCCAAGGCGATTCTGTCGTCAGGGGCGACCGCTAATCTCTTGTCACCCTCCGCGACGGCTTCCTTATACATGGACTTTTGGGCATAGGCGAGGACAAGGTCGCGCTGTGGCTGAGCGTAGTTCGAGTCCAACTCCTGTGTCTTCCGCAGTTGCTCTATGGCTTGGTCATACTGGCGGGCAAAATAGAACACTGCCAAATGCGGCAGTTGCGAGAGGCTGTTTATGAGACTTTCGGTGATCCCGTCGCTCAAGTATCTCGAATCAGGATCGCCGCTTGCGTTGACGAACGGCAGGACGGCTACCGAGTCTATCGTTTCGCCTCGCCCAGCAAATCTGTAAGCCAGACCCGCAGCCATGCCCAAAATCACCAGAACAACACCAGCAAGTACGATTGCCGTCCCGCTGCGCCACCAAGGTCGCGGAGGTTCTTCAGCAATCGATGCGTCAACGACCGAACGTCCCGAATCCGTATCGCGTTTCAGCAGCGCCAAGTCCGCTTTCAAATCCGCCGCACTCTGATAACGCAGCTTCCGATCTTTCTCCAAAGCCTTGTTGATGATTTCTTCGAGCTTCGGAGGCAGTTCTGGATTCAGTCGTGTCGGCGGCGTGGGCGCGTGACCGAGAATCGCATGGAAAACAGTTGCCAGGTGTTGCCTTGAAACGGCAATCTACCGGTCGCCATCTCGTACAGCACCACGCCAAAAGAGAACAGATCAGTCCGAGCGTCCAGCTCTTCTCCTCGCGCCTGTTCCGGCGACATGTAGGCCACCGTACCTAGCGTGGTGCCGGGACTGGTAAGGTCCTCGACGGAGGCTCCCGCCGTCGGTAGTTGCGAACCCCCTAACGGCGCGTTTTCCCGTTGTGAGCTTTCTACCTTGGCCAACCCCAAGTCCAGAATCTTCGCCTGCCCACGGTTCGTAATGAAAATGTTCGCGGGCTTGATGTCGCGATGCACGATCCCTTTCGCGCGCGCGGCGTCGAGTGCATCTGCAATTTCTGCGCCTAGCTCCAACACCTGCTCGACCGGCAGAGGTTTTCCGGCGAGCCGATGCTTCAGCGTCTGTCCTTCCATCAGCTCCATCGCAATGAAGGGCTGACCATCGCATTCATCAACGTCGTAAATCGTGCAGATGTTTGGGTGGTTGAGAGCAGATGCGGTACGAGCTTCTCGTTTGAATCGTTCCAGCGACTGGTGATCTCTAGCCAATTCCTCCGGCAGAAACTTCAGCGTAACAAAGCGTCCTAGCTTTGTGTCCTCGGCTTTATAGACCACACCCATCCCACCGCCACCGAGCTTCTCCAGGATGCGACAGTGCGAGATGGTTGTGCCGATCATTTAGCTTGTGTTGCTGTGCGTCGCCGCACTTCGTCGAAGAAGTTCATGAGAAAGACGACATGGTTTTTGGGCCGCTTGGGATTGCGGGGTGCTAGCCGACATCAACGCAACGACACGTTTATCGTCGGGCGCAAGATCATAGGTCCTGGTTCCGATTTGCCCAAAGTCCGCAAGCTGCTTCTCGGACCACACTCTTGGCTTGTCGACGGCGAACGAGTTGCCACTCACCGTGTAAGCCGCCACCATGATCCGGTTGTCTGGCGACCGGAAGAACAGATCGTGTCCGTTCCGCGACCACTCCGGGTACGCGCCGCCGTTGTTCGAGATCTGCCACTTCTCGCCACGGTCTGGGAACGACCTCACATACGGTGCCGATGCCTAGCCGCTGGCCGAAGTGCTCCAAATTTTCTTGCTTCATGGTGCCCAAACGAAAAGCGATTGCTGTTCTCGAATCGCCGGGGCAATCCCTACAGCGAAAACAAAGTCTTACAGAAAAGGCTGTGGCCGATTCTGGACGCGCTTTCGATTCCTCGTTGTGGGATGCACGCATTCCGGCATGGGCACGGAAGTCTGATGCACTCAAGCGGTGTGTCTTTGAAAGTTGCTCAGATGCAGTTGAGGCACGCGGACGCGAGTACTACCTCGCGGTATTACCTTCACGTGCTCGGCTCAGAACAGCGCGACGCAGCGGAGAAAGTTGCTAGGATTTTGTGTCCAGATGTGGCCAAGGCTGAAAGAAAGTCGGTGCATTGTCAATTAGTTGCATGGTAGGGGCAGTAGGGATCGAAATTGCATCTCCAAAAAATAAGTCCTGGGGTGTTAAAGGCGTAGCAGCACTGCCCTTCTCCCAATTGGTGTCAAATGGTGTCAGGTAGCGACCTAACGATGAAAACCAGCTTCCGAAGGAATCCCG
>CAVRDM010000007.1:0-144449 GCA_963719845.1 uncultured Acidobacteriota bacterium | reverse complement strand
TTACCTCGCACCGTCTTTAGTAGCACAGGCTTCAGCCTGTGCAAGATGACGGTAAGACTCCAAGATTGCGACAGCTAGCAGTGAAAATTAGCGCGTTACTCCAGCAGCTCCGATTCAATCCCGTGCATAAAACGCGCCCGCGTCGAGGGCCTCACCTTACCTCGCACCGTCTTTAGTAGCACAGGCTTCAGCCTGTGCAAGATGACGGTAAGACTCCAAGATTGCGACAGCTAGCAGTGAAAATTAGCGCGTTCTCCAGCAGCTCCGATTCAATCCCGTGCATAAAACGCGCCCGCGTCGAGACCCTCACCTTGCCTCGCACCGTCTTTAGTAGCACAGGCTTCAGCCTGTGCAAGATGACGGTAAGACTCCAAGATTGCGACAGCTAGCAGTGAAAATTAGCGCGCTACTCCAGCGGCTCGGATTCAATCCCAATATTCTTCTCTCCCGCCGCTCGCTTATCGTTGTACTTCTTCACCCAGGCCGCGAAGCTCTTCCCCGCCGCCGTGTCGCGCCCGCTGAATGACAGCGCCGCCACGTCGCTGTAGCGAACCGCGATCTTTTCCGGCCGGTCGCGCGGCATGATGCGCACGATACAGTCTTCTAACGCGGGGCTTTTGCGCTTGCGGTCAAAAACGTAGCCTTCGAGCTTGCCGCCATCCTTGAGCAGGATCGTCAAATCGCCGCGATAATCGAACGCCTTCTCGAGCGCGTCGCGAACGTCGGCATCGGTCGCCAGGGCGGGCACCCAGCCTTCGAGCATCTCATGTACCGTGCCCAGCTTTTCTTCGTGGCCCCCAGTATTAGAGTCAGTATTAGAGAATGTGTTGGAGGATTTGTCGGAGAACGTATCGGAGGCCCTCTCGGAGGAAGGTTCTTTCGCGTTCGCCATCAGGCTCGCCTACGAGTCGGGGCCCGTGGAAATCTGCACGAATCGCCCCGAGCCTGCAGATCCGGCGCCCGGTTGCCGCGGCCTGCCGCCTATCGCGTCAGGGTCTTTGTACTTGTCAAACAGGGTCGCCCGCACCGTGCTGAAAAATCCGCCCAGCGAGCCAAACGTGTCGTTCACCGCGCTAGCCTCGTATCCGCTGTGCACCATGCAATTGGCGCATTTCGGATTTCCGCTCTCGGTGCCGTACTGCTCCCAATTCGTTTCCTCGATCAGTTCCGCAAACGTATCGGTGTACCCGTCTTGCAGCAGGTAACACGGTTTCTGCCAGCCGAAAATGTTGTAGGTCGGCATGCCCCACGGCGTGCACTTGTACTCGCGCTTGCCCATCAGGTATTCCAGGAACAGCGGGCTCATATTGAATCGCCAGCGCTCGTCGCGGTTGCTCAGAATTTCGCGGAACAGCCGGCGCGTTTTCGTCTTGCTCAGGAAGTGCGCCTGGTCGGGAGCCTTGTCGTAGGTATATCCCGGAGAAAGCATCATGCCCTCGACGCCCAACTCCATCATCGCGTCGAAAAACTGGCGCACGCTTTCCGGCTGCGCGCCCTCAAACAAAGTGGTATTGGTGGTCACGCGAAACCCGCGCCGCAGCGCTTCGCGAATTCCCGCCACGGCCTTGTCGTAAGTCCCTTCGCGGCACACCGAAAAATCGTGGTGTTCGCGCAGCCCGTCCATGTGCACCACAAACGAGAAATATTTGCTGGGCGTGAATTCGTCCAGCTTTTCCTTCAGCAACAGCCCGTTCGTGCACAAGTACACGTACTTTTTTCTCGCCACCAGCCCCATCGCGATTTCCGCGATCTGCGGATGCATCAACGGCTCGCCGCCCGGAATGCTCACCATTGGCGCGCCGCATTCCTCCGCCGCCGCAAAACATTCCGCCGGCGTCAGGTCGCGCTTCAGCACGTGCCCCGGATACTGAATCTTGCCGCATCCCGCGCAAGCCAGGTTGCAGCGCATCAGCGGCTCGAGCATCAGCACCACAGGGTAATGCTTCTCACCCTGCAGCTTTTTGCTGACCACGTACGACGCCACCGTCCACATCTGCGAAACAGGTACAGCCATTCAACTTCCTCCACGCCACCCGAATCGCGCTTCACAGCCCCGCCCAACTCAGCCCGCCACGTCCAGCACAAATTGTACTACAGGATGAAGCCGCTCCCCGCCCGGCCACGCCGGTAAAATAACGGGTAGCTCTTACGATGCGCCGTGCGGTCCGCTCGGAGCGCCGCGTTCAATCGGATCCGGCGGTGTTCCGCTGCTGCCGCGCGCCCGAAACCCTTCCAGCGTCCACGCATCCCGCCCTTCATCATGGCGCACGATGTAGAAGTTCCCATCCTCAGCGCGAATCCGAAAGTAAATCGCTCCCGGCGAATACCATCGGTCTTCCACCTCCGCCACCTCAAAAACCCGCCCTCGCAACGCGAAGCGCAAAGGCCGCTCGTCCGCACGATACCCCGCATAGCATTCGACCAGAATCTCCGCCATGCCCTCAGTGTATCGCGCCCAGCGCGGGTCGTCACGCGATGTCCCGAACCACCTGTTCGCGTCCCTGTAGCTCAGGTCGTCCCGCATCGGGCTCAGCGCTCAGCCGCAAACCGGTGGCAGTCACCCGCAAATTTGCGCCCAGGGTAAAAGAAGCGTACGATCATCGACCGCTCATCCGAAATAAGCGCCTGGCGCGGACACGAGGGAGACAAAAGCATGTTGCGCATAAACGACGAAGCTCCCAATTTCACCGCCGAAACTTCGCAGGGCACGATCAACTTCCACGAATGGATGGGCGATGGCTGGGCCATCTTGTTCTCGCATCCCAAAGACTTTACTCCGGTCTGCACCACGGAACTGGGTTACATGGCCGGCCTGCAGCCGGAATTCGAGAAGCGCAATTGCAAGATCATCGGCTTGAGCGTTGACCCGGTGAGCAGTCACAGTAAGTGGGCCGTGGATATCGAAGAGACCCAAGGCCACCAGGTGAAATACCCGATGATTGGGGACCCCGAACTCAAGGTGGCCAAGCTTTATGACATGCTGCCGGCGGAGGCCGGCGATACCTCGGAAGGACGCACCGCGGCCACGAACGCCACCGTGCGTACCGTGTTCGTGATCGGTCCCGACAAGAAGATCAAGTTGATGCTCAGCTACCCGATGAGCACCGGCCGCAACTTCGACGAAGTGCTGCGAGTCGTCGATTCCATGCAACTCACGGCCAAGCACAAAGTGGCTACGCCGGTGAACTGGAAACAGGGCGAAGATGTCATCATCCTGCCGGCGGTTTCCGAGGAAGAGGCCAAACAGAAGTATCCAGGCGGCTGGAAAGCGCCCCGGCCTTATCTCCGCATCGTGCCGCAGCCGAGGTAGCCTTCCGCTTTGGTGCTAACACAACTTATTTTGAATGGCCTGCTTCCAGCGGAGTGGCCGCATACCCGGGCCGAATCTCGCAGAGAACCCGAGTAATATGTCCTTTTAGTCGGTTGGCAAACTGCCCCATTAAGCTTATTACCGGCGTTCCCGCGCCATCAAACGCCAACGTTCCGACAGAGTTGCGATCTTCGTCTACCAGGACAAATCGCTGGTTTGCCAATGGAGATCGCGGGTTGACTAGTCCTTTCGGCGTAACCGGCGATTGCGATTGCGCGAGTACCCGGGGCGTGAGCAACACGTATTGGAGAAAAAGCCCCGCCAAAAATCCGGCGACCACAGACACGGCGACTCGCTTCATGTTTTGTGTCTCCTTCCCAAAGACTGAACGCCACATCGATTATGCTACCCCTTGCTCTCGCTGACTAATGCAAAGCATCAACGAAGGTCGACTGGCCGAGCCTTTGATTCTGCACTTCGCGTGCCCAGCCCTTCGCTTTCGGCGGGGCGGGTCTTGGCCGCATCGCCTTCGCGAAAACCGAGCGAAGCATCAATGCGCAGCAACCCGGAATCGCGATTGCCTAGTAGGAAAGCCCCCATGGGACGGCCAAATCTATTCTTATGCGCAGCCGCACCGGCGAATTGGCTAATCGCGAAGTATCTTGACCCAACTGGGGCGGTCGGCCGCCGCTATCTACCTGCACACATTGTACTTATGATTTTATTTCCCTATGTCGGATATCCCACCAGACTTCCCTTCGCTTGAATTGGTCCAACCTTTCTGGTACTAACGAAACACCATCGTTGTAGTCCTCGGCAATAGTCGGGCGTGATACCCAGTCGTGTTCGGGACTTACAGCTGCGTGTGCCCGGAAACGGAGGTTTCCAATGGCCGAATATGCTGAATCTGAAAACGCCGCCGACAACGTCGGCAGGGGTGGCCACGGCTCTGTCCCACTCGAATCCATTCTTTGCACCGGCGAGTTGAAACGCCGCCCGGCACGGTCCCCTGACTATGAGCAAGAGAGCCGCGCTCTCGTCGCTCTCGCCGAGGCCCTGTCCGAATCACCGCGAACTATCCTCCAAACATTGGCGGACACCATCCTGCATGTCTGTCGCGCCGGCTCAGCCGGCATCAGCCTGTTATCCAAAGAAGATGGGGGCAAACGGTTCTACTGGCCTGCCATTGCGGGTGAATGGAAAGCATATATTGGCGGTGGTACGCCGCGAGACTTCGGTCCCTGCGGTGATGTTCTAGATCGCAATGCGCCGTTGCTGATGCGCCACGTCCAACGCCGTTACACATATTTCGAACCCGTCAAGCCCCCGGTCGAAGAAGCCTTGCTCGTTCCGTTTTACGTTCAAGGTAAGGCTGTTGGCACCATCTGGGCGGTGGCCCACAATGATCGCAAGTTCGACGCGGAAGACGAACGAATAATGAAATCTCTCGGAAAATTTGCTTCGTCCGCGTATCAAACATGGGAGACGCAGGAGGCGCTGACCGTCCAAATGGCGGAGATACTCAAGGCGGAGCAAGCCGCTGGCTTGCTCGCCGCTATCATCGAGTCCTCAGACGACGCCATTATCAGTAAGAGTCTCAGCGGAATCATCACCAGTTGGAACAAGAGCGCGGAACAACTGTTCGGTTACGTCTCCGAGGAAGCCGTTGGCCAGAACATAACCCTGATCATTCCATCGGATCGCCGCGAGGAAGAAACTATGATCCTGGAACGGCTTAGAAAAGGTCAGAAAATCGAGCACTTCGAAACCATTCGTCGTCGAAAAGACGGCACCTCAGTGGACATCTCGCTGACAATTTCCCCGGTGAAAAACGCTCGCGGTGTCATCGTTGGTGCATCAAAAGTAGCGCAGGGATATAACCCACAGAAAACTCGCCGACCAGGCTCTCCGCGAGAGTGAAGAGCGGCTCCGTATGCTCGCCCAGGAACTGGAATCCCAAGTACAAGTTCGCACTCAAGAACTCGAAGAACGAAATGCTCACGTTGTCCAGCAGACCGAAGAACTTCGAGAATTGTCGAAACGTTTATTGCTGATGCAGGACGAGGAACGCCGGCGCATCGCTCGCGACCTTCACGACAGCGTCGGACAGATCGTCGCCGCGCTGGGAATGAATCTTACCAGCATCACCCAAAATGCAGTGAAGCCCGAAATCCGTAAAGCCGCTGAAGAAGGCCACGAATTGATTAGTCAGCTGAGCAAAGAGATTCGCACCATCTCCTACCTCCTGCATCCGCCTTTGCTCGACGAAAGCGGTTTATCCGAACCCATCCGCTGGTTCATGGCCGGATTGTCGGAGCGCAGCGGATTGAAAATCGACCTGGACATTTCCAAGGACTTTGGAAGACTGCCTGGCGATGTGGAAGTGGCCATCTTTCGTATCGTGCAGGAATGTTTGACGAATATTCATCGCCACTCAAACGCTAAGACGGCAAGCGTCCGGCTGAGACGCGAAATCTCCACCGTTTCGCTGCAAGTTCAAGATGACGGCTCGGGCATACCCAAAGAAACTCTCGCCGCGATTCGCAATCAGCGTTCGGGTGTCGGGATCACCGGAATGCGCGAGCGAGTCCGCCACCTGGGAGGCAATCTCGACATTCAGTCCAGTTCCATCGGCACAAAAGTCTCGGTCACACTCCCTCTGACATGACCCGCTCATTTTGGAAGGGCGGGACTTTTGTCTTTCAAGCTCTACGCCCGTCATTCCGACAGAGCGGAAGCCGGGTGCGGGCTCTACTTGGAGCCCGCTAAATAGGATTATCGTACACTGACTCCCACATGACGATAAGCCGACTCATCAGGCACTGGGCAGCGGTGCTTTTCAACAGCGATTTGACTATGCCGGTGTACGATGCTGTCCGGGGAAAGGCCAACGAGAGTAATTTAGCGGCTGTCCCAAGCCGAAGCGCGCACAGACACTAGCGCGCCTCGGCTCTGCGCCACGAGAGGAGACTGGACGAATCCTCGTGACCCCGAAAAGCGACAGGCCACCGCTGCCGGTGGCCTGTTGCACTCTAAATCCGTCATGTTGCGGCTAGCGATTGAAAGGAACGACCAGGGAATCGTGCCCGAGGATGTGGCCGTCCATAACCTTCATAATGTCCGCGCGCGTGGCCGTTTCCGGCAAGTCCACTTTGGTATCGAGTGCGAACATATCGAACGCGTAGTGGTGCAGCAGGGGAACGTTTTGCGGCGGGCACGGCGGCAGATAGCCGGTGATACCACCCTGGCCCGGATTGCCGTTGGTCTGATGACTACCGTCCGGAAGATCGGCGGTATTGGACGGAATACCCTGCGGGAACTTGGTCGCTGTAGCGGGGATGTTCCACACCATCCAATGCAAAATGTCGTCGAGTTTCTTTTGCGGACGCGGCTCCAAGTCGTGGACGATCAGAGCGAAGCTCACCGTGCCTCTCGGCGCGTTCATCCATTGCAGGGGCGGCGACACCGCCTCCGGACCGGCGGCGCAAGTGAATTGCTGCGGGAGCAGCGAGCCGTCGACCATATCAGGACTCATGATGCGGAACGGCGGCGGCGGAGCTCCCCCACGCCCGGGAGCACCCGCACCCGGTCCGGCAGCCGGAGGGGCCTGCTGTGCGAGCAAAAGACCCGCACTTGCGATCGAGAGAAGGACTGCCGCTGCGACCAATGAAGCTATCTTGCGCATGCCATTTTTCTCCTTCTCGTCAGTAATAGACGTAAGCGGCGCCGGCGTTGACGGCCGACTTATCGTCCTGCTTGCCGTTGACGCCCTTGGCGGAGCTATTTTCCTTCGTCGCGCCGGCGGCGAGCACTTTCCCGTCGCCATTGAGTGCGACCGAGATGCCGAATTCCGCGGCGGGTTTGGTGTTGGAAGCCTTGACGTAGGCCGTGGGATTCCAGGTCGTGCCGGTGCGGGTGTAAACGTAGACCGCGCCGGAGTCTTCCATGGAGGCGTCAGACTGATCCCCGTTGACGCCCTTGGCGCCGCTATCCTCAAGGTGCGAGCCGATGGCAATGGTGTTGCCGTCGCGGCTCATGGCCACAGCCAATCCGAATTGGTCGTTCTCCCGTGCATTGAAGGCCTTCACATAAGTCTGCGGCGACCACTTGCCTCCCGTGCGCACGAAAACCTGGGCCGCGCCGACGTTGTCTAAAAGTTCCGGGTCGTGCGCGCCCTGGAGCTGGCGGTATTTATCCAACGCGACGCCGGAGATAATGGTGTTGCCGTCGTCACTGATGGCCAGCGCGCATCCAAGGTAATCGCCTGGTTCGGCGTTCGGGGCCGTGAGACGCATTTGCTGCGACCAGGTCCCGTTGTTGCGCGTGAAGACGTAAACGGCGCCTCTACCGCCATCCTCACCGTACGCGCCCACGCCGAGGGTGTCGCCGTTGCCGTTCAAGCCGACGGAGTAGCCGAACAGTACACCGGGCGTGGTCGTGTTCCAGGGCTTGATGTAAGCCTGTTGCGACCAAGTGTCGCCGCCGTGGTTGAAGATGAACACCGCTCCGGAATCCGGTGCACCCGTGTTCTTTTGGTTGCCGTTGATGCCCGTGGCGTTGCTGGGATCGCTGGTCTCGCTCACGGCGAGCGTGCTTCCGTCACTGCTGAGAGAGACCGCGTAGCCGAACCGGTAGCCCACATCCGGCCCGCCAGTGTTTGACGATTTCAGGTAGGCCTGCTGCGACCAGGCAGCGCCGGCACGCGCGAAGACATAGACGGCGCCCGCACCCGGCATCGAACGGTCGCTCTGATTGCCATTAATGCCGGTGGCCGAACTAGCTTCTAGGGAAGAGCCGACGGCCAATAGGTTGCCATCGGCGCTCAGGGTCAGGGAGTTTCCGAATTGAGCACTTTCCGCCGTGTTCGAGGCCTTAAGGTAGGCCTGCTGCTTCCAGCCCTTGTTGTTTCGAGTATAGACATACACGGCGCCGGATAATTCCGCCCGGTCCTTGGAGACGCCGTTGACGCCTTTGGCGGCGCTGTCCTCTAAAGTGGCGCTGACCGCTAGCGTGTTGCCGTCGGCGCTGAGCGCTAGCGCGTAGCCGAACTGATTGTCCTTGCCGGTATTGGAAGCCTTGATGTAGGCGATCGATTTCGGCAGCCACGTTCCTGTCGGCGTTGTGGTGGCTTTCGGTGGTTGCGGCTGGCCGCTCATCCGAGTATGCGCTTGCGCGAAGCTGGAGTTGACCGGAGCACACAAGGCTGCCACCGTCAGGCCGAGCACCAGCACACCCTTCTTGCTGTCCCTCATCGCACAACTCCTTCCGGCAAGCGCCGGACAAAATAACAAGCTACCGCAGGGCCCCGACGGGAAAGGGAGCCACTCCGCGTCACATCCCCCGCGCAAAGCGAAAGCGCGATCTCGAAGACGACCCCAGTTCGCCGGTGCTGCCGGCGGGGCTTGCTCGGCCTCAATCCAGGATTCCGCGATTTGGACCTCTGACTCGCGCATCGTACGCTTCTCCTGCCGTCGACACAACGAACAGGCCCAGCGCCTGATGAAACGCATTATAAAAGGGCGCCCCTTTGAAGTAGGTTTTGATTGCTCGTATCAACGCCTACCGGAAGGAGCACCCTCATGAATGACGCCAAGTATATTGGGCTGGATGTTCACCAGGCAACGATCTCGGTGGCCGTTCTGGATTCTGCCGGCGAGCTGGTGATGGAAGCGATCCTCGAAACGAAAGCCGAAACGATTCTCCAGTTTATTCATGGCCTGCGCGGAAGTTTGCATGTGACCTTGGAGGAAGGAACCTGCGCGGCGTGGTTGCACGACCTGCTCAAGCCGCATGTCGCTGCAGTTCTGGTGTGTGATTCGCGCAAAAACGCCTCGATGAAGGCCGGGAACAAGAACGACCGCGCCGATGCACGCCAGCTGGCCGAGCTGTTGTACCTGAATAAGCTCCACCCGGTCTATCACGGCGCAGCAGGAATCCGGACCTTGAAGGAACTAGCGCGTAGCTACCTGGCGATCACCCGCGATCTGACCCGGGTGATGAGCCGCCTGAAGGCCGTCTACCGAAGCTGGGCCATTCCTTGTGCCGGCCAGCAGGTGTATGCACCCCGTTACCGCACGGAGTGGCTGGCCAAGATCGCCGAAGGTGGCGTGCGCCGCCGCGCCGAACTCTATTATCAGCAGTTCGACGCCTTAGCGGCTTTGCGCCAGCAAGCGCGACGAGAGTTATTGGCAGAGAGCCAGAAACACAGCGTGGTGAAATTGCTGCGGCAGATTCCCTCGATTGGACCCATTCGAGCAGCTCTGCTGGTCGCGCTGATGCAGACACCCCATCGCTTTCGCACCAAGCGGCAACTGTGGGCCTACTGCGGCCTGGCGCTGACGACTTACACCAGTGGGGAATACCGGTTCGTGGGTAGTCAACTCAGACGTTCCAAGAAATTCTTGGCCATCCGGGGTCTGAACAAAAATCATAATCACGATCTGAAAAATATTTTCAAAGGTGCTGCCACGCGAGCGGCTGCTACCAGCGGACCTTTCCAGGATTTCTACCAAGCGTGCGTTGCCAGAGGCGCGAAGCCAGCGATGGCGCGCCTCACCCTGGCGCGCAAGATTGCGGCCATCACCTTGATCGTTTGGAAGAAAGGAGTTCGTTTCGACGCCGAACATCTAAAACCACAAGCAGCTTGAGCGTCTGTCGAGAGTCCATCCCAGATTCATCGCGGAGGATGACCGGTTGGTTCTCCAGGCGCTCTGGTTCGAGGGTGAGTATCCAGAATCCCGTTAGGCCACGCATGTGCTTTGAGCACCGAGTCTCTCGAGAAACCCTATGCCCCCTCGGACAACCAGAAAAAGCGATAGGCCACGAGTCTCCGATAGAACCATGGTTGGCACTACAACCGCGCTGCTTGTCTGCGTCAGGAACCGAAGGCGTCGCCACCAAGCACGATGAATCTGCAGGGACGGCAAAATCACAGAATCTCGTCACATGACTTGGGCTGGACGGCAACACGCTCTCCAGTCACAGGAGAGGTATTTTTATTGACATCCCCTTTTATAGAACGGGATTATCGTCAACTGGGAGTCGGAATTCCCCAGATGACGATAAGGCGTGCATGAGTGAAGAAGGCGACCTCCCGTTGCTCCTTCTGGTGGTATGCTCCCGCAAGGTGCCCCGTGCCGATGTTCGTGAGATGGAGACAGACCGTTAAACTGTCCCGATTCTTGCTGTGGCGGCGATGCTACGTTTCGACGTGTCTCGGGCTAGGCTTATTGGCGAATGCACCGCTCGCCTTCTCTCAAACGTTCATCACTCTGCGCCTCATCGATGCTGAATCGGGAAAGCCACTCAAGGGAATATCGGTTGGCATCGTGGTGCCGGACGGAGATGAATCTCGCGGGCCGAATAAAGAAGGGGCCTCCCTGGTGGTTGTGGAGATCGACAAGGAAGGAAGAGGCAAGTTCCGCGTCTCTGAACCGCTCCCGCAATTCGTGCAGTTGACCAGCAGTGGCGCCCTTCATGGCTGTTCAGACCGAAAGCTCTCCATCGAAGACGCAATACACGCAGGTCTTGTAGCGGCCTACCACTATGATCCAATGCGCCCTAGCTGGTGCCCCGAACTGAAAATGCCGGCCTCAGCAAAGCCCGGCGAAATCGTTATTTTCGACAAACCCATGACCAACGGGGATCGCCTACTTCAGCGGCATCCCTAAGCACCAGCAGATATAGCCGTTAGCCGTTAGGATATAGCGGCTAGTGTCGCGTAACTGAAGTAAGTGAAACACGGATTCGTTTCCGAGTATTGCGGTAAGTCCAGTGGAACGGCTGGGCATGGCGGTTGTACAGCCGAATGTAGGTCATGATTTTGTGACTCAGGTCGGGTGCCGAATGAAAGATGCCACGACGGAGGCAATCCCGCGTGATCATACCCAGCCAGATCTCCACTTGGTTCAGCCAAGAGGCATAGGTTGGGGTGAAGTGCAAATGAACATTAGGGTGGGAGTTCAACCAAGTTTGCACCCCAGGTGTTTTGTGAACTGCCAGATTATCCAAAATCAAATGGACTTGGCGGCGCTGGCGGCCAACCACGGCCTGGTCCAGAAACCCCACGAATTCTTCGCTGGTATGTCGAGCGGCACAGCGCCCCTTGACCTTGCCGGTGTGCACCTCCAGAGCAGCAAATAGGGAAACCGTCCCATGACGAACGTACTCGACACTGTGCCGCTCGGGTTGGCCCGGCCGCAGCGGAAGAGCCGGTTGCGTGCGGTCCAGCGCTTGGATGGCGGTCTTTTCGTCCACGCAGAACACGGCTGCATGCCGCGGTGGATTCAGATACAACCCCAGAATGTCCTTAGCCTTAGCCTCAAAATCCGGGTCCGGGCTGGCCATGTATCGTCGGACTCGATGGGGTTGCAGCCCCGCTTTGTGCCAGACACGCATCACCGTCACATGACTCACCCCGACTCGGCGGGCCATCCGTCGGGTCGACCAATGGGTGACGGCTCCTGCCGGAGCCGATTCGGTGGCGGCCAGAATCGCTGCTTCTTTCCCCGGCGTCAGTCGTTTGGGTCGGCCCGCACGCGGGGCATCCAGCAATCCGTCCATGCCCTTCTGCTGCCAGTTTCTCTTCCAGGCCAGAGCACGGCGGGGACTCATACCGGTCTGGGCCTGAACCTTGCGCAAAGAAACCCTGTCGGCGAGCAGCAACAATACCCGAGCCCGTCGCACAATGCCCGCTGGCAAGCTGGTCGATCGGAGCACCTGCTGCAAATCAGATCGCCCCTCGGAAGACAGTCGCAAAGGTTCCTCGGCAGTGAACATGCTCCCTTATATCATGGAAAAGGCGCATATGTCACTTACTTATGTAACAGAACACTAGGTTGGAGGGAAGAGCCGCGCTCAACCGCCGAGTTCCCACCTCACGTTAGGTCGTGCAACGTAAGCCGCGTGCCTGAGAGTATGGCCACACGCCTTCCGTTTTGAGGAACACGCGACCGATAGGGGAAAGATGTCCTGTGCGTTTGTGTTTCGCCATGTCTCTCGGGGAAAACTCGCGAGCAGCGTACCGGAAGGAATCAAATACACGCCTGC
Organism: uncultured Acidobacteriota bacterium; assembly: GCA_963719845.1. Taxonomy (GTDB): domain Bacteria; phylum Acidobacteriota; class Terriglobia; order Acidiferrales; family UBA7541; genus Palsa-189. Next base: position 132,091 of record CAVRDM010000007.1, on the reverse strand, counting down.
GCCCGCGCCACGCGCCAGGACGAAGCGGCCTGTCTTGCCGGGCAGAAGGCTCCTTGGCTGATTAGATGACGTTGTCGGCTCCTTCCTCCGAGTAGACTTGGTAGCTGTGAGACGACCAAGGCTCGGAAGAGAGGAGCCGAGCAATGTTGATTATAGGATGCGATTTTCACACACGCTATCAGCAGATTGCCATGTTGGATGAGATACGCGCCGTCCCACCAGCACCGACTCGCAAGCCGCAGTCTGTGGCTCAGGTCGTCCCGCAACCCGGGCGACCAGAGGCGTTGCAAGACCATTTTGCGTGCGCAGCGTCGGGTGAATTCACCAATCCATGTCAGCTGCAATGTCGAAGCTCCGGCTCAAATGCTCCGCAAATTCTTCCATATGATCGACTGATTGCATGGCCGAGACGTATGAGCCGTCGCTTGCCATAGTTAAGATGGTTGGTAGGTCATATTCTTCGAGATAAATCCTAGCGGGAGCACGCGACCCAGACCAAAACTGAACAATAAAATGTTCAATAGCCTTTAATGCTTGCTCTTCGTCGAATATAGTTTCCCCGCTCAGAGAAAAGCGTCCTCTGTTCGGCCTGCGTGTTAACAAGACCGGAACGGCGCCGGCTCTTGAGTGAAACTTGAATGCCTCGCCCTGCTTGCCAAAAGCCCCATGTGCCATGTAATTTCGGAGCTGGCGTCTTATCACAACAAGCTTGTCGAAGTGTCCTTTCATCCCAAGTTCCTTCAGGTCCAGAGCGGCCTTGAATTTCGTTTGCCAGTCGGCTTCCGCTAGCTCTGTGACTTCCTTACCCGTCGTGGCCTGCCCTAAAAGGATAGCGACGTGAACGAAAACATGCTCTGTCCAAGCGAAGAATGCATCGATAGCAGCCATGCCCACCCACTTGGCATTGAGTTTTAAGGCGTATACCGGCATCTCAACGGTTGTGGTTTCCGTTCCGTCGGAGTCAGTCTCGCGTGTTATTATTCGTTCATCTCTCCGTGTTCTAATCTCCTCTTGTGCGGAACCGTACCTATCCGTGAAATACCGATATCTCTCAAACAGTGATGTGCTCTGGTTCGTGACGTTTAGCTTCGACTCATGGACCGCGTCCGAGGCGAGCCATTCGAAGAATGGCTCAGCGAAGGTCACGCCCCTTTTAATTAGGGACACGATTCGCCGCGCTGCTTGTTCCTTGTTATCGGGATCGGGGGCAAAAACGCCAACGCCGAATTTTCGATGTTCGATCGTAAAAGTATCGCCCTTAAAGTCGATGGGGACTACCCAAGCGACCTTCTCATCCCGCCCCAGGTCTCGAAAACGCAATAGTTCAACAAGAAGGAAATAAACCAAATAGTACGGCGGGAGCCATCGGCCTGCTTTGGTTCTTTTGGCACTCAGCCAAAAGTTCAAGGCTGTCCCGTCACTTTGTGAGGCTGGCTCGATGGGATAAATCGAGCGCCGCGCCTCTTTTCTGAGGGTCTCCAATTCCGTAGGCAAGATATAGGACTTTGCCATAGCGACGAGATCTACTCCCGGCCTAAACCATCAATTGACCAATATCCTAGGCATGAAGACCCCGCCTCTTCGAAAAGATCACCCACTGGTTGCAACAGCAACAGCACGGTGTTCGGTATGAATCACTATGCCAATCCGTCCATAAACGGCGCGTCCGCTACAGCTTCGCACAGATCATATAACTGGCCTTCGCTCAGACCCGTAACTCTGCCAAAATATTCCAACGAAATTCGCTGTCCATTGATCGATGGCGGGAAGCAAGAATCGCACCAATTGACCCCGTTTTCCGAACCAAGAGTAGGGCCAGCGTACAAAGCATTTTTGTAAATAACAGCTTCCCTACAGGGAAGCTTTTGCGTCCGAAGTGCGGCTTTCTGAGCCCCGTCGCAAGCAGTGTCAAAACGGTGCAGCGGTTCACTCCGAGACAAACAGAAGCAACCATGCCGAGGGACCAACAAGAAATACCGAATCCGCCAATCGATGCAGTCCTTGTACGGCTTTACTCCTCCTAATGCCGGTTTCAACAATAAATCTTTATGTTCATCCAGCAGATAAAACGCGAGACCTAGATCAAAGATAGATTGTAGAGGCTCTGTAATATGCTCAACATGAGACCGCCACAATTCGTACTCGTCCGGTTCAATCAAGTCGCGATCTGCAAACACTTTTCCAAGTAAATCTTCAATTTGATTCTGAAATTCCCTCTCCGACGGGACCATTATCCGCCGAGAAGCCGCATGCCAACGATATCGCTGCTCAGCGGCAATGAAATCGGTGCAAGTTGACACAAATTGGGTGTGTTCTATTCGCGATTCGGCGATCCTATAGGTCGAACGCAACACGTCAATGTCCACATCAAAAGCCGCCGCAATGGCTTGTAACGTCTCTGAGTTCTTTGTTTGATCCTTTTCCACTCGCTGAATCGTGCGTGTCTCGACGCCCGCGATCATCGCTAGATGCTCTTGAGTCCATGACCGCACCTCGCGCAGTTCCTTCACCTTTCGGCCGTACCGAAATTCTGTTTTCACGTCGCCTCCCTTTGAAACGGCCACATTTTGCCAGTCAAGTAACTCAAAGCGCCACGACAGAAACATGACACCCAAAATAAGTTCGCCTTTCCTTGTCTGCCATCATCCCGAACCGCGTTTATGAGTACTCTCGTTTCTTGCACGCCCTCTGGCCCTAATCGCCTCCCGATCCAGTCGGGACTTGCGCCCCGGAGCGTATCAATTGCGCAAGGTGCGAAGTTCTGTAAACGCCCGAATATCGCTGATGCTAACGAAGTTTCCCTTGCACCATCCTGTAAAATAGAAGTATGGCTCCGACAAACCGCCATACCGAGCACGCGTGGCCTTCTTATATTGCTGCGGCCAAGCAAGCAAATCGCGAGCGACAAGTCGCAAGCCTCTTGCCGCATTTTGCCTATCAAAACGGCATGCGCAGCCAGAAACCTTTTAGAATGACATCCTTGCGAGAAATAAATCTGCAAACCTCATGGAATGATATCCTTACGAAAAAACATAGGGGGGTGGGGGTATGTACCATTTTCCAACCACCCAATCCTCGAAAACCCCGCAGCCCCAGCAGCGGACCCGAAGCCCTTCGGCGCCAGGCATTTCGCACCGCACATCGAGCACACATCATGACGAAACCAACCACTAGCCCCCAAACCCCGAAGGAAGATTCCGTGGCGCCGGCAAATACCGGCTCAAGCGCCGCCGGCAACTCCGCGACCGCCTCCGATCGCACCGCCGAAGTCCTGCGCAAGCATCGCGAATACATCTGGCCCGCCGTCGCCAATCTCTACGAGCGTCCACTCGTCACCGACCGTGCGCACATGCAGCACGTCTGGGATCTCGAAGGCCGCCGCTATCTCGATTTCTTCGGCGGCATTCTCACCATTTCCGTTGGGCACACCAATCCCAAAGTCACCGGCAAGATCAAGGCGCAGGTCGATCGCCTGCAGCACACTTCCACGCTTTATCCCACCGAAGCCATCGTCAACCTCGCCGAAAAAGTGGCGGAGATCACTCCCGGCACGCTGCAAAAAAGTTTCTTCACCAACTCCGGCACAGAAGCCAACGAAGCCGCGATTCTTCTCGCGCGCATGGCTACCGGCTCCTACGACATCGTAGCGCTCCGCCATTCTTACTCCGGAGGCTCGTCACTCACGAAATCCGTCACCGCGCAAGCGGCCTGGCGCAAGGGTGGAGTCATCAGCGTGGGCGTCGCGCATGCCATCAATCCCTACTGCTACCGCTGCCCGCTCGGGCTGAAATATCCCGATTGCGGCGTGGCCTGCGCCAATGACGTCGAAAACCTCATCCAGACCGGCACCAGCGGCCAGATCGCCGCGTTCATGGCCGAGCCCATTCAAGGCGTCGGAGGATTCATCACGCCCCCTCCGGAATATTTCAAGATCGTTTTCAACGCGGTAAAGAAATACGGCGGCCTGTTCATCTCCGACGAAGTGCAAACCGGCTTCGGCCGCACCGGCAAGCACTGGTTCGGCATCGAGCACTGGGAAGTGGTGCCCGACATCATCACCTGCGCCAAAGGCATGGGCAACGGCACGCCCATCGGCGCCACCGTCACCACCAGCGAAATCGCCGGCGGCTACCAGGGCCTGACCATCTCCACGTTTGGCGGCAATCCGGTGGCTTCGGTCGCCGCGCGCGCCACCATTGACGTCATCGAAGAAGAGCACCTGCTCGAAAACGCCCACACCGTCGGAAATTATTTCCGCGCCAAACTCGAAGAGCTACAGGAAAAACACCCGCTCATCGGCGAAGTTCGCGGCAAAGGCCTGATGCAGGGACTCGAGACTCGTCCGCGACCCCAAAACCAAGGAGCCCGCGCCCGAAGCCACCGCTGAACTGCTCGAGCGCACCCGCAACAACGGTCTTCTGGTCGGCAAAGGCGGCCTGTACAGCAATGTCATTCGCCTTTCGCCCATGCTGAATATCGACAAAGACGACGTGGATGAAGCCATTCGCCTGCTCGATAAATCCTTCGCCGAGGTGCGCATCTAGAATGGTCGCGCAGCTGAAATCGCAACCCGCGCGTGTAGGATCGCCAACCAGATCGAGTCAACCATGATCGCGTCATCAATGATCGCACGCAGCCATAATCGCCAAAGCTATCCCCCAGCGCACGGCGCTGGCCGCGATATCGTCGTCGCCTGCGCAGCCGCATTGCTCTTATTGGCGACGATGGCGTGCACCGAGCGCGCCGCAGTGTTCGCCGCCGAGAAAGCCCTTCTGTGGAAAGTATCCGATCAAGCCTTGCTGCGCGTCGACGATCACCCCATTAAAGGCGATTGGAACATTTATCAAGCCGGGAAAAAAGACTAATCCCCTGCTGCTGCAGATGGGCACGCGCTTTTTACTCGTGGACGGCCGCGAACGCCAAATCTTTGAAATCGATCCCGCGACGATCGAGCACCGGGGCGCCGAGCTTTCCTGGGATCCCGCCAACCATCCCGCAAAACCGCTCGAAACTTCCGAGTGGATCGTGCGCGACGTGGGCCTGGCCTACAAAATCAGCGCGCGCCTGGTAACCGAAAACCACGTGATGGATCTGCAGATTCCGCATCCCATCGACATCCGCCCACTTTTTCACTGAGCTTATTGCGGCTCGCTCCCACATCGCGGCTGGTTCACTGTTCGGAAAGTCCGCAAATTTTGCAGCGCCGTTGGCGCCCCACGATCGAAGTATCGCGCGGAAAAATCGTTCCCAGCGCCCAGTCCATCGCCACCTGCAATTGCTTCTTCAGCCCGACGAGTTTGTACAAGTGCACCGCATTCCAGAACAGCCATGCCAAATATCCGCTGAAGCGCACTCGCCCGATGCTCACGACGGCGTAATTCATCCCCAGCGAAACCAGCATGCCCTTATCGCTGTAGCGGAATTCCTCGAGCGGCGTGCCGCGCAGCAAATGCTCCACGTTGGCCGCGGCCAATTCACCTTGCGACATCGCCACCGGCGCCACTTGAGCGGCATCCGGCGCGCTCGCCGCGGCGGCCGCATCGCCGGTGACAAATACTTCGGGATGATCTTGCAGCTGCAAGTACGCATTCACTTTGGCGCGGCCCGCGCGGTCGTGCGGTCCCGGCAGCGCCTCCACGCAGGCATTCGCGCGCACGCCGGCGCTCCAGACGATGGTCGCGGTGGGAATGATTTCGTGGCCGTTTACCTCGACGCTATTTTCGGTGCAGCGCGTGACGCGCGCGCCGGTGCGCACCGCGATGCCCTCGACGCTCAAGCGCCGCAGCGCATGCGCCTTCAGGCGCGGCGCAATGGTCCTGAGGATTTCCGGCGCAGCTTCGAGCAGCAGCAAGCGCACCTCGGAGGGAGCGATCCGGCGATAGCGCCGCGTGACGTAGCGAAACAGCAGGTCGCGCAACTCGGCGACCAATTCCACGCCGGTGTATCCTCCGCCAACAATTGCGAAGGTGAGCAGCGCCTGGCGCGCCGCAGCGTCGGCGGTATGGTCGGCGTGCTCGCACATATCCAGCACCCGCTCCCGCAATACGATCGCGTCCTCGAGGGTTTTGAAATCCCAGGTATTCTCCGCAGCGCCCGGCGTCCCGTAATAATCGCTGCGGCTGCCGAGCGCAATCACCAGCACGTCGTAATCGAGCGAGCCTTCACACAGCGTGACGCGGCGCGCGGCTGGATCGATGGTCCGGACCGTGTCGCGCCGGAAGGTGAATCGCTTGTTGCCGCGGATATCGCGAATGGCCTGCACGATGTGCTGCGGATTGACATTGCTCGAGGCGATTTGCGGCAAAAGGGGAGTAAACAACAGGAAATTTTCCTCGCTAACCAGCACGATTTCCGCTTCCCGGCCCAGACGCTTCTCAAGCTCCACGGTGGCCTGCACGCCGCCAAACCCGCCCCCGAGTACGACGATGCGCTGGCCCATAAGCCACTCTAGCACGCCGCGAAATGGCGGGCGGCTTCCGCTGATAGCCAGCGGGCAAAATCTTAGGGAATTTCGGGGCGGGGCGCCGCCACGTTGCGCTGCAGGCGCGCGACGCAGATCAGCCAGGCAACAACGGCTAACATTCCGATCCATCCGAGTATGCGAACCGCCGCGCCAATTTGGGTGTCGTGATCGACCACGCCGGCTTGCGAAAAAAGATAGAACCAGTCGTGCTCCGCGAGGTCCGGATCCCCCACGGTGACGTAGGTCAGTGATTGGCTGCGAGCATCGGCCATATACGTGGCCACCGGCAAAAACTGCTCGAAGAAAAAAAACGCGCAGAAGGCCGTACCGAGGAGTTCGCGGCGAAACGCAAAATAAACCGCCAGCGCCAGCGGCACCAGTAGCTGGAGAAGCGTTCCACCCGCCACCATCAGCCACTTACTGCCAAACCAGCCGAACAGCAGGTGCCCTCCTTCATGGACGGGCACAAATACCAGGTCGAACCAGCGCGCGAGGCCGCCTCCCGTTGCCGCGCCCCACAGCACGACAATGTAGAACGAAACCCAGGCCCACAGCGCAAGGCGCGACGCGGGCTTCCAATCGTCTTCGAGAACCGCAAAGGCGGGCAGCCTGGCGGTGATGAATGCGGGCAAACGCATAATCCGATTTCAGCGGATTCTTTTCTCTTGAATGAAAAGGTATCAATAAGCCGGCAGGCAATATGATCAGTCAAATAGGAAGTCGAGTGCAGGGCAACGCGGGAGAGGAGTTCCGATAAGACAACTCGCCGGGTCGCAATCTATGGCAGTGAATTGCCTGCCGGCCGTCTTTCCGGCGGGAATCGCGATTCAAGGCCTATAGACACCGTATATCCAGGGGATTCCGGCCACGCCCTGCTCAACCTCGACTACGACCGCATTTCCCACTTGAAAGCGGCCGTAGTCGTCACGGCTGACGGGCACGCGCTCGATAAGGCGTCCCTCGCGCCACGAGGCGACCACCAGCCTCTGAGTGCGCAGCACACCGGGCATGCTAAATTTGCCAACCACTGAAGTGGTTTCCCGTTGCGGCGGCGTGGTATCCAGTTTGCCGTTAATAAACAGCAGGCCCGCCAAAATCCACGGCACCGGCAAAAATCCAAAGTACACGCGCTTCAGCACCTCGATTTCTTGCCGCAGCCGGGCGCGATTCACCATCCACAATCCCAAGCCGAGAACGACAAAAAAAAGCACGCCGACAAATATCAGAATGCTGTCGAGCTCGACGGGAGGAAAGGCCTGGCAAACCGGAACGAACACCACCGCGCCCACCAAAAACCACGCGGTTCGCCACACCAGCTGCCGGCGCAACATCACCTCGGCTGCAGCCGAGGTCAGCCCGCACGCGAGGCACTGATCGGATTCGCGGTCGGCGCCGCAGTTAAGGCATCTGCTCATCGCCCGCTGAGTTCCGTCAGTAGCGCAGCGATCGCACCCCGCTGCAGCCCGTCGGCACTGTCATAGGACACGGCCATGCCCTGGCGCGGGATCACCCGGCGCACCACGCAATCGACCTTCACCGGATTTTTCAGGGCTAGCGTGGCCGCGAAACTCGCTCCAATCCAGAGCGGATCGGCAAGCTCGATGAGCATCCCCTCTCCGCTGAGTTCTCTCACGCGTCCTTTCAACGACGCCGCTCCCCATTCTATGTCGATCTCAAAATCACACGATCGGCGCAGGGACTGCCGCTGCTCCGGACGCGCCATGGCAGAGTGCGGGGGTTCCGGCATGCGCACCTCCTGGAATATTTACGGCTTTCTTTTTAGATGCTAAGTGGGCAATTAGGGACTGTCAATACCGCCAAGCATGGGGTCGCTGCAAAATGAGAATGTCCGGTTTGTGCAAAGTAGGAATGTCCGGTTTCAAAAATGGAATGGCCGGCGCAAGGTCACGGCATATCTATTTCGTTTTTATTTTCGGTGGAATTGATGATGCCGCTGACAGTCTTGCAACTGCTGGTGGGCATTGAGGCACGCCTGTTGATCTCCTGCTGCGCCGCGACGCGCACCTCGGCGCGGAGCGACGGGGCTGCATACAAGCGCTCCAGTTCGCCGCGCGGGAGTTCTCGCAACAAGCGCTGCACCTCGCGAAGGGGGGACTGCGGGTGTTTGGTCAACGCGAGGCGCACGTGCGGCAGGCGCGACCACTTCGGGTGATTCGCAATCACCTCTATGGCCGCCTCCGGAAGGGCTGCTGCGGAGAGCGCGCGAAGCACCTGGGCCTCCGTCAGGCGCGCATTTTCGAGCGCAGCGGTGGCCAGGGACGCGTGCCCCTGGGCCAGGAGTGCTCCCGCGAGGCGTCCTGTGCCGCGGCGAGCTACGGCCAGCTTTTGTCCCAGCGGCAACTGTGGAAGGCGCGCGACAAGCAGCCCTTCCGCGAATTTCCGTACTTCCGGCGGGGCCGCGGGAAGCAAGCTGATGGCCGACAGATCGCCGGCGTGCAGTTCGCGCGCGGCTTTCATGGCGATGCGCCTGGGCGTCCGCGGGTGGGCCACTAAGCCGCGCTTCACGCCGCGGCTGTGCAGCCAATCCTGGTGGCTTGCGATGGCCTCGAGGAGTGCGGGGCTCAGTTCGGGGCGCTCGAGCAGGCGGCAAAGATGCACTGCATTGAGGCGCGGATTTTCGAGCAGCGCGGCGGGGATGGGTTCGTGGGTATCGCGCAGAAGCGCGTCGATCTCGTCGTGGGAACAGAAAAGGGCGGGCGCCGCGCCGGGGCTAGGAATTTCGCCCATATACTGCGGCAGACCCTTCGTCCCGAGCCAGGCGCGCAGCGAGCCTGGCTGCGCCCACAGCAGCGGGAACTTCCAGGCGGGAGATGGCCACGCGTGGCGCGGCGTCGGCCACCAACACATCGAACATTTCCTCCATCTCGGAGCTCGCCCCGAAGACGGCACCGCATTTGACCAAGGGAAATTCAAGTTGTTCCAGGCCCAGGCGGCGCACGACGGTAAGCCCGGTGCCCGCAAGGTCGACGGCCGCGGCACACAAAATCTCGCGAGCGGCATTATCTTCCATGCTCGCTGCCGAAACCACAGCCGGAAAAAGCAGGGGAAAAATGGCATCCGGGTTTTGGGCGATGCGCTCGGAGAGCTCCTCCCAAGTGCGGCAATCGAGCGTGGCAAAAATGATATCGGAGAGCAACGTTGCAGGCGCGCCCTGATCGCGCGAACGCGCCACTCGGGCGACCGCTCGCCGTCCTATCTCGTAGGCGCTGCCATCATCGCCGATCCACCGGCCAAAACCGCCGGCGCGCGCGGTTTCTCCAGCGTCGTTGCGTCCGAATGCCGAGGAGCGGGCGCCAGCGATCACTACCACACCGGCTCCCGCTCCTACCGCAGCCTCGAGAGCCACTTCGCAATCGGTGGTAACGTGGGTCAACGCGTCAGGAAACTCGTGCGCGAGAAACACGATGGCATTGCGGATCATACTGCGCCGGCCCGCTCCCGCGAGCCCGGCACAAACAGCTTCCACTTGTCTGGGATGCAGGTGCGCATTCGCGAGAGCCTCGGCTGCAGCCTGCGCCAGTTCCGAAAATGCGGCGTCTGTTCCGACGCGTTGTGGATTGGAAGGTCCCGCCGCGCCGCTGCCCAGCGTAATACCCTCGCTATCGAGAACGGCGCACTCGGTTTTGGTCCCGTCACCATCAAATCCGACCGCGATGTGCATCTGCCGCGAACCCGCCATGTCTGAGCGCTCCTCTACGGGATTTATTGCGCGCCTGTTGCGCTTGTTGAAATACCGCCTGCGCGAATTACAAAAAGCCTCAGGTCCCGCGCAAACGTCGCGGGATGATCTGAGCTACAGCTGCAATTTTACATGGCCCGCAGAACGCGTTGAACGCGATTTAGAGACTCACTCGAAGTAATAGTGACTTGATAGGCACAATACCGGGGATAAATCTTGGGGATATCTAGGGGGATCGAGCGCCTGGTTACGGGCGTTATCGACGTTCGAGCAGCGTATTCGTAGGCTCCGCACCGGGGCCTCACAGGCCCAGCGGGGCCTATCAGCCGGAATTTGACGCGATTTAGATCTGCCGGACGGCGGCCGCCGTTTCGACCGGCAACGCCGGAGTAACCGAATCGCCATCCTGCGCCGGACGCAGCAAGCTCGCGAGCAGCGCCACACCTTCGGCCAGCCTGGGACCCGAGCGCGAGAAATATCCATTCCCATCGACCGCATATACACGCCCGGCCAGCACTGCCGGCAATTTCTCCCAGCCCGATGGGAGGCGCGTCGATCGCCAGACTTCGAGATTCCGTTCGAGGCCATAGCCGCACGGCATCAATACGATGATTTCAGGCCGCGTTTCGAAAATTTGCGGCCACGTAACTGCCAGCGAGGGCTCACCCTCACGCCCGAGTACATCGCATCCGCCGGCTAACCGAACCATCTCCGGCACCCAATGGCCGGCAAAAAAAGGCGGGTCAAACCATTCCAGGCACAAGACGCGCGGCAGGCTCGAAGATTTCGCGGCGTCGTGCCGGGCTCGGTCCGCAATCTCGGCGACCCGATTCTCGAGCCGCTTCGCGAGCGCCTCGCCTTCCGCGGATCGGCCAGCCGCTTCCGCAATTTCGCGGATTCCGCGCCACACGCCTGCGAGAGTGCGTGGCGAGAAGGTAACGACGCGGGGCCGTGTGTGCGGCGGCCAGCGAGCGAGGGAAGCCGCCAAGTCTTCGGGGGAAGCCGCGCAGACCTGGCACAAATCCTGGGTAACAAGCAGGTCCGGCGCCAAGCGTTCCAGCAGATCGGCGTCCACGGCGTAGATACTTTCGCCGCGTCCAACAAGTTCGCGTACTTGCCGGTCCAGCTCCGCTTGCGGTGCGGCGGGATCGACGCGCGGACGGATTACCGGTGGCTTAGTGGCCGCCGCGCGCGGGTAATCGCACTCATGGGTGACTCCGACCACGGAATCGCCCGCGCCAATCGCGTAAAGAATTTCGGTGGCGGCGGGAAGAAGCGAAACAATGCGCATCGTTTTTATCCTATGGGTACGTCTACCTGGCGGGCGTGCTAGGGAGTGGTGTCCAGGTCGGCAAAGACGAAGCCGTCGCGCTCGACGATTTCGCCGGGCGTTACCTGCAGCGGCGAACGAAAACATCGGCCCCGCAAATGCGAAGGAATGAAACTCTCCGTTTTCACCGCAGGCGTCCACGCCGGGCGGGAGTTCCTCCAGGAGCCGCGCGTCGAATTCCCGGCCCGCGAAGCGGCGGATCGAGCTGCCGCGAATCGACGCAGGTGAGATAGGCCCGCATGCCGTGCGCGATCATTTCGCGCGCGAGCCCTCGCGTTTCCTGTCCCCAGACCGGAAACAGGGGGGTCATGCCGATAGCTTGCAACTTTTCTTCGCGATATTTGCGGATATCGGCAAGGTACAAATCGCCAAAGGCGATATGCGAGATGCCGCAGGCGCGGGCCTGCGACATTGCCGCGCCCATGGCGCACTCGTAGTCGGCATTCGAGCATTTCGCGGGGATGGGGACCTTGACCAGGGGCAGCGCGGCGGCCGAGGCTTGCGCCTCGAGCAGCGTCTCGCGCACGGCGTGCATGGCGACGCGCCCCGCGTCCCGGTTGATGGTGGTCAGAAGTGCGGTGACTTCGAATTCCGGCGAAGCCCGCAATTTGTGGAGGGCCCAAGCGCTGTCTTTACCGCTGCTCCATGATAGCCATATTTTTGTGGTCATTAGCTGGTCCCCGGAATGGTGCGAAACTTTTTCTTGTGCGCGCTGTTCGGTGCCGCTTGTTCAGTGCACGCATGGAATTCAGAGCTTACGTTCGGTTGTCGGGTAAAAGCGCGTGCTATATACTTCCTGGCGAGCGGGCGTTAAATTTTTTGATGCGCCGGCCGCCTTTTTCAAAGTCCCAGCACGAATGCGGAGAGATTCTTCGCTTCGCTCAGAATGACAACTAAAGGCTTAGGCATCATTACACAGTCCGCTGACACTCTGATGAACTCGCGCCGTCGTTGCTGCTCGTCGCGCCCCTGATGTCCCGCTTGGTCCGCAGGCCAGGGCGAAGCCGGCTGTCCCACTTCAAAGTCCGCGCGTTCGTTTTCCAAATTGCCGCCAAGCGCCGAAGCGTGGATCGCAAAAACGCTCGAGAGCATGTCGCTCGACGAAAAATTAGGCCAATTGCTGATGGTCTCCGGATTCGGCGGATTCGCCGCGAGCGACGACCCGGAATTTCAGCGCCTGGCGCGCGAGATTGAAGAAAACCACGCCGGCGGGCTGATGATCGCCACTCGCGCGGGCGCGTACGGCATCGAGCGCAGCCAAGTGTATCCTACCGCCGCGACTGGTGAATCGGCTGCAAAGCCTAGCGAAAATTCCCTTGCTGGTGGCGGCCGATTTCGAGCGCGGTACCGCCATGCGTCTCGCGGAGGGCACCTCGTTCCCGCACGCCATGGCGGTGGCGGCCACCGGCCGGCCTGAAGATGCGCGCACCGTCAGGCCGTATTACCGCAATGGAGGCGCAAGCCGCCGGTGTGCCGTGGATTTTTGCTCCCGTGGCCGACGTCAACAGCAATCCCGACAATCCCATTATTAACGTGCGCTCGTTTGGCGAAGATCCCGAGCGCGTGGCCGCTTTTCTCGAAGCCTACATCCGCGGCGCTGAAGAAAACGGCGCGCTGGCCACGGCCAAACATTTTCCGGGCCACGGCGATACGGATATCGATTCGCACCTCGATCTGCCCACCGTGGATAACGACCGCTCGCATTTCGATCGCGTGGAATTGCCGCCGTTTCGCGCGGCAATCTCCGCCGGCGTGGGCGCGATCATGACCGGGCACATCGCGGCGCCGGCGCTCGAGAGCAACGCCACCGTGCCGGCAACGCTCTCGGCACAAATTACCACGGGCCTGTTGCGCGAGGAGATGAACTTTGGCGGGCTGATCGTTACCGATTCTCTCGATATGGCCGGCGTGGCGGCCCGCTATCCTCCCGCGGAAGTCGCGGTACGCGCAATTCTGGCGGGCGCGGACGTACTGCTGACGCCGCCGTCGACGGAGGCCGCGCTCGGGGGATTGCGGGATGCGGCCGCCAGCGGGCGGCTGACCGTGTCGCGCATTGATGCGGCTGTAAGCCGCATCCTGCGGGCGAAGGCGCGGCTGGGACTTCACCGGCGCAGGCATGTTGATGTCAGCACGCTGCCGGAGGTTTTCGGGCGCGCGGAATTTAAGCGCGCCGCGGCCGACATCGCCGACCGGGGCGTCACGCTGTTGCGTGACGCGCAACAACTGCTGCCGCTGGACGCGACGCGCGCCACGCGCGCGTTGCTGGTTTCGATCGCGGGCGATCCGAGCGTGCATCCCGGGCGCGATTTCGAGCGCGAGCTGGGGTGGCGCGTGGATTTTTTGGAAGCGCTGCGTTTCGACACGCGATTTTTCGCGGTGAATTCGCGCGAAGTTCCGCCGCCGGAGAGCTACGACATTTTGATCGTCGCGCTGTTCGTGCGCGTCGCCGACCGCAAGGGCACGGTGGGCTTGCCGCAGGAGCAAGCGGAGTTGGTCCACCGCTTGCTGGCGCGCGATACATTGTTAGCACACGAGACGGGGGCGGGCGGCGGTGCTCGCGAATCCGCGAAGCCGGTGATCGTGGTCTGCTTCGGCAGCCCTTACGTCATCGCGCGATTTCCTGAAGCGCAAACGTGGCTCGCGGCGTTCAGCGATGCGGAAGTCGCGCAGCGTGCCGCGGCCCGCGCCCTGTTTGGGCAAATCGCCACCGGCGGACGCATTCCGGTAAGCGTGCCGGGCGCCGCTGTCGCTTGGCGACGGGATCGATTTGTGCGCCAAGGCGATGACTCTGGCCATGCGGCGCAGCCGCAGAGATTGGCAGCGGCCTGGGCGGTGCTCGATCGCGCCGTGGCGGACGGCGCGTTTCCCGGAGCCGCGGCTGCGGTCGGCTACCGCGGCGACCTTTTCATTCATGGAGTGGGCCGGCAGACGTATGAGGCGACCGCGGCTGAGGTAACGCCGGATACGTTGTATGACGCGGCCTCGCTCACCAAGCCCGTGGTGACCGTGACGCTCGCGGCCATGCTCGTGGAAGCCGGCGAGCTCGATCTGGACGCGCCCGTCGCGCGGCTTATTCCCGAGTGGCAAGACGCGCCGGGCATTGCGGCGAGCGCTGCGCCGGGCGTCGTAACGCGAGTTGACGAGCGCGCCAGAGTCACCGTGCGGCACCTGCTCACGCACACTTCCGGCCTGCCGGCGCACCTCGACTATTTCAAAACGCTGGCAACTCGCCGGGATCTGGTGGCGCGGCGTCGTGGCAGAACCTCTCGTGTGCCAGCCCGGCACGCAAAGCGTGTACTCCGATGTCGGATTTATTCTTTTGGGCGAAATCATCGCACGGGTTACGGGCCGCGCGCTCGACGAACTTGCGCGCGAGCGCATCTTTGAACCGCTCGGCATGTGCGCGACAACATTTAATCCCCCGGAGTCCCTGCGCGAGCGCATCGCGCCCACCGAGCACGACGCTGACTTCCGCCGGCGCCTCTTGCGAGGCGAAGTGCATGATGAAAATGCCTGGGTCATGGGCGGGGTCGCGGGCCACGCCGGAATGTTTTCGACGGCAGCGGACCTGGCCGCATTCTGCCAGATGCTGTTGAACGGCGGCATCTATGCACATCGGCGCGTGCTGCGGCGCTCCACGATCGCGCAATTCACTTCCGCGTCGGCTCTCACCGCAAATACGCGCGCGCTGGGCTGGAACGTGCCGACGCCAGATTCGTCGAGCGGCCGGTATTTTTCGCCGCGCAGCTTCGGGCATACCGGTTTCACGGGTGACATCGATCTGGGTGGACCCGGAGAAGCAGCTTTTCGTCGTACTGCTGACCAACCGCGTCCATCCCACGCGGGAGAACAGCAAGATCAGCCAAGTGCGCCCGGCGCTCCACGACGCCGTTGTGGAAGCGCTGAACCTACAATCGTGAAAAATGCCGGCACAGGCGTGAAAAATGCCCGCAACAGCCGGAAAAGCGCCGGCACAGGAGTGAAAAACGCCGGCACGGGCGCGCGTGGCACCGAGCTGCGCAATCCGCGCACGCGCAACCTCGATCTGCGCTCGACGCGCGGAATCGTCGGCGCGATCCATCGCGAAGACGCACAGCGTCGCGCGCGCCGTGGGCCGCGAGCTGGCCGCGATTACGCGCGCAGTCGACTGCATCGTGCGCGCGCTGGCGGGCGGAGGCCGGCTGATTTATGTAGGCGCGGGAACCAGCGGGCGCCTCGCGATGCTGGATGCGGCGGAATGCCCGCCGACCTTCGGCGTCTCCCCGGGCCTGGTGGTAGCCGTGATCGCGGGCGGCAGGCGCGCGCTTACCACTTCGGTTGAAGGCGCGGAGGATTCAGCGGCGCAGGGCCGGCGCGATCTCGCGCGGCGGCGCGTCGCAGCGGCGGCGACGTCGTCGTCGGCCTTACCGCCAGCGGCGATACGCCTTACGTGCTGGGGGCCTTGCGATTCGCGCGGCGAATGCGGCGCCGCGACCATCGCGGTCACTTCCAATCCCCGCTCGCCCATTTCCCGCGCCGCCGACATCACCATCGCCCCGCAGACTGGGCCCGGAGGCGATCGCCGGCTCGACACGCATGAAGGCCGGAACGGCGCAAAAAATGGTTCTCAATCTGCTTAGCACCGCGGCGATGGTTCGGCTCGGCCACGTTTACGATAATTGGATGGTGGGGGTCACCCCTACGAACAAGAAGCTGCGGCAACGCGCGTTAGGAATTCTCCGCGAAGCGACCGGAGCCAGTCCCGCTCGCGCGGCGCGCGCGCTGCACGCGTCGCGCGCAAATCTGCGCGTCGCCTTGATCATGCTCAAGACGAAAAGCTCTGCCGCGCAAGCCCGCGAGCGGCTGCGCCAGGCGCAGGGAAATTTGCGGCGCGCGCTGGGCGAGATGCGCAAGTCTGCCGGTGCGCCTGACCCGCGTACGGCAAACGGCTATACAATTTAGCGTTCGTTAGGCTTCCACTTCATTGGCTTCCACTGGGGCCGGCACAATTTCATGGACCGATTCCGAATCGAAGGCGGCAGACGGCTGCGCGGCACGGTGCGCATCAGCGGCGCGAAAAATGCCGCGCTGCCGGCCATGACGGCGGCGCTGCTCACCGCCGAGCCCGTGCATCTGCACAACATTCCCCGCGTGCGCGACATCTCGACGATGGGCCGCTTGCTCGCGCACATGAATGCGCGCGTCGAAACGGCAGACCCGCGGCCCACCGATCTGACCATTACCGCGGAGAAAATATCCGGACGCGGGCGCGCCCTACGAACTGGTGCGCACGATGCGCGCCTCGATCCTGACGCTGGGGCCGTTGATTGCGCGCCTCGGCCACGGCGCGCGTCTCCTTGCCGGGCGGATGCGCGATTGGCGCGCGGCCGGTGAACCTGCACGTAAAAGCGCTCGAGCAGATGGGCGCTGAGATTACGACCGAGCACGGCTACGTCGAAGCGCGCGCCCCCGGCGGACGGGCGCCTGCGCGGCGCGCATATCGTCTTCGAGAAAATCACCGTTACCGGCACGGAAAACATTCTGATGGCCGCCACCATGGCCGATGGCGAAACGCGGCTCGACAATTGCGCGCGCGAGCCCGAAGTCACCGACCTCGTTAACTTGCTGATCAAGATGGGAGCGCAGATCGAGGGCGCCGGGCACCTCCTGCCTGCGCATCCACGGAGTCGAGCGGCTGCACGGCGCTACGCACACCATGATTCCCGACCGCATCGAGGCCGGAACGTTTCTTGATCGCGGGAGCCATTACCGGCGGCGAACTCGAGCTTACCGGCTGCGCGCCCGAGCATCTTACCGCCGTGCTCGCGAAGCTCCGGGAGACGGGCGTCGAAATCAGCGCGGCGGCGCGGACCGTCTGCAGGTGCGTGCCGCGAAAAAGTTGTAGCCGCCGACGTCACCACCGAGGAGTATCCCGGCTTCGCCACCGACATGCAGGCGCAGTTCATGGCCCTGGCCACGCAGGCCCAGGGAACTTCCGTGATCACCGAGACCATTTTTGAGAATCGCTTCATGCACGCGAGCGAAATGGTGCGCATGGGCGCGCACATTTCGATCGACGGCCGCCAGGCCATCGTGCGCGGACCCGCCCGCTCGAAGGCACCGGCGTGATCGCTTCCGATCTGCGCGCGAGCGCTTCGCTGGTGCTGGCCGGGCTGGTGGCGCGCGGCGAGACGTTCATCGATCGCGTTTACCACATCGATCGCGGCTACGAAAATATCGAGGAGAAACTGAGCGCGGTCGGCGCCCGCATCGAGCGCCTGCGCTCGGCCCAAACCTGATGTTCGCGTCCGGTCGATTTACGGCGAGTGGAAACTCCAGGTGGCAGATTCGGCAGACTACTTCGCCGTACCCTGCGCCGCCAATCCCCGTTCACGAAGCATGCCGTTAATGGTGGGAGGCGCGCCGCGCCAGGCTTCGTAGAGGGCCTCGAAGTCCTGCGTGTTGCCGCGCGAGAGCACCATTTTCCGGAAGCGGTCACCGTTTGCGCGAGTCATCCCGCCGTGCTGCATAAACCAATCGTACGCATCATCGTCGAGCATTTCGCTCCACAGGTAGGCGTAATAGCCGGCCGAGTAACCTTCCGACCAGATGTGCAGGAAGTATGCCGAGCGATAGCGCGGCGGCACGGCGGCCAGGGCGAGCTTGGTCTTTTCGAGAGCCGCGCGCTCGAAAGTATCGGGCGCCTGCAGCGGAGCGTCGGGCCGCAAGAGGTGCCACTGCATGTCGAGTTCGGCCGCAGCCAGCAATTCGGTCAGCGCGTAACCCTGATTGAAGGTGTCGGCCTTGCGCAGCTTCGCCACGAGTTCAGGCGGCATGGGCGCTCCCGTTTTGTAGTGATGCGCGAAGTGGGCAAATACCGCCGGGTCGGTGAACCAGTGCTCGTTGAATTGCGACGGAAACTCGACGAAGTCGCGAGGAATGTCGGGCCCGAGCGAAGCGAGCGACGGATACTGCTCGGCCGAAAACATGCCGTTAAGCGCATGCCCGAACTCGTGGAACATCGTCCGCACATCATCATAGCTGATGAGTGCAGGGTCGCCTGGCGCGGGCTTGGGGAAATTGGCGACGTTGTAGACGACCGGCAGCGTGCCCAACAGCTTTGACGGAGAGACAAACGAATCGGTCCACGCGCCACCCTGCTTGTTATCGCGCTTGAAATAATCGCAGTAGAAAAGTGCGAGGGGTTTGCCGTCCGCGTCGGTCACCTCGAACACACGCGCGTCGGGATGGTAGACCGGGAGATCCTTGCGCTCCTTGAAAGTAATACCGTAGAGCTGAGTGGCGGCGTAGAACATGCCATCCCGCACCACCGCATTCAACTCGAAGTACGGCCGTACGGCAGCCTCGTCGATGTCATATTTCGCCTTGCGCACTTGCTCGGCATAGAACTCCCAGTCGTAAGGAGCTAGCGTGAATCCTCCTTTTTGCGCGTCGATGACGGCCTGAATATCCTTGGCCTCGCCGTTGGCATTCGCCGTGGCCGCAGGAACGAGAGCGTCCAGGAAGCGCAGCACAGCATCAGGCGTTTTGGCCATCTGGTCCTCGACCTCCCAGGCCGCGAAGGTCGGGAAGCCGAGGAGTTTCGCCTTTTCGGCGCGCGTCTTGGCGATCTGGGCGATGGTGTCGCGCGTATCGGTGTTCGCGCCGCGCTCGGCACGGTTCCAACTATCGTCAAAAAGCTTTTTCCGCGTGTCGCGGTTGCTCAGCCACTGCAGCGCGGGCTGCTGCGTGGTGTTCTGCAGAGGCAGCACATAGCCCGGCTGCTTGCGCGCCTTGGCTGCAAGTTCGGCAGCGGCAATCTGCCCTTCAGGGAGGCCGGCGAGCGCGGCTTTGTCGGTGGTCGTGAAGGCGCTGGCCTTGGCGGCCGCCAGCAGCTTCTGCTTGAACGCGTTTTCGAGCACGGATAGTTGTTCGTTGATCTTTTTCAGCCGCGTCTTGTCCGCATCCGAGAGGTTTGCGCCCGCGTGGATGAAGCGCGCGTAAGTCCGATTGATAAGCCACTTCGATTCCGGATCGCGAGCGAGCGCGTCGCGCTGCTTATAGATTGCCGCAACGCGCGCAAAAAGCTTGGGATTAAGCATCTCCGCATCGGCCAACTGCGACAGTTTCGGCGCCTGGTTCTCTTCGATTTTCTGAATCGCGGGATTGGTGTTGGCGCCTGCTATCGCGCCGAAAACCTGCTCGACGCGATCGAGAAGCTGCCCGCTTTTCTCCAGGGCGACGATGGTATTTGCAAAGTCGGGCGGCGCAGGATCATTCGCAATCGCTGCAATCTCCTGCATCTTCTGCGCGATGCCCGCATCGATGGCGGGCTGGTAGTCAGAGTCTTTGATCCTGTCGAAGGGCGGCGCGTGGAACGGCAAAGTGCTCGGCGCGAAAAAGGGATTTGCCGGGCCGAAGGCGGGCGCCGGCGCCTGGGCACCGACACTGGAAGCCACGGCGATCGTGACGGCCAGAATTCGGATGGCGGACTTCGCACTGCGGTAAAAAAAGATGGGGCTCATGGGTGCTCCAGCTTAACGTGATTCGGGCGCGCAGACTTGGCCAGACGCCAAGCCATTTTGGCAGCTCGATTACAAACTATACACCCGGGCTGCATGCCCTCAATGGATGGGGCGAGCCGAAATATGAGGCTCGCATAAAAACCTCGCATAAAAAAAACGGGGGAGGCGTCGCCGCCTCTCCCGTGTTCGCCGTGCAATTTACCGCCGGCCGCTTACTGCGGTGTTTGCGTGCCTGCCTCGCGCTGCTGCTTTTCGCGCTGCTCGCGCAGCACGGCCTTGCGTGACAGGCGTATCTTGTTGCCCTCGATCGCCAGGACTTTGACCAGCACCTGGTCGCCGAGTTTCAGTTCGTCGCGAACATCGCGAATGCGCTGCTCGGCGATCTCGCTGATGTGCAGCAGGCCGTCGGTGCCCGGGAAGATTTCGACGAAGGCGCCGAAATCAGCGAGGCGAACGACTTTGCCGAGGTAGGTCTTGCCAATCTCGGCGGTGGCGGTAACGTCGCGAATCATCTGCAAGGCGGCGTCAGCGGAGCCGCCATCGGCGGCGAACACATGCACCTTGCCGTCGTCCATCACGTCGATCTTCACACCGGTGGCTTCGATGATGCCGCGAATCTTCTTCCCGCCGGGGCCGATCAGGTCGCGGATTTTGTCGGTGGGAATGGTGAGCATGAAGAGGCGCGGCGCGTATTCGGACATAGTGCCGCGGTGCTCGGTCAGCGTGCGGTCCATGATGTCCAGGATTTCGAGCCGGGCTTTGCGCGCCTGCTCGAGCGCCTGGCGCATGAGTGGCACGCTGATGCCGCCCACTTTGATGTCCATCTGCAGCGCGGTGATTCCGGTGCGCGTGCCCGCGACTTTGAAATCCATGTCGCCGTAGTGATCTTCCGCGCCGGCGATGTCGGTCAGCACCGCGGCGTGGCTTCCTTCGATCACCAGGCCCATGGCGATTCCCGCGCAGGCTGAGCGCATCGGAACGCCGGCATCCATCAACGCGAGCGAGCCTCCGCACACGGTGGCCATGGAGGAGGAGCCATTCGATTCGAGGATGTCGGAAACCAGGCGCATGGCGTAGGGAAAATCGGCTTCGGGAGGCAGCAGGTTCACCAGCGCACGTTCCGCCAGCGCGCCGTGCCCGATTTCGCGGCGTCCGGGGCCGCGCAGGAATTTCACTTCGCCGACGGAGAACGGCGGAAAATTATAGTGCAGCATGAAACGCTTGAACGTGTCGGTCTCGAACAGCAGATCGAGGCGCTGCATGTCTTCCTTGGTGCCGAGGGTCAGCGTCGCGAGCGCCTGCGTTTCGCCGCGGGTAAACAAAGCCGACCCGTGCACGCGTGGAAGTAACCCCGTCTCGCAGGTGATCTTGCGGATCTGGTCGAAGGCGCGGCCGTCGGGGCGGCGCTGGTGGTGCAGGATATCGTCGCGGAAGAAATTCTCGCGCAGGCGCTCGAAGGCGCGGGCGGCGAGCTTGCGGCGATCTTCGTCTTCCTCGGGAATGGCGGCGAGGATTTCCTTCTTGATCTCGTCGACCAGGTGATAGCTTTCTTTTTTCGGATGCTTGGCGGTATCGAGCGCGTCGTGCAGGCGCGCACCGAATTTCTGCTCGATCTGGCCGGCCAGCGCCTCGTCAAACGGCAACGGCGGCACCACCACCTTTATGGGATTGAGCTGCCCGTGCAGTTCGCGAATCGCGGCGATGATGCGCCGCACCTGCTCGTGTCCAAACGCCAGCGCCTCCGCGACCGTGTCTTCGGAGACTTCGAGCGCCCCGGCCTCCACCATGACGATGGCTTCCTCGCTGCCGGCGATCACGATGTTCAGCAGGCTCTTTTTTTGCTCCTCGACGGTGGGATTCGCGACCAGGCGTCCCTCGAGCAGCCCGATGCGCACCGCGGCGATGGGCTTCTCAAATGGCAGATCGGAAATGAAGGCGGCCGCCGAGGCCGCGGTCACCGCAATCACGTCGGGATCGTTCTCGCTATCGGCGGAAAGCACCATCGCCACGATCTGCGTTTCATTGCGCCAGGCCTCGGGGAACAGCGGCCGCAGCGGGCGGTCGATCAGGCGCGAGGTGAGAATTTCGCGCTCCGAAGGACGGCCTTCGCGCTTGAAAAATCCGCCCGGAATTTTGCCCGCCGAGTAGGTGTACTCGCGGTAATCCACCGTCAGCGGCAGGAAATCTCTTTCATTTTGCCGTGTTTCCATGCACGCGGTTACCAGGACCTGCGTGTCTCCATATTTCGCCAGAACGGCGCCGTTGGCCTGCTTGGCCAATTTTCCGGTTTCGAGCGTGAGGGTACGTCCTCCGATTTCGACGGCTACCTGATGTGGAGCTGGCTGCGACATAACTTCTCTTCCTTTCGCCGCGCCGCGCAATGCGGCAGCGGCTCTTTTGCGATTGAGAATGCGTGCTTGCCGGAGAAGGAAAAAAGAAGGGCGGGCGAGGAGTGCTTTGCGCGAACTTCCGGTGACGCCGAAAAAGCCTAGAGAATCGCCAAGCCGGCGGTTGGCCGGAGGCTTACCCTAAGCGCGCGCTCTGCCGCGAGCGTTCTGAATTGTTTGGGAAGCGGATGCCCGGGCTGCCAGGCCCTGCCGCTACTTGCGCAAACTGAGGCGCTCGACAATCTCGCGATACCGATCTGGGTCCCGGCGGTTGAGGTAATCCAGCAATCGGCGGCGCCGGTTGACCATCATGATCAATCCGCGACGCGACGCATGGTCTTTCATGTGCGACTTTAAGTGCGAAGTCAGGTAGTTGATACGCTCGCTGAGCAATGCAATTTGCACTTCTGGCGAGCCGGTATCCTTCACGTGGGTCCGATACAGCTCGATTAACGCTGACTTAGCTTCTCTCAAGTCCCTCTCCGTCAGACCCTTTCTATGCTCTTATTCTTCTTCTCTTCGACCCGCCTAGCCTATCACACGCCTTGCCGCGGCCGTAGACAAATTTTCTTTTTGGCTGCGTTGCGCGGACGCGGCGCGCGCGTTTTAGACGCGCGTGCAGGCATGGGCATTTCAGGAATGGCGATGGCCGATCAGGGAAAGGAATTCTTCGCGCGTCTGAAGATTTTCGCGAAACGCGCCGAGCATGGCGCTGGTGACCGCCTCCGACCTCTGCTTTTGGACGCCGCGCATGATCATGCACAAGTGCCGCGCCTCAATGACCACCCCGACGCCCAGCGGATCGATGCACTTTTGAATCGCCTGGGCAATCTGCGCCGTGAGCCGCTCCTGAATCTGCAATCGGCGCGAGAACATGTTTACCAGGCGCGGAATTTTTGACAGGCCCACCACTTTTTTGTTGGGAATGTAGGCCACGTGGCATCTCCCGAAAAACGGCAGGAGGTGATGCTCGCACAGGCTGAACAGCTCGATATCCTTCACCACCACCATCTGGTCGTAGCAGACGTTGAACATCGCGCCGTTGAGCAGCTTCTCGGGATCCTGTCCGTAGCCGCTGGTCAGAAAGCGCAGCGCGTGCTCGAACCGCTCCGGCGTGCGCCGCAATCCTTCGCGATGGGGGTTTTCGCCGATCTCCGCCAGCACCCGGCGCATGGCATCGGCGATGCTCTGTCCGTCTTCCTCGGAAGGCTCTTCCGCCAGCTCCAGCTCATCGGCGCGCTCGATCTTATCGCTCATGATCCGCTCCCATTCGATTCCCCGGCATAGGTGAAGCTGTTGCGGCCCGTTTCTTCGAGCCGAATGCGGGCCAGGCGTGCGCCGGGAAATGTTTTTAAGCGCTCGAAAATCTCGATGCACAGGTTTTCCGTGGTCGGCACCACCGCGCGGAACGCCGCGACATCCTTGTTGAGGTAGGTGTGGTCGAAAGGCTCGAGCACCTCGCGGGTAACGTAGGCATCGAGCTCGGTCAAATCCGCAATCATGCCGGTGGCCGGATCGACTGCGCCCGTTACCGTCACTTCGACCACGTAGTTGTGCCCGTGCCCGAAGGGGTTATTGCACTTGCCGTAGATGCGCTGGTTCTCGGCGTCGGCCAATGCCGCACTGTGCAGGCGGTGCGAGGCCGAGAAGGCGTAGCGGCGCGTCAATTCGAGTTTCATCGCGCGACTTCGTCTCCATTCGCGGGGCTGGCGCCATCCGCGCGGTGGGAGTCACCTGCTCGGGCGCCGTCGTCTGCTGCGCGGGCGCCGTAGCAATCGACGTACAGGTCCGGGGTTTCCCACAGGCGCACCCGCGCCAAACGCCCGCCGCCGGCCTGGGCGTTAATTTTAGGATCGAGCAGCCGCCAGATCACCGCGGCGATATTTTCGCAGGTGGGAATTTGGCCGGCGAGTTCCGCCACTTCGTAATTCAGGAAGCGGTGATCCATGCGCTCCATCACTTCGCGCTCGAGAATTTCCTTGAGCTGTTTGAGATCGAGCACCATGCCGGTGGCGGGATCGGGTTCGCCGCCGACGGTGACTTCGAGCACGTAATTGTGGCCGTGCCCGTTGGGGTTGTTGCACTTGCCGAAAACGCGGCGGTTCTCCTCGGCGGAGAAGGCCGGGTTGTGGTAGAGATGCGAAGCTGAAAATTCAATTTTACGCGTTAAATAAACCATGGAATCTTTACGCGACTCTTTACGCGTCCGGGGCCACCGGGTATTCGCGGCCCTTCCAGGTAACCTTGCCGCGTGCGTAGCGCCAGTCGGAAACCAGCAAGGCCGCGCAATACAGCGCGACGCCCACTACATAGTATACGACGCTAGAGACCGGCAAACGATTCCGGCGCAGCATGGCAGCGTAGCTGGCATGCCTTCCCGCGAGCAGCAAAATTCCCAGCGCGCCGAAGATCGGCCGCAACGGCGCGAGCGCCAGGCAGGCCAGTGGAATCCACGGGATTACCGAAAGCAGTTCGCGAGTGATTCCCTGCCCTGCCATCTTCGCCAGCGGAGAGAGGTTTTTCGTCCAGCCTTCCCACATGGCGCCGAAAGTGGCATACATGCGGACGCGCGCGATCCCCGCATCGGCGGCGAAGTACAGCGGCACGCCCGCGGCGCGCGCCCGCCGCGCGAGCGCCACATCTTCCAACACTTCGCCGCATACTGCGGCGTGGCCTCCGATTTCCTGGTACGCATCGCGCCGAATCAGGAGGTATTGGCCATTCGCGGCGGCGATCGAGGACCGCGGATCGTTCACGACTTTGTAGGGATACAGTTGCGACAGGCGGCAGTAAACGAAAGGAATCAGCGCACGTTCCCACCAGGAGTGCATTTCCTGCTCGGGCGAATACGAGATCATGGTGGCGCCAAAACGTGCCGCATCGCCGAGCGCTCGCGCGGCCGAGCCCGGCAGGTGCACTGCGTCGGCATCGGTGAACAGCAGCCACTGGCCGACGGCTTGTTGCGCGCCGTGCCATACGGCGTGATTTTTCCCCACCCAGCCTTCGGGAAGCGGGCCCGCGTTAAGCACGCGCAGCTTCGGCTCGGCGGCGGCGAGCTGCGCGAGCACTGCGGCAGTGCCGTCGGTCGATCCGTCGTTGACCACCAGGACTTCGGTGATCTCCGGCTGGGCAGCCAGCGAAGCCACCGCGCGGGCGATGTTGGCTTCTTCATTGCGCACCGGAACGATTGCGGATATGGCGCGCCCCGCATGCGGCGAGCACGCGATACGGTTTGGTCTGCGGGCACGATGCGGCTATCATAAGGGAAGGCGAGAGCGTATCGATGAAGGGAAAAATCCTCGGCTGGGCCGGCTTGCTGGTGGCGATTGCGGTGGTGTACGTATTTGCGATGCCGAGCTACCGGCAAGGAGAGCCCAGCGTGGCGGGGCGCGGCGCTCCGGATTTCATGTTGGAGATGAACGGGCGCCCAGTGCGGCTGGCGGACCTGCGCGGCAAGGTAGTGGTGCTCGATTTCTGGGCGTCGTGGTGCGCGCCATGCGTGGAAGAGTTGCCGGCGCTGAACGCGCTCGCAGCAGCGCATTGCCGCGCAGGGCGGCGTGGTGGTGGGCGTCAGCGAGGATGATGACCCGGCGGCATACGCAAAGTTCCTCACCGATCAACACGTAAGCTTTCCGACCTATCGCGATCCGACCAAGAAGATTGCCGCCACTTATGGAACATTGGCGTTTCCCGAGGCTTACATCATCAGCCGCGATGGGCACATTGCGCGGAAAATCGTCGGGCCCCAGGATTGGAGCAGCCCGGAGTTGACGTCGTCGATCGATACGCTGCTGCGGATGAAGTCCTAGCGAATGCTCCACTAAGCCACAGCAACACTTCATAAAGGGCACTTCATAAAGGGGCTTTGCGCAGCCGGAGCGCGTTAGAAATCACCGAAACTGAGCTGAAGCTCATCGCGGCGCTCGCGATCATGGGATTGAGCAGCAGTCCAAATGCGGGAAACAGAACACCGGCGGCGAGCGGAACTCCCAGCGCGTTATAGACAAAAGCAAAGAAAAGATTCTGGCGGATGTTGCGCATCGTTGCGCGGCTGAGGCGCCGGGCGCGCACGATGCCGCGCAGATCGCCGTGCAGCAGGGTGATACCCGCGCTCTCGAGGGCTACGTCGGCGCCGGTGCCCATGGCAATGCCTACCTGGGCTTGGGCCAACGCGGGAGCATCGTTGATGCCATCGCCGGCCATGGCGACGATGCGGCCCTGCTGCTGCAGGCGTTTAATCACATCTAGCTTTTGATCGGGCAACACTTCCGCTTCCACTTCTTCGATTCCCAGCCGCCGCGCCACGGCGTCCGCGGTCGTGCGGTTGTCGCCGGTGAGCATGACCACGCGCACGCCTTCCTTACGAAGCTCGCCAATCGCCTGCTGCGCGGAGTCTTTTATAGGGTCGGCCACGGCAATCAGGCCGGCGGCGCGATTATCGACAGCGATAAACACGACAGTGTGGCCTTCGCGGCGCAGGACTTCCGCGGTATCGGCGAGAGCGCCAAGCGGGATTTTCCGCTCGGCGAATAATTCGGCATTCCCGAGAACAGCCGCGGTTTCCGCGGGTGAAGCGCTTCCGGCGACACCTGTTTGGACTATGCGGGCGGAAATTCCGCGACCGGCAAAGGAGCGAAATTCGCGGGGCTCGGCGAGGGTCAATTTTGCCTCGGCGGCGGCCGCGAGAATGGCTCCGGCCAAGGGATGCTCGCTGGCACGCTCGAGGCTCGCGGCGATTCTCAGAAAATCTTGCTCGCTCTTGATGGGGCCGTCCGCAACCAAGCGCATGGAGGCGACGCGCGGCTTTCCTTCCGTGAGGGTGCCCGTCTTATCCACGACGAGCGTGTCCACCTTCTCGAGAATTTCGAGGGCCTCGGCGTTTTTTACCAGCACGCCGGCGCTTGCGCCGCGTCCTACTCCCACCATGATGGACATAGGAGTAGCCAGTCCGAGCGCGCAGGGGCAGGCAACGATCAGGACGGCGACGGAGTTGACGAGCGCGTAGGCGAGGCGCGGCTGCGGCCCGGCGAGCGCCCAGACGAGAAATGTGGCCAGGGCGGCGAGAACTACGGCCGGAACAAAATAAGAGGAGACCACGTCGGCGAGACGTTGAATCGGGGCGCGAGTGCGCTGAGCGTCGCTAACCATTTGCACGATGCGCGCGAGTAATGTCTCGCTGCCCACCCGCTCGGCGCGCATGACGAAACTACCGGACCCGTTGAGGGTACCGCCGGTGACGCGATCGCCGGGGCGCTTTTCAACGGGGAGAGGCTCGCCGGTCAGCAGGGACTCGTCAACCGAACTTCCGCCATCGAGGACGACGCCATCGACGGGGATGCGTTCGCCGGGACGCACGCGCAGGCGATCGCCGTGAGTTACGCTTTCGAGGGGCACATCGCTCTCAGAGCTGCCGCCGGTGCCATTCTCTACCAGCAAATGCGCCGTCATAGGGGAAAGGCGGAGCAAACTTCGCAGCGCTTTGGAGGTGCGGCTGCGTGCGCGCAACTCGAGTACCTGACCGAGCAGGACGAGAGTGATGATGACGGCAGCGGCCTCAAAATATACGGGGACTTCGCCGCCCGCGCCGCGAAATGCCGCCGGGAAAATGCCCGGAGCAACGGTTGCCAGCACGCTGTAGGCGTAGGCCGTGCCGGTCCCGATGGCGATCAGCGTAAACATGTTCCATTGGCGGGTCAGGAGCGAGGTCCAGCCACGCTCGAAAAATGGCACTCCCGCCCACAGGACCACGGGCGTGGCCAAAACGAGCTCCAGCCATTCGCGGCCGCGCAAGGAGAATATGCCGCTCGCCCATGCTGCCGGAAGAAGCGAGCCCGCCATGGCCACCAGCAGGAGCGGCACGGTGGCGGCTACGCTGAACCAGAAGCGCCTGGTCATGGAAATCAATTCGTCGTTGGGAGCTTCCTCGACCGAGACGGCGCGCGGCTCAAGCGCCATGCCGCAGATGGGGCAACTACCAGGACCCGGCGCGACGACTTCGGGATGCATGGGGCAGGTGTATTCAGCGGGCGCGGAGCCGGCTCGAGGAGTGGGTGGCGCGGTCGCGACGGGCGCCGTAGAAGAGATCGACGAGCCATCGATTGACGACGCGGGGCTCGTCGCGGTCATCGCGGGAGGCGGGGGTGGCGCGCCGAGAACGACGAGAGACGCCGGGGGAGATGCGGGGCGCGGGGACAGGTACTCGTCAGGGTCAAGCTGAAATTTTTGGGCGCAGCCGGGGCAGCAGAAGAAATAGGCATGGCCGGCATGCTCGGCGCGTGCGGGGGCTCTGGCGGGGTCGACTTGCATGCCGCAGACAGGGTCTCGCTCCATTACACGGCCACCCATGATTTTGGTATTCGGGGGGATGGCACTCGAATTTCTTTAACAGTCCTCCCGACACCCCCCAGGCGTTTGGATCTGTCTGATTCCATGTCTGTTAGTGAATTAGGCATTTGTATATTATTCATTTTACGAGGGTTGTAACGCGCGATTCTGTGCGTTTCCGTGCCTGCCGGGTCAACGATGAAAGGCAGATTGGCAGAGACCGCAACGATTGAGCGTTTTTTTGATGGTGGCAGCATGACTTTGACTCCCCATACTAAAAGCCTCGGGTCGCCCGGCGGGGTGTGCCAGGACGAGCCGAGCTACATTAAGGAAATGCTCGGGTGGCCAAGGCCCGGAGCCAGGTAAGCAAAACTTGGATGCCTAAACCGGGACGCTTGAACCAGGATAAGGCGGGTCCTCGTCAGCTACATAGTACCATACTTAATACCTGTGGGCTACATATATTTACTAATTAGGTATTCGAATGGCCGGGCGTTCCACGGCCATTCGAAACCGCGGCGAGCGGTCGAGCGTTCGCCGGTGAATGGGAATGCGGTATAGTCAGGCATGACTCTGGTGGAAGTAACCTACGAATTGCAGACTCCCCTGCGGCCCGAGCAACTGCGCGCTTTGGGCCTCTTCGCCAATACGTACGGGCTGCGGCGATTTCACGTGGACGAGCAGTTGAATCGAATTCGATTTGAATACGACGCTTCGCGGTTGACGGAAAGCGAAGTGGAGCACGTGCTGCGGCAGGCGCGAATCGCGGTGGAGCGCAGAGTTTAGCGGACAGTTAAAGGGGCACACATGATTGGGATCGGTCTCGCGCGGATTCTAGCACTATGGGGATCGTGGGCTTTGCAGATCGCGGACAGGTTGTGAAAAACGACAAAGCCCCGTCCATGTACCTTGTTTTCTTGGTTGCACTTCTTCATCATCCGCCCGTAAGTAATCCGTTCTGAAGGGCGCATGGCATTAGACCTAATACCGGACGCTCTGCACAAGCGATACAAATTCGACGAGCGCCATCACGCTACAAGCATACTGGCGACTGATTTCGCAGAAGAATTTAACGATATTCTTCTTTGCCTAAAAACCTTTTGGCTCAAGAAATCAGACGTACTCACTCCAGGTGGTGGGCGCTCCCCAATCCCCATTGCTATCGATGGTTTCCTCGGTGCCCGCAAATGGACAGAAAAACGTTTCGACATCAATATCACGGTCGATAAAAAACCAATCCCGATACCAACTCACAAAATCGACAATTTTAAGAATCGCGTCGGCGTGGAAGTTGAATGGAACAACAAGACAGAGTTTTATGACCGTGACCTAAACAATTTCCGGCTACTGTGGGAAATGCGGGTGCTCTCTGTGGGTGTGATAATCACGCGACTCTGGGAACTTCAAAAATTGTTCGATAAACTAAAAAAGGGCAAATCCTACGGGAATTCGACGACACACTGGAATAAACTCATTCCGAAGGTGGATGCCGGTGGTGCCGGCGGATGCCCGCTACTCCTCGTAGGAATGGGAATGAACTGCTACAACGAAAACAGTTGAACTTGTTTACGCTCGGCACGACGATCTGCCCAGCTATACCCTCTGTGGTTCGGTCTTATGTGCTGGTAGGAATCCACTTGGTCACCCCACTGCGTCCAACCTTCTACCCGCTCTCGTGCGAATAGCTCTAGGTATGGACCGGGACTGCATTGCTGAATAATGCGGTACACATCGCGCGGCTTTCTTGAGTGCTCTTCCTTTCGTGTCATGATGATATTAACTTGCCGCCTTCCCGGCGCAAGCGTCCGCATAGACCCCCGTATGCCAAAAAGCACAAGCTCTGTAACGTTCCGAAAATAAAAACCGACCCCACGTCCGTCTGGACCTCCATCTTTGCGAATCTTGTACCAGACAACGTTCGTTTTATATGTGAAGCCCCACTGTTTCATTATTGTTAAACCTTCTAAGAGAAGAGCGTTAGGGCACCACATGTATAGATGAGCTTTCTCGCTGGCGTATCTTCGCACCGGCAGGGCACCGATATCTTCAAAACTCATGGTTTTGTAGCGGTGCAATCTGCGGTGTTCCGGGGCAACCTTGCCCGTGCGATTCAGGAAGCGCCACGGCGGATCAATGAGAATCGTCGAGTATGTACCTGAAAGACCGGAAAAATCCGTGAATGCCTGTGGAGGAACCGTTTTCACGTTGAGCATAACCTTTCTACATTGAGTAAGGGCATGAATCAAGTGCGACTATCCTGATTTCCACAGCGTTTTGTTTCATGTTTGAGATCACACTCGCACGGTGTGTTTAGCGGCGCCTATTGCGGTTCCATGCCGCATCTTCTAGGCGAGGACTCACCAAGATGGCGCTGAGAATTGCGAGCATCCGTTTCCGCCATTCGTCCACGGCCATAAGAATAGCATAAAGTATTCGCTTTGTATTCGCCATAAGGTACGGTAAGTTCACGTCTGTCCTGATCTACGCGATAGCAATGAAAACTGAATCGAAGAGTTGCTGGCCGCGCAGACGAACTAGCCATACGCATTGCACTTGCGTTTGAATAATTCAGGCACCGTGGCGATAAATAACTAACCTTAATAAAAAAGAGAAAGGGCTCTCGCTTGGGGACGAGAGCCCTGTGAGTGCATTCCGTTTCCCAGCCGTTTTGGGCCGGGGCGTGGGGTCATCCATCCTAGCTTCCCTCTCAGAGGCAGGTGGGGCGATCCGAGCTAGTTTGGCCAGCGAGCCCCTTCCCTCTCGCTGACCATTCCGGCAAGGATCGTCGTCAGAATGCACGCGGACTGTGTAGGAGCACATGGCGCGCCAAACGAACTGAAACCTTTGGCGCAATAAATTGTTTCGCTGCTGTTATTTGATCGCCGCCGGAAATTCTAGTTCGCGGGGAATTCCCGATAGGAATCTTTCTCCGGCCGACCATTCCCGGAGCGGGAATGACGCGGGCGTACTGAAGCTCCAGCCCGACAGTGCCACTGCGAGGGACGAAGGGAATGAATTCATTCCCGCGGGCCTCGCGGGCCCTAAATGGAGTTGCGCGAGGCCAGCGACTTCCTGCGCGGTTTGTCATTTGCCGGATCATGTCTGTATTACCGGCCTGGCGAAAAGAAGTAGGTATTTCTGCTGCCGAGGGTCTCGCCTTGGTCGGGCGCGAACGCAGCGATGTAAACCAGTCCCGCGACTTTCGGATTGTTGCCGGCCTCGGTGATGACCGAGCCACGGTAGGAATGACCAACCAGCAGCACCGGGGCGTCCTGCGCTTTGATCATGCGATTGGTCGAGGCCACATCATCGGCAATCGAGCTGAGAGGATTCTGGACGGCTACGACATGCAGCCCTTTGGCCTCCAGAAGCGGGATAAGCTTGGACCAACTGGAGCCATCGGCCCAAGCGCCGTGGACGAGTACTACGTTTTTTACACCTGGCATTAAGTCCTCCTAATTTGTGCTTTTCAGCGAGCCGGGATTTCCATCTTGGCTTCTCGGCCTACCGTTAACGAACACCCGTGCGCGTAAGCGTGGCAATTTCGCGCGGGACCGAGGGCACGCCGCGAAGCTGGCTCGAATGAGGGTTTGAGTGAGGGAATGCTGAGTGACCATCGTAAGGTGAGTTCCAAACTGGAATTTCACTGTGAGCCGATTGGGGACGGCACGGCTACAGAGCAGGAAATTACCTTGTGTTTGAGGGAGTTGGCGCGGATGCGGTTTTGGCGCTTGACGTGCCCCGTTTCAGGTGAGGTTCGGGGAGCATGCGGGCTACAAAATTAATGGCAAAACGCAAACTTGGCGAAGTGCTACGGGAGCGCGGCCAGATATCGGCGAAGGACTTGTCTGAGGCGATCTCCGATCAGCCGCACAAGTTGGTTCGGCTGGGCGAGCTGCTGCTCGAGCGCGACCTGGTAACAAAAGACGACCTAAGTTCGGCGCTGGAAGAGGTGACGCATGTACCGTACCTGGATTGCGCGTCAATCCGGCCGACACCGGAGGCGCTGAAAGCGATTTCCCGGGCGTTAGCCGAGCGCTGTTGCGCGCTGCCAGTGGAGTTAAAAAATCAGCGGCTGACGGTGATCATGGCCGACCCGCAGAATTTGTCACTGCTCAATGATCTGAGCTTTACATCGGGCGCCCACATCGAGGTCAGGTTCGGTTTTCGCAGCGAAATTGTGGGCGGAATCGCGAAATATTATAAAAAAACAGCGAAGGACGCGGGGGAAGCTGAGGGAGAAAGCGAAGACGCGGAGCGGCGGCCGGGGGACGAACGGGGGAAAATCGAGTTTTTCTCAATGAGTTCCCGGCAGGCCACCAAGGACGCGTTCCAAGAGGTGCAGGCGGAGCTGCTCAATAAACGCACGCCGGCGGTGCGGGTGGTGTCAGAAGTAATTCAAGCGGCGGTGGAGCAGGAAGCGAGCGACATACACATCGAGCCGCAGGAAGATGAAACGGTTGTTCGGCTGCGGGTGGACGGGGTGCTGCGGGACCTGCAACGTGTGCCGCGCGCCTTGCAAAATTCCCTGGCTTCGCGCATCAAGATTCTTTCCGACATGGACATCGCGGAGCGGCGGGCGCCGCAAGACGGGCGCTTCATGGTTTCGGTTCGCGGGCGGCACCTGGACGTACGGGTATCGACGCTGCCAACCCAGTACGGCGAGAAGGTGGTGATGCGGCTGCTGGATTCACAAGCAGCGCCGCCCACATTCGCGCACCTGGGATTGCCGGCCGCCATCGAACGGGATTTGTTGCGGCTGCTGGCACTGCCGCAGGGCATGCTGCTGGTGACGGGGCCCACAGGGTCAGGCAAAAGCACCACGCTTTACGCGGCACTGAACGTGTTGCGCAAGCCATCAGTGAACATTATTACGGTGGAGGATCCGGTGGAATACGTGCTGCCGGGGATCAACCAGGTGCACGTGAACGTGCGCGCGGGCCTGACGTTTGCAAGCTGTTTGCGGTCGATTCTGCGGCAAGATCCGAATGTGATCATGCTGGGGGAAATCCGCGACCGCGAGACGGTGGAAATTGCCATGAAGGCGGCCCAGACCGGGCACCTTTTGCTTTCAACCTTGCACACAAATGACAGCGTATCGGCGATCGTGCGGCTGCTCGATCTGGACGTTCCGGCTTACCTGATGGCGGCCTCGCTGGCGGGCATCATGGCCCAACGGCTGATACGCAAACTGTGTGTTTGCCGGACCGAAGCCGCGGCCAGCGCCGCGTTCCGAACGCGGCTGGCGGAGATGGGCATCGTTGAGCCCGTGGAGACGGAGTGGACGCCGGGGGCCTGCGATCTTTGCGGCCGGACGGGATTCCGAGGACGCGTGGGGGTATACGAGTTGCTGGTGGTGGATGAGGCGGTGCGAGGAGCGATACGGGAGGGCTGCGAAATAAATGCGATCCGGCAAGCAGCCGGTGCGCGAGGGTTCAAATTGATGCAGGAAGACGCGTTTGAAAAAGTGCGGGCCGGAATCACGACCATAGACGAAGTGCTGCGCATCGTGCCTCTCGAAGCGGTGGGTTTGGCTACGGAGTGCGGATCGTGCGGGCGCACGCTGGGACCGGCATTTCATTTCTGTCCATTCTGCGGCGCTTCCCGACTTGCGGAAAGAGAACGGCCGAAAAACGGAACCACTACCGCGGAACTGATCGGACAAGGCGAGGCGCAGCGATGAAAACGCGGCGGAAGGCAGGAGAAGTGAAATCGTCGCGCGGTGGCG
Source organism: uncultured Acidobacteriota bacterium (assembly GCA_963719845.1). Classification (GTDB taxonomy): domain Bacteria; phylum Acidobacteriota; class Terriglobia; order Acidiferrales; family UBA7541; genus Palsa-189. The sequence goes on along the minus strand of CAVRDM010000007.1, from coordinate 97,655 downwards.
TGCGTTTTCCGCACCTGCGGGAGCTCTCTTTAAGTTATGAAGGACGCAGTGAAGATATCTTGGTGCGGCCGCCGGACATCAGCCTGCAAGGAATGTTCATCAATACGGCGAAACGGTTCCCGGAAGGTTCGGTGCTGAAGGTGCGGTTCCGCTTGACGCGCAGCGGGGTGGAAATCTCGGCGCGTTCGGAGGTGCGGTATTGCCTGGTAGGGGTGGGAATTGGAGTGGAGTTCCTCGATCTTTCACCACAAGGGGCGCGGGCCATCGAAGAAGAGATTCTGTTGCATTCGAGGCTGTAGGATGGCAGGGTCGGACTTCCGGCTCATGGCGGAATATTCAGGATATGCACGGCTGTGGAACGACCGAGTCACGCCGCTTACCGAAGGAGCTGCAAAGTTCAGTGCTAGTACGAACTAGCTGAGCTAGAACGCCTATGACTTTAGATTAGCCGAAAACAGGACCGAGGGGCCATAGGCCGGGGCCAAAGGCGCAATGACAATGGGGCATGCGGAATGGGAACGGCTCCGGCTTTCACCACGCGAAAATATTCTGGCTGAGGCAGGTGGTGTGGGCGCTCCTGCTGCTCGGGGTATTGCCCGGGCGAGCGCATGACACGTTGCCGGGCAGGCGCATGGAAACGAAAACGTTTTGTGACTGCGGGTGCGAAACGGCCGCGGGAAACTTGTGCATGGCAATGTGCGAGCCATCGAATAATCAGAATCGCCAAGCGCCGATTTCATGCCAACCAAAGCCGGCAAACTCGACGGTCGAATCCGCTCCCGCGCGAGGGATGCGTTCGAGAAAGAGCAATCGTATCGAAGATGCGCGCTTGAAAAGTACTGATGCAAGGCGATCCAGATCAGCCGGCGGGTAATAGCACGCCGGTGAAAGCAAAACGGATGGCCGGACATTTTGCTAGAAATCAGCGTTGATTCCGATGTGCGTTTCAATTGGCTAGAAACGTGTTGCTCGCGCCGCCCGGCTGCTTCGAGCAGCCCATCGTAAAGGCTCACGCTCGCCGATATCGGGTCGAGCGTTCACTGACACCGCAGCAGGCACAGCAGTGACATTTGCCGGAAACAATCCCGCCAAGACCTCAGGAACTCCGAACGTGGTGTCAAATACCTGCACCGAAAGCACCAACGGCTACAACGGCAGCGTGACCATCACCCTGCCCAATGGCGGCAATGGGGTAGGCTCTGGAGACACGGGCCGGAACGGTGGGGGCCTTCTCGCGGAACCCGGCACTTGGGCGTTGCTTTCATTGGGGCTACCCGCGACGATCTTGCTGACGTGCGGCAAGCTGCGCGTAAGTTCGCTAGGCTGCTAAATAAGAAAGCTGCTCAAGGGAGCGATCGAAACTGGGCGGCGATGGTAAGGCAGGAAAATCTGCCTGCTATCGCCGCCGTCGTTTATTTGCGCGGGCTCCAAGTAGAGCCCGCACCCGTATTTGCGCGGGCTGCAAGTAGAGCCGCACCCGTTGCGACCGCTTCGCGCGGGAGAGTCCGCTGCGATAGTGTGAGATTCAAGCGTGAGGCCTTACGATTGGGTGCCACGAAGGAGCCTGGCGGCGCGAGCGATGCTGGGCTCGTCTTCGTCTTTGCGGGTATTGCTATCGGTGTTGCCACCGCCGTTTTTACCATCATCTGTGCCGTCACGGCCGCCGCTGCGGAGGCTGCCTTCATCGCGTTCATCGCCGCGAGAGCCGTCGGGGGTGGCGCCTCGCGCGGAGTCCGCGGGAACCGAGTCGCCTTCGCCCGGGGCGAGGAAGAGATTGGCCTGCAACCCGTGCTGCTTGGTATAGAGCTCGAAGTAGCGGCCACCGAGAGCGTAGAGGACCTCGTGGGTGCCGCGTTCGATGATCTTGCCGCCTTCGACGACGAGGATCTGGTCGGCGCGACGGATGGTGGAGAGGCGGTGGGCGATGACGAAGGTGGTGCGGCCGCGCATGAGGTAGGAGAGGCCCTCCTGAATCAAGGCTTCGGATTCGGAATCGAGGCTGGAGGTGGCTTCGTCGAGAATCAGGATGCGGGGATCGGCCAGAATGGCGCGGGCGATGGAGATGCGCTGGCGCTGACCTCCGGAAAGCCTGACGCCACGTTCGCCGACGATGGTGTCATATTTTTCTGGGAAGGATTCGGCGAATTCGTCGACGCGGGCGATGCGGCAGGCGGCGAGGATGTCCTGTTCGGTGGCGGAGGGGCGGGAAAACGCGACATTTTCGCGTATCGTGCCGTCGAACAGGAAGGTGTCCTGCAAAACGACGCCAAGCTGCACGCGATAGCTGTCGAGCCGAACGGTGGAGAGGTCCACGCCGTCAACCAGAACGCGCCCGGAAGTGGGCACGTGGAACGCGGCGATCAAGCCGATGATGGTGGACTTGCCGGCGCCCGAGGGGCCTACCAGGGCGGTGACGCTGCCCGGAGGAGCGAGGAAACTCACATCGTAGAGAACTTGTTTGCCTTCATTGTAGGCAAAACTCACATCTTCAAAGGTAACTTCGCCGGTTACCGGAGGAATGGCCACGGTGCGGCGCGGGTCGGCATCCTCTCGATTTTCGCGCAGGATTTCGCGGGTGCGCTCGAGGCCGGCCATGCCTTCGGTGAGCTGCGTGCCGATATTGACGATTTGAAACACGGGGGCGATCAACATGGCCAGAAAGGCGACGTACTCGACGTAGGTGCCGAGCGACATCGCGCCGGAGAGGATGCGCCGGGCGCCGAGATACATGATGAGAGCGCTGACGACGCCCAGGAGCACGGTGGCGGAGAGGCTCATGACCGAGGTGGCGGTGAGCGTCTTCAAGACATTTTCGAGCAGGCGCTGGACGCCGCCGGCGAAGACGCCCTCTTCACGATCCTCGGCATGGTAGCCCTTGACGACGCGAACGCCGGCCAGCGATTCGGTGAGGCGGCCGGTGACTTCGGCGTTGAGCCTGGAACGCGCGCGGTAGATGGGCCGAATCATGCCGATGGCGCGGTTAAGCGCGATGCCGAAGCCGACGAGAATCGCGAAGGCGATGCTGGTCATAAAGGCGCTGATGCGCAGGAGAACGATGAGGGCGAAAATGCCGGTCATAACGCTGCCGACGAATTCCACCAGGCCGGTGCCGATGAGGTTGCGGAGGCCTTCAACGTCGCTCATGATGCGCGTGACCAGGGCGCCGGTTTTATTGGCGTCGTGAAAGGCGATGGACAGGCGGCCGATGTGGGCCTGCACCTGGCGGCGCAGGTCGGCAATCATGCGCTGCGCGGCCTTGGATAATAGCTGCGTGAGCGTGTAGGAGGTCACGCCCTGAATCGCGGTAGCGGCCAAAATGGCGAGCGCCAAGGGGCCGAGCAGGTGCACCTGGCGTTTGCCAACAACGTTGTCGACCAGGAATTTCGTGGATGCGGGGAGCGCGAGTCCGGCTACGCGGTTAATGGCCATGAGGCCAAAGCCCAGGAATAAAAGCCAACGCTGTGGGCGGACGAAGGGCCAGACTTCGGTTAGCAGGTGGAGGAAACCGGCGGATTTTCCAGAGGCTTTACCAGTTGTGGATTTATTTTCGGCGGCACGCGCGGCGGGATTTTCGTAGGAACCGGAGCGCACGCCGCCCCCACGTCCCACACGCGTGGACTCGGCACCGTGACCTCTGGGCGTGACCCTCATCGTCCCCACCATTGTCTTATATCTGGGTGCTTCGCATCGGGGAATTAGATGTGCGCACGCGCCGCCGGGCCGTGGAGGGGCGGGACCGCCCGGGACCCAAAGTGCGCGCGAGGCCATGTCGGGCTCGGCACATCGATCCGCTTCCGCGCTTACCGTGCGACCCGCGGTCACCTATGATCTAGGTATCCGGTGTGCATTAGCATCGCGCGAGATTTTGCGCGGGAACGGTCGCCGGGATTACGGGACTACCAGCAGGGACGGGTTTCGAGGGTTACGCATGGGGACAGAATTGGAACTGCACACAGAGACCGCAGAAGGCGCGCCCGCCGCGAGTCTACCTGCGGGCACGGCCGGCGCGAGTCCCTTTGTTGGAGGGGCCAGCCATACAGCGGCGGGCAGTGAGGCCAAGGCGGCTTTCTCGGCGCCCCAGTTGATTGGCGCGATGCTCAAGGGGCGCGGGCACGTAAGCGATTTAATCTTCTCGCCGGGCCACGCGCCGCAAGTGGAACTCAACGGCGATTTAGTGGAATTGAAGTTTCGCGGCCTGGAACGCCTGACGCCAGTGCATACCGCGCAGATCGCGCGGGAACTCATGGGCGCAAACGAGCATCCGGCACGAACACTCGAGAAGGACGGCTCGGCGGACCTGTCCTATTCAGTGCCGGCGGTGGGGCGTTTTCGCGTGAATATTTTCCGCCAGCGCGGGACGCATGCCATCGTGATGCGCGTAATTCCGGACAAGATACCTACATTCGCTGACTTGGAATTGCCCGCGCAACTGAACGAAGTGGTGCATCTGCGAAACGGGATTGCGCTAGTTACCGGGCCGACGGGATCGGGAAAATCTTCAACGCTGGCGGCTATCGTTGACCGCATGAACGACGAGCGGGCGATTCACATTCTGACCATCGAGGACCCGATCGAGTTTCTGCACAATCACAAGAAAGCGACGGTTCACCAGCGGGAACTGCACAGCGATACGGCAACGTTTGCGCTGGCCTTACGGGCGGCGCTGCGCCAAGCGCCGAAGGTGATCCTGGTGGGGGAAATGCGCGACCGGGAAACGATCGAAATCGCGCTGGAAGCGGCGGAAACCGGGCATTTAGTGCTTTCGACGCTGCACACGGTGGACGCCGCGAAAACCGTCGAGCGCATCGTGGGATCATTCCCGTTGAGCGACCAACTGGCGATTCGCACGCGGTTTTCGAAAGCGTTCCGGCACATCGTGTCGCAGCGGCTGCTGCCGCGCCGCAACGGCAAGGGCCGGATCGCGGTGCTGGAAATTCTGAAATCAACGATGCGCACACGGGAATATGTGGAGAAAGGCGAGAGCGAAGGCAAATCGCTGCTCGACGCGATGCGGGACGGCAGCGATGAAGGCATGCAGTACTTCGACGCTGAAATCGAAAAATTAATTCGTGCGGAAATCATCGATTTCGAGGTGGGGCTGAGTTACGCGACCAACGCTGGGAACCTGCGGCTGGAACTCGCCGATTTCGCGGAGGAGCACGCCGCGGCGTGATAAAGACACACGCGCTCGAGAGGGCGCGACTTATGCAGGCCGCTATTTATGGCGAATTTCGGCGGGGGCGCGTTGCATGCCGAGCGGCGCCACGGCCAGTTGCCACTCGAGGGGAACGGTGACCGGCACGTAACAGATCTTCGCGTCGCAGGCCTGATATTTGAGCTGTCCTTTGATGACCAGCGTTCGGCCGGCCTCTCCCAGGGCTTTGCTGAACTCGGGCGCGGAACTTACCAGCACATCTTGCGTGATGCGAAAGGCGCCCTCGAAAACGGGCACGCGCTCCTTGATCGCCGGCAAATATAAAATTTTGGCGCGCGGGTAATTCAGGGCGGCAAGTTCGATTTCAGGTGAGGGCGTGATGGCCATCTCGATGGGCTTATACCCCTGCACGCCGGGTGAGTACACGTGCACACCGGCGGGAAGACGTACTTCGACGCCCAGAGTGACGCGCGTGCCGGGATTGGCGTTGCGGTCAGATTGCCAGGCTGCGAGGCCCAGATGCGGCGCGTCGATTTTGTTCGATACCTCAGCGGACAGCAGCGGGAAAAGCTTCCCGATTACGTTGTTGGGGGAAAAGGGGGCGGGCGGTTCCTGCTCGGACGGCGGTCGATCCTGCGAGGGAGCGGGAAGCGCCGAGAAGGCGAGCACCAGAACAGCGAATCGCAAAGCCATCCCTCGCCATGAAAGGCAGCGCAACATGCGGCAGATTCTACTCCTAAAAAGAAGCTCGCGGAGTTAGACGCCCAGAAATTCCATCCCGTGGACGGTTTCGGGAATCGGCGATGTCCACCACAGGCGAACGGAGGATCGCGCCGGGCTTAAAGGTCGCGGTGCTGAAAATGGTAGGTGGCTATGGCCAGCACACCGAGGAGGAAAAATCCCGCGTAGCCGATCATGGCGGGGCTGGGCAACGAGACGTCGGAGAAAATGGCAAACTGCGGCAGCGAACCGGCCAGAGGCGATTCCATCTCAAATGCGGCGCGACGCCAAACGGCTTCAGTCGGCATGACCAGGCTCGATATGATGCCGACCATGGCGATGCGCGAACCTTCCGTGAACCCGCTCATTTGTTCGAGCCAACCGCCCATGAACGCGAGGCCGTGGAGGCCCAAGACGATCACGCCGTTGGTCAGAGTGGAAAACCAGGTGCCGAACATGAAAGTGACCGAGAGGGCGATGAGACATTCGAGAAACACAAGCAGGCCGCCGCGGATCGGATTTTGAGGCGTCACGCCTCCGAACCAGTGGGCGACGGCCACGGTTCCTCCAAACATAATAACAACGTAAGCCGCGAGCATACCTACAAAGCCGAGCCATTTGCCCAGCAGGATTTGCCAGCGAGCCACCGGTTTGGTGGCAATGGCGTGAATGGTTCCGGAAATAATCTCACCGGCTATGGTATCGACTGACGTGAGGATGGTCATGACCACCGCGAGCAGATCGACGGTGTACAGACCGATCATGAGCATGCCGCTCAGAATCTGGTAGCGCAGAAATTGGGGCACGTTGTGGATGGCGAAATCGGCGACCTGCAAATGGAGGCCGATGCTGAAGACCACGAGAAAACCGATTCCCGCGAGCAGCGCGGTCCACAGGATTTTTTTGCGCGCCGCTTCGCGAAAGGTGATGGCGGCCATGATCCAGACGGCCATTACAATCCCCGATCCTCGCCCATCACGCTGACAAACAGATCTTCGAGTGACAGGCGCTGCGGCGTGAACTGGTAAACGTCGGCACCGGAGGCCACGAGATGGCGGAGGATATCGGGAAGCGCATCGCTCGAACGCGCGATGAGGGTGAGCCGCTGGTCGTTGTTCTCGTGGGTGTTGTCGTTGTCGTTGTTTTTACCAGCGGGATCCGCCAAGTCATGGGCATTGGCCGCGGGAGAGGTACACCACGCGGCGAGGCCGGCCACGGCCTCCTGCGTAAGTTTGCGTGCGCGCACGATGACGCGGACTTCGTCTTCGCGGGCGGCGCGCAGGTCGCGGCTGGTAACGACTTCGCCTTCGCGGATGAAGACGACTTGGTCGCAGGTGATTTCGATCTCGCTGAGCAAATGGGAATTGAGAAATACTGTGGCGCCGCGTTCGCGCTGAGCGCGAATGATATCGCGAACCAGGCGGCGGCCCATGGGATCGAGTCCGGAAGTGGGCTCGTCGAGAAAAATGAGTTCCGGCTCGTGAATCAAGGCCTGCGCCAAGCCGATACGCTGGAGCATGCCCTTGGAAAAATTTTGCAGGCGCTTGTCGCGGTGCGGCGCAAGGCCGACCAAATCGATCAGCGCCGGCACTCGGTCGCGCAGGGTGGCGGAGGGCACGCCGGAAAGGCGGCCATGCAGACGGAGGAGTTCGGTGGCCGTCAGCCATTCATAGAAGCTGAAATCCTCGGGGAGGAAGCCGATTTTGCGGCGTACCTCGACATCGCTCGAAGGAACGCCGAGCACGAAGGCCTGGCCGCCGGTGGGCTGCACCAAGCCCAGCAGCATTTTGATGGAAGTGCTTTTCCCGGCGCCATTGGGCCCCAGGAAGCCAAAAATTTCGCCGCGCCGAACCGTCAAAGACAGGTTGCGCACGGCAACCTTATCCCCGAAGATCTTGCGCAGATTTTGCGTTTCGATGGCGAAACTATGGGGGGTGAAATTATCGGCGCGATGCAGGGGCTGCTCTCCTTTATTACGCGGGCTCCAAGTAGAGCCCGCACCCGTGCGTTACTTGAGGGACTTCGCCAGCGGGATGGCTTGCCCGGAATCCCCGAAACCAATGAGGGCGTACGCGATACCCTTTTTGGCCCAAATGAGCGTGTAACCCGGGCCGCGCCGGCCGGCCATTGTGAGCAGTACGCCGTTGACGTCGCCAACCTGCACTTGCTCGTAGGAACGCAACTGGCGCGGCACGGTGAGTGTCAGGGTCGACTTCCAATCCACGGTGCGGAAAAACTGATCGGCTTGAGCCGGAGTCATGCCGGCAACCTCGAGGCCAATTCCGGCGAGCTTGGTCAGGTCCAGACCGGCAGGGACGCTTATGGTGGGGCTGGGGCCCTCGGTCAGGCGCACGCAGTCAGCGTATTGGGTGGCGGAAGGGGGCGTGTCGATCACTTGATTGGCGATGTTGTTGCCGGCCGTGGCGGGCTGCGGACAGGTGCCGTATTGCGCGTGCAATTCGTGGGGAATCTGCACGGAAACCGTGGCGTTGTCGAGCGAAGCGGGAAACGCAATTTCGGGATGGCCGGAAGCCTTGACGATTTCCTGCAGGCGGGCGCGATCGACGGTCATGTTTAAGGCGTGCCCGCCGCCGACTACGAGCTTGGGAGAATCTTTTCGCGCACTCAGAAGCTGCACGGGGAAACCGGCCAGACGTGCAGCGGTGGCGGAATCAGGCGCGGGCTGGTCGCTTTCGTTGAGGGTCACGACTACTTTGTCGGAAATCATCTGCGCGACCATCTGGTGAAGCGTGGGATTCGCATTGGGATCCGTAAAGGGGGAGAGGTCGACATTCACCGCCTGCACTTTTTGCATGCGCAGCGATCCGAGGGCCCTGGCGACGAGGTTTCGCGTCGCGGGCACGGTCACTATTGCTGAAAGGATGGCAGCGGCGAGGAGGGCGCCCCACAATGGGGCGCGAGTATAAAAGCGATTTGGCATAAGCATGACCTCCAGGACTAAGGTGCCTGAAAATACCTTAAAGCATACTTAAGCCAGGGTCGTCCGCGTCTGCTCCGATGCATAGGAACAGCACGAAATCGTCCTCATAAACGCGGGATCATGCGCAGGCGAGCGCACCGGCACCGTGGGCTGAATACAAGCGGTCCACCGAAGCGGCGGAGGAAAATGGTTCCCTCCGCCACGCTCGGTGAGTCTGCTGAAACGCTATTTGTTCGAGCTTTGCTGCACGGTCGGTGGAATTTCGGTCATGCGAGGAGAAGCCTGAACAGTGGTGTGATAGCTCTCCTCCATTTTCCAGAAGCCATTGTGATTGCCGTAAACGCGGCTGGACCAGTAGGCTTTGCCGCCATAAGTCGGCTGAAGCATGATGGCCACGACGGCGTCGCCGAAGTCCCACGTGCGGACCCATAACGCGGGGGCTGCCCCGGCTGTGAACGTGCCCGGCTTGCGCGCGGGCACGGGAGTCGGTCCGGTGGCCGTTGGCGAGGGCCGAGGCGTAGTGGTGGTCGAGCTGATCACAATCACGTTGTCGCCCATGTGCGCGTCGTGCATTCCCGGTCCGCCCTCCTGATCCTGCCAGGCGAACAGGGCCGCTTTCTCGCTGGCCGAAATCGGCTTGTAGGGCACTTCCTTGCACGGGTTAATGCAAGGTATGTCGTAGGGCGCTCGGTAATTGGGGACGTCGTCGGCCGGGCGCGTGGCGATCTCGTTGGTCTGCAGCAGGCGATAGCCGCCGGGGCGCTTCACCCAGGTATGTGCGGCAAACTTGTTCCCGACGTTGTCTTGTATCCATACCACTTTATTGTCGGCATATCCGTGTTCGGTGATTTTGGTGTCGGCCGTCATGGGGACGAGCGGCTTCAGGTCCGCTCGGAATACATCCGGTCTTTCCCACATGATTCCGTCCGTATCGATCCAGGTGAAGTCGGCGTCCAGAAGCTTGTTCACCGTGGCCTTGTCACCTTTTTCGTAAGCCGCTGCCAATGCACGGTCCGCCTTCAGCGCCGCATCATCGGTCGAGGCCGGCTTGCTCTGCGCGAGCACCAGGCTTGCTGATATCGCACAGAGAGTTAGTGCAATCACTGCGTAACGTTTCATATTCAGATACCTCCAAATGAATACTCAAGGCACCGGATGGTACCACTTAAATGGCCGAATCGTAATAGTTAAGACAGCAACAAACAAGCACATCCCGGGTAGCGGGATCGGCGGACAAGGGCAGTGAACGTAAGGTTCCAATCGTCCGCAACCGGCGCGACGGGCTATCCCTGCAGAATGGGCAGGCAGAGAAGCGGCTGAACGTGAAAATCCAGGCGACCCACCTCGGCAAGCGCGTGCGCGAGGAGTTCGCTGCTGCAGGACTCGAGCGTCATGGTAAAGGGAAGCGCCGAGCGAGGGTATCCAGGGCGCTGTAGAAGGGCGTCGATACCGATGCGGTACTTAGACAGGATACTGGCGACTTCGGCGACGATGCCCGGGCGGTCGCGGACGACGAAACGAAGATAATGCGGAACGGTGAATTCCCCGCTGACCGTGTGCGGGATTTGCAGTGCGGCGCCCGGCGACACTTGCCGCTCAGCAGGTACTTTGTTCTGGCGCAGGATAGCGTGCAGGTCAGACATGACGGCCACGGCGGTGGGATCTCCTCCCGCTCCGTAACCGGAGAGCACGATCTGGCCCACAAATTCACCGGTAGCAATGACCATGTTTTGGCTTCCCTGCACGTGCGCGAGCAGCGACTCCGCCGGAATCAGCGCGGGCCGCACCGCGGCAAAGAGGTTGACGCCGCCGGCGGCTGATTCTTTTTGGGCCAGCGAGATTTGGCGAATGGTGCAATCGATTTCACCCGCGTAGATGAAATCTACGGCCTCGACGGAGGAAATCGGCGTGCAAGGAATCTGTTCGCTGCGCACCTGCAAACGCAAGCCGGCCTGGGTAAGGATGACCAGTTTTGCGCGGGCATCGAATCCCTCGATGTCATCGCGAGGATTGGCCTCCGCGAATCCGCGTTCCTGGGCTTCCTTCAGGGCTTCGGCAAAACTAGCGCCGTTGGCTTCCATCTGGGTGAGGATGAAATTGCAGGTCCCGTTGAGAATGCCCTCGATTTTCGAAAGGCGGTCGCCGGCCAGGCCTTCCTGAATCGCAACGATGGCAGGTATTCCGCCGGCGACGGAAGCTCCGAACTCGATGCGCTGCCCAGTGTCGCGAGCAAGCTTGAGCAATTCAGGGCCGCTTTCGGCGATCAAGAGCTTATTGGCGGTCACCACGGATTTACCCGCCCGCAAGGCACGGCGAATCCAGCCGCCGGCAGGTTCAAGGCCGCCAACCAGTTCGACGATGATGTCGGAGTCCGAGGACAGCAAATCGTCGATGTTTTCGGTCCACCGGACACGATCGGGGACCCAGTCGACCCTCTTTTTCTCTATGTTGCGATTGAAGATATGCGTGAGTAGAAGAGGGCCGTTAGGCTCCAGGCACAGCAGTTTCGCCACCGAGCGGCCGACGGTGCCAAACCCGACCAGAGCTACCTTGAGGCGGCTGCGATTGGAGGCTAGCGGCGTAACACCGGGGTTGGTATGCTGCTTGGGGGCGGCGCGCCTCGCGGCGGGGGAGGCTAGGGCTTCGCCGGGATTGGGTGGGGAGGCGGAAGATCGCTTTTTTGGAGTCGGCTTGACCTGTTTGCCAGAACGGGAGGATGACGCCACCTATTTCCACCTCGAAAGGAAGCTGTTTCGCGTTCGCCCAGGGCTGCGGCTCGCTGCCCGGCTAAGGGTCACACCTGAGCGGATGATAGTACCTGAGTCAGGCCAAAACGCGAAGGAGATACATGGCCTAAACCGCCTTCTCGACGTTTTAGGGGGCTTTGCGGGCCTCAAATGTTACGCTTGTGTTAAAAAATCGAGTGCATGAATTCCCCTATGGATGTGCGCTTGACGAGGTTGTACTATCCGGCTCCCTCTTGAGGACCTGTGATTGTTCGCTTAGCTTGGAGGATCAAACCATGAATCAGCAGCCAGAAAAACAGCATTGGAGCGGAGTGGTGTGCATGTTTTGCGGCCGGCGCACGCCACTGCCGGTATCAGCAGGTCCGAAAACGTTGGAAGGGCGCCGCGTCCTGATTCTTCGTTGCCGCGTGTGCGGCAAAGAGGCCCCCTATCAGGCAAGCGAGATGTTCGAGTTCCAGGAGGAGGGGCGAGCTGCAAAATCGGCGACTTCGAGGGGGTAAGCCGGAAAACTTTCGCGCGATTGCAGGCGCCTAAACATCGCGAATGGTCTTGCTATTGGTATTTCTCGCCGGTCTGCTTACGGGCTTGCGCTCGTTGACTCCGGTTGCTGCGACGGCGTGGGCGGCCTACGCGGGTTGGCTGAAGCTAGGGCACTCCCTATCCTGGATCGGCACAGTGCCAGCCGTGGTGATTTTCACGCTCCTCGCGGCAGCCGAACTGGTAGCGGACAAGCTGCCAACGACTCCCAGCCGTACCGCGCCTCTGGGGTTGACCGCACGCATCCTACTCGGCGGATTCGTCGGTGCCTGCGTGGCCACTGCGGGAGGCCAGGGCGCCGTGGTTGGAGTGTTGGTGGGGATCACCGGTGCGGTCATTGGCTGCTTCGGTGGGTACCAAGTCCGCAAGAGGTTAGTCAAGGCGCTGGGTACGCGGGATTTTGTCGTTGCCCTGATGGAAGACGCGGTGACGATATGCGGCTCGTTGTGGGTAGTTTCGCGATTCTAAGGTTCTTAGCCATCATGAATGATGGGATTTCCGCGGGGATTGCAGGTGTTGGGGATGCGTGCTAGCATCCGTTCGTTTGTAAAATCCGGATCAAAAATTTGGCCTATAGGAGTCTGAAGATGAAATTGTTGCTTACCCTCGCGGCCTGTGCGGCGTTTACCGTTTCAGCGCAAGCGCAAATGGCGCGTCCCGCGCAGACCTTTGATACCTCCGCTGGACAGGTGAAAATCACGCCCATCTACCACGCGGCGATGATGATTCAAGCCGGCGGCAAGAATATCCTGGTGGACCCGGCCAAGCCTGCCAACATTACCGGCTTGCCGCCGGCCGATCTGATTCTGATTACCGATATCCATGGCGATCACATGGATCAGAACCTGGTCACGGCGGCGAGCAAGCCCGGAACCGAAATCTGGGCGCCTCCGGCGGTAGTCAAGACGATCACGACCGCTCAGCCAATCTCGAACGGCGAAACCAAGAAGTGGGACAAGTGGACCATCGAAGCTATTCCCATGTACAACATGGAGCGCGGGCCGGCGCCGGGAAAGTTTTTCCACGATAAGGGCCGCGGCAACGGGTACGTGCTTACGTACGGCGGCAAGCGTTTCTACATCTCCGGCGACACCGAAAATATCCCGGAAATGCGCGCGCTCAAGAACATCGACGTCGCGTTCATTTGCATGAACCTGCCCTACACGATGACTCCGGAAGAAGCTGCCGAAGCCGTGAAGGCGTTCAAGCCCAAGGTGGTAATTCCTTATCACTACAGTGCCAACCCCCCGACAGACCTGAGCGCCTTTCAGAAGGCCTTGCAGGGGACTGGCATTGAAGTGCGCCTGCTGGAGTGGTACCCGAAAGCGTCCTAGTTTTCTTCTTTGGGTGCCCGCCTCGTACCTCGGGGCGGGCATTCCTCTCTGTCAGGCAATTCTTCGCACTTGCTTCTTTGTCATGCAACTCCCCGCAGCGGTCACCCTGGTTTAGATAGCGTCCATCATAAACGCGGCTGCATCGAACGTAACAAAATGACCAAACGCCACAAAGGTGACACGGATAAACCGGCACTGCCGATTCCGGCGGATGCGACGCTACCGGGGCTGGCAAAGGCGGCCAAGAATTGCCAGGCCTGCGACTTGTGGAAACGGGGAACGCAAACGGTGTTCGGCGAGGGCCTGCCGGGCGCGAGCCTGATGCTGGTCGGTGAACAACCGGGCGATCAGGAGGATTTGCAGGGCCAGCCTTTTGTCGGACCTGCGGGCAAACTGCTGGATGCCGCGCTCGAGCGGGCGGGAATCGCGCGGGAACAGACCTACGTCACCAACGCGGTGAAACATTTCAAGTGGGAGCCGCGCGGAAAACGACGCATCCATAAAAAGCCGAATACGGCGGAAATAGCCGCGTGCCGGCCGTGGCTTGAAGCGGAAATTGCGGCGGTGCATCCGAAAATCATCGTGTGCCTGGGAGCTACGGCGGCGCAATCGCTGCTGGGGCGCGACTTCCGGGTGACTCAACAGCGCGGCCAGCTTTTGAAATCCACGCTGGCCCCCTTAGTGATGGCCACGGTTCATCCCTCGTCGATATTGCGCGCGCCGGACGAGGAAACGCGGCATACGGAGATGCAGCGCTTCATCGAGGACCTAAGGAAGGCGGCAAACCGGCTGTCCTAAAAGGCCGGGGCAAACGGACCGACATAGGCCCGGTTGAGAGTACTGGATATAGGTACGGGATGTGGGTTCGGGGCCCGGTACGATTTCGCGGCGAATTTAATAGTTAGCCGATTGACGCGACTCGTCCCGATGGCTTATTCTCGGCGCACACGAACTAGACATCAGGAGAGCAAAAGCACGCACAGAAATTAAGAAGAGCCAATTCCCTTCCCGCGATCAACTGAAGAGAGACAGCGGCGATTTTTGGCTTAGCCAGCCAATTTAATTCATGACGGAGTGAGGCAGAAATCTCGCGTCGGCACGAGTAACGCCCGGCATCGCAAAGTTCTCAGGGTCGGAGGAGGGCCTAACCGTGAAATCTCCTTTCGTGATATCCGCTTTTTTCCTGACGACATCCTTGTGTACTTGTGCCGGTCCATGGGCCCAGGCGCGGGACGCCGCTCCGGCGCAAGCAAACAACTCCGCCTTGCCGCAGGCTCCCGGGAGCGCGCCGGAGCGTGCACCGACGGCCGCGGCGATTCCGGGGCCGCTGCGATCCTTCCTGCGAATGGCGGGGCTGAGCCAGAAAATCGCTCCGGAAGAAGTGCTGCCGCTACTGGCGCGCAACATTGTGGTGATCGGGTATCCCGACTTCAAAAATAAGGCCGACAATCCTTCAGAGTTTCTGCTGCTTTTGAGACGCTACCTGGCGCAAGCCAGGGAATTGCAAACACTCGCCGGCGCGGAAGGCGTCATACGCATCGCGGGCTGCCACGACGCGCAGCCCCTTTTGGGGATTTTGGGATACAAGCTGAGGCAAGACTGCGGGCCGGGCACCTCGGTTGAGACCTCCGATCCCGACCGAGCGTTTCTCACCATCGATTCGGGATTCCCACTGGCGGATTTCGAGGACGCGCTTCGCTCGGGTATGCCTTTCACTTATACCTATCCCACCACCTACGTTCCCGTACTCTACGGAGCGACCGAATGGGTCCCGGAAGCAAAGGGGGGCAAGAAAGAAGAAGTAGTGGATCTGCTTTTGCGCGACCCAGCCACGGCCAGGCTTTACTGGTCATTATCGCGCATTGATGGCGAAACGCGCGCGGCGTTGCGGCAGTCGCCGGGGTTGCAAAAGCTTGCTCCTTTCGCGGGCGTGCTCGATTTTTACGGCAGCCATCTTTCGATCCGGGCCGGACGCGTGATGGTTCCGGGCGGGGAACCGGCGGAGGCCGGTTGGAAAAATCTGGTGGGAGCGCCTCCTGCTTCTCCGGGGGAATTCGTTAACCGGCTACTCGCGAAGGATGAAGGCTGGCTTGCGGTTTATTTCGATGCGTTATCGAGTGTGCCCCAGGCGCAGCAGACCTACTTCACCAAACCCGGCCACCTGGAGCATTTTTATGAAAGCTTCCGGGGTCACGACATCTCTCCCGGGCCCACGCGGCACGCCTTTCGGCCGGACCCGGGATTGATTCTTTTGCTGACGCGGCTCGAAGTTCAGCCGGACGGGCAACCCCACATTCCGGGCAACATGCAGGTATGGAGCGAAATCCTGCGCGCGAGGCGCGATTCCAAGATCTCGGAGACCTGGGGTAAGCGGACCAGCCACAGCAATAGCCCGGATCAATTGGTGGATGCGATGTTCGCTCTTTCGCGGGAGGGGACATTTGGCGGGCCATTGCAAATGTACTTGCTATTCGGCGAAATCGATCGGGGACGGCCGCCGCAAGCGCGCCTGACGCCGGAGACGGTGCGTCTTCTGGCTGCGAAATTCGCGCGGTTCAGCGATCAGTACACGATGTTTTCGGAGTTCAAGAAGCTCGATAACGCCTCGATCACCCGGTTTCTGTCCGCCGCGCAGGCGCTCGACCGCATTCCCGATCGGATCGTGCGCGCAGATGCAATGGGCATCATGCAGGCGAACGTAGGCCTCTGGCAGATTCTTGCGCGCCAAGGGCAAATCCCGGAAGCGAGATGGAACGAATCCTGGCAGCAAATGCTGGTGCCATTTTCCGGCATCGGATCGGGGGCCCAGCTTTTCGACGCGGGCCGGGCCTCCCTGGGAGAACTCGCGAGAGGGGCCATCGGCAAGACCCAGATCTCTCAAGACGAGCTCATTGTGCTGCTGGCGGGCCCCAGCCAGGGAAATGCGGCCGGGCAGCAGATGCGGCAGGAGCTGGCGAGCAAAATCCGCGCCGTGATGGACGACCAGCGGCTGGTCTCCCTCGACACGCTTTTCGCATTACAGCGGGGCTTGAATGAGATGGCCCAGGGGAAACCCGCAGGCGAGAACCTGCTGCCCCTGGCTGGCGAACTCCGGGAATTCGAGATGCCTCGCCCACTTTTCACGACGCGCGAACGTACCGAATGGGCCTCCGGCTTGTACAACGTCAGGCACACCACGTCGCAGATGCAGACCAACCTGGCCAAGGTGATCGCGTCGGGCGGTTCCGCGGAGCTCACCGCAGCCCGCGGCCAGTTGGCGCCCTTTCTGCGGGATACGCTGGTGGGCTTGAACTACGCGTACTATGAACCTCCCGGGGCGCAGATGCTGCACCACAATCCGCTGTTTGTGCGCTCCCACGACTTTTCCGGACAGATGACTTTAAAAGGCGATCAAGCGTGGCAGACACCAATGCTGTTTGGCCGAGGGGGAACCGCCAGCGGGGGCGCGCACTTGGCGGGATCGCTCGCGGACCTTCCTTACGTCCTGGCACAAGTCGAGCAGGATTTCATCGTACCGGAGAACGGTCAATCGCTGATCTGGGAGGACTTGGTTCCGGATCTGCTCACCAGCGCGATTTTGCCTCGCTGGTGGGCCGTTACGCCCACGGAACTGCATGCCGTAACGATCTATCAACGGACCGGCGAAGAGCTTTTGCTGGCTGCGGGAGAAAATGCAAAGTTGCGGCAGACGGTCATGAATATTCTCGCAACGCGAATGGTTCCGCAGCGGAGTGAAGAGATCGAAGGCGCTCTGCGCGATGGGCGTGCGGCCGAAGTTGTGCCGCGAATGCTGCCGTCCGAGACCTTTTACCTGGCGGCGGAGTTCCGGCGACAATTTGCGGCAAACCTGCCTCCGGACCAGCTGGCGAACTGGGGTCCCGCGGGCCAGGAACTGGACCAGTTATCGCGCGAGCATTCTGAGGAAGTAAGCTGGTCGCGGCTTTCGGAAGATTTTGGCGTGCCCCACCCGGCTTTGGAGCAAAGCTACGCGCGTAAGTTGCTTGACGTGGAGCCTTTCCCCACCTTCCTGGGCTACTCGAGCCGGCTGCTTGCAGAGTGCTGGGACTCGAACAACCTGTACTGGGCGCGTCTGGCGGACGAGCTCGGCTACCCGGCGGTAATGCTCAACCGGCTAGTGCCCCAGCTTACCCGTCGAATGGTGGAGAAAATCGCCGCGAGCCATCCGGAAGATTGGACGGCGGTGCTGCGCGCCATGCAGGAAACGGGAGAAGAATTCCGTCAAAGCAAGACATCAACTCCCACCGGGGCACCTTCGGCGACCTCGACGGTGACATCATCATCCGGCAATTTGGCGTCGGCAGCGTCAGCGGGGCGATAAAGGGGACTCTTATGGCAAAGCGAAGCGTGATGCTCATGCTACCCGTGTTGGCGGTGGGAGCCGGTTTACTGGCGGGCTCCTCGGTGCGCATGGGGGCGCAAGAGGACACCGGGGAGAACAGCGTAATACGCAAAGTAGTAGAGATGGTGCAGCTAAACGTGGCGGTGACCGACAAGGCGGGGCATTACGTCACGGGACTAAGCCCTGCTGATTTTGTGATCAGCGAAGATCGCATACCGCAGAAGATCGCCACGTTCGAGGAGGGCAGCGGCGCGCCCCAAAGTCTGGATGAACCGCCGCAGGCGAACAGCGCTCCCAAGCTGATACCGCGTGGGGCGGCGAGTTTGCGGTCCGATTCGACAGGAATCGTTGACGAGGCGAACGCGTCGCAAACCAGCCCCACAAGCGTTTACATTTTATTCGACACCAGCAATTACATGTACCGGGGCCGCGGCTTTGTGTTCGCGCAGGACGCCATCGCTGAATTCATCCGGTCCATCGAGGGCCTAAACCGGATCGCTTTTTATTCCTATAGCCGGGACCTCTCGCGCCAAACCCCGCTGACCGCCGACAGGAACCAGGTTTTGCACGGGGTTCGCGCAACGGTGAATGGGGATGATTCCGCGCTTTACAATGCTCTGCTGCTGACGCTCAAGGATGCCGGCGAACAGAAGGGGCGGAAAGCGGTGGTGGTCTTTTCAAATGGGCCGGACAATTCCAGCATGGTGCCGCCCGAGGACGTGGGCGAATTGGCTCAATCCCTGGGCATTCCAATTTACATGGTGAGCACGCATGAAGCGAAGCTCGACGCGGTGACCGCGGCGGTCTTCGCACGCATCAGCGCAAACACGGGCGGTGAAGCCTATTTTGCGAAAAATTGGAAGGATCAGGAACAGGCCTTCACTTCGATCCGCGACGATCTGGCGCATCTCTATCTGGTGAGTTACTATCCCCAGCCCAATCCGAACCGCGGCTGGCGCGCTATCACCGTAAAACTTGCGGGAGAAAAGGCGAAGCAATACCACATCCGAACGCGGGAGGGTTACCGGCCGCTGCCCGAACACCTTTCCATGGGCGCCGCAATAGCGCCGGTGGGCCAATAGCGGCGATCGGTTAGTAACGGCATTAGCCGGCGCAGCTATAGTTTACCCGCAGCCCGTGACGCTTTTGCAAGAACCTGGGGATTGCGAAAAAAATCTCTCCACGGATCTGACCGTTTCGACCAGTCGGCATAATTACCGATATTGAACTTTGCCGGGTCAAGGGAAGGTGTCACTTCCTTCCAAGGGAGCGGCATCGATACCGGCGCGTGGGCGCGACGCCGAACCGAATAGGGAGCTACAACGGTCTGCCCGAAACCGTTGCGGAACGGATCTAGATAGACGCGCTGGCCACGCGCCGCGATCGAATGCTCGACGGTGAGCTCCTGGGGATGGCCGGCCGCGACGCGCGACACGAACGATTGCGCGAACGCCAGCACTTCATCCGCATCGGGGCCGGTACGAATCGGAACGAAAACGTGCAGGCCGCGGCTGCCGGAAGTTTTGGCGAAAGGGGCCAAATTGAGGGCCTCGAGCTCCTCTTTGACGTATTGCGAAGCCTTCACGGCATCCGCGAATTTCCCCGATTGCGGATCAAGGTCGAAGCAGATCCAATCGGGCTTGCGCGAAGATGCCGCGCGGCTGCCAGTGACATGCACGGCGATACAACCGAGATTGGCTAGCGCTAACTGGGTGGCGAGCGAACCGCCGACCACGTAATTTGTATAATCGGAAGACCCGCCCGCATGGTGGATGCGTTTCGTGGGCGTTTCCGGAGGCATGCCCTTGGGCTTTTCCTTTTGAAAAAAACACTGGCCTTTCATACCCTCCGGGCAGCGCTCGAGTGACAAGATGCGATCCTCTACCCACGGCAGGAGCCGAGGAAAAATCGCCTGGTAGAATTCGATGAGGTCAAGCTTGGTGTAGCCTTCCTCGGGCCAGTAAACTTTGCCGGGATGGCTAACCTTGATGGGAAGCGATCCGCCGGGAAGTGAGTCCCCGGCCGCGGGTTTCGCAGGACGCGCGACCTTTGCCTTGCTCATGCCGTCACCCTTGGTAGTTCGACTTCGGTCGGAGCTTTGTCGTCGCGCAAGCCAAGAAAAACGGGTTGGCGAAGCAGGCCGTCGGCGGTCCATTCCTGATAAGAAACCTGCGCCACCAGGCG
Organism: uncultured Acidobacteriota bacterium; assembly: GCA_963719845.1. Classification (GTDB taxonomy): domain Bacteria; phylum Acidobacteriota; class Terriglobia; order Acidiferrales; family UBA7541; genus Palsa-189. The sequence continues at coordinate 77,677 of CAVRDM010000007.1, read as the reverse complement.
CGGCGCCAGGAAGGTCACGTCCTTTTCGCGTATAGATTGCGCAAAACTTGAATCCGAGCGGATCAATGGAACGAACATTTTGTGAAGCGCCGCAAGCGCTTTTTCGTCGAAGCCCGTGCCCACCTTGCCGGTATAGTGCAGTTTTTTCCCTTCATAGGCTCCCAGCAAAAGCGCTCCAAAATATTTTCGGGAGCCCGAAGGCTTCGTGAAGCCCCCAATCACGAATTCGTCTTGCTGGTGGACTTTGACCTTGAGCCAAAGTTTCGAGCGTCCTTCAACATATGGTGATGACAGGTCCTTGGCCACCAGCCCCTCAAAACCTTTTCGCCGGGCCAGCCGGTACGCCGCCAAGCCGTCAGCGTCAAGCCGGCTCGAGAGCATCAGGAATTTGCCCGGAGCGACTGTCTTTTCTAGCGTGGCGCGGCGAACGGCAAGCGGTTCGCGCCGCAAGTCTCTTCCCTGCCTGTAAAGGCAATCGAATACCGCGTACATGGCTTCACCGCCTCCGCGCTGCAGAAGTTGAAAACGTGAAACGTGCTTCTTGTCGAAAAGAACTACTTCACCATCGAGCAACAGCGACGAGCATTCGAGCGCCGCAATGGCCGCGGCAATCCCCGAAAAGCTGCTGACGCGATCGATGGCATTGCGTGATAGAAGCCGGACGTGGCGGCCCTCTTTATAGGCCAGGATGCGGATGCCATCGTATTTTTCTTCGTAAGTCCATCCCGAACGGTTAAAAGGCTCGCTCACGAGCGTAGCCAGCATCGGCTGAACGCGGAATGGAATGGTGTTGGTCACGGTGAAAGGCCGGCAGCGGCCGGACCGGCCCTCACCCCGGCATGCCTCATCGCAAGTCTTAAAGACGGCGCTGGGCGCGCTTGCGCGAAGAACCCACACGCCTCTTGGCACGTGGCGCGCCTGGGACTTTGACTGGAGGATCTCCGGTGGCCGCTTTTTCAGCGTCGCCCCCGCCGGCCTGAGCGATTTCCGCGAGCAAGCGTTTGCTGATAACCGATTGCGGCTGGGTTGTCGCGATGTCCTCAGTGGAAGCATAGCGATCGCGATGCTTGATGAGCAGCCATGATTTGTCAGCCCGTTGGCCATAACCCTGCGTGCGCACCAGAACCCACGAGCCTTTTAACTTCGCGCCCTGCAGCGTGAACTTGAGTTCCCCCTTGCGCAACGACGCCTCAACGTCAGGATCGTCGGGCGTCCAGGTTCCCTGATCCCAGACCATCACCGTTCCGCCGCCATATTCGCCTTCAGGAATTACGCCCTCGAAACTAGCGTAATCGATGGGATGATCCTCCACCTGCATGGCCAGGCGCTTCACCGCAGGATCGAGTGACGGCCCCTTGGGTACGGCCCACGAAAGGAGCACGCCGTTCCATTCCAGACGGAAATCGTAGTGTAACTGCGAGGCGCGATGCTTCTGAATAACGTATTTGAGAAGAGGCTTTTTCTTGGCAATCGGATTCGCTTTAGAAAGCGGCGTTGAGGCGGGATCGGGACCGGAAGGCTCCGGGGTTACGCCAAAATGCCGTTTCTCGCGATATCGCTTCAGGGTCATCGATCAGGCTCCTGAAGTCTGATGCGCCGGCCGGCAGCGGAGTAACAATGTGGCTGGAGAGCTGCTATACGAGCGGCCGTATGCGGTGCTCCCACACAGGGAGAAAATCGCTAGCCGACCTTCCTCCCCGCTTTCTTGGCCGGCTTTTCGGTGTGGAAGGGACCGCGCACCAGGGCGGGTTTTCTCTCGGCGGCGGCCGCAGCCGGCGCAGCAGCCTTGCCGGCGAGGCTCTTCTTGAGCGCATCCATCAAGTCCACGACAGGCGCCCTGACGGGGTGTGGAACGGCGGCAATTTTTCGTCCGCCAGCTTTGGCTTCGATTAGCTGCTTCAGGCTGTCTTGATACGCGTCGTGGTATTTCTCGGGCTGGAACGGAGCAGCAAGGCTTTCAATCAGTTGTTGCGCCAGGGTTCTTTCCTGTTCCTTTATTTCGGTCTTATTGGTGTGCCCGTGTTCCTCGGCCTTGCGAATCTCGTTCGAATAAAACATTGTGTGCAGCGTCAGTCCTTGTTCTCGCGGGTGAATGATCACGATATTTTCGCGGCCATGCATGGTGATTTTGGCGATGCCGGCGTAGCCTGATTTTTCCATGGCTTCGGTCAGTAGATGATAGGCCCGTTCGCCGGCTTCCTCTGGCGTGACATAGTAAGAAGCGTCAAAGTAAACAGGGTCGATATCCTCGAGCTTCACAAATTCCAAAATGTCCATGGTTCGCGCGGATTCCGGTTCGACCTCGTCCAGCTCCTCTTGCGTGAACAGCAGATACTGGCCTTTCTCGTACTCGTAACCCTTCTCAACCTCGGAGCGTTCGACCATCCTGTCGCAGGTGGGACAGAACAATGGCTGCTTCAGCCGGGTGTGGCAAACCTTGTGCAGTTGGTTAAAGCTGATGCGCTCTGTGCGCGCAGCCGGCGAGAGGCGAATGGGAATCGAGATCAAACCAAACGTTAAGTAACCCTTCCATGTCGAAGCGGCCATATGTCCCCCGGTGGAACAGGTCAACAACGCCCATCTGTCCGAGGCGCTAATCCACCCAGGACGCAATTCTATGGTGAGCAAATATCACCTACCATATACGATTATAGGCGATCAGCCAAAATGAGAATAATCAGAATGAGCAGGACGAGACCCAATCCACCGCTGGGGTAGTATCCCCACCCGGAGCTGTACGGCCAGGTTGGGAACGAGCCTAAGAGCATCAGAATGACGATAATAATCAGGATAGTCCTGAGCATTTCCGTTATTCTCCTCTAAAACCGTTTTAGATTGAGCCGAGGAAGTTGCTGCGCATTATGCGTTCAGAGCCTCGACGAGAACTATGCTGTAAACACTGTAAGGGCGCCTCATAATTGCTGTATCCGCACCGAGGTAAGAAGGTTCGAGACCGTCGATACAGCAACTGCCCTATGGCTAGTCCAAAGTATGCTTTCCATACTGAACCGGCAAGAAGCACTCTTATCGAAAGGAGCCCGCATGACCCCTTGGCACCAGAGCAAGTCAGAAGACCTGAGTAGAAATCCGGGGATGACCCCGATCGATAACCCCGCGCCAGATTTGTCGGATGAGACGCACGAGCCGGACGAAACTACCGGCCGACTGCCCTCTCAAGACCGCAACCCCACAGCAGGAACTACAACTGAGAATAGGCGCGCCCTATGGAAGGCACTGCCAGAGGAATGACACTGCAAAGACGCGGCGGCACCGGTAGTATCGGAGCGCGGAATCGAACCATTTCTAGCGTATAGCCCCCGTGTTCTCCGGACGGCTACGGCTTTGAAGCACTGGCAATGTGTCGCAATATAGGTGCTGGCGCAACTTTAGACCCACGCAGCTCCGAATAGTGCAATGCTGGTGAATGATGGTATCCACGCGAGTAACTACAACCGGTGATCCCATTACCCGACCGGGCGCTGATACTACGAGCCACGGTCGGACGAAGCGCGGGCTGCGCGAACTCACAGCACGGTACGCGGACCTGATTAAGAAGATTCTGGCCGATTCCCTTGCCGACAATTGCCCGGACCTGGCGGCGCAAATGTCATTCTATTTCGCTCTCTCCATATTTCCTTTCTTCATCGTAGTCGCGGCCCTGATCGGCTGGTTGCCATCCACCACCCTGTGGCAGAGCTTCGCGCAATGGATCACCGGTTACCTTCCCACGCAGTCACGCCGCGTTATTTTTGAGACCATCCTGGGCCTTTCGCACGGCTACACCGGGTTTCTTTCCTTCGGATTGCTGGCGACCTTGTGGACGGCGTCTTCCGGCCTTGTAAGCCTGATGGAATCGCTGAGCGTGGCTTACGGTGGACGGGATACGCGCAGCTACTGGAAAAAGCGGGGGATCGCGGTGATCGCGACCATGTTAATGGCTATTTTCATGGTTGCCAGTTTTGGGCTGCTCGCCGCGACGCGTCGTGCGGCGCTCTCCTTGTCAAATCTAGTGGGCACCGCAAGCACGTTTCATCTCGAATGGGTACTGCTGCGCTGGCTGGCCACCTTCGCGCTGCTGTGCTTTGCCATCGAATGCGTGAATTACTTTCTGCCCAAGTTATCGCGCCGCTGGCGATGGTTCTCGCCGGGAACGCTCGTGGTGGCCTTCGGGCTTTTTATATCCTTGCAGGGCTTTAATCTCTACCTTCGATATTTCTCTAATTTTCCCAGGGTTTACGGCGCGCTGGCCGGTTTCATCATGCTGATGGTCTGGGTTTACTTCCTGAGCTTAATCCTGCTCGTGGGAGCGGAAACCGACCGCATTATTGAGGGCCGTCCTAGAGCCGGGACCCAGGCGTGAAATTCAGGCGACACCCCGGCGCTTTGGACGCCAGGTCCCGTCGGAAAGAAATTCTTCGCGGAGGTCGTTACTGGTTCTTTCTGTTGCTTCCGCACCTCGTGCTTTTACAACTCCTGCTTGCCCCACTTGGGGCCGGCGGCCAGGAGTCGGCTCAGGAGTCTTACGCGGGATTCGAGGGGCGTATGGTGGCCGAAGTCCAGCTCGCGGCGCACCCCGCTATGGATGTGGAGGTCTTCCGTTCAATGGTTACGCTGAAGGCGGGCCAGCCATTTTCGATGGCCGTGTTGCGCGACAGCGTCGCTGCCTTGCAGCAGACTCACGAATTTAGCCAAGTGCAAGTGGAAGTCACGCCTCAGCCTGCCGGCCTGCGCGTTGTTTTCATATTGCAGCCCGCCGATTACATCGGGTTGATTTCTTTCCCGGGCGCGGACAGGACCTTTGCGTACACCCAACTTCTGCAAGCCGTCAATATTCCCGAACAGTCTCCTTATGTCGAAACCCAGATCGACTCGGGAAAGGAAGCGCTGGCGAAGTTTCTGACTTCGAGTGGATATTTTTCCGCGGTGGTCGATGTGCGCACCCAACGGGACGATACCCACCGGATGGTTAATGTCGTTTTTTCAGTGAAACTCAACCGCCTCGCCCGGGTCGGCGCGATCAACATCGCGGGCGTAACCCCGGCCGATGCGGATGCCACACGCCGTGCGCTCCGCACCTGGTGGGCCCGGCTGCGAGGGGCTTCGCTAAAACCGGGACAAAAATATTCCCGGCAGCGGCTTGTGAAAGCGACCGGGTATGCGCGCAATCACCTTCGAAAAGAAGGCCGGCTAGCCCCGGTGGTCCGTCTGGACGCGCCAGCGTACCACCCCGAGTCAAACCGTGCCGACATCAACTTTCAAATTCAAGAGGGCGAGCTGTTTTCCGTACGAGCGATGGGCGCGCGAGTGTCGCAGCGAACGCTGAAGCGTCTGGTGCCGATTTTCGAGGAAAACACGGTGGACCAGGACTTGGTGGACGAGGGAAGGCGCAACTTGGTGTCTTATTTCGAGGCGAAGGGCTTTTTTAACGCGAAAGTGACTGCGCACATGGACCGACAGCCCGACAGCGTGAACGTCGCATATCAGATTGAGCGCGGTTCGAAGCACCGCGTAGAAGGCGTGTTTTTTCAGGGCAACGAGTTTTTTGACGATGCCCGGCTGCAACCTTTGTTGCAGGTAAAGAAAGGCCGGTTTTTCTTTCACGGGACGTTCAGCGACGATGCACTGCGCCAGAGCGTAACCGCGCTGACCGCGTTTTATAAAAACGCCGGCTTTTCGAGCGTCGCGATTCGCCCGCAGGTTAGCGATTCCGATCTAACGGTGGACGTCACGTTTGAGATATCCGAGGGACCGCGCGATATCGTCAACACCCTGCGCATCACCGATTCCCAGGGAAATGCGGTTGCGGCCACGACTGCGAACAACTCACTGAACCTCGGCAACGGCAAAGCGTACTCGCCTTACCTTCTCGAGCAGGATCGCAACGAAATCCTGGCGTCTGCTCTGGATCACGGTTACCGGAACGCGACATTTAAATCAGCGGTAACGCCCGTCGCGGGCAATGCCCATTTGCTGGATGTTGATTACACACTGGACCGCGGTCCGCAGGCGCACATTAGCGACGTAGTCCTGGCCGGCCATCGGCAAACTCAGCCCAGTTTCATTGTGCGCGAGATCCAGCCGGAGGTTCGCAATGGCCTGCCGGTCAGCGAAGGTAACTTCCTGACCGCCGAGGGCGAACTGTATAGCCTGGGCATATTCGACTGGGCCAGCATCCATACGTTGCGTCCCGTAAGCGACCAAACTCAGGAGCAAGTCCTCGTGGCGGTCCACGAGTCCAAGCGCAGCACGGTGGAATTTGGCGGCGGACTCGAGGTAATCCCGCGCAGCGGCAATATTCCCGTGGGCGCTGTGGCGCTACCGGGCTTACCGGTCATTGGGCTGGGCACTAAGTTCACGGCCAGCCAAAAGAGTTTTTTTGGCCCGCGCGGCTCCATCCAATTTGACCGCCGCAATATGTTCGGGCGCGCCCAAACCGCCACGATTGCCGTAGTCGGTTCACGACTGGACCAACGCGCCACATTCAACTACACGGATCCGCATTTCTGGGGCTCGCCGTGGAGTTCGCTCTTCAGCCTGCTGGCCGAGAGAACCACGGAGAACCCCGTATTCACCGCCCAGCTGGCCCAAGCGTCATTTCAAGTGGAAAAAGCGCTGGACAAGAAGCGCACGCGAAATGTTTTTTTTCGGTACAACTTCCAGAAGACCGACCTCTCGAACGTGATCATCCCCGATCTGGTTCTGCCCCAGGACCGCCACATCCGCCTTTCCACTTTCTCGGCGCAGTACATACGCGACACGCGTGACAAGCCCCTCGATGCCCATCACGGCCTGTACCAAACGTTTGATTTTGGCGTAACTCCCAAAGCTATCGGTTCGAGCAGCAACTTCGTGCGTATGCTGGGCCAGACCGCGTTTTACGTCCCGGTGCGGCCCTGGCTTACGTGGGCAAATAATTTTCGTCTCGGCTTGGCGATTCCCTTTGCCGGCAGCGATGTGCCCTTGAGTGAACGCTTCTTCTCGGGCGGCGTGGATTCGCTGCGCGGATTTCCTATCAATGGAGCAGGGCCGCAGCGCCCCGTGCAGGTTTGCAGCAATCCGAGCAACGTTTCGACATGCACGCTGATCAGCGTGCCGGTAGGCGGAAACATGCTCTTCATATTTAATTCCGAGGCGCGCTTTCCGATTCCATTGCAGAAAAACTTGGGCGGTGTGGTTTTCTACGACGGGGGCAACGTGTACAGCGCCATCCGCTTTAAGCAATTCACCGCCGATTATACGAATTCCGTGGGTCTCGGCCTTCGGTACAATACCCCGGTCGGCCCGGTGCGGCTGGACTTCGGTTACCGGCTTACGCCCGTGCCAGGCGTTAAGTCCACCGAGTATTTCGTCACGCTGGGCCAGTCTTTTTAGGCTGGATGGTTTGCGGAGCGGGTGCTTGATGATCTGGAAAAAAATTGCAGGCCGAATTGCTCTTGCCGCCTTTGCCTCGCTGGGCATGGTCGCGCTGGCCGCATTCTTATTTGTGCGCACCGACGGCGTTTCACCGTTTCGTTCTCCAAAAGATCACGCAAGCCACCTCTGATGCCACCGGCGGCCGGCTCGAGGTCGGGAGTTTTACGATCCATTGGCGTGGCCTGAGCTTTGATTTCTACGGCGTAAAGCTTCACGGCACGGAAACTCCGAGGGAACCTCCGCTTTTTACCGCCGATCATTTAAACGTGGGCCTTTCTATCGTGTCGATTCTGCGGCGCAAGATCAATCTAAGTCGCGTCATCCTGGATCGCCCCGGCTCTTATTTGCGTGTCGACGCACAGGGGCGCAGCAACTTGCCTGTGCCTGCCAACTCCGGCAAAACTCCGTCCTCCGGTGCCAGGGTGGCCAAACTATTCGATATGGCCGTTCAGAGCGTAATCGTCAGTTCTGGCGTGATTGGTTATAACGACCAGCACGCCCAGCTGTCCGCGGATTTGAAAGGGTTTCGCCTGCGCGTCGCGTTCGACAACACCAGCGAGGGCTACCAGGCCGCCTTGGGCTACGACCGCGGATTGCTGGCCTTTGAGGACTTCCAGCCCATTGCACACCATGCCGAGATGCAGCTGACCGCCAGCAGGTCCGGAATCGTTGTGGACCAGCTAGTGCTGCAAACCGCGGAATCACGTTTAGCCGCGAGTGGAAATCTAGTGAACTACCTCAGCCCGATTTTACAGGCGTCCTACCAGGCATCGCTGCAGACCAACGAACTGGCGGCGATTATGCACGTTCCTTCGCTGCCAGCGGGCGCGGTAGCCATTAATGGCAATGCGCGTTATCAAAGTGGTTCCAACAAATCTTTCGTGGACACAGTATATGTGGATGGAACTTTGCAGACTCAACGCTCGTGCTGCGCATCGGGCGGGCCTTGGCGGAGGCGAAATCCGTTTACGCGACATACCGGGTGCAGGACGGCAACCTTTATGTGGAGAACGCGACGTCGGAATTGCTGGGCGGAAGGGGGGCCGGTAAATTCGAGATGGCTCATTTGAGCGGAAAGCCCGCCTCCAAATTCGAAGGCGCACTGAATAACATCTCGCTCAGTGAAATCAGTCGCGTTCTGTTGCCCGCGGCCAGCGGGGTCCGCCTTGCAGGGCAGGCAAATTTGATGGCGCAAGGCGCTTGGACGACCGATATACACAATATTTCGGGCCATATGTCCGCGGCGGTTACAGGACCCCTGCAACCCGCCCGCGACCGCACCGCAGACCCGCACCATCAAGCGTCCGTAACGCGCGCGGTCTACATTCCAGTTAATGCGAATATCGACCTCAGCTATGACGGCGCGCGATCCACGGCTTTGTTTGAGCATTCCTCCATTCGTATTGCTTCGGCCGATTTTTCATTTTCCGGGGCCCTGGGCAATCGTTCCGCCTTGAACATCGCAGCGCATAGCAGCGATCTGCGGGAGTTTGGCAACTTGGTTGCCGCCATCGACGGCGGAATTCGCGCTCCCGCCGGCCAGGTCGCGCCCGGGGGCGGTTCCCCATCGCCTTTGCAAAACCTGGACATCGCCGGCTCGGCGAATTTCAGCGGACAGGTTCTGGGCCCGATGAAGAATCCGCGAATTACAGGCCAACTGGCAGCCGACAATTTCCAAATTGCGGGAAGCCGTTGGCGGACTCTGCAAACCAATGTGGACGTGAGTCCCACCGTAATCAGTCTTACCGGCGCCACTCTTGCCGGCGCGCAGCAAAGCACGCTGAACCTAACCCTTCGTGCGAATTTGGCTGATTGGTCGTTTACGCCCACCAGCATGATTGCCGGCCAACTGACTGCCAGCCACATGTCCATCGCTGACCTCGAGCGCATCGCGCGCGTCCACTATCCGGTCACCGGCGACTTATCGGCAAACATTTCCTTCGACGGGTCGGAGCGAAATCCCGCCGGGCATGGCTCGCTAACCATCACCAACGCGGCCGCCTGGAACGAACCGATTGCCAGCCTCGCGCTCCAATTTCAAGGCGATGGGAACTCGATTCGCTCCACCGAGCAATTGCGCACCGGCGGCGGAAATTTGTCGGCAAACATCGGCTTTTCGCCGCAAACCGGAGAATACGACGCGGCCGTAAATATTCCGGGGCTGGCTCTCGGCAAGTTGCGAACGGTGCAAGCACGCACCAACGAAATTTCCGGAACGCTCTCCGGAACAGCCGCTGGTCGCGGAACCTTCAACCATCCGCAAGTAGACGCAAACCTGCAAATTGCCCAATTACAGTTTCCCGACCAAGCCATTCGGCTTGCGCAAGCTCGGCTGAACGTCGCCCAACAGCATGCCACCTTTACGCTGCAATCTGATCTGGGCCAGGGCGCCTTACAGGCCCAGGGCGACGCCGATTTGACCGGCGAATACATGGCCAGCGCCTCCATCGATATTCGCGCGCTGCCGATAAGCCTGCTACTGGCGAACTATTTGCCGCGCGGCGGGCCCCGGTTCGGCGGGCAAACCGAGATTCATGCCACCCTTCATGGCCCGTTGAGCGCACCCGCGCGCCTCGAGGCGCACGCCGATATTCCTACGCTGAGTTTGGGATACAAATCGGCCGAGATCAGCAGCGTCCGTCCAATTCAGATCGACTATCGAAATGGCAGCGTCACCCTGCAGCCGGCGGAAATGAAAGGAAACGGCACCGACCTGAATCTCCGGGGGAGCCTGCCGATTAACAGCGTCGAGCCGATGGATGTATCCGCAAAAGGCACTCTCGATCTTTCGTCCCTCGATAGGCTCACGCCCGATCTGGCGACGTCCGGCCGGGTGGAACTGGATATCTCGGCGCGCGGAGCGTTTACGCATCCCGTTACGCAAGGCCAGGTACAGGTTATTAACGCCAGTCTGTCTTCGGCATCGATCCCGGTCGGTTTCGAAATGATGAATCTGCAGGTCGCGTTGCAAGGAAATCGCGCGGAAATCAGCCGGCTTTCCGCTACCGCGGGCGGTGGAACCATATCAGGCACGGGATTCATGGTGTACGGCCCGCAATCCAGCTTCAATTTGAACATCGACGCCAAAGGCGTCCGGGTGCGCTATCCGGAGGGAGTGCGGACCGTCGCCGACGCGAACCTCCAAATCGAGGGCTCACCCGCGAACTCGGTCCTGAACGGCCGCGTGCTTATCGATCGACTCTCATTTACACAAAATTTTGATATCGCGACATTTATGGCCCAGTTTTCGGGAAGCCCCAGCACGGAAAGTCCGTCACCCTTTCAGCAGAATATGAAATTGAACGTGGCGGTGCAATCGGCACAGGACTTGAACGCCGAGAGCACTCAGTTGTCCCTCGAAGGGTCGGCGAATGTGCATCTCGGAGGGACCTTAGCCAATCCCATCATTCTTGGCCGTACGACTTTAACGGGTGGCGATATTTTCTTTCTTGGCAAGCGTTACGTAGTGCAAAACGGCACTGTCGAATTTACCAATCCGATCAGCACCCAGCCCATCGTCAACGTATTCATGAGCACTACCGTGCAGCAGTACAACATCACTCTGAACTTTGTTGGGCCGTTAGACCGGCTGCGCACCAATTACACCTCTAGCCCCGCATTACCGCCCTCCGACATCATCAACCTGATTGCCTTTGGCAAAACCGCCGAGGAAGCGGCTGCCGGGCCGAGCACTCCTGCGACGCTTGGCGCGGAATCGGTGCTGGCCCAAGGCGTGAGCGGCCAGGTTAGCGGCCGAATCGAAAAGCTTGCGGGCATATCACAATTAACCATCGACCCTCTCGCCAGCACCGATCCGAGCGCTCCGGGATCGCAAATCGCCATTCAACAGCGCATCACCGGCAGTCTGCTGTTCACGTTCAGTACCAATGTGACTTCCACGCAAAATCAAGCGGTACAACTCCATTACCAGGCAAATCGCAACCTTTCGGTGTCCGTGCTTCGCGATCAAAATGGCGGCTATGCGGTTGACGTTCGCATTCGCAAGACGTTCTAGGCCCCGGCGTTCCAGGCCGACTTTCCAGGTATACACGCCCCCGTTGACAGTCTAAAATCCGCGTTCAGCATCTTGCTGCTATGGGTCAGGAGGAAATTTTGAGGCGCGTATTCACTTACGCTGTGGTTCTTGGTTTGTTCTGTGCCGCCGCCGCGGGGGCTGGCGGTAAAGTTTCCGGCATTTCACTCGGCGGCATTGACGAAGCTGCAACCGCAATAGATGAGAACGCCGCGCTGCAATCCGACCGGACATTTGCGCAAGCCGTCGCCAAAAGCGACGCGATGGCACTGGGCAAACTCCTCGACGCGGAGTTTTCCTGGACCGATTCTGCTGGACTGACGTTAACGCGCGCGCAGGCGCTTGCAACCATTCCCACCCCGGCGATCACCGACGAAAGCGGCACGCAGATCACCCAGCATAATTATGGCCGGGTAGAAAGCGTGCAGATCCGCAAAGGACGAGACAACGCGCTGCGCATCTGGGCAAAACGTCCGCCAGGTTGGCGGCTGCTGGTTTATCAGGAGACTCGGCTGTTGGATACTGCACCGGCGGCGACCGCTGGAACGGGAAAAACCTGCGAAAACCCTTGCAAAACGATGCCGTACACGCCGAAAGACATAAAGGAAAAGGAAGTTCTCAAGGCCTTCATGGCTCTCCAAACCGCCACGGTGCTGCATGATTCAGCAACGTGGGGAAAATATGTCGCAGATGAATTTGCCGCGGCCAATTCCAACAGCAACCAGGTCCTCGACAAACCGGGCCGCATGGCCGATCTCGAACGCAGCAAAATGGCTGGTTATTCTCCCATGCCTGTAATTTCTATGCGGCTCTATGAATTCGGAGACGCTTTCGTTTTGGTGTCGCGGCATCAGCCCGAACACGGCAAACCAGTGCATATCACCCGCCTGTGGATCAAGCGTGGCGGCAAGTGGCAGGAAGCGGCCAGTTATCAAACGCGTATCGAGGCCGGCGCGCCCCAGCCGTAAGCCAAGGCCCTAAGCCAACTCGAGCCGCGCGAAGTCCGCTAGAATAAACGGCCGGGATTCTGAGCCCTCGAGGTGCTCCGTACATGCGACCAAATGCACGCGAACGATTTGAGCGCGGGAAGCAGGCTGGAAGAAAAGCGCTGGCCTTTCTCTTCATCCTTGTGAGCTTGGCGGCGGTTCTGGCATTTTGTGCCCGACTGGCATCGGCCCGCCAGCCCCGGCAAGGTACGGCTTCGGAAGTGACACCCGCGGCCTCTCCCTTCGTGGATGTACACACGCATCTGGACCCCACCGACATCGACGCTTCGGTACAGATCGCGCTGCGAATGATGAGCAAAGAGAATGCCGCGAGAATTCTGTTCCTGGCGTCGCCCTCCACGTTTTCGATGGATCCCAAGGACCGCTTCGATTCAGAACTGCTGCTGTCGGCCACCAAAAAATATCCCGGCAAATTCGGCGTTCTGGGGGGTGGCGGCACACTTAACGCGATGATTCAGGAGGCGGTGGGCTCCGGTGATGCTGGTCCCGCGGTGCAAAAGAAATTCAAGGAGAGAGCGGAAGATATCATTCGTCAGGGCGCGCTGGGCTTCGGCGAAATGACCGCCGAGCATTTCCCCACCTCCACGCCGTACCAATACGCGCCTGCCGACCATCCGCTTTTTCTGATGCTCGCGGATATCGCCGCCGCACACGACGTGCCCATTGACTTGCATATAGAGGCGGTGCCGCAGGACATGCCGCTTCCTTCACATCTCAAATCGCCGCCCAATCCTCCTCGCCTCCATGCGAATATCGCGGCTTTCGAGCGCCTCCTCGCACATGATCCGCGCGCTAAAATCATTTGGGACCATGCCGGCTGGGACAACACCGGATACCGCACGCCCGAATTGTGCCGCCGATTGCTTCAGGCCCATGCGAATCTGTATATGGAACTGAAGCTCGATGCCCAGGATGTGGAAATGAATCCGCCCCTCGTTAACGGCGATAAGGGGCCCATAAAACCGGAATGGCTCAAGCTGTTCCAGGATTTTCCCGATCGCTTCATCATCGGCAGCGATCAGCACTACCCCATGCCCAACCAGGCCGGCACCCAGCGTTGGCAGGAGATTGTGCTGTTATTCAATCAATTGCCGCCCGATTTGCGGAGCAAGTTCGGAACCGGTAATGCCGCCCGCATCTACCACCTCGATGTTAAATAGTTAAATAGACGTTAAATAATTGCCTTTGCTCCTGCGGAAAGCCCGGGGATTCTCTACAATTAGAATGATGTAGGAGGAGGGTTGATGATCGTTGGTGTGCCCCGAGAAACGTTCCCGGGTGAGCGGCGCGTAGCGCTGGTCCCGGCGGTGGTTCCTGGTCTGATAAAGGCGGGGCTCGAAGTTGTTGTCGAGGCCGGAGCCGGCGCTGCGGCAGGCTTCCTCGATCCCGAATATGTAGCCAAGGGCGCCAGGATTTTAGCGGGACGCGCCGAGGTTTTCCACGCGGCGGATATTGTCGTGCAAGTGCTTTGTTACGGATCGAACGATGAGACCGGACGCGCCGATCTCCCGCTCCTTCGGCCCGAGCAGGTGTTAATCGGCTTTTTACGTCCTCTCGGATCGCTCGAAACGATTCGCGAAATTGCCGCCACGGGCGTCACATCTTTCTCCATCGAATTGATGCCCCGCAGCACTCGCGCACAAAGCATGGATGTGCTTTCTTCGATGGCTACGATTTGCGGCTACAAGGCGGTGGTGCTCGCGGCCGATACCCTGCCCCGCATTTTTCCCATGCTCACCACTGCGGCGGGAACTATCACGCCCGGCCGCGTCCTGGTGATTGGCGCGGGCGTCGCCGGATTACAAGCGATAGCCACCGCGCGCAGGCTCGGCGCGGTCGCCTCCGCTTACGATATGCGGCCCGCCGCCAAGGAACAAGTCCAGAGCCTGGGCGGGCGCTTCGTCGAACTCCCCATCGAAGCGACCGACGCCCAGGATGCGCAAGGCTACGCGCGTGCCCAGGACGAGAGTTTCTACCGCCGCCAGCGCGAATTGCTGGCGCGCGTGGTAGCGGAAAGCGACGTGGTTATCACCGCAGCGGTGATCCCCGGAAAGAAGGCGCCGGTTCTGGTAACCGCGGACATGGTGGCCGGAATGTCGCCCGGATCGGTGATCGTGGATTTGGCCTCGGAGCGGGGCGGAAATTGCGAACTGACGCGCGTCGGCGAAAAGGTAGTCGAGCACGGCGTAACCATCATCGGCTGGTTCAATCTGGCGAGCACCGTGCCTTACCATGCCAGCCAGATGTACGCGCGGAACATCAGCGCGTTTCTGGTGCACCTGGTAAAAGAGGGCCAACTGCAAATCAACGCGGGCGATGAAATTACTCGCGATACCCTGGTAACACTTCGCGGTGAAGTGGTGAATGCCAGAATTCGGGAGTTCTTTTCAGTACCCGCGCTGGCGGCCAAGGAGGCGGGTCCGCAGTGAAGATCGATCTCCTAACAAGCCTTTACGTCTTCATGCTTGCGGGGTTTATAGGATTTGAAGTCATTCGGCGTATAACCCCGCTGCTGCACACCCCGTTAATGTCGCTGACCAACGCGCTCGACGCCATCGCCGTGGTCGGCGCCATCGTCCTCGCCGGCGAACACAAGAGCACTCTTTCCACCGTGCTGGGCACCCTGGCGATTGTGGCCGCTACGAGCAACGTGGTCGGGGGATTCTTGATCACCGACCGCATGATCAGGATGTTCAAAGGGAGCGCTCCGAAAAAACCATGATCGCCGCTCCCGGCACGGGAACTTTCATCGAAATCATCTACCTGATCGCCACTGCGCTTTTTATCCTATCGCTGAAATGGATGAGCTCGCCGGCCACGGCACGGCATGGCGTTTGGGCCGGCGAACTCGGAATGGCCCTAGCCATCGGCGGCACCCTCTTCCAGCAGGGGATCGTCGATTACAAATGGGTGGCCATCGCCCTGGTTCTAGGCTCGATCATTGGCGTACCGCTCGGCATGGTGCAAATGACTGCGGTCCCCCAGCGAACGGCGTTGAGCCATGCCTTTGGAGCGCTTTGCGTCACCCTGGTAGGTACCGCCGAGTTTTACCTTCGCGCGCCCGCCGTGCCTCGCTTCATCATGGCCGTGCTGTCACTGGAGATCATTCTCGGGTCTCTCACATTTACAGGGAGCTTAATGGCCGCGGGTAAATTGCAAGAGGTGCTGCCTCAGCGCCCTATCACCTATAAAGGCCAAAACGTCGTCAATCTGTCGATTCTGGCTGCCGCTGTGGGCGTGGCGATTTATCTGGTGATGCACCCCGAACACACGCAGCTTTTTCCCGTCATCATCGCGGTGCCGCTGCTGTTTGGTGTTCTGATGATCGTTCCCATTGGCGGCGCGGACATGCCCACTGTGATTTCATTGTTGAACTCCTATGCGGGTCTGTCCGCAGCAGCCATGGGCTTCGTGCTCGACAGCAAGCTATTGATCATCGCCGGCGCACTCGACGGCGCATCGGGTTTCATCTTGTCCGTGAACATGTCCAAAGCGATGAACCGCTCGTTTTCCAACGTCCTTTTCGGCGCCTTTGGACAGGAACAGGCCTCAGCAGGAGCGGCGCAGCAAACGCGTCCGGTGAAGAGTGCCACTGCCGAGGAGGCTGCTGCAATCCTGGCAGCCGCAAATAAAGTAGTCATCGTTCCCGGCTACGGATTGGCCGTGGCGCAAGCCCAGCATAAGGTCCGCGAGCTCTACGACGCCCTGACCAAGCGCGGCGTGGACGTAAAGTTTGGCATCCACCCTGTTGCCGGCCGCATGCCGGGCCACATGAATGTATTGATGGCCGAGGCCGACATCCCTTACGACAAGCTCCTGGATATGGACGAGATTAACGGGGATTTTCCGCAGGCGGATGTGGCGCTCGTCATTGGCGCCAATGATGTTACCAATCCGGCCGCGCGCAGCGAGACCAGCAGCCCCATTTACGGCATGCCGATTCTCGATGTCGATAAGGCACGCACGGTAATGGTGATCAAGCGAGGCATGAGCCCGGGGTTTGCAGGCATTGACAACCCTCTTTATTATCTCGACGAGACGCTAATGCTTTTCGGCGATGCTAAGGCATTCGTGGGCGCAATAGTACGGGAACTTGCGGGAGGCCAGCACTAAGTCAAACGCTCGGGCGCCGCTGTCACTGTTTCGAGCTAGTCTATTGGGCGGGGTAGGCCAGGATCGGCGGGGCCCGGCACGGGCGTGGGCAATGGTTCGGGATCGGGCGCGGGAAGTTCGGGTCCGGCAGGGCCGCTCGGAGGCATTTCCGGTTGCGGCGGCTGAGGACTGGGCTCCTCCGGTTGCGGTCTCTGAGGACCCGGTGATTCTGGCGTAGGCGGTCCGGGGGCATCACTTCGAAAACCAATCGTCTCGTTCATACCATCACCATAGGCGTCGCGTAAGTCTTCGCACAATCGAGCAAAGCTGGTACTGAAGGTGTCGCTCCCACTGTACGCGATTCTGGAAGCTATTCTGTCGGTTAAGGACCGCGTAAGAGGCTAAGGATTAGGGCGAGGTTACTTCTCAGATATGAAGTTCAGGGCGTTTCCCTTCTCAATTTGATAATCACCTCGATACCTGGCACGGCAGACGCAGGGCAGCTTACTACGGCCCAACGTCCCGGCGCGGCAAACTCATTCAGAAGCACAACAAGCGCCAATGGATCGTTGTGCTTCACGCGCGCGAAGAATTTTCCCTCACTATCTGAATAGATGACGGCGCCGCCTTGCAACTGGATGGCGGCACCTTCCATGGGCTGGCCATGCTCATCGACGACGGCACCGGTGATAACATACTTCCCACCGGCGCTGTGGCCGTGACTATCCATGATTACTCCGTCGAGAGGCCCCTGCAAATAGCTGGAGGCGTAAGTGGTGTACTGCAGGTGCATCATCGGATCAACGTTAGTTTGAAAATTGAGAGTTGTGTCATGAATGCGCACGGAAATCTGTACGGTGGTGGTCTGCTGAAAACCCTTGCCGCCGATAGGAAAGAAGAGAACCGAGTGATCGAGGCTGGCGCTGATTCTATTGCTGTGATAGCCGCCGCCGAAAGCATAGGAAGTCTGGCCCTGCGTCTGGTTTACGATTCCGGAGAAAGTCCAGCCGCGCAAGCGTTCCTGTACTACGTGGACCAGCAAGATGCGGTGATTAGATTCATAGAAGTTTGACCGCAATGTGATGGAGCCCATGCGCAGGCTCGAGCCGGCGGAAGCGCCCATGGTTTTTATCATTTTGTACTGACCATTGAGGACGGAAGCTTGCACGGTGACGCGGCCAAGTGCAGTGAAGGCGCTGAGACTGTTTGCCGTCATTTGGTCGCTGAGAAAATAATTGTTGTGGGTTGCCGAGAAGCTGAGGCTGGGGAGCGGCTGGTAGTCCGCTTCACCGGTGAAGTATTTTTGATTCTGGAGCAGACCGCCGCTCGCCGCCACACGGAGAGGGTGAACCTGATAGGAGAGACCCTGGACCGCAGTGTGTTTACCGCCGTCAATCACGGCCAGGGACGAAAGCAGCAAACCGTCACTAAAATAGTGCTGCAGGAAGAAACCGGCGCCTGTGTGTTGACTCTCGACCGTGACCATGAATGGGGTGGCATATCCGATGCCGGTGGAACCCACGAAAACGGCGAAGGCCGTGTGCCGGAAATTGCGTTGCACGAATAGACCGCGAGTGCTGACGCCAAGCCCGGCACCGTCAAACGAATAGCCGAAATTTTTGTCGCCCGCGGTAATGTCCAGGCCATGAAACTTAAAGCGATTGGATGCGCCAAAAACAAAATGGCCATTAGCGAAGCCGGCCGAAGCACTGAGCGTACTCTCTGGGAAGAAGGCTGTGATTTGACCGCCGGTTCCGCCGAGCAAGGTACTGCGGCCCCCCGAAAGCTGAAGAACCTGAGCGCCGACGGGGACGCCCAGCAGCAAGATGCAGAGGCAAATACGGAGCACTAACTCACCGTGACGCCAGCCGCTGCTCGCACTTTCTTGCGACAGTTTTTCTGTTTTTCACAGGCGTAGATGGTGTGCGCCAGTTGGACCCGGACTAATATTCCCTCCGCCGTGTGACCCACGGCCATAGAAGAGAGCAACACGACGGAACAGGAGGGAGTTGCGCAGTTCAGCTGGTAGGTAAAGGTGTGCACCCCTTTAGGCGCGATGCGCGCGCTGCCTTCTTCAAGCTTGAGGTCTACGGTAGGGTCGAGGGGACGATTTGTCGCGCGTCCGACGGCATCCAAGCTGAAGCTGCGGGCCTCGACGGTGACCGCGAGCGGCGTCAATCCATTGTTAGTGATAGAAAACTCTCCGCGACACTTTTTGCCGCATTCTACGATCAAGGGAGAGACAGTCTGCGCTGAAACGCCTAGGCTGAAGAACAACATCTGCAGGAGCATCAAAGACACGACTCTCTTCATATTGCGGTTTCCCCCTCAGGAAGAAAAAAGGCCAGCTGCGCCGCAACGGGCGCGCACCTGGTTCGGTGTGCTCGGAAATTAGGTGGCCTGAGCACTGATGGTGATGGTGCCGGCATAGCCGCCAGTGGATGCGGCGAAAGCAGTAGGACTGGTCAGCGAAAGCAGGAGGTTATCCGAGTGGGTTCCCTGCGCCGTAACACCGATCCCGCCAAAGATCTGCGGGCAGATCGCGCCCGCGTTCCCCGCTGCGACGTTGACATTGGCTTGCGTGCAAGCTGCGGCCGTACCGCTGTTGATCGATGCAAACACATCGCTCGCTGGAATGTTCAGGGTGCCGTCCGTCAAAGCGGCGGTAATGCTTGCGAAGTAGGCGACCGTGAATACGTTTCCCCCGCCCGTCGCCAGGCTCCAACTGGTTACAACCGTGATGGGAGCGGAAGCCGTGGCATGCTTGGAATCTGTCGAAGTGAAGACGATGCTGCTCGGTGAGGCCGCAACTGTCAGAGAACTATTGACCGCAAAGGTCATCGATACAGCGGCCGCGTTGCTGGTTGTCTGGGCCTTTGACTGAGGCACCGACAAGAGGACAAGCGCGAGTGCAGCAACGGCGAAAGTTAGTTTTTTAAAGGCTTTCAAGTTATACGCTCCCGTTTTCGCTTTTACTTGATTATGCGACCCAAAGCAGCCGCAACTTTTGTGATGGGTACGAAGGGGAGCGTCTAACTGTATTGACCCAGGTAGATGCTGGACCGACTATGAACGCAGAGAAAACTTTAGTCTATAGTACTTTCGTTACGCCGTTCGCGAATGCAACGGTGCGCCGTTCCCGCTCGTTAGTGCCGAGTATCGGCGCGGCCCGATGCAACCGGCTCAGTGACTTTGGCCCGCGGCGGTGTACTGATCGAGCGATTGTTTGTACGCAGCGTTATCGGGCGCGAGCGCAACCGCTTGGCGCTCCGCCTCCACGGCCTTTTGAAATTGGCCGGCCTGCGAATAAGTCAAGGCGAGGGTATCGAGATACACGGGAGTGTTTCGCGCAGCCACTGCCTTCAACGCCTGGGTAATGGCTTCTGGGACATTTCGCACTCCCGATTGCCGCGACGTTGCCAGCAACACGGCCAAATTATTAAAAGCATCCGTATAGCCCTGGTCCGCGGCTTTTCGGTACCATTTAATGGCTTCGGCATCGTCGGGAAAAACGCCGTAGCCATTCGCGTACAGGACCCCTAACCCAAACTCCCCTTCGGCCAAGCCCTGATCGGCCGCTTTACGCATCCACTTCGCGGCCTCTCCCACGTTTTTCGGAACGCCCAGGCCCTGCAGGTATAGGACGGCGAGATTATGTTCGGAGCGCGCGTCGCCCTGCGCTGCTGCCAGCCGCAGCCACTTCGCGGCTGCGGCATTGTCCGCGCGCACCCCGCGGCCCTGGACGTACATTTCGGCAAGGTAGCGTTCACCCTCCGCATCGTCTTGATCGGCGGCTTTTTGAAACCACTTCACGGCCTCCGCATCGTCGGCGGCCACGCCATCGCCAGACTCATAAGCCAGGCCCACCTGCACCTGTGCCCTAGCATCTCCTGCGCCGGCCCGGTTCTTGAGTTCGGCGAGTGTCTGCTCTTTGGCGTCCTGAGGGATTACCCTTGCAAATAAACTGGTAGTGATGGCCGTCACGAGAAGTAGCACGGCTGCTGGCGCGATCAATCGGCCCCTAAACACAAAGCCTCCATTCACCCCAGTAGACGCTTCACACCAGGCGCGAATCAAGCATGAAAATCAGCCCCACGTTCGTCTGATTCCGTTGTACCCGCGGTTCTGGTTCACGCGAATGCGGGATCGGTTTTTACCGCCCCGCCTGATCTCGTCAAGTGCGGCCTTCGTTTGGTTGGGTCGAGCCTACCTGTGAATTCAGCTTCCGGTCAGTCCTGCGGTTGGCGGTCGCCGTTTAGTCTAAACGGCCTCAGTTGCGGGATTCTAAATCTTTTTGGCCTGTAAATAGAGAAGATCGACCAGCCGCCGAGCAGCGTAGGCCCTTGGTTTGCGCGCGCAGTCTAACGTCTGGCTCTGAAGCCATGCCCCGAACAAAGGTCTCGAGGTTATGGAAATTATCAGGCAGTAGGGCAATTCGAATACCAGTTTCGCCGCATTGCGTACCCGTGTGCTGTGGTAGTAACATCGAACTAGGAGCACCTGTGACCCTGAGGAGGTTTCATGTACAAGTTCTTGTTGCTATGTTGTTTAGCCTTGTGCTTCGCGTTGACCGGGGTGGCCACCAACGCTTCCGCCCAGGATCCCGATGCAAATAATCCCCTGATTTGGAAACCTGATCGTGGTCCGTTTCGGTTTGGTCTTGGTTATCAATACCAGCATTTCGACGTCTTTAATAGGGGCTTCAATACTAACGGCTACAATGTCGATGTCGACGTCCACCTGTTCGACGCAGTTACCGGCGCCGATGGCCGTTTGACCGTCGCTTTGGAGGGAACCGGAGCATTCGGCTTCGGAGGCCAAACAACGGGAACGCCCAGTCTTAACGCGAAATCCCTTTTTCTGGGCGGTGGGCCGCACATCGCAATTGAAAATCGCGGGCGAATCGAGCCGTGGATTCATGGATTAATAGGTTGGGAGCACCTCCGATTCACCCAGGGCCCAGTTCTGGGCTCGAACTCCGCTCTAGGCTACATGCTTGGCGCCGGATTAGATTTAAAGGTTGGTAAACAAATCTCTTGGCGCATCCAGGCCGACTATCTGGGCACCCATTACCAGTCAGATTTGCAATCGAATTGGTCGGTCGGCACCGGCCTGATGTTCAATTTCTAGGGCTCCACAGCACATTGCCAGATTGGAAGTTCCTTGCGCTTCAGAGGCACTGGGATTATTGCGTCCGCGGGATAAGCCCGTCAGGACGAGTCAGCAGACAAGCCTGTCAATTCCTCAATACTTCACTGGGGTAGCGCACTGAGTGGTTTGGCCCTGGTCTTTTCTGCGCTCCAAACTACTCTACCGTCCTTATCCATAAGCTGAATGCTGGCGCTTCCATCTTTGTCGATTCCCAATACTCACGTGGCAGCCCGTGCGTCATTCACGATCAGAAATCTCTGAGCGCTAATTTCTTTTGGCGCCGCAGTCTGCGCTTGCGCGTGCACGAGGTCAGGCGAAACGTAACGAGAAAGAATCCCAAACAGAAAGAGGGAAAGCTGTACGCTGTCCCTTGCGGCGCGTTGCTCGCGAGTTTTCCGGCAGAGACATGACGAGATGCAAACGCAGAGGACGCTGACCGGATATCGGTGGCGTGTTCTTCAAACCGAACGCGCGTGGCCATTCTCTCCGGCACCCGGCTCACGTTTCACGATCTGAGGTGACGACTCCATAAGGAAACCTGCGGCCACGGTGGCCATCGGCACGGGACAAAATGGCCCGAGCGCTAGCTTAGCTAACTCCACTCCTGTCTTGTGAGTAGACGAAACGCTTTTGCCCTCCTCCCCGTCTGTAGGACAAGGATGCGCGCAAGGTTCGGCTGACAACACCATCCTGCGCCGCTATGCTCCGGGCTCGGTCCAGTTTGACGACGCTACGGCGATCACCATCGTCGGAAGCGTCGAGCCGATTCTGGCGGCGGAAAAGCGGGCAAGCGGCGGTCATGAACCTTGCGCATTGGACGCTCGGTGGGGGCGGTGGTGAAGACGCTGGGGGCGCCCAATAGACCAATAAAGTCAAGGGCAGAGCTGCAGGCGCTCTAGCCGGCTGGCACAGCTCGTACAGTGGATTCATACATTGGAGACGATATGAAATGTCTGAGACTTAGGCCGCCCTCGGTCCGTGCGCAAACAGCCCTGTGGGTCTTGCTACTCGTGCCTTTAGCGCTTGCGTCTGCCAGTTCGAGCTTGCTGTTCGCGCAAGCCGGTCCCGCCGGCTCGATTCATGGCACGGTGCTGGATCAGTCCGGCGGCGCCGTCCCCAACGCCGCCGTGGAGGTGGTTCCAGCGGCGGGCACGGCGCTCACGGCCACGACCAACGCCACAGGCGCCTATAATCTGAACAACGTGCCCGCGGGAACCTACTCGATCCAAGTCAACGTGGTGGGTTTCGCGCCGTATCAAAAGGAAAATGTCGTGGTTGCCGCCGGCCGCGCCCTGCAGCTCGACATCCCGCTGACAATTCAGCAACAGAAAGAACAAGTTACGGTTTCCGGAGATGCCCTTACGCTGGACACCGCCGCATCGAGCAACGCCAGCCAAGTCGTCATCGCGGAGAAGGAGCTTGATGCGCTCCCGGATGATCCCGACGAGTTGCAGGCTGACCTGGAGTCTTTGGCGGGGCCGGGCGCCGGACCCAATGGCGGGCAGATGTACATCGACGGTTTCACGGCAGGCCAACTTCCACCGAAGTCTTCGATCCGCGAAATTCGCATCAATTCAAATCCCTTCTCCGCCGAATATGATCAAGTTGGATTCGGCAGGATTGAGATCCTGACGAAACCCGGCGGGGGCGCCTGGCATGGCTCGATATCGGAGAACAATAACAGCGCGATCTTCAACAGCCGAAATCCTTTTGCCCTGACTCGGGGCAATTTTGAGTCGAATCAAGTCAACGGCAATATTGGCGGAGGGCTCGGCAAGCATGCTTCCCTCTTCTTCAATGCGGATTACCGGAATATTGCCAATTCGTCCGTTATCAACGCCCAGATTCTCGGTCCCGCTCCCACCTTCACTCCGCAGGCCTATCAGACGCTGTTTGCGCTTCCTCAATACCGGCTGAACATTGGTCCCCGGCTCGACTGGCAAGTGAGCAAGAACAACACTCTGACGGTCCGCTATCAGTACGAACGGAACTCGGTGACCAACAGCGGAGTCGGAAACTTGACTCTTCCTACGCAGGCTTCCAATGCACTGCAAACGGAAGATCAGCTGCAAATCACCGATACGCAGTATCTGGGGAAAAGAGTCGTCTACGAGACCCATTTTCAGTTCCTGCACCAGCCGACCAGTAATCTCGCGGCGAACCTCATTCCGTCGATCAGTGTTCCCGGCGCGTTCACCGGTGGCGGAAGCGGAAACGTGCTTGATGTCCAGAATCGCTATGAATTGCAAAGCTACGCTTCGATCGCGTTTGTGAAGCACTTTGTGAAGTTCGGCGCACGCATTCGCGATATCACCGACTCGAGTAATTCGAACTCGGCCTTCTTTGGTGCTTTTCAGTTTTCCGCTTTGACGGCATATCAGACCATGGTCGAGGGTCTGGCCAACGGATTGACGATGGCGCAGATCATCGCCCGGCCGGGATGCAATACCAACGGTGTATCGAACGGCACTTGCGGTCCGAACCAGTTTTCGCTGACGGGCGGGAATCCTCGCGCGTATGTCTCAATGATTGATGCCGGGCCGTTTTTCGAGGATACCTGGAAGGTCCGTCCGAACGTGTCGCTCAGCTATGGCTTGCGCTTTGAAACCCAAAATCATATCAAGGACCACATGGATTGGGCGCCGCGTGTGAGCGTAGCGTGGGGCCTCGGAGGGACCAAGACAACTCCCAAGTATGTCGTGCGCGCTGGCTGGGGCATCTTCTACACACGGTTCGCCGAGCAGAACATCCTCCAAGCCCTGCGCGAGAATGGCATCACCGAGCAGCAGTATATCGTCACCAACCCCGCCTTTTACTGCGGTCCCACAACTCCCGGTGGCACAAGCCTTGCCGGCGCTTGCCCAACGCCCACCCTACTGGCGGCACAGAATTCTTCTGTTCCGACCATCTATCAAATTTCCCCGACCTTCCATGCACCGTACTTGATGCAAACGAGTCTCAGTCTCGAGAGGCAATTGTCGAAGTCGGTACAACTCTCCTTTACTTATAACAATGCGCGCGGCGAAGATACCTTGCTGGAGGCAAACGTCAACGCGCCGGTTCTTCCGGGAACAGAGACTCCGACGCCCGCATGCGTGCCCCCAGCCGTTGCCAACTGCGGCGTGTACCCGAACGGAATCCGCGAAAACATCTACCAGTACGAGTCGGCCGGGATATTCAGGCAGAACCAGTTTTTCGCGAATGTAACGATACGCCCCGGCCCTGGCAGAATCTGGTCCAAGCTAACGCTGAATGGCTTCTACGTGCTCAATTACGCGGACAGCACGCCGAACCCCGCGAATGGGGGACAGGGCGGCGGCGGTGGCGGGGGCGGTGGCGGGGGCGCACAGGGCGGGAACGGTTTTGTGACCAACCCCTACAACATCCTCGGGGATTACGGTCAAGCAGGTGGACGATTTGGCACGAGGGACAGCGTCTTCTTGCTCGGAACCATCAGCCTGCCGCACGGTGTTGCCTTGTCGCCCACGTTGCAGCTCAGCTCGGGAGCGCCGTATTCCGTAACGCTGGGCAAGGATTTGCTCGGCACGTCCGTACTGAATCAGCGTCCGGGCATCGTCTCTTCGGCCGCATGCGCAACCACTCAAATCACTGGCACCGTCTACTGCACCCCCGTTGGCTCGTTCAACGTCGACCCAACTGCTGGCGAGCCGATCGTTCCTGTGAACTCCCTTACGGGACCTGCTCAATTCACCATTAACCTCCGGCTCACCAAGACGTTCACGTTCGGCTCAAAGCCTCCGGAGGGCGCAGCGCGAGGGGGCGCCGCACCTGCCGCCCCGCGAAACGGCTTCGGAGGCGCTGGTGGCCCTGGGGGCAGACCCGGCTTCGCGCCCGGACCTGGCGGCGCAGGAAGACGAGGCGCTAACAACGGCCGTAGCTTCACCGTCAGCTTAAATGCTCGCAATATCCTTAATCGCGTCAATTTTGCCGCGCCGATCGGAGTTCTTGGTTCGTCGCTATTTGGCCAGTCTGAATCCGTGTCCAATGTTGGCGCGGGCGGTTCGGTAGTGGCCAATCGGCAAGTCTACATGCAAGGCACGTTCAATTTTTAGACGTGGGCTCCAGCTGGCGTGAGGTCTGCGCACCGCCGTACAAATGGCGGCGCCGCTTAGTGCCAGCGGCCGCTTGCTCACAAAATGCCCTTCGGTCATATATGAAAGGTGACCTCAACGGTCAATGTGACCGGGTAGGGCTCGCCGTTCAGGTACCTCGGCTCATATTTCCACTGTGCTACGGCACGCATCGCAGATGGGATAAGGGTACCTGACCCACTCACCGCTTTCATCTGCACGACGTTTCCATGCTCGTCACTAGCAGCGCAGAACGCAACGCACGAGCGACGCTCGTCGGAGCGATGAAAGTGAAACTTCTTTTACAGCTGAATCTTGGAAAAGAGATAACTTCCGATAGCCAGCAGGATCGCGGTGAGAGCGCCGAGCACGGCAAAATCGATACCCAGACCAAAGACAAATACGTTGCTGAAGGCCCCGCGTATTCCGTCCACGCCATACGTCAGCGGATTCAGATGAATAACGAACTGCAGCGTTTTCGGCAAGTTTTGCACCGGAAAGAGAGCGTTGGAAAAGAAAAACAGCGGCATCACGATGAAATTCATGATGAGCTGGAAGCCCTGCATATCCTCGAGAACCGAACCGATTGCCGTGCCGATAGCCGTAAACAACAGGGCAATCAGAAACATAAAGGCCAGGGCAACCGGCAAAAACAGAATGCTCTGGATTCGGAACCCGGCCAATAAACAGATAATGAAGACGACGGCCCCTTGAATCATGGCGACCGTCGCTCCTCCCAGTGCCCGGCCCATGACAATCTGCAGACGCGAGACCGGGGCTACCAGCGTCTCCTTCAGGAAACCGAACTGACGGTCCCAGATGATTTCAATGCCGCTAAACACCGCAGTGAAGAGAATTCCCATAGCGATGATCCCCGGCGCGAGAAACTGGATGTAGTTTCCGCCGCCGGCTTTTGCAAACGTCGGGCCGAAACCAAAACCCAGCGCCAGCAGGAACAGAAGCGGCTGGCCGAGCGAGCCAATGATTCGCGCGCGAGAACGGAGATAGCGTTTAAGTTGTCGCAGCCAGAGGATGTAGATCGCACTCATCGTCTTCCTGATCCTCTCCAAACCCGCCGCATCATGCGCATCCGGTCTGCGGAAGACGCCTCGTCGTCGCGAATGGCGTGGCCGGTGAGCGAAATGAACGCATCCTCTAAAGTTTTGGCTTGCGCCTTCTCCTTCAGGGCAGCGGGCGCACCTTCGGCTACGATTTTTCCGTGGTCGATTATGGCGATCTCGTCAGACACGCGATCCGCTTCTTCCATGTAATGCGTGGTGAAAAATACCGTGACGTTTTGCTCCTCGCTCAAACTTTGAATAAAGCTCCAAATATGATTTCGCGTCTGTGGATCGAGGCCCAGAGTGGGCTCATCGAGAAAAAGAATCTTTGGTTTGTGCAAGAGAGCGCGCGCGACCTCCAGCCGGCGTTTCATGCCTCCCGAATACTGCTTCACATAGTCGTCGCGCCTGTCCCAAAGCTCGACGAATGTGAGAAGCGTTTCAATCCGCTCTTTGCGCTCGGAGGATCGAATCCCGTAGAGCACCCCGTGAAGCTCCATGTTTTCGCGAGCAGTCAACTCGTCGTCTAGACTGGGGTCCTGGAAGACGATTCCAAACGAACGGCGCACGTGGTGCTGTTCTCGCTGGGGATCATGCCCATCGACACACAGAGTTCCACTGGTGGGATTTAGGACCGTCGTGAGCATCTTGATCGTCGTGGTCTTGCCCGCACCATTGGGACCAAGAAAGCCGAAGATGTTGCCTTCTGGAACTGCGAAGGAGATGTGGTCCACCGCGCAAAAGTCCCCGAACTTCTTAACCAGGTCGTGGACTTCGATCATTGCCCTCACGGCGATAACAGTCTCTTTTTCTCGGAGATATCCGGGTGCTATCGCATCTCGCTTGTGGAAGGCAACGCTCTATGCTGTTGAAATCACAGGCGGACAGAATTTTGGCGAACGACAGGCCGCAATTTCGCCACGTGACGAGTCCTCGGTCAGGACCAGACAGGCTTGACGCCGGGTGCGATCAGCATCGCCGGGTTGGCACCCTTTCGCGGAATGAACTTCTGCGCGCGTCCATTGTCGACTTCCGCGACGTAGAGATTGCCTTCCTGGTCGACGTGCATTCCATGCACGCCCCAGAAGCCGCCGGGGAAATCGCCCCAAGTCCCCCAAGTGTGCAGCAGATGTCCCTCGAGATCATACTTGATCATTTTGTTTGTGCCGCGATCAAAGGCCCAGAGGTGACGATCGGCGGTCACATGAATGAGGTGGACATCGGAGGGGGGATCGCCAACCCGCCACTGGTTCAGGAATTTGCCGTTGGTATCGAACACCTGAACGCGGTGATTGTTACGGTCGTTGACGAATACCCGCCCGCTGGGAAGGTCAATGCCTAACCCGTGCACGCCGTTGAAATAGCTGGGGCGCGTTTCGTTTGGCGGATTGCCCTTTTGGCCCCAGTCCATGATGAACTTGCCATCCTTGTCAAACTTTGCTACGCGGGTGTTTACGTATCCATCGGCTACGAACATGGTGCTGTCAGGCAACCAGGCAAGATAGGTGGGCCTGTAGAAGTGCGTAGCATCCGAACCGTGTTCGTTGGGCGTCCCGATCGTTTGCACCAGCTTCTTCACGTCATGAGTGAACTTGAAGATGGCGTGCCGGTAATCGTCCACGAGCCAGACATATTTATCTTTGTCGTAGGGATTGATGTAAATGGCGTGCGGCCTCCGCAGCATTTTGTCCCATTCCGGCCAGGTTTCGATGATGTCTCCCTTGGCATTCACGGAGACGAGGCAATGCTGCCAGCGCCAGTCCACATCTTCGGTGCCGCGGTTGGGGCCATCGAGCGGGCCCGGCGGGCTGGCTGAAGTTGCGTCGCGCCAAGGCAGCCGGCCGATTGGGAAGCCGAGACTCGGTCCAAGCTGAGGAAGATCTGTTTCCATCGGTCTTTTTATATTGGGCAGTTCGCCGCGCTGAAGGATGAAGACTCGATCGGGATTTTCGGCAAAAATTCCCTCGCCTGATCCCCACGTCCACTTTTCATTTCCAGGCAGTGCGGACAAGGGCTTGGGCCAATTCGGGTCGACGTCGTAGGCCCCAAAAACATCCTGTCCGCCGATTTGCCCCGGGATCGCCACAAACGAGGGGTCACCCTTCGCGCTGGCCTGAGCCTGCGCCGCGGACGGAGAAGCTAGCAGCTTTGAAACCACGGGAAGGCCTGCCGAGGCCAGCCCGCACTTTACTAACGCTCTTCTACTAATTTTTGATAGGGAACCCATGGCTGGTTTTTCACTCCTTTGTTCTTGGGTGAGATCCAAGCCGAACTTGGGC
Organism: uncultured Acidobacteriota bacterium; assembly: GCA_963719845.1. Classification (GTDB taxonomy): domain Bacteria; phylum Acidobacteriota; class Terriglobia; order Acidiferrales; family UBA7541; genus Palsa-189. The sequence goes on along the minus strand of CAVRDM010000007.1, from coordinate 48,550 downwards.
ACGACCATACGCCATGAAAGAGATGGCGTCAAGTGCGAGGGGGTGTGTTGTTGGCGACGCCGGGGCAGCCAGATCGAAGATCGAGACATCGGCATAGCTCTCGCGTGTTTGACCCATTTCTTTAAGCTGCGGCGCCCCCCCGCCCCCCCAGTTATTTTGCAAGGATATCATTCTAAACGACATGCGCCTGAACACCGCACAAGGATATCATTCTACGACACTTACCCGTCGTTCCCCTCAAAAACGGAGCCCACCCCGACGTCGTTGGTTTCCGGCAGGGCTCGAAGCGAGAAAACAAGAGAAACTCCAGCACCCGAGGATTTTAGACTGCAAAGCAACACTGACCGACTTTGCGACACATGTTAACGCAATCTTGATATTAAGTCAAGAGTAAACATACTGCGTTCGCGGTAAATATCCCAGAACACCGGGACGTTCTTAAAAACATTACCGCCATCGCTGGCTTCTGTTCTGGTCTCGCTGGGCATCCCGCACGCATTACGCTCAAGAGATACATAAACGCTCCGTCAAAGCGCAAACGACCCTTCGTGCGCCATTCCGCGATGCCACCGTCCAGGTCGCCTTCAGGAATCCTACTTCGGGTTCCCCGAACTTCATTTCGCCGGAGGGGTAAACTTTTTGAACTCCTGCTGTGCCGACGCAGGCAACAGATGCATGTGGCTCAAAATCCGTTGGTCGCAAGGCCGTGTGGGCTCGACTCCCTCCTCCGGTACCAGAATTCCGCGATCTTGCTCCCGCTCGAAAAGATGGACCGCTCGCCGCATGATGCGGATTCCCTTGCCGAGCCTTAGTTGAGCCTTCGTTCTCGCTCTCGCCCTGAGAAGTGGTTTGTTTCGCGGGTTTCATGCGGCTGTCAGCGGACGCTGACCGATGAGCGCGAGAATCTTCGCGCGAACATCCGCCAGCTCGTCCGAGGATACCGCACCCTTCCGTACGGCTTTACGAATGCGCCAGTCCAGGCTCTTCACCTGATCAGCCAGCACCACATTCGACGGGGTGCCGGCGATGAGAACTTCGAACGGATAGTTCTTGATCTGCGTCGTCATGGGGCAACAGATCATCAGGCTTGTTTTGTCGTTATACGCCGCCGGGCTGAGCACCAGGGCCGGACGGTGCCCCGCCTGCTCGTGGCCTGCCTGCGGCGTGAAATTCAGCCACACGATGTCTCCGGCGTCCGGCACATACCGCGCCATCACCAGACCTCATTGCCCATCGCCGGGCCGAAATCGACGGCAGCATGGCGATTTTTCGGGGTAATGCCTTTCAGCAGCTTGGCCAGCTCGTATGTTTTTTGCCGGACCGGCTCAATCACGATCCGCCCCGCCTCCTCGCGCACGTCCACCACCTCATCCAGATCGAGATGCGCGGCCTGCATGACGGATGCCGGAATCCGCACCGCTGCGCTATTACCCCATTTCTTTACCGTCGCTTTCATTCTTTCTCCTCCAGTATCTACCTTGTATATACATTATGACAGACCACGCGGCCTGTGTCAACAATGTAGATACGCATTTTATCCCACAAATCCGGCGCGGCTTTCGCTCTGGCGCTATGTGCGGACCCGGCAGCCCCGTCGCGTTGGGACAATCGGTTATGACAGCAAAGGCGCAGCTTGACCTAATGTGGACTTTCGGGCCAATCAAAACAAAATCGGCGTGGGCACCTGCTTAAGCCCGCACCGATTTCGTCAAAAAGAATAAGCTTTGAAGTTGCGTCTACTGCCTGTCGAAGACCGCCACGACCTTCCAGTTGTGGTCGCTTAAAGTTCTTCCTTCTGAAGTAACGGTCAAAACTTTACCGTCTTCAGAAACCTCATATGTGTTTGTCCAGAGGGCTTTCCCCGAAGCTTTAATGGTTGATTGAATTCTATTGCTGGTTGCGCTATTGATGACAATCGCGTCCGTTTGCAGAGGACCCATTGTCGGGGTCTGTCCCATTATCGGGTAATCTTTGCCGTCATTTTGTGGGGCGTATCCAAAAGTTTGGGACGAACCATCACCGTTAATTCGTTGAACGATCGCTTGTAAACCGTTGCCATCGGCGATTTGTGTGCGCGTTTCGCTCTTTGGTGGTAAACCAGGCCCAAATGTAGATTTTGCTACATTAAGCGTCCATGTTCCGACGAATGGGGTAGTTTGTGCGAGCATCGAGCCACTCGCAGTCAAAACCAAAACGGTAACTGCAAAAATTGTCAAAACTCGTTTCATGGCGTCCTCTCTTCCCCGTGGGCGGAGATTACCCCTGTACAGTCAGAGGAGTCAAGAAATCAGTGGGTGAGATACAGCGGCCCGGTCTCCTTTGGCGGAGGCGAAAGAATCCAAAAGCATTTCGCCGCTACAAGGAAGGGTTCCATTGTCGGACGGCTCTCCCCTAAATGAGTAAACATGCAGCGTTCGCGGTAAATATCCCGGAACACCTGGACGTTCTTAAAAACATTACCGCCATCGCTGGCTTCTGTTCTGGTCTCGGTGGGCATCCCGCACGCATTACGCTCAAGAGATACATAAACGCTCAAGTAAAGCGCAAACTACCCTTCGTGCGCCATTCCGCGATGTCACCGTCCAGGTCGCCTTCCGCAATCCTATTTCGGGTTCCCCGAACTTCATTTCGCCGGAGGGGTAAACTTTTTGAACTCCTGCTGTGCGGAGGCAGGCAACTGATGCATATGGCTCAAAAACGCCACAATCTGCCATACCTGCGTGTCGCTGAGAACACCTGCCTGTCCGGGCATTCCAGTCCAACGGATGCCGTGCTGGACAATGTAGAAGGTTTGGTTGTCCCCCATCATGTCCATATGCAGCTCGTGAAAGAATTGCGGCGCCGGCGGATAGAATCTGCTTCCCAGCGTGGCCTCCGGATTGGCCGGGTCGCCATGACACCCGGAGCAATTATCGCGATAGAGCACCGCGCCTGCGTGCACCGTTTCTTCCGTCGGTTCGAGGGGATTCTTTGTTTCCGGCGCGTGACGGTCCGTCGAAGCATCCACGGCGGACATGGCGAGCTTCGATTCCGCCTCGGAGGGCGGGATGTCGGCGCGAAAATTCACGAAGCCCAGTTCTGCAAAAGCGACTATTCCCGCAACGATCACGACCAGCGTGGCAACGATTCCCCACAGGAATGCACGCATTCATGTCTCCCCGATCAGTCGATAGCTTCTTCGACGAATCCGTAAACTTCGTGCTGCTGCCTCCCAAATTCCCGGGTTTGGTTCTTTGCCGTCAGGCACACCGAAACAGAGCCTTGAAGCCATAATCCATTTGCCGCTGGCGGGTAGATTTCTTCGGGCAGGCTGGATCCCGATCAAGCTCAAGAGCTTTCACGATCTCCCCGTCCTGCTCGACGAGGCGCAGTCGGTTGGGATCGACACAATCTACCTAGTGGATTGGTACGAGCGGCTGCCGGGCGCGCGCCCGATCGATTTCCGGCAGGTGAAGGGAGACTACCAGTGGCGGCTCCGTCCGGCCTTGCGGTCTGGTCCGTCAAGGCTATGGCCGGCGAAACAACGACGCTGCATACTGCAGGACCGGCTGCATATCGGGCGCAAGCACATCTCCTGCGTAAATCTCCAGGAAATTGACATGCCGGCCGGAACCGTTCGCCGCCATCCCCTTATCGATCGATCTTCTCAAGGCGAGGGGAGGATTTCCTGCAGCGCCCATAACTTGGCTGGGCCCGGCGCCTTGGGAACCACCGCGCATTTCGAAGCCAGTAATAATTCGTCCGCTATAACTGTTGATAAAATCGGTACCGTCAAAAGCTTCGACCTGCGCGTGGCCGGCATGAAGATCGTTCGATTGAATTGCCAGCCGGCGTCCCAAGACCTTGACAGCCCGTTCGACGACGTCTTGCTTGGCGCGCAAACGCGCAGGAAGACCGGATTCCCCCCGCTCAAGAATTGGAAGGCCCGGGGCCGCCAGAGAAACACACTGATTGGGAAAGGAATCGGCATAGACGTGAAAAGCCTTTTCCCATGCGCCTAAATATTTAGCGGGCGTATAACCGTCACTGAGCCATTTTTTGACGGCCGGCGGAGAGTTGCTGGGCAACGTCATCTCTTCGGAAACCGATGTCGGTCCGCCGGCCGCGATCATTCTAAAAGCCGGCGACTTTCCATACCTTTCGCTCAGTTGTTTCACGAATGCGAACCAACGGTCGAGGTACACGGGATCCCAGGGCATGGGAAGCTTCGCGACGGTGCCATGGTCAGGGCCATATGGGATCGCGAACAGATCGGTCTTTGCGCCTGCCAGGGCCCATTCAGGAGAAAAAAAACCGGCGAAGATGTCGAGCTGCACCCATTTGTTTGCTGATACCGCGGCAGCGAACAGCGCATCCAGCTTCGACCAATCCGGTTCTCCTTGGACCGGCTCGATGTCGCGCCAATTGATCTGCACGGCGACACCGCTCACGAAAGGATTTTTCAAGGCTTCTAAATTCCCCGATTTGTATCCCTTCTCTCCTGGAGGCACAACGACGGCTAGTCCGTTCGGTGTCGCAGCATCGCTCGATGCGCACCGAACCGCCTCCCGGCGCTGGGGGGCCGGATCGGCGGGGTCCTGGCGCTGAGCGCGAGCCGGAAGCGAGGTGCATGACAAAAGGCAAATGCCGAACAGAGCTCGAGCCGCGTACTGAAGGGGAAAATCCGGAGTCCGAAACCATCGGCTTCTTGTATAAAGGACAGAAAAATTCATATATCACAAGACCGTTTGATTGCCGCGCTGTTGCACGAGAAATCCGTACGAACCACGAACCCGAAGGACTCAATTTGAAAGTTCAACTTCATTTTGGGCATGTATACGCCCGCCGCCGTTTGGTGTCAACGCTCATTCTGGGCCAGCGTCCTGTGGAATTCCGCAAATTCGCACCGTTCGGCTTGAAGTTGAATTACTAGGCGGTAGAGATATAGTTCAGAGGAATGAACGAAGCGCTTATGGACTATTTTTCGGGTTTAGGTTAAAAGTCCGATGGGAGGGGAAGACCGTGAAACATCTAGTTTCGTCAATTATCGTGGTAGCTCTGGCGCTGGGTATTTCGTCCAGCGCACATGCCCAAACCCGGGTCACTCTGCTGACGCCAGACCCCATCAAAGCGGACATTGATAAAATAGTTCAACAGTTCGAAGCCAAGACGGGTGACAAGGTGCAAGTATCGTACGGCACGGGTGTAAGCACCAGGAAGACGGTTTCCCAAGGTGGCGCGTTGGACGTCACGCTGCTGTTTGCGCCTTTTGACGACGCCATCAAAACCGGAAATGTCGACAAGAAAACTCAGACGGTGGTCGCCAGGCTGCGGTTGGCGATAGCCGTGAAAAAGGGAGCGGCCAAGCCAGACATCTCGACGGCCGCAGCGGCGAAAATGGCGCTGCTTAATGCGAAATCCATCGCTTCCGTAGATCCGGCGCAGGGGAGCGTTGGAGGCGCGGCCCTTCTAGCTCTCGATAAGATGGGTATCACCGAGCAGGTGAAGCCGAAGATCAAGTGGTTCTCGGGTGGGGGTGGCGTGCAGGACGCGGTGGCCAACGGCGAGGTCGAGATCGCCTTGGGTCCTTATCTGAGCGATATGCGCAATCCGGGCCTCGATGTCGTTGGGGCTCTGCCGCCGGAGGCTGCGACTCCGGTCGACATTACGGGTTGGCTCTCCACAAACGTACAGGATGCAAAAGCCGCCCAGACGCTTTTGGACTACCTGAAGTCCAAGGACGCGGCGCCAGTATGGGAGGGAGCGAAGGTGTTCCCGGTTCAGTGAGTTGTTAGGAACTGAAAGATACGCCGATCAGTGAACGTGCGATTACTTTGTCAAAGGCTTCGGTGGCGGCGCGGGGGATGGTTTCGCGAATTTCGCTCCGTCAATCGCGGCATTGGGTTGCACTTCGGTCAGTTGGATGGTGGCCTGGCCGTCGGTCCACGTCACGACCCAGTGAAACGGCAGCATGACTCCGGCAACTGGCCGATAGTCGGAGTATTCAATGTGAGTGGGATTAATGCCGACTAAAGTGGAGTTATAGCGTACTTGCCTTACCAGCAGGCCCGACTGCTTGTCAAAGTACAACTTTATGGGAGATCCGCCGGAGGCGACCGCCTCGACGATTTGGACTTCGCGATCGTCAATGGTGGTAGCCGGGAAGCCGGCGCGCCAGGCGGCGAAGTCTTGCTTGATACGCGCAGGAAACGACAGATCGGCATCGGCCCGAACGCCATCCAGATCTCCGCCGGTCAGCGCGAGTAGCGGCACCGGTTTGTCTGCCGACGCAATCCAACCGGCGCGGCCGTCATAGGTCGTGGTGCTGTCTCCGATGAGCGTATGGACGATCGTGGTCCGCTGATTCGGAGCTTGGGAATAGAGTTCTAAAGGGACCTTCTCCTGATCGGTGTCGTAGCCGATGTACGTTCCCTTGGCGGCAAAGCTGGTGAGGTTGGCCAGCTGCTGCGCGCCGCCGATTGCCTGGATATACTTGTCAAGAATTTGATCGGCGGAAGGCCCTGCGGCAGCCTGCGCGAGAATTTCAACTTTATCGGGATCTTCCGGAGGGGGAGTGCCGTACCGCTGAGCAAGGCTGGGCGTGACCTCGGATCGCTGGCTACCGCGATGGCACGAGTAGCAGGTCACCATGCGCATTCCCCCGAAATTGCCTTTGTTGATGGCATTCGTCATTAAAATCATTTTACGCGCAGTCTGTTTAAGGGGCGTATCGTCAGCAAACCTTTGCCAGTTTCCGGCGCTTTCCGGGGAATGGCAATCGATGCAGTTTAAGCCCAGAGAGGCGGCAAAGAATCCCATCGTGCCCATGAATTGGTCTACAGGTATTCCCTTAAGAACCTGGACGTTCTTGAAAACCGTTTCCGCCATTTCCGCTTTTTGTTCTGACTCGGCCTGGCCGCCGGCGCCTGCAACAGCTAATAGGTAAACCAACGCCGCGCACGTTGCGCGAAGGACAATTCGCTTCCATCCGGTCTTCATCTCACCAATGCTCCACGCAGCTTTCGCTGCCCGCCTCGAAGACTCCGCCAAACAGTAATCGTCAAAACTCGGCGAACAGCAATCGCGGAAGTATCGTCAGATATTATGTAAGATTTAAGGTTTGCCGTTTGCAACGGCGGGATCTCTTATGGCTTCGTTGAAATGGCTTTCTTCCGACGGTGCGCAGATGTCCTCAAAAATCGCCACTTTGGCGCGTACAAAGGTTATCTTGTCGCCCACCCAGGGCGCTGTATACGTTTTCGGATCGGTGAGAGTTATCTGAAGCTCCAAGGTGTCTGCATCCACGCGCTTGTAGCGCTCCACAAGGTACATCTGGTCGCTGTGCGGATAACCAAAATGATCGAGCCAGGTTCTGTCGTCATAACCATTGGACTCCACCACGAAGGTGTCTCCTTCCCAATGGCCAATCGAGTATCCGTTCCAAGCCGGATCCGGATTCTTCGGGAGCTGTCGTCCGTCCGTCCAGATAGTGCGCCACAAGTCATGAAATTGCATGTGCTGCAGCACTCTGTCGGAAGTCTGTACGAACTCAAACGGCCTTAGATTCGCTTCCCAGAGGTCGCGCGGATAACCCATCGGTTCGCAGCTCGAAACGGCGTCGTTGCCCTTTCCCGGCGGCACCGCTCGGGGGCCGTAGCTGGGCTTGGTGGCCTCGAACTTGGCCATCCCCCAGGCTGTCATGGGAGGCGGATAAGCTTCTGACCTCATCTGGTTCGGAACGCTCTTATCCTTGATGTCCAACCACTTGTCGTTCAGCGAATGCCTTTCAAAGTAGCCCGGTCTGGTGGGCATCGACCAAACTGCGGATAGGTCATGTGGATCGAAAGTCTTGGGTTTTGCGAGGTTTTTGGGCAATTCCTCCGGTTTCCACGCTCCCGGCGAATATCCTTTTGTCCCGTACGTCTGCGCGAACGCGACGGAGGAGAACGCCAGCAGCGCCACCGTTACCAGTATCGAACTCAAGAAGCGATTTAGCATTTTTTAAATTCCTTCAAGTCGTGGATTCCCCCGCGACTCGGTTCGGTTGACCGGCGCCTTATTGGGCAGGATCGTCCAAGTGCACGCCATTTCCCTTAACGCTTTTTTCCGGAAGCACTCGGCCATCAGCGAGCACGAAATGTTCGAATTCAAGGCGAGGCGCGCCGGATCTCGAGGGATGCCCGGTAATCGTGAATTTGTCCCCTGGCTTCAGGATATCCTTGCTGAAACCTGCTTCGGAGAGCGAGTGCGGGTTGCCTAGTTCAGCGCCCCAATGCACCACTTCGCCCTTGTCGTCCGTCACGTCGAACAGAATGCCGCAGTGGGGATTGGCCCAGATCCACTCCGTCACGGTCCCCTTCAAAGTGAGCTCTTTCTCGGTTTCGTACGCCACACCAGTTCCGTGATGTGCGAATAGCGGGGCACCCATCATCACAAGGCCCGCAATAAGCGCCCAAGACGTTACGAGCGTAAGCCTCATGGACCACCTCCGCAGCGCATCAGTAACACAGAACGCCTGGACACCGCAATCTCTGCGTATCCCGCCGTTGTAGAACACCTTTCATAAGATTGCTTACCGGCAGAATTATTTTTGATTTCGTTTTTGGGGTTTGCTTGGGGGGAGTGCGGGCGTCGTTGAGGCGGCAAACACAACAGCGGCCCTAGCCGAGCCGGCGAAGTTGGTTCCGCGAGAAACGCGGGAAAAATGTTGCAAAAGCTAAACGAAGACAACACAATCTCGCAACAAGACGATTCAAAGGAATGCCGGCGCTGATAAAGGGAAACCCCGCCGGGATAGAGGAGGACTGTTGCAATGCGAAGTCTAATTGTGGGCGTATTCGTGGCTCTACTAGGGGCGCTGGCTTTTTCGTCGGCAGCCATGGGCCAGGCAGGGAGTGTCCAAGCAGGTGGCGGCGCGCTGAACAACACTTTATATAATAAATTGGAAAAGGATCCCAGCACCGGCGGGCCGGCCCCCAAACGAGATCTGAATGGAGTTTGGGCCGGCCCCTTGAACGCTTCGGCGTCAGAAGAGATACCTCCCATGACGGCCTTAGGGAAACAGCGGTTCAGTCTTAACAAGCCCGAGGTGACGTTTGGCACCGCGGGGGGAAATGACCCGCTGAAGACCTGTGATCCGCTGGGGCTGCCACGCAACCTGGTTTTCGAAACACGAGGAATTGCATTCGCGACCATGCCCGACAAGGTAGTCGTGCTACACCAGTACCAGAAGATATGGCGCGACATCTGGACAGACGGACGAGAACTTCCCAAGAATGTGGACACCAAGGGCGGACCAGAATCAAAGTGGTACGGATACTCGGTTGGGCATTGGGATGGGGATTACACGTTCGTGATCGATTCGACCGGCAGCGACGACCGAAGCTGGCTCGATACCGCCGGGCATCCGCATAGCGTGGATGCGCACGTGCAGGAACGCTACACTCGTGTGGACCATAACCACTTGTCGGCGACCGTGACGGTTGACGATCCCAAGATGTACACGAAGCCTTTTACGCTGGCGACGTTAAAATTCAGGTGGATTCCAAACCAGGAGACGGAAGAGCAACTCTGCGTGCCGTCGGAGGCCTTGGCGTACTCGGAGATCATTGCCATTCCCGCCGGCCGGTGATGCTGCAAAGATCACAGTAAGCTCAACTGGTTAGAGAAGAATCGACCATTGAGGCGCTAACCGGGCACAAGTGGGGGATGAGGAAGAAAGCGATATTTCAGGCGGGGTCGCGCGCGTCGCATCTGTTGCAGATCAGAAAAAACGGTCCCCAGCGCTCAGCCGGAGTGCCGGAATGTGGGATGGTCTTGATGTATTCGTCAGAACCCAAAAGACTACTGAGCAGGCTTGTCTGCGCCGTACTTATCTCCTAGTTGGCTGTCATGCAATTCCGTACCGTCGGCCAGCACGACCTTGTTCAGACGCCCTACATGGTTACCGGATCTGGCCGGAAACATGTAAACGGTGATTACGTCTCCGGGCTGTAGTGAACTTTTTGACCAACCAATCAGGCCAAGCGCCGACGGACTGCCAGCTTCGCCAGCCCACTGAACGTCGTTGCCTTTGTCATCTTTCACGTCAAACATGACAATGGAGTGCGGATTGGCCCAGGCAAATTTCGTCACGGTGGCGCCCTTTAAAACGATCATCTTGTCTGCGTATGCCGCACTCCCATGATGGGCAAGCAGGGGGCCGCAAACGGCTAGAAGACCGACGACCGACGCAAACGACAGCAGCAACTTATTTTTCATTTCGGCGCCTCGTGAGCTGGAATTCGCGGAGCAAGAGCTATGAGTAAAAGATATGGCAGGCACCCGCCCATGTCAATTGGAATATCCCCAGTAGCCCGGCGAAAGAACGGACATTCGCCTGCCCATTCCGGTCGCAGATTTGGCGAGGGAACGAACGCAATCGTGACGCGAAGGGTAAAGGGTACCCTCGGCGGCCCAAAATCGGAAGTGATCGGCGAACTCGAATCCGGCCTTACGGAGCAAAGTGAACTATCTTTCTTCATCAGTGATCGTGGCGGCCCTTGTGCTCGGCATTTCGTCGAGCGCCCGCGCCCTATTGGCAGCACAGTGCTTCGCAAGGGCGGCCCATTTCTCGGTAGTGGGTCAGTTTGAAAATCGGCCCGTATTACACGAACCCGTTCGCTTCCGCTAACCCTCTTGCGAATGCTTGTACTTTGCGTTATAAAGCTCCCATGCGCAAGCAGATACGTTTCGTCGCGGCGATGCAACTAACGCTCATCTTTCCTGCTGCCCTCTTCCTGACCGCAGTCTTCGTGTCCGCAGGTCATAACCCTCAATACGACCTCGGCGGAATAGCTCAGGGGGTCGTCATGTGGTATTCGGCGCGAACGTGGACGCTGCCGTTGCTATTGATGGCTCTACCGCTTGCCGTGCTTATCATTGGCTGTGGCACCTTGCTACGCAGCTGGAACCATGACGGCGAACTGCCGCACCCCACGCGGCGATTGCTCGCCATTCCAGCGCCACTTGCGACGCTCATCGTCGCCTGGGCGACGCTGACATCGGCAGGCATTTTGGCAATTGTCGCGCTGCACACGCTCGCGAATTGACAGGCCGATGAGCGTGCAAGCATGGCTCTTGGACCCACTCACCGATTGTCAAACTGCACCACTACCCATTTCTCATAACGGATGCTAACGATTGGAAAATAAGATACAATTCTCCACCTTATTCAGACCCGCGCATACGAAGGTGCCACTTCCATTTGTTTAGTGTCGCTTTGGATGGGCGACTAGTTCTTAATGCTGCCGAAAATAAGCGGTATTCCCCGCCTCCGCGATTGGAATCTCGTCCGCCTGGCTTTCGATATTGCGTGGCTTCGGATTCCGCGTGAAATCAGGAATTTTCGAATGGTGACGCGGTGATCGTTCCGTCTCTCCAGCAAACCGGGCTGGCAAAGGACCAGTCTGGTTTTTCTGCCACTTCATCTTTGGTGAAATCGGTTCTCCTGGCATTGATCATCGTTGCAGGAGCTATCTTGAGGTTTCACTCGCTCACAAAAAGGAACTTCTGGGACGACGAGGCCGCCAGCGTGATATTTGCCCAGTTGCCTTGGAGCAGTTTCTGGAGAACGATCGCGAATTACGAAGCGAATATGAGCTTCTACTATTTTCTGCTGCGTGGGTGGCTGCATTTTGGCGATAGCGAGGCGGTCATACGGGGCTTATCTGTTCTATTTGGCCTTGCGGCCATTTTAGCTACCTACCTGCTCGGCAAGCGGCTGTTTGGCACAAAGGAAGGACTGGTCAGTGCCGCGTTATCGGCCGTAAACATGTTTCAGATTCGATATTCACAGGAGGCCCGAGGCTATAGCTTGTTGCTTTTGCTCTCTAGTTTGTCGACCTACTTCCTGGTGCGCGCAATCGAGTCGCCGCGCCAAAAGCGATACTGGTTTGGCTACGTGGTCCTGAGTGCGCTGGGCGTTTACACGCACCTTTTCTTCTATCTCGTGGTGCTGGCGCAGTGGCTGCCGATGGGCTTCATCCGGGCACGAAACATTGGGTTCAAGACGATCGTTCGGACGGCGGCCGGTTTCATTCTGCTTACCGCTCCGATGACTCTGTTCATTCTCACGAAAGATAAGGCGCAGCTCAACTGGGTTCCGCGGCCGACGGTTCTACTATTACTCGACTTCGCCAAGTTGTTTACCGGCTACGGGGGCAGTGCTTTACTGGCAGCCTATGGAGCGTTAAGTCTGATAGCGGTGTTCGCCGCCTATCGGGGGGCATCACGTAAAGCCGAAGGTTGGGACGAGCGTTGGCGCACAAACTTAGTTGTATCGTGGCTCGCGTTCCCCATCGCATTCACGGTGCTGGTGTCATTTCACCGGCCTATTTTTTACGACCGCTTTATGGCCATTTCCGCTCCAGCCTTGGTATTGCTTGTGGGAAAGGGCCTGGTCGATCTCGAGCGCGTTTTTCCGCGGCTTCGCCTGCTTTTCCCCGCGTCGCTGGCCTTAGTCGTTGGTTTGTCCTTATGGGGTATCCAGCGATATGACTCTGGCCTTATTTCTCAGGGGGACGACTGGCGGCTGGCTACCCAGTACATCCTAGCGGGGGAGCAAGACGGCGATGCCGCTTTCTTCTACAGGGCGTCGGGCAGCAGACCGTTCACATATTATGCCCACCGCGAAATCGAGGGGCATCGCGCAACATCGTCGCCGGTGATTATTTTCCCTTCTGACCTGAGCAATGCGGAGCTGTTTAACGTAGAGCCGAACGAGGAGCAAACCAGGAGTGTGCTAGGCGATCGCCAGAGAATCTGGCTGATCTTGCAGCATTACGAAACCCACCGCGAGCGGGAGGCAGCAAAGCGCGCAATTCAAGAAGCCCTGCAGAAAACTTATCACGTCTTTCAAGAACAAGTATTCTTTGGCGCATCCGGCCCGATCCAGGTATTGCTCTACGCGCGAGATTCGGACTCCAAACCTGTTCCCGCAGGAAAATAAAACCATGTGAAGCAGAGCCGCAAACCGGCAGTGTTAGATGAACGGCGCCACCTTAAAACGGATGCCGGCGTGCGCCCGGGTTAAGCTGCGACTGTCGTTCCGTGCCGTGCCGCGCCGCTTTTCACGTGGAATATAGGAATCAACGCCTCTGCGCTCGGTTGACCTTGTTTTCCACAGAAGAGATAATTACCGCCCGATGGAAACTCCGCCCAACAGAAGACGCATCCTGGGTCTTCTTCTACTGGTGACCCTTGCGTTTGTACTCGACACGGTGGTTGCGGTGTCAATGTCCAAGACCACCGATGAGGATAATCATCTTGACTACGGCAAGCGCATTTTGCGCTTCCAGCCAGACCGTGCCAATTTCTGGGATAGCAGCAAGATGCCGATAATCGCGCTTAATGCGATGCCGAGCGGCGTAGCCAAAATCCTCGACAGCCGCCATGTGACGCCAAGTCTGGTGGCGTGGCTCCGTACCCTTTACGCCGCGCGCCTACCAACGGTTCTGGCAACGCTTCTGCTTATTTTGTACGTTTATCGATGGGCCAACGATCTCTACGGGCCCGGCCCCGCTCTAGTGGCTGCGATCTTGGCCATGCTTTCACCCAACATTATTGCGCACGGGACTCTAGCCACGACGGACCTGTATTTCGCTCTGGGAATCATTGTGGCGCTATATTATTTTCGACGCTACCTCCTTCAGCCTACGCTGAGAAACGCCTGCCTAAGTGGGCTCACGCTTGCTTTAGCGCAGCTAACCAAGTCTTTTTCAATACTTCTGTATGGGTTGCCGGTCTGTTTCCTTCTTCTTCCCTTCGTTTTCGGCCGGCCTCGCCCGGACGGCTCGACTCTTGTGGCGCGAAAAAACATTCTCAGCTATTTCGGCATTGCTCTCTTGTTCTTATTGATCGTGCTCAATGTTGGTTTCTGCTTTGATAGGCCCTTTACTCCGCTAGGCGCCTATCGTTTCGAGAACAGCACATTCATTCGCCTTCAGAGGCTACCGGTTTTACGTTCGCTACCGGTGCCGGTCCCCTACCCATTCCTGCAAGGTCTGGACATGATGAAGAATGATGAACAGACGGGACTCAGCCTCGGCCACATTTATCTTCTAGGTCAATTGCGCTCCGCCCACGATGCTTCGTTTCGCGGTTTTAAGTCCTATTACGCGGTGGCGCTTTTCTTTAAGGAACCCATCGCGCTCCAGGTGTTATTCGTGCTCGGTCTAGTCTGGGCCGGGAGAAATCGCCGCCTTCACGATTTTCTCGTCGGGGAGGGTTTATTACTCGCGCCTGCGGCCGTTCTATTGGCGTGGTTATCGTTCTTTAACAGAGAACAAATAGGCATCCGCCACCTGCTGCCGTTTTTTGCGATTGACATTATTGTGGCCGCCGCGGCATTTGTCGGCCTCAACGCGATGTCGCACTGGCGGAAAGTTTTCCTTGGCGTGCTTGTGTTGTGGCTTGGTGTTTCGGTGGCTAGCTATTACCCTCACATGATCCCGTACATGAACGAATGGGTTTTCGACCGCAAGCTAGCTTACAAAATCGTCGCGGATAGCAATCTCGACTGGGGGCAGAACGCCGGGGTAGTTGAAAAATTCCTGAAAAATAACCCGGACGTCATAGAGAACCCGGAGGTTCCTGTCGCTGGCCGCATACTCGTCGGCGTCAATATCCTGGTTGGCATACCGCGCGAAGACCATATGCTGTGGCTGCGTTCTCGCTACCAACCTGTAGCCCATGTCGGGTATGGCGACTTGTTGTTCATTGTGCCGGAGAGTGATCTTCAAGGTAATTCTATCCGCCAATGAGGTACTGGAGCATGCACCAACCCTCACGATCTTTACTGCTACTGACGCGCAAAGGCTCGGCCTGATCGTTGGACTGTGTTGCCTCACCAGCCTCAACCCCAACCGGACCATTTACAGAAAAGTCTTGAACTTCGCATCCTGAGCGGCTTGCGCCACGCTCTCCGGGTTGCCGAGATCGCGCCAATAATATTCGTCGGCCCTAAAGGCGAGAATGTCTTCGTTCTGCGCGGCGAGATGCAGATAAGAAGTGATGACGGAGAAAGCGCCGGTCTCTACCATCATCCCCAGGAATCGCGTAGAAATAACGTGGATGCCGGAAAAAGCCAACGCCTGCACTTGTTGCGAACTTCTAACTACCTCCGTGCTCCCAACGGCGCCACATCGCCGCCCACACAGCCGGTGTTGCTCATCAAACAGCAAGTATCGTGACGTCTCCCGGTCCTGGACGGCCAGCGTGGCTAGAGCCTTATTGTCGGTATGAAATTGCGCCATGCGCCGAAGGTCAATCGTGCTGAGGACATCGACATTGTGCAAAATAAATGGCCTTTCCAGGCCCCCGTTTTCCATCAGGAAATAAGCGGCTTTTTTCAGCCCGCCGCCGGTGTCGAGCAAGACGTCCTCGCGCGAAATTTCGATATTCATGCCGAAGTTACTGTTCGTTTGCAAGTACTCGACAATCAGGTCCGCAAAGTGATGCACGTTGACAATTACGTCTTGGATCCCAAAGGCGCGCAACCGGGACAGGGTGATCTCCAGCAGCGGATGGCCCGCGACTTCGACCAGGGCCTTGGGCCGATTCTCAGTGAGTGGGCGCAAGCGCGTGCCAAGGCCGGCTGCTAAGATCATCGCTTTCATCTGCCCAGATTCTCCAGCTCGAGATGCCGCACGATCACTTCGACACCGCTTTTGCCGCGGAAATGTTTCGCCAATTGCTCCGCTAGATATACTGAGCGGTGCTGCCCGCCGGTGCAACCGAAAGACACCATCAGGTTTTTGAAACCGCGGGACTGATAATTGCTGACGGTGGAGTCCACGAGCGACATGACGCTGGCCAGGAACTGGTGCACGGCTTCTTGTCCGTTGAGATAATCGACCACGGGCGCATCTTTTCCCGTGAGAGACTTGAAGCGCTCTTGGCGCCCCGGATTAGGGAGGCTGCGGCCGTCGAAAACGAATCCGCCGCCATGGCCGGTCTCGTCTTGAGGCAAACCGCGATGGAATGAAAAACTAACAATCCTCAGGGTAATGGTGGCCCCTTCGCGGGCCAAGTTTTGCAATTTGTCCGAGTCCACCATGTTTCTAAACGCGCCCATTAATGTTGGCAGCGCCACCGGCAGGCTGACATGGTTTAAGAGCCAGCATACGTTCTTGAGCGCGTATGGAACGCTTTGCAGAAAGTGGGGTTTGCGCTCATAAAAGCCGCGGAATCCGTAAGCGCCGAGCGCCTGCATGATGCGCACGTAAACGTAGGCGTAGTAGTGCTTCATGAAAACTTCGCGATCGACGTCGATGAAACCTGTAAGCACCTGGAGATAATGGTCGAGGAGCTGCTGCCGCAACTCGGTCGGAAGATCGGCCTTGGCATCGTACAAAAGCGAGGCTATATCGTATTGCAGCGCACCCTTGCGCCCGCCTTGATAGTCCAAAAACCACGGATTTCCCTCGCGCAACATGATGTTTCGTGATTGGAAATCACGGTAGAGAAAGTAGTCGCGGTCGGCGCCCAACAAGAATTTGGTCAAGCGTGCAAAGTCGTCTTCCAACGCCTGTTCATTGATGGATATTCCGGCGAGTCTGAGAAAATAATATTTGAAATAATTCAAGTCCCAGGCAATCGACTGCCGGTCGAAGCTCGCACGGGGATAGCACAGTTTATAATTCAAACCACGCCCGCCTTCGATCTGAAAGCGTGGCAACATGGCCACTACTTTGCGGTAGGCCTCTACGGTCGAGGGATTGAGGTTCTCACCGGTACGATTATTGGAAACAAAGTCAAACAGCGTCATGTCTCCCAGGTCTTCCTCGAGGTAGGCGCCGCAATTCAAATCTTCCGCATAGATTTCCGGCACCGGCAAACCGCGAAGCCGGAAATGCCTGGAAAATTCGACAAAAGCCAGGTTCTCTGCGCGCACTTCATGCAGAACGCCAATCGAGCTGAACTTGTCGTTGGCCAGCCGCAGAATCCTGCGCGCAGAACCGCCAAGCTGACCGTGCAGGGGCTGCACACTGGTGGCGGGTGAGTGGAAATGCCGTTCAAACAGCTTTTCGAGAATGTCCATGGTGACAGTACTGCCGATTCAAACTTGCGAAACTCCGGTACGGATGGCGTCTGAAATCACTATCCTCTGCAAGTACTCTGGTGACCGTGAGGTGCCGCAGGTGCATCCCCAGGCCAGGCTTTACGTAACAGGGACAGCAGCCCTTCTACGTTCAGAGACTCGTGTCTTCCTCGGGCGCCCGCTCGGCGCCCGGCAAGAATTCGTATTTTTCTATAGCTGCGGCCATGCCCGCGGTTTCACCCGTCATTTCACACCGCTGAATGCGGCCGAAACACCGCACGCGCACTGGACCTGCCAGCGTGATCTGATTGGGCAGGGTCATTTCCACCTCGACGGGGGTCCCTTCCTCGATGCCTCCCCGCAGGTCAAAATAAATACCATTTGAACTTACATCTTTACATACCGTTACAGCTTCGCGTGTGGCACTGCCATCTCTCCATCGAATAGTGATAGGCAAGTGAAGTTCAAAACGAGGGGCGCGACGGCGCTCGGCAGGTGACAACATCGATTCTCCTCAATACACTGCAGAAATCATACTGTCGATTATTCGAAACGCCCGCTAGTAGCATTTTGGCGGGCGTGCATCCGAATTGTTAATACCCGTACCGCCATAAGTTATCATGCCGTCCGAAATTGTCGGCGCCCGAAGAGTGTGTTCGCGGCGTGTTGAATAAGGCGGGCTGTTATAATACCTGAATGAGAATTCTCTTGTTCACGGGCAAGGGGGGAGTGGGGAAGACGAGCCTCGCCGCCGCTACGGGCGTCAGGCTGTCTCAACTTGGCCACCGTACGCTGGTGATGAGCATCGATCCGGCGCACAGCCTAGCCGACTGCTTCGATTTCAACAGCGACCTTTTCCATCTCGAGACTTCCGACCCGCTGCAGATCAACGATAAACTTTCGATCCTGGAATTAAACATTCAAAGAGAGATCAAGCGTCACTGGCAGGAGATCTCGTCCTACGTCAGCTCTGTTTTGCGCACCACGGGGATCAGCGGCGTCGAAGCCGAGGAACTTGCCATTCTGCCCGGAATGGAAGAACTCAGCGCCATGATGTACATCAACCAATACCGGCGCGAGCAGCGCTATGACGCGATTATCCTCGACGCCGCCCCCACGGCCGAGTCTCTCCGGTTCATCAGTATGCCCACGACGCTCGACTGGTACATGAAACACATCTTCCCGTTCCAGCGTAATTTGCTTAGAGCCGTTCGGCCGATCGCCAACCGCGTCGCGCCCTTCGAGCTGCCTACCGACAACTACTTTGTAAACATCCGCAACCTATTTGAGAAGCTGGATGGCATCGCTGAAATCATGGAGGACCCGCATACGACCAGCGTGCGATTGGTAACCAATCCGGAGAAGATGGTATTGCGGGAAACGCAGCGCGCATTCGTATACTTCTCGCTCCACGGGCTGACGGTGGATGCGGTCATCGTGAACCGCGTGCTCCCGGCGGAAGTTATGGACGCCTGGTTCGACGAGTGGCACCGGTCGCAGGACAAAGTCCTGCAGGAGATCGATGAGTACTTTGCTCCGGTGCCGGTTAAGCGCGTCCCGTTGTTTGCGCATGAGGTCTTAGGCAAGGATCGACTAAACGAATTGGCCAAGGTATTGTATCCTGCCGACGAGGATCCGTTGGCCGTCACTCGAACCGACAAGCCGTATACTTTCGAGAAGAGGGACGGAATTTACGAGATTCGGGTGCTTATGCCGTTTGCCGTGAAAGGTGAGATCGGCCTATTCAAGAAGGGCGATGAACTCGTAGTGGAAATAGGCACGCTGCGCCGCCATATCGGCCTGCCAAGGTCCATGGCCATGTTGCGGCCGTCGCGTGCGAAGCTGGATAACGGAGTCCTGACAGTTGAAATGCGGGAGGGACAATGAACACACCAGAGAGCAGTCAGAATACCGCGGCGCCAGGCGTCGCTTACGAGCGCTGCCTGTGTCGTGAGGTGGTGGATGCATTGCGGGCGCGCCTGGGGTCTCACCGGCGGTAAAGCAGCATCTGGCGAACTCGCGAATTGAGTTCCTCAAGGCTGTCCGTGAAGTAATCAACGAACGCATCGAGCATCTGTCACAAGCAGGCAACCAGGGTTCCAAGATTCAAGTGGAGTGAAGAAATCCGCCACTGAAGCCTTCGCCAGCGGACAACCTATCCCTTTGTCCAGACCCGTCGGACCGAAGTTCGAGTTGGAAGTTCGACTGAAAATAACTCCAGCCCTTTATTTGTCCGGCCCTCCGGGGCACCCTCCGTTGCCGCCATTGCAATCACCGCCGATATGCTCCGGCACGCCGGGACCGGCGACTTCCATGCGCATGCCGGCCGGGTCTTGGATCTGCCAGCCGTACTTCGTGTCGGGCTGGGGTTTGAAGCCGCGCCGCTCGAGCTCGGCCTTCACCGCCATCTGATCGTAATTCTCGATCATCGGCGTGAAGTGCGCCACGTACGGCTTGTGGTCCGGACGCTGGCTCTTGCGGAAATACAAACTGTTCTGGCCGAATCGCAGGAAGCAAATCGGGCCGCCCTGGTTGTCGACGCCGAAGACGTCGCCGGGCTTGTAATAGATGAGGCGCATGCCGAGCAGGCCCATATAGAAGTCGCGGCTTTTGTCGACGTCGGCGACGTTGAGCACCAGATGGCTCAAGGCGTAAGCCTTGAATCCCGTGCCATCGGGTTTGGGAACGTTGGCTAAATTTTTCTGTCCGTCGGATTCTTTGGCGGTCGGCGAGGCTTGACCCGGGAAGACTCCGGTCTTCGCGCAAATCTGGATTCGGTAGCCGTTCGGATCGGTGATGGTCCAGGCATAGGGCCCGTCGGGTTGTGGATTCAAGCTCCGGCGCGTTAACTCCGCCTTCACCGCATTCAGGTTGAAATCTTCGATGGAAATCGCAAAGTGATCCACATTGCCATTGCCCATCTGCGCCGCCCAATTCGCACCCCGTCCTTCGCCGGTCGGCCGATCGAGCGGTTGTGTAATCGGACGGAAGTAGATCGCGTTCGGAGGATCGCCGAATTCTACCGAGCACTGCTTGCCATCGTCCCACACCGGCTTCATCCCAAATAGATTAATGTAGAAGTCGCGCGTTTTGGCATAGTCCGGAACTTGATAGTTGATGTGGTTGTAAGCCACGGCTTTGAAGGCTGGCGCGCCTATCTCGCCGGTTGGTGCTGCGAGCGCCGAGAATCCTGGCACGGCCTTCGCAGCGAATGCCGCCGTGGCCGTCAGCCCCATCATCTGAATCATGCGGCGCCGGTCAAGCTTCGCTCCCCTAAAATGCGCTAACTGTTTTGAGGCATTGCGTTCCATCCTGAATCTCCTTAAGTCCGCGTCTCATTCGTCGCCGGGCCCGCGCGCGTGCATCCAAGAGCGGAAGGTCGACATTGGCGGACCTTTTGATTCAGACACCAACCATGCGTCCGGACTTCCGCGGCGATTCTAGGCCATTATTTGCCAACGCGCTACTCCAAGATGTTCGCCGGCCAGGCCCTTTCGGAAATCCGCGATGCGGCCTGAACATTCCTGGCGCCTTGATCGATGTCTAGCTTGAATGGAGAAGGAGCCGGTAAGTGTGGCGCGCGATTTGTTCGTCTTCATCCGTTTGCATCACCAAAACGCGAACGTGGCTCGCAGAGTCGCTAATTGTTTGAAGACCATCTTTATTTTTCTGCGGATTTAGAGTGATACCGAGCGATTCCAGGCCACTGCAGATTTGCGCGCGCGCAATTGCGTCATGTTCACCAATGCCACCGGTAAAGACCAGTAGGTCCAGCCCACCCAGAATGGCGATGAAAGCACCGAGCGACTTTTTTGCGGTGCGGCAAAAGATTTCAATCGCCTGCACAGCGCCGGGATGAGTTGGCAATTGGTGCAGCTGGCGCATATCCCCAGAAATACCCGAGATTCCCAGGAGCCCCGACTCGGTATCGAGCAGCTTCTCCAGGTCATCCGGGTCAACCCTGTGCGTTCTGATTATGTGCAGCAGCACGCCGGGATCGAGATCGCCCGAGCGCGTGCTCATTACGATGCCACCGGTGGGAGTGAGCCCCATGGTCGTATCGACGGAAGCGCCGTCGGCGATCGCGGTGAGGCTGGCGCCGCTCCCCAAGTGCGCGATGATCAGCCGAGGTGGAACACCGCCTCCCAGCTTGTACAGGATAGATTCACAGGAGAGGCCGTGAAAACCGTAGCGGCGGATACCAGCGTCCCAGAATCTTTCTGGAAGTGCAAAGCGCGCCGCGGATTCCGGAAGAGTGCGATGGAACGCAGTATCGAAGCAGGCGAATTGCGGGACACCCGGGAATTGCTCCTGCGCCTGCCGAATCATGCGCACTGCAACAGGCACGTGCAGCGGCGCAAACGGAGCGGCGGCTTCCAATTCACGCAACACGTTCGGAGTAATCTGCTGGTGCTCGCGCAGTTTGGGTCCGCCGTGGACGATGCGGTGGCCAATGGCTGCCGGCGCCGGAAATGGCAGGCGGCTCAGCGCTTGGGCGACGGCGCGCAGCGATTGTTCCTGGTCGGTGAGGGCCTGCTGTTCTTCCAAAAGCGTTTGGCCATCCGCATCGCGAATCCAGAACGATCCCGAGTCCGAGCCGATCCCCTCAGTGGCCCCCGAACAAAGTCTCCCAACCGCATCGTCGCGTGCCGCGAACAGGCCAAACTTCAATGAAGACGAGCCGCTATTGAGGGCGAGAATGGTTGGCTCGGCCATGCCGGGTCAGCTGAGCGACCACTTCCAATTCCGCACCTCGGGTAAATCTTCGCCGTATTCGGCCACATATAGTTTGTGGCGCTGCATTATCTCCGTGAAGCGTTGCAGGGCGCGCTCGGCCAGGGCTTTGACGCGAGGCACGCGTTGCACGGCATCGAGCGCCAATTGGAAGCGGTCCAACCGGTTCAGCACCGTCATGTCGAAAGGCGTCGTGGTCGTGCCCTCTTCAACGTAACCTCGCACGTGGATATTGAAGTGATTGTGGCGGCGGTAAGTGAGCCGGTGAATCAATGTCGGATAGCCGTGAAATGCAAAAATAACCGGCTTGTCAACGGTGAAGAGAGCGTCAAAGTCTTCATCCTCCAACCCATGCGGATGCTCGGAAGTCGGTTGCAGGGCCATCAAGTCCACGACGTTCACCACGCGAATACGCAAATCGGGAACGTGCTCTCTTAACAGAGATACGGCCGCAAGCGTCTCGAGCGTAGGAACGTCTCCGGCGCAAGCCATCACGACGTCGGGCGCCCCATCATCGTTGCTAGCCCACTCCCATATGCCCAGTCCCTCGGTGCAGTGGCGAACGGCGGATTCAATGTCGAGCCAAGTGGGCGCGGGCTGTTTGCCGGCGATAATCAAATTCACGTAATGCCTGCTTCGCAAGCAATGATCCGCCACCGAAAGCAGCGTATTCGTGTCTGGCGGGAGATAAATGCGCACCACGTCCGCTTTCTTGTTCGCTACGTGGTCGATGAAACCAGGATCCTGATGGGAGAAGCCGTTATGATCCTGCCGCCACACATGCGAGGTAAGCAGGTAGTTCAGCGATGCGATGGGCTTGCGCCACGTAATGCCACGCGTCGTCTTCAGCCATTTGGCGTGCTGGTTGAACATGGAATCGATAATGTGGATAAACGCTTCGTAGCAGGAAAACCAGCCATGCCGTCCGGTGAGCAGATATCCCTCGAGCCACCCTTCGCACATGTGCTCGCTGAGCACTTCCATCACGCGCCCATCCATCGCCAGATTCTCGTCGGTGGGTAATGTGGCCGCTTCCCAGGTCTTTCCAGTCGCTTCATAAAGGGCCTCGAGCCGATTCGAGGCCGTCTCATCGGGACCGACGACGCGAAAATTCCGTTGGTCCAGATTCATCTTCATCACATCCCGCAAATAGCCGCCGAGCACTCGCGTTGCCTCGGTTTCAGGACTGCCGGGCGTCTTTACGGCGACGGCATAATTGCGGAATTGTGGAAGGTGCAGAGGTTGCAGCAACAAACCACCGTTAGCATGCGGATTCATTCCCATGCGCCGCTGTCCCTTGGGCGCCAGGGCCGCTAGTTCCGGCTTGAACTTGCCGCGGCGATCGAAAAGTTCTTCCGCGCGGTAGCTTTTCATCCACTCTTCAAGGATCTTCAAATGCTCCGGATTTTCGCGCACATGCTCGACCGGCACCTGGTGCGCGCGCCAAGTGCCCTCGACGGGCTTACCATCCACCATTTTGGGTCCCGTCCAGCCCTTAGGAGTACGGAGAATCAACATGGGCCAGCGAGCGCGTTCGGTTTGGCCCGCTTTGCGGAAGCGCGTCTGTATCGCCCGAATCTCGCCCAGGATCGTATCCAGGACAGCCGCCATCCCCTGGTGCATAATCGCGGGGTCATGGCCTTCGAGGAAGTAAGGCGTGTAGCCGTACCCGCGGAATAAAGATTCCAGTTCTTCTTGTGTAATTCGCGCGAGTACCGTCGGATTCGCGATTTTGTAACCGTTCAAATGCAAGATAGGCAGGACCGCGCCATCCGTTACGGGATCGAGGAACTTATTCGCGTGCCAACTCGTGGCGCACGCGCCAGTCTCCGCTTCGCCATCCCCGACGATGCAGGCTACGATCAAGTCAGGATTGTCAAAGGCCGCGCCATGCGCGTGAAGCAGCGAGTAACCCAGTTCGCCACCTTCATGAATCGATCCGGGAGTTTCCGGCGCCACGTGGCTGGGGATGCCATAGGGCCACGAGAATTGCCGGAAGAGTTGCTTCATGCCGTCGTGATTTTGTTCGATATAGGGGTAGATTTCGGAATAAGAGCCCTCGAGATAGGTATGCGCCACAATTCCTGGACCTCCGTGCCCCGGCCCGATCACGTAGATCATGTTGAGATTTTGCTCATTGATCAGGCGATTCAAATGGGTATAAATGAAGTTCAGACCGCTTGTTGTGCCCCAATGACCCAGGAGTCGCGGCTTGATGTCGTCAACGCTGAGCGGGCGGTGCAACAGCGGGTTATCTTTGAGATAAATTTGCCCGACCGTAAGGTAGTTCGCGGCACGCCAATAGGCATGCATACTGTCGATTTGCTGCTGATTCAATGGGCCATCCATCTAAATTCTCCTTCCTGGAAAAGCAAACTGGATTCGCATCCGCCCCGAATAATGATCTGAATATGTGACCCAGAATACGCCAGGTAACGTGATTGGTGGCGATTGACGCCGTAAAATTTCGTTCATGAAAAGCGCATGCAGAAAATACAACAGGGACAGGAATCACGCCGGCGGGTGTCTCGTCGAGCTTCAACGATCACCAAAACATAGTTCTCCGTCACCGAGCACCGCCGCTGACATTTCCCCGAGCGCCAGCAGCAACAACTAAGCATAAGGAGAGAAGTCACGCGGCGCGCTCAAGCAACGGTTCCGAACAGCGCGCCGACGCCGGCCGTCACGGCCATAGCCAAAGCGCCCCAGAACGTGACTCGCATCGCTCCCATGGTCACTCCCGCGCCACCCGCATGTGCGGCCAATCCACCGAGAATTGCGAGGAACACCAGGGACGTACCCGCGACCAGCGGGATCAACACCCCGCCTGGCGATACGGCTGTAACCAGGAGCGGCATTCCAGCTCCCACGGCGAAGCTGCCTGCCGATGCCAGCGCGGCTTGCAGGGGACGTGCGCGGATCGTCTCCGTTATGCCCAGTTCATCGCGGGCGTGCGCGCCGAGTGCATCGCGGGCCATTAGTTCCGCGGCAACCTCTTTGGCGAGGGAAGGACTGAGCCCGCGAGCGACGTAGATAGCCGCAAGTTCGTTGTGCTCGCCTTTGTCGTCAGCCTTTAGTTCGCGCCGTTCAAGGTCGAGGTCCGCTTGCTCGGTGTCTAGTTGCGAATGCACCGACACGTACTCACCGGCCGCCATGGACATGGCCCCGGCGACAAGTCCGGCCGCCCCGGCGACGA
This sequence comes from uncultured Acidobacteriota bacterium, assembly GCA_963719845.1. Lineage (GTDB taxonomy): Bacteria > Acidobacteriota > Terriglobia > Acidiferrales > UBA7541 > Palsa-189. Next base: position 23,561 of record CAVRDM010000007.1, on the reverse strand, counting down.
CTACACCGCCATGATTCGCGTGAGCGGCGGCGACACCGAGCACCAGGCTCGAGGTCGAAAGGATGCCGTCGTTCGCGCCCAGCACCGTCGCTCGTAACCAGCCTATGCGCCCCGCTAGATGCTGTTCCTTGTTGCGTGTGGACATTGTGGGGGCCTCCGGTGGCTGCCGCATAGCCTAAGTCCGAACGATTCTACACATCGTACTGCGTAAATCCTCTCGGAGGATTGCATCATTTTGCTTTGATCCAGAGTCAGACGGGGTTGAGCGCGAAAAAAATACAGCGGGACAGTTAAAGAATCGTCAGGATCGAGAGCAGCGGGCTTTCTTCACGATACGAGCCCGTGGGCAGGATGGTCACGCCCAATAATTAATCCTCAGAAACATCGGACACGACGGTATCGGGGACCGAACCCGTAGGATCGCAAGCGCAGAAACAACACTCACGTCCTCATGTTTGCCGACGTGCCTCCCGCCGCGGGAACGTAGCACTTCAGCGTATAGTCCATCACCATCCGGTCGGCGTTAAACCTCCAACCCAGCGTCCGGATGGTCCGCTTCATGCGTTTGATCCATCCGCGCGGCAGGCCGTCCCGGTCCCGTTGAAAATAGAGCGGTATCACTTCCTCGCGGAGCACCCGGTACAGATCTTCGCTGTCGCGTGCGTCGTGAACGTCGGGATTCGAGTTCGTTCTCCCGGCTCCGATCGCGAACCCATTCAACCCGTCGTACGCTTCCGCCCACCAGCCGTCCAGAACGGAAAGATTGAGCCCGCCGTTTAGGACCACCTTCTGCCCGCTGGTTCCCGAGGCTTCCAGCGGACGCCGCGGGTTGTTCAGCCACACGTCAACCCCTTGCACCAGATGGCGCCCGACGTTTATGTCGTAGTCCTCCACGAAAACGAAATTGTTCGAAAATTTCAAGTCTTGCATCAATTTCACAATCTGCTGCAGCACCCTTTTCCCGGGATCGTCCAGCGGGTGCGCCTTGCCGGCAAAAACGAATTGCACCGGGCGTTTAGGATCCGTCGTAAGCGCCGCGAGTTTTTCGATGTCCGACAAAATTAAATTCGCCCGCTTGTAGGTTGCAAAGCGGCGCGCGAATCCAATGGTCAGCGCGTCGGGGCTTAGTATCCGCGAACAGCGCTCCACCATCTCGGGCGTTTCGCCGCGGCGCATCACCTGTTCCACCACGCGAGACCGCACAAATTCGATCAGCCGCGATTTCAGGCTGAGGTGTGTTTCCCACAGCTCGCCGTCGTCGACACTTTCGATTCCCTCCCACAGCTGCGGCTCCCCGCTATGCTCGTGCCACCCAGTTCCCAGGTGACTGTCGTATAAGCGAAACATTTGCGGCGCCAACCATGAGGGAACGTGCACTCCATTGGTAATGTGTCCAATGGGCACTCCGTCTTCCGGCTTACCGGGATGCAGTCCCTTCCACATCGCCCGGGAAACTTCGCCGTGCAAAGCTGAAACCGCGTTTGCGCGGCGGGCCAGTTTCAACGCCAGTACCGTCATGCAAAACTCTTCGTTTTGGTTATCCGGGTTCTCCCGTCCCAGGCTCATGAGTCTGCTGGGCGACAAGCCCAGCCTGTCGGCTAGAGGTCCAAGATGCTCGTCGATGAGCGCGGCATCAAAGCGGTCGTGGCCGGCGGGCAGCGGCGTATGCGTGGTAAACACCACCTCGCGGGAAACCCGAGGCGCCGCGTCATCGAAGCTCAGGCCCTCTTCCTCCATGCGATTGCGTATGCCCTCCAGCAACGCAAAAGCGCTGTGCCCCTCGTTCAAATGCAGCACGCCGGGAGTAATTCCCATGGCCCTTAGTGCGCGATAGCCGCCCACGCCCAGCAATAATTCCTGCCGAATGCGAATTCTCCGGTCGCCGCCATATAACCGGGAAGTCAGTTCCCGGTCCTCAGGGGCGTTGCCCTCCATGTTTGAGTCCAGAAGCAGCAGATTGCATCGTCCCACCCTCGCGCGCCAGATCTTGGCCGTAATGGGGCAGCTGCGAGTCTGAATCTGTACGACCACCGGCTCGCCATTTGCTCCTATCGCCGGATCCATCGGCAGCTGGCTGACATCGTTCTGAAGATATTCCTCCCGTTGCCATCCGTGCTCGTCGATGCGCTGCCGAAAATACCCTTGGCTGTAAAACAAGCCGATCCCCACCAGGGGGATGCCTAGATCGGACGCGCTTTTAATATGGTCACCGGCCAGCACACCCAGCCCGCCTGAATAGATGGGAATCGACTCGTGCAATCCGAATTCGGCGGAAAAATATGCCACCGGCCGCGGTCGCAACACCCCGGCGTGCCTCGCCCCCCAGGTATGATCCGCCTCGAGATACTCTCGCTGCCGCCGGTAGGCGTAATTGATCCGGCTGTGCAGCACCAGCTCCCGGGCGCGCGATTCGATCCGAGCCAATGGAATGTTCGCCAGCAGCGAAATGGGATTGTGATTCAGCTGCCTCCAGCCCGACGGATCCATATCGCGAAACAAGCCTGTCGAGTCCTGGTCCCAAATCCACCATAGATTCCGCGCCAAAGACCATAGCCGCTCTTGAAGCGGAGCGATGAAGCGATCGAGCGTCCGGGCCACACTGACCACCGGGGCCACCTGGGCCGCCGCCTCCGTCAGCATCCTTATCTCATCCTCCCGAAACGTCCGGGGCTCGGCGGTTTGCACTACCAGCACGCCCTGCAACACGCCGCGATCGATGAGGGGCACGCCTAGAAATGACTGGTACGCGTCTTCGCCGGTCTCGCGAAAGTATTTGAATCGCGGGTGGTTCTTTACCTGCCTCACGGTGACCGGACGAACATGCTCGGCAACCAGCCCCGTGAGGCCCTCATGCACTCCCATGCGCAGTGTGCCGATGCAACCTGGGCGCAGCCCCAGTGTTGCGGCCAGCACCAGATTCGCCCGGTCCGGCTCCAGTAAATACGCGGAACAAACGTCCGTGCGGAAGCGCGCGGCGATTAACGCCACCACGTTCATAAGGGTCTCGGCTGGTTTGCCGCCCTCAGCGGTCAAATTCCCAATCTCCTCGATCGTTAGAACGTGGCCGGCTTCTCGTGTTTGGGTAGACTCGGTCATGGATAGGGTCTCGTCCTCAGTGTGGCGCTGCCCCCACGGCGAAATTCTATTTGGTTGGCCGCATTATTGGCACTTGCAAAAAAACTGCACACCCCATTGTGCCGGCCATCACAACTCAATGATGCGTGTCCTTCAATGTGACGATAAAAGACCGCTTTTCGCGAGTAATGGCGATCTTGTTTTCCCGCGCCAGCCAGCCGATAGCCCAGTCGAACACCGGAGTCTTGCAATCAGTTTTCTTTTTAAGTTCGGGCATCGTCGTTCGCCCGTTTCCGCTCAGTGCCTGCCAGATTGCTCCCGCGACATCGCCAATTTCTCCTTCCATCATGGCCACACTCCTTTCTCCATCTGTCCGTGGGATATGCCCACGGGAAAGTTTTTTTCACAACGACCCGCCGCGTCGTATTGGTGCAGCTCAAAAAATACAGACGGGTGAGTTCCGGGTCAACCCCATTAAATTCATCGGATGTATCGATATAACCCCTCGATTCCAGAATGCGCCGGTTCTTCACCTATCCGCCGCGGGGTACAATCCGCACGACATCACATTCAGCGCTTCAGCCACCGGATAGCGTGAGACGTAAAGCTTTGGCGCCCGCTTTGGACGAGTTTTCATGACAAACATCGCCCATTCGCATTATGTTTGCTACTCCTGGTCTATGACTCCGCACGGACGGCGACCCTCAAATCTGTGGCGGTCCAGGCCACCTTGTCGTTGCGTTCTTTTTTTCCTCGAGCAGAAGAAACATCCGTCGCAAGATGAGCAAACCATCAGGATCGAGGGCCTTACTTTCTGTGATCTCCTGACCTAATGGGAGATTGGATAGTTCGAGTATTTCGTTCGGGGAGGACATGGCGAATTCTCTGGACGGAGGGCTTCCCGTGAGGAATTGCGGGGAATAGCGAAGGGATGGTTCTGCGAGTACCCCTCTACTTACACTAATGGGCAAGAAGTCGATGAAATCCCGCAAATAAAAATGCCTGTCTGCCCCGAAGAATATTTTTCGGGGATCGATGAACTGCGCCGTTGATTATCGGTTTGGACTTGTTCTCAGTAGTGCTCATAGAGCGCAGGCGGCTACGGAATAAAAAAGGGCGGGAGCGACCTCCTGTCTCTTTTCGGGCCGCAGGCCGGGCGAAAAGAGGGGGTCGCTCCCGCTCCCGCCCTTTTGCCGTACTCGCCCGCGTACGATCTCTGCTACCAGGGCTCGTACTGCATTGCTTGGTGGCGGGTTAGAAAATTGCGAGCGGAAAACCGAAAGGAAAACCGTGAGGAAAACCGATTTCAAGACGGTTTGTTTTACTGGTGCCTCGGAGGCGTGTAGCGGGGGCCTAGGCGAACGGAATGCCTATATTGGGAGGTGAACGCTTCGTGTGTTCCTGTGTTCACCCCTCGCAGCGCATTGCAGAGCGCGAAGGGTATCTTTCGATCAGAACGCTGCCTGTGTTTCAGTGTTGCCGCGCTGAACGAAATGGGAGAGGGAAAGCGTCAAGGGTTGGAAACGGCAGCGAAGTTCTCCAGGTAGTGCCGTCATATCCCGCGAGATAATGGCCAAGCGTGTTGCCGTACGCCAGAATACAGGTAGGGCAGGCACTTAGATTCGTCCGTCGGTGTCCAAACGACTTAATGAGGCTAGTTAAACGATTGACGGTTTTTGCCGCGACCCTCGCCATCCTGTCTGTTGCGGCAGTATGCATCTATTCATACCGCCTGAGGCGCCGTGCGGACAACGTAGTCCGTTCTGCATATGAGCTTTCGCAGAAGCACCAGTCACCAACAATCGAAGACTTAAGGCGGCGATTCGGGAGCGCGTTGGAGCAGCCCAGCGCATGTACTGCTAATGGCTGTGGGTATCAAGTTCTACTGTCGAACCGAGGTCTAGCGGCCCTACGATTAACACCATACGCGGTTCTCAGATCGAGCTTCTGGGCGAAGGATGGCGTCATCGAGTCGAATCTTCTGGAGTTCTGGTCTGGGCTCGGTCAGGATCGCTCGGTTTTGTTCTACGTTCAGGTGAAGTACTGCCAACGTTGTGATTCATTCTTGGTTGTTCCATGGAACGACATGCGTCCGCCGGTGACTGGGTCCGTAGAGATGGGTTCCGCTTCCACTACGGGAGCGAAGCACATCGCTCTTGCTTTGAACACTGGGTGTCTGACGAGGTTGGGAGGGTGCGCCACCATTGCCGACGTCTCGCCGAGCATCTGGCAGCGGACCTCGTCGGGGATCATCCGTTGCCGCATTCCGAATCATGAGGGAGATGTCGACATCCCGAGATCTGCCTTAAACCAGGATGGCTTTCCTGACCGTTCGCGCACTTCGTTTGAATCAAATCAGCGAGAGTTCTCGAATATGCGGAATCCCCACGACGATCCGACCCGGCGGAAGAGTTCTAAGATCGTCAACCACGTCCACCATACCATTTACCAAATGTTTCCGTGATTACTTGACGAATCAGCAAGGAAGTGAGGGTAGAGTAATGGCGACCTCGCATCGTACGGAACAATGCTCATTGGCGCATCACTTCTTGTCAATTCCGCTCAAAGCCGCCAACTGCTCAGACCTGTGCCACCACTGATTTGGTGGTTGCTATTTGGTTGCCATAGCTGGGGCGGTGAGCCCAAGACTTACTGGTTTTAACCAATGCCAGAATCAATGAAGTCTAGCGTTTTCAGTCGTACTACAAGATGGATTGAACTTTATGAGTCCACTGTTAGAACGCCTACAAGCCGCACAGTGGTTGCCAATGCCTTGGATGAGGTCGTCGCCGACCCGTGCGAATATCTGTTGCTCAAGGGTTTGAGGCGGCGCACAACCGGGCAAGAACCTAACGATGCTTTCGAAGTCTCGGAAACCTGTCCGGCTCCCGCCGGAGTAAGTCACCAGGTCGGTATTTCCGAGCAACCGCAAACATGGGGAGAGCCTATTCGACTCGAAGAAGGGCTTCAAGAAAGCCGTGCAATTGGCTGGGATTCAGAATATTCGCTTCCACGATACCCGCCACACTTTTGCCACGAGGCTGGTTCGAGCGGGCGTCGATATCGTGAGCGTTCAGCACCTGCTGGGGCACTCCAAGATCACGATGACGGCGCGCTATGCTCATTCACTCGCGGATGTTAAAATGGCGGCGGTTCGCAGTTGGATTCAGCTGGTCTTTGTTCCTCACCGGACTCTAACCGGACTCCGCCTCCTATTTCGGCGGATTCGGCAACGAGTCTAAGCAGTTTGGCTGTATGAATATAGGCCCGTAGCTCAGTTGGTTAGAGCGCTACCTTGACACGGTAGAGGTCTGGGGTTCGAGTCCCCACGGGCCTACCATCTTATTCCTATCATTTCGACGGGCTTAGCGGTTTTCCGTGGCCCGCCTTGCGAAATTTCCGTACCGCTCTCCGTACCGTTGAAACCTGTGATTTGGTGGTGTGACAGCCACTCACCGTTCGCCTTGAGCCTCGAAACGGGCGTAGAATGCGGACGTGGCATTGAGAATATCCGTCGCGCCGACGCCACCAAGCATCAACGCAAATGAACCTGCCCGCTTACCTTCGACTTCTTGCACTCTCGCTATTTTTGGGTACCTCACTAATCGCGCAGACGCTTCCAGCCCCGTCTAACAAGACGAACGATCTTCCTGTAATCCGCCTGGATGAAGCGGAACAACACCTGATTGAGCGCACACCGCCAAAGTATCCGCCGCTCGCGAGGGTCGCCAATATACGTGGTGATGTGCACCTTACGCTTGAAGTTGATTCGAACGGAGCTGTAATCCGTGTGGTTCAGTCGTCCGGCCACCCACTTTTGGTCTACGCAGCATCAGACGCTGCCAAGCAATATCGTTATCGCCCTTTCGAGCTGAACGGCGTCCCGGCAGATGTGCTTGTGGAGGCAGTTGTTTCCTTTTCGCCGCCCGTTCCTCCGCACGTGCCCTTTCCAGAAGTGAGCGATTCCAGTTCAGTGCTCATCGAGCACAACAACCGCAGGTTCGAACTACTGGTCCACGGAAATGGAATTGTTGAATACAAAGGCATGGCGTACGCCGTCGTAGAGGGACAACACCAGCGACAAATAAGCACGGAAGAGATTCGCGGGCTGTTGGAAGCCCTTCGACAAGCAGATTTTTTCTCGTTAAGTGACGACTATCCCTTTGCAACCGACAGTTACTCCACTACGAATGGCGGGGGCCTCGGTTTCCATCCCTCGCGACGAAGGAGAAGGACCATGAGCCGACCGCTGGCGGCCATCTTTTCCCTCAGTACGTTCCTAAGTACGTTTCTCTTCCTGAGCACGTTCCTAATCACGTTTCCCCGCGCGGCATTCGGCCAGTCCGCGCAGCCAGCTTCTGCCGACTCGCAAGCGCAAACCCAAGCCTCTGCGACCAAGCCTCCGGCGTTTGACATCGCGGACGTCGAGATCAGCGCGCCTCGCCGCTTTCCTTACAAGAGCGGCGGCGACCTGCGCGGCGGTCGCTACGTCGTGCGCGACGCCACCTTGGTGGACCTAATTAGCGCTGCCTATGGTCTCGACGCCGACAATGTGCTCGGAGGCCCGTCGTGGCTTGAGACGGACCGATTCGACGTCATCGCCAAGACGCCGCCCGTCACTTCGCCCGACGCGCTCAAGCTGATGCTGCAATCTCTGCTGGCCGACCGTTTCAAGCTGGTCGTCCACCCGGATAGTAAGCCGCTGCAGGTGTACGTGCTTTCCGCGAACGGCAAGCCGAAATTCAGGGAATCGTCCGGTTCGGGCAGCGGCAGCTGCCAGCCGAATCCTCCGCCTCCGCCCGGCTCGGTGCCCCAAATTTCCGTCACCTGTCATGGCATGACCATGGAAGCGCTGGCCGGAGCTCTGCACGATATGGCCGGCGGGTATCTGGATCGTCCCGTGGTCAACTCCACTGGGCTCGACGGCACCTACGATATGGACATCAAATGGACGCCGCGCGGCGTCCTGACGCAAGCAAGCAGCGACGCAATAACTATCTTCGACGCGGTGGATAAGCAGCTGGGCCTGAAACTCGAACTGCAAAAGGTCGCCCGGCCGGTGATCGTCGTGGATAGCGTCAACGAAAAGCCTACGGCCAACTCTCCCGAGGTAGCGACAATTCTGCCCCCCGCGCCGCCCGCGACGTTTGACGTTGCCGTGATCAAGCCTACCAACCCCGACAACACCAATCTATTCGGCCGCATTGATGGCGGGCAATTGACCGTGCAGGGCGCCACGCTGAAATTTCTCGTCAACTTCGCCTGGGACCTCAATCCCAGTGACGACGAGATGCTCGTCAACCAGCCGAAGTGGATCGAGGCCGATCACTGGGACATCATCGCCAAGGCCGACATCGAAGCTCCAACTAATGGCAAGCGGGCCCCGCAACTGACTCAGGAAGATTTGCAACAGATGCTGCGCGCGCTGCTGATGGATCGTTTCAAATTGCAGGTGCATATGGAAGAGCGTCCTATCAGCGCGTACACCCTTGTGACCGATAAGCCCAAGCTCACCCCGGGCGATCCCACCGATCGCACGCGTTGCGTCGAAGGCCCCGGCAAGGACGGAAAAGACCCGCGCATCGCCAATCCAATTCTCGGCCGGCTGCTCACCTGCCAGAACATGAGCATGGGGCAATTCGCTGGAATGCTCACCGCGCTTGCCTCCGGCTACATTTTCGTTCCGGTAAAGGATGAGACCGGTCTCAGCGGCGGCTACGACTTTACTTTGTCTTTCAGTACGGCCGGCCAGCTCGCCAACCCCGCGCGTCCCGCAGTTGCGCCGACCGACGGCAACGCATCCGATCCCAGCGGCGCTATCTCCCTGCTGGACGCAATACATAAGCAACTCGGCCTCAAGCTGGTGAAGGAGATTCGCCCAGCTTCCGTCCTGGTGATTGATCACCTCGAACAAAAACCGACCGACAATTAGCCGCTGCCACATGCGTTGTCGCTATGAAGCTGGATCGAAACTCCGAGCGGGTGTTGCGGATCCTGGGCACTCTTGATGAACTACAAGCAATTCGAGCAAAACTTGATTCTCTGGGAGCCATTCATAGTGATGAGCGAACGAACGTTCGCAGAGCCCACTCACCTAGCCTCAGTCAACGCCCAAGAAACGGAATTCTCGGACACTGGCCGCCATACTTCTCGGCACTTTGGCCCGATAGCCTCCGACTCTCCCCCAGAACAAGCTGAAAACGGTATACTCGGGCACTCTGACGGTAGGAATCATGGCTATCCCCACAGGCACACGCCTGGGCGCGAAATTCTTGACGGAAAGATGCAATTAGGTTAAACCCTCTGCTGGGTATTCTCCGATAACATTCACGGCTATACGTCTGATCCAGGGATCGACGCTTCCTCTAGAGGTTAATGCAAAATGAAAAATGCAGATGAACTCCGAAACCCGCAAGAAACCAGCGCAAATCCTTCCTCGTCTTCGCCAGAGGTCCGCAAAATCCAGCCCTCCCGGCGAGACCTGCTGCGCGGTGCCGCTGTCGCCGGCGCGGCGACGATTGCAGGAGCATTCCGGCTCACAGATCTTGCCATGGCGCAGGGCCCTTCATCGCCAGCGCCATCTTCACCGTCTTCGACTTCCGCTTCTTACCTTTATCAGACGATCAAGGTCAACCCATTCAAGGATCCAGCATACGCCGAAGGCGCACGCCAGCGCCTGCAGGGCTTTATCGGCGGTGCCGACAGCGCCGAGGCCGAGGCAGGACGCGCAATCTTCGCCAAGATGACGAGTTTCGATCCCGAGCCCTGGGTCGCCGAGTGGACCAAGCTTGCTGTGCCGCACGAACAAAAGGGCGCCGAGCTTGAGTCGCAGGGCAAGCTGGTCGAGGCCAATAAAGCCTATGAGAGAGCCTCGCGTCTATACGGAGTCGCGCGATTTCCGGTGATAAATCATCCGGCCAAAGTCGCCGCTTATCGCAAGTCCATCGAGACTTGGCGCAAAGCCATCCGCACATTTGATCCGCCCATGGAAATCGTCGAGATCCCATTTGAAGGAAAAACAATCTACGGCCATCTGCGCAAGCCCAAGGGGGTAGACAAGCCTGCCGTGATCATCCGCACCGGCGGCGTGGACGGCTACAAGGAAGGACGCAACCTGGCCGAAAATCTAAATATGGGCTGTGCGGGCTTTGAAGTCGACATGCCCGGAGCAGGCGAATGCCCCGTCTTCAATAAGCCCGATTCCGAAAAACTCTACGTGGCCGTCATCGATTATTTGACCAAGCGTCCGGATCTCGACGGTCGCCGCATCGGTTTCGTCGGCGGCAGCTACGGTGGCTACTGGGGCGCCAAGATGGCCTACGTCGAGCCCAAGCGCCTGAAGGCCTGCATCGAAGCCGGCGGCCCGATTCACTACACCTGGCAAGAAAAGTGGCTGCAGTATCTGCGCACCGACGAGAAGGAATATTTCTGGCCGTTCCCGGATTCCATGATCTATGCGAATAACCTCAAGAGTTTCGATGAACTCATTCGCACCGCTCCGGCCATGTCGCTACAGGAGCAAGGCTGGTTAAGCAAACCGAATGCGCCGATGCTTATCGTCAACGGCGCCAAAGATCCCTGGATCTCGCCCGAGGAGATCTCCTTGCTGTACTCGACCGGTCAGCCAAAACTGGTCCGCGTAATGGCGGACGGAAAGCACATGGGGCGAGAAAGCAAGGAGAGAGGGCCGGTTGGTCAAATGGAGAGCGAGTGGCTTAAGCAGCAGCTCGCCTAAGTCTCTTCCCTCTTCGACACGGTCCCGAAAACTGACGCTTCCCACGTCGGCGATCGCGTACGCCACCGTCCTAGTCGTTGTGGTTCAACGTCACCTAGTCGTTGAGGTTCGACGTCTCCTTGGCGTTCTCCAGCACTTTGTTCCACCTAGGGTCGAGCGAGCCATCGGCCGCGTATTCGTCGTGCCAGTTCCACCACTTGTACGGTGGAGTCTGGGGATAGCCCTCCGGCGAGTCCTCCCACTCCTCCTGCCGCCCAAGCGCAGTTATGTCCAGGTAGTTCCAGGTGCTCCCCATCGCCTCGTCGCCGCGGTTATTAATGAAGTAGGTGCGAAACACACGCTCGCCGTTGCGGAAGAACGCGTTCGTGCCGTGCCACTCGTCCACGCCGAAGTCGATGTCGAAGCTGTCCCTGATCGTATACCACGGCATCTTCCAGCCCATCCGCGCCTTCACGCGCTCGATGTCCGCCTGCGGCGCACGCGACACGAACGCGAGCGTGGTGTCGCGAGCGTTCAGATGCGCCAGGTGCGCGACCTGGTCGGCAACCAAGGAGCAGCCGCGGCACGCATGCTCGGGCCAGCCGAACACGCCCGGCTCGAGGAACGCGCGGTAGACGATCAGTTGTCGGCGGCCGTCGAACAAGTCGAGCAGGCTCGCCTGGCCCTTAGGCCCGTCGAACTCGTACTGCTTCTCCACGGCCAGCCACGGCATCCGCCGACGCTCGGCGGCCAGCGCGTCACGCGAGCGGGTCAAGGCCTTCTCCTTCACCAGAAGCTGCTGCCGCGCAGCCTCCCATTCCTGCGCCGACACGATCGGTGGTGTGTTCATTGCGAGCTGCCCTTCCCGGTGCTCCATGTCTCTCTCCTTGCTTGTGGCCATTTTATTTCTCCTTGATTTTCTGAAACAGACTCAAACCATTCGCCCTGAAAAATTCATTCGCGCTGAAACATTTTCTGAATTTGCCGATGCCCACCGCCAGCATTCCTCCCGTCGATCCCGCTCCGGCGGCCATCACTGCCGCGCTGGCGATGCATGCCGGGCACATATTTCCCTCCTCTGAACTTCTAACTCGTCCGCGCCTCAGTGGGGCCGCGGCGCTTCCGCTCGCTGCCGCATACGCTCGTGCAAATATGCCCACCCATCCTTTGCGTTTCTGTACTCCTCCAGCACCAGGCCAAACGACTGCTGCCGAAACGTAATGATCGTCACGCCGCCCGATTCCTTCAGCCGATATTGCAGATTCGTTATCACCGGATTCGACATAAACAGCGGCCCGCAAATTTCCAGCAGCGTCGGCTTCTTGATCGCCTGCACCGTTCCCCAGTAATGGCCGTTGTTGTCTCCCAGGTCGCGATACCATCTGCCGCCTGGCCAGGCTTCCAGCTTCATCGGCATGGGCTTGTCCACTTGCGTCTCGTTGTACGGTCCCAGCTGATCCAGCAGCGCGGCAAACGTCACCTCGATCGACGCGCGCACTGCAATCTCCTCCGCTATATGGATCGTTGTCGCTTCGAGCGATAGTGCCGGTGAACTCACGATTTCCTCCTGGTTTGAAATTCCACAACACTATTGCTTCTGTGCATTATTGGACTCGGCCCGTTCCTTGATTCGCAGCAGTTGGTGTTTCCACAGCCGCTCGAACCTGCTCGTCCATTCGTGCAACGGCCGGATCGCCACGGCATTCACTCTGTAAAGCATCTGCCGACCCTCCCTCCGCACCTCCACCAGGCCCACACCTTTCAAAACTTTCAGGTGCTTTGAAACCGACGGCTGCTCCATCTCCATGGCGTCCACAATCTCGCTGACCGACCTCTCCCGCATCGCCAGATAGTTCAGGATGTCCCGCCGCCGCAGTTCCGCCACAGCATTAAACGCATCCGAGGTAGTCGCCGCCCGCGCCATACTCGTCAATATATTCCCATATAGGAATATGTAAAGCTCTTTTTTACCACTCCTTCCGCCACCCTTCTTCGCTCCCCTGCGTGCCGCTCGAAATGGGTTTGTCCCAAGTGACCGGCATCCCGTACGTTAGCAGCCCGCCGGTCGCATCAGTACCGACCGCATGCGATCCGTGGGCCACGGATAGTTGGTCTCAGGGGAATAACCTACCTTGATTTTTTACCCTCGGCCACCGTGAAGACGAGACGGACAGCATTGTTACTCGGAAGGTCTTCATAGGTCGCGTTCACGACGGCAAACTTGTGTCCCCGCTCCGAAAGCAACTCTTTAATGGCACCCTGGGCCTTCTTGATCTCTGCCGGATCATCAACTTCGCCGAATGACAAGTTCACATTGCGTTCCTTGAATCGGTCGACGATGTCCGACTGAGTGACGGACTCCATGCCGCGATACTGGATTTGGGCAATAACGGCTGGACTCAACTCAATGGTGCCTGCGCGAGCTTGTGGTGTATGTCTTTGACATCCGAGTGAGCCGACCGAGACAAGAAAGAGACCGATCACGAAAACGGATTGCTTCATGTTTCGACCTCGTTGCATTCATGCCGGATGTTTTAGAGGGCCGGTTTAAGTCGCCGGCCTTTTTTATTCGGAAAACCTGCGGCGTATCAAAACCTGAGCATCCTCTCGACCACTCCGGGCCTTGTTCACCCGGAGGAATGTAGCATCTTCGGTTAGCAGATCGTCGTTGAGCACGGACGGCCGGGTGGCCGACCCCTTATCACCAGAAGGTTTTGAGGGTGCCCTGTCCCCGGCTTTCATCGGGCGCAGGGCTTTGCGGTCTTTGAGCGTTCATTTTTCGCCTGTGCAGACCGCAGCAGCAGCAATCGCCGATAACAGCTGCACGTGACAAAATGCAGATGCCGTTGCCCGTAATAGCGCTTTAAGCCTTTGGGCATGGGACACATCAAAAGCCCTGGCCCCCAAAACCGGGGACAGAGCACCCGCAAAGCACACTCGTTGCTAATCACCTCAACAAAATACATAAGTGGTATTCTCTGGCTGTGCGGGGTCCGTCAAGAACAATTCTAGGAAACTAAGCACGGGCCACCCGCCCCGGCCACAATTCTTGCAGCGATGAGCAAAACTCGTTTCCGTGCTTCATCCATCGGCATATAATATTGCTTCGCTGTTTGTTTGCCTACGGGAGTTTATGGAACTCGGAATTTGCAAACTCTGCCGGAACGAGGAAAACTTGCTGGACTGCCATTTGATATCGGCGGCGGTGAGCAAACGTCTTCGCGCCCGGCAGAATCCCAATCCTAACCCCATTTGTCGTAACGACCGATTGGATCGGCCAAACCTCGGAGCAAGTATCGGCCTACGAGTTCTGCCGGGGGTGCGAGGATATTTTCAATGAGCGCGGAGAAAATTGGCTACTTCCTCGTCTCGCGAGCTTGGACGGATTCCCGCTCTATGACATGCTTCTGAAAGCCAAGCCGTTCTTCCGGCAAGAGGAATTGTCCGAGTACCATGCCTCCGACATTCCCGATTTTGACAAAGCAAAAGTAATTCACTTCGCGATGACGATCTTCTCTGGAAAGCGTCGGTCCGCGATTGGGGAACGAAAGGCAAGACGATCTATATTGATCTCGGTGACTACGCGGAACCCCTGCGCCAATTCGTTTTAGGAACCGGACCGTTTCCGAAAGGAATGTACCTTGCGGTCACGATATTGCCGCCCACTGTTCCGTTGCTCGGGATGCTGATGCCGATACGCACGGGCCAAAAGGATTTTCACCGATACAAGTTCTACGTACCGGGCGTGGAGTTTGCGTTAAAAGTCGGAAGACAGGTTCCTGCGGAGTGGCGCGAGGAATGTGTCGCGACCGGACCGCTGGAGCTGGTTTCCTGCTCTCCTGCGTTCGCATACACAATGGGAAAGAACTACGTGGACGCGCAGAGAAGCGCACGGATCTCGCCAGGTTTTCAGAACTTTCTAAAGGAACGCGGAGGTTAAGCGCCTTCTCTGTAGCTTCCTTGAGCCGAATCCTACGGCGGGTGATCCACACAAACCTTTCTTAACGTGACGCCGGCAAGTATATCATTCGTATACTATGGCCAGACTAGGAGCAGTGGGTGCCGCACCGTCGTTTCTAAGGGTGCGGATTTTATCGATGGGCATCCCTGTGCGGCGCTACCACGGACGACGTGATCTCCACTTCATAACATTCAGCTGTTATCGCCACCGTCCTTATCTGGGAACGAGGCGGCCGCGCGATCAGTTTGTGAAAGTGCTGGACCAACTATTACGCGGGCTGCAAGTAGAGCCCGCACCCGTGTTCGCGTTCGCTGGAAATTCCCGCTGATCGGTTACGTGGTTATGCCCGAGCACATCCATCTGCTCATGGGTGAGCCTCGCAGGAGCGACCCCTCCAAAGTCTTGCAGGTCCTGAAACAAAAAGTTTCGCGAGCCGCCTACCTCCGCCAGCATCCGCTCGAACCACTGGGACTGCCCGCCGGCTTCGATCCCCGCTCGTACCGGCCCTTCCAGCCCCGCATAAAAGGCCCGCACCTCCTCCTTTCTCTCGTGACTCAGTACCTTCTCCACTACCTCTCCGGTGGCCAAGTCCAACATCGCGATCTGCTGATAGCCCGGATGAAAATCGCAGCCTATAATCTTCATTTCGGCTCCTTTCTTCCGAGCCTTGGTCGCTGATCACGCCCAGTCTTCCCGGGTCCAAGGAGCCGATGTCGTTATGAAATCAACAAGCGGTGCCAGCTCAACCGGTCGATGCAACACCACGATGACCTTTGTCCTCGGGCGCCAGTTGACTAGCATTAAGAGCGCGGGTTAGCGTGTCTCTGCTTGGTTACATCCGACTGAGGTCATTTGCGAGGTTCAAGGGCAGGAAGTCCCCTCCGCCCTTGGTCTGTGGCACGCTGATCCGCGCGAACTCCTGCGTCCACATCTTCTCGACTCCAAGCGCCATAGCATAAGGCAGGTATTTCTCGAAGAGCTCGGGCGATTTTTCGATCCGCTCGATCTGATCCTTCTCGACGCGCTCCAGAAACTCTCGAAACCCGAAGACCATCGCCAGCGTGTGCATCCCTTTGCTGGTTCGCGCCGGCAACAGCCAGCCGAATCCAATAACGATCGCGCCGGTGAGCCAGCCGACCAGTATCAGCTCTATAGACGGCGTGCCCGTTAGGGGAGTGATAAGGTGCCCGATAAAGGCCATCAGAGCTCCCAGGCAAATTCCCTTGGCGACGTAGAGTAGCCGCACCCTGTCCGGACGGCGCTCGTAATAGCCGCCGGCCACCAACTCATCGAAGATGGAGTCGCGAATCATTGGCAGTTGTAAGGAGAAGTTGCTTTGCAGTTCCGACAGGTCGACTTTGATTCGCGGCCCCTCTGCCGTGCCCGACATCAAGCGATACTCCTCGTTGGCCTGCTCGGCCTGTGCCTTCACGTGCGAGAAAGCGGCGGCCAGCAGCGGATTCATTTTCACCGCGCCACTTTGCACGTTCGTTATGGCCTGCGAAAGAATGGCGATGGGGTTGGTAGCGACAAAAATGCAA
This sequence comes from uncultured Acidobacteriota bacterium, assembly GCA_963719845.1. Classification (GTDB taxonomy): domain Bacteria; phylum Acidobacteriota; class Terriglobia; order Acidiferrales; family UBA7541; genus Palsa-189. Next base: position 7,270 of record CAVRDM010000007.1, on the reverse strand, counting down.
CTGAGCACTTTTCGCTCGTGCGCTCGCAGCTTTTCCCAGTCGCTCGGGGGCTTTGTCAGATGGAAGACGTAGCCCTTGTTAGCGCTCGCCGGTTCGCTCTCATTCTCCCGCTCAATTGCGAGATAGCCCTTTACCGAAAGATCGGTGATGGTTGCCGTGATGTCGCGCAAAGCCACCGTGCCACTAATCAATGCGCCGCACTCGCCGGGCGAAAGGCGGTCTGGCGGCTCGTACTGCACGCTGACGGAACCTCGCTCCGGTTCGCGCCCTCGCGTCAGGAACAGCCAGAGCATGTAGGTCAACACGCCGAAAGGCACAGTGACAAAAAGAACCAGGAGGAGGATTGACGCGGCTGGGTCAGTAATCATCGGATTCAATCTGATAACACAAAAGCAACTAACAAGCCATAGCGGCAACGGAAGCAAAGGGACTGTAAAGAAAGCGGTTTGAGCGGCGAGCAGTGCGACGCCATGCAAATTCTTTCACTTTATTGACGGGTGGCCCTCGATAAGAACGAAGGCGTTGTCAAGGCGCAGTTCTGCTCTGCAGTGCTTTGCGCACCGCGTGGTTGCCAGAGCAGGGTGGAGGACCAAGACTCTGGAAATCTCGCCGTGAATCACTTCTCGGTGGATCGTTCCACCAACCATCGATACGGCCCGTCACTTCGGCCATGATTCTGCTATGCGAATCCCGATCCAGGATTCGGCGATCAGGATCGGGACGAGAGCGCCCAATCAAGCCTGCGGTCTAGCTTTCGCCGACCAGGGCCACCCGCGAGCTGCTCTCGATACGAACGATCTGCGGATACGGCTTTTGCGTGCGCAGCATCCAGTAGAGTCGAATCGCCAATTTCCGGGCCGCCGCCACCTTGGCCACACCCTTCGCCTTGCTGTGGCAGCGATGCAAATACTCATTGCGCATGCCCGGATCGTAGCGCACCGCAATCTGCGCCGCTTCCACCAACAGCATTCTCATAAACCGATTCCCTTGCTTGCTGATCGATCCCAGCCGCTGATGTCCGCCCGAACTGTACTCCCGCGGAATCAGCCCCAGATAACTGGCCACCTGTTTGCCGCGACGAAAACGCGAAACATCTCCCATCGTCAGCACGAAGGCCAGCGAAGTCACCGGCCCCACTCCCGGCTGGCTCTGCAAAAGTTTCGCCTGAGAATTTTCCTGCGCCGCCTGCTCCACCGCCAGGTCCAGCGGAGCGATCTGCTGGTCGAGCATCGCCAGCAACTTCAACAGGTCTTCTCGCCGCCGGCTGCCCCAGGGCCGCAGGGCCAACTCGTTCAGCACCTTTTGTCCCGCGGCACTCCACAGCCGCTGCTTGCGCTGCACGCCCTGGTTGAGCGCCAGATGTTGCAACTCATTTTTCACCTGCGCCCGCACCCGCACCAGTTTGTGGCGGTGAATCAGCAACTGCCGCAGATCTTTCTGCTCGCTCGAAGGCACCCAGATCCGCGGAAAGCGCCCGTCCAGCAGCAGCTTCAGCAGCAAGGCCGCATCTCGCCGGTCATGCTTCTGCTGCCGCACATCGCTGGCCCGAATCTTCGCCGCATCGCCCACCCACAACTCGTGCCCCGCCGCCGTCACCATCTCCAGAAACCACTGATGATTCCCGGTCGATTCCATGCCAATCAGCGCCGGCCCGGAAAGCTGCCGATAGAAACGCTCGGCCTCCCCCGAACCATGAACCAACTTCTTCTCCTCCGTTTCCCCAGTCATCGTGTCCACCCAACAAACCTGTTGCCAACCAGGATGAAAATCACATCCAATAACCAGCATCGAAGGCTCCTTTCCTTCCCAAATTCTTGGTCCTCCAACCAAAGAATACAGGGTACGCGAACGGAGCCTTCGTTCTTATCCAATCAAGCCTCCGATTCTGACCTTCGGGGTGCCCCGTCCTTCGCTGTTTGTTTGGAAGGGCGGGGCTTTTGCCGGTCTCGCCTTCACGAAAATCAAATGACGCCGCATCTCCTGACGTGCTCCCATACCAGGCCCAAAACCGCAATTGTCGAAAATGTCCTTGCACCATCCTGTAAAATAGAAGTGTGTCCGAAACGATGCGAAACCCGACTGCGCTGGGCTCTTTTAATCCAACGCAGCAAAGAACCGGATCGAGAGCGATAGAAAAACCATGTGCGTGTTTGCCTTCAAATCGTCAATGCGCATCCAAAAAGCCTTTTAGAATGATATCCTTGCGAAAAATTCGTCAGCAACTCCCATGGATTGATATCCTTACGAAAAACACCGGGGGGTGGGGGTGTGTACCATGTCGTTGTCGCGATCGGCGAAGCCTGCCGGAATTACTCAAATGCCTACCCTGACGATTGCGATTGGTAACCACGGGCTCACCAAGCCGTTGAAGGATGGGAGAGTCCGCCTCGGTCATCAGAACGTCGAATATATCCAGGTTGATCCTATTGTTGCCGCGATGCGGCGGATGGTAAGAGGTTTGGAATTCGATATTTGTGAGATGGCCTTGGCCACCTACCTCTGTGCCAAGGCCCACGGCAAGCCCATGACTGCCATCCCTGTGTTTGTGTCCCGGGGTTTCCACCACGGAGCCATCTTCTACAATGTGAACTCACCAATCAAAAGCCCCAAGGACCTGGAAGGCCGGACCATCGGGGTGAATCGCGGCTACACGGTGACCACAGGCGTGTGGGCCAGGGGAATTCTTCATACCGAGTATGGCGTGGACTTGGACAAGATCACCTGGGTTCCCACCGACGACGAGCATGTGGCGGAGTACCAAGCTCCTGCGAATGTCGACTATTCGCATCGCGGACAGTCGATAGGGGATTTGTTGGCGTCAGGAAAGATTGCGGCCGCCGTGGGAGACATACGCTTGAATTTGCCGGACATTCAACCACTCATTGCGGATGCGCGGAGCGCGGGATTTGCGTACTTCCGCAAGACGGGCGTGTACCCAATCAACCATCTATTGGTTGTGAAGGATTCCTTGCTGAAAGACGTACCCGGGTTGGCGCAGGAGGTCTTCAGCTCTTTTCAAGCAGCCAAGAACATATATTTGACGCAATTAGAGGATGGCAAAAATCTTTCCGCGGCGGACGAAACTGCCCTGGCGATTAAGCAAGTCGTGGGAGATCCGTTTCCGTTCGGTGTCGGCGCAAACCACAAAGCGCTCGAAACCATTATCCAATTCGCTTTCGATCAGCACGTCATTCCAAAGAAGTTCAGCGCCGAGGAACTATTTGCCGAGGGCACGCTAAATTGAGAGTAAACCGTTTCCCCAAATCTTCTACGAAACGATGTAGACCCAGCGACGTGAGGGCGGAACAGCGCCGTTCTTTAAGCGCGCCCGGCGAGCCGGCGCCCTTTGTCAAGAGCAGCGTAGCTCCGCGTGGGAGCGGCCATCAGAAAGCGATAACCCTGGTTAACGATACGCTCCACATTGTCCGCAGCCACGTGAGGATGTCCCACGGGCACATTGTGTTCCTTGCACTTCTCTACAATCTCCGCCATGGCTTCGACGACAGAATGATGATCGTATTGGCGGGGGACGCCGAGTTCCTGGCTCAGATCACCTTCGCCTATGAGGACCAGACCTATGCCGGGAACGCCTTTCAAGATGTCGCTGAGATTGGCTATGCCTTGCGTGTCTTCGATCATCAGGACCACCAGAATTTCTCCTTGCGGGTCGAGAGGCCACACGTCGGCCTTGCGATAATATTCCTGCTGCGAAAGCCCCCAATATCGCGCCGCCGCAACGGGTGCATCACCACGTATACCGGCCGGCTCAAAAATTTTAGCGGTGTGCAATCGAGGATATCGGCATGAAGCCACGGCATTGTAGGCCTGATCTACCGTGCTGATGTGTGGCCACACGATTCCGTACGCGCCTAAATCCAGCGCCTGCTTCGCCAGCCACTGGTTCTTTTCGCCCCCGTTTGCCGGGATGCGTACCAAAGGCGTGATCGCCGGCGCGATCCAACCACTCTCGGCGATTTCCCGCCGGTTGAGCAGGTATTGCAAACAATTGCGCAACGCGCCGACGTCCCAGGGGTTGTGCTCCAGCTCAAAAATTATGCCGTCGTAACCCGAACCGCTGAATGCCAGTACCGAATCGACATCGGCATTGGTAAAGGCAGCAAACGCAATCTGGCCTTGCTCCAGAGCGCGGATAATGCCGTTTAATCGTGCATGCTGAGCCATTTCAGAGTCTCCGTACGCGCCATCATCAAGGAGCGAAAAATTATTCGCAGTCAGGAATAAGCGCGCGTATCGTAGCAAAGGGCGGCGTAAAGCTCAAAATGTGCACGCCGAATTCAGTTTGATAAGCTAGCTATCGGTTTATAGCATGCGTCGCTTGCAAGACGTTCGATCACTAGTTACGAGGGCTGAATGGTTATCGATTGTCACGGACATTACACGACAGCGCCGCCGGAATTGGAGCGCTATAGACAGCGGCAGATCAAAAATCTGACAGATCCTTCCCAGTTTCCCACCGCCGAACCATTGACGATCACGGACGATCAAATTCGAGAAAGTCTTGAAAACACACAACTGCGGCTGCAGCGCGAGCGTGGCACCGATATCACGCTTTTTTCGCCGCGGGCCGTGGGTATGGGGCACCACATCGGAAATGCAGCCACGAGCCTCCGCTGGTCGCAAATTTGCAACGATTTGATATTCAGGATCTGCTCGCTGTACCCCCAAAACTTTTTGGGTGTCTGCCAATTGCCGCAGTCACCTGGCGTTCCACCTGTCAATTGTGTCGGCGAACTGGAGCGCTGTGTGGAGACGCTCGGTTTCGTTGGCTGCAACTTGAACCCGGACCCCTCCGGGGGCCACTGGAGCGATCCGCCACTAACCGATCGCTTCTGGTACCCACTGTACGAAAAGATCGTGGAACTCGATGTGCCCGCGATGGTCCACGTCAGCGGGTCATGCAATCCTAATTTTCATGCCACGGGCGCGCATTACCTAAACGGGGACACCACGGCTTTCATGCAGTTCCTGACTTCGGACATCTTTAAAGACTTCAAGACGCTGAAGTTCGTCATTCCCCATGGCGGCGGAGCGGTTCCTTATCACTGGGGCCGTTATCGCGGCATCGCGCAAGACATGAAACGTCCTCCGCTTGGAGAACTGCTGCTCGGAAACGTTTACTTCGATACCTGCGTGTACCATCAACCAGGCATAGATCTGTTGACGAAAGTTATCCCCGTCGACAACATTTTATTCGCTTCGGAGATGGTAGGCGCGGTTAAGGGCATCGATGCCGAGACCGGCTATTATTTCGATGATACGAAGCGATATATCGAGGCGGTGCCGTGGCTAAACGACGAGGACAGGAGCAAGATTTATGAAGGAAATGCGCGAAATGTGTACAGCCGAATAGATGGAAGTTTGTCCAGCCGGAAAGGCGGCCGGACTCCTGCCGACTCTCCCAATTCCGCTCGTCTGTGATTTTTCGAAGCCGTTCATGCTATCGTTTTGTTATGAGTCTGAACGGTGACAATCGTATTCCTGGCACTGAGGACGTGGACCCGGCGCACATCGTACCGGTGCAGGATTTCTCGTCCAAAACGTTGCGCAGCATCATCGACCACCTGAAAGTATCGACCGATTTTGAGCATCTGGTTTATCGCGAAGCTGAACTCGATGCCATCTGGACCATTACCGGTTTTTTTCTGGCGAATGAGGCGGATTCAAGTCGTCGCGAAACAGTGAAGGACCTCCACGCCTGCGTGCATAAGGCGCATGATTTAGTGGCTGACCGCCGACCCGCAGCCGCAGCCATGCTTCTGCAAGCGTTTCTGTAAACTCGAACCGGACGGCGCGACCATGCTTTCAAAAGAAGAAAATGAACGACTCACTCAAACCAATGCGGGAACTCCCGCAGGCGAATACTTCCGCCGCTTTTGGGTACCCGCGTTGCTGCCCGCGGAGGTGCCAACTCCAGACTGTGCCCCGGTCCGAGTGCGGCTCCTGGGAGAAAACCTGATTGCCTTCCGGGACACGAACGGGCGTGTGGGACTGATTGATGAGTTCTGTCCCCACCGGCGAGCGAGCCTTTTTTGGGGCCGCAATGAAGAGTGCGGCTTGAATGCGTTTATCACGGATGGAAATTCGACGTCCAAGGCACCTGCGTCGACATGCCCAACGAGCCGCAGGAGTACGGATTTGAAAACAAGGTACGGATCGCGGGATACCCCACGTGCGAGTACGGAGGCTTGGTCTGGGCTTATATGGGGCCTCCACAGCACCAGCCCGAGTTGCCCAAGCTCGAGTGGGCGCGGGTTCCGGAGAGTCACCGTTACGTTTCCAAACGCCTGCAGGAAACGAATTACCTGCAAGCCATCGAAGGTGGTATTGATTCGAGTCATTCAAACTATCTGCACGCCACGGTGGACGCATTTCGTCTCACCGATTCGTACGTTGAAAAAGTAAAAAATAGCAACAACCTCCGAGCTAAATATCATTTGCTGGATAAGGCTCCCTGGTTCACCGTGAAGAAAACCGACTATGGCCTGGTGATTGGGGTGCGCCGTAATGCCGAAGAGGACCAATTTTATTGGCGGCTCACTCAGTTTCTGTTGCCCAGCCACACCATCATTCCGTATGAGAAAGGCCTGGCAATTCACGGGCACTGCTGGGTGCCGCGAGACGACCAGACTTGTTGGACCTGGACGATAAGTTGGAATCCCGATGCGCCGCTTTCCGAAGAAGAGTGGGAGTCGATTCGGAAGGAAACATTTGTGCATGCGCGCGTGGATCCGGTGACCTTCCGGCCCATCCGTAACAAAGATAATCAGTACTTGCTCGATCGGGAGCAGCAGCGGGGCTCTACGATGACCGGGATCCACGGCTTTGCCGCGCAGGATCAGGCTTTGCAAGAGAGCATGGGCCCGATCGTCGATCGCACGCGGGAGCGGTTAGGAACCAGCGACACGGCGATCATTGCCATGCGCCGCCTGCTGCTACAGGAAATCCGCGAGCTTGCGGAAGGTCGTGAACCGTTTGCAGCGCAGCACGGAGATGTCTACTGGGTGCGCTCGGCCTCGCTGCTCTTGAAGCGGGATGTGGACATTGGCGAGGGCGCGCGCGAACTCATCAAGGCGGAAGTGTAGTGAACTCTCAAGCGACGCGTAAGGATCGCTTGTGCAGTCCTGCAACGTCCTGTACGCCCTCAAAGCAGCGGGAGCGGTAACTATGGATCAGGAGCGGTGGAAGTTGCCGTGTGACTACTGCTTGTGACCGGCAGCGATTGGCCGTAGGTTCTAGTCCGAGATGAGTC
>CAVRDM010000006.1:0-11464 GCA_963719845.1 uncultured Acidobacteriota bacterium | reverse complement strand
AAAAAATGGATTCCGGGGAAAACGTGATCATCGTCGATTTGCGCCACGCTGTGGAGTTCGCGGCCGAACCGGAAACCATTCCCGGGGCGGTGCGCATGGATCCTGGGGATTTGGAGGAGGCTTTCGATGTGATTCCCCGCGATCGCGAAATCGTGCTGTTTTGCAATTGCCCGAACGAGGCGACCGCCGCGCAGTTGGCGCTACGGTTGCGAGAGATGGGTATCACGCGCATCCGTCCGCTGGCGGGAGGCATCGCCGGGTGGAGAAAGCGGGGCTTCCCCCTCGAAACGCCCAAGGAAGAGGGGCTTAAGGAGGCCGCTAGCCACATCATTGGCGAGAGTTTTTCACCGTGAGCCTGTTTTGCGTGAGAGGCGGTATCCGGGCGTGACTTAAAGCCGCGGGAGGACAATTCCCTGCTGCGACTGGTATTTTCCCTTCTTGTCCTTGTAGGAAATCTCGCAGGGTTCATCGGATTCAAAAAAAATAACCTGGCAAAGCCCCTCGTGGGCGTAAATCTTAGCGGGCAAAGGGGTAGTGTTGCTGATCTCGAGCGTCACGAAGCCCTCCCACTCGGGTTCGAACGGCGTTACGTTCACGATGATGCCGCAACGGGCGTAGGTCGACTTCCCCACACAAATCGTGAGGACGTTTCGGGGAATGCGGAAGTATTCGACGGAGCGGCCCAGCGCGAAAGAGTTGGGCGGAACAATGCATACCGGGCCTTGAAATTCAACGAAGGAACGTGCATCGAAATGTTTCGGGTCCACCGTGGTGGAATTGACGTTGGTGAAAATGCGAAACTCATCGGCCACCCGGATGTCGTAGCCATAGCTGGAAACGCCATAGCTGATGACGCCGTCGCGCACCTGGCGGTCCTCAAACGGCTCGATCATGCGGTGTTCCAGCGCCATTTGGCGTATCCAGCGATCCGGTTTCACCGACATGCAACCCTCCGTGTCAGAATTCGCTCGCGATTCGATTCCATCGGGTGCGTCCTCTACTTTCAGTACGCGCAATAAGGGGAGGCGCATCTTAGCGCAGCGTCCGCGGCTTTGACAACCGCCGTGCTTGCATTCAGCTACCGGTTCACATCGCTGTTTCGCGGATACCGATAAAACCGTATTCCGCGACCTTTGGCGTCCCGCCCATCAAATTTGAAAATTAAATTCGGTGAGAGCCGTTGAGTTGTGTCTGGAGTGAGCAGAGCCTGCTGATGAACGCCGCCGAGTGGCAATCGCCCTAATAGGGCAGCGATTTGAACGCGATCGTTTGGTAAGAGCTGGTTACCGACGAATAGGTGATGGTCGCGGGGCTTGTCGACACGGTGAGGGCGTTGTCGAAATGAAGGTTCACGCCGCCACTATCGTCAATCGTGTTGGCGACGACTGCGCCATAAAGGTCCGAGCCTCCGTGGATGGTGACGGGAGCATTCGGAGCATTTAGCACGTAATAGCCGCTGGCCCCGCCGGTTATCGTAACGGCCTGCGTCCCGGCGTAATTGATCATAAGATTCGCGGCAATGAGAGAGGTATTGCTTACGGAGTTTGCCGAAAGGCTGATCGGTGAGCCGCCGCACGCGGCGTCTCCCGTAACATTTATGATTATCTGTGTCGTCGCTGGACTGATCTGGACGGTCGAGTTACTGCCAACACTCAAGCAGTCGACGTTATAAACTCCGGGCCCCGTCAGAGTAAGAATGCCGTGCGGCGTACTGACGCTTATATTGCCGTAAGAGCCGGGGCTCAAAGTCACCGCGGAGCTGATCGTTTCGTTCAACATTCCAGGCGGCGGGATGGACGGCACGGGTGGAGTGTAGTTAGTGATTGGAACGACGCCGCCGTAGGTAGGGTGGCCGCTGGTGAACACATCGCTGTTGGGGCACGTTCCGTTGACGGTCACGTGCTGAACGTGAATGTTTCCGCCGACGTTCGTGGAGGTGCCTCCGAGCGATACGCTGCCGTTGGAGCCGACGCTTCCTAGCGCGTTCGACTTCGTGGCCGTGTAGGTTCCGCCATGGGCGCTGGAATAGCCGTCCGTGGAGGCATTTCCCGCAATCTGCAGGGCTGAGGGCGAACAGGAGCTGGAAGCCGCGAAGAATCCGTCGGGGTCGCTGAATCCTGCAGGAGTGGAGATCACCGTTGGGGGTTGCGCCGCAACCTCCTCCTGAACCATTTGCCGCGCACCCGTGGAAGTGACACCCAGCGCTGTAATCACGAATACCGGCGTCGCCGCCGTGCCGCCTGTTGTCAGGGTATTGCAACTGGAGCCGGAAGTGAGCACCACCTCGGAGGCGCCATTCCAACATACCGGGCTCGCGGCCGCCTGCGTGCCGTTGACGGAATACGTGGAAGCCGACAGCGTAGTGACGTGGTTAACAGTGGTGCCGGTCAGATATGAAGCCGAATTATTCAGTTTCCAGTTCACCCGCACCCACTCGTAGGGCATGGCCGCTGTCGTGCCGTTCCACGGTGCGTTGCTGGTCACAGTGGAGTACCACGTGCTTCCGCTAGGAAGCGTCGTGCAAGCGACATCCGGCGTGGCGCTGGACATGCCGGTAATGGTGTAGCCTTCGTGGCAGAGTTCGTCATCGACGTACGAATTGGTGGTGCTCCAGGGAGCCACTGTGCCGGTCGCGGTCGTCTGATTGATCAGGTAAACGATTCCGCCCGTTGCCGAGGGGATAACTGCTCCAAAAGGCGGCCCTCCGGTCGCGGTCATGATGTTGGTTGCGATACTGTTCGCATTATTCTGCATCATGCGGTCGGTCACTTCATAAAGGCCCGCTCTCGACGCGAAAAATGCCATTTCTTCCGACCGGTAGTTGGCATTCACGGTGGTCTCTGTGGATGACATCGCGACCAGGGCCGCCGTCAGCGCCGACAGGGCCAGCAACGTCAATAACACCAGCAGTAGGGCCACGCCTCGCTCCCGTGGTCTTGATTCTGTGGGGAATCCTGGCCTTTCGTCACCGTCAGCACTTCGCCGGCCTGTTCGTGCAGCGCACTTCCTCGGGGCCACGTTGGTGACCCATGGCGCTCGGAGCTGTTGGCAAGAACGTTAACGCCCCACCCCCCCGGTTTTTTTTGCAAGGATGTGAAAGTAAGACACATAGCCCGACCACAGTTCGTAAGGATATGAAAATAAACATGATGCTGAAACAGCAACTTGTAACTGATTGAAAATGCAGGCAAATGCTGCGCGAGGTTTTGGCGTTTTGCGCCTTCTGCGAGAAGAACTTCGGCGCGAATGTTGGAGTGTGCGGCGTGAGAGAGCGGGTACTGCGCTGGGAATCGAAGGGGAGGGTCGAATTAATTCCGAGTGTCACATCATATGCTAGCAGAAATCGCCTGCTTTGTAAACCGATTAGTTAGTAGGTACTGTTCGAATACTCCACAAATACAGGGCAAGAGCCCGCCCTTGAAAAACGTCAAGGACAGGGCACCCCAAAATTCCAAATCAGAGGTCGGGCCACCCGCCGAATCAAAAGCGAACTGCTATACTGTCCGATGGCGTCATTCGAGAGCGATACAAAAATGATTGCAGTTACATCGAACATCAACGGCCCTCCGCTGACTTTCAATGTCACCGTCAGCGGACTGGCGATTTATTTGGATACGTGTGCGTTGATCCATCTGGCCGAACGTGACACTGCCCTGGGGCGTCGCTTTATTGCTTTGTTTCGCTCTCGGGTCGACCTTCTGTTCTCGGTAACGAATGCCGCGGAGCTTGCTGGATCGCAAGGTGCTTCGTTCGAAGCGGTCAAAGCATTCTTGAATCAGGTCGGGCCACACTGGTTCCCTGTGGAACTGGATGCGTTCGAGGTGGTGAAGCGCGAGAGGAATGGAGCACGACTGGGTGAGGCTTGCCTTTCACAGCAATTCCTTAAAGATTATTTCGTAAGACAGGCCGCGAACTGCTTACCAAATTCGGGAAGCTTGATCGACATTGCGGCTTCAATTCGTCTAGGACCAATCCTTGATTGGGTTGTTCCTCAGCGACATTCGATTCTTGAAGGTTCGGCTGGTATGGACAGTGCGCTAATGGGTATGGTCGCACGCGCGCAAGCCAAATTCGAACAGCACCCACAGTATCTAGACCAGACATTTGGCGGATTTTCTCGGTTCAACCCTGCTATGCCCGCGACGTTCGCATTATACAATTTGGTTCGAGATCTCATCGTTGATACAAATTCCGGTCGACTAAAGAAGGGAGACGGCTTGGATTTCTGTCATACAGTCATAGCGAGCGCGTTTTCAAGTGTCGCAGCGCTAGACAAACACTGGAAGCGCCGGATTGAGAAACTGCCAAAGCCGAATAAACTTGCGAAAATCTACTATGTGGGGGAACTCGAAAGTATGGTGATGGACATCGAATCGTGGCTGAAAATGTCGACTTAGCTTCCAGTGAGATTATAGGCTTGTGGAGGAAATGATTCGCATGAGCTCCCAGATACGGCGTCCGGGCGGCAATTGGTCAATCGCAAGAATCGATAAGGCCGAACACTATCAAACGGTCCTCTACGAAATCGATATGCTTCGTTTGTGCTACAGCCGACTCCTGTTGCCTTTCGACGGGGCTAGGGATTCGGATGTTTGGGCGTATCTCGAGGCATTCCTCGTGCATTATCGAAACCTTATTTATTTCTTTGGAACAGCCGCGAAAAGTGACACGGATTTGACTTTGGCGACACCTGAGCAGATTTGGTCCACCGAGACCGGTCTTGCTGCACAGCTGCCAGAGCAAAAAGTACTCGAGGAAATGCGGGCGAAGGCACGAAAGCTGTGGGAGAAGTACGAAGATCGTTCAAAGCGGAACGACACAATTTCACGGTACTTACAGCACTGCACGACGTTTAGATTGTCGCCGAAACTGTGGTTTCCCGTGGAGATGATGAACGAGATCGGCGAATTGTGCGAAGCTTTTGAGCAATGCCTTCCGGAATTCAAACCAGCGACGAAATCAAGGCCGATTGACCGAGAACATTTTCTTGGCGGTGGTTCAATGAGTACGCATTCAGGAACCAAGCCTTCCATCTAGGACCTCCGGAGGCCGGGTCCGGGCTCACTTCCGCTACGACGTTTTAGTATTTCTGCCAGGTGAACCAGTCCAGCGTATAGTTGCTTATGGTATAGGCTGTGCCCCCGAGCCTGCGATCGTAATGGATTGCCGCACCGCCCATGTCGGTGAGGGACGCTCCGATCACAGCTCCGTACCAATTTGACTGGCCTGTAAAAGAAAAGCTGGCCAAAGGAGCATACAATAATCCGGAAGCTTGAGAATGTCCGCACCTGCCCGCGCCCGATCGTGCGCCGCGCGAGCGCGTTCGTGTAATTGCAATTGCGCGCAGTCGTCCATCGAAAGGATCGCTAGTGTCGAGCCCGCGCTTCTTTTAGCGCATGCAAGCGAGGGGGTGGTCCCTTTTTCGCGTCCGTATACGCTAACCCGCAGGTTCATGTCGTCATTCCTTGACAACTTGCAAAGCGCTGTCTAGCATAGGCTTCGCTGCAAGTCGGAGGAGTTGTGATCAAACTCGACATCGTCAATGCGGTGGTTACGCGCACCAATGTGAAGCGGACGGACGCCGAACGGGCGGTCGAGACGGTATTCGACGCTATGAAAAATGCACTGGGCCGTGGGCAGCGCATCGAATTGCGGCGGTTTGGCGTCTTTAACGTCAAGCCTCGCAAGACGGGTATTGGCCGTAATCCACGCACCGGCGAAGAGGTCAACATTCCTCCCGGGAAAGCTGTGCGGTTCAAGCCCGGCAAGGAATTGCAGTCCATTTAAACGAATTGCGTGAACCTAAGGCCCATCCTGGTCTGGTATCTCCACTTCCTCGGCTGGATCGTCCAATTCTCGAGCGATGCTTCTTGAGTTCCGTACGACTGGCATCTAAGCGACTATGAGCGCTGAAAACCGCCATGACGATCTGCCCGTGGAGGTGCTTCGCGCCGAATCAGTTTTTTCTGACCTTGGCACCCCGTTGCGGACATGCACTGGCCGAGGCAGCCGCGGCCGCGATCGCACGGGCAGTTGGCAGTAGCGATCGGACTGTTTGGTCTCACACTACTATCCACGCTGGCGGCGGGCGCTCAATTCGCAGCGGCGTATGCGGCGGGGCACGCGCCGGTTTTCGACGATTTCTTTTCGGCCTATTTGCGGCCCTTCACACATCCGCGGCTTTTTGTTCCTGGAGTCCCCTTCGCAGCCGCCCTTTTAGGCATTCTCTTGGTGCACGAACTTGGACATTTCTTCGCCTGCCGCTACTACCACATCGAGGCGAGCTATCCATATTTCGTGCCTGCACCTACTTTGATCGGCACGCTCGGAGCTTTTATTCGTATTCGTTCGCCCATCGCGAACCGCCGCGCGCTTTTTGATATGGCCTTAGCCGGACCATTGGCTGGTTTCCTGGTTGCGATGCCCATACTGGCCTTCGCGATTCGCCATTCGCGCGTAATTTCGGGCGGCGAGGCGGCTTCGCTGATTTTTGGCCAGCCGTTGATTGAGCGCTTGCTTGAGGCGTGGCTGCAACCGGGGATACCGCACGTAAATCTTCTCTTACACCCGGTGGGGCGTGCGGCGTGGGTAGGACTTTTCGCAACCGCGCTCAACCTTCTGCCCGCGGGACAGCTCGATGGCGGGCACATTCTCTATACGCTCGCGAGCGGCCGCCACCGGATAATCTCTCTATGCGTCGCGCTGGCGCTGGTGCCAATGTCCTTTCTTTGGATGGGCTGGGCGCTATGGGCGGTTCTTCTGCTCGCGATCGGATTCCGCCATCCTCCGCTTATGGATCGCTGGGAACCGCTCGACCGCCGTCGCCGCATGCTTGCGGGCGTCGCGCTGGCGATCTTCATTCTGTGCTTCATGCCTTCGCCGTTTGTGATTTGACGGGTTACATTTAAATGGCTACAGAAGCCCCTACAGAAGGTTGACCGGGTCCACATCCAGCAGAATGGCGCGATCGGGGATGCCCTTCTCGGCGCAAAATGCGAGGCACTCCGTCAGACCGCTACCGAGCGTGCTGCGGCGCGGCGATTTGAACAAGAACTGAAAGCGGTATTCGCGTTTCAAGCGCGCGAGCGGCGCAGCCGCCGGCCCCAGCACCTTGATGCCTCGCGATTCCAGCGGCGCCAAAAATGAGCCCAATTGCCGCGACCAACGGATAGCTTGTTCGAGCTTGGTATCGCGTACGACGAGGCTGGCGAGCGCCGCAAATGGCGGGTAGTGCAGCAACCTCCGGAAATGCAGTTCTTTCTCGAAAAAAGACGGGTAGTCCTGACGCGCCGCGAGCTGGATGGCGTAATGCTCCGGATAGTAGGTCTCGACCAGAACTTCACCAGCCAAAGCGCCGCGGCCTGCACGCCCCGCAACCTGCGTCAGCAATTGAAAGGTGCGCTCGGCGGCTCGGAAGTCAGGGAAAGCTAGCTGGGCATCGGCCGCCGCCACGCCGACCAGCGTGACGCGCTGGAAGTCGTGGCCCTTCGCAACCATCTGCGTGCCCACCAGGATGTCCAGCGTCCCTGCGGCAAAGGCGCCGAGAACCTGCGTGAATGCCCGCTTGCTGCGGACGGAGTCGCGATCGAGGCGCGCGATCCGTGCGTGAGGAAAGAATGCGCGCAGACGCTCTTCGATCTGTTCCGCGCCCGCTCCTACGAAGTACAGATGCTCAGAGTGGCATTTGGGACAGGCTTTGGGCACGCGCAGGGAGAAGCCGCAGTAATGGCAGAGCAGGCGCTCTTGGCGCTTGTGATACGTGAGGGCGATGCTGCAATTCTGACAAAGAATCGCGGCGCCGCAACTGCGGCACAGCGCAAAAAAAGAATATCCGCGACGGTTAATGAGCACCAGCGTTTGTGTGCCGGCGGCCAGCCGCGCGGCAATCGCGGCACGCAGCCGCTCGGAGATGGGTCCGGCACGGTGTGATTGCCGGAAATCCTCACGCAGATCCACGATCTCGACCGGCGCCATAGGGCGATTCGCGACGCGCGAATCGAGGCGCAGCAGCTTGTACTTACCCTGGCGCGCGTGATGGAATGATTCGAGCGAAGGGGTCGCGGAGGCCAGCAACGCGACGGCCCCTTCCAGCTTGGCACGCATGACGGCGACGTCGCGGCCGTGGTAACGCGGGGTTTCTTGCTGCTTGTAGCTGGATTCCTGTTCCTCGTCGACGATGATCAGGCCCAGATTTTCGAGGGGCGCGAACGCTGCGGAACGCGTGCCTACCACGACGCGTGCTTCGCCGCGCCGCACCCGCCACCATTCGCGGGCGCGATCGCGGTCGGAAAGGGCGCTGTGCAGTATCGCCACTCCGCCGTCGGCCGTACCATCGGAACTTATTCCGCCAGGCGCTGCCTTGAGGGTCGGTCCGAAACGCGCTGCGCACAGGCGGCCCACCCAAAGTGTCAGCGCGATTTCCGGCACCAGCACGAGCGCGGTACGATTGCGAGCCAGCGTCAATTCGATTGCCTGAAGGTACACCTCGGTTTTGCCGCTGCCCGTGACGCCAAAGAGCAGCCCGGCCGTAAACGTACGAGCGTCCAGCCACGTTCGAATTTCAGCTAAAGCGCGATGCTGATCGGCGTTCAGCACATTCGCAGGCGGCGAGAAGTCCGCTTCGAGGGAACTAACGGCCGTGGCTGCCGGTTCTTCCCACACGAGTACCTTCCCCTGCCGCTGTAGCCGCTCGATCACGGCCCGCGAAACCCGCGCCAATGTCAGCAATTGGGTCAAAGGCAAGGGCCCGCGCTCGTCAGCGAGCACGCGTTCGACTCGCGCTTCCGTAGAACTTCCAGAGGCCTCCGATTGGGTTTGATCGGGGCGGGCCTGATCGGCGCTTGCGCCCGGCGCAGAACGCCACGCCACAATTTTCTGGGTGCGTTCGGGCCGCCGCAGCCCGACCTCGCGCACGGTAAGCCTCCCGCGTCTGAGAAGGCGCGCAGATGCCGCTGGCCCTCCTGGCAACCTGCGTATCAATTCGCCGCGGATAGGCTGCCCCTGCACCTCGCAGAGTTGCAAAAGCGCCAAATCATCCACTTCCGTTGCACTGCGGTTTGCGAGGGATTGAAGTTCGAGCAGGTAGGCGCGCCCTAGGCAGGTGATTTGCCACTCGCGTGCGACGCGCAGTTCCACCGCCGGCGGAAGCATGGCACGAAATGTCTCACCAACCGGCGCCAGGTAATATCCGGCCAGCCACCGTCCGAGTTCAACGACGTGCTGAGGCAGCGCCGCCATCGGATCGAGGACTTCGGCGACATCCCTGAGGACACGCTTATCGGAAGCGCGCTCCGAGGACAACGCCGGGGGCTTGCTGAGGCGTTCAAGAACGACGCCGACCATGGCCCGACTTCGAAAAGGAACGACGACTCGCGCGCCGGGAACCACCAAATCATCGAGCGCATCCGGCACGCCGTAAGTAAAGGTCGTGCGTAGGGGAATGGGGAGGGCGACTTCGCAATAGCCGGCCATGCAGACGGACTAGTGTAGCAGCACCTGCAGTTGACCGGCCGTAGAGCCGCGATATTCCGTAACCACCCTTGCTGTGCGGCCAGTCAGCGTGCCGCGTTTGGCGAAGTCTATCCGCGTTTGCGAGTCCTTTGTGAGGCTTTAGTCTCGTTCGCGCGGCGATTTGCGGGGCAATGGCGCCAATCCAAGAATGGCCATGGCTTTTTGCAAGTCGATCCAGACGTCGAGTTTCGCGTTGGGATTGCGCAGCAGGTAAGCGGGATGGTAGGTGGCGATCACTTTCGCGCCGTGTAAGTCAAACCACTGGCCGCGGAAGTGCGATATCGATCTCTTAATACCCAGCAGGTTTTGCGCGGCCGTGCTTCCCAGGCATACGATGACTTTGGGTCCGATGGCGGCAATTTGGCGGAGCAAAAAAGGCATGCATGCGTCAACTTCATCTTCTTGGGGCGCGCGATTCTCCGGCGGCCGGCACTTTACGATATTCGCGATATACACGTGCTCGCGCTGCAGGCCCATGGCCTCGATCATCTGCGTTAGCAGTTTGCCGGCGCGCCCGACGAAAGGGAGGCCCTGCATGTCCTCGTCATGTCCAGGCCCTTCGCCAACGAAGACGAGGTCTGCGTGGGGATTCCCCGTGCCGAACACGATGGTGTGTCGGGTGCGATGCAACTTGCAACGTGTACATTCCCCAAGATCGGAGCGAATGATTTCAAGCGTCTCGTTTCGCGTTGGGGCCTCAGGTTTGAAAAGCGATGGCGGATGCACCAGCGCCTGTAGCTCGGACGGCAATCGCCGATTCCGCTCGCCAGTGGATATCGGAAGCGGAATGCCACTTATCTGCGGTTCCGACGCAACTGGCGTGGCAGCGGCGGCGCGTGCTTTCCGAACCGGATCGGAAAGCTCCCGTTCTCCGGGAGAAAGCGCGGGAGACGCGTTTGGCAGGGCGATGGAGGCAGTGCGATCACGATAGAAAGAGTGGATACCGAGGTCATCGAAATACCGCAGCCAGGCTTCAGCTTCAAGGAGCGCCGAGTCAGGGCGTTGCGAATTCATAATCGCTAGCGCGCCTTCGGTAATGAGACGGATTTCGCAACAGGAGGTTCAGGAGACGCCACCGAAGAGCCGTCGGCTCCATTACGCTGCGCGGGCCTTATTTCCAAAGCGGCATCAAGGATGCGGTGAGCAGCTTCGAGTTTGCTCATACGCGGCAGAGGCACTTCCCGGCCATCACGGGGATACAGCGTGACGATGTTGGTTTCATGGTCGAAGCCTGCGCCCGCGGCGGTGACATCGTTGGCCACGATCAAATCTGCAGCCTTGGCCGCCAATTTTTGCCTGGCGTGCTCCGCTACATGGTCGGTTTCGGCGGCAAAACCCACCAAGATACGCTCGCCCTTGCTGCGCGACACGTCGGCCAGAATATCTGGGGTGGCTTCGAGTTCAAGCGTGAGCCTGCCAGGACCACGTTTGATCTTACTCGCCTGCGGGCTCACTGGGCGATAATCGGCTACGGCGGCGGCCATAATGACGATGCTGGCGGCCGATAAATTCGCGAGCACCGTGCGGTGCATCTCTTCGGCGCTTCGCACTGAGATGCGTTCAACTCCCGCGAGCGCCTCGAGCGCAAACAGGGCCGCTTACCAGCACCACGCGAGCCCCCCGCCGCGCCGCCGCGCCAGCGAGCGCATAACCCATCTTTCCCGACGAGCGATTGGTCAGATAACGCACCGGATCAAGATCTTCGCAAGTAGGGCCGGCGGTGATGAGCACCGTCTCGCCATCCAGATCGTGCCGGATCCGGAGTATCTCCGAGACGGCTTGGGCGATAGCCTCGACGCCCGCAAGGCGGCCTGCGCCGGTCATTCCGCAGGCGAGGTAGCCTTCATCGGGCGAGACGATATGCACTCCGCGGGAGTGCAACATTTCCACGTTCTGCCGGGTAGCAGGATGCTCCCACATGTTTACATTCATCGCGGGCGCTACAATAACGGGA
>CAVRDM010000005.1:0-33528 GCA_963719845.1 uncultured Acidobacteriota bacterium | reverse complement strand
GGTCTCCCGAGCCGGTAGACAATGCGGCGAAAAACAATTTGCTTCACACGGAAGGGCCCCGGATGTATAACTGTGCGGTATCTGGGAGGTCAAAACGGACATTCCAGATCAGGTCGGCTTGCGCCCGGCTGGCAAGCTCGATTCCCCTAGTGAGTCCGGCGGGGGCGCGATAAGCCACATCTTAAGGAACGCGGTACTTGCAGGGTGACGAATGCATTCACGGAGGCACGAGCGATGAAGAAACTGGTTGTACTAGCATTTCTTGGCTCTATGGTCTTGTCCTGCACTCCACTTTTCGCCCATCACGGGTTTGCGGGCCGCTATGATGAAGCCAATCCTATTACCATTACGGGCACTGTGGTCGAGCTACAGATGATCAATCCCCACTCCCAGATTATTTTCGAAGTGAAGGGAGCCAATGGAGAGATTCAGCGCTGGCATGCGGAACTGGGCGGCGCCGCGGCTCTCCACCGAGAAGGCTGGACCAAGGATACGGTGAAGGCCGGGACCAGAATTACCATTCTTGGTCCCGCAGCCAAGAGCGGCACGTTCGACATGAACCTGTCACACGAGAGCCGCATCACCCTGGCCGACACTGGCAAGGTGATCCACGACAGCGTTCAGACTGGAAACGCGAACGCGCCCCGCCCGGCGGCGGCAGCGCCGGCTGGCGATTACAACAACTAGTTCTTCGTTCGTTCAGTGTCCCCAGGACGTTTAAGTCTTGCAGCACGGATCCCTCTTCACGCGGAGGTCGCAAAGGGGGAGGGTAAGTTGTGTCGAGTTCACGCCGGAGGGCATTCAACATGAGAACCAAGGCATTGCGGCTGGGCGTTTTGCTGGGATTTGCAGTCATCGGCTTCACTGTGCCCGCGCGAGCGCAGTCGACGAAGTTTACGGCACCCTCCGCGTGGGTTCCGAAGTCAGTCGCGTATGTGAAAGCTTCGAATACAGCCAAAAGTGCGCAGTTCGGTGAGTGGGTTGCGGTGAGCGGTGACGGCAATACCATGGCCGTGGGCGCGGTCAACGAAAGCGGCGGCGCAAAAGGAATCAACGGGAATCAAACCGCTAAACCAGAAATCAAGGATTCTGGTGCCGTCTACGTATACGTGAAAAAGAACGGCGCGTGGGCCCAGCAGGCCTATATCAAGGCATCGAACCCCAAGGAAGAAACCCTGTTCGGAAATGCTATCGCTCTCAACAATGACGGCAATACTATGATTGTGGGTGCCTACCTTGAGAACAGCGGCGCAAAAGGGGTCAACGGCAACCAAATGGATACCTCCCTGGACAGCTCTGGCGCCGCTTACATCTTTACCCGGACTGGAACCACTTGGTCCCAGCACGCTTATCTGAAAGCCTCCAACCCCGGCGAAGGTGATCAGTTCGGCTTCGCGGTCGCCGTCAGCGGTGACGGCAACACGGTCGCCGTCGGCGCGATCGAGGAAGCCAGCAAGGCCGCGGGCGTCGATGGGGACCAGAGTGACCGCTCCGCGGCGGGCGACGGCGCAGTCTATATTTTCGGGCGTTCTGGGACAACTTGGTCCCAACAAGCTTACACAAAACCGGACGACCAGAAGGAAGAAAGAAGGGGCGAGTTCGGCTATGGAGTGGCCCTCAGCAACGACGGCAATACGATGGCAGCGGGCGACCAGGACGCGGGTCCAGGGTACGTCCTGGTGTTTGTGCGAAGCGGCGGTAAATGGTCCAAGCAAGCCGTCATAAAGGCGACCAACGGCGAGAACGGTGACAACCTGGGGTGGTGCATGGCCATCAGCGGCGACGGCAACACGATAGTCGCCGGCTCTAATGACGAAGACAGCATGCTCTTTGGCGTTCAGACGGACCCGACCCTGGGTGCGCACGATGCCAACCGGGATACCTCAACCGGCGCAGCCTATGTCTTTGTGCGCGACGCCAGTGGCAAATGGTCACAGCAGGTTTGGCTCAAGGCTATTAATACGCGCAAGAACGATCAATTTGGAGAGTCCATTGCCATTAGCGGCGACGGCAATACGATAGCCGTTGGGTCAATTTTCGGCGCTGGCGCGGGTGGATCTAAAGGCGTCAACGCCGACCCCAACGATGACACTCTGTCCGGTACAGGTTCGGTTTATATTTTTACGCGCAGTGGCAACACCTGGACGTCTGGTGCGTATGTAAAAGCTCCGAATGCCAGAACCAGCGCCGAGTTCGGCAAATCCGTCGCCCTCAGCACCGACGGGAAGACGCTGGCCGTAGGATCGTTCTACGAAACCAGCGGGGCCAAGGGCATCAACGGAAATCAGGCCGATGCTTCTGCGCCGGAAGCAGGCGCGGCTTATGTTTTTTACTGAAGCGCATTTTACCAGCCTGGTTTTTTTAGCGACGGGCCAAGGGGTAGGGAGAACAACAGATGAACGTTGCGAGACTGAAAATACTGAGCGCCATGATAGTCGTCTGCTCGCTGGCCGCGACGCTGGTACGCGGGCAGGCGAGCGGACAGGCTCAGCAGGCTCAGGAGACTGCGCCACAGAAAGAACTGATGGCCGAGGATGTTTATAAGAATATTCAGGTATTCCGCGGAGTTCCCGAAAACCAATTTCTGGCCACGATGGGTTTTTTTTGCGGGTCGTTGAGCGAAAGCTGCGAATTTTGCCACAAGTCGGAAGCCACCTGGGCAGCCTACGCCGAAGACAATGACATGAAGAACGTGGCCCGTAGAATGGTTCTGATGATGAACAATATCAATCGGCAAAACTTCGGCGGAAAGCAAGAGGTCACCTGTTACACCTGTCACCGCAACCTCGCCATTCCCAATACCACGCCCACTTTCGCCGATATTTACAATCCGAACCCCGCTCCGGAGGACCCGGACACCATCGCAGCATCCTCTCCTGGTGCGCCTCCTGCTGCACCCATTCTGGACAAGTATCTCCGCGCGATCGGCGGCGTACCGAAGCTCGATACCGTCAACAGCTTTGTCGCCAAGGGCACCTACGAAGGTTATTCTGCCGCAGAAGGGGAAAAGCGCGGCATCGAGATCTTCGCCAAGGCCCCAGCGCAGCGCACCACCATGATGCATACGATTAACGGCGACATGACCACGGTCTATGACAGCCGTACCGGCTGGGTCGCCGAACCGGGCCGCCCAGTACCCCTTCTCGCGCTAACCGGTCTCTTCCTTGACATCGCCAGGACCGAAGCGGAATTGTCTTTTCCCGCGCACATCAAGGACACTCTCAAGAACCTGCGTGTTGGCGATTCCGTTACGATTCGTGGCAAGGACTGCGACGTTGTTTACGCCGATAGCGCAGCCGGCGCCCCGGTGAAACTCTACTTCGACCAGGCCACGGGTCTGCTAACGCGATTAACCCGCTTTACAAACTCGCCGGTGGGCCACTACCGCTATGAGACAGATTATTCCGACTATCGCCCCGTCGGCGGACCCATGGGAGTCAAGATGCCTTATCGTCAGGTCTTGAGCTGGATGGACGGCAGGGCCACCATCACCTTCACCAGCATCCAGATCAACGCCAAAATTGACGACAGCAAGTTTGGCAAGCCGGCACCGGCGGTATTGACGACGCCTGGCAATTAGGCGTGCGCTTCACCGCAAGTTCGGCAGCTTGAAGAATTCGTGAATGGGATTTTACAGAAGATGGGGCGGATGGTACCATCCGCACATCTTGATGTCCCCGAGGAGGGCGCGATGAAATTCTTCCTTGCTATCATAGCCTGTGCCGCACTGGCTGTTTCGGCGTCCGCGCAAGGCCGCGGCATGGCGGCGATCCCGGCGCGTCCGCAGCAACAAACGTTCGATACGTCGAAAGGGCCGGTAAAGATCACGCCGCTCTATAACGCTTCTATGCTGATCGAGATTCCGGGCACGCAAATCTACATTGACCTGGCCAAGCCCGTGGTTTTCGATGATCTCCCGGTGGCCCACTTCCTCCTCATCACCGATACAAACCCCGGCCACATGGATGGCGATGCCATCGACGCCGTCTCCTCGGCGGGTGCGCGCGGCACTCGGGTGGTCGCTCCGGCCGCCGTCCTCAAGGATCCCAAGGTCTCCAAGACGATTGAGGATAGTACGTCAGGTGCCAAAGAACTGGCCAATGGGGAAAGCGACATGGTCGACCACCGCAACGGATGGACGGTCGAGGCCGCTCCCATGTACACCGTCAATCGCAAAATGCCCAACGGCGAGCCCTATTACCCCAAGGGCCGCGGCAACGGCTACATTCTGACCTTTGGCGACAAGCGCTTCTATTTCTCCGGTGACACCGAAGGCACTCCGGAAATGCGCTCTCTCAAGGATATTGACGTCGCCTTTGTCTGCATGAACGCCCACACCATGAGCCCTGAAGAAGCTGCCGACGCCGTCAAAGCCTTCCATCCCAAGGTAGTCATTCCCTATGACTATCAGGGTAGCGATCCTCAAATATTTGCAAAGGCCCTCGAAGGCACCGGAATCGAGGTGCGTTTGCTCGACTGGTACAGCGACAAGTACAAGAAGTAGAAGCAAAAGGAATCGAAGCACAAGCTCTCCCGCCTGCAAGTGCCGGAGAGCCTCTTGCCCTTATGAGCGGTCTCGTTGGCTACCGACCAGCGCAATGGGCCATCTCGTCGAGAGCCAGGACGACACCTGATTCGTTAAGTTTCCGCGCCAATCCCTCCGCGCTTCCAACTCCCCAATTTAGACTTGGTGCTGGTTGGAGAATTGCTTCAGCGGATTCGAAACACTGAGCCGTCCGGCGTAGCGCCGTCTTCTTCACGTCGGCACTTTCGCCGAGCAGCACGGTATAAAGTCGGGGGAGGTTTGATACATGCGAAATCGCCGCAAATCGACCAAGTCTTTTTCAATCCCTTGCGAGCGCCGCCGGGCAAACCGTTTATAAGAAGGCGATTCGGGCCGACCTTTCCGGTCGTTGCCCAATAACCCGGCGATAACTGCGCCCCTAAGTATTTGACCAACCGGTTATTTTCGAGATTTTCCGCCTCCACCATTTATTTGGAGTCAATCTCGGGCTTCTCTACCGGGAATCCTGCGTCGGTCCAACCGCGCCAGCCGCCATCCATGGAAATGACGTTGGTGTAGCCCATTTTATGCAAGTTGTCGGCAGCCAGTGCGGACCGATAGCCACCGCCGCAATAGAGGACGAGCGGTACGTCTTTATCGGGAAAGGCTTGCTCGATGTCGCGCTCAATCACGCCCTTGCCAAGATGAACCGCGCCCGGCAAATGGCCCTGTGCCCATTCGCTTTCTTCGCGCACGTCCACCAGGGTAATTTTGTCGCGAGTGTCGAGGCGCCGCTTGATGTCGCGAAAATCGGCCTCCTTGATGCGAGTTTTGGCGTCTTCCACAATTTTAAGAAACGCGGGGGAATGCTTCATCGCTGCACCTCGGTCGTGAATCCTCGTAACGTCTGGATTTCGAAAGAATTCAAGCTACCACAGTTAGCCAGGTATTGCGGCCACCGGAGCCTATTCCATGTCCCGCCAGTTGGGCCCCACCTTAATATCCACAAGCAGCGGGACGCGTAGCGGGTAAACATTCTCCATCGCGTCCCGAACGATGGCGCGAAGGCGATCCAGCTCGTCCGGCGGCACCTCGAACAGGAGTTCGTCATGCACCTGTAAAATCATGCGCGAGCGCAACTTCTGTTCGTTCAGTTGGCGATGGATGGCAATCATGGCCAGCTTGATGATATCGGCGGCGGTACCCTGCAAAGGCGTGTTGAGAGCGGTGCGCTCGGCCAGGTTTCGAAGATTGAATTGCGGCGAGGTGATTTCCGGAATTGGGCGGCGGCGGCCCAACAACGTGCGCGTGAATCCGCTGCGGCGTACTTCCTCGAGGGTGCGGTCGAGGTATCGCTTTACTCCACTGTAACGCTCGAAATAGGCGGTAATGAAGCGCGCCGCTTCTTTTTGATCGATGCCGAGGTTTTGCGCCAATCCGAATGGCGAGAGTCCGTAAATAATACCGAAATTGATGACCTTGGCGGCCCGGCGATGCTCGGCAGTCTGCGCAAGCGGACCCACACCAAAGACTTCCTGGGCGGTGCGCGAGTGAATGTCCTGACCGGAGCGGAACGCCTCGAGGAGCAGCGGATCTTCCGAAAAGTGCGCCATGACGCGCAATTCGATCTGCGAATAGTCGGCGGAGAGCAGCATCCAGCCAGGCTCGGCGATGAACGCGGCGCGAATCTGCCGGCCGAGTTCGGTGCGCACTGGAATGTTTTGCAAATTGGGATCCGAGGAGCTCAGGCGTCCCGTGGCCGCGACCGTTTGGCTTAGCCGCGTGTGCAGGCGGCCCGTATGGGGATCGATCAGTTTGGGCAGAGCGTCGACGTACGTAGACTTTAACTTCGCGATCTCGCGGTATTCGAGCACCCTGCGAGGCAGTTCGTGAACCAAACCGAGTTCGGTCAGGACATCCACGGCAGTCGAGCGTGCCCGCGCGCGGCTGCGCTTGGCGGCGGTCCCCAGGTTCATTTTATCGAACAGAATTTCCGCGAGCTGCTGCGACGAATTAACGTTGAATTCCGTGCCGGCGAGATCCCAAATGCGGCGCTCGAGTGCACGTATCTCGCTTTCCATCGTCAGCGACATGGCCGCCAGCGCCGCGGGATCAACGCGGATGCCGTGCCGCTCCATCTCCCCGAGAACCGTGGCCAGAGGCGCATCCACTTCTTCGTAGGCTGCAGTAAGTTCCTGGGCCTCCACTTCGCTACGCAAAAGCGCGGCCAGTCGTTGTAATTGGTCGGCGCGCTCGCCGGGAGCGCCCGAAAGCGTCGCGTTCAAGTGGCGAAGCACCACCGCCGGGAGGTCATGCTGTGGGGAGGTGGGCCGCGCGAGGTAAGAATAGAGCATCGTGGCGTGGGTGATGCCGCGTATGGGTCCGGCCAGAACCGCGAAAAGTTTTGGATCATGCACAATCTTGGGGCGTGCTGGATCGGAGAGGAATTCGCGGAGAACCTCCAACATCTCGCCTTGCGGATCGGTCCAAACAAAACGCGAGACTCCTGGCGCCGGTGAAATTTCAAAGCCGGCGATCCGGGTGCCGAAGCCTTCGGTCTCCCGCTCCCCGGAGTCGAGTGTGAGCCACACGGCCACGGCCTCGCCTGCGGAAATAGAGCTGAGAAATGCGCGCAGTGCCTCGGGCGATTCGAGCGCCGCATAATCGGTGGCCAGAGGGGAGATGGTGGTCACGGCGGGCAGGTCCTTCAACAGAGACGTGAACCCGAGCTCGGCATACAGATCACGCAGCGTAGTCCAATCGGGCTCGCGCTTCGCTAAGGCATCAAGATCGAGCTCGACGGGGGCATCGGCGGCGATGGTGGCGAGCTGCTTCGAAAGAACCACTTGCTCGCGGCTGTTGATCAGGGCTTCCCGATAGCGCTTGCCGGCGACTTCGGGGGCGTGGTCGAGCGCTGCTTCCACAGATCCGAACCGAACAATCAGCTCACGGGCGCCCTTTTCACCAATTCCTTTTGCTCCGGGAATGTTGTCGATGGAGTCGCCCATCAGGGCCATAACATCGGGCACCTTTTCCGGCGGCACGCCCATTAACTCTTCTACCTTGGCCGCGTCCACGAGCAGATCACCCTTGGCTCCGGATTGCGCGGGGCGCAGAACGCGGACGCGGTCGCCGACCAACTGCATCATGTCTTTATCGCTGGTCACAATGTAAACATCGAGGTCGCGGCGCGCAGCCTGATGAGCGAGCGCTCCGATCACGTCGTCGGCCTCGTAGCCGGGAATCTCGATCATGGGCAGGCGCATCGCTTCGCAGAGCCGCCGAACGTAAGGCAATTGCAAAGAAAGATCGTCAGGCATGGGGGGCCGTTGAGCCTTGTAGTCGGCGAAAAGCTTGTCGCGAAAAGTGGGGCCGGACGGGTCGAAGACTACCGCGATGTAATCGGGCTGCCACTCCTTGAAAATTTTCCGCAGCATGTTTGAGAAAAGATAAGGAACCTTGGTAGGCAGGCCGGCCGCGTTGTTCAGCCGGCCCATGGGCGCAAAAAACGCGCGAAATACGAAGCCCATGGCGTCTACCAGGAAAAGTTTCTTGGCCGCAGGTGACATCCGCGCGAGTATAGCAAACGCCAAGCGGCTGAAGGCGGCCTCGGGCGAAAACGAATTGGCCGCACCTTAAAATCCCGGCGCAGGAGAGACATGACTCATGTGAGAGAACTGTTCGACCTCAGCGGCCGAGTGGCCATAGTCACGGGCGGCTCGCGCGGATTGGGCCGTGAAATGTCCGAGGCGCTGGCCGAGGCGGGGGCGAGTGTGACGATTGTGGCGCGGCGCGGGGAATGGCTGGAGCCGACGCAGCGAGAGTTCTCCGATCGCGGCTTGGCCGTGCATGCGCATGCGTGCGATATCACCGATCCGCAGCAGACGGGAAGCGTGGTGCAGGCGACGCTCGAGCGCTTCGGCCGCGTGGACATCCTTATTAACAATGCAGGGGTCAGCTGGGGAGCGCCGTTCGAAGAAATGCCTGTCGACCGATGGCGGCAGGTTCTCGAAACGAACGTGATTGGCACTTCCCTAATGACCCGAGCGGTCTTGCCGGCGATGAAGTCGCGGCAGTACGGAAAAATCATTAACATCGCGTCAATTGCGGGACTGGTGGGCGTCCCGGCGAGAATTCTTGAGGCCAGCGCGTATACGGCAAGCAAAGGCGCACTCATCGCGCTCACTCGGGAGCTGGCCGTAAACTACGCGGAGCACGGGATTCGCGTAAATGCCATTGCCCCCGGATTTTTTCCCACGCGCATGTCCCAGGCGGTCATCGCGCGGGCGGAACCTGAAATCAAGGCTCTCATCCCTTTGGGGCGCCTCGGCCAAGAAAATGATTTGAAAGGGCTCGCGCTATTCCTAGCGGCCGCAGCCTCGGATTACCTCACCGGACAAGTTATAGCGGTGGATGGAGGGCTGACGGCCGTCTGAAAGCGTCTGCCCGGCCGCCCGCATTTGTGGCGCTGCTACAGCCGCTGTGGTCTACGCAGCGACATTTGTAAATTCGTAAAAGCGCCCGCACGCATAGCGCTCATTAGCCATCGGAAAGGAGCCAGAGTGCAGTCATTTGTGATGCCATTGTGCAAGGGATTGCTCGCCGTGCTCGCCATCTCGGGCGTGGGGCGCCTCGCATTCTGGCCGATTGCGGATGCGCGGCTCCCTTGGCATTGGAACCTGGCATTCATCATGCTCACCGGGCAAGCTGCGATGAATATCTTGGTGCAGGCTGTGCTCCTGACCGGCGGAGGTTCTGCGCACACTCTGCGTCTGCTCGCATGGACTTTGCTGGGGGCGGCGACGGCCGGTCATTTCTTGGCGCCCGATATGCCGAGCAGCGCGTCGCTTGTCAAAACCGTGCGTGAAAACAAGTTTTCGGCAGCGATCTTAATTTCGGCGTGGCTGACAAACCTGGTGGTGGCTCTGGCACCTTCCACCAAGATCGACGAGCTGTATTACCACATGCTGCTCCCCAAGCGCGTCGTCGAGGATGGCGCGCTGCGCTTCTACCTTCTGCCCCTGGAACAGACAATTCTGCCGCAGATGCATTTTCAGATGACGCTCAGCATCGCTCATGCTGCGGGAGCTCCTGACGCGGGAAACGTACTCAGCTGGGCGTACTCCGTGGTTCTCGGATTGTTTGTGGCCGGTTTCTTGATCGAGGCTATGGATCGCTTCCGGCCAGCCAATTCTGTGGCGATCCTATGCGCATCGCTTTGCACGGTGGGCTTGTACGCCGCGGTGTGGCACACCACGGGCGGCGCTCACGCGCTGGGAGACTTGGCCACCACCGTGGCGGTCGCCGGGATCTTGTGGCCGGAGGCCCTTATGCCGGCCCTAGGGCCGGACCGCTACACACTGCTGCTCGTCACCTCGGCGGCTATCGCGGCATCGACGAAGGTTTCGCTGTGGCCCTTGTCTGTTGTAGTCACCGTACTCGTTGTTTGGAGAGTCGCCCAGAGGATTGGCAGCTTTCACAAAACTGGCATATGCGCGGCGATCGCGGGCTTTTCGTGGCTCATCCTTCATGCCCCGGTGATGATTTGGACCTATCGCGCATCCGGATCGTTCTGGGGCCCGGTGTTTGCGAATGTATTCGCGCCGACCGTATTTCCAACCAGTGTGTTGGAGGAACTACGCCAGATGCAGCAATTCGATCCGTCCGCAGTGTGGCCTCTGCTGCAGTACGCGCTCATCGAGTTCTCGCCTGTGTTTTTCATCGCGCTGGCCTGCGTCTTGTGGACTGCCTGGCGCGGATGCTTAACCAACCGGCTGGCGGCGGTCTTGCTTCTATTCCAAGCCGGACTCGTCGCTTGGAAACTACACTCCGATTTTAGATTCATGGGCGGTTTGGAATACGTCGCAGTTCTGGCTGCCGCCGTCACGCTGATCGAGCGGGCAGGGCCGCGCGTGCCTGATCACCGCCGTGCCTGGGCGAATTGGGGAGATCGCCTCTACAAATCGCGTAATATAGTCCTGCTGCTGGCCGCCATTCCCTGGCTTGCCGCGCAAATTTACTACGTCCGGCCATTTGCGGAAGTGGTTAGCGGATGGATGCCGCGAACTCAGTTTCTCGAACGCTACGTGGCGCTGGCACGGGATTTCGAGGCATTGGATCGAATGCTTCCGCAAGACGCTGTTCTGTATATCCCTGATAGCGGGCGGCGCTTGCCAAACTTTTACGCGCCACGCCCCGTGGTTATAACGCCCCTGGATTTGCACGGCCGCGGACCGGTCTACCGCCTGACGCTCGAGCCTTCGGCAGATGCCGAGCCCATCGATGCCACGTCATCTCTGCATTGCGGACAAGTGGTGTATTCGAACGACGGCGCAACTGTGGAAACCTACCGCAGACCCGGTACCCCGGCTACGAGCGGGACCGTAAGAGTCCAGAAGTGCGCGGTTGAACTTGGCGGCGCCTGGCAATAGGACCGTGCGGCGCGAGCAGCCTTCCTGGACAGAATATACTCCGCGCTGGGACGCTGATTCCTCGCCGTTATTCGCCTTCCGCTGAAACGAATGTTGTCCCTGAAGGTTTGTGGAGCGACAGATTACTGAAATAGTGGGCCACGATACAGCCCGGCCCATTTTCAAGCGCAGTGATAATTTCACCGTTCTGCGCGACGTGCTTCCGGTCAAAAAAGCCCTGCGACATTGGCCGCAGGCCTCCCAGGGTCAGCCAAAGCGCGACCTGATCAATAATCCACCGATTACTCGAGGGGTGCTTGAGTGCGCGCGACCGATCGTTCTCGATGGGCGACTGGCCGAGTGACGTCATCGTGCCAGGCTTCCCTGGAATCGCTTCCTTTTTCAGGGCTACGGGGGCATTTAAGTCCATTCCCGCGAACAAACGCCAGGCAAAGTCCAAATACGTGCTTTGCAATTGCTGCAGGCGATCCCAAACACCATTATTTAGAAGACATACTCCCGTATTAAAAGGCAAAACATGTGCGAGCCCTTCCTTTCGTGCCGCGCATTCCAGGGCAGTCTCATCAAAATACGCGGGGTCATATCCCAAATGACTCTGCCGGCTGTAAGGCTCCTCTCGCGCGTACCAATCACAAGATGAATAAGATTGGCATGTTGCCGCTGCCATCCCTCACACTTTCAGGAATTTCCGCAATCGCCCAAAAACTTCGTGCTGAGTTGCATCCGGGAACGGGCGTCGTATCGCGGGATGCCCTTATTCCTGGATGGGGCAGCCCCGATCGAACGGAATGGATTCAGATTTCTTCGAGCGTCACGGCAAAACTCTGTGTTTGGCGCATCCCTGTGCAGCCTTCGCTGCACGCTGCCCGCCCTCTCTCTACCGCCTAGCGGAAAAGCCACTGCTCGATTATTGAGTGACGCTATCCTGCACGGTTTTGAGGCTTATGCTAAGGTAGCGATCTATCTCGGCCGCACCATGTGCGTTCGCGCAGGTCATGTCGGTAAGATTTTTGGTGATGCCACCTTTTTCTCATTCTCTCGCGGCACCAAAGCCCACCCCCGCGGCGGAATTTCCCACTATGTCCGAACTTTTTGGCCCTGGAGGGAGGCTCAGAAGTGCATGCCCGCAGGCTACGAGCACAGGCGCTCGCAGCTCGAGATGGCCGAACTCCTCGATGAAACCTTCCGCACGAAACAGCATTTGCTGGTCGAGGCCGGCACCGGCACGGGGAAGACGCTCGCCTATCTGATCCCCGCCATTCGCAGCGGCCGCCGCGTCGTCATCTCCACCGCCACAAAATCGCTTCAGGAGCAGCTCTTCGCGAAGGACGTCCCGTTCGTCCAAAAACATTTTGCGCCGGAGCTGAAAGTGGCGGTGATGAAAGGCCGCGCGAATTTTTTGTGCCGTGCGAAACTCCAGCAGATGCAAGGACAGCCGGTGCTCAAAGGCCTTGAAGAGCTCGACTGGTTCACGCAGATTCGGGATTGGGATCGGCTGACCGAAACCGGGGACCGCGCGGAACTAAGTTTCCTGCCCGACGGCGCCGAGCTCTGGGCCAAGCTCGACGCTCGCCGCGATACTTGTACTGGCCAAAAATGCACCGATTTCAACCGCTGCTTCATTACCGCCATGCACCAGCGCGCCGCCGACGCGGATGTGATTATCGTGAACCATCATCTTTTTTTTGCCGACCTGGCCCTGCGCCAGGACGACTTCGGCAGCATCCTCCCGGAATATTCGGCGGTTATTTTCGATGAGGCGCACGAAATCGAAGATGTCGCGAGCGATTACTTCGGCCGGCAGGCGTCCAACTATCGTTTCGATGAACTGGCTCGCGATGCCGAGCAGGCCTTGCGCGTGTTGGGCCAGGGTGGCCCCGCTCTATTGCGCCGCGTGTCGCGTCTGCGGGAGCGCGCCCGCGAATTTTTCGAGGCTTTTCCCCCGCGCGAGGGCCGCTTGCCCTTTGAGGCCGGCGCGCGTGCCGCCTTTCTCGAACAGCACGCCACGGCCTACGAGGAGATGGTCCTGGCGGTGAAGGCGCTCGAAACCTCCATCGCGGCGCTGCCCACCAAGGCCGAGGAGCTAGTGAACATAGCTCGGCGTGCGGCCGAACTGCGCGGCGAAATCAAGTTTCTGCTCGAATCCACGGAAAAAAATTATGTGTACTGGTATGAACGGCGCAGCAAGGGCGTGTTTCTCGCGGCTACTCCGATCGATGTAAGCGCCATCCTCCGAGAGCGGCTGTTTGAAGCTTTCGATACCGTCGTCCTCACTTCCGCCACCCTCGCGGTTGCCGGGCGCTTCGATTTTCTGAAGCAGCGGCTGGGCATCCACCACGCCCGCGAGCGCGTCCTGCCGCCCGAATTCGATTTTCGCTCCCAGGCCATGCTTTACGTTCCCCCGCGGCTCCCCGACGTGCGGGATGCGGGGTTCCCCGCTGCGGCGGCCAGGGAGATCGCAGCTCTGCTTGAATGCACCGGCGGCCGCGCATTTTGTCTGTTCACCAGCTACAGCCAGATGAACCAGATTTACGAGCTGGTGCGAGCCGATTCGTGCTATCCGCTGTTCCTGCAGGGTACGGCGCCGCGCATGGCGCTGCTCGAGAAGTTTCGCAACACCAACGGCGCGGTGCTTTTCGCGACCTCCAGCTTTTGGCAGGGCGTGGACGTTCCCGGCGACCAGCTCTCCTGCGTCATCGTCGACCGGTTGCCGTTCGCCGTGCCTTCCGACCCGGTGGTCGCAGCGCGGGTGCGCGCCCTTACCGAAGACGGACGGAACGCCTTTGCCGAATACCAGGTCCCGGAAGCTGTCCTGGCGCTGAAACAAGGCTTTGGCCGCCTGATCCGGACCCGCACCGATCGCGGCGTCCTCGCGATCCTCGATAACCGCATCCAGCGCATGCAATATGGTAGAATTTTCATTGAATCGCTCCCCGATTACACTCTCACCCGGGACATCGCCGATGTCCGGCGATTCATGCAGACACCCTCTGCGCCGCACTTGGGAGGATAGCCGGGAGCAAGCTGTGGTGAGCCGGCCGGCCATACCGGGTGCCGGCTCTCTATTCTGGGAGGCCCGCGCAATACGGCTGCGGGCTGTACTTGCAGCCCGGGTAATAAATCATAGCGTTAAAATTGGCAGTCTTTGTTCAGCGGACCAACCGACCATGTTTCAAGTCAGCGTCGAAGAAACATTTTCCGCAGGCCACGCCCTGCGCGGATATAAAGGCAAGTGCGAGAATCCGCACGGCCACAACTACCGCGTGCGCGTCGATGTCGCCGGCGAGCAGCTCGATTCCATCGGCCTGCTGATCGATTTCTCTCATTTGAAAAAGATTCTGCGCGACCTGATCGGTGGCGTCGATCATAAGTTTCTGAATGACCAGCCGCCCTTCGATGCCATCAATCCTTCAGCGGAAAACATGGCCAAGTTTTTTTACGATGAGACATCCAAGCAGATGCGCCAAATGCCCAACGCGCCGCGCATCACCAGCATCACCGTGTGGGAAACGGATGAAACCTCGGCTACCTATACGCCGGCCACGTAAACGGCCGTAGCCGGCAAGCGGCTGGGTAACCGGATAGTTGGATATAGAACGGCAAAGGAATCGCCCAGAGAGTTCGCAGAATTCGCACACAAACCTTTCGGAATAATCTGAGCCAAAGTGCGTCGCGCCTATCTCCTCATCGCTGTGCCCGCCCTGGTTGTAGGGATTTTCTATTTCGCGATTTTTCACAGTTTGGGGATGGCGATTGGCCCGGCCCCGTTTCTCGGAACCTTACTAATATTTGCGGTTGCGATATTGCTCGTGCGGCGCTACCAACGCGGAAAGCAAAGGCCGGGCGGTTTGTGATGACGGGTGCGGGCCCTACTTGGAGCCCGTGCAATACGGGGTTTCCATCGCGACCCGGGCGCCTGAACAACCATCGGGATAAGTACATCGGGACAAACAAATGGTGATCAGCGAAATTTTCCACTCCATTCAGGGCGAAAGCACCTATGCCGGTCTCCCCTGCGTTTTCGTGCGCCTGACGGGGTGCAATCTGCGCTGCACCTGGTGCGATACGGCATACGCTTTTCATGGCGGCAAGCAAATGAGCCTCGACGAGGTCCTTGGCAGCGTCGACGAACTCGCGGGCCGTCACCTTAATCCTCCATCGCCCGCGCCATTCACAGCGCCCTTCACATCACTTGTCGAACTCACCGGCGGCGAACCCCTGCTGCAGCCGGAAACCATTCCCCTGGCCGAACGGCTGCTTGCCGCTGAATACACGGTGCTGATCGAGACCAGCGGTGAACGCTCCATAGCAGTATTGCCCCGCGACGTGGTCAAAATTATCGACGTCAAATGCCCCGATTCCGGCGAAGGCGGCACGTTCCGCATGGATAACTTGGCGGCGCTCGATCGCAAAGACGAAGTCAAATTCGTCATCGCCAGCCGCCGCGACTACGAATTCGCTCGCGATTTCATGATTCAGCATGGCCTAGCCGCACGCATCAGGCAGGTCTTATTTTCTCCGGTATTTGCCGACCCTCTGGGTGCCTGGCCCGCGCTCGATGCGCGCGCGCTCGCGGAGTGGATTTTGGCCGATCGGCTCCCCGTGCGTTTGGGCTTACAGCTCCACAAATTCATCTGGGACCCGGAAACGAAAGGCGTTTGAGCAGACTCACCTTAGGTGAGGCTCTTGGACCTAGCCGACCCAAACGTGTAACGACGTTCTCGTAGTATCGCCGGGCGTGAACAAAATGAAATCTCGCAATACCAAGTCCCCAGCGCGAGGCCGCAGCCGTCCGAAAAATGTTGCTGAATACCTTGCAGGTGTCCCGGAACCCGCCCGCAGCACTTTGCAGAAGATTCGCGCGGCGATTCGCTCCGCTGTGCCACCGCAGGCCATCGAAACCATCAGCTATGGGATTCCTGCGTTCAAGCACAAAAAAGTGCTGGTGTGGTTCGCCGCGTTTTCGAGCCACTGCAGCTTGTTCCCCACCTCCTCGGTTGTCGAGGCGTTTAAGAGGGAGCTTAAGGGATTCTCTACTTCCAAAGGCACCATCCAATTTCCCACCGACAAGCCGCTGCCCGCTGCACTTGTTAAGAAAATGGTGAAGCTGCGGGTTGCGCAAAACGAAAGCAAGACACCGTTGCGGGAGGCTCATTCGGTCAGGGGATCCAAATTGTGATAGTAATGATCGTATGGACGGCCTGAATTTCGGACGAAAACTGCTGTTGGCTGCCATTGCCGGACCCGTCGTGATTGGTATTTTGTATGCTCTCCCAAGCCTCGCACAATCACAGGCCAAGACCGCTCTCTCGACATTCGAGGTTGCGTCAGTTAGGCCGAATCGGGCTGGAGGTGGAACAACCCGACGCATCGAGCCTGGAATGATCACCTACTTGAACATTACGTTGGGTGAGTTCATTGAAATGGCATACGACATCAAACACAATCAACTGTCAGGACCCGATTGGATAGTGAACTTTGGCAGTTCCGACAGATACGATGTGGTCGCAAAGGCGGCAAGCCCTGTTGCTACCGAACAACTCAAGCGGATGCTAGGGCAGCTTCTTACTGATAGATTCCGTCTGGCATCTCACCGCGAAAACCGCCTGCTTCCGGTGTATGAGTTGGTCGTCGCGAAGAACGGCCCTAAATTCAAGGTGGGAGACGGAGGCATTGAGAGCATCAGCCCGGACAGCACGGGTGGATACTCTTACAAGAATTACTCCATGGCAACTTTGGCAAACTCGCTCTCCATGATGAGCGCCGTGGGACGGCTGGTTCTCGACCGAACTGGTTTGAAGGGTGCCTATTCATTCAACGCAAATCTATACGACGTGCCAAAGGGACTGAACCCCGCAGAGCTGAAGGATGCCACCGTGAATAGCGACGCTATTTTCTCGACACTCCAGGAACAGCTCGGACTCAAACTCAAATCACAGAAGGCGCAAGTAGAGATCCTCGTGATCGACCACGCGGAAAAAGTACCCACTGAAAATTAAAGGCCATCGAATTTCCGGCCCTCCAGCCACATCCCGAGAATCCGACTTGACCTGCCCTTGGCAAATGAGTGAGACGGAAATCGTTGTCTTCAGACGCGGTCCAAGTTTTTGTAGATCGCGTCGATGTTAGCAGCCAGCCGTTCTTCGAGTGGTGACGTCTTCCCGAGGTAGACCAAGTACTTCGCCATGTTCTCCACAACGTAGTCGCCGTAGCCGTTTGCCTGCAAGCTCTTGATTGATGGCACCGTGATGCTTTTGTGTAGTTCCGCCAGCGGCCTGCCTGCCTTCTTGCCGTCTTCCACGCGCTCGGTGAGTTCCTCGATATAGGCACGCATCTGCGTCATCCGCGCACGGTCTTGCTGCACGGAGCCGTGCCCGCAAATGATGTGATCGAAGGCGAGTTGCCCGATCGAATTGATAGTTGCGGGCCACAGCTTGGGATACCCGTCGTTGATGTTTGGCAAAAATCCGATGATCGCGTCACCGGCGGCAACCACGCGTTTGGCCGGGCTGAAGGTCACGATGTCGCCGGCTGTGTGTGCGCGCCCGCGGAACTCGATGTGGAGATCGCCAGCGCTATCCTTGATCGTGTACGACTTGTCGAAAGTGATATTCGGCAGCTCCAGCGGGTAGCTCTTCATCTCCGCCTGATACGCCTGCAGTTGCCGGATCAGGTCCTCGTAGCGTGCCTTATCGGCGGCTGAGTTCGTTTTCGCCAAGCGAGCTTGTAAATCGTCTATCTGTGGCGGAACGCCGTCTAGCGAGTCCTTCAGTCGATTGCGGGAAAGCTGGGTCATCAACTGCTTGGTCGTCTCGCTGGCGATGATGTCCAGTTTCGCGCCACTTGCCTTATAGGCGGAGTCTCCTTGCGTGTGGTCGTAGTGAAAATGGCTGTTGACCAGATAGCGGACGGGCTTCGAGGTGACTTCCTTCTTGATCTGCGCGATGAGCGCGGCCGCAGCCGAGGGCTTCGAGTGCGCGTCAACCACCAACACTTCTTTCGAGTTCACAAAGATGGCCGCGTTGCAGTTGGTTATGATCTGTGGCCGGGCCAGCGCCGCGTACACACCGTCGGCAATCTTCTCGATCGTGAATAAATTTGTGCTCGCTCCCGGCGCCTGTGCACGGGTCCAGGCGGCGCGCAGGAAAGCCTCCTCGACCACGGACGCACCCGCCAGCACCCCTCCCAACGCTTTCATGAAAAAATCGCGCCGTGAATGCGCGTGAATATGAGCATGGTCGC
The DNA here is from genome assembly GCA_963719845.1 of uncultured Acidobacteriota bacterium. GTDB lineage: Bacteria > Acidobacteriota > Terriglobia > Acidiferrales > UBA7541 > Palsa-189. The sequence goes on along the minus strand of CAVRDM010000005.1, from coordinate 15,351 downwards.
GCATTGCCCCTCCTGCCTGTCAGACTGAATGCCCCCTTGTCGTCCTGACTCTGCCGGCTATCGTTGCACCGGAATTTCCGATTCGGACGTATAGCTGCCGCATCATCCTAGGCTTCTCCTCTCCCCGACATCGACGAATCTCCTCAGCGCAGCCCTTCGACGCCTTAACAAGCCCAAGTCCCGGAAACGGCGTTCTCAGAAACTGGGCGGGACAGGGCGAGACACTTTCCAAAAATCCGACTTCTCAAAGCCGCGGCCCGTGGAACCAGAGACGCCCTCAAATCCATTTTTCGGGGCTATTGCGGGCGGCGGAAGAAGCCCATATATACGGCCTTGCCGAGGATGTGTCCCTGTATCGCTTTCATCACGTTTGTGCGAGTCTCGAATGCGTCGGTGCCGGGCTGGACATCGACTTTCGTGTCCAAAGCAAAAAGCTCAAAAGTGTAATGGTGCCGCGGGCCAGTCGCAGGAGCCCCAGGGCCCCGATAAACCTGCCCGCTCGCGCTGATTTGATACGCGCCGTTCGGCAACTGAACTCCCGCCGGGATACCTTCCGGAAGCCCCGTTGCCGTGCCCGGAATATTCCAGACCAGCCAATGAAGCTGGTCATCGGTAGTACGGTTGCGACTGCCCTCCATGTCATGCATATGCAAAAGGAAGCTCATCGTACCCGCGGGGACGTTAGTCCACGTTATTGCTGGTGAGGTTTGGTTGCCGGCCTGAGTGTATTTCGCCGGAATGTCGGACCCATCGGCGAAAGCCGTGATGGCCATTATCAATGGCTGAGGAGCCGGCCCCGGTTGGCCGCCGGCTTGGGGAGCGCCACCGCCTTGCGCTCCCGGGGCTTGAGCCGCCACCGTTATGGCCAGTACGAACATCATCATGAAGACTGAAAGCAATCGAAGAAATCTCATCTGCTTAACCCTCCCGATATTCGTTGTGGATTGTGAGCATATAATCTCGAACAATTTTTGACAATCACACGAATTCGCCCTGGAAAAACTAAGCAAGATGGCGACAGATCTCGAGAAACGCGATTTCGGACAGTGGCTTTTCGTGACGGACATGTCGCGGTAGGGACGACCATCGCGGATCGCCCCCCGCACAGATCCGTACAAGCGCGTTTACGCATACGGCTCTTACTCTGGATGAGTAGCGGCGAAGCGCGCATCAGGATAGGGATGCAGAATGCGGGGTTGCGGAATCCACCGGATCAAGAGTGGGGAGAGACGCTCCCAGCGCACTCGCGCGCGTTGACTGCGACGGACGAGGATGCTCCGCCACAACCGACAAACGCGGCGACAGAAAATGCGCAGCTGCGTCGAATTGCCCGGAACGGCATGGTATTGGTAGTAGCCCAGCACCACCTTCCGAAGCCATGTACCGACCGCGGTCGTGCGATCATGCTTCCGGCGTTGAAGCTCAGCCTTAATGGCCTTGAGCTTCGCGACCATTCGCTTCTTCGCAGTAATCCGCCAGACGTTGAAAGCTCCGGTCGTGAGCTGCCCACAGTAGTGGGTGAGACCCAGGAATGTGAAGGTCTCGGGTTTTCCCTCGCCCCGCCGTTTCCGATCTCGAGCGGCGAACCGCCCGAATTCGATCAGCCGTGTCTTGTCCGCATGTAATTCCAAACCAAACTTAGCCAGCCGTTCCCGGAATTCTCGCAGGAACTGCTCGGCGTCCGTTCGGTATTGAAAGCCCACCACAAGATCATCGGCGTAGCGGACGACGATCACGTCGCCCTTCGCAACTTTCTTGCGCCAGACCTCCACCCATAGATCGAAAACGTAATGTAGGTACACGTTGGCGAGCAGCGGTGAAGCAACGGCTCCTTGTGGCGTGCCTAGCTTCGTCTCCGACCACTGACCATCTTCCGAAACTCCAGCCTTCAACCATTTCTGGATCAGGCGAAGTACTCGGCGATCGGCCACGCGATGCTCGACAAACTTCATCGTCCATTCGTGGTTCATGTTGTGGTTGGTAGGGACAGGTCTTGGAGCGGTAGCCTTGGCGGAGCCTCGCCGGAGCTGCCCCTTTCGAGACAGTGCCCTCACCGAGCCGGCATAGCTCCTTGTACCCGTCCCCCCACGCAGAACCCGGCGTGCAGGTTTCCTGCACCGGGCTCCCCAGGTCGCACTCACGGCCAGGCCTCCTCAGACAGTCGCATGCCGGGTCTCCGCGTAGGGCAGTTCGAACCACGCGCAGTTCAGGAGGTAGCACCAGAACAGCCGGTGCCGCTGGCTGCGTCTGCGCAGTACGCGGATCCACTGCAGCTGAACCTCGTGCCGTATCGCATCGAGTCTCGGCTTGCAGTGATGCAATCCGAAATACTGATAGAAGCCACGCAGCATCGTCGTCAATTGACGCTGCTGGTCCCGTCGCTTCCAGTGCCGATGGCCCGAGAGCCATTCCTTAGTGCGTGCCAGAAACTTGCGGCCGCTCTTCCGACTCGGGAGACGAACCACCGCGAACGCACCGCGGCGGTCCGTTCCACATACGTGCGTGAAACCCAGAAAGTCAAACGTCTCGGGTCGCTCGTCGTATGCCGCCTTCCTATCAGCGGCGAAGCGTCCGAAGAGCAGCAGCCGCGTTTTATCATTGGCCAGTTCCAGGTTAAATCGCGCGAACCGCTTCCGCAGATATCGGTCGAAACTCTCCGCGTCCCGCTTGTACTGGAAGCTCACCACAAAGTCGTCAGCGAACCGAATCAGATGGGCCTCGCCTCGAAACCATCGTCGCACCTTCTTCTCGAACCACAGGTCGAGCACAAAGTGCAGATATACGTTGGCCAGAAGCGGGCTGAGCGGGCCGCCTTGCGGCGTCCCCTCCTCCGTTCGGACGACGACGCCGTCTTGCATGACGCCAGCCCTGAGCCATTTGCCAATCAGGCGCAGCATGACCCCGTCTGCAACACGGTGCGCCACCATCCGCATCAGCCACTGATGATTAATGTGGTTAAAGTATCCGCGAATGTCGGCCTCGTAGAGATGCCGCACTTTCTTGGTGATCAGTGTGGCCCTCAAAGTACGCAGCGCGTGATGCGGGCTGCGTCCCCGCCGAAATCCATACGAGCAGTCCAAAAAGTCCGCCTCGAACACTGCTTCCAGAATGCGCGCGACTGCACGCTGAACCAGTCGGTCTTCGACCGTGGGAATACCCAATGGCCGCGTTCCGACCTTGCCAGGGCCTTTCGGTATCTCCACCCGACGTACCGGTGGCGCCTGATAGGTCCCTGCTTTCAGCCGTGCATAAATGCCCTGGACTCGAGTCTCCAGTTCGCGCTCGAACTCCTTCGTCGTTTCTCCGTCCACTCCGCTGGCCCCGCGCCGGTTCATCTGTCTCCAGGTCTCGATCAGAAACGCTGGCGTGAGCAGATGTGCCAACGACGTGAAGCGAAGCGTGCGGTCTACCTTGGCCTTGGTCGCGATCTGTTCCAGTTGTGTGGTCATCCGATTCCTACTTCTGAGCGTAGGGGATGTGTCCCTGGCCCAGCTTCTCGACCTGCTCCGCCGCTTCCCCTTGTGCGCGGCTTTCCCGCGCGCCGAGTACTACCAGCGGATCCGACTTCCACGACGACGTTGACTTTCCTATGGATGGTCCTTTCAGTCGGCCTACTCGATCCAACACCTATCGAGACCGTCGTGGATCTCCCAGGTTCCGTGACTCTTCCTTTTCCGTCCGTGCCGTGCTCTCAGACCCCGCCGGAGTCTCCAGCTCCCTTGCCTTTTACGGAAGCTTACTGGTGCCTTCCAAGTTTTCGACCTTGTCGGCCTCCGGATGTTCGAGTAACGAGGCTCAATCGCTTCACTTGCGTTACGGCCTGGACGTCGCTCGGCCTACGCTTAGCCCATGTCGTTACCTCCATGAGCCCAAGGCTCGATTCCTGGTGGGGCGGCTCGTTCCCCTTTCCAGGGCGGGAGTTGCACCCGCTGGAAGCGCCCGGTTTAGCCTGGCGCACCGAAGAAACCTCGAATGTCCGCATCGAGCACCCAGTTCACTCGCTTCCATTGGATGCCCGCCGTCAGCGCGTCCAACGCTTGATGCGGGCCGCGACCGGGCCGAAACCCGTAGGAAAAGCCTTTGAAGTCGACCTCATAGATCTGGTTGAGGATCGTCACCACAGCCTGTTGAACAATTTTGTCCTCCAGTGCCGCGATGCCTAACGGACGTTGCCGCCCGTCAGCCTTCGGTATATAGACTCGTCGTGAGGGTTGTGCCCGATACACTCCACGGTGTACCCGACTGTATAGATCGACAAGTCGACCCTCCAGTCCGGTTTCATACTCCTGCCATGTCACGCCATCTACTCCAGGAGAAGCTTTTCGCTGAAGCGCGTAGAAGCTGTCGCGGAGTAACCCGACGCTTAGATGGTGGAGCAGGGCGGTGAACCGTTCCTGCTTCCTTTCTTTTGCTGCTTGCCGCGCACCGCGCAATCCCTGGGACATGCGTTTCCCGCTCTGTGTCGGGCGCATGTGAGATTGAACGATGTTCTCCTGAGTCTGTGCCCTTCCCTCCCCGGCCTCCGCGGAAGGTTGCCCTTCGTTGTTCGGCTGGTTCACTGGTACTACGGCACAGTCCGACTTCTCCTGAACGTGCGCGTCCGCCGCTCGGTTTATGGCCTTCGCGGACCGGTCTTGATCGGCTGACCAAGACGTGCAGGAGATCTCCCGGTTCTCGTGCATGTTGTTTCTCAGCGTGCGCGGGTTCTAAGACTACGCAGGACCTGGCAATCCACTCGCGATAACGTGGTTGTCGTGTTGCCTTCCTCCACTCGGAATGGAGTCGGCGTCCTGTTCCATCGGCTTTTCGAAGCTCAATAGCCCGGCCCACCGATACCTCTGTCTACGCTTCAAGCGATACCTCGCGATATTGCCTGCAAGACTCGAGGCCAGGATGGATTCGCTGTTTCCTTTCCTGTAGTCGGGTAGAGCGATGGCGCGGAGCGGGCTTCGAATGATGCCGCCGTTTCCATCGCCCTCCCTAAAATTCCGGAAAGCGGGTTTTCCCCGTTCCGGCTTCAAGGCCAGCAGTTCAGACAGGGCCTTCCCCTCCGTCCGCGTGGTCGCGGCGCTCAGGTTTGCGTCCGTCCTTCGTGCCCCCCGCTTCCACCGTTGGATTCCCCGTACTGTGCCGGAGAAACGTGGCGCGCTTGAGCACCGCCGTTCGAGCAGCTACCGCTGCTCTACCCCAGGGGCCCTCGCTCCGGTCCGAGTTATTCTGTCTCGGTCCATCATCACTTACTGGCCCCATCCGTCCCACTCGCAGGCACATCTCGATTTCGCCGCGTAGCAGCTTATACGTGATGCCCTCGCTGTGCGTTACCGCCTAGGCGACCCGCGAGTGGTTCCGTGCTTTCACTGTACATTCCTTCTCCACATGCCGCCCTCTATGACCGCGGGGAGTTCATCGGCTGCACTTGCTCAGTTCCTTGACCGAGGACTTTGGCCTTCGCCCAGAGTCCATGGGCTCGGCACTCCCAAAATTCCCATCATCCGTTTCCGATGGGGGGATGGTTTCGCGGCTTCACTGGTTCGCTGCTCGCTACGGCCTGTCGAGTTGCTTGCCCCCCTGACGGATCTGACCGGGCATTTCGCCCAGCCAACGGGGGCTTTTACTCCCGAGCTTTCGGCAAGTCGGTCACCCTTCTCGTCGTCGGGTATAACTACGGTGGCAACTGAGCGCTTCCACCGATGGGACTTTCACCCACTGGAACGTCAGCTAGCATCGCTGCACGGGCTCTTTCATCCCCTACAACATGCCGGTTTATCCCGGCGCTCTCCGGTTTGCCGACCACCCGGAAGTTGGCCAGACCAATCAATACAAGCGCGTTTGCCGGTACGAATGTGAACTTGTTAGGAAAAGGTCGTAGGCTTTCCCCTCCGGGAAGGGGAGCCGAAACTGTAGCCGCTGCCACGCGGAGCGCATGCAATCTGTCCCGCTGATCCTTCGTTTCCGCTCCAAAGTCCGTGCGTATCCCCGGGTTGCGCCGGTCAGACCGCCGCGCTGCTCGCTGCGCCTTTTAGGAACGCCAGCAGGTCGGCGTTAATCGTGTCGGCCTCCGTCGTGGGCATGCCGTGCGGAAAGCCCTTATAGCTTTTGAACGTGCTATTCCGCAGCAACTTTGCCGACAGCGGTCCAGCCGCGACATAAGGCACGATTTGGTCGTCCTCGCTATGCATCACCAGGACTGGCACAGTGATCTTCTTTAGGTCTTCGGTGAAGTCCGTCTGGGAGAAGGCGACAATGCCGTCATAGTGCGCCTTGGTGCCTCCCATCATTCCTTGGCGCCACCAATTCCAGATCACTCCCTGAGAGGGTTTCGCACCGGGCCGGTTATAACCATAGAACGGTCCAGCGGGCACATCGTAATAGAACTGGGCTCGGTTAGCGGCGAGTTGCGCCTGCAATCCGTCAAACACCTCCTTGGGCTGACCGGTCGGATTGGCCGCCGTCTTCAGCATCAGGGGCGGCACTGCGCTGATGATCGCCGCTTTTGCCACCCGGCTTTCGCCGTGGCGAGCCAGGTAGTGCACCACTTCGCCGCCGCCAGTTGAGTGGCCGACATGAATCGCATCCTTGAGGTCGAGATGTGCGGTCAGCGCCGCCAGGTCGTCGGCATAATGATCCATGTCATGGCCATCCCAGGTCTGGCTGGAACGCCCGTGCCCCCGCCGGTCGTGAGCAATCACGCGATAACCACGTTGGCCGAAGAACAACATCTGTGTGTCCCAATCGTCAGCCGAGAGCGGCCAGCCGTGACTGAAGACGATGGGCTGACCTTTGCCCCAATCCTTGTAGTAAATCTGTGTTCCATCCTTCGTTGTGATCGTAGCCATTGATCCTCTCCTTGTCAGACTGAATCTGAACTGTTAATCAAACTTCTTTGGTTATTTCCGCCAGGAACCACGAGCGCCGCTCAGCCTCGTCAACCCAATTCTCGATCAGGCTGGCAGTTGCAATGTCCCGGTCGAACCTTGAATCGTTTGAAATAGTCCGGATCTCTGCCGGATCCGTGACGACGACCATGTCAGTGATACCGGGAAAATACGTGCGTTTCATGCGGTGATCACTCATCGTCGTCCGCCCGCCCGAGTGCAGGGAGGTACCGGCCGAAGTTCAATTCGAAGTCGCCCGGAACGCCGTAACCGATATTGCGGATCCTGGCACGGCGCGCTTGTGCACTGGGCAAGGCCAGCAGTGGGAAGAACAAGTCGTTGCTCGACTGAAGCTCGGCAGCTGTCGGCGTCCCGAACCGATTGATCTGGGCCTTCGCCGCGGCTAGCGTTTCACGGTCGAACGAGGCCAGACGCTGGACGAGCGCATCGACAAACGAGTCGAGGTGGTCATCGTCCAGCGTGCGGTTCACCCAGCCATAGCGCTCGGCGATATCAGCATCGAAATCGTCGCCGCTGAGGACGATCTCAAGTGCGCGCGAGCGGCCGACCAAGCGCGGGAGCCATTCCAGCGCTCCGCCGCCCGGGACCAGTCCGACGCCGACTTCGGGATTGCCGAACAGGGCGCTTTTCCGGCTGGCGAAGCGCATGTCGCAGGCCAGCACGAACTCGTTCCCGATGCCGCGCGTGCGGCCGCGAATCTTGGCGATGCTCACGACTGGCGTGGACGAGAGGCGCAGCACAAAGTCGCGCCAAAGGCCCAGCATCTCAGGCCGTTCAGCTGCCTTGGCTACGTCGAGATGGGCGATGAAAAAATCGGGATTCGCCGACTGGAACACTACGACCTTCACGGACGGGTCCGCCTCGAGGTCGGTCATTAGCGCTCCCAATTCGACGATCGTTGCGGGAACAAACATGTTGATCGGCGGGTTGCTGAAGGTGATGGTCCACCGGCCCGGATGGGTGCGGTCGGTGTTGAACTGCACATCTGCCGGCTCGCTGCCTCGCTGTGTAGCGCTGGATTGGGTCATCACCTTCTCCTCTCTTGTGAAAAACCTTACCGCAGCGATCTGAAGCCCGCGCGCAGCTCTTCGGAAAGGAGCTGCGGCTGTTCAAATGCCGCAAAGTGCCCGCCTTTGGCGAGCTTGTTGTAGTGGATCAGTTTGGGATACGCGCTTTCTGCCCAATTCCGCGGACATTGATAGAGCTCGTCAGGGAACGCACTCACAGCAACCGGGACAGACACACCCTTGACGCTGAAATAGGCGAATTTATTTTCCCAGTAGAGCCGTGCTCCGGAAAGCGCCGTGTTCGTCAGCCAGGTGATCGTAATGTTATCGAGGACATCGTCTCGTGAGAGACCTTCGGTCTGCCCGTCAAAGACGCGCGCGATCAGCGCATAACTCCACGCATCGTGGTCCAGAAAATAGGCGGCCAGGCCGACGGGGGAATCCGCGATTCCATACAACGTCTGCGGTCGCAACCCCATCTGGTAGCCGTAGGCGACGCCTTTGCTGTACACGAATTGGAGCCTCTCGAAGGCAGCCTTTTCGTCGTTTGAGAAACCGGACGGCATCGGCGCGCCGGACAAAACCGCTTGATAAATATCCGCAGGAACCGCGCCGGGCATATTGGTGTGAATACCGAGAAGTTCGGGCGGCGCCTGCACGCCCATCAGATCGGTGATGACCGCGCCCCAATCGCCGCCTTGCGCCACAAATTTTGAGTAGCCGAGTCGCTTCATCAACACGGCCCAGGCACTCGCGATCCGTTCAGGGCCCCAGCCGGTCGTCGTCGGCTTGCCTGAAAACCCGTACCCCGGCATCGACGGAATCACCACATCGAACGCATCTGACGCGCTCCCGCCATGTGCCGTGGGATTGGTCAGAGGATCGATAATCTTCAACTGTTCGACAATCGAGCCCGGCCATCCATGCGTGACGATAAGCGGCAGGGCATTTTCATGCTTTGAACGGACGTGGATGAAATGAATGTCCAGCCCATCGATCTCCGTGATGAAATTCGGCAGAGCGTTCAGTCTCGCTTCGACTTTGCGCCAGTCATAGTCTGTCGCCCAATAGCGCGCCAGCGCCTGTGTCGTCGCGAGCTGCACCCCTTGGGTTGCATCCGTGACCGTTTCTCGTTCCGGCCACCGTGTGTTGTTTATTCGCCTGCGCAATTCGGTCAGCTCCGCTTCTGGAACGTTCACCTTCTGAAACGGACGAATAGCATCCGCCTGCTCGCTGCCTCGCTGTGTAGCACTCGATTGGGTCATCGTCCTCTCCTCTCCAGCAGTTTTAGATTCGGGGTTGTGCTGCGGCTCAAAAATGTCGAAGCTTCGCATGCTCTTTCTGCTCGAAGCGCCGACGTGGATAAAGCCAAAGCATACGGCATTGGTGGCGCACGCTATTGTTAAAATTGTGTGCGTTATCCACAGCACGGCTGAAAATGCCGAGAATTGGCTCGCATTCGCCATGTATTCGCTAGTTCCCAAGTCCCGTGAAACGGGGTGGTCTCAAGGGGTCGATGCAACACTGGCTTGCAGTTTATCCGCCGGAGTTTGAAATCCCAACGTCTTTCGTGGCCGTTGATTGAGACGCAGAGCGATCTGATCTAGCTCCGACTGCGAGTAGCAGGACAGATCGGCCTTCTTCGGCAGGTATTGCCGCAACAGCCCATTGGTATTTTCGTTAGAGCCGCGCTGCCAGGGACTCTGTGGATCGCAGAAGTAAACCTGTACATCGGTAGCCATCGTGAAGCTCTTGTGCTGGGCCATCTCCAGTCCGCGGTCCCAAGTCAGCGAACGCCGCAACGTCGCCGGAAGTTCGCGCACGTGCTGGCTCAGAGCGGCCACCACGGTAGCCGTATCCTTGCCGGGCACCTTCACCAGCATGCAGAAGCGCGAATGACGCTCGACCAGCGTGGCCACGTGACTGTTGCGCGCCCCGCGCAACAGATCGCCCTCCCAATGTCCGGGAATGGCACGATCTTCGACTTCCGCAGGTCGTTCCCGGATGGAAATGGCGTCGACGATTTGACCCTTGCGAGTGCCCGTGCTGCTGGACGTGCCGCGAGCGGCGGATCCGCCGCTGCGATCGCAGATGCCGAACCAACTCCTGTTTCAGCGCTCCGCGCGCTTGCAGGAACAGGGTGCGGTAAATGGTTTCGTGCGACACGCGCAGGCTCTCGTCGTCCGGATAGGACTGCTTCAGCCATCCGGAAATTTGCTCCGGCGACCAGTCCTGCATCAGTTTACTCGCAACGAGGGTGCGGAGCTTGTCGTGCAGGGCCAGCCGACAGACCTTCGGCCGCAAGGCCGACTGCCAGGCCTGGGAGTCGGCTTCGTTAGCTCGATACTGCACGCGCCCGCCATGGCGGGCCACCTCTCGGCTTACCGTGGAGCTAGCGCGACTCAGATGTTGGGCGATGACCCGCATCGAGCAGCCGCTGGCGATTCCGCGGGAGATGTCTTCGCGTTCGGCCAATGTCAGCGCACGCCGCGAACGGCGACGGACCGGCGGAGCGATCCCCCCGTGGCGCGCCAACAGGAAATGGATGACCTGTTTATCCTTGCCGAGTGCTCGACCAATCGCATTTAACGACTGTCCAGCCTTCCAACGGCTCCACATATCGGCCCGCTGGGCCGAAGACAGCTTCCATCGTCTCTGCATCATGAACACCACCTTTTAGAAAAAGATTTATACCAGATGGTGTTGCATCGACCGGTTGAGCTGGCAGGGATTATCGGCATGTGGCTTTTGGGCTACGTCGAAACCATGCGGTTTTCGCACGGTCGTGGATCACCGAGTGGCGCACCAAGATTGCAAACACTTAGACTCTCCACCCTCGGGCAACCTTTTAGCACGAAGTAGACCATTCGAAAAACCTTGTGCTGGCGCCCGCCCTAATCGGTCGATTCTGTTGTCGCAATGTGGAGCGTTCAGACGTTCGGGAAAGAGTTCGTTTAGGAGAGGTCCAACGATGCGGCTATCAGCTATTGCGACCCTGGCAACCAGACATTACGCGTACGGCTCGTAGCCCGTCAATTCTTCTGTTTCGTCACTAGGCTCTCGGTTCGCGTCGAGCATCGCAAAAAGGACGTCCTCGTTTGTTGCTTCCGATTTTGCAACGCGTGAGAACCCTTGTTCTAGCATGGTCCAGATCGGCATGTTATTGTTTTGCTGCGCTTCCCATTTTGGGGGTGTGGTTCGACCCATCAAAATATCGATCCACCGCTTCGCCAGCCATTCAGGCGCTCCGCCCGGTTGAATAACCATTGAATACGCTGGCAAGCCCGTTCGGTAGAACGTCACGTCATTTGCCAGGAAATCGGAAAATAACGGATTCCGCCTGATGGCCGCTTTGCACTTGTTGCTGAAACCGTTCCGTACAGATTCATATGCCGCCAACCAGTGTTGACCGTCGAGTGTAGCTAAAGCCAGGAATGATTCGACGCGCTTTATTGAGAACCCGCTGGGTAGCAGTCCACGGGAGTGCGCATCGAGTGCTTGTATCAAAACGCAATCATCTTCGCACGAGGCCAAGACCTTTCCAGCCTTCGCGTCAAGAGGCATTTGGTGGTCCAGTACGAACGCCAGTGCCCAAGCAACATCGCTGCTGACTCCCAAACCGGCGTGCCTGTGAACCATTCGATTGATTGTATCGGAGAAGAGGTCCCGGTCGAACACGAATCCATTCGCAGACCAGAACGATAGTAGTGCAAAGGCTTTTTGCGCCACTCCGGGCTCAGCTAGTAGAGCCTGCGCTATGCCGCTCTGAGCCACTCTGCCGATGGCCAGGGTTGGGCACGGAATTTTGAATAGTGACGCGAGCGCATACATGATAACTGGTGACTCCGGAAATTTATCGCGTATGCGGAACGCATTATCGAAGAACAATACAACTTCTTGCTGCGAGCGCAGCGGTCGGTTCATGTGTTCGACAATTGCTTGCTGCCAATCTTCGGTTGCAGCTCGGGGCAAAGTGAGGATTGCTGTTTTTTTGGCATTCGGACGGAGGCTGAAGGAACGTAATGCCTTAGTTAAAGAGGCCAATATTGCCTCTGCTTCCTCCCGTGTATCGCATGTGATTTCGAAATCGTCAAACCACCGATAGCATCGACTCGGGGCAATAGGAATGCTGCGATCTACCTGTGCAAGCACAATCTCACCAAGCAGAAAGGACAAATCAGTTCCGATGGGAATTCCTTGGCTCATTTTGCCTTGGAGATCCATCAGGGTCTGGTCGATTTGCTTGCCGAGCAATTTGTAGTTCTTCCAGTTCGTAGGACTCCGAAGTTTCGAATCGATAGCCCATCCGACTGCGTGAGTGTAAAGCGACGGATAAAAATGGCTGACATCGAGCTTGACAAGATATGACCCGCCCGCTCGTGTGGCCGCCCGCTCACGAGCGAGGTTTGCTGGCTTGACATTCGTGGATATCGATCGGAATTTTCCCGGCACGTAGATTGGTCTGCTCTTCGAAAACCGCGATCTACCAGCTTTAAGCAGCAGACGCCTAAAATTCTTAGAAGTAAGTCGCACAAGTCGATGGTATGCGGCAGGATGTGGAATTCGTAGAGGGCGCCGCTCAAGACCGGGCAATGAGAGGTCGAATGGGACACAGTCTGTCGAACCGTTGATCGGTCGGTACTTTTCCAGTAAATAGCGTCCCTTTCTTGTTGAAGCGTATGCCGCAAACCCGACCGTGAAAAATGCAGGTGGTAGTTCTTTTGGAAAGTACCCACGTTCCAGTATCGACTTAAGTATCGTCATTTCGGGGTGGCCGTATACTGCCAAGGGGTGCTGCGTATTTCAAGCAAATGCGTCCGATACCCTGTCTACAGGAATGGTCTCCGTGTCAGTTCTGGTGTCAGTTGGTTTTGCAATTCACCGCATTTTGAGGCAATCGGGTGCATGACACAAAAGAAGGAAGCTGCGCAATTTCAGCGACTTGCATTTTGGCGCAATATGGCGCAAGCAGGTCGGCTCGGATTAGAAGGCAGACGCCCTATCCCGACCGAGCAAGGGTGCACTGCCCAGAATAGAAATGCACTTTGCGGAAGCGGCGATCCGTGACGCTCCCGAAAAATTCTGGTGCTAGTTTGGTGTCAGTTTTGATGCAGTTTGACGCAACCTAATGCAGTCGCCCATTTGAGCGATCGTCTTAGGTTTAAACCTCTTACAGTTCAGTGCATCCCGGTGCAAGAGGGCTCAGACGGATTATGAGTCCGTTGCTCAAAACGGTTCGAGAGTTCCACCCCGTAAGTTCTTCGATTCCTGTAGCCTGATGTTTCGTTTCGATTGTGCAGGAACCACATAGTTTCGACGCACTAAAAAGCCACATTCAGATCATCCCGTTTCTCGGGACTTGGCCGCTTGATTGAGTTCCCTCGCTAGCCTGTTGCGTCGGTGTGCTGCTCCTGATGTATTGAGAAATCAAGAGAAAGCTTGTTTGGATCGATTGGATCGGGACGGAAGCGCAGACCGCAGATCGAACAGGCATACTCACCGGTCCATATGCGTTTGCCTTCGCGGTTCGTCATCACCGCCCTGAGGCAGACTTTTTCGGCTGGCATACTGGAAGTCTACATTGGTTCCAACGAGGAAAAAATCAAAGTGTAGCGGATCACTGGAGCCAGTATCCGAGAATCCCGTTCTATAAAAGGGGATGTCAATAAAAATACCTCTCCTGCGACTGGAGAGCGTGTTGCCGTCCAGCCCAAGTCATGTGACGAGATTCTGTGATTTTGCCGTCCCTGCAGATTCATCGTGCTTGGTGGCGACGCCTTCGGTTCCTGACGCAGACAAGCAGCGCGGTTGTAGTGCCAACCATGGTTCTATCGGAGACTCGTGGCCTATCGCTTTTTCTGGTTGTCCGAGGGGGCATAGGGTTTCTCGAGAGACTCGGTGCTCAAAGCACATGCGTGGCCTAACGGGATTCTGGATACTCACCCTCGAACCAGAGCGCCTGGAGAACCAACCGGTCATCCTCCGCGATGAATCTGGGATGGACTCTCGACAGACGCTCAAGCTGCTTGTGGTTTTAGATGTTCGGCGTCGAAACGAACTCCTTTCTTCCAAACGATCAAGGTGATGGCCGCAATCTTGCGCGCCAGGGTGAGGCGCGCCATCGCTGGCTTCGCGCCTCTGGCCACGCACGCTTGGTAGAAATCCTGGAAAGGTCCGCTGGTAGCAGCCGCTCGCGTGGCCGCACCTTTGAAAATATTTTTCAGATCGTGATTATGATTTTTGTTCAGACCCCGGATGGCCAAGAATTTCTTGGAACGTCTGAGTTGGCTACCCACGAACCGGTATTCCCCACTGGTGTAAGTCGTCAGCGCCAGGCCGCAGTAGGCCCACAGTTGCCGCTTGGTGCGAAAGCGATGGGGTGTCTGCATCAGCGCGACCAGCAGAGCTGCTCGAATGGGTCCAATCGAGGGAATCTGCCGCAGCAATTTCACCACGCTGTGTTTCTGGCTCTCTGCCAATAACTCTCGTCGCGCTTGCTGGCGCAAAGCCGCTAAGGCGTCGAACTGCTGATAATAGAGTTCGGCGCGGCGGCGCACGCCACCTTCGGCGATCTTGGCCAGCCACTCCGTGCGGTAACGGGGTGCATACACCTGCTGGCCGGCACCAGGAATGGCCCAGCTTCGGTAGACGGCCTTCAGGCGACTCATCACCCGGGTCAGATCGCGGGTGATCGCCAGGTAGCTACGCGCTAGTTCCTTCAAGGTCCGGATTCCTGCTGCGCCGTGATAGACCGGGTGGAGCTTATGCAGGTACAACAGTTCGGCCAGCTGGCGTGCATCGGCGCGGTCGTTCTTGTTCCCGGCCTTCATCGAGGCGTTTTTGCGCGAATCACACACCAGAACTGCAGCGACATGCGGCTTGAGCAGGTCGTGCAACCACGCCGCGCAGGTTCCTTCCTCCAAGGTCACATGCAAACTTCCGCGCAGGCCCTGAATAAACTGGAGAATCGTTTCGGCTTTCGTTTCGAGGATCGCTTCCATCACCAGCTCGCCGGCAGAATCCAGAACGGCCACCGAGATCGTTGCCTGGTGAACATCCAGCCCAATATACTTGGCGTCATTCATGAGGGTACTCCTTCCGGTAGGCGTTGATACGAGCAATCAAAACCTACTTCAAAGGGGCGCCCTTTTATAATGCGTTTATCGGGCGCGATCCGGAGCGGGTAAGCAACGCGAACGGTTTTTGACTCGACACAGTGATCCGTCAGGACCGCACCGATCAGCCATAGGAAAGTCTGGTTGATTGTCAAACCCTGAGTTATATTCGACGCCGTTCTGTTGGCAAACGATGGAGGAAAAAGTATGTTTCATTTGATCTGGTATATTCTTATCGGGCTAATCGCGGGAGTTATTGCGAAATCGGTGATGCACGTGCATATAACAATCTTCTGGACGATCGTGCTCGGCATCATCGGATCGATCATCGGC
>CAVRDM010000004.1:0-76978 GCA_963719845.1 uncultured Acidobacteriota bacterium | reverse complement strand
TCTCTAACGAGGTCGGCCGTGTCAAGAGTGTTTTCTTTCGTTTTTGGCTTTCACCGTGCACACCCATGTAAATGCGCAGATGCGCTATTTTGTTGGGCGGGTGATTCGCCGCGATCCTTTTTGTGTGTTCACCCGACTCGCTCAACCCGTGCTTGTTCATCAATCCGGTGTTGCCCACCAACCATCTCTTCGGCCATGAAGGACCATGATGAGTTATTCGAACTCCCTCCTGTTCAGGGAGGCGGGTAGCCTAATCAGTTTCGCAGTCACTACATCGCAGGACTATGGCCCACTTCTGGCATCCCCGCACGGGCACCACCGCTTTTCTGCCGCATCTGGCCGCGGCGACAGAACTCTTGGTAATCGATCTGGTCACGCAGCAAGATCCACAACCGAATCCCGAGTTTGCGTGCTGCAGCCACTCTCGCTTTGCCCAATCCCTTCTGTGACAGCTTGCGTCGATAGAAGCGCTGCAACTCTGGGTCGCGGCGTACGGCGTGCACGACGGCCTCGCACCAGAGAAAGCGCAACAGTGGGTTGCCTTGTTTGCTCAGACCACCGAGTCGCTGCTGACCGCCGCTGGAATATTCGCTGGGATCATCCCCACATAACTTACCAGTGCTTTGCCGTCAGCGAACCGCGCCGGATCGCCCAAAAACACGTCGGTCGCCAGCGCCGTAACTGGTCCCACTCCTGGATGGGTCATCAGCAGCTTGGCCCCAGGGCGCTGGAAGGCCTGCTCGCTCACGCGCTTGTCCAGTTCGTCGACCTGCTCGTTCAAGGTGCGGTACAAGCTCTGCAACTCGGCCCGCCGATAGGCTGCATTCGGCGGTAGCGGCAAAGATTCGATGGCGTGTTGCCCTGCTTTGCTCCACAGGGTCTTGCCTCGCCGCAGACCGCGACTGAGCGCAATGGCTTGCAGTGCGTTCTGCACCCGCGTTCGCATCCGCACCCACTGATGACGGTGCGTCAGCAGTGTCCGGAGATCACGCAGTTCAGTGGAAGGCATCCATATCGAAGGAAAGCGGTTTTCGATTTGTAACTTCAGCAGCAACGCCGCATCCCGCCGGTCGTGCTTCTGCTTGCGTGTCTCCGCCTTGCGAATCTCCGACGGATGACCCACCAGACGGTCGATCCCCAACTCATCCATCAGTTCCAGAAACCAGTGCATCGATCCGGTAGCTTCGATCCCTACCTGGACCGGACCCGGCAGTGCCGCATAAAACTCTCGCACCTCCTCGGCTTTGTGCTGCAGCGTCTTCTCGACCACCTCTCCCGTATCGGTATCCAACATTGCGATCGTTTGTTGCCGCGCGTGTAAATCAACACCTATAATTTGCATCGAGGCCTCCTCCGGCTCGAGCGCTGTTAGGGTGAACACCGAAACAGTTTACTCGGGCCGCTGTGAGGCCGACCTCGTTATGACATCAGTTACCGAGAATCTCGTTTCTCAGGACCCATCCAGTGCTTTGTCGAAATCGTGCTTTTGGCCTCATTCGCGTGTATAAGAGGCATTGTGGGCTCCGATTCAAGAAAAGATGGAGCGGACATGCTAAACCACGTGAAGGAAATGCGCAGCGGTTGGCGAAATCTCGTCGTTAAGACAGGCGCAATCGTGGCGTTGGCTGTGCCGCTCGTCGCGGGAATGTTGACGACACCGCCGCTACGGGCGCAATCGGCGACAGGCCAAGTATCAGCGACTCAGCCACCGACGCCCCAGTGGCAGATAGATCGCGGGGGGCAAGATGGCGTTCGACGTTGCGTCGGTGAAGGAGGACAAATCAGACGCAAACCCACACGCTAACTTTCCGCTGACGTTTGCGGATGATCATCCCTCGACTGGAGGCCTTTTCGCCGTAGTTAATTTCCGGCTGGGCAGCTATATAGGGTTCGCATACAAACTTACGCCCAGCCAGCAGCAGCTCGTGCGGGCCCAACTACCGAAGTGGGCCACCATGGAATCATTTGACATTGAGGCCAAGGCGCAGGGCAATCCGACCAAAGACCAGATGCGGCTGATGATGCAGTCCTTGCTTGCGGATCGCCTCAAGCTGGCGGTTCACCACGAGACACGGCAACTGCCTGTATTCGCGCTCGTTCTGGTGAAGCCGGGAAAAACGGGGCCGCAACTCAGGCCCCATATAGACGACCCGCCGTGTGGTGCCTTTGCTCTCGGGGACCTAAAGGTAGGGGATGACGGCTGGATTATGCTTTGTGGTTCGGTTGGGGGAACCTCGTATCCGGCCGCATGCGTACGGGCTCACGAAATCTGACCATGGAACAAATTGCAGGCTTTTTGCCGGCGATCGGGAATTTGGATCGTCCTGTACTGGATCGAACGGGACTCGGCGGGAGTTTTGATTTAAGGATCGAGTATACGCCCGAGCTCAACGGCCCGCCGCCGCCAAACTTCCAGCCCGACCCATCGGGGCCAACGTTCCTCGAAGCTATGCAAGAGCAACTCGGGCTCAAGCTAGTACCGCAAACGGGTCCGGTCGATGTCCTCGTCATCGATCACATCGAGCAGCCTTCGCCGAATTGACGGCAATCCTTCCAGCCATGCCAACGCCCGAGAAGCCCTGCTTATTGATTTCCGCCCTGGCGGTTAGGCTGGCCGCCTCGTGGTCAATTCGGCGAGGGCTCTTCGACGTGATCGATTACCAGGACGTCGCCTGGAGCGGTCTCCGGCTTAAGCTTCAGTCCCAACTGCTCTTGCAGGGCGGTGAAAATAAGCGGCGGCGAGTTGGAATCGGGCGCGGCAGGGGCAGGGCCGCCGGGTCCAGGAGGGAAGGGCGTTTGCACTGGCGTGAAATCGAATTCCACGTCATAAAAACCGGTCAGCCCCGTGCGATCCACCACGGGGCGGTCCACGAAATTGCTCAGCGTTCCGGCGAGTGCTTCCAACGTGGTTCTTGTCGCAGCCATGTGACTTAAGCTCATCAAAAAGCCGCCGCAAGGAATTGTGTTTCTCCTGGGCGCGACTGCGGAGGAGGGCCGGCGGAAACGTCCACGCACTTGACATCGTCAGAATGGGCGACGAGCCTCGGACCGAGCTTGCCTTCTTTCACGAGGCCCAGGGAATATTGCGGCACCTGCCGCGTCTCGTGATGGACGGCGAGTTTGAAGCGATCCGCGAGCATCGCCTGGAGCATCGGACGCATTTGGTTGAAGGGGATGCTGCTCTCCGCCTTGGCTTCGATATCGAAATGCTCCGAAGTGATCCAGGACGGGGCCCCGATCAATTGATGGGGCTTCAGTTGGTAGGCGGTGTTGAGGAGCATTTCCACGGTGGCGTTTGTGGCCAAAAAACGGCCGCCGGGCTCGGGCCGAAGCATTACGCGATTGTCGCCGGACTTGTCGGGCTTAATGGAGACCGCATTAAACGTCGCCTGGGGTGCGGGATAAGATCGCAATGAGCCTGGAAGGATCAGACCGCACAAAGCTGTCGAGAAAAACAGCAGAAGAAAGGGCGGGAGCAATTTCATTGGCCACCACACAAATTGCGCCAAATCGTTCGGACCTGAAGCTAACACATTTGGCTATTTGTTGTTTGCAGTTTGTTTTGTCAGTTCCGATTGAAAGGCCCGTTCTCGCTCGGCCACATAGCTCTTGTACCCATCGGGGTCAACAAACGGGTTCGCCCCACCATCTTTCAGCCGCGCGTACTTCGCTTCCAGCCCGTAATAACTTCCATGCGCCCCCAAGAACACATCACAGGGTAATGATTTCAGCACGCGAAACATCCGTTCGTAGTCGCTCGCGATCTGTGGATAGGCCGTATTATTCACCAGCTTGTATCCCGCGTTGACATTGGGGCTGCCCACGATGACCACGTCGTACGTCTTGCCTCCGTCGCGCGTTTTCATGGTCCAGGTCGTACAGCCTTTGGTGTGCCCTGGAGTCAGATGTGCCACCAGCACGGTATCCCCAAGCTTTACCTCGTCGCCGTCATGCAGCACGCGATCCACCTTGGCCGGCTTGTACAAGGCGTCGGGCATATTACCGTAGAAGAAATCGCGCTTGCCGCCAGATTCGACCACCGGCACATCGGCATCCATCACCATGTATTGCGCTCTCGTCAACTCTTTGATCGTGGCGCTGCCCGCGTCGTGGTCGAAATGGGCGTGGCTGATCAGCAGGATTTTGGTGTCGCTAAAACGAAACCCTAACTTCTCGATGCTCTCCCGGATGAGGGGGACGGAAGCTTCGAGACCGCTGTTGACGAGGATGTTTCCTTGCGGCGTGGTGATCAGGTAGATGCCCAGCCCTTTGCTTCCGACGAAATAAACGTTGCCAATGACGTGGTGCGGCGGGAATGGCACCAGATAGTCCGATGCGGGAGTGGTCTGGGCGAACGTGCTGACGGAGCAAGCCAACATCAGGACCAGTGGGAGAGACCGCAGTTGCCATGAGGTTTTCATGATTAGAACCTCTGTCTGTTCGCGCATCCTATGCGCCTTCCTAAGCTCATAATCAACTTGATCGGGGTAGTAAAATAGAATATGCCCGAGTTCCGTTTAATAATTAATTCAGGCGGGACACGTTTCCCTGCCTATTTCCCTGCCTCGTGCACTGGTCATTACCTAAGTCCTTTAGCTTCACATCCTTGTGCGAATTTTACGAGGAACTACCATGGAATCACATCCTTACAAAAAAAGGTGGGGGTGGGGGTAGTGCTTCTTGGATTCCCAATTCGGGAAGAATCACCCGGGGTGGCCGCGCTCTCCTGCGGCCACCTCCGGGCTCCTCATTTACTTCCAGGCCGAATACACCGGCTTCGCGACGATGAAGTCGGGATTCGCGCCCGCCTTTGGACGGAACTTCTGCACGCGGCCCGCATCCACTTCGGCTACGTAGAAGTTGCCTTCCTGGTCTACGCTAACGCCGTGTACGCCCCACAAGCCTCCGGCGAAATCACCCATGCTCCCCCAGGAATACAGCAGGTGGCCTTGCAGGTCGTACTCGAGCATCTTGTTGGTAGTGCGGTCAAACGTCCAGATCGTGTGGCCCGAGCCGATGTAAAGCAGGTGCAGGCTCGACGGATCGGCGTTGATTTTCCATTCGTAGAGATATTTGCCGTTGTCGTCAAACACTTGAATGCGGTGGTTGTTGCGATCGTTCACAAAAACGTGATGGCTTGCCGGATCGACCGCCACCCCATGCACGTTGCTGAAGTAGCTTGGACGCGTTTCGAGTTTGGTATCTCCGCCGCCTCGCGGACCGCCCTTCATGCCCCACTGCATCAGGAATTTGCCGTTTTTGTCGAACTTCGCGACGCGGGTGCCGGTATAACCGTCGGACACGAAAAACGACCCGTCCGGCAGCCAATCGAGATACGTCGGCCGGTTGAAGTGCGTGGCGTCGGCGCCTTCCACTTCCGGCGTCCCAATCGTCTGCAGGAGTTTCTTGCCGTCGTGCGTGAACTTGTAAATCACCTGCATGTTGTCGTCAACGATCCAGATGTTTTTATCCGGGTCGTACGGGCTGATGTAGACCGAATGCGGCCGGCGGAAAAGCTTGTCCCACTGCTTCCAGGTCTCGACGATATTGCCGTTCTCATCGAGCACCACCAGGCAATTTTCCCAGTTGGCATCCACGCCCAGTTGCCGATAGGGCGGCCCCTTGATTCCCAGGTCCGGCGCCTTCCCTTCCCACGCTGTCAGCCACTCCTTCATGTTGTTATCGGTGCCGCCGGTTCCCGGCAGCGAAGCCGTCGTGGCATCGCGCCAAAATCCCGCCACGGGAAAGCTGATGCTGGGTCCGGCTTGCGGCAACAGCATCGCTTTCGGCGGCGCCATCTTCGGCAGTTCGCCGCGGAAAAGCGCGTATATGCGATTGGGGCTTTCCGCAAAAACACTTTCACCCGCCCCGTACGTCCATTTTTCATTTCCCGGCAGCGTGCTGACGTCCTTGGGCCAGCCCTTCACCAGCTCGTAGGGGCCGGTCAAATCCTCGGAGCCCAGCTCGCCCGGAACTGCGGCGAATCCGGCTCCCGGTTTCGCTTGGCCCTCCACTCGTGGCGCTCTTCCGAAAATTCGCCAGCCAATACCCACTCCCAACAGCACCATCAAAAGCATCAAACCAGCTTTTCGCATTCCTATCCTCCGAGTAATTCAAGAACCTGCATCCGCCGGCCCCGAAAAACTCTCTGCCTCCTCGCGTGGCAAAATTGCGTGCCGAAATGTTGGGCGATAGCAAACTGCGAGATTGTTTTGCGGGCCGTTCGGGGCGGCCGGTTATGGCCGCTGCCGGGAGAGCGTATAAGGGGTTGGAATAAATGGCAAGCCGAATGACTGTCGCAATAAACAGGTCGCTTTCCGGCGCGCCCGCTGCTGAGCCGTCCGCGTCAGAGCCGGCGCCCGTATCGTATGTATCCGTCACCGGCCCAGGTGACCGAAGGGCAGAAATGGAGTCCCCGCGGATGGCGAGTCATCTCCCACCGCGAAAATCGTCCCCGCAGTCGGGTGCGACTCGCGGCGGAAAGCGCGAAGTAGCTTGCGGGCTCGTGGGGTGCAGCGCGAAAGGCACTTGTAATCGCAGGCGGCGCGATTCGCGCAAGCAGGTTTTGTCGTCCGGATGCTCAGTGTGGCATCCGGACGACAAGCAGGAAAATTCAGGAACGGGAGGGCGTCTAGCTTCCCTTCTTTATTTCGTCGTACATGATTTCGGTGATGGTAGGAGCCGGCATATTGCCCTGGGCGTTAGCCACGGGAGGCGCGGTGGATTCGCCCATGGCCGTCTTGACGTCATCGAGCGACTTGCCTTGCGCGACCATCGCCTTGACTTTGTCCCAGCGGTCTTGAATGTAGGCCAGCTTCTTTTTTACGTCATCCTTGGTCATCAGATCGCCGTGGCCGGTGACATAGGTGTCGGCGTCGAGAGCGATCATGCCCTTTACGTTTTCCATCCATCCGGGCACCGATCCCTGCTTATCGACGTGAATGTTGGTATCGGGACGGTTGGTAACCAGCAGGTCGCCGCCGAACACGATCTTCTGAACGGGCAAATAAATGATGAGATCGCCGCTGGTGTGTCCCGGCGCCCAGTGGAGGAGCCGCACGCGGACGCCATCGATCATCATGGTTTCGTCCTTGGCGATGGTCTTGGTGGGCAGGCGGTCCTGCGGGGCGGCGCCGCGAGTACCGGCGGAGGCTTCCATTTCTTTCTTACAGTTCTCCTGCGCGATGATGGTCAAGCCCGCCGGAAAACCGGCCAAGCCGTTTACATGGTCGCCGTCGCTGTGCGTGACGATTGCGGTATCGACGGGTTTGGGCGTAATTTTGGCGATTTCAGCCTGGACTTCTTTCGAGGAATCGACGGTGGTCTTAGTATCCACGACGATGACGCCGGTGGTACCAACGATAATTCCGGTGTTTCCGCCGGCGCCCCCCTGGGTCCAATAGACGTTGTCCGCGAGTTTTGCGACTTTGAGAGGCGCAGGTTGCTGCTGCGCGGCGGCGATGGTGGCGAGCGCGGTCAGGCCGGCGACGACGGCGAACCTCACAAACAATTGGCGTTGATTTTTCATAGGCAGTGATATCCTCCTCAATTTTCCCGGGACGTTGCGCGGTGATTCTACACCGGTTTCAGTTCACGGGGTGTTTTCTGCGGTATGCTGGATTCACGAGCGCATCCGTAGGTCAAATGCGGACGGAGGAATCGAAGATTGAAGTATCGCAAGAGTTGGCGAGATGACAGAAATGTCAGCCGGCGTCCGCGACAGTAGCTTTGAGGGTGCGAACAGGCAGGATGTCAGGTTTTTGGCGCGGTTTTTTGGGGCGCGTGCTGGGGGCGTTCGGCTGGCGCGAGGTCTTGCGGGATGGGGCCTTGCGCGCAGGCGATTCCGCAGCATAGCGTTCCCTGAGGCTTTCGGCCAAAGCCAGCGCATTGACGAAGCGCGAGTTGGCTTCGGCCTTAATCCGCGCAATAACCCGGCAACCATCATGATCCAAAACGTCCGCGGCGATGTCCCCCAGCGACATCCAATCGTGCCATTCGCCAATGGCGTCCTGGACTTTTTCCACGGCGGCGATGAGCCCTTGCCGCGACGGCTGGGGCTCCTCCATTTCCAGAACGTAGCGCAACTCCCTGAGTTTGAGGCGATAGGGGTGCAGGTTGGCACGATTCAAGCGCGCCGGCTGGTTCAATTGTTCGGCAAGTTGCAGGCTGCGGGCGACGGCGCGGAGCGAGGGATTTCCCGCTTGGTCATTATTGGAGTTGGAACGGGAGTTTTTGCGCGCGACCTTGGCGATTGCAGAACGTTGGCGCGCAAGCATGAGGAGCAAAGGACGGCCCAGAGCGCGCACGATGGCGTCCATTTTGCGCGCGTGCTTGTGACGTTTGACGGCGAGATGCTGGAGCAAGCGCAAAATACAATCTTTCTCGGCGGTTTGAGCGCCGGATTTCTCGTTGGTGTGCTCGCCGGGAATTTGCAAACTGAGCACATCGCCAAGCAGAACGTCCATATCCCGGATTTTCCCGGCACGTTTTCGCAGCAGGCCGAGAGGCTCGAGCAGCCGGCGCTGCACGCGCTTTGAATCGAAATCCAAAGCTCGCACCAGGGTCTCAATTCTCCGGCAATTGGTGCGCAGGGTGTGGACGTCTTCGCGGAAGCGGCCGTTTGGACCACTTCTTCAGCCGCTTGCCAACTTTGCGAAACGCCTTTTCGGCGGCCTGCTGATCGATCGGCACAACGGTTCGATGCTGCGAAAGGGGGAACGGATACGTGACGCCCGCGTCCCGGCAACTGGCGCCATCTGGAGCCACATCTGGAGCGACGATGAGCAAGCTCGCTGCAAGCGAGGAGCGCCGCAACACGCCGGGGCAGGTGCTGTTTGCCAGCCTGATCGGTACCACCATCGAATTTTTCGATTTCTACATTTACGCGACGGCGGCCGTGCTGGTATTTCCGCGTTTATTTTTCCCGAAGTCGGACCCAGCTGCGGCCGTACTGGCTTCCCTGGCCACGTTTGGCATCGCGTTTTTGGCGCGGCCGGTGGGGTCAGCTATTTTTGGCCACTTCGGCGACCGCGTGGGCCGCAAGACCACGTTGGTGATGGCCCTGCTGACCATGGGAATCTCGACGCTGGCGATCGGAGCGCTGCCGACCTATCGCACGATTGGATTCGCCGCTCCGCTGCTTCTGGCCTTGTGCCGCTTCGGGCAGGGCCTGGGGCTGGGCGGGGAATGGGGCGGCGCGGTGCTCCTGGCGATTGAGAATGCGCCTATTGGGAAGCGAGCGTGGTATGGGATGTTTCCGCAACTCGGCGCGCCGGCGGGATTCTTCCTTTCGGGGGGCGTGTTTCTGCTGCTTTCGCGTGGGCTTACCGACAAACAGTTCTTCGATTTTGGGTGGCGTTGGCCTTTTCTGGCGAGTGCGCTGCTGGTGCTGGTGGGCTTGTACGTGCGTCTGACGCTTACCGAGACCCCGGTGTTTCGTGAGGCACTGCAGCGGCGCGAGCAGGTGAAGGTGCCGATTATCGTGGTTTTTCGCGATCATACTCGGACGCTGCTGGCGGGGATCCTGATATGCCTGGCGACATTCGTTCTTTTCTATCTGATGACGGTTTTTATGCTGGCCTGGGGCACCGGGGCGCTGGGCTACAGCCGCCAAAAGTTTTTAACGATGCAATTACTCGATATCGTGTTTTTTGCGGTAACCATTCCTCTGGCCGCGATCCTCGCGGAGCGTGGCCGGCGCGTAATGATGCTGTGGGTGACCGGCGCCATCGCAGTGTTTGGGCTGGTGCTGGCGCCGATGTTTGTGGCGGGCACGACCGGGGCCATGGTGACCATGGCCATAGGCTTGTCGTTGATGGGCCTGACGTACGGGCCGCTGGGGACAATTCTTTCCGAACTTTTTCCTACGGCAGTGCGTTACACAGGAAGTTCCCTGGCGTTTAATTTCGCGGGGATATTTGGCGCGTCCCTGGCCCCATATATTGCCACGTGGCTGGCGAAAAACCATGGCCTGCAATATGTCGGCTATTACCTATGCATCGCGGCGGCACTGTCGTTCGCGGGTTTGCTGATGGTGCGGGAAACTAAGGACGAAGACCTGACGAGTTCGCGGCTGGCATGAGTGTGGCCGCGCGCGGCGCGATTTTTGGCAGGAGAAAGTTGCCGGATGGGCTTGTCGAGGAGTTTGTCGAAAGGCAGAGAAAAGGAGTAGAATGCGCGAATCCTTTTCCCCGAGGAGGTTCGATGAATTCTGTTATTCGGGCCCACGATCTGAGAGTCGCCTCGCTTCTGGCAGTCGCTACGTTGTTTATCCCACTGTTTCTCCAAACCGCTCGCGGGCAGAGCTCATCCTCGATAAACATCCCAGCATCCGGCTCCGTTGATTACGACGGAAGCAAATATACCTTCAATGGAACGACGCTTATCGAAACGAGGGACGGCAAGGCGGTTGGGGCGATACTCAAAATGGGCAATGGACCCGCGCAGCCCATGAATGGAATAGATGTGGAGCGGGCAAAGAAAGCCATCGAGAAATACAACGCCGAGAAGAGCGCACCTCAGTCGCAAAGCGATAATGGGCCCGCAGGCTCACCTGCTTTGAATTCTGCCGCTTCCCCGGTCACAACGCAGAAAACACCGGTGACAGCGCCTACGTTTACTCCGGGCGACGATCGCCAGTCTTATTCGGTCCTTTTTCCCGAGGGAGTCTCGGTGAAGGTTTCGGATAAAGGAAAGCAGGTAGAAGTGCGGGGCCTCATCGACATGCCCGGTTTACCTGCTGACAGGGTTCCTCCGTTAACACTTGTATATGATGGAACCGGGAGCCAAATTAAAAATCTATTCCTTGCAGGGGACCAAGGCCATCAACGCGCTTCGGACGCCATCACAGGTGTCGGTGCTTGGCACACCATACAGAATAATACAAGAAATCCGAACGCACCAATCGGTGGTTACGAGCAAACCAATCCATACGCTGCGAGCGCAGGGTCTCCACCGTCTATGATTTTTGGCGCGGCCAATTTCTGTGTAATAGCCTTCAACATTGCTCACGAGCATGGTGTTAAAGTCGAGGGCGAAACGGCGATGAAGACTATAGTTGCCCAAGGCAAGACTTTCGGGACGACTGATCGTTACTCACCACAAGTGAAGACTCCTCAGCCGTACTGACACCATAACGGCTGGAAAAAACAACCGGCAGAATTTTGGGCTGGTTCGGCGGCCAAACAACTCTGACGAGGCGTTGGAGCGCGTGCTGCCAGCGTTATAATTCCCCTATGCCCACCGAAATCCCGTTTGAAGTGGTAGAAGCAATGATCGCCGAGGTTAACAAGGCTTTGTATTCGGAAAGCCGCTTTTCTGGCATCTCGGCCGTAGGGGCCGGCGTCTGCCTCCGAGGTAATGCGGCTTCTTGACGTATAAGTCGATGTACTCTACGCGGGTATCAGCCCTCACGCACTCCCATGCGTTTGAGGTTAGAAACGCCAGTCCGTTCATAGCGGCTGGCGTTTCGCCGTTTATTGAGCGTTGATTCTAAAAAAGCCCAGGGTCAGTTGATTTTGAAATAACCGCGCTTGTAGTACGGGAGGCTGTAGCCCGCGAATTTTTCTTTCGGCGACAACTCGATGTGGATTTTGTGCCAGTTATCTTCGGTCTTGACGTGCTCGACGCCGCGGGGCAGATAGCTCAAAACGTAACGGTAACGAACCGCCTGGCCAATGGTGCGGATGATACGCGGGAGGTCCTCGAGGCGATTGGCTGTGAACACGCCGCCGCCGGTAACTTCGGTGAGAGTTTTCAAATTGTGCGGGCCGGCGCGCTCGGCAGGGCCGATGACATCGGCATCGCTATGGGGAATGGGAAGCGGCAAACCGCGGGGCTGGTTCTTACCCTCGATAAAGGGCACGATGCTCGAAAGCTCGATGAACTGCCCGGCCATGACCGCAAAAACGGGCACGCCCGCTTCCTCTAAAAGCCGGCGCGTTTCGCGCAGGTTGTAGCGGCTGTGATTGTCGCCGCCGTCGGAAATAATAATCACGGCGCGGCGTTTGTTGACGGCGTCATGCTCGGCCGAGGTGACGCCGGCGTAAATTCCATCGAATAATGCGGTGCTTCCCTTGGTAGGCAAGAGCAGCAAGGGAACGCGGCGCTGCAGGTCCACCTGGTCGCTGGTGAACGGGACCAGGCGTGTAACGCGCGTTTCAATGCCGAAAAGTGAGAACTCGTCGACATCCTGCGGTTTTGCGCCAGGGGGATCGAGAACCGAGAGGGTCGCCTCCTGCACGAAGGGGATTTTCTTCGTCATGCTCTGGCTGACGTCGTCAAGGATCACGAAAGACACGGGCTGCCGCTCCGCGTCGAAGTACAGGACCTGCTGCTCGATGCCATCCTGCACGACGTGGAAATCGCTCTTGGTAAGGTTCGTGGCCACCGCACCTTTATCATCGAAAACAATGATGGGCACCTGCACCATGGCTACGTCTTGCACGATGGTGGCGCTGGATTTCACCTGGGGGTGGGCGACAAGTCCTGCGGTGCCGGTGGCTAGTAGGGCTAGGAGCAGAAGGAAGACTGCGGTTCGGTTTGCAAACATCGGGTACCCTCGTTCGGAAGGCAAAATATGCTTGTTGGGAGCGTTTGTCAAAACGAAGTTAACGATGGGCCTGTTCAAAAATTCAAGGGGAGCAAGCCCAGGGGGTCTGTGCCGCGTTGCGGCGCCCCGGCTGTTCTGGTTCCTAGTGCCGGGCATTGGGCCGAAGCCGGCGCTTTATTCTTGGTCGTGGGCGGGTTTCTGGCCAGCGGCGGCTTCTGATTGGCGGTGAGCTTCCTGGGCGAACTCGTGCGCCTTGGACGAATGCTCCAGAGCCTGCCGCGAATATTCGTGCGCGGTTTTATGGTCTTCTTTATCGTGATGCGCGGCGGCCACACGGTGCGCGTGCGCGGCCAGATCGTGGAATTCCGCGGCTCGTTGGTGCGAATCTTTGGGCATAAGCTGGGGCTCCTGGCGGGGCTGCAAGAGCGTTGAGTATACGACTAAATCGTTCCGGAAGGCGACTTCCCAGCGAGCTGTCGGAG
Source organism: uncultured Acidobacteriota bacterium (assembly GCA_963719845.1). Taxonomy (GTDB): domain Bacteria; phylum Acidobacteriota; class Terriglobia; order Acidiferrales; family UBA7541; genus Palsa-189. The sequence goes on along the minus strand of CAVRDM010000004.1, from coordinate 63,946 downwards.
GCCTTCGATCGCATGAAATGCAGTGATCGGCTTCGCGACGGGGCGTGCAGGGTCCATAATAAGATGCGCCATAACGAAGCGCGAAATGAGAGGGTCGCCTCGGCGAGCCTGATCCCCAGGCGGGGCTGATGTAGAGACGTCGCTCTTTCTTCTTGCCGCTGGAGGGTGGCAAATCGATACCATTGATACAAGGGCCGATATCAGGAGGCAATCGCAATGAAATGTCCCCGGTGCCATGGTGAAAATTTCAGCCGCATGACCGGCTTGGCTCTGGTGCTTAGCGACGTCGCTGGACAGCCCAGCGTCGGGGTGATTGGCATTCACTGCCGCAAATGCAATCTGCTTATGCTGGAGATGAACCCCAGTGCGCTCCCCCAGGATTTCATCGAACGGATACAGAACGAATGGGGCGGGGCCGCTCTTTAGAAAATCCGTTTTATCGCCGCACTGATGATCTTCCCGTCACCGGCCTGTATGGCCTCCGGAGCGGTCGTCGCCAACGGTCGCTACGTCGGGACCGCGTCGGGACCGCGTCGAGGCCACGTCCGAGGCCACATCGATAGTAAACGTACTGACTAAGCCAGTGTTCCAAAGGGGACATCATTGCGGTGCTGCGAGTGACACAATAGGCCATGGTGAAAAGCGACGGCGAGAACCATGGCAAGACCGCACCTATACCCCAGCCTCTTAACCCGGAGACGTCCTTCGGTCCGCTAACGGCGGAGGCCGGCGGCTGCGCCATTTCGTTCTTAACAGAGAAAAACAATGAGATAGGCGCTGTGTGCGGAGGCGTCCACCCAGACCCCCAGGAAGAATATGTGCAGAAGGACGAGGAGAAGGAATTGGGGGGCGAGGCGTAAGACTTTCCAGGGCGCAAGGCCGAGCGATCGTCGCAGAAGTATCCAAGGAGAAATTCCATGCTGCTACTGATCATTGTTCTAGTGCTGTTGTTCGGTGGTGGTGGCGGCTATTTCGGGTATTCGAGATGGGGGCGTGGCGGAGGAATGGGTATCGTGGGCACAGTCCTGCTGATTGTGCTGCTGTTGTACCTTTTCGGCGGATTGCGTTTGTAAACAGAAGACGCAATTTCCGACATTTTTAGGTCACGGGTGGATGCTTGACGGAGAGATGCTATGTCATTCGGCCTTTACTCAATGGGTTTCGCGATCTTGATTGGCGGGCTTATTTACGGCGCATACTTGGTGCACATGCCCGCCCACTGGATTGCCGTGGGGGCGGTCGTACTCCTAGGAGCCGGAATTCTGTCAGGCGTAAAGGCGACTCGTCAAAAGGATCCCGCGGGGTAGTAGTGGAGCTTGGTCGCCGCTAGACCATCGACTCAATTCGGCGATCAGGTATGAACCACATTACAGCGTTAATGGTGTAGAGCAGGATCGCGATCCACGGACGCACGAAGGCCAGGGGAATGGCCAATATGTAAATCAATAAGGAGGCCTTGGCTTTTAGATCGCTACCGACGGCGCGGGCTAACTTTGAATCGGGTCCGTTGCACGCAATGATCGAGCGTTCCAACAAAAGATAGCCAGCGCCAGCGAGCACCAGTACCACGCCATAGGCGGCGGTGGGCGTAGCTGCGAAATGGACTTCTTCCATCCAGCGAATGACGAACGGAATTAACGACATCCAGAAGAGCAGAAACAGGTTGGCCCACAGCACCGCGCCATTGATCCGTTCGGTAGCGTGGAGCATATGATGGTGGTTATTCCAGAAGATGCCGACGTTGGTATAGCTCAGCGCGTAGGTAAGCAACACGGGGAGGTTGGCCCGCAGAGAGGAGAAATTGGAACCAGCGGGAACCTTCATGTCCAACACCATGATCGTGAGTATGATGGCGAGCACGCCATCGGTGAAGGCTTCCAGACGTTGCTTGCCCATCGGTGCTTTTCAGCTCCGCGACGAAACTGCCGGGTATGTTGCCAGAATTCCAGACGCCGAGAGGCATCCGCTAAAGGGCGGAAATATTCTCCCGGCCACTACGATAGATCTTGCGCAAGATTCGATGCCGCCATCAGGGCGCGGACCAAAGCAACTTTCTATCCTTATTCAGGAGCGTGATCGAGGCGGCGGTGGTCTTCTTCACTTGCCCGTTCTTCGCCGGCTGCATGCCGCTGCCGAGGTTGGCCGTGAAGCCCTCTCCATCGGACAGGGCCAGGCTGGTTCCTTCGGGTGTGACGCCGATATGCGCTTGAATGTCGGCGCGCTCGCCGGTGAGCGAAAGCTGCGACCCTGCGCCCTCGAGCACGCTCATGGAGAGGCCGGCGTGGTGCTGCGGATCGGAGAGCAGTAGAAACGGGCCGCCAGGCGCGGAGTCGTTCAAGGATAGTGTAACCAGCGCCGTGCCGGCTTGATCGCGCAATTTCAAGCTCGGACCTGTTCCGCCCATGGACAATTCCGCGCGCACCTTGCCGTTCGCGTCTTTGAGAATGAAGCTTTCCGCCTCAATATTTTTGGGCATTACCGGCGGCGCAGGCGCCGGTGCGGGCGGGGCGGAGCGCGGCGTGCCCGCGCGCGGCGGGGTCTTGCGCTGCGTTTGGCTGGTTTGGCCCGTTTGGCTGGTTTGGCTGGTTTGGCTCGTTTGGCCCATCAGGCCAACCTCGAACGGGCCAAGAGATGCCACCGCCAACAGGCCAAGCGCTGCGACGGCCACCAGGCCGGCCAACGCGCCGCGTTTCCAGGCCCGGATCTGCGCTTCGAGCCGAGCAATGCGGGATAAGATCAAGTCCTGCGTGTGGGTATCTTCGCTCATGTGGCCTCCGCGATCCCGATTGTATCGGGTATAGCGGGCTCGCCGCGAAAAAAGTATTAAGCGGCGCTAATCTGAACGCAGGGATTTCCCCAGCACTCCGGCAAGCCTTCCTATCGGGAATTGCCGCGTGGATATTTATCCGCCGGCGGCCTGAGCCTGGGCCTTGGCGGCGCGGCGGCGCATTTCCTCCGGCGCCACGTCCTCGATGTGCGTGGCCACTGACCACATATGTCCGAAGGGATCGATCACCGTGCCGCTGCGGTCGCCATAAAACTGGTCCGCGACCGGACGCACGGATTTCGCACCCGCATCAATAGCCTTTTGAACCACGGCGTCGACGTTCGCAACATACACGTGCAAGCTGCTGGCCGTGCCGCCGATCGACAGGGGACTGAGCGCGCCGATCTGCGGGTTCTCGTCACCCAGCATGACGATGGAGTCGCCAATCTTCAGTTCGGCATGCATGATCTGGCCGTTGGGAGAGGGCATGCGCACGAGCTCCGCGGCGCCAAAAACATTTTTGTAAAATTCCATGGCCTGGGCCGCACCTTTAATGAACAGATACGGCGTCACGCTGTGGAATCCCTCGGGTGTCGGTTTAACGTTGGACATTTTCCTTCACCTCGCCTGGTTAGAATTAAAGTTGCAGAGTAGCAAAACATTCACATCGCTCAACCGGGCCTGACAACATGATGCCATATACACTTCAAGCCTACGCTGTTACAAGGACGTTACGCCGCGATATTTCATATGTTAAAGGAATATTTGTTCTCAGGGTTATTTGCTCTTAGGGTCCGGGTTGGGTAAACCGCAGATAAGCTTTTGGACGCTGTTGGCAAGCTGCACGACTTCGCCCTCACCCTGGATGTGGAATTCAATCCCGAGATTCCCGGAAGCGGCGTGATCAATGGCTTCCTTGAGGTTAATCAGGGGTTGGACGACTTCGCGGGGCAGAACGAAGCTGATCCAAACACTTAGGAGCAGAGTAAATGCTGAAACTAACGTCAGTACCCATTCGGCGCGACGGACGAGCTGGCTAGCCTTGAGATGATCATTTTGTACGCGCTGCCAATTCTGGGTCGCGAGATCGGACGAGGACTTGAGAATTTGTTCACTGGAGTTCTCCAGATCGGCAATGACCTGCTGAAAGGCGGGGTCGCGCCCCTCGATCGTTTTGGCGATTTCGGCATCGAATGATTCCACTTGATTACGTAATACCGTGATGGGCGGGCTTATGCGTTCGCGCCGGGCGTTTTGCAGCAAGGTGTTCAAATCGCGCTCGTAGGCATCCACCACCTGCTGGACTCGTTCAATAACCGTCTGTTCGGGATGTTGGAGAAGCAGAGCCGCCGCCGTAAACTGCTGCTGGTAAAGACGGACGGCGTCCAAAGCGGTGCTGGTGGCGGTCCGGTCCTGGGGCTCCAATTCCTGAATTTGCTCCAAATTCTGTCTGACGCGGCCTATCGATTCTTGATTGGCTTGCAGGACGGCGGGATCCTGAATCAGAAAGAAGGTGCGCTCGGTGCGGCGGGCTTCGGACATTTCGAGGGAAGCCTGTTCGGCGAATGACCAGGCCGGGGCGTCCACGGTAGCGATGCGATCGACGATCGCTCCCATGCTAAACAGGTAGTAGATGGCCAGGAGCAGAACGGGAATAAGAATCACCCGCACTAATGCGAGGCTGTAGGCAACTCGCCGGCGCAATGAGGTACCTTGCGCAAAGACCAGCAACGGCCCGCGAAATCGCCATTGGAACATGGACCCTCCTACGTTTTCAGCGGCAGATCAGAAAAACAACCTATTAGGGTACGCCGTTGCACGAATGACGGACAGCACGAATAACACTCTGGTGGGCGCGAGAAAATCCCGCCCCAGCGTGAAGGGCTGCAACCGCACTAAAAGGTATTCTAGTGGCCTGTCGCAGTGAGTTCGTTACTGCGGACACGGCGGGTGGGGTCAGAGTATTTCCACTGGATCGGCCGAGCATTGGCGGAGTAAGCGTTGATGTAGCGTCGGAGTTTGCGCTGTTCGAAAAGTTGCCGACCCTTCTCGGTTGCTTCGTTCGTTAGAAGCTCAATTCGTACTCGTTCTATCGAGAACGGTCGCACGCGATTTTCGAAGTTGCCTAAAAATAATTCGCAGCGTGGCCAAAAATGGAACAGATATAAAACTTCCAGCGATGCCGGCGATAGAGCCACCTGCCAAGACTCCAAAAATCACTAGAAGGGGATGGAGTTCCATACCTTCGCTGAGCAATTGCGGCGACAAGACGTAGTCTTGGAAAATTCGGAAGGCGGCCAGGAAAGCAATGATCCAAAGCAAATGATGAAAACCGCCCAATGCTGCCACCGCCAAGATGACAACCGCTCCCGCGAGTGGACCCACCATAGGGATAAATTCTAGCGGGAAGGCTATCGCCGCTAATAGGATTCCATAGGGCACTCCGATCAAGGAAAAGAATAATCCGTAGGCTACGGATGCGACAGCCGCCAGCAGCACTAAGGCTCGCATATACTGGGCAAAAAGCACGTTCAGCTCAGCAGCTATTTCGTTGATACTGTCACGTCGAGGCCCCGCATCAACGATACTTAAAATTGCTTCGCTGAGCACCTCGCCATCTTTCAAGAAAAAGAAACTCAGAATGGGCACCAGCACGATAAAAATGAGGCTTCCGATGTGTGACAAAACGCCCAAAGCCGCATTGGACAGAAGCGACATAAGATTTTGTGAATGATCGTTCAGTTGCTTTCGCAGCGCTGAGATGACTGTACTTCTAAGTGATTGCAGAGGGGATGATGGAACAGCCTGCCCCGCCTGTTGGAGTCGGGCAAGAAATTCTGGAAACTTTGCCGCAAAGGCGTTGGCTTGCTCCTCAATCCGGGAACCGACGGAAATTCCAATAGCAACCAACAAAGTAACGAGCAGTAGATAAATGATGGCCAGAGCCCAAGCCTTGGACCCTCCCGGAATTCGCCGGTCGAGAAACCTAACTAGTGGCCATAGCAAGTAGGCGAACAACAGGGACATGGCAAAAATGAACAGCGTCTCTCGAATGAGATAGATGGCAAAAACTATGGAGAGAACGAAAATTACTGTCCAAGTGTATTGAGCTGTCCGACGATCGAGACCAAGCACGAATTACTCCGATGAGCGGATGATATCGATTCTGAACCGGTCCATATTAGCCCCCAGATCGAGTCACTCCCGCACTCAATCTCGCTCCCTTCAAAATGCGACTACAACAGAGACTGGGGGAGCGCACAAAGATTATTGCGGGATTCCCCTGACCGGCAAGCATCCAGGTAGCAATTCCGCAGAAACCTTTACTGAAAACAAGAGACTTAACCGAGCGTGATCAATGCCCCTCGCATACTTCGCGCAACCTGTAGATTCAATGATCTTACGGCGAAAAACGCGAAAAAGCGCGCGCTTGTGAAGCACGGCGGAAGCAATCCCGCGATGCGCGACTTCGGTTGTCTAAGACCGAAGCCACTTCAAAATGGCATCAAGTGACGCACCGTCCACCTCTAGTCTAACGGCGAGGGCGGGAGCCGGCTTAACGATGTTGATGAGACTCACATTGCGCTCCCCGCGTTCGATGCCGCCCACGTAATTGCGATGGAGGTCAGCAAGCTCTAGCTTTTCCTGCGATGACTGCCGTCGCAGACGAAGCACGCGAGCCCCCAACAACTTCCGAGGGTCTGAAGGCGCCACCGCGCCATGAGGCAAAACCCGGGGCCGTCCAAAACGGACTGATTGGAGCCGCGGTACGCGTTATACTCGATTCAAATATGGAACCACAGCCCGCCATAACGTATGACTTCAATGGCGTAAAGCACATCCAGCAGGGGCACAACTTCAGAGCTATAACTGGTGATGAATTCACAGTCTTTGAGATGCTCAAAGCGCTAGAAACGCAGGGAGCCTGGGTTGAAGTGCGCGACCTCTGCGAAGCGCAGATTCAGAAAACGCCAGAATGGCTGACTCCTTACCTTTGTGCAGGCGTCGCTCACGCGAATCTCGGTAACGTGGAAGAAGCCATCGTTCGGTTAGAGCACGTAGAGCTGATGGCGTCAGGCAATCCAGACTATTCGGCAGCAACGAGAATCCTGAAAGAACTGCGCAAAGAGCGCGCTCGCTCATCTGCGAAGAGGAACTAAACCAGCGCGCAAGTTTGATTTGCTAAACTATGCAGGCTATTTTTTAACCCTGTCCTCGACATCAACAACACTGACAGGACCATACTTCGCGAGCACTTCCTGAATCTGTTTCCGATCGCCAACAGATACCCACTGCATGTGCTCAAGATCGACGAATTTCTTCGCAGCAGCCTGGACGGCCGCAACGTCCACGGCCGCAATGCGGTCCGCGTACCGGTCCCAGTAATCCATAGGAAGGGCGTAATACTCCACGGTCAGCCAGTCCGCGAGGAGTTGCCCTGGTTGCTCAAGTGCCAGCGCAAATCCGGCAATGATGGCGTGATGCGCATCGTCCAGCTCAGTCTGTGGCACCGGTTCGCTGCTCATGCGTTTGAATTCGTAGACCAACTGAGTCATCGAGCCGTCCGTGACCGGTGTGCGTACGGAGGTGTTCGCCAACCAATCGCCGGCATAGGTGTCGGCGTTGAAATTGCTATAGGCCCCGTAGGTATACCCATGTTCTTCGCGCAGATCGAGAAACAGGCGCGCCTGCGGCCCGCCCCCGAGGATTTGATTCATCACCACGAGGCTGTAGTAGTCAGGATCGGTGCGCCGGATGCCTCTGTCGCCAACCATGATATAGGTCTGCACAGAATCAGGGCGATCCACCAACGTAATCCCGGCCGGCGATGGGACGTTTTTTGAAGACAGCACGAGAGGAGGCTCGGCCGCTCCAACCCACTGCCCAAAGTATTTTTCGATCAGCGCGCGTACCTCAGCCGTCTTGAAATCTCCGGTCGCGCCGAGAATCGTGTTTCCGGGACGGAAGTGCTGGTCATGGAATCGCTTCAGGTCTGCTGAAGTCACTTTCTCGATCGATTCCTTCGTCGGGGAGACGACGGACAAAGGCCCGTCACCGTAAAGAGCGCGTCGGAACGTCTGCTGAGCGAGAAAGACCGGGTTCGAGAGGCGTTCCTCAATATTCGCCCCCTCACGCTGCTTGTACTTGGCCAACTCGCTCGGGGGAAACAGTGGGTGCAAGACGATATCGCTCAACAAATCCAGGACTTGTGTGGCGTTGTCCGCCAGTCCCGAGGCATTGATGACCGTGTAGCTCACGCCAAACCTGGAGTTCGCAGTCAAGGTTGCACCCAGCGAATCCACTTCGGCGGCGATCTGAAGACTGGTACGGTGTTCGGTGCCTTCGCGGAGCATGTCGGTCGTAAACGCCGCAAGGCCGGGAAGATCGCCTGGATCGGCCAATTGCCCGGGTCGAATCCACATCGCGAACGTTACGGTCGGAAGTTTGTGGTCTTCGAGAAGCACCAGCGTTAAGCCGTTTGGCAGCTTCACGACCGTAGGACGAGGAAGCTGTATGCGTAGCGCTTCTTTGTTCACCGGCGCCCGGTTGAGCCGCTCCACTTTGCTGAAGGGCGTTGATTTTTCCTGGCTCCTCGCTGCGGGAGCCGCGGGGCCGACGATAGTCGCGGCGGCCAAGCCCGCGAAGCCCATCGGCCGAAGAAATCTCTGCAGGAGAGTCTTCTTCATCGTCTTTTCTCCATGATGCGACTGTCAGTCACCTCTCATCGCGCAGCGGTTGACGACAGAGGTAGATTTTGGGCTGGCATCGTTGTGACAACGGTACGTCCGTCGCGGACCAGGTAAGTCTTTGCTGCGGCGTTCACCTGATCTAGGGTGACCGCATCTTGCTTATCCAGGATCGTATTGATCAAGTTGGGATCGTTGAATTTAATGGCGTCTTCACCAATCTGTCGGGCCGTTGTTAATGAAGAGCGCCGTTGATCGATAAACCGGCGCAAAAGCTGCGTCTTGGCTTTCGCAAGTTCGTCAGGCGTTATGCCGTCTTTCGTAACCGCCGCAATCTCCTCATTGATTCCTTTTTCGAGATCATCGACGTTCACGCCCGGCCGGGGAGTTGCCAAAATGTAAAGCAAGCTGGGGCCGATGCGCGCGTCCGCGATTATGCGCACGTTCGACGCGAGCTGTTTGTCTTTCACCAGATGCTGATAGAGGCGAGCGCTCTGCCCCTGGCCCAGAGCGAGGGCCAGTTGCTGCACCGCGTAATTCTCCGGAGTATTGCCCGGGGGAATGTGGTAGGCAATATCGATTCGCGGCAGGCGCGCCAGAGGATCGAAAATCACTTCGCGGCGCTCGCCGTAGTGCGCCTCTTCACTCAAATCTACTTTGGGTGGCGCCGCCTGCGTCGGTATATCTCCGAAATATTTCTTTACCTTCGCCAGCGCCTCGTCCGGGTCGAAATCGCCGACCAGCGTCAAAACTGCATTGTTCGGCGCGTAGTAGGTGCGGAAGAAATCGGCGACATCCTGAACCGTCGCGGCGTCGAGATCGGTCATCGAGCCGATGGTTGAGTGCTTGTAGGCAAAATTGTCGTACGAGAGATTATCAAGCTCGAGTTGTGATCGGCCGTACGGCTGGTTGTCAATGCCTTGACGGCGCTCTTCTTGTACCGCGTTGCGTTGGTTGTCCAGATTTGCTTGGGTAATATTGAGCGAACGCATACGGTCGGCTTCGAGGTATAGCCCTAGATCGAGCTGATTTTTCGGCAATTCTTCGAAGTAGATGGTCCGGTCCTCGCTCGTTGTGCCGTTCATGTTGCCGCCGTTGTTCAGCACCAGGATGAAGTGCTCGCCTTTGCCCACACTAGCCGAACCCTGAAACATCATGTGTTCGAATAGGTGGGCGAATCCGGTACGTCCGGGTCTCTCGTTGCGGCTGCCGACGTTGTAGGACACGTCGATGGAATACACCGGTGCACTATGGTCTGGAACCAAGATCACGCGCAGTCCGTTCGAAAGTCGCGTATCGTGCAGTTCGAGCTTCGGCACCTTGACTTGGGCCAAGGCTAGCGCCGAAGTCAAGGGCAGGAAAATAGTGAGCATGGGCAAAAGCATTACGCTCAATGGCCGGGTTGACCTCGTCATGGCTCACCCTCCTGATGGTGTGGCTATTCTGCGCTATTAAACGGAGGTTGACAATTCAGCTGGCCCTGTGCCTGAATCTGCTAATCAACCCTAGGGGACGCATCATCTGCTAGGAGGAATTGAGCTGCAGGCGAACCCAATTTCTAAGATTTCGTCGGGGCGAATGGTGATCGCCACGAACCCCCTCCCCCTGGCTGAAGCCTAAACTCAGAGAACATTTCTGATTAAGGGTTGACGCCGTCCGCGCGCAGCGATAAACGTTTGGGGCGCTTAGCGAAGGAATCCCGGGAGTTGGCCGCAAAATCACCCGTCATTAGCTGAATCGAATCCTGCGGAATCGTAAAGCCTGACGGCGAAAGGGGCGCGTTCCCTTTTTTGGATTGCCTGATCGTGCTTTGTTAGACTGTCCCAACCATGAATATAACGTCGTGGAAAGGAATTGAGCTACATGCCGAAGGCGAAGGAGTTTACAGTAACGATCGCAGACAAGCCGGGCGCGCTAGGGAAATGCCTCCTCGCACTTTCGGAACGTGGAATCAACGTCCTGGCTTTTCAATCGTACGTAGAGGAGGGCGAGAGTCTGGCCCGACTCGTAGTGGATGATATGTCCAGCGCCAAGGCGGTGCTCGGCGGCCTGCACATGATCTTCGAGGAAACCGACGTCATCGTAGTTAGGCTGGCGCACCGCCCGGGAGAACTGGGCCGGGCAGCCTCGCGGTTGGGTGAAAAACAGATCAACATTAATTACACCTACTGCGGACTGGAGCCAGGTTCGACGCTGGTGCTGGTGGTCTTCGGGGTTGACAACTTAACTAAGGCGGCGACCCTGCTGGACAGGCAAGCCGCCGAAGATGCCTGACATGAGAATCCGGGTCCGACTTGGGTCTGGCTTTTTACCAGCCGCGAAAGCCATTCAGATAAGCCGCAGCAGGATGTCGACGAAAAACCATAGGATTGGGGAGGTAGAAGGTTTGGTACGATGACTGCGGGTCTTTAAGGAGTGGGCTGGTACGATTTATTTGTTCGATTGTTCACGTGCATTCTTCTGATCCCGGTGATCAGCGCGGCAATGGCCTACTGGCGCGGGCGATTTGCAGGAGTATCGTTCTAGACTTTCTGTTCCCTGGTTGGCCGGTAAACCGGCCCCATTCCGAGAAGCGGACTTACCAAGAGTTGCCAGCCTCGTATGCTTTACAGCGATTTAATAAGGGCGTATACAGAGCGTCGGTGAACTTTTTATTTGCTACCCCACAGTAATTACAAACATCAGATAAGGCATTGCAGAGAAGACCAGGTTTTTCAAAGCAACTCTGCAAAAAAAGGAGGAACGATGGCTACCGCACCACAGCCCGCTTTGGACATGGATAAGCTGAACGCTTTTGTAGGGCAGTTCGTCGGCGATCTCGGCGCCGCCGTACACGCCGGAATGGTTGTCATTGGGGAGAAACTCGGGTTGTACAAGGCACTTGCCGCCGGGCCGATGAGTGCGGCCGAACTCGCCGCCAAGACCAAAACTGACGAACGCTATGTGCGGGAGTGGCTCGCCTCGCAGGCGGCTAGCGGCTACGTCATGTACGACGCGAAAACGAATGAGTTCAGCATGAGTCAGGAGCAGGTTTTTACGCTCGCGAATGAAGATAGCCCGGCGTATCTCCCAGGAGCGTTCGAGCTTGCCTTGGGGTCTCTTGCGGCGGTTCCACGAATCGCAGAATCCTTTCGCACGGGAGCCGGAATGGGTTGGCATGAGCATGATGACAAGGTGTTCCACGGCTGCGAAAAGTTCTTCCGTCCCGGGTACGCGGCCAATCTGGTGAGCTCGTGGGTTCCTGCGCTGGAAGGTGTAAAAGAGAAGCTAGACGCGGGAGCGCGAGTGGCCGACGTGGGTTGTGGGAAAGGCGCTTCCACACTGTTGCTGGCGAAAGCATTTCCTCGGTCTCGGTTCTTCGGATTCGACTATCACGATAAATCGATCGAAGGTGCTCGTGAGTCCGCCAATCGTGAGGGCGTCGCCGACCGCGTCACATTCGATGTGGCGAAGGCGAAGGAATACCCTGGAAAAGATTACGACTTCGTAGCGGTTTTTGATTGCTTGCACGACATGGGCGATCCGGTGGGGGCTGCGAAGCACGTACTGCAGTCATTGGCAGAGGATGGCACATGGATGATCGTCGAGCCCTTTGCGAATGATGACTTGAAAAACAACCTAAACCCTGTGGGCCGGGTCTACTACGCGTTCTCGACTCTGCTATGCACGCCGTCCTCGCGGTCCCAGGAAGTGGGGCTTTGCTTGGGTGCGCAGGCCGGCGAGGCACGTATTCGTCAAGTGGTGACTTCAGCGGGTTTCACTCGTTTTCGGCGAGCAGCGGAAACGCCGTTCAACATTGTCTATGAAGCTAGGCCGTAAGCGCGCGGCTCGATCAACCGTTACGGCCTTCCCATAAACTTTCGGTGGATAGTGTCCTGTGAAACAGGATTCTCGGTAACTGGCTTTTGCGCCGGGCCACACTCGCAGAAGCCACTTACTGTTGCTTCAATTCCTTTTCTGCGATGAGCCAATCCTCAAAGTCGTGGCCATCTTGGCAGCCGCGTTGCAGATAAAGCTCGTAAGCGCGGGCCTCAATCTGTTTCTTCGTTGGGAATGCGTGCTCAATCTCAGGCCTCATCCGGAATGAGGGACCCCAATCGACCCCAAGGTGTGTAGAAGAGTGTGTTCCCGTATCCATACCCTGATTTAAATCTTGTTGTTCGATTCGCTCACCGATGACGCGCTCCTCTTGCCGCAACTCCGTCTCTTGCCGTAGCTCCTCTTCCGCTTCCAAGCTGTCGGATTTAGCCTTTGCTTCTCCCTTACCGGCCATGTTTGCCTCCTTAACGATGTTTCATACGTGTTGGGAATACGGGAAAGCTTCGCGGACGTTCGCTGATTCACCTCTGCCAACACTGACTTTATCCACGATGTGATTTCTGCCGGTATTGGGAAAGGTGCTGAGCTCATGGGATCGTAGCCTATTATGAGTTTGTCTGATCCGTATTACAACCAACATGGAATCAGCAACATCGTAGTTGGCAGACGGGGAGGTACCCGGAGTATGCAGTACGGTCATGATTTGGATAGTGGCTGGCGGCCCAGTCAATGTGGCGCATCCGCGCGGCATTTTCCCACTGCGCTATCGTTGTTGTCGCTGGCGGCGTTGGCCATTATTTGCGGCGCTGGCGGACAGCTCTGCGCAAAGAGCAAACCTATTTTGTGGAAGGCGATTGATGATGCTTTGCTGCGCGTGAACGATTCGGCTGTAAAAGATTGGGGCGTTTATCAGGCGGGCCGGAAGACTGATCCGCTGCTGCTGCAGATGGGTAATCGGTTTCTGCTGATTGAAATTCACGAACGGCGGCTCTTTGAGCTTGATCCCTCAAAGATAGAACACAAGGCTGGCGATCTTGTCTGGGACCCTGCCGATTGTCCGGCTACGCCGCTCGTCACCTCCGATTGGGTCGAGCACGATGTTGGCGGAGCCTTCCAGATTGGCGCGAAGATTGACGGCGAAAGCCGTAGCCTTGATTTACAGCTTCCGCACCCGCCGAACATCGGGGACCTTCCTGCACGATCTGCCACGCCCGCGCAACGACGTAATAGATGAACGCATCCCACCAGGAGAAGTCCCGTAGTGAGTTTGCGAAATAAGGTTTAAACAAGCGATGCTCGCAATGCAAAAAATGGCGCAACTGTTTCGCGGAACGAAGCGCAAGCCGCCAGCCTGCGCCAAGAACTTGGTCAGGCCCACCGTAATGCTTCCGCAAGATCATCCGGAGCAGCGCGAGGCCAGACCGCCGGGACTCTCGGCTTGGCTCTCGCTCTTAATGATCCTGGTGCTGGTGCCCGTGCATGAATTGGGCAGCCAGCAGCAACCGAAAATTTCGGTGGAAGTGAAAGTGGTTACGGTGCTGGCTACCGTGCGCGACAAACATGGGCAAATTGTTTCTAACCTGGGGAAGGATGATTTTACGCTGGAGGAAGACGGGCACGCGCAACCGATCACCTATTTCACCAGGGACACCGATCTGGCACTGACGCTGGGGCTGCTCGTGGATACCAGCGAAAGCCAAAGGCGCGTGCTCGATGAGGAGCGCGCGGCGAGCCAAAGTTTCTTGGACGACTTGCTGCGGGACAAGGATCAAGCTTTTGTCATTCATTTCGATCGCGAAGTCGAGCTGCTGCAGGACGTGACCTCCTCGCAGGAAAAGATTGCCAAGGCTCTGCAATTGCTCGAATCGCCGCGGCCGCAATTCAGCCAGCCGAACGGAAATGGCGGCGGGGGCGGCGGGGGAGGAAACGGTGGTGGCGGAGGCGGGTATGGAGGGGGGCGTGGAGGCCAGGGACGCGGGGGCCAAGGCCAGGGCTTTGGCGGGGCGGGCACCCTGCTCTACGATGCGGTTTTCCTGGCGTCGGACGAGGTGATGAAGAAGCAGCAGGGCCGCAAGGCGCTGATCATTCTCTCCGATGGCGTAGATCATGGCAGCAAAGAAACGCTGGAAGAGGCCATCATGACCGCACAGCGTACCGATACGGTGGTGTATTCGATTCTGTTTGCCGACCAGCAGCAAAACCAAAGCCCCTTCAGCTTTGGAGGCCCGGGATTTGGGCGTCGTGGAGGAGGCGGGGGCGGGCGCCGATTCCCGCAGGAAGAACGCCCCGACGGCAAAAAGATTCTCGAGCGCATGTCCAAGGAAACGGGCGGGCGTCTCTTTGAGGTCTCAAAGAAGCAGCCCATCGGGGATATTTACCGCATCATCGCCGAAGAACTGCGCAATCAATACAGCATCGGCTACACGCCGGCAGCGGACATTACGCCCGGCTATCACAAAATTCATCTCGCGACGAAACAGAAGGACATGACCGTGCAGAGCAGAGACGGTTACTACGCGGATCGTTAGCGGGTATAGCGGGCGCAGCGCTCACGGGCAATCGCGGTATTACGATCCCCACCGAGACCAGGCTGAGCTTTAAATTAATTGGACTCCTTCAGGTGGATTCACGCGGCAGGTACATTGATGCGGCAGGTCGATTTATACGGTGGGCGCGCTTTCTATCGCAAGCCTATCGCGTCTCGGGGTTGATAGCGTCGCGATGTATTCGAGGGCACGTCGTGGATCAGTTCACCATGCGGCGCAGTTGTTCGAGTGCCTGGCGCGCCAGCGCATATCGCGGTTCGATCTCGAGCGCCTGCTTAAATAATTCCCGGGCCCGGTTGATGGACCCTTTGGCGAGGTAGGCGCGCCCGAGATTGAAGTACGGGAAATGGCGCGGCTCGTATCGTTTTGCAACGATGGCCTGCTCAAGCCAGGGAATGGCTTCGTCATATCGTTCGAGCCCGATCAAATAGGCGCCGATATCGTTGTAGGGATTGCCAAACTCGGGATCGATCTCGATGGCCCGTTTGCATTCCGCGATGGCCTCGTCGATCTTCCCTTGAAAGTGGAAGGTCCAGCCGAGAAACGTATGGGCTTCGGCCGTGGGATGCAGGGCCAGTGATTCGCGATAAAGTTCCACGGCGCGATCGTAGTCCCCTTCCATCTGCGCCTGATAGGCACGCTGCAAGTGCCGCTGGGCCTGTGCCGTGCGATCCAAAGCCATGCCGTATTCTGGGCGCAGGCCGGTGTGGTGTCAAACCTTCTCCTACAGTCCGCGCGACAAGTGGCAACATGCGGTTCTAGGCAGCCGGACGACGGGGCCGCAGATTCGCTATACGTTGACCAAGGTTTATTGCGCGGGCTCCAAGTAGAGCCCGGACCTGTTATTGCGCGGGCTCCAAGTAGAGCCCGGACCTGTTATTGCGCGGGCTCCAAGTAGAGCCCGGACCCGTGTCTTTCTCGCGACACGGTACCTCCACGAACGTGCGCTCACGTCCGCTGCGATGCTAGTCTCGCTGTACCAGCCCAAAAAACTCGTAAACGCTTGTAGCAGGCAAAGGATTTGAACCGGCCATGGATTGGCCCCAGATCGCAACCACGGACACGCTGTCTGCTCAGAGGCCCTCCGAGAGGCCCGCGATGACGCCTGCGGACAAGCGCACGCGCCCGCCCCAAGAAGAATTGCGCAACCTGTTGGCGGAGTTGCAGCAGGTAGCCGAAAACGCGATCACAACTTCGATAGATTCGACACTCAATGCCGCCATCCGCGAGGCGGCCACCACCATAGACGATTTCCATTTGGCGAAGCGGCAGCCGGCGCTTGACGCGCCTATCGTGAGTAACGCTATTTACGTCGACTGCAGCGCTTCTCTGACTCAGGTCTTCGTCAATGCCCCGGTCTGCAGTTCGGCCGGCACCGCTTCGGTCGAGGCGTTGCCGGAGCATAATTTGGCCAACGCCGCGCATCATGAATTCAAACCCACCTCGCAGCCCGTCAGGCTGACACTGTCCGTCAGCAGGCAGTGGGTCCAATCCTCGCGCTGGACCTATGTAGGAATCTCCACGATCGTGCTGCTGACAATCGTGTTCGTCTTGTTTATCGCGCACCTTCCCCATTTGCTCGCTGCGAAATCTGGCGCGGCGGTAACGACGGCTTATCATGCGGACCCGAAGGATGATGGCAACATCCAGTCGCTAACCATCGTCGTGCAGCCAAACCAGACCATAGAAGCGTTGAGTTCGCAGTACGTCGGGCATTTCGATTACCAAATACTCCAGCAGATTCGGGCGCTTAATCCCGGGCTGGCGGACCCCGGCCATTTGGAACCGGGAAAGGCGCTGAAGCTACCGCTGCCGCGCGAGGTGCGGAACGAGGTGCGGAGAAAGTAGGGCTACAGCGGAAACCAGAAGCGATGCGAAGAAGGATATCTACTTCCTACCCCGCACCCTTTTGCTCGCTGACACGGCGCAAGATAAACGCCCCCCGCTAACGGCCCTTTTAGTGACTTGTCGGTTACAGGCAATCATCTGCTTTGCCAATCGGTGGCAGTCCTTGCCGTATCATTTTGATTCAACCCACGGAGGTTTCGGTGTCAAACGCTCAACTGGCATTTATCGAACAACGACGCAGCACCCGCATCGACCGCGCCATTCCCATCACGGTATACGGCGCTAATTTGTCACAGGAGCCTTATCAGGAGCTGGTCTCCACTCTTACGGTCAGCTACCACGGGTGCAGGTATCGCACCAAGTATCAGCTAGCGCGTGGCGATGTTGTGTACCTGGAAGTTAATCAACCCGAAACAGGCGCGTCCGCATCCACTAGCCGGGCACGAGTGAAGTGGCTGCATCCGTTGGCCACAAGCGAGGAACCGGTTTTCGAGGTGGCCGTCGAACTCGAACCCCCCGGCAATATTTGGGGCGTGGCTTCACCGCCGCAGGATTGGTCTCTAGCCCGCAGGCCTGAACCACCAGGTTCCCGCCGCGCGATGCGGGTTGCTGAACCATCCGAAAGCCAGATGGCAGCCCTGGGCCTGCTGATGGCCGGCTTGGGTGAGCAAATTCAGATGATGGCTTCGGAGGCCGCTACGGCCGTGATCGTCGCGGATAAGAACCGGGTCCTCGACGAGTTTCGAGCGCAATTGCGGCGCGAAGCTTACAGCACGCTCGAGTCGGTAATTGCCACTTCGAAAAAAGAATTGACCCTCCAGGCCCTGGCGGACCTGAAAGAAATGCAGGAGGCGGAGGCCCGCGGCATATGCGAACGGTGGCTTGGCAAGATCGAGAAGGATACGGAATCCGCCGCGTTGAGCATCGCCGCGCATGGCACGGAAGTGAGTCAGCGGGTGGAGAGCATGGCCGTCCACACCATCGAGCGCCTGCAGGAGATCATGAATGAGTCACGGACGGCCGCGGTGGACCAATGCCTGATTCGGCTGCGCGGCCAACTTGTGCCTCTTCTCGAAGAGGTACAGACGGCGCGGGACTATCTAGCAGTCTGCCAGGACAATCTCAAAGTAAAGTCTCTGGCCATCTGCAACCAGTTCGAGGATTTCTTGCAAGAAGAGGCCGGGCGGACGACGGCGGAAATGCAGGAAAGACTGACGGCGTTTGTGAAACAGTTCGACGATGGCGCGAGCGAACGGATGGCGGTCGCGGAGATTGAAATGAGGGCGAAATTCGGCGGCGTCATCGATGACCGCGGTCAGGCCTTGCAAAAGCTTTCGCAGGAGTGCGAGCTAAGCACGCAAAGCCGGCTGGAGGCGCTGGTTCAATCGGCCGGCGAACAAATAAGCGATCTGCTGGCGAGGAAAACGGAGGAGATTTCCGAACAGTGCTCCGCGGAATTGGAAGGTTATACGCGCAGCCATCTGGCCTTTATCAGCAAATCGATAGCCGAGATTGCGAAGAAAAAAGCCCTCCGCGGGACTGAGTAACCAATTTTTCCCAGCAATTTCCGCAGGATGCCGTTCAAACCGCGACGATGGCGATGTTCGAAGGAAGGGCCTTGCCGGTGCAATTCCACTCGCGCGATGCGCAGGCGGGCGAACTCCGAGGCAGAATTAGTAACGAGCAAAACTCAAGAAGTAAGTCTGCTTTTATCGCCTACGCCAGACCGTTGCCCCAACTGCGTTCGAGTTCAGGCCATCCGGCTGGTGGTATACGCCCGAGTGTGTGCGCAGCGGTGTGAGACATTTTGTCAACCAGTCCTCTGGCGCGCCGGGTGGTCCTCGACAGTGCGAAAGGACCTACCGCCTGGATCGAGGTCTTCAGGATGCTCAACAGAACAACCGATGCGACGTAGGTCCCCAGGATCTCCAGCTCCTCCTGAAATTGTGCCGAAGCCCCGCGGCGGATCAAAAACCGATGAAACCGAAGTAGTGTTCGCAAATCTGTTTGCAGCATCGAAATCCAAATGATGGCAAGTTCCTGGCGCTCTTTGCGAAAACGCTTGGCGACTTCCTGCAAATACAAGTTGGAACAAAGCAACCGGTATTCGGCGTCGTCAAGCAACCCGGCCGCGTTTGTAAAGGCCAGTCCTTCCAGCCGGACCATCTGGCCAACCGCCATCAATACGGAAGCATCAGGGACCTTATGCGGAAGGCCCTGAAAGCCCAGGGCCAAAAAACCGGCAAACAGACCCAGACCGACGGTCGTGAACAGTATGAGTTCGATCATGGATGAATGACGCTCCGGATCGTCGAGTTCGCCTGATCCCAATCTTGCGTCCACCTGTCCAGATCCGGTGAGAGATCCGGCGTGTCCTGCGCCGCGATGGCTGGATTAGGTGCGTATGCCCAGACTGCCCATATCCACACAGCAAACATAGCGATAGAGCTCAAGGGCAGCAGCAATTGCCAGTAAGGAAGGAATGAGTGCCGCAAATCGATCATGGCGTTGTTAGCGGTGGACAGCGATGACCACGCTCCAAAGGCAAGCGCAATTCCCCAGAGGTTTCGTCCTAGTTGCAAACCGTAGTAGCGCGCCGTCAGCAATAACCCCAAGATCATAACAGCCTGCGCAAAACCGAAGCTTCGCTCGATCGCCGGATACACGGAATGGAATCTGGAGTATGCCTCATAACTCCAGACGGCGCCGACAGAAAATATGACCAAGCCAAAGGCAGCTATAGTGAACCCCTTGGATACGATCTTGTGTAAACCGGAGCCCTTCGGAAAGGTATGTCGGAAAACTTCCCAGACGAGCAGAAAGCGCAGGATTAAATCCGCGACGTCAGTTTCCCAGTAGATAGCACGATATTCACCGAGTGACATCAGGCCCTGAGTTACGTATAACGTGAGTGAACGAGCCAGTATCCACGCGGCAAAGAGGGCGAAGCCCCCATAAACGCGCCACATGCTTCCACGGCTGAGGCGCCAGAGAAGCATCACCTGGAGCGCCATTCCGCTGAACTCGATCAGTCGAAACATAGCCACCATAGTGGCAGCTATTGTACTACCAATTCTACTATTTTAAAGAGGGGTCCTAGACCCCCCATTACAAATTCGTTAGTCTACGGGTACAAACCAGGGGTCAGGAGGCGGGAAAGGTGTCATTTTGTGTACCTCGGCTTGGATTTAATAACGGCGACGCAGGCAACAGATTACCGTGCGACGAAAAATCGCAGTTTTTTTTTGGACTTTGTTCAGTCGGCTGAAAAAACTGCCCAGTTGCGTTACGGGTCGACTTAGCCTATAACAATTGGGTAGGGAGCCCTATGCTTCAAGAACACGCCATATCGCGGTACCTGCACCGGGTGTTCGACTCTCTACCGAGCCCTTTTGCCCAACTGGCTTTTTTAGCATCGCTCCGGGACCCTTATACGGGCCATTATCTTCACGAAGGATGGGCGACGGTATGCTCGCGCGCCGAGGTGAACGTGGCCTTGCGAGATACCCACCAGAGTGTTTTCGCAAGTGTGGCCGGCTTAACACTGGTGGGACTTTCTCGGGAATTGAGGAAGCACTTTCGCTCCATCGGCGAAGCGGAACGCAGGGCGGCGACTTTATGGCTTGAAACTGAGCCGTATTACGAGATGATTCCCGAAGGATGTTCGTCTCTTTCGCGGAAATTTTTTATTTCACAAGTTCGGTTTGCCTTGGAGCTCTTGGTTCATGCTCCGAGCTGGGAATACTTGGAGGAACCAACCTCATCGCTACCCCTACCACCTGACCCAACACTTCGGCCTCACTTTGTAAACTGAAACTCTGCACGGCGACATTCGATCCGGGGTGCGGAATCAACATTAACCGCGCTCCCTCGATCTGGCACCACGCGCAGCGGTATCCCTCGCGCAGTTCGATGAAATAAATGGGACGGTCAAACTCGCTTTTCCACCCCTCAGAAATGACCCGCGTGCGCTCCGGATCGATCATTACGAGCGAACCCGGTCTCAGCAGGGGATACATGGTTCTGTCGGTCAGTCCCACATAGCCGTACGTGTGGCGACGAGTATTGCGATTAATCAGAAAAGCTGCGGGAATCTCTCCCCATAGCGCCACGACGCGGTTGATCAGTTGGGTGGTTTCCCAACGAAAGCTCGGATCGATGCGTACCGGAACGAGCACTTTATCTTCAAAACCGTAAACTTCCGCGGAGGTCACCCGCGTGGTTTCGGGCAAAAAACGGGAGCGGTAAGAGTGCACGCGGTTGGCATTGACTCCAAACTTTGACAAGACATCGTGCAGGTCGAGTCCATAAACCGAACACAGGCTGAAGAGCTTGAATACGCTGGGAATTGACGGCTCATTTTCGATTTGCGTGAGGCGGGCAGCGGAAATATAAAAGTTGTCGTTATCTTCTTCGGAGGCAATGATCGCGCTGGCCTCTTGTACTTCGCGGAGACCGATTCGCAACCGTTCGCGTACTGCTTTCAGATACTGTCCCGGTATCAATTCCATGTAATGAGCCGCAATCGTGGGAGTTTTCAGGTTGGGATGTTTTGGCGCGCGGGAATCCGTATCCCAAGCCCCGGCTGGTCTCGTACAGCCGTTCACCCTGCTGAACAGGTATCGACGGCTTAAGTCTACCGCCGTATTGAGGTTCCGACAATAATTACCTCGGGCCGCGCAGTTGGGTCCGGGGCGAGGCGCCGATGCCCCCCTAATCGCCGATTGCTTCGGTCGTCGATTCAGTACGATAACTTTATCCCGAACTCGATGCGGCGGCTGCCGCCGTTAAAAATCTGCGGGTTGAGGAACGTACCGGCAGGTACGCTGGTGAGGCTGGTGTAGCCTTGATTCAGCGCGTTTGTGTCGGAGGGAAAAACGCTCAAGTTGGCCAGTGTGAAATTCGGATGATTGAAAACATCAAAGGCTGAGACGCGAACCTGCACGCCGAGACGCTCGGTGAGCTTATTATTTTTGAGCAGCGCCATATTCCAAACGTTGAGAGGCGGCGATCTGAACGAGTTGCGGCCTAAATTCGCGACGGCTCCCGGTCCGGCCTGGACATACTTCGCGTTGGGGTTGACGGCGAGGTAACCCACGGTATTGGGGGGCGTGCAGGCAGGATCGACGCTGGTAGCGCCGGTCGCCGGGTTGCGGCAGACCGGGTTTACCAGGCTTCCCACGCCTTCCGTACCAGTGGGGTTAAGCACGGCGCGGTCACCTGCGGAATCACCGTTACCATTCGAATCGGTCCCCGATTGGATGGTTACCGGCTGGCCACTTTCATAAAGGAACGACCCGCTCCACTCCCAACCGTTCAGCGCGTCTTTTGCAAAATGACCGCTCCATTTCACCTGGGGCAGGTCATACAGAAAGGTTATGGCGACCTTATTCGGAACGTCCAGGGCTGAGGGCCCCCACTCATTTCGCAAGTCATATGGATCTTGGGGGCGCCGGGGATTGACAGCGCTGGTGTTCAGATCGTTGGTGGCATCGTCCATCGTTCGGGAGTAGGTGTAGTTGGCGCGCAGAAACAGGCCGTAGCCGAAACGGTGTAACAACTCGACGTCCCCGCCGTGATAGATGCTGGTCGCGATCGGCGCTTCTTCGGTAATAAAGCCGCCGGTAAAGCCCTGCGCGGCATACCGCAAGGTGCGCGAGGAAAGAAATTGCGCGAGCGTAGGCGCCGTTGCGGGAACTGTGCTCGGTATATCGGATGCGTGAATGTATGTGGGCAGAGGCTGAGCGCCGTTCTCAAAGGCCGTCTCGGAATTCAACTGAAGTTGCACCGGCAGCTCCAGGCCGCGGGTCCCCAGATAGCGCAACTCCAAACTGGTATTGCGAAATATTTCATGCTGAACTTCGAGGGACCAGCTGAATACCTTGGGATCTTTCGCATCCGACATCGTTTGGGTGGTCAGTGCCCTGGCCGTGGCGGCGCTGTTGGGAGCCACAAAGTTCAGCTTCATCGCGCCGCCAGCCAAAAAGCCATTATCGGTAGCACACCAGGAAGGCGGGACGCCAAAAATATTCGCACAGGCAAGGCCGGGAGTCAGGATCGCTTGGACCTCGGCGGGCAGCCCATTGGAATAAAAATTCCAAGGGATTACGTCATAGACTACAGCTCCACCGCCGCGAACCGACCATTTGCCGGAGCCGGTCGGGTCCCAGGCAAAACCGATGCGGGGTCCCACGTTATTCCAATCTTGCTTAGGAACGTTGAAAACGAGCGGGGTACCGGGCACGCTGGCGATGGAGTTCAAGGCATTCAATTTCGCACCCGCCGGGTTGCCGAAGAAATCATAGCGAATTCCAAGATTGAGGGTCACCCGCCGGCTCACGTGGATATCGTCCTGGAAGAAGAGGCCAAAATTTTTCGAGTTATCTGAGAAGTAGCCATTTCCGACGCCTTGCAGGCTGGCACCTGAGACGCTGGGAACTTGATCGTTGATCAACTGGCTCAGCGAAGCGTATCCATATTGGCCGCGCTGATCCTGCAAAAATACCGAGGGCGCCACATACCAGTAATATTCTCCTCCCCACGCAAGCGTCTGGCGTGCCAGCGTCCGCGTCACGACGTTTGAAAAAAGATACTCGTTAAAGACACGCTGCGTGGGAAGACTGGAGGAAGGCCCAATGAAGATTCCGCCTAAATCTTGAATAAAAAGATTGGGATAGTTCTGCGCGATTCCGCTCAACGGGAAAAATTGGCTGAACCGCGCATAGGAAAACTTGAAGTCATTTACCCACGCACCCTTGGTCCACACGTGGTTTACGATTACCCGGCTGTCATCCGTCACTGAATTAGACTCAAATTGCGATTGGGGAAAGCTTCCCAGCGCGGGAGCGTGGATCCAGGTTTGCAGATATCCCACGTGCAAACGGTGTTGTGCGTCGATGTCCAGATCCGCGTTGGCGATAAAATTTTGCGAACTCGTGAAGCTGGGGGCAGCGGAGTTGGCGGCGCCAACCGGTATCTGCTGAAGATTTACGGTTACGGCGCCGGTTGGCACGGGCGCCACGGGAAACTGCGCAAGAAGATTTCGCACTTGTAAGTCGGCGGCCAACGCATTGAGGGCCGCGAGTCCGGCCGCGGTGGGAGCGATGCTGCTGGCGCTGACCTGCTGCTGGCCCAATGACTCGAATTCGTAGGCGCCGTAGAGAAACGCGCGTCGTTTCAGAACGGGGCCGCCAGCCTCACCGCCCGCACGATTAAAATCATAGCGCCGGTTGCCATTCCTCACGCCGGCGCGAATGTCGGCCTGTTCCTGGTTATCAGAGGCATCATAATTGCGGTTGCCGTTATAAAACCAGACGCCGAAATGCAGTTGGTCCGAACCAGACTTGGTGATGACGTTAAACTGCCCGCCGGAGCCACGGCCATATTCCGCGCTGAAGATATTCTGGTTGACCGTAAATTCCTGCACGGCATCCGGGATCACCTGTTGGGCGGCCGTCGTCGTGTCCGGGTCATTGTTATCGACGCCATCGATGCTGAAGCTGTTTTCGCGCCCGCGCAGGCCGCCGACCGAGCCGCCAGTGCCTGAAGTGCCGCCGAGCGCTGCCGTCGTACCCGGTAAAAAAATTGCCAGGTTCAGAACTGAAAGGTTGGCCGCGGTCGCAATGGGAATCTCTGATACGGACGCTCCTTCGAAGGAGCCCGATAACTGCGAACTTTCGGTCTGGACCACATTTTCTCCGGCTTCCACTCGTATTTGCGCGGCGACGGCATTTAGGGTAAGGACGCCGTTAACCTCGGTGATTCGCGCAGCCCGCACCTGTATCTGGGTGCGATGGTAGGAAGCAAAACCGGCTGCTTCAGCTTTTAACGCGTATGAACCTACTGGCAATCCGGAAAAAACATAGAGACCCGCAGCGGAGCTTCGCCCGCTCATCCGAACATTGGTGTTTTCGTTCGTTAAGAGCAGACTCACGTTGGGCACGGCCAGCCCTTGCTGGTCGACGATTATGCCGCGCAGGGTTCCATTCAGATCTTGAGCGATTCCCAGAGGCGCAAGGGTGAGCAGCGAAAACTGTAGCGTAAGGCAGAGGAAAGTTTTGTTCAGCGTTTCCCCCTTTGGCGCGCGGCCGAAGGCTGGCGTAAAGCAACCCTTTCAACACTTAGAAACGATTTTTAATAACCATTCTGATGCAAGACTCAATTATAGCCACCGGTACGGCAAATCCGGGTTCCCGTAATCTTCACGTGGGCTAAGATACTACTGTTGTGACTTGGTGACAAAGCCGTTGGCGCGAGACGCGTCACGCGCCTGCAACAGTCTGGCCGTGAACCTTACCGGGGCTATTCGTGCGAAAATCTTGCAGCCGCGGTGTTTAGTGCAAAATTACTGTCTATACCGTATATACAGTACTGCGGTTCCGAGTTATTGTATTTGGCCTGGTGGTGGAAATATTTGATCATTGCCGCATGACTCAGTAGATATGACCGAAGATCTCAATTTCGATCGATTTTCAGAAGTGCTTCGCACCGATGCCTGTGAATCCGACAACATTAAAGCCGACCGCCGCACAACCCACCGAACAAACTCTGATGCGCTCACGTACATCCATTTGGAGCCCGACAGCGGCGCCATCGTTTTGAATGTTTCCGATGGGGGGCTTGCCTTTCATGCGGTGACTCCGATCCATCACAGCGGAACTATAAAGTTTTGGTTTTCTTTGCGCGCCAATCATCGAATCGAGGGGACGGGTGAACTTGCGTGGAATGACGCGACCAAAAAAACAGGGGGGTTGCGATTTACCGCACTGCCCGCGGGCGTCCGAGAACAAATCCGGAACTGGGTGCTACAGCCCGCAATCTCATTAAAGGCCGAGTCTGAGGTGCAAATCGCAGCACCGGGACGTTCGGAGATGATTCCGGAGGTGACGCCAACACAAACGCTGATTGCGGCAGCTGCGAATGTTCCTCCGGCCATCATTCTCGGGGCGGCCTCGATTGCGCTCGGTAGAGCTGCCGAAATTGGAGCTTCGCCCGCCGGATCGAAGGCCTCGAACAAGCCTCAAGTGGTGCAGGCTTCCCTAGTGAAAGCTAATCCCGCGCCGAAGCCGAGAGCGTCGTACCGTGGGTTTGTGAGCGAATTCGAACCGGAAAAAACGTTCCGCCCGAATGCTGCGGCACGCCGGGCCATACTTCTTAAGTCCCGTGCTCATTCAATTCGTCGGGCGTCGACGGGACTAGTTTTCTTGGCAATTCTGATCGCCGTGACGGCCCTGATTTATCACCAGGAGCGCCACTCGGGCCCGGTAGGTGTCGCGCAGCAATTCGCTCCGGCAGGGGACCTACGGGCCGAAGCAGTTACAACTGATCCCCCTTGGGCAGAAACCGACCCGCCCATCGTGCTGGCGAAGACTCCGATTTCGGCCGCGAAAAGCGAGCTGGCATCCGAAATAAGCAAACTCGAAGCCGAATACAAAGAGGAGCCAACACGCCGGCGCTCCCCTTCGAAGCCCAGGAAATCGGCGCCTGCCCGTATGCCATTGTCGGCGACTGCATCTGAATCGGCTGGCAATCCGAGCTTAGTTTTGCAACCCCCCGCGACAAATTCCACCGTGATACCAAGTTCGATCCACGATGGTTCGCCAGGATCGCCGCTCGTAACCGCCGGCTCCGGCGGTCCGGAAGTGGGCGCCCTCACGGTTCAGACGCCTACGGTTCAGACTCCCAGGGTTCAGACGAAGGAACCCCAGACTCCTGTTCCTCCCGATGGAGATGGGCCGCGAGAAGTCCCGTTCTCAGGGGCCGGCAAGTATTTCGATGTCGGGAATTTCAGTGATGTTGTGTGGGCCGAACGCGCCAGGAATGAACTAGAACAAGCGGGCCTTCATTCCCTCGTAATTCACAAGACCCGTTTGTGGCTGAACTCCTACCACGTTGTAGTAGGCCCGTATTCGGAAGCCGAATCGGTGACGGCGCAGGAAGACCTGGAAGCGCGTGGGTTTAAACCCCGATTATTCAAATAAAAACGTAAAAGGAACTCATAGCGACCTATTTGGCCGTGGGTTTAGGTTCGCCCGGGCCACTATAGCGCAAGGTGCGGCCCGGCCTCCTCTCAGCACGCAACCACAGCCGCATCAGTGAACGCTGAACGGCAGCGAAATTGTGTTGGTGGTGATGTGCTGAGTCACGCGCTCGAAAACGTCGATGTCGAAGGCCTGCCCAATGTGATTTCCCGCGAGATCTTCGAGTCCCGTATCAACCACGAGTTGGTAATCGCCCGGCTTCCACGGCTCCTGCGGGGTGAAGCGCCACTCGGTTTCCTGGCGATCGGCGCTCACCGTCCCAGCGACGGCCCCATGCGCTTTCGCGACCTGCAGCATACGTTGCAGCAGGGCATAATTCATCGGCGAGGGAAAAACGACGGTCAGCGCATCCGAGGTTCCCGCCCTGGGCGCGTTCACGCGCCATTGCCCGGGATCGGGGGGATCTCTTTTCGCCGGACCGCCACGGAATGTTTTGCGGAATCCCGCGATCATCGGTACGCCGCGCGCATCTTTCCATTCGCGGTCGATCGCGAGCGTGTAGCGCTTCCCTTCGGCAATCGGCGGCCCCACCTTCATGTTGGACGTCAGTCCGCGCTTGATGCGGCCGGGATCGAACGTCATCGTTAGCCGGCGGTAGTTCGGATCCCAGAGCTCTTCTCCCGGCAAAAAAATCCCTTCCAGAACTTTTCCGTTCTCGTCGAGCATGTGGATGCGTAATCCGCTTTCGCCGCGGCTCATCGGCGCGGAAAAATAAATGTACAGCCGGAGCTGATTGCTCGGCAGCACGTCCGCCGACGGATACACGTGCTCGACGCGTGCTGACGGAGTGGTTTCGCGGCGCGGCCCGTCGAAGGTTTTCTCGATGGGCGCGCCGCCGGCGGGCGATTGAAAAACGGCGCGGTAGCGCACGCCCGGAGAAATGGGAAAGCGGGGATGAAAAACCAAGGCGCCGGATTCGATAGCGTAGGCGCCCTCGAGCGGGGGGACGCCGGCGGCTCCGGCGTAAACCGCGAAAATTGACGGCCACCCGTTTGCGGGAGGCGCGGCGGGCGGAGTCCATCCGGCAACTTTGAAAACGGCGCCGTCAAATTGAATGGCGACGGCCGGCGGAGTGGATTGTGCAGGTGATTGCCAGGCTGTTAACCGGGGTGCGGCCATCCCCATAAAGAGGATGACCGCGATCCCGGCAAGGTTGAGTTTCCGCAAGGCGTCTGAGCTATTGTTGCGCCAATCGTTGCGTTAGCGTTGCTTATCGTTGCGCCCGGAGCAGCGCTACTAGGGCAACGCGATGGTCTGCAGGTTGAGTGGGCCGGCAGGTGCGCCTGGAGCATACGATGCGCCAGTGAACTTGCCGGTGAGGATCAGAGCATTCGAGTCATCGAGCTGCGCGAGATGCTGCACGCCCTGAAGTTCTGCCATCGTGTCGTAAGGCACGCCAGAGATGTTGGTAGGCGGGTTGGGAACTTCGGGCGAGTCGATGGCGCGGTAGGACTCCAGGTTATCGGCCTTGAGCTTCATCACGCCGCGCGAGGAGTTGGCGATCAGGATAAAGTTATGGCCGTCTTTTTTGTAGGGGACCATGTCGAGCGGCTGATTGCCCGCTCCGAGATCGGCAATCGTTACGCCCTTGACCTTGGCTCCGGGCTGCAGGTCGCTGACGGGGATCTTCACCAGAGGAGTGCAGGTGTAGGCCGCCAGAATGTACTGCTGGCCCGAAATCGTGTAAGGAACGAAGGTGCGTACGGGAGCAGCCGTCTCATATTTTCCGTGCGAAGCGTGCCAGATTTGCAGGGTGGTGCCGGGAGCCGCATCCTTGAAGGGATACGGAATCGAGCGCAGCGAAGAAGACCACTCTTCGTTAGACAGGCCGGCGACGACGACGTTTCCGTTGACGTAGGCCATGTCGGTGATCGTCAGCATGCGGGGATTCTGGCGGCCGGTGGTATTCGATGCCGGCGCGTCGGCCAGGTTGACCGAGGCATGCTTGGCGTTGTCGAGTGGCAGGGTGGAAACCTTGCCGGACGCGTCAACCTTTACGATGAGGGGCATGGCATCCGGGCCGCGACCGCGCGAGCCGGAGAGATAGACGTTTTTGGAAACCGGGTTGACTTTGACGTCGTTGATGACGATCTGGTCGGGCGTGACGCCTACAGCAGCGGCGATTTTTTCGTCGATTCCCTGAATGTTAACTTTGGGCGCGGAACTGACCGCTTTGCTGTCTTGGGTATCGATGGCGACGATGGCGCCGCCAATGGAGTCACCGACGAACAGAACGCCGTTCGGACCGAAAGCGAGTGCTCCGGCGGACATAAGTTGAACTTTCCCGGAAGGCAGGTCGGGTAGCGGGCTCGGGCCGGCAGGTTGGCGGGCAGCAGTAAGGCCAATTGCCAGCGCGGCGGTAAGGGATAATGCTGCAGCGGTGCTGATAAATGTCTTTCGACTCATATTCTCTCCTCGAAGGCAGAATCCTACGCACACATGCTATAGCACTATGGAGGCTTAGCGTCAACGGTTTGCAGGGGGAGGTCACGTCAAGCTGCTTGTGTAAAAAGGCGGAGGGTGTAGCCCAATCTGTAAAAGATGGCATAGAGGGTTCGCTCCACGCTCTGCATGTTGGTGAACAGGACCATGGGCCGGGTGCGCCTGCGGACTTCCACGAAGCGGGCTCCGCGCCGGGAGTTAACTGGGTGGTTACGGGGCCTACCCCCCTAGGTTTTGTGTAAGGATGTGATTCCATGGGAGTTCCCTCTGCTGTTCTCATAAGGATATGATTCTGCGGCCTTTAGCGCTGCGGCATTTATGGCCGGGATGATTATGGGTGCGGGGCCTACGCCGACCACTATTGCGCGGGCTCCAAGTAGAGCCCGCACCCGTATAGGCGCTCAGAATGCGCGATTCGAGCATGTTCTATTTTAACATCTCGATCAATTATTGCACGGGCTCCAAGTAGAGCCCGCACCCGTATTGCGCGGGCTCCAAGTAGAGCCCGCACCCGTATTGCACGGGCTCCAAGTAGAGCCCGCACCCGTATTGCACGGGCTCCAAGTAGAGCCAGTACCCGTATTGCACGGGCTGCAAGTACAGCCCGCACCCGTGGCTCGCGTTGGGAGCGCGGAGGGGGTGACGTCAAGCTGCTTGTGTAAAAAGGCGGAGGGTGTGGCCCAACAATTCAACTCATTTGGTGCCGCGCCGGCGCTCCGGGGGGCGGTGGTTCGATGACCCAGCCCTCCCGGACTGGGCATCTGAAAAACACAGTTTTGTGACGACTCTGGCGGTATACTCCTTCGATTCTAATTTGACGGGAGCCCATGCCGATTCTCACCGGCAAACGCCTAGGGCCCTACGAAATTCTCTCCGCCATTGGTGCGGGCGGGATGGGCGAGGTGTATCAGGCGCACGACACCAAGCTCGGGCGCGACGTGGCCATCAAAGTCCTGCCGGAAGCGTTTGCGCACGATCCTGAGCGGCTTTCCCGTTTTCAGCGCGAAGCGAAGATGCTGGCGGCGCTGAATCATCCCAACATCGCGACGATCTATGGGCTGGAGCAGTCCAACGGCACCAGCTATCTGGTGATGGAGTTGGTGCCGGGCGAGACGCTGCAGCAACGAATTGTGCGCGAAGGTGCGCTTGCCAGTCGACGAAGCGCTGGCGATTGCAAAGCAAATTGCTGAAGCGCTCGAAGCCGCCCACGAAAAAGGAATCATTCACCGCGACCTGAAGCCCGCCAACGTGAAGGTGACGCCGGAAGGCAAGGTGAAGGTTTTGGACTTCGGCCTGGCGAAGGCGTTCGCGGGTGACGCGAGCAAACGAGGACCCTTCAA
Organism: uncultured Acidobacteriota bacterium; assembly: GCA_963719845.1. Taxonomy (GTDB): domain Bacteria; phylum Acidobacteriota; class Terriglobia; order Acidiferrales; family UBA7541; genus Palsa-189. The sequence goes on along the minus strand of CAVRDM010000004.1, from coordinate 33,457 downwards.
TTCACCGACGCTGAGCATGGCCGCGACGATGCACGGAGTGATTCTGGGTACTGCGGCTTACATGAGGCCCGAGCAGGCCAAGGGCAAAGTCGGTGGACAAGCGCACTGACATCTGGGCATTTGGCGCGTGCTGTACGAGCTGTTGACCGGAAAGCCGGCGTTTCAGGGCGACGACGTCACGGAAATTCTGGCTGCTGTTGTGAAGTCGGAACCGGACTGGAGCCGATTGCCGCGAAGCTACTCCAGCCTGCGATCCGCATACTTTTGCGTCGCTGCCTGCGGAAAGACCGGCGTCAACGCATTGCAGATGCGACTGACGTTCGGATCGAGATTGAGGATGCGATTGCGGCACCGAAAGATTCCGGTGCCACGCAGACTGCCCCAGCAACGAGAGGTTGGCGCGAGCGAGTGGCATGGGCCGTGGTGGCGGGTGTGCTCGCGTTGATCGCCATCACGTCCACCATTGGTTTCATGCTGCGTGCCCCGAAGCCGCCGCAGCCTCTGCAAGCGGTACGCCTGAGCGCGGACATCGGCGCGGACGCAAGCCTTTACACCGCCCTCGGGACTGCGGCGATCTTCTCACCTGACGGCACCCGGCTGGCTCTTCTTGCCATCGGCTCCGACCAGAAGCGGCGCATCTACGTCCGCTCGCTCGACCAGTTGCAGGCCACCGCGCTTCCCGGCACCGAGAATGCCCGCGATCCCTTCTTTTCTCCGGATGGCCAGTGGATTGGCTTTTTCGCCGACGGCAAGCTGAAGAAGATTTCCGTGCAAGGCGGCGCGGCGGTCACACTCTGCGACGCCTCCGATGACCGCGGCGGGAGCTGGGGCGACGACGGCATGATCGTGTTCGAACCAGGACAGCCAGGCGGCCTTATCTAAAGTCTCCTCGGCGGGAGGAGCCCCCCAACCGCTGACCACTCTCGATAAGCAAGCTGGCGAAGCCACGCAACGCTGGCCCCAGTTGCTGCCGGGGAGTAAGGCTGTGCTGTTCACGTCCAGCACGAATCAGAAAACTTGGAGGACGCGGACATAGTGGTGTACTCGATGGCTTCTGGACAGCGAAAGACGTTGCAACGCGGCGGGTTCTATGCCCACTATCTGCCCAGCGGATACGTGGTCTATGTGCACGATGGCACGCTGTTCGCCGTGCCCTTCGATTTGAAGCGGTTGGAAGTGACCGGCCAGCCTGCGCCTATCCTTGAAGGCGTGGCCACCAATCCCTTCTGGCGAAACGCAGTTCTCCTTTTCGGATACCGGGAACCTCGCGTATGTCGCGGGGGGCGCGGAAGTCAGAACGTCTCCATCTACTGGATGGACCGCGAGGGCAAATTCACACCCCTCCGCGAAACTCCCGGCAACTACTACAATCCCAGCGTTTTCCCCCGACGGGAAGCGTTTGGCCCTGGAAATCGTTGACGGCAAAAAGAGGGACATCTGGGTGTACGAATGGGAACGCGACACCCTTACGCGCCTGACCTTTACCGGCGAGGCTTAACGTGGAACCTGTCTGGACTCCCGACGGCCAGAGGATCGTGTATACCTCGCAAGAAAAAGGCGGGGTGCTTAACCTCTGGTGGATACGCTCTGATGGCGCCGGTGATGCCCAGCGCCTCACGGAAAGCAAGAGCCCACAATACGCGCGTTCCTGGCGACCCGATGGCAAGCTTCTGGCGTTCCACCAACTGAACCCAGGCACAAATTGGGACATCATGACTCTTCCCATCGAAGGTAACGAGAAATCCGGCTGGAAGCCCGGGGAGCCAAAGCCCTTCGTGAACAGCGCTTTCCTCGAAAGGGAGCCCGCTTTCTCGCCCGATGGCCGCTGGCTCGCTTATCACTCCAATGAATCCGGCAACTACGAAGTGTACGTCCGGCCTTTCCCGGCCCGGGAGGCAAGTGGCAAATTTCCACAGGAGGCGGTGTCGTCCCCAAGTGGTCGCGCAACGGCAAGGAGCTTTTTTATCGTACCGTGGACAGCAAGATCATGGTGGTCACCTACACTGCTTCCGGCGACTCCTTCCGCGCCGATAAGCCGCAGCTCTGGTCGCCCGGCCAGTTCACCGACCGCGGGCCTCACCTATAACTTTGACCTGCACCCCGATGGCAAACGCTTCGCCGTGTTGAAGGCCATCGGAATACAGAACAGGACTGCCGCGGTGAACAAAATCAATTTCGTCTTTAATTTCTTCGACGAGGTCAGCCGTAAATTTCCGCCCGGGAAATGAGTCGCATGATCGGCCAAACCATCTCGCACTATCGCATCCTCTCGCAAAGCTCGGTGGCGGCGGGATGGGTGTGGTATACGAAGCCGAAGACCTCAAGCTGCACCGCCATGTTGCGCTGAAGTTCCTGCCTGTCGAGATGGAGAATGATCCTGCTGCCCGCGAACGCTTTCAGCGCGAATGAGCGGCGACTGAACCTTGCCCGCCGAACCTTGCCCCTATGAGGCGCAACTGGACGCGTAGGCGAGTTGCACATCTGAAAAACAGCGTTTAGTTGCGACTCTGGCGGTATACTCCCTCATTCTAATTTGGCGGGAGCCATGCCGATTCTCACCGGCAAACGTCTCGGGCCCTACGAAATCCTCTCGGCCATTGGTGCGGGCGGGATGGGCGAGGTGTATCAGGCGCACGACACCAAGCTCGGGCGCGACGTGGCCATCAAAGTCCTGCCGGAAGCGTTTGCGCACGATCCCGAACGGCTTTCCCGTTTTCAGCGCGAAGCGAAGATGCTGGCGGCGCTGAATCATCCCAACATCGCCACGATCTATGGGCTGGAGCAAGTCGAACGGCACCAGCTATCTGGTGATGGAATTGGTGCCGGGCGAGACGTTGGCGGAACGCATTAAGCGAGAAGGTGCGATTCCGGTCGAAGAAGCGCTGGCGATTGCAAAGCAGATTGCTGAGGCGCTGGAAGCCGCCACGAGAAAGGCATCATTCACCGCGACCTGAAGCCCGCCAACGTGAAGGTGACGCCCGAGGGCAAAGTCAAGGTTTTGGACTTCGGCCTGGCGAAGGCGTTCGCGGGCGATGCGAGTAAATGAGGACCCTGCCAATTCGCCGACGCTGAGCATGGCGGCGACGATGCATGGAGTGATCCTGGGCACCGCTGCGTACATGAGTCCCGAGCAGGCCAAGGGCAAAGCCGTAGACAAGCGCACCGATATTTGGGCGTTTGGATGCGTGCTGTACGAATTGCTGACCGGGAAGGCAGCGTTTCAGGGCGAAGATGTCGGGGACATTCTGGCAGAGGTCGTGAAGAGCGGAACCCGACTGGAGCCGAGTGCCCGCGAAGCACTCCTCCCGCGATCCGCACACTTTTGCGTCGTTGCCTGCGGAAAGACAAGCGTCAGCGTCTTCCAGATGCGAGTGGTGTTACGGATTGAGATTGAAGATGCGATTGCGGCACCGAAAGATTCCGGTGCAACGCAGGCTGCTCCAGCTTCCACGAGCAAGTTGCTGTGGGCGGTGGCCGCAGCGGTGACAATCATCGCGGTCGTCACGTCGTGGGGCTGGTGGCGGGCGACGCGGCCTGTTGAGCAGCCTCCACTGGTGCGGCTGGACGTTGACCTCGGCCCTGACGTTTCGCTTGGCTCCCTCGCCGGAGCCGACGCGATCCTTTCGCCTGATGGCACGCGAATAGTTTATGTGTCGCAAAATCGACTCTTTACCCGGCGGCTGGATCAGCCCAACGCCACTGAGCTTGCAGGAACGCAGGGGGCATGGGCTCCTTTCTTCTCCCCGGACGGGCAGTGGGTCGCTTTCTTCACTGCAGGAAAGCTGAAAAAGATTTCGGTGGAGGGCGGCTCGGCAATCACCTTGTGCAACGCGGCCAGTGGTCGGGGCGGCAGTTGGGGCGAGGATGGCAACATCATCGCTGCGCTCAACCACCATGGCGGCTTGTCGCGGATTCCTTCCGCCGGAGGTCCGCCAACGCCAGTGACCGACTTGCAGAACGGAGAAGCCACCCACCGCTGGCCGCAAATCCTGCCGGGAGGCAAGGCCGTGTTGTTCACGGCTAGCCCAACGGCAGCGGCGTTCGACGCAGCCAACATCGAAGTGATGTCTTTGGCGGATCACCGCAGGAAAACCCTCGTGCGAGGCGGCACGTTTGGTCGCTATTTGCCCAGCGGCCATCTCGTTTACGTGAACCGGGGCACACTGTTTGCTGTACCTTTCGACGTGGATCGGCTGGAAGTTCACGGGACGCCTGCCCCGGTGCTCGACCAAGTCGGCTACAACGCCGCACAGGGTTCGGCACAGTTCGATTTCTCCCAAACCGGAACGCTGATTTACCGCAGCGGCGGAGCGGGAGGCGGACTGCTCACTGTTGCGTGGCTGGACGGCGCGGGGAAAGACGCAGCCGCTGTTAGCCAAGCCGGGCAACTATCTGCGTCCTAGCATGTCGCCTGACGGGCAGCGACTGGCCCTGGAGGTGTCGGAGGGATCGGGCACGGACATCTGGGTCTACGACTGGCAACGAGACACGATGACGCGCTTGACCTTCACCGGGAATGCCAATGATCCCTTATGGAGCCCGGACGGTCGGTACATCGCGTTCCGAGCGGTGGGAGAAGGCATGTCTGTGACCCGTTCCGACGGATCGGGCAAGCCGCAGCCATTGACCCAGAGCAAGAACACCAGGCTCCGTGGTCCTTCACGCCCGACGGAAAGCGGCTGGCGTTCTTCGAGCGGATCCGAAAACTTCAGGTTCGATCTATGGACCGTGCCGCTGGAGAGCGATAGCGCGGGACTGCGTGCCGGAAAGCCGGAGGTTTTCCTGCAAACCCCGGCGGACGAGCGGTACCCCTTCCTTTTCTCCTGACGGGCGGTGGCTGGCCTACGTTTCCGATGAGTCGGGGACCTTCCAAGTTTACGTTCGAGCCTTCCCGGACAAGGGCGGAAAGTGGCAAATCTCGAACAGCGGTGGCGGGTACCCGATGTGGTCGCGCAACGGGCACGAGCTGTTTTTCGAGACTTTGGATAACCACATCATGGTGGCAGCGTATACGGTGAAGGGCGATTCCTTCGTGGCCGACAAACCGCGAGTGTGGTCGGAGAAGCAGATCGGGGGCGCTCGCCCGCCACTAAGAACGTCGATCTCGCGCCAGACGGCAAGCGCATCGTCGCGTTAATGCCAGTCGAGACGGCGGAAGCACAGAAGGCGCAGAACCAAGTGATCTTCCTCGAAAACTTCTTCGACGAAGTGCGGCGGCGCACAGCGACGCAAGCGAAATGATCGGCCAAACCATCTCGCACTATCGCAGGCTCGAAAATCCCTCACGTTGAACTGGTCGATTGAAGATCCGGTAGTTCGACCTGGTAGCCAAGGCTCCGGAGTTCTCGGATCATTCTCGCCGTGCGCTTTTGTTTTGACCTTTTGTTGACAGCCGGGCCTCGTTCTTCGTAACGAACTCCTTGATGCAGGATCAACCAGATTAGCCGACACTGCCGATGGGCAATCGCCCCGATGGCTTGATTGTGTCCCATGCGCGGCACATAGCGGCGATACACAATCTCGAAGATGCTTCCCTTGGCCTTTACTGCAGCGTTGGCAGTCTGATTGAGAATGCGCCGCATGTGGCGGTTGCCCTGGGGAGACCGGTGGCTGTAGTTCACTCCCGCACTCTCCTCGTCGCCGGGGCATGTGCCAACCCACGAGGAGAGGTGTTTCTCGGAAGGAAATGTTGCTGCGGTGGCACCTACTTCGGCAATGATCTGCTGCGCTGAATCCACTCCCAGACCGGGCACCTCCGCCAGCCGCTTCACCGCGTCCTGATGGCGACTCAGCAGACTGGCCATCTCCTGGTCGAGTTGACCAATTTGCTGTTCGACCACTTGCAATTCCTCCAGCGCCATCTTCAGGAGCCGGCGGTAAACGGGGTTCAGCTCCGCGCACGCGCCGAGCGCGTCGCACAACTGTTCTGGCGTGGCACGCAGCTTCCGATCGGCCAGGGCAGCCAGAGCTGCTGGATTGGTTTCTCCATCGGCCAGTGCCTTTAGCATGCGCCGGGCACTGGCGCCCAGCAAATCTGAGACGAAGCTGGATAACTTAATGTGTGCTTCTTCCAGCAGACCTTCGAGTCGGTTCTGTAACTGTACGCGGTTGCGCGTCTGCTGGTACTTTCCGCGCATCACCGTCCGCCACAGACGCTGCTCGGCATCGGGCACGAAGCTCAGGATCAGTTCGTTGGCCACCAACCGCTTCACCAGACGTTCGGCATCGGGGAAATCCTTCTTGCGCCCCCGCTGCCCTCGGTTCGACTGCGCTTGTGCCAGATGCAGCGTTCCCGATATCGGGCCTGCGCCTTCCCGCTCCTGACGTACCGGTTTCCAATACCGCTCCAGCGCTTCCCACACCGGCTTCCAGTATTGCGCCGTCGATTCCATCACCGCTTCTTCTGCCTCTTGCTCAACGAGCCATGCGGCCAGCGAGCGCAGTTGTTCAGGGCTGCTGCCAAACAGCCGCCGCTCGAACTGGTACTCGCCGTCGATTTCAACGTCAGACACAACCACGGCCAGCATCTTTTTGTGGACATCAATTCCCGCTATCCTGTAAGGCATCGTCTTCCTCCTGGCGGGAGCGAAGAGCATGCCAAGAGTTACCTTAACCAGGCTCACGGGCTATCGCCGCTCCCACAGGAGGAAACAACGACGCCCACTTATTCGCTCAATACGCACGCTCCAGATCAGACATCCTAACGGTCTCGACTTTTCCACTGCGATATCGACCTTCGCCGCTCCGAGCCGTTGCTATCCTGTCTGACCTCTGACTAAATTTTCATCAGCTTTCGCGGGCCGCAGGCCCTAAAGGACATCCTGGAGAAGCTCGGTGGTGGCGGGATGGGTGTTAAAACAAAGGGAGGAACCTCGAAGGCTCCCCCGGTGCATTCGTGGTCGGCAATCAACTAACCGGCGTGCTGTTGGCCGTTGCAGTCTACCGCGAGGCAGCTTGTCTCGCGCTCACGACGCTCTCGTTCGGCTCGATGACGCCCAGGCTCTTGACAACTTTGAAAATGCCGTTGCTTGCCTGGGCGATGTACATATTCAGCCGGGCGTGATGCTGCCCGGGCACCATTTCAGCAGGACCACCCGGCCCCGCAGCAATCTTCGCGTGGTCGAGCGCCTGGATGACGGCATCCTGATTCAGCGAGCCTGCCTCTTTCACCGCAGCCTCCCAGAACTTCAGCCCCCGGTACATGCCCGTACTCGCACTGCCCGCGGTGAACATCGAGCTGCCCGGATAAAGCTTGTTGTACTGGTTGAGAAGTTCCACGCTGAAGGGATCGCTGACGGTCTGGTAGTAGTCGAGGCAGCCGTACAGGCCTTCCACTTGCGCGGGCGGCAACATTTTCAGCAGGTTCTCCTCAAAGTACGTGCAGACTAGTTTTCCGCCTCGCTTGGTAAAGCCGGCGTTGTAAAGCTGTTCGAGGAATGGCATAAGCCCGGGAGGAACGATCGTATTGAACACCACCTCGGTCCCGCTGGACATGATCTTCTCAACTGTCTTGCTGTAGTCCGCGTGATCGAGTGGAAAATATTCCTCTCCTTCGATCGTGCCGCCGTTCGCCGTCACAATTTCACGAACCTTCTTGTTCATCACGTGCGGCCAGATATAGTCGGCTGACGGCAAATAAAATTTCTTCGCGCCCGTCTGTTGCATCAGCCAGGGAATAAAAGGATCAAGTTGCTGCGCGGGCACTGGGCCTGTGCAGAAGATGAGCGGGTCGCATTCCTGCCCTTCGTACTGCTCCGGGTAGATGTAAAGTTTCTTGCCCTTCACCACCGCAGGACCCTTGATGGCCTGCCGCGTGGAGCTGTAAATCCCTCCCAGGATCACGTCGACCTTGTCCTGCTCGACAAGCTTCGTCGCCTTGGCTTCCGCCACGCTATCCGTGGTGGCGCTGTCTTCCACGAGCAGTTCTACGTGCCGCCCCAGCAGGCCGCCCTGCGCATTGATGTCATCAATCACCATCTTCGCGACATTGGCATTGGCGACGCCCAGGAACGCGAGCGGACCCGTCAGGTCCATGATCACTCCCACCTTGATAGAACCTTCATTCATGGCAATCGCTCCTCCCAACCAGGATCTTCGATTTGGACGCCAAGCTCGCGTATCCTAACTCTCCTTCGTTCCTCGACCTAGAGTTTTATGAACACAGCAGCACCCAGCGAGGCTTCGGCGTGCCGACGGCTCGTTCTTTGCCCGTCTGAAGCGCCCCGCTTGTTGCCGCGTAATCGATTGCTTTTGTAGACGGCGTCAGTCTTTTACAAGTTTGTGTCGAATGTCAGTTTTTCGATCGTCGCGTCAAGATCTTGCTGCGCCTGTTTTTGCGCGGTTTCGAGGTTGCTGATCTCCGTACGAAGTGTGCCGAGGCGCATTTCCTGATCGTTCAACTCACCCGTGTAGCGCTGGACCAGGGCCTTTTCCTCGGGCGTGCCTTTGAGCGCCTTCATGTTTTCGCGCAATCGTTCCTGATCCTGGAAGATGCGGTCGACGTCGGCTTGCTTAGACTTGAGATCGGCATCCAGCTTGGAGATGGCATCCTTCTGCGCAATGATCTGCCGGAGGGAGCTCTCAATTTCAGGCGTCAGTTCACGCTCGGTGGTGAACGCCTCGATCTGAGCCAAGGTCAAATTCGTCAGCGCGTACTGCGTAACAGTTGGGCGCGTTTCGTCGACGGTGAACGTCTTGGTCTGCTTCGACGGGACTTCGATCCGGAAGCGATAGGCCGTGGCGGACTGCTCCTCAGGCGCCAGGTCCGCGGCCAGCTTCCAGTCGTTACGGATGGGATGCTCGAGGATCAGGATTCGCGGTGAAGTCTCTTCATTGCGCACCGTGTATATCGTGCGCTGGTGCGACTCCGTTGTGCGGACCAGCGTGCCACGCGCGATACGGATCCGCGTAACCCTCGCGGGGATATTCCCGTCCTGCCTGGCGACAACTTGCATGCCCAAGTCGGCTGCATAACTAAGAAGACGCTTCTCGCTCGGCTGAATCGACTCGATCAGCCCTTCGCCACCAAAGGCGCCCCCTTCGATCACGTTGAAGCTGCCGCCATCAAGCACTAACGGGCTGGTGTTGGTGAACCATAGCGCGCGCAGGGGCCGCGGCGTGCCCAACCCGGCATTCCAAAGGGAGACCTTTTCGGCCGTGATTTCGGTCTGGACAATCGGCACCATCGCGGACTCGTTCTTGCGAATCGTCACGCGGTCTTTGACCTGGTACTCAAACAGATCGCCAAGCTGGCTTCCCTGCGCCGCATTGATGCTCTTTGCGGCGGCGAGGAAATCGAGGCCATCTGTAGTGGAGTTGGCTGGCCCTTGCCTGAACTGGCCGCTACCAGTTCCGCCCGCGACACCGGGGCCGAAGCCGCCACCAGTTCCGCCACCGAGAGTGCCGCCTAAAACTGCGCCGCTACCGCCCGGTGCCGCGCTGGGCGCGCCGGCGCTGAACACTCGTCCGTTGATCGGGGAATCGCCGGCGACCTGAGCTGCTTCCGTAGAAATCATCGTGCCTGCGTGGGTCTGTGGCGTCAGCAGGAAGCCCCGCGGCATGGGCACGACCACTCGCTGAGTGTAATAAGGCTGGGAAAGCTTCTGAATGAATGATTGCGGTGCGCCCGCAGCGAGCGAAAGTTCAACGTCGGTCCAGTCCTCTCCCACGGTGTTATCGACAACGGCCCAGCCCTGCAGCAGGGGCTTTGTGCCCGATGGACTTCCCAGGCCTGGCAGGACGATCCGGTAGGTCGTCTTCCAGACGGGGACTTCGCTGGTATAACTCACGCGGACCTCTCGCTCGCCCGTCCCGGTAGTGCTGAGCAGCAGGTGCCGGATATCTTCCTGGTGGGCGGAATCGAGCAGCCCAAGCGCGCGAGCTAGCTCCTGCTCAAGCTCACGGTCAACAAAGCGCAGATTTGTGCCCGGCTCGAGTGCGAAGGAGCGCACCTCACCGCGGTCGCCCAGCAACGAGATCTGGTCCAGGCTCACATCGGTGCCGGCCTTGAGCTGCGTCTCTTTCTGAACGCTTAGCAGCCGTCCGGTGAACGCACCGGTGGAAGTTCGCACCTCCAAACGAGAGCCGCGCAATTCTTCCAGCAGAGACGTGAGGGTCGTCTTGTCTGCCACCGGCACGGGAAGCGACTCGAACTGGTGGCCGACCGGCTCCTCGGAGTTATAGCTGGCGCCCACGATCCGGCCGCCGTTGAGGTCCAGGGCGGTAAGCGATTTCAGGACGTCATCGAGCTGGCTGCTGGTCAAATCGATTTCGACGCTGGCATTGCCGCGCACATTGCCGGCATGCTCGAAGTATCCGACGCCCGACTTGTAAAGTACGATCCGGCGAAGCGGCAGCTTCTGAGTTCCCGCACCATCAGCCACGGGCACGACTGCAGGTTTCCCCGGGGACGCTTGCGGATTCCTGGTCGTCTGTTGCGCAATTGCCGAAAGGCAAAACGATGTAAGCGCCAGCAAAATCAAAAACCCATTGTTAGTGCGTCGAGCCGTGGATGATGTAAACATTTGGGTCCTCCTCGCAATCATTTCTGTAACAGGCTGCAGACAAATCAATAGAGGCCCGGTCTTGAGATGCCGTTGCTTGGGGGGCTTTGGGGTGCGCAAGCTCAAACGGCATGACGGTCGACCTCATGCTCGGGTGGCTGCAGTGGCCTGTAGAGTTAGACACCGGAGGCTGCGCCGTGTTCCGCGAAGGGGCAGATTTCTGGGATAGTCCGATCGTCCAGCTAACGTTCCTACGATGGGGATGTGCCGATCCGATTCCGTTCCGTGGGCACCTGCCCCGGCGTCACCGTGGCGTCAAAAACGTTGTAGCAGCGGTCAATTGGCATTCGGAAGGCAACGGGACCGGTAGGTGAGTTGCGTATCTGAAAAAGACCGTTTGGTAACCACTCTGGCGGTTCTCACCAAACGCCTAGGGCCGTACGAAATCCTCTCGGCCATCGGTGCGGGTGGGATGGGCGAGATGAACCACGGTGTCTGTTCCAACGAGGCGTGCGCATTAATCAAGTGAGTCTGCCCGCTGGTTTCTAGGACTACCTGCCTCTCCCGCCTGTAGGTGGAGGTACTAGGGGTGGAGAGCCGATTTTCTTGTATTCTTCCGGCTCCTCGTTATGCGTGCAGAAATATTCTTGCCATTCGTCGGTGGGATCTTGCGACAGCGACCACTTGCGAGGCGCCGAAGTCCAAGGCTTTTCCAGAACTACGGGATCGTCGATGGTGACTTGGTAGACGAGATAGTTCTTCGAAGGCCGGCTGAACCGCTCGATCACATGCTCCTGATCACTATGTAGCCATGCGCCGCTCTCTCCCCCGAACCCCACTGCGATATTCCTGAACCTGGTATCGATAGCGATCGCCTCTACGACAAGCGTATCTCCCTCCCAATGGGCAGCCGAGTCACCATTGAACGTCGGATCGGGATCTTTTTGGTGCGGGCGGCCATCGGTGTGTATCATGCGAACGGTCAGGGGGTATTCAACCAGGACTGTCAACATTCCAGGAGTTTGCATGAGCACCAGGGGTCCGTGTTGATTCGCTTGCATGGTAATCGAACTTGGAGTTCCGGCCTGATCGCACTCTCCATAGGGGACCGGACTCTTGTATTTAGCGGCCATCCCAGGCTTGAACACAAGCTGCGGCTCCGGGGTCGCAGTGCGATCAAATTGCCCGAACGCAGCTGGGTCGAGTGGGTACGCAGCCTCGAGCATTCTTCCAGCACTGTTTGGATAGTAACGTCCGGACAGATCTACATGCCCATCCGTCATGCGTGGCGCCGCTCCGCCCGGCGGCAAGACGTGCACCTTGTCAAAGCCTCCGGCCACCTGCACAGGAGGCACTTTCCCTGCTTGTCCTCCTTGTCCTTGTGTTCCTTGCCTAGCTGAATTTTGGGCAAAAGTGGGCATCAAAATCATGCCCAACGCCGCTAGCACAATTCCAACACTCAATAGTCGCTTCATTTCTTTCATTTCAATTTTCCTCGCTGTTCAGGCAAGAAAGTTGCGACGCGACGTGAACCCGAATGGTTTTTGAAACTGATCAGATGTTTTCGGCCCATGAGATCGAGAAGTACGATCAGCCGCCCCGCCTTACTTATGAACTGGGATTTCCGTTTTGATCTCCCGGATGGGCACCCTTATATACCCAAGGCCCTTCCGAGTGAAGCAAATTGATTTTGTCGCAGCCCTGGGAGACCATCAGCCTGATTCGCACTGACTTGCAATCGAATCAATAGGTTTTTTCGGTTCGGGCTTGGTCGAATCCATGGGTTTCCCCTTGGCAGCGTTCTTGCACTTCCTGTTAGACGCACCTCTCCTGGACTTCTCGTGTTTGACGAAATGTATGCCTGTCTGCCCGAATCAAATCAAGCTAACTTGCCAGGGCCTCGGGAACCATCACCTGCAATCGGCTAGGAGGGAATCGCGAGCCACTTATGCGCGGTGCCGCCGAGAATGTCAACCTTCTGGGCATCGCTGAGACCGGTTGTGGCAAATAAATGATCCACGGGCCCGAGCGTGCCGGCCCCATTCTCCGTCCAAGGGAACGGATAATCCGTGCCCAGCATAATATGCTCCGGCCCCATGACTGTGACGAGATGCCGGAGAGCCTCAGGCGTGAAAACCAAGGAATCAACGTAAATCTGTTTCAAATATTCCGTGGGAGGTTTCCTGAGTGGCGAGTTCTTGCACTGATCCGGAAGTACCGCGCAGCCATGGTCCATGCGATCCGCATACGAGGGCAGGTAACCGCCACCGTGAGCGCAACAGAGCTTCAGGCCCGGGTGGCGCTCCAGCACGCCTTCAAAGATCATGTGCGAAATGAAAATTGTGGTTTCCAGCGGATTGCCGATCACGTTCGCCAAGACGCCGTTTCCCTTCACGCGATTGGTGATGCCCGTGGCATCCGCGCTATTTTGAGGATGCATGAATATGGGTGCTTGCAACTCCTCCGCCTTCGCCCAGAATACGTCGTATTTGGCTGATGAGACTTCCTCTCCCGGAACGCTGCCCCCGATGGCCGCTCCCTTTAGTCCCATTTTCATGGCGTCTTCCAGCTGTTTGGCCGCCAAGTCCGGAAACTGTAAAGCCACCGTGCCATATGCCACAAAGCGTCCCGCCGGGGCGTCGCGCACCATTTCCGCGAGCTTCTCATTTTGAAAAGCGATGAACCGTGTGGCTAAATCACGATCAGCCCCATACCAAAACGCGTTGACGCTCACCGCCTGAACGTCGATGCCTTCCTTATCCATAATCTCCAAACGCGCTTCCCCGAGCGGGGGATTGCCATATCCAACGCCCGCCAGCGCCGTAACGCCGGCCGCTTCGATAGGTGTTCCCTTGAGGAAGCTGGCCACTTCCGGCAGGTTGATATGACAGTGCACATCGACAGTCTTGATCCTTTTCCCACCCACCATGACAGGCTTGTGCCTAGCAACGGCGAGCCCCGCCTGCTGCTGCGGCATCGCCTGAAGCAGACCGCGAGCACCGCACCCGCAAAGAGCCGCTGCCGATGCGCCGGCCATACTCTTTAGGAATTGTCTGCGACTTCGCATCCGCCAGATCGCTTTAAGCGCGAGGAGAAAATGGGGTCCGCTGCTGCCACGAAACCGACCGCATCCTACATCAACGGCAGAGCCTTGGGCACAAATTCCTATCGGTCTCGGTCAAGCATCGCGAATCGCTCAACGTTAGGCCAATTTCGATTATATTTGCCTGCTCACTTTTCGCCTATAACCGTTATCGTTCCGGCCTTGTGGTCAAACTTACCTCCGGCTTGCATCTGACAAGGGGGATCTGATGGCTGTGCCGTTCGATCCCCAGCGGCTGAGGATCACAGGCGCGTGGTTCCTGTCGCTGAGGGTGTCCTGCAATCTTTGTCCAGCGGAGTCGCCCATTACAGCATTTCCGCTACGGGATCATTGGTCTATGTTTTAGGGAGCGTTCAGGCGAATCAGAGCGGTCCCGGCGGGAAATGGCAAATCTCGACGGAAGGCGGCACGGAGCCTGTGTGGACCCGTAACTGGCGGGAGGGTTGTTCTACCGCAGCGGGAACAAGATGATGGGTGTGGAGATTGCCACGCAGCCTACTTTCACTGTCGGCAAGCCCCATATGCTCTTTGAGGGACCGTACCTGCCTACGCCGTTAACTTATCCCAACTACGACGTATCTCCGGACGGCCAGCGCTTCCTGATGCTCAAGCCCTTCGAGCAAGCGGGTGCGGCGCCGACGCAAATCGTGGTGGCACAGAACTGGTTTGATGAGTTGAAACAGAAAGTGCCAACTGGGAACAAATGATGGCGCTGGGCCTGGGACTACGGTTTAACAGAAGGTTATAGGCGGGGCTTCGAGCCGTGCACTAGGAGGGCGCCTTGTTCGCGGAAGGCGCGGAGTTGGGCGGCGTCGCGGAACCAGCGGCCCTGGTAGATTTCGGGGACCGGCGTGGGATCGGGAATGCGGGCGTGCTGCACGCCAGCGAAGCCGGCTTCCCGGAACATTGCCGACCAATCTTCGGCCGAAAGCAGGTGCGCCGGTACGGTGAGGACTTCGCTCCAGTGATGAGCGTGCGTGTTGTCGCGGTAATAGTTGATGAGGAGCCAGGCGGAGCCGCCTTCGATTAAAACGCGGAAAATTTCGCGCAGGGCGCGGCGCGGGTCGGGCCAGTAATAGGCCGATTCGACCGAAATCACGCGATCGAAAAAATTGGCGTCCCAGGGGATTTCTTCCGCTTCGCCGACGGCGAACATCACGTTATCAAGCTCGGAGTGCTTGCGGCGGGCACGGCGAATCATTTCATCGGAGATGTCGATGCCGACGACGCGGCCCTCGGGAACCTGCTCGGCGAGCAGGCGGGCGAGCCAGCCGGCGCCGCAGCCCACGTCAAGAATATTGTCGGTGGGAGCGAGGCCCAGGCGGTCGAGCAGGGGAGGACGATGGGGAGATGGTCGTGCTCCATACCCTCGCCGCGACCGGCTTCGGCCCAGCGGTTGAATTCTTCGCGGAGGCGGTCGTTTTGCGCGGGTTCGGGCATTTGTCGGGCGAACTGCTGACAGCGATTCGCACGCTGGCGCGAAATCTTCGCCAGAGCTTCGGAAAAGATGCACAGGCAGGAATGCCTGTGCTACCAAACCATCTTTGATTATAGCTGGAACGCGATACGGCGCGAGAGGCGCGCCCACGTCGAGCATTGGTTCAACTCAACGGCGCGGAGCGTCAGCGGCGAAAGCCGCTGCGGGCCTGCGCTGATGTCGCGGCTGAAGCCGCGACCTACAAGGCATCGCTCGTCGCCGAATACGCGCCAGTCGCCGAATTTCGCTTAAACAGCGGGCAGCGCGAATAGAACCAGTGCGGGATCTGCCGTACCGCGCGATATCACCGGCAACCCGCCGAATGCACGGCAAGGCCGCTGTGGGCCTGGCCAAGTCGCGACCTGCGAGCATCGCGGATGGCCGGGACTGAAGGTGCGCGCGGCCTCGCAATGCCTGCAACTCTGACTGCGCGGGCTCCGGGCGTAGGCCGAACTCTAATTGCATGGGCTCCAAGTGGCCGCAGCTCTAATTGCGGGGCGCGGTTGCGGCTACATGTTGGGTTCGTCGGCGGAGGGGCCGTATAGGCCGGGCACGGGAATGTCGTTGAGGCGCAGGTACACGCCCAACTGCGCGCGGTGGTGAATCATGTGGTTCATGATCATGCTGCGAAGGACGGCGACGCGCGGCATGGTGAAGATAGGCTTGCCCGCGTCGAGGAGCGACCACGACGTCATCAGTGATTCGTCGCTGGCGGCAGCGAGGGCTGCGCGGGCTTCCGCGGCGCTCTTATCGAAGTGGGCGAGAACTTCGGCGCGAGTTTTGAACTCCGGTTGACGCATTTCCGGGCCGCCGACGGGGCGCACATCGAACTGCGGAGTATTAAGCGTCATGCCCGCCCACTCGGGAATGAGGGCGACGTGAGTGGCGAGCGTTCCCATGGCCATCGATTTGGTATGCGGTTTCCAATCGAACTTGTCATCGGGAACCCGCTCGAGAGTCTTGCGGGTGTTGGCCATTTCGTGATCGAACTCGGGAAGCAAGGCTTGATTCATGGGCATTGGCGAGGCTCCTTTCAATTTTTACTGCCGGGCGTTTTTGGATCATCGGCGTTTGGGAATTCGAATTGAGAGTTACGAATTAAGGCTGCGCGACTAACAGCGCACAGGCATCTGTGCTCCCAAAAACCTGCGCGATCGTGCTGCCATGGCGCGACACTTCAACAATTTTGCGACCAACAATCTGGAGGCAAATCTAGCTATTTTTCGACTTTGGCCAATAGCTGCACGAAGCGCTGTTCGCGCTCGGCCTGGTCCAGGCCGCCGATGGCTTCGGCGACCTGGGTGATATTCATGGAACAGAATTTGGGGCCGCACATCGAGCAGAACTTCGCTTCTTTATAAAAATCGTCGGGGAGCGTCTCGTCGTGCATGGCGCGCGCGGTTTCGGGATCGAGCGACAGCTCGAACTGTTTGTTCCAGTCGAAGAGGAAGCGCGCGTAGGAGAGCGCGTCGTCGCGGTCGCGGGCTCCCGGCCGATGGCGAGCCACGTCGGCGGCATGCGCGGCAATTTTATACGCGAGCACGCCCTGCTTGACGTCCTCGGCATTGGGCAGGCCGAGGTGCTCCTTGGGGGTGACGTAGCAAAGCATCGACGCGCCGTACCAGCCGATCATGGCCGCGCCAATGGCGCTGGTGATGTGATCGTAGCCGGGCGCGATGTCGATGACCAGCGGGCCCAGAGTGTAGAAAGGGGCTTCGTGGCAAAGCTCGACTTCTTTTTTGACTTGCAGCTCGATCTGATCCATGGGGATGTGGCCGGGGCCCTCGATCATCACCTGAACGTCGTGTTCCCAAGCCATCTTGGTGAGGTCGCCGAGGACTTTGAGCTCACCGAATTGCGCCGCGTCGCTGGCGTCGGCAATGGAGCCGGGGCGCAGACCGTCGCCAAGGGAAAAGCTGACGTCGTGCTTCTTAAAGATTTTGCAGATGTCGCCAAAGCGCTCGTAGAGAAAATTATCTTTCTTGTGCGCGCTCATCCATTGAGCCATCAGCGCGCCGCCGCGGCTGACGATGCCGGTGATGCGGTCGCGCACCAGGGGCAGGAATTCGCGCATCACGCCGGCGTGGATAGTCATGTAGTCGACGCCCTGCTCGGCCTGCTCTTCAATGACTTCGAGCATCAATTCGGGCGTCAAGTCCTCGGTGCGCTTGACGCGCGAAAGGGCTTCGTAAATGGGCACGGTGCCGACGGGCACGGGGGAGGCTTCGATAATGGCGCGGCGGATGGCGGGGATGTCGCCGCCGGTGGAGAGGTCCATCACCGTGTCGGAACCGTAATGCACGGCGCGGTGCAGCTTTTCGAGCTCCTGGGCGATTTCGGAGGTGACGGCGGAGTTACCGATGTTGGCATTGATTTTGCAGCGGAAAGCCACGCCGATGCCCATGGGTTCAAGCGAGTGGTGATTGATGTTGGCGGGGATGATGCCGCGGCCGCGCGCGATTTCAGCTGCGCACCAGCTCGGGCTCGATCTTTTCGCGGCGCGCGACATATTCCATTTCTTCGGTGATGACGCCCTGGCGCGCCAGATGCATTTGCGTAACGTTGCGGGCGCCGTTGGCTCCCGCCGCGGCCAGGCGTTTCTCGATCCACGTATCGCGAATAGTCATCGGTCCCCCAGTACTCCTAAGCTTGTCTGTCCGTGGCGCAGGCTTGCGAGACGTTTGTGAAAGCGCATTATCGCATCGCACGCACGCTGCCGCAACGGAAGGGTTTGCGGGGAACTCTCAAAAAGCGATCAGCGCGGGCTCAAAGCCCGAAGAGAGCTAGGCGCGGCGTAAAGTGTGCAGAGTGATTTCCGGCGGGACGCCGATGCGGACGGGCATTCCAATCGTGCCCAGGCCACGATTGACGTATAGAAGCGAGCGAGCCGCTGCGCCATGTGCAGGACTAACATCTGCGGAAGCGGCCCATGCCGCGGCGTCGTCCAATCCAGCGGGGGTTCCTAGAGGCCGCGCATACATTCCAGCAATATATGGCGTGAGGAAACGCGCTGCGCTGAAACGATGATCGAGGATTTCGACAATTACCTGGCCACCATGAGTGTGCCCGGCAAGCATCAGTTCGATGCCCAGCTCGGCGGCCCGCCGGAAGGAGTTGGGATTATGCGAAAGCAGGATATTGGGGACGTCGCGGCGCACCAGTTTTTCGATCGGCTGGAGCATGGGACGTAAAATTCCGGCGGCGCTGCGCTCGCGCTGGTAATCGACACCCAAAAGATTGAAGGGCTGGCCGTGCCAGCTCAGCTCGGCGCTCTCCTGCCGGAGTAAGCGCATACCGTGGCGCTGGAACAGCTCGGCGGAAAGCGCTTCCACGCCGGCGTAGATTTCATGATTACCGTTGCAGCCCCAAACACCCAGGGGCGCGCGGAGGCGCGATAGTTCGGCGATGCAGGCTTCCAGCGGATCATTGGTGGCGGTAAGGAAGTCGCCAGTAATCACGGTTAGATCGGCGTCCAGACCGTTGGCGATTTCCACGGCGCGGCGTACCTCTGTCGCGGACATGTAGCTGCCGATGTGAATGTCGCTGAGCTGTGCGATCCGCAATCCGGCGAGCGCGGGCGGAAGATTGGCAAGAGGCAAATCGGTCCGCCGGACGTCATAATGGAGCCGCTCGAATGCGAATCCATAACCGGCGGTGGCAAACGGGACAGCACCGGCCATCATCGTGGCTGCCTGAACAAAACGGCGGCGGCCTGGGTCAGCCGGCACAAGTGGAGAAGGCGGCAATGCTGTGCCACCCGCCTGAACTGCCCGCCTCGGACGCTGGATTAGGCCGGCAACGAAGTTCCATACCCAAGCCGCGCCAGCGACAATTTGCACCGCGAGAAATGCAAAGAACGCGCTCGAGAGCCACAGGCCCGTCCAGGCCGTAAGCGCCGACCAGCGCCACATCTTGGCGCGGCCGCCCATGCCGAAAAACACCATGGAAAAAACCAGTAACGCAAAGGCGCCGATCCACAAGCCACGCAAGAGTCGCCGCCCTGCCGGATTGCTGGCGCGACCGGCTAGCCGCCACCCGCGGACAAACCAGTAACATTGAGCCAGAAAAATCAGCGATAGGATCGTGAGAACGACCGCACTGCGGAGAAAACCCAGATTTTGGAGATACAACGGGCCGCACCTCGTAACCGCCAACACTCCATAGTAACACCCGGAGTTCGACTCAGGAAATTGCCGAGGTTACTCATGCGAATTTGCGCGGGCCTTACCCGGCTTCAAACGACTGCCGCGATTTATCTTTGGCCTGCCCGGACCACAGGGAGGACAAGGGGAACATCACTTGTAGTTATCTCGCGGCGGCGCCAGCCTCCGCGCCCACGCGTGCGAGAAGCTCGACTAGCGCATGCGCATCTTTCACCGGGGGGTAGCACGCGCCTCCCGCGCAGACGAAGGCTTGCGCCTGGTCGGCGCGAAGATGCGGCAACGTGCTTTGCAGTGAAGGCGGCAGCGTGCTTAAGGCCGTTGGAGCAGATGCAGATGCCGGAGAAAGCGCATCCGGGGATATGCGGAGCACAGCCAGGCCAAAGCGGTAGTGCAGGCGCGCGGCCCGTTCCATTTGCGCGGCAACTTCGTCGCCGGCTGCGCCGGTAACCACAATCTGTATCGGATGACGCGCGTGCAGCGCCGAAGCAAGTCCATACGTCCCCGCGAACAGGCCATATTCCGCCGCGCGTCCGGCAAATGCCGCAAGCGTAGCGTCGGCTTGCTCGCGATAATCGCGATTGCCGGTGTAATCGTACAGGCGGTCGAGCACGATCGCGGCCACCGCGTTCCCGCCGGGCGTGGGCGAATCCTGCAGCGGCTTGCGGCGCACGTCGAGGCCGCCCATGGGCGCCGCATCGG
Source organism: uncultured Acidobacteriota bacterium (assembly GCA_963719845.1). Taxonomy (GTDB): domain Bacteria; phylum Acidobacteriota; class Terriglobia; order Acidiferrales; family UBA7541; genus Palsa-189. The sequence continues at coordinate 13,513 of CAVRDM010000004.1, read as the reverse complement.
AGCCGCGGTCGAAGAAGCCGCCCTCCGCAACGTCGCTGAATTTCTGGAGGAAGACCTTGGTGGTGCGCTCGGCGGCGTCAAAATAACGGCGGTCGACCGTGCACTCAAAGGCGTCGAGCAATGCGGCGGCCATGAACACCTGGTCGTCCAGGCTGCCGTCGAGACGCTGGCCGCCCAGGCGATGCGAAAATCCTCGCCGATCGTCCCAGGCTTCGGCAAGGAAGCGATCGAGGGTGCGCAGCGCGAAGGCGCGGCAGTTGGAGTCGTCCAAAATTTGCGCCGCGGCCAGGTAGGCGGAGATAAACATGGCGTTCCAACTGGTATAAAGAGTGGTGTCGATATAGGGAGTGGCACGCAGGTCGCGCGCGGCCAGCAACAGCGTGCGGGCCCGCGCAATGGTTTCGCGCACAACCGTGGCGGGAAGTCCCAGCTGCCGGGCAATGTCGTCGGGCTCGCGCGCGATCCACAGCACGTTTTTCGCGGGGTTGTGGTGCATTTCTCCCTGCGGGCCGACATCGTAATAAAGCTCGATCACGCGCGCGTCCGCCTCGGGCAGCACGGCGCGAACTTCTTCGAGCGTCCAGGTGAAATAATCCCCGTCGTCGTCGAGCGAAATGTCCGCGTCCTGGCTGGCGTAGAAGCCGCCGCTTCGCGGGTCTGAGAGCACGCGTTTCACCCACCCGATGATGCCCGCCGCAATTTCACGGAAGAACGGATCGCGCGTCACCTGGTAGGCATGGAGATAATTCTTGAGCAGCTCCGAATTGTCGTACGACATCTTCTCGAAGTGTGGCACCAGCCACCGCTCATCCACCGAGTAGCGGTGAAATCCCCCGCCAAGCTGATCGTACACACCGCCGCGAGCCATTTTTTCAAGCGTGTTCTGAACGACGTCGAGCAGTTGCGGATCGCGCGTGGCCTGGTAGCGCTCGAGGATCAGATCGAGGGTGGAGGAATGCGGAAACTTCGGGCCGTGTCCAAAGCCGCCATAGCGCGCATCGTAGCGCTGCAGGATGGCGGCGACTTGGGCGTCGACGAGCGCGGCGCTCCAGTCACCTCGCGCACCGGTAAAAACCTCAGCTTGGGTGACGGCGCCGACCAGCGCGGACGCGGCTTCCTCAACTTCGCCGCGGCGGGTCCGAAAGGCGTCGGCAATGCTTTCGAGGACGCGCCGAAAACTGGGGCGGCCCATCGCTTCCACCGGCGGAAAATAAGTGCCACCGTAGAAGGGCCGACCATCGGGAAGCAAAAAACCGGTAAGCGGCCAGCCGCCTTGGCCGGAAATGGCGTTGACCGCGGTTTGGTAGCGCGCATCCACGTCGGGTCGTTCGTCGCGATCCACTTTTACGGAAACAAACAGGCGATTGATCAGCGTGGCCAGCGCGGGATCGTCGTAGCTTTCGCGGTCGATGACGTGGCACCAGTGGCACCACACGGCGCCGATGTCGAGCAGAATGGGTTTGTCATCCGCGCGCGCGCGGGCAAAAGCTTCTTCGCCCCATTCGTGCCAATCGACCGGCTGGTGCGCCGCCGAGCGCAGGTAGGGACTGGCGGACTGCGCCAGCCGATTGGGCCGTGCATCGGAAACGTCACGGGCCTCAGAAACTTCCCTGCCCTCGGGAACTTCGGGTCGCTCAGACACGTGAGCATCCTTTCGCGGAGCGCCTGTGGGGTCGGAAGCGTTCACTGCACGGGATTGTTCGGGCTGGTATCGCCGGGCTCGATCAGCTTTCGGGCGGTAAATCCCTCGTCCTGGCGATGCCAGTAGCGGATGCGCTCCTCACCGAGGCGCCAGCACAAGTACACTTCCTCGTTGTTGATGAGCGCGGGAAAATCGATCAGTCCAATATCAAGGTCTTTTACCACACAGCCGGCGGCGCTGATTTTTTCGATGGCCGACTGCAGCGACTCCGCCAGGCGATCGCGATCAACGCGCACCCGCGCCGTCTCCTCGTAGGGGACCTGCATGCCGCCGAGCCACTGGATGCGCGCAGCCAGCGCGCCAAGCTCTTCATCGAGCGGCGCAATCTTCCGGCGCACCTCGATCGCCTCGATGAGTACGGGCTCGAGTTCGCGGCGGGTGCGCTCGGCTTCAGTGAGCGTGAAAAGTTTTGGCTGATTTTCTTCGTTAGACATCTTTTTTCAATTTTTCAGGATGCTTTTTTAAAATGCTTTCCACGATATTTCGAGCGAGACGCCGCGCCGGCCACCCCGAGGCTGTGATGGACCGCCAGGCTCCATCTTACGGTCCGTGCCAGTTTTTGAAGCCACAAGGCGTTTGACGACCGTGCGCGGGGAAGGTTACCTAGCACGCTTGATGTTAGCACAGCACGCGAGTTTACGGTTCCACGGAGGTGAGCATCAGCGGCAGGCCAATCTTGCCGGAATATTCCGGCCGGCAGCGCTCGACGCTATACATCTTGGCCACATCCACCGAGCGCGGCGGGATTTTCGGATCGGGCAACGCGGCGTGCGTGTACTTGCCGCCTTGTATGGCCACCAGGCGGCCACGAATGCCCTGGCGAATAAGGTCCACGGCAATGTTGCCGAAGGTGGTGCCGGCGAGGTAGTCGACCAGGTCGGGCTCGCCGCCGCGCAGCTCGTAGGTCAAATCGCTCGAAATGGTGTCTTCGCCGGTATGCTTGCGAATCTCCTCGGCCAGCGCCAGACCAATGTCCGCCTTTTTCTTATGGCCGTAAGCATCCGCTTCGCCCCACTCGGTAAGGGACTGCCCCTTCCACAGGGCGCCCTCGGAGGCGATCACGAACGCGTAACGGCTGGAATTGTTGCGCTTATCTTCGAGCAGAAGCTCGATCAGCCGCTGGAGATCGAACTCAATTTCGGGAATTACGCAGCGGCCGCCGGTAGCGTAAGCGGAATAGACCGACGTGAAGCCGGCATCGCGGCCGAACACGCGGAAAATGCCGATGCGTTCGTGCGACCCGAGAATGGTCCGCTGGCGATTGATGGCTTCCCTGGCGCGCGTGACGGCGGTCGAGAACCCGATGCAGTATTCGGTGCCTTGCACGTCGTTATCCATGGTCTTGGGCACGCCAATCAGGGACACGCCTTGCGCGTCGAGCGTCGCCGCAAAACTCAGTGTGTCGTCGCCGCCAATCGGAATCAGGTAGTCGAGTCCCAGGTGCGCGATGTTGTCGAGCACCATGGGCGTGAAGTTGTAAAGGCCTTCTCCAACCTGCATCGCGGTCAGCTTTTCCTCCGGAATATGCTTGGGAAGCGCGCCGGCGCGCATCTTTCGCGGATTCACGCGCGAAGTATGCAGCATGGTGCCGCCAGTGCGGTCAATGGTGCGCGTGTTCACGTAATCGAGTGGCAGGATGTAGTTCGGATCGAGCTCGGCGCCTTGCCGGAGGTGCGTCAGCCCTTCCCAGCCGCGCCGGATACCGAGCACCTGGTAACCGAGCGGCGTCGCGTTATGCACGATGCTCTTGATGACGGCATTGAGGCCGGGAACGTCTCCCCCGCCAGTCAGAACTCCGATACGGCGCGCGTGTGCCATGAAGCCTCTCGCTAACTAAAATGTAGTGGCGGTGGATTCTAACGCCGGACTTCGACGCGGATTCTACCTGCGAGATTCTACCATCCGCGCTGTTGCGGCCCAAGAACGGCCGCAACAGCGGCAATGCTTTTCTTTGGTTTACATGCGTGCTTTACATGCGGGCTTCGAAGACGAGATTGAATGGCGTCTGCGTTGCGCGGCGAAAATGGGCGAAACCCCCGGTGGTGACCACGTCCCGAATGCGCGCCTCGCCGGCCTGGGCACCGAGCGCCAGCCCCACCTCCTGCGCACGGGATGCCGGCGTACAGCAAAGCGTGGACACCGAATAAAAAATGCGGCCGAGGGGGTTCATGTTTTCCTCGACGGTATCGCCGGCAAAAGGTTCGACGATCATCCACGAGCCGCCGGGGGCCAGCGTATCGCGCACATGCGCCGCGGCTCCCACGGGATCGCCCATGTCATGGAGGCAATCAAAAAACGTCACCAGGTCATAGTCCCGGCCGGGATAATCCTTGGATTTGGCCACGTCAAATTTTATGCGGTCTGAGACGCCCGCCTGTGCGGCGCGCTTGCGAGCCGTGTCAATCGAGCCGGCGTGATAATCGAATCCCACGAAGGTGGACTGCGGATAAGCTTTGGCCATTAAGATCGTGGAGGCTCCATGTCCGCAGCCTACGTCGGCCACGCGGGCGCCCTCCTGCAGACGTTTCTCGATGCCCGTGAGAGCGGGGATCCAGCTAGCCACGAGGTTCGCCGCGTAACCCGGGCGGAAAAACCGCTCGGTACCGGTGAAAAGCTCGGTATCGTGTTCGTGCCAGCCCACGCCTTCGCCGGTTCGGAATGCTTTCGTGAGCCGCGGCACAATACGCGTGACAGCCAGCGCCGCCTGAAATGCGCCGGGAAGAAACGCCGGGCTGTTTTCATCGGCGAGGATGAAGGCCTGCTCCTCGGACAAGCTGTACTTGCCGGCCGCTTTGTCGTAGGTGACGTAGCCGCCGGCGGCTTGCGAATTCAGCCACTCGCGGACGTAACGCTCGACCGTACCGGTTCGCTTCGCCAATTCGGCCGGCGTTTGCGCGCCGCCCGCGGCCAGCCCCTTGTACAATCCAAGTTCATCGCCGATGCGCACGCAAGCGGCGTGAAAAGTCGCTCCGAAATCCACCAGCCCTTTACCGATCTAGGCATTGAGTTTGTCCGCATCCAAGGCCATGGGCCGCCTCCTTTTCGATAATTGCGATAGCGATGCGCGAACGCGCCGCTGTTCTACCGTGGCTCTACGGAATGTCTCGCGCATTTAAGCCCGGGCATCTCGCAGCGCTCCGACTGCGGAATCTGGCGGAATTTTACGCCCGCGAGGCGCGGCGGCACAACTCCTGGATAACTCCCTATATAAATTGAACTGCGGCCGAGATTGCGGCCGCGGCACGCTCAAAAAAACGGGCGGACAGACCCTGGAAGGCTCGTGAATTTTTCAGTTAAGCGTGGGGGAATCCGGAGGAACTTAAACGTGTTAGCAGCAGCGGTTCGGGCGTGTGAATTTGCGCTCGATATCGTCGAGGTAAAACTCTTCGGCGGTCAACTGCTTCCCCGAGCACTCCGAGGCATGGCGAAGGTAACCCTCATACGCGGTATCGCCGGTGAAGCCACGAAGCCATTGCCAGACCGCGCCCGCGGCTCGCCGGATTCGGGTGAGGTTACTTTCGTTTGCGGGCGTTATTTCATTCAACGGCATGCCAGGATGCGGCTAGTTGCAGCCGCAACCTCCTGAGCCACAGCATACACCCGCAGGCGAGGCGGTGGCACCCTTGTCTCCATTTGAAGATTTAGCCGGGGCGCTGAACACCGAAAGCTGCAACGTGTGGCGGCGGCTCGAACATTTTGGGCAGGTGATCGCCTGCGTTCGCGAAAGCACGATCTGCTCGTAGCGCTCGCCGCAGTCGCCGCAAATGTATTCGTAGATAGGCATGACGTGACCTCTATAACTCGCTCCTATAACTATAACCCGTCCTATAACTGACGAAGGCCCCAGGGTTGAAAAACCCTGAAGCCTTCGCACGTTCTCACACCCTATTCGCTGCGCCGAAGACGATCAACGAAGCCCCCGCTAGTCGCCCGCGGGTGCGGCCACTTCTTCCTCGTGCTTCACCGCACTGTGTCCGTTGCCATTGCCATTGGCTGGCGCGGCGTTCGAGATGCCGGTGAGTGAAGACGCGGGCGTGGCGTGCTTGATCTCCTGCACCGAGCCGATCTGCACCACCGACTGCTGCGGCTTCTTCAGCACCATCTCTTCGTAAATGGCGCGTACCTTAGCCGCTTCTTCCTGGGCTTTCCGGCGGCGCTGCTTGTCTTCTTCCGCGGCCGTCATGGGAATGTCGTGCTCCCGTTCGCGGACGCGCGCGGCATCGGCGGCATCAATCACCAGCGAATGCTCGTACTGGTCCAGGTCCACCGCGCGGCCCTTGGCGTAAATCTGATGCTTGCCGTGGGTCTTGTACCACTGCGCGACGGTCGCGTTCTTGTACATGTTCTCGATAATTTTCCGCCAGCCGATGCCGGTGTTGTACGCGCAGAAAGAAATTTCGCCCTGCTGCGTGGCGTACGGAATGATGCACATCTCGGTGCGGCGGAAATCGTAATTGAACAGGTCCTGGAACCACATGCCGGCGATGAACAGGAAATTCCACGGGTCGGCCTTGCGGCGCTTCTCGGTATCCTCGAATGTCCGGTCAGGGCCCGAGTTTCCGTATCTCTCGACGTGCCCCGGGGTCAGCCCGAACGACTTGTCGAACTTCCTCCACAGATCGATCAATGCCAGGCTGGGCGGCGCCTCGTAGGGACGATAATTTTTGAGGAGCGCCAGGCCCATCATGACGTTGGAAAATGTCTTGTTGCGCGCCGCGTCGGTGATCTTTTTCACGTCCTCGACCAGTTGCGGCACGTTCAGGAAGCGCGGCACCGGCGCCCATTCCTTGGTTTCCTTGTTGATCATGAGCGCGGTACCCACGCCGCAGTTCGGGTGGCACCCGCAGCTTACCGTGCCCCATTGCGATTCGGGGCCGTGCGACAAATCCGCAAACGCGGAAAAGGCGCTGATCAGCGAGATGGGGAACCAGTCGCGCGTCGGCTCCACTTTGCCCACTTGTTTGCTGACGTCATTGGCCAGGTGTGAAAGCGTGTAGCGCTGGCGCAAGCGCCGCTCCGGGGTGATGTCCTCGTCGCGGCCGGTAAACGAAACCGGCTGAAACGCCACGAAGGAGATCTTCTTGGGATTCTCCATCGCGAATTTCACGATCGAGCCAACCTGATCGTTGTTGATGCTATTTACAATGGTCACGACCAGAATGATCTCGATGCCCGCGGCGTGCATGTTTTCGATGGCGCGCAGCTTCACGTCAAACAGGTTGCCCACTTGGCGGTGGCTGTTGGCGTCATTGCCGATTCCATCGAACTGCAGGTACGCGTAACGCAGCCCGGCCTCGAACACCTTCTTGCAGAAGTCTTTGCTCTTGGCGAACTCGATGCCATTGGTCGCCGCTTGCACGCTGTTGTAGCCGAGCTTCCGAGCGTAGCGGATTGCGTCGATAAAATAAGGGTGCATGGTCGGCTCGCCGCCCGAGAACTGCACCGATAGCTGCCGTCGCGGCTTGATCTTCACCGCGTTGTCGAGCACTTCCTGGATCTCGTCCCAGGAGAGTTCGTGCACGTAACCCACCTGATTGGCGTCCATGAAGCAGGGATCGCACATCATGTTGCAGCGATTGGTCAGGTCCACGGTCAACACCGAGCCGCGGCCGTACCGCACCGTGCTCGAGCCGTGCTTGTGCAGGCCCTCATCGTTATGCGCCGGAATATCGCGGCCCGGAAAATTCTTTTCAATCCAGCTCAGGAACTGCGAGTCGATGGCCATCAGGTCTTCGCACGTTCCATGGATGGGACACTCCTTCACCATCCAAACCTGGCCGTCGCGCTCGATAATCTGGGCCTTGATCTCCCCCACCTTTTCGTACATCAGGTCGCGCCAGTCCTTCTGGCCGCTGATGATGGCTTCCCGCGCATCCTTGACGCATCCCGGGCACAGCGAATCGGTCTGCCGCGGCCAGCCGAGCGTGGGCTTGGACTTCTCCCACGACTTCAGCAGCGGCTTATCCGACCACTTCGGAGTGAAATTCGGATTAGGATTATGCTTGTTAAAGAATTGAATTGTGTCGAAGGCCACGCCCGCGGTCCTGCAGGCTATGTTGTCGACAACCTTCCACGCCTTCGAGCCCACGCCAACTTTCCTAGGCATGTCGTAGTCCCTCACTTTCTTTGTCTTGAAATCGGATATGAGCGCAATCCGCAGCCCATTAATCCCATTAATTAGCCCCACTAATAGAGTCGTCTCGACGACCCCATTCGTGTCGCTTACCCGGAATCGAAAAGGGTGTAACTATAAATGACGCTGATTTTGAAAACGTCTGCTACTCTGCCCTTTTACCGCTCGCCCACAAGACGCTTTCGACAGTTAGTGTCGCCCGCGAATCCTCGGAGCGTCCAGCCGGATAAGCCAAAAGGTTCAAAACCGGGGTTGAATGGCATCCATCGGCAGTCAACGGAAACCCTCATCGGGGCTCATTTCCGCCTGCCTACCGCGGCTGGCCCTGAAAACTCCATTGGCTGATAAGTTACACAGAAAACAGGGGTTGTTTCTAAGTTTCGGGTAGGTCCTACTCGTTTACCACCGGCCGCAACACCGCAATGGCGAAATGCGCCAGTTCCGGTGCGCCTTCGTCCAACTGCAGCCACCGCACCGCGCAGTGCTCCTTCAGATAGCGCGAAACGCGGACTTCGGCGATGCCCAGGTTTTCCGACATGCGCGCCTTTAGTAAGCCGCTGTCTTTGCTCCCGCGTCCGCCACGCAACAGATTGCCGATTCCAATACGCAACGTCTGGCAGGACTCGATGTAATAGTGCGTCACCTGGTCGGAATCCGACAGCAGCAGCACGCCGGGCCCCGCCGGAGCTAGATCCGCATCATCGAGCGATCCCAGTGGACAGGCCAGCAGCCGCCGCAGTTGCGACTCGAGTTGCGAAATACGCGAGGCCAATGCCGGTTCGCCGGCGCGCGTGCGTCCTTGCCAAGAAGGAGCCGGTACGCTTTCGATACCACGTTCCGCGGGAGGACTAACGTCGTGCTCCGCGAAAGGCGCGGCCGCAGGCGCCGACGCCTCCGCCGCAGGTGAATATTGTGCCTCACCGGTTTGCGGAGCTGAGGGCCGCGCCGGCGCACCGCTAAACTCTTGCCTTTGCGGCTCCGGCAGCTCGGCAGCGGGTGCAGCGCTAGGGAACGTCGCGCCAAGCACGCTTGCCTGCCGCGAGCCAACGGGCACGGCGGCAGCCCCCCCGGCATGCGATCCTGATTGTATCTGCGCGCCGCCACTGCCCGAGCGGCGCTTGCGTCCACCCCGGCGGCCGCGTCGCCGGCGCCTCTTGCCGGCCGGGTCGCTCTCCGCTGTGGTCTGCGGCGCCGTTTCCGCCGGGCTCTCGTCGGCGTCGGCATCGCGCCCGCCGGCGATATCTACAGCGGCTTCTTGTACCCCTCCAGCACCCTCTTCCACAGCTTTTTCCGCAGTCTTCTCTGCCGCGGGCGCCGCCGCAGGAGCGTTCGCACTTGCAGATTTCCTGGCCCCGGGTGAATCGGCGCCTTTTGGTTCAGGCACGGTCTCCGATGTGTAAGTGGGGATCGCGGCGCCAAGTCTGGTGAGCGCCTCTTCCGCCTTGGTGCGCCACTGCGCCCGCCGAAATCGCTCCGCGGCGGAGGTATACCAGCGCACCGCCTCACTGTTGTCGCCGGCTTTTTCGTGCCACTGGGCCAGCTCCAGCGCGACCATAGCGTCGCGGGTACGTTCGTAGAGCTCTGCGAGTTGCGCGGGAGCGTCGGGGCTGGCTTTCGCTTTGCGGATGCGGGCCTGAATTTGCCGCCAATCTGCCATATGGGCCAGCATTGTAGCAGCCAACCGCCATCCCGGCCACAATATGTGTTTGTAAATCTCCGTGTGGCACCGCAGTCGCGCCTCACGCGAGATGTTTGTGCCCTGGTTCGAAATAGGGATTCATAGTTCGAAATAACGCGGGAAGCGCCAAATTCAACTTGCCCTATTGCCCGTCACGCCGGGCACTGTTCCACCCGTATGGTCAACGGTGAAGCAGGTCGCCGCATGCCCCATATTTCTGCTGGCCCATCTTGTCTCGGCCGTGGGGAGATTCCGGGGATGAAAATCGACCGCACCGCGGCCGCTGCCATTGCTGCCAAGTTGGCTCTGGTTCGTAGTCATTCGTTAGTTTCCTCCAGGGATTCCGTCACCCAAGCCGAGAATCCGCATAGATTTGCCGCCCGCGGCGCCGCGTTTCCGGCATGCTGCAATCGTGTTCGCACTCCTTGTGCGTGCCGCGACTGCGCTCGCACCTGTAGCTCGGGTCGTCCGCCGTTTTTCGGCGGGGACCTGCGGCCACTCCCCGCCTGAAGCACCGCGTCCAGTGCTGCGATAGGACTGCACCGCAGCGCAAATCGCCCCGCGAATCAAATGAAAAGACTTCTTGACTTAGGGGGCCGCCTCCGCTAGAACAAGCCCACCACGGGGCCCCCCTTTTCGAGCTACCCTCTTTAAATCGAGAGCAGGCTCGGGGCTTTTTACGGCCACCAAAGGGACAGGAGGTGAGTTCCGCGTGGCTGAAGTTGTCATTCAAGAAGGCGAGTCTCTTGAAAACGCTTTGCGCCGCTTCAAACGCAAAGTGCAGCAAGAGGACATCATCAAAGAAATCAAAAAGCACAGTTTCTACATGAAGCCCGGAGAAAAACGCCGGGCCAAGCAGGCTCTTTCACGCAAGCGCCTGCGCAAGAAGCAAAGGCGGGAGCAGGACTAGGCGTTACAGACCCTGGGAAAATCCTAGTAGCTTCGGAACGTCGGCCCGGCAGGCCCTTCAGGAACTCATCGTTCCCCTGCCCGGTCCGGCCGTTCCGAGGCTTCTGCCGGGCCACTTGGCCGGCGCGGGTCGTGGAGCAGCGGCACATGGAGTACCAGGATAAGGTTCTAAAGTGCGCGGAATGCGATGCAGAATTCGTCTTCACCGCCGGCGAGCAGATGTTTTTCGCCGACAAGGGCTTCAAGAATGAGCCCAAGCGGTGCAAAAACTGCAAAGCCAAGCGGACTGAATCACCGGGCCAGACTCAGGGCAATAATTTCCAGCGAACCGAAACCAAGACGACTTGTTCCCAGTGTGGCAAGGAGACTACCGTCCCCTTCAAACCCACACAGGGCCGTCCGGTATATTGCCGCGAATGTTTCCAGCAGCGGCGCACCATCGGTTCACCGGCCGCCTGACGCCGAAGGCAGTCGTCCGAAATCATGGGTGCGGGCTAGATGCCCGAAGCCCGCGCGATATCGGGTCATCGTTTCGCCGGAACAGACGTTCCGTCCTGCTAGCGCGGAACCCACGGTGCCCGACGGCGCAGCCTCTTCCCCATCCCGATCCAAGTATGATTCTAACAACGCTTCAGCAAGCGTCCGGAGCATTACGTCTTAGGCAGCCTCAACGAAAGTCGTCTAATTTTCGCCACTGCCGATCGATCACCACGTAACGATATTTCTTCGACTTTCCGTTCTTGGCGGTAATCTCGATTTCCAGATTGTTACCGTCGAGGGTGGCGTCGTACAATTCATCGAGATTCAACTCGGCATCGCCACTGATGCACCATTGCCCATTGTTCTTGGCTAAGGCGGCATTCGCCCTCTCGGTTGTGAGAGTGACATTAAAATAGAAAACCCGCTCGTAAAGCATGCCGTTGTTCGTGTCGGAAGGTGTTGAGCCGTTTTTGGTAAGCGCGCCTGACACGCGGTCGCGCCCTATTCCGTTAAACACTTTAAGTTTCACATCGATTTTAGGCTTCGCCCAGGCCGGTGCTGCTGCCAGCAGCATCAAGAGTAACCAGGCCGGAAATTTCATTTATCGCCTTCTTTCGACCGGCTAATTCGATTCGGAATTTCCAATTTCGACCGCTCTCAGCTAAATGGTGAGTTCGTGCTCTATTACGGGATCCTCGGCCTTATCTTGCACGCGTACGCACCCTGCTTTCAGCCCGCAATGCTGGTCGGGCTCTCCTTGTAGCCCGCGCAACGATTGACATGCAATAGATAAATGAATGACGCCGTGAACGCCTTCTCCGTTGCAGGCACGGTAAGACGCGTCTTTCTTTAGTCCTGGTACGGTTATGACCCCGGTACCGGTTAAATTCCGCCCTTTGACCTATCGCTTGCCCTCACTTTCACCGGCACAATACCACCCATGTTGCCAATTCGCAGAATTATCGCGGTCGTTTGCATTGGAATACTCCTGGGCAGTGCTCTGGTATTGGCCGTCAATGTGACCCAAACCATCTATGCCATGGCACGTTGATTCTCTCGCTGTACCCAGCACTAACTTTAAATTAAAGGTAAAGGCGCTAAGGCACTTGCCGATCCTCTCTTTTGAATAATCCTCTCCTTTTTCGAAAGGATGCGCGATTTTTACCATGATGCCACATATGGCCAAGTCATTCGAATAGGCTTGGTTCGAAATTAGTACCTGCGAAAATATATTTACTTTATAGGTAACATGGGATAACGTGCTGTGTGCCGCTAGAAACTTGCGCTCGCGCCGTTCCGAGGCCCGTTTCCTCCTGGTCTCGCTCTCCATTGCAATGTTTGATTGGATCCTGCCGATAAAGGTGTGGCGCGCAGGCACGAGTCCCAATCGCGCTCCAAAGGTCCATTATTTTCAGAAACATGCAAACGCCTCGAATCCCAACACATTTAGTTTGATACCCTTAAAAAGGCCCCGGGGGTATAGCGCCGCGATTTTTGGTTCGAATACCGGCATTTTTAACTCGAACGCTGTTGTGGAACAATCTTCTCGGAGGAATCAGCCATGCCCGATGCCATGCCCGATGCCACGCCCAGTCCAGCGCTGCTTTTTGACGTGGCCGGCCGCTATGCGGACACTGCGGTGCTCAACGCCGCCATCGAACTTGAAGTCTTCACCGCCCTCGGCGAAGGCCATGCCACCGCCCCGGCGCTGGCCCGGCGCTGCGAAACATCCGAGCGCGGCATGCGCATCCTATGCGACACGCTCACTATTCTCGGCTTCCTCACCAAGAATGGCGACTCCTACGTGCTGACGCCGGATTCCGCCATGTTTCTCGACCAGCGCTCGCGCGCCTACCTTGGCACCATCACCAGATTCGTGGGCGCGACCCCAAGCCGGCACGCCTTCGCGCTCCTTGCCGAGGCGGTTCGCAAAGGCGGCACGGCCACCAGTGAGCAGGGCTCCATGGAGCCGGAAAATCCCCTGTGGGTTGAGTTCGCGCGCAGCATGGCGCCCATGATGCATCTGCCCGCCGAATTCATCGCGGCTGCTCTCGGCGTCCACGAGGGAAAGCCCTCCAAAGTTCTCGACATTGCCGCGGGCCATGGCGTCTTCGGCATCACCATCGCGCGCCACAATCACAACGCCCAGATTACCGCCGTCGATTGGCCCAGCGTGCTCGAGGTCGCCCTCGAAAATGCGCAGCACGCGGGCGTCGCCGCGCGCTATCACCTGCTGCCTGGCAGCGTCTTCGACGTGGATCTCGGCACGGGATTCGACATCGTGCTGATCACCGGCTTTCTGCATCACTTCGACATGGCTACCTGCGAAAAACTGCTGCGCAAAGTGCATCGGGCGATGGCGCCGGAGGGCCGCGTCGTGGTGCTGGACTTCGTGCCCAACGAGGATCGCGTCACCCCGCCGGCCACCGCGAAATTCAGCATTACGATGCTGGCCATGACCCGCGCCGGTGATGCGTATACCTTCTCGGAGTATCAGCGCATGCTTGGCAGTGCCGGCTTTCGCGCGCTCACGCTGGAAGCCATTCCGCCGACGCCGCTGCAAATCGTGGTGGGTGTGGCATGAAAGCGCCGAAGCGCCGCAAAATTTCCG
>CAVRDM010000003.1:0-543506 GCA_963719845.1 uncultured Acidobacteriota bacterium | reverse complement strand
GTGCGCAGGCCGCGTGCTGAAAAGAGCCGCTCATTTGGCCTTAGGAAATCGATTTCCCTGTTCGCTGCGACTCTTGTGGTATTTCTGGCCTGCCCTTCTCTGTTCGCGCAGGTTAATACAGGCCGCGTTCTCGGCACCGTCAGCGATCAAACCGGCGGCGTCATCGCCGGGGCCATGGTGACCGTAACCAACTCCCAGACCGGCGTCGCGCGCACCTTGACCGCTGATCAGGCTGGCGAATATGTCGCGCCCAACTTGAATCCCGGCACATACACCGTTCGCGCCTCCTCGAACGGATTTCAGACTTTCGAGCGGCAGAACATCACGCTGGGGCTTGGGCAGGATGCACGTGTCGATGCGCAGTTGGTTCCCGGCCAGGTGACGCAGACCGTGGAAGTAACATCGGCCGCCCCCATGCTGGACACCACCAGCGCGGTGGTCAGCGGAACCGTGACCACGGAGACCATCGTCGATCTGCCATTGAAAGCCCGCAATTACCAGGATTTCTTGGCACTCCGTCCGGGCGTCATGCAAACACCAGGCGGCGGTACGTTGACCACCGCAGTGCATGGGCTCGCTCCTTCACAAAACAACAACTTCATCGAAGGACTCGATAGTAATGATCCAATCACCGGACAAAACATTACGAACACAACGCTGCCCTTCGGCGATGCCGCTACCATTCTTCCTATCGATTCGATCCAAGAGGTCAACATCGAGACCAATGCTCCCGCCGAATTCGGCCGCCGGCCGGGCGCCGTCATCAACGTCGGCTTAAAGACGGGCGGGAACACGATTCACGGCTCGGCCTTCGCCTACGGCCGCGACAGCGCCTGGAACGCCACCGATTTCGTAATCCCTGCTGCGCCCAAGCAGCCGATGGAATTCCAGCAATGGGGAGGCACAGTCGGCGGGCCCGATCATCAAGAACAAGCTTTTCTATTTCGCCGCCTTCGAGCGGGAGTCTTATAGCGTGGGCAACGCATTTTCCACAAATACGCCCACCTCGCAGTCCGGTGCGGGTCCGAGCCAGAGCATTCCGGATGCCGAGGCGGCCCTGGCCAAGGCGGAAATGAAGCTCAATCCTCTCAGCCTGAACCTGTTGCAGTACTACGGCACAAATAACAACCCGACGAGCGCCGTAACGATCGGTTTCCCCGACATCTTTGCGATCAATAACGTGGTCGGCAAAGTCGATTACCATCCCAGTGACCACCACGCGTTCACTAGTTCCTACTTCTTCGGGGACGGTAACGCGGTCGGCGAGGACTCGGCTTACACGCAGCAGATTTTTGACACGACCGGCAGGATGCGCGCCCAACTCCTCGCCACCAGTTGGACCTGGACCCCGAACTCCATCTGGGTGAACGATGCACGCGTCGGTTGGAATCACTATCTTCGCAATACACAGACCGGCGACTACCTGACGCCCCCCAGCGCTTACGGCCTAGTCACCGGTGTGACGGACCCGCAATTGCTGGGATTTCCCATAGTCTCCGTCAATGGCTTGACGTCGATTGGTGGCGGTAACAAGTCGCCGAGAAACTTCGGCCCGGGCAACGATTACGATGTCGTGGATCACATTTCCTATTTGCGTGGCAAACACGCCTTTAAATTCGGCGGCGAGGTGCTTTACTTACATACCTTCTTCGACCAGATCCCAAACGGCCGGGGGACGTTCACCTTCACTGGCGGCAAGAATGCCCCGACTAATCCGATTGGCACCGGTATCACCGGCTTGGAGGCTTTTCTTGCGGGCCTTCCTGACACGAGTTCAGGCGCAAGCATACTCGAAGGCAGCCCCGCTCGCACTTACACCCAGTGGGACTTTTCGGGTTTCTTCGAGGATTCCTGGCGCGCCACCACGAAATTGACCGTAAACCTGGGCCTTCGTTATGAATTCAACACGCCTCTTGGGGAGATCCACAATTTGATCGGTAATTGGTCTCCGACTGCCGGACTCGAGCAGGTGGGGCTGAACATCAAGTCCGCATATAACCCCTATTACAAAGACATCTCGCCCCGCCTCGGAGTCGCCTGGGACGTCAGCGGAAAAGGCACCACTGTGGTCCGCGCTGGCGGCGGCATCTACTACGACAACCCGGCCTCCGCGGCGTTTATCGGACTGCAGGGCAGTTTGCCGGCTCAGCAAATTGGCATCCAAGCGATTCCTACGGGATCCATACTCTACCTGCCGAATGGCAGCACTCTCGGGCCAATCGCACCCAATGGGACCGGCATGAGTACGCAGACGGTCGCGATTCCAGGCGCGAACGTCAACTGGACCTTGAACGGGGCAGGAGGTCCCATATTGCCGGCCTTCTCGCCAACTGCATTGACATGCGGTAACGGCCTGGCCCCGGTCAATCCGGTTCACGGCGCTCCGGCGAAAAATCCTAGCCCGTGCAGCATCTTTGCGACCAGTCCGTTCCTGCCTTCTCCTATGATCACCAGTTGGAATCTCGGCATTCAGCACGCTCTAACATCCACCGTCGCTTTTGAAGTTAACTACATCGGGAATCACGGCAGCAGGCTGACCGGTGTCGTCGACATGAATCAGATCAACCAGAATTCTCCGGCCGAAGTCGCCTGCGGGCACTGCGACAGTATCACCGATCTCCCCTTTTACAACCAGTATCCCTACCTGCAATACATCGACTACCAGACGGATTCGGAAGTCTCCAACTACAACGCCCTGGAGGCCACGCTCACCGCGCGGAATTTCCACCATTTGTCTGTTCTTGCCGGTTACACGTATAGCCATGCCTTGAGCGAGGAACCAGGCACAGGCTACTCGATACAACAAGCGCAAAATCCTGCGAACCCGATGGGGGACTACGGCCCCACCGGCTTCGACATCCGTGATAACTTCACCCTCTCTCCCTCGTACGTCCTTCCGAGCATTAAATCGCCCTTGCAGTTGCTCGAAGGATGGACTTTGCAGTCGGCCGTATCGCTTCACACTGGGTTCGCATGGACCGCGTCGGATGGCAGAAACCTAAGCGGAACCAACGAGAAGAAAGACCGCTGGGATTTCTTTGGAAACCCCAGCGACTTCAACCAGACCACCAACACGATCCCGTTCTATCCCGGCAGCAACATCGCCGCTATGCCTGCGGCGTGTACGCAGGCCGCCGCCTCCATCGGCACGACGGCCACCTCTCTGGTGACCTACGGCTGTTTGGCGCAAGGCGGTTCGGCGCTGATCGCACCGCCGCCCAATACGTTCGGCACAGAGGCCCGCGGCATGTTTCGTGGACCGGCCTTTGCCAATTGGGATTTCTCGATATTCAAGAATACGAAAATCAAGGAAAGGCTCACCGCTCAGTTCCGCGCGGAGTTCTTCAATATCCTCAATCACCCGAACCTTTCCACTGGCAGCGGCAGCGTAACCAGCTCCACGTTTGGCCAGGCTAACCAGACGTGGGATCAAGCCTCGACCAACCCCGTGCTCGGAACCGGAGGCGCCCGTTCCATCCAACTGGGTCTGAAGCTGCTCTTCTAGCGAAAGCCACCCTCTCCGGCCGCTCGGCTATACTGCCCGGCGGCCGGGGTTTTCTTTTTAGCGAGTGCCTGCCTTGGCGCCACCAATTCCAGATAGATTCACCGCACGCTAGCGGCTCTCCGTTGTCCACTCAGTCCGTACTCGCAGCCCATTTACATTATTAGCGATACATTACTAGCGAACTAAAGTCGCATCCTCAAGCATTCATCAAGTGTGAGGTGCACCTAGCCGAGCGCTCGAGCAGGCTACGTGCTTCACGATACACCCCACACTCGAAAGACAGCTGCCCTCGTCCCATCCCAACGGACAGTTACGTGTGGCTCGTTCCAGGGCGTATTCTTTGCTCATGAGGAATGCCATGAGTCGTCAAACCAATTTCAGACCCGCAATATCGCGCTTGCGCACTAAAAACCGGAAAGGCTTTCCGAGCCGCCACAGCTTCACGCGTTCGACCCGCATTCTTGCTTATCTTTCTGACGTGCAGGAAATCATTAAGGAGTTATTGGGAGCGCGACTCAATCCAATCTAGGAGCGGCAGCCCTGAATGTGAAGCGCATTGAGAGAAAATGCGAAATGGCAGGGCAGTATTGATTTCTTGGCAGATACCGACCTAGGCTTGAGTGGTGCCGGGGGGCAGAGTTGAACTGCCTACGCCGGCCTTTTCAGGGCCGCGCTCTACCGGTGAGCTACCCCGGCACCGAAGAAGCTACAAATTGTAACGAGGAAGCGCCGGGAAGTCGAGAGCGGCAGCCAGACTTAAAATCAGAATGCGGAACCCGGCAGACGCGATAACCGGCATTTAAAAGCCCGCCGGCGCACAAGGCCCGGCCCACCGCTTATTTTATTGAAGCGTCGAATTCGCGCATCCAATCTTTTTTCTTGAGCACGTCGCGCGGCTTGGTGCCGTCAGCGCGGCCGACAATGCCGTCCTTTTCCATGATGTCGATCAGCCGGGCCGCACGGCCATAGCCAATACGCAAGCGCCGCTGCAGGGTGGAGGTCGATGCGCGTCCCATTTCGCAGACCACGCGCACCGCTTCCTGATAAAGCTCATCGTCCACGTCTTCTTCGCCACCCTCGCCAGATACGCCGGGTGTTTCGGCATCGTCTTTCGGCGGATCAAGCAGCCGCTCGTTGTAAACAGCCTTGGCTTGCGACCGCCAGAAATTGCACAAGGCAGTGATCTCGTCTTCGCTAACCAGGGGCCCGTGGATGCGATGCAGCCGGGATGAGCCGGCGGGTAGATACAGCATATCGCCGCGGCCCAAAAGCGACTCCGCTCCGTTCGCATCGAGAATAGTGCGCGAGTCCACTTTGCTGGCCACTCGAAACGAGATGCGCGCCGGGAAATTGGCCTTGATCAGGCCGGTGATGACGTCGACCGAGGGCCGCTGCGTCGCCAGAATCAGGTGAATGCCCACCGCGCGCGCCATTTGCGCCAGGCGCGTGATGGACTCTTCGACGTTACTGGTATCGACCATCATCAGGTCGGCCAACTCGTCGATGACGATGACGACAAAGGGCAGAGGCCGATGCTCTTCCTCCTCCTGACTTTCGAATAGCGAAAGCGACTGGCCCTTGCTGAACGTGCGATTGTACTGGTCGATGTTGCGCACGCCCCGCTGCGCCAGAAGTTTGAGGCGGCGCTCCATTTCCCGCGTCGCATTGCGTAACACGTTTGACGCGATTTTAGGATCGGTGACGACCGGCGCAAGCAGGTGCGGGATGTCTTCATACAGTCCCAGCTCGAGCCGCTTGGGATCCACCATCACCAGCTTCAGCTCGTCGGGGGTGGCCTTGTAGAGCATGGAAACGATGAGCGAATTGAGAAATACGCTTTTGCCGGTTCCCGTCGAGCCGGCAATCAACAGGTGCGGCATCTGCGCCAAATCGGAAACGCGGATGCGCCCAATCAAATCCTTCCCCAGCGAAAGCGTCAGCTTCGAAGGGGAATTGACGAACTCCGGCGATTCGATGGTTTCACGCAAAGTGATGGTCTGGCGATGCTGGTTCGGAACCTCGATGCCCACCGTCGACTTGCCGGCGATGCGCTCGATTAGAATGGACTCCGCGCGCAGCGCCAGGCACAGGTCGTCTGCCAGGCTGGTGATGCGGCTGTATTTGATGCCCGCTTCAGGCTTCAGCTCGTAAGTCGTGACCACCGGGCCGGGATTGATCTGCGTAACGTGGCCCCCCACGTCGAATTCGCGGCACTTTTGTTCAATGGCGCGCGCGCATTCTTTCAGTTCAGATTCCTCAATTCGCTCGCTCCGCTCGGCCACGCGCAGCAGGCCCGTCGAAGGCAGCTTGAACCCGGTGGCGCCTTTCGCGATCTTGGGTTCGGCGCCGCTTTTCCTTGCCGGCGCCGCCGCATGTTCCGGCACAACGAGCACGACGCCCGGCGATTCGGAATCGCTTTGCTCATCCCGCGGGTGGTCTTCTTCGGATTCTTTGGCCATCGCCGGATGGTTTTCTTTGCTCTCTTTGGCGCCGGCGTTTTGTGACACCGGCTGTCGCCCCACCGCCTTGATCGCGGCGAGGCGGCGGCGCAAGCGCTCCTGTTCACGCGCCTCGCGCGACGCGGCCACGCGGGCTTTCAGCCTCCCCAGCACGTCTAGTTTGCTTACCGGGCCGCTGACCAGTGCGTGCGTGCCCGCAAAGGAGAATCGCGTGGTGAGAAAAACTCCGGTGAGGAAGACTGCAGCGGCCACGACGTGTGCGCCCACCGAGTTGAAGGTGGCCTGCAGCGCGCCGGAGACCAGCGTTCCTAGCAGCCCCCCGGGCGGAATCGAGCCGCGAACGTCGGGAATACGCCAAAGCGCCAGCAAAGCCGGAAGCGACAGCACGAGTAGCATGTATCCGGCCATCTTGGTTAGGGCGGAGTCCAGGGCCCGGCTGCGAAACCAGCGCAGTCCCAGGGCGAAAATTCCCATCGGTAATAGAAACGCCGGATACCCGAATCCTTGGAATATCAAATCGGCGCTATACGCGCCTGCCGGACCAATCCAATTCCTCGCGGGATGCGTATCCGGCGGTGGCGCCGAAACATTGAGCGAGGTATCGTGCGGGCTATAGGAAAGCAGGGCCAGCGCGATCAGCACTGCCAGGGTAATGGCCAGAAATCCTACCAATTCGTTAAAACGGTGGTTTTCAGTCGGTGTAAGCAAGCGCACACAAATCTCCACTATTCCGGGGAAGGACCATCTGCGGGCAGCACAGGACGCGCGGGGCGCTATCGCGCGGTTCCCCTGTACAGGAACCACACCAGCAGAACGACTATACCAAAGGCGATACGATACACAACAAAGATCTTGAGAGTTCGTGTCTGCAGATAGCGCAGGAAGAACGCGATTACGGCGTACCCCACGATCGCGGACACCGCGATGCTGATGAATATGGTAGAAAGCGAAATGTCGATTGCGCCGGTGTGGCGCAGGCGCAGCAGTGCCGGAACTTCTTTGGCCGCTGCGCCGGCGATCAGTGGCGTAGCCAGCAGGAATGAGAACCGCGCCGCGGCTTCGCGCGTCATGTTTCTCCACAGCCCAGCAACGATGGTGATGCCCGAACGGGAGACACCGGGAAAGAGCGCCAGGGCCTGCGCAGACCCCACGATGAGAGAGTCGCTGAGCGTTAACTGTTCCATGTGCCGGTCGAGCGGCGAAATCGAGTCGGCCGCCGCCATCACCAGTCCCAGCGCGATGAGCGCGCAAGCAATAAGCGCCGGATTACGCAGCGTTCTGTCGATAAAACCTTCGAACAAAAAGCCGACGACGGCGCCCGGAATCGTGCCCGCCACCAGGAACCAGAACAGCCGCTGACTCAGCCGGAATTCCTGCTCGCTGGCCTGGGCCGGATACCGTATTCCCAATCCGTTCAGCGTGAGCGTCACCCAGGTGCCCAGGAAATAAACGATCACCGCAATCAGCGTTCCCGCATGCAATGCTACGTCAAAGGCCATCCCCCCGTCGGGCCAGTGCAGCAGCCAGGGGATCAGGATCAAGTGCGCGCTGCTGCTAACGGGAAGAAATTCGGTGAGGCCTTGTACTACAGCCAGCACCACAGCATGAAATAGCGACATGCGGTCTCAATCCTCCCCGACCGGCACAATGCCCGGTGCCATGACGGGCGGCATGACCGTAGGAAGCTGTTTTACCATCCAGTATGCATCCAGTCGTCCGAGATAATAGCCACGCAGCAAACCCTCGTAACGATATCCGTGCCTTTGCCAGAAAGCAACGGCGCCTTGGTTCGACGTTGCCGTTTCCAGTGTGATACGCCGCACGCCGCGCCCGTGAAGTTGCCGCTCCAGCTCGCCGAGCAGCAAACTTCCCACGCCGGCCCGCCGATATTTAGCTTGGACATCAATGGTGATGATGTGGGCTTGGGCGCCCTCAGCTTCGGCGATCAGAAACCCGGCAATCTCGTGCTCGGCGAGCGCGGCGGGTTTCGGCGCGCCAGTGGCAGCAGAGGCGTTACCTGGAATCGAGGGTTCGGCCACCAGGCACCACGAGTCCGGCTCCGAGAGAAACCCGCGTAACGTGCGCCGCGAATACGCGATGCCCCGCGGATAGCAGGCTTGATCGATGACGTAGAGCGTCTCGAAATCGGCAGGTTCATAGGCACGAAGCGCGAATGCGGGCATCCTACACCAGGAAAAATAATGCGCACGCGGTAACCCACGCGAGGTCGCGGGCTGCCCGGGGGCGGAAGCCCCGGGCCGTCAAACCTCCAGGATCACCGGCAAGATCAGCGGACGCTTGGAAGTCTGCTTATTGAGAAAGCGCTTCAGGTCCACACGGATCTTTTCCTTGATGACGCTCCAGTCGGTTTTCTCTTCGGAGTTGGATTGCTCGATGGTGCGTACGATGACGTCTCGGGCGGCATCGAGCAGTTCTGTGCCGTTCTCGTGCGGCATGAATCCGCGCATCACCATCTCCGGACGCGATTCCATGCGCCCGGTGTGCTTGTCGATCGCGATAATCGGAACGACGATGCCGTCTTCGGAGAGATGTTTCCGGTCGCGGATCACCACTTCTTCGATCTCCTCGAGCGAGCCGGAATCCACGCATACCCGCCCCGCCGGCACCGGTTCACGGCGGTACGCGCCATCCTCGGTAAACTCGATGGGATGGCCATCCTCGAGCAGCATGATCTCTCCCGAGACAGTCCCCACCTGGTGCGCGAGCGCGGCATGGCGAAACAGTTGCCGATATTCACCGTGAATCGGTATGAAGTAGCGCGGGCGCACTAGGTTGAGCATCAACTTTTGCTCTTCCTGGCTGGCGTGCCCGGAAACATGCAGCAGGCCGCCGCTATTGTCGTAATAAACCAGCGCCTCGCGGCGGTACATATGATCGAGCATGCGAAAGATGGCTTTTTCGTTGCCGGGAATGATCCGGGCCGACAGGATGACAGTGTCCTTCGCATCCACGCTGAGCAGCCGGTGATTATTTACGGAGAGCCGCGATAGCGAGGAAAGAGGCTCGGCCTGGCTGCCGCTGACCAGGACGACCGTTTTCTGTGGATCGAACGTCTTCAAGTCCTGCGGCCGGATGACCAGGCCATCGGGAATATGCAAGCGTCCCAACGTGTGCGCGATCTCGACGTTGTCGACCATGCTCCGTCCGACAAACCCGATTTTCCGCCCGCACGCCGCGGCAATATTAATCACCTGCTGGATGCGTGGAATGGAACTGGCGAAGCAGGAAATCAGCACCTTGCGCGGCGCCGCGCGGCACAGTTCTTCGATCCGGCTCCAAACTTGCCGTTCCGAAGGCGTGTATCCGGGCCTTTCGACGTTGGTGCTGTCGCTGAAAAGGGCCAGCACACCTTCCTGGCCGTACCGCGCGAAGGCGTGCAGATTGAAGGGCAAGCCGTCGATCGGCGTGGGATCCATCTTGAAGTCGCCGGTGTGCATGATTACACCCAGCGGCGTGCGCACCGCCAGCGCCACGCAATCGATCGTGCTGTGCGTGACGTAGATGTATTCCACTTCAAAGGCGCCAATTTTCGACCGGCCCCCAGGCGCGATCTCGTGCAAATTTGCGCTGTCGAGCAGGCCATGTTCGGCCAGCCGCTTGCGCACCAGCGCTAGCGTGAAGCTTGTCCCGTAGATCGGCACGTTCAGATCGCGCAGGATGTAAGGCAGCGCGCCAATATGATCTTCATGGCCGTGCGTCAGCACGATGGCCCGAACCATGGCGCGATGCTGTTTCAGATAGGTAATGTCAGGGATAACGATATCGACGCCCAGCAGCTCATCTTCGGGGAACATCATGCCCGCGTCGATTACTAAAATGTCATCGCCCGAGCGGAGGGCCATCATGTTCATCCCAAATTCGCCCAAACCGCCCAGCGGAATAGCCCACAGCGAAGGCTTACTCAAAATATACGGCTCCTTTCGGTTCAGTTCATCCTACCATACGGTGCAAAAGTGGCTGGTCGTTACGTCCGCCCGGTAATAGGGAAATGGCGGAAGATTGGCCACTACTGCACAACGTGAGCAGTTAAGATCAGTGTCGCAACAAAACTTGGGAGACCGGCTCGCCTAGATCCGCCTGCGGCCTCCGCCGAGCAGCCGTGCAATCACCACCAGCGCCACGGCGCCCACGGTCGCTGCCGCCAGGCTGTACACAAATCCGCCTCCAAAAATGCCCAGCTTCGAAAAGATCCACCCTCCCAGAACTGACCCGATCAGGCCAATGAGGATGTTTCCAATGCATCCGAAGCCCGACCCGCGGCTGACCTCGCCCGCTATCCAACCAGCGAGCAGCCCGACGATAATCCAGCCAAGAAGCGATTGGCTGATCGTAACTCCATAGAAATGAATCATTCAAAGCTCCTGTGCACACTCGCAACCCCGGACTTGATATCTATCGCATGCGCTTCTCGCCGTTTCCCCGTCTGTCGCTAGCAATGTTTGCCCCGTCAATACCGGCCGCTGGTCCCACACGCTCGCCTAAGCTCCCCTATACCTGCACAGTATGCGGCAACAATGTGGGTCCCGCATATCGCGCGCCACCCACGGAAACAATTTTCGCCATTTCCCGCAACTTCCGCGCGGTTTTCGTGTTCAGTAAAACAGATAAAGGCGCGGAAGGTATCTGATCTGATGACATCGAAGACTTGGCCGTTTCGTCCTCTGGAGCACTCCATCGGGAATACCCAGGCCCGTGACGCGGAGTTTGAATGGCTCCTTTGCCTGGCTAGCGCCCTACAGGCATCTCGCACGCTGTCAGAGGAAGCGCAAGCCGCTCGACATTCGGCGCCACCGCCGGACCAGTAGCGCTTTCACGCCGCGTTGGGAATTGAAGGCAGGTGGGTGCCAGCCGGAAGTTTACACTCAGTGCCGTCTTTTGATGGCCCTAGGATTTGAGCGATAGCAGCTTCGCAAGCAGCCGATTCAGACGCGCGCGGGCTTCTGAAGCCATGAATGTGAATTCGACGCCCATCCCTTTTCCCGGGTGCGAATCTCGGACGATGGCGCGCGCGCGCACCTCACCGTCGGGAACCTGAAAAAACAATTGAATGACGTCGCCGAGCGGCCGCGGATTCTCGACGTCGATGAACAGACCCCCCAGGCCGAGTGTCGCCACACGCGCGATCTCGTGTGACCCGCCCGCTTGCCACTCCACCGTCATCCCATGGGGCAGGCCAATTCGAGGGTAACGCCGGCTTTTGGCAGCGGTAAGCATGTGAATATATCGTACAAATTACCGTGGGCTGCGCACAGCAACATGCCAGCGGACGTGCCGAATGCGCCAATAGACGTCCCGCCGGAAGCGACCTCGCACTAGAAGCTCGGGGGCCTCACAGCAGCCGAACTAATCGTCGTCCCCACCCAGCAGAATCGCAGCGCCCAGCACGGTAGTCCACAAGCCCCTTTTATCGCCCACCGCCGACTGCGTGATGTTCATCGTGCGCACGATCTTGTTGGAAATGCGATAGACCTCTTTTTTTTCGTCCCAGGAAAGATCGGGATCGAATTCCACGTTGAGCGTGGTGGCCAGCATCTCCGCCGCCAGTTCTTCCGCATATTCGCCCGCTACTTCCTCCGTTTCACCGAACGAGTGGTGTTCCGAGAGATACCCATACATGGGTTTGTCCGCCGGAAGCGCCAGGCCAATGCTCGCCGCGATCAGCCGGTGTGCCTCGCGCGTGGAATTCTCACTTATTACCGTGAAGGCCACTTGTCCGGGCCGGATATGTTTCAGCCCCTCGCTGCGCGAGATGAGCCGGCAATTGGGAGGAAAAATCGAGGAGACGCGCACTATATTGCAGGCTGCAATGCCCGCATTACGCAAAGCCAACTCAAAACTGGAGAGCCGCTCGCGATGTTTGCCGACGCCCTTGGTGAGGAAAATACGCTTCGCGACGAACGCCATTGACGATGCCCGACTGCGGTGCCTCCTATCTTGAACGACCGCGAGCGCGAAATTTGAAACTCGCCGAAAGTAGCAAGAAGAGGGTTACCTGTCAATAAGTTTCCCCCGCAATGCCGCCGGATTGCCGAACGGAGAGGGGCCTCCAAAGAAAGCCCCATCCAGAGGCGAACATTGTTCCGCCGGATGTTTCGGCCGCGCGCCCGTCCGGCGCACGCGCGAATAGCGGTCCTCGCCTCGGCAAGGATCCGCTATGATCCTCGGAGCGGGCGGCGCGCAGCATTGCTGCGAGAGCCTCCTGCGGCACGATGCGCCAGTGGTGGTCCGCCTCGGCCGGAATCTTGCCGGTGCTCGTCAGGTATTCGATAACCAGATCCCGCATCTCCTGCGGCGAGCGATACAAAACCGGCAGCCCTTTGTAATCGTATTCGCCGCCGCCGGAATATCGGTAATTGTTGATGGCCACCCGAAGTTTGGCCGCCGGATCGATAGGCGCTCCGTGATACCGCAGCCCCACGATGCGGTCCCCCACGGGCCGCGTCAGGTCGATGGTGTAGCTCACGCCCGCGCCTTCCGCGGAATCGGCGTAATATCCCGGCAGGTGCACTTTTTCTCCCGGCCCCAGGGGCCATCCCGAATAAAAGCTGGCGGCGTGCTCGAGCGCCTGGCGCAACTGCGCTCCGCTCATTTGCACTACATATAAGATGTTGTCGTACGGGTACAATTCCGAGGCTTGGCGCACCGTTACGTCTCCCGCCTGAATGCGCATCGTGGGGACAAACATCGTCGCCAGTGAAACGTCGGCGTGTCCATACACGAGCTGCACTTTTTGGATCAGGTCGACCAGCGGCCCGTCCTCGTAGCGCTCCGTCTCGCCGCTCAGCGTTTTCGCGGCGACGGCCACGCGGGTATCGAGATAGGTTTGGGTGGCACGTTCGTAAGGCTCGTTGAGGCGCTCGATTGCCGAATCCACGGGCGTCGCCGCCGTTACTGGGAGCAGCGTCGAGCGTTTTTGCTCCACGCGCCACTGGCCTTCCGCATCGCGATCCACGTCCATATCTACGCGCGCCAGCGACGCGCCCCAGTTTTTCGCCTGTACCAGTAGCGCCCCATGAATAATCCGCCCGGCCAGCTCCTGGTGCGTGTGTCCGAACAGGATGACGTCAATCCCCGGCACTTTTTCAGCTAGCTCAATCGTCGTTTGCTCCCCAGGAAGATCGAGGTAGCGGGGATCGTCGCCCGTGCCCGCTTCCGGGTCGGGACCGAGTCCTGAATGCGAAAGCACGATCACCACGTCCGCCTGCCGGCGCACTTCGGGAATCACGCGCCGTGCCGCCTCGACAATGGGCTCGAACGTATAACCCTTATAATTCTCGGGAATTTCGAACGAAGGAATGCTCGGCGTCACAAATCCTACAATGCCCACCCGCAATCCTGCGATACGCTTGATGACGTAGGGCTGAAAATAATTCGCGCATTCGCGGCAGCCCGAGCGCACATTCGCCCCCAGTATGGGGAAATGCGCTTCGCCCTTTACTTTCAACAGCAGCCCCAATCCGAAATTGAACTCGTGATTGCCCACGGCCATCGCGTCATAATCCAGGGCGTTCATCGCCAGTATCAGGGGATTGGCCCGCGAAGTTTCTTTTCGCGCGAAGTAGTAGGCCAGGGGCGTGCCCTGAATCGCGTCACCCGAGTCAAACAGCAGCACGTTCGGTTGTTCGGTGCGCACCTGCCGAATCAGCGTCGCGATTTTCGCTAGTCCCAGATTGGCGGGCTTGTTCGTCCAGTAGTCCAGAGGCTCGATGCGCCCGTGCAGGTCGGTTGTCCCCAGCAATACCAGGTGAACCCTGTCCGAATTTGCGGGTCCCTGGCGGGGTTCGGCGACGTTCCCACGCCAACCCCAAGCATTTCCGGCAATGCGTGAAGCAGCTGCCAAACCGCCCGCTAAGCCGCCCACCAAACCGATGGCCGCAGCGAAAATCAGTATCGCCGGTATTTGGCGCGAAATGGCGAAGCCGCGGCGCATGCTAAACCGTCCTGTGCAGAGCAAGGAACCTTCCCAGCGCGGCGTTCAGGCTCTGCAGTTCGCTCAAATCTCTCGGCGAAAAATCCGGCCCGGCGTCACCCGCAGAATCGCCCTTGCGGCAAATTTGCGCCACGCCAAGCACTTCATCGCCGCTCAGAATCGGAATACTCATGATTTTTTGGATGGATTCGCTGGTGCGCCGTCCCAGGGGCACGCCCTCGAAGACGGTGGCATGCCGCGAAGAAGCGAAATTATTGACGACGTCCGCCCGCCGCTCGCGCGCTGTGCGCGCCGCGAGCGCGGTGGTGCTCGAGAGGGGTATCGAGCCCACGGCCTGCAGCTTTTCCGGCAGCACGAATTTGAGCGCCTTGCCGTGGGACGAAAGCTCCAGCACCGCGACCTCGTCCGGCTGCACCCGGAACAGCTTACCGATTTCCTGCGCCACCTGGCCCGCCCACCCGGACTCAAGAGTGGTCTGCCGCTTTTCTACCCGATCGAGCAAGCGCTCCAGTTCTGTGGCGGCTCGCGTAGCCATCGACCGCGTCCCCCTAACCCCGCCTCCCTAACCAGGTCGGGGGAAAATTATAACCCCGCTCATTATAGTCAAATGCGATATTCCCTACGCATGTGAATCAGTTGCGCATAGTTGATAATTAGGGCAGGCCGGCGGAGGGTTATAAATCCCCTGTGTGCCTCGCGATTCCTGGCGCCGCACGAACGCTGCGCGCCGCGCGCCGAGCCGGCATCGCTCCTCTCGCAGGTACCTCGGAAAGGGACCGATTAGCTCAGCGGCTCCAAGCGCCTCTGAGGTAAAATATTGCGCGTCCGGATGAAACCTTTTCCCGGAATTTCCAGAGGGAAAAAACAGAGGGGCAAGACAGAGCAGCACCGAAGTGCAAAACAGAAGGGGTGAACATGTTGACACGCAAGCTGATGTGGATAGGCGTCGCGGCGCTGACGACAGCCATGGCAGGGTCCGCACTCGTTGCAGCATTTGCTCAGGAGTCCACAGCTTCGACCGCCGGCCGCGACCCGGGTCTCTACTTTACGTTTCAAACCGATATGGGGGCGATCTCCTGCAAGCTATTCGAGAAGGAATCGCCTGTGACCGTTGGCAAAATGGTAGGCTTGGCCATCGGAAAAATCTCCTATATCGATCCCTCCACCAAACAAACCGTGCACAAGAAATTCTTCGACGGCCTTACCTTTCATCGCGTGATTCCGGGTTTCATGATTCAGGGCGGTGACCCGCTGGGAACCGGCACGGGCGGCCCGGAAGGCCCCGGCTTCCCCTACAAGAACGAAAACTCGCCGGGCCTGAACTTTGACGTTCCAGGGCGGCTGGCGATGGCCAATGCCGGCCCCAATACCAATGCCAGCCAATTCTTCATCACCGAGGTGCCCAACCCGGCGTTGAATGGCGGCTACACCATTTGGGGGCAATGCGATAATCCCGACGCCGTGAAGGCCATCGCGCGCGTCAAGCGCGACACGAACGATAAGCCCCTGATGGCCGTCCACATCCAGCACGTCGTCGTGCAGCGCGTCGGGCCCGCCCCTGCGAATGCTCCGGAAGCCATGACTGGCGCAGCCCCGGCAAGCGCCGCGAGATCTCCGGCAACGCCAAAACAGTAGCAACACCGAAGTCGCAGTGTTGCACAGCACGAAAGCCTCTCCATAAAAAAGGGCCCTCCGCGTGGAGGGCCCTCACTGCCGATCGTAAACCTGCGCTAAACGCTAAGGCGCAGGCCGCAAACTACACGCCGAGCACGCTTACCAGTTCCCGCACCGACGCGGCGGACTTCTGCAACTCCTTATTTTCTT
This sequence comes from uncultured Acidobacteriota bacterium, assembly GCA_963719845.1. GTDB lineage: Bacteria > Acidobacteriota > Terriglobia > Acidiferrales > UBA7541 > Palsa-189. The sequence goes on along the minus strand of CAVRDM010000003.1, from coordinate 527,767 downwards.
CCGGCGTCAGCTTGATCTGAATGATCTCCTCGGCCCCGCGCGCCCCGAGTTTTACCGGCACGCCCACAAATAGCCCGTTGATGCCGTACTCGCCTTCAAGGTACACGGCGCACGGCAGGATCTTCTTCTTGTCTTTGAGAATCGCTTCCACCATGTCAAACACCGCCGCCGAGGGCGCGTAGTATGCCGAGCCCGTCTTTAATAAATTGACGATTTCGATGCCACCTTTGCGCGTGCGCTCGACGATGGCGTCGATGCGCTCTTGCGGAAGCAGGTCGGGCAACGGAATGCCCGCCACCGTCGAATACCGCGGCAAAGGCGTCATGTCGTCCCCGTGCCCGCCCAGCACAAAGCAATGCACATTTTCCACCGATACGCCCAGTTCCTGCGCCACGAACGTGCTCATACGCGCCGAGTCCAGCACCCCGGCCATGCCGATCACGCGATTCTTCGAAAATCCGCTAATCTTATACGCCGCCTGCGCCATGGCATCGAGCGGATTAGTCACCACGATCAAAATCGCGTTTGGTGAAAGTTTGACGATTGCTTCCACCACCCCTTTGACCACATCGTAGTTGGCCCGCAGCAAATCATCGCGGCTCATGCCTGGTTTGCGCGGAAAGCCGGCGGTAATCACCACCAGATCGCTGTTCGCCGTTTCTCTATAATCGCCTCCGCCGGTGGAGATGCCCTTTACGCTGGCGTCTGAGCGTGTGACCGCCGCGGATTCAAGCATGTCGAGCGCTTTGCCCGCGGGTGAGCCTTCCAGAATATCGGTGAGCACGACATCGGCCAGGCCGCTGTCGACAATACGCTGGGCAGTCGTCGAGCCGACGAACCCTCCCCCTACCACGGTCACTTTCCTACGCATTCAGGCGACTCCTTCAATTGAGATTGGAAACATTCATATGTGCGGTGGAATTGCCGCGCGATTCTTTTGCCCGCCGATAACCCGGCGATAATGTGCCCGCCTGCAACTCGACTGCCGCGCTGCCGCGCTAGTCGGCGGGTACCCCGGTATGCATATTCTCTATGATGGCTGCGGCAAATTCCGAAGTGCGCAGCTTCTGCGCGCCCTCCATCAGCCGCTCCAGGTCATACGTCACGCGTTTCTGCCTGATCGTGCGCTCAATTCCGTCTTCGATCAGCCGCGCCGCCTCGCCCCAGCCCATGAACTCGAACATCATGGCCCCCGACAGCATCACCGAGCTCGGGTTGATCACGTCTTTATCCGCATACTTGGGCGCGGTGCCGTGCGTGGCCTCGAATACCCCGTAGCCATCGCCGATATTCGCTCCCGGGGCCATCCCCAGGCCCCCCACTTGCGCGGCCGCGGCATCGGAAATGTAATCGCCGTTCAAATTCGGCGTCGCCAGCACCTGGTACTCATCCGCGCGCGTAAGAATCTGCTGAAAAATCGAGTCGGCGATGCGGTCGTTGATCATAATCTTCCGCTTCCACTGCCCCTTGCCGTGCGTCGCTTGAATCGTGTTCAACACGCCCTGAACTTCCGCATATATCTCGGTGCGCAGCTTTTCCGTGCCTTGCTGCAGACCCGGCTCGATCATCGCGGCATTCTGCTCGACGCTCAGCCCCGGATTCTTCTCCACATTGTCCAGGATCCAGCTCTCCCGCTCCGTGATGATCTCCGCGCGAAATTCCTCTTTGGCCACCTCGTAGCCCCAGTCGCGAAACGCGCCTTCGGTAAACTTCTGGATGTTGCCCTTGTGCATCAGCGTCACGACTCGCCGCCCGTTCTTGATCGCGTACACGATGGCCGCGCGCACCAGCCGCTTGGTCCCCGTCGGCGATATCGGCTTGATGCCCACCCCGGAGTCCCACCGAATCTGTTTCGCCCCGCCGCCCAACATCTCGTTATTCAGAAATTCCAGCAGCTTTTTAACTTCCGGCGTTCCCGACTGCCACTCGATCCCCATGTAAACGTCCTCGGTATTTTCGCGGTAAATCACCACGTTCATCCGCTCGGGATGCCGCACCGGCGAAGGTACGCCGGGAAAGTAGCGCACCGGCCGCACGCAGGCGTACAGATCGAGCAGTTGCCGCAGCGCCACGTTCAAAGAGCGTATCCCTCCGCCCACCGGCGTCGTCAGCGGCCCCTTGATGGCGATGCGGAAGTCGCGCACCGCGTCCACCGTCTCCTGCGGCAGCCATTCCCGGAACTGGTTGAACGCCTTCTCTCCCGCGAACACCTCGAACCAGATCACCCGCCGCTTACCTCTATACGCCTGCTCCACCGCGGCATCAAACACGCGCCGCGAAGCCTTCCAGATATCGCGCCCCGTGCCGTCGCCTTCAATAAACGGCACGATCGGTTTGTCGGGAATACGAAACGTTCCGCCGGAATATTCGATGGCCTCGCCATCTGTCGGAACGCGCTGAGAGTTGTAGGACGGCTTCATGAATTCAATACCTCGATTTTCGGTTTTTCGAACGCGCGTGCCGCGCGTCCCACCCCGGCAGTGGCGCAGACGCCCCCCGTGCTCCTGAACAGGTCTGCGTGCCGGTTCGCGAGCCTTTTTCGTTCAGGCTCGCGCGCCCGAAAAACAATAACACAGTCTGGCAACCCCCGCATCGCGCTTCTGCGCCGCCTGATGCTCGGACATTCTTCCAATGCCGTCTTCAAATCGTGCTGCCACGAACCTTGCTGGCGGCCGCATCGCTGCGCGTGGTGCTTCGCTGATCTGGAATCCCGCCGCCCGGAAACAGGAAAGCCCACCGGCAACACCCGGCGGGCTTTCCAGAACCTACTTTAAAGGGGCGCTCTTTTATAATGCGTTTATCGCGATCCCACCAAATCGGGTTTCGCCACGCCATTGATCGTCTCCAGAATGCGCGAAACGATTTGGTAGGGATCACCTTCGGAGTTCGGGCGGCGATCCTCCAGATAGCCCTTGTAGCCGTCCTTGATGAAATGAATCGGCAGCCGGACCGAAGCTCCCCGATCGGAGAGACCGTAGTTGAATTTGTCGATGGCTTGCGTTTCGTGCAGACCGGTCAAACGCAGATGGTTATCCGGGCCATATACGGCGATGTGCTCGGCGACGTTCTTCGAGAACGCCTTCATGAGGCTCTTCAAAATATTCCTTGCCGCCGACTTCGCGGATATATTTCGTCGAGAAGTTGCAGTGCATGCCCGATCCATTCCAATCGCCTTTGATCGGCTTGCAATGCAACACCACATCCACTTCGTATTTCTCGGTTAGCCGCATCATTAAATACCGGGCCGTCCAGGTGTCGTCAGCCGCCTTGGCAGACCCTTTCGCGAAGATCTGGAATTCCCACTGGCCTTTGGCAACTTCAGCGTTGATGCCCTGATGATTGATGCCGGCGGTAAGACAGAGGTCCAGGTGTTCGTTCACGATTTGACGGGCCACGCTGCCCATATATTTGTAGCCCACTCCGCAGTAATAGGGCCCTTGGGGGGTGCTAGGATAGCCGTTTTCCGGGAAACCGAGTGGACGCCCATCCTTATAAAGAAAATATTCCTGCTCGAAACCAACCCACAAGTCAGGATCGTCCTCGATCGTAGCGCGCATGTTGGTGGAATGCGGCGTACCATCCGCATGCAGCACTTCGCTTAGAACGATGTAACCGTCCTTGCGGGCGCCATCAGGATACAGAGCGACAGGTTTTAGCACGCAGTCAGAACTTTTGCCCTCGGCCTGCATGGTGGAGCTGCCGTCAAAACCCCAATTCGGCATATCAGCAAGCTTGGGCGGCTGCGCAAATTCCTTGATTAGAGTTTTCCCGCGCAGCTCCGGAACCGGCTTTTTGCCGTCAAGCCAGATGTACTCGAGTCTGTATTTCGTCATCGATCTCCTTTAGGGCCGGAATATCCCCGACCGCCGCGATCGACCCGCCACAATCGAGCCGCCGCAACCGAGTCCAGATTTGCGGCCGTCGCGCGAGACGGACCGAGCCCCGGGTGTAAAATTTGTGTACGATTCTTTTTCTTGTCCACCACCGCGACGTTTATTGTCAGAGGCCAGCCGCACTGAATCAAGGCCCTCATCGATGGATTGTTTGCATCGGATCGATTCGAAAATTGCAGGCAAGAACCGTTCTTTCTTACACGAACCTCCCGGCGGTCGTGGCCGGCGAAGGCCCCGCCATTCCCCGGCCCTTTTCCGCGCTTGCGGGGTGTTCCCGTTGGGTGTATAGAACTCAAATGTTCTCGGTCTTTACCCGCGCAGAAATACTTTTGGGGAGGCTGGTGACCTGCTCGAAACCGATCGTTGCCGCGTTCTTGAAGCCTTTCTCACCACATGCCGCGAGTAGTGCGTGACCCCCAAATCTCCAGGAGGAAGAAATGCGAAAGATCGTTTTCCTTGTTGCAGTTGTTTTGTCGGCGACAGTTATCTTGGCGGCCACCCTCGAGCCTCTCAACGTCAAGACAGGTCTGTGGCAGGTAACCATGGTCAGCAAAATAAATGGGATGCCGGCGCCAACCACGACCACCTATAAATCCTGTGTGAAAAAAGAAGATTTGGACAAGTACCCGTTTACCGACCCCAAGGCCAAGTGTAATTGGACCGTGGTGAGTTCCACCGGCAGCAAGATGGAAGCCACCGGTACCTGCATGCCCGAGGGCCAGGGCAAGGTCGATTTTACGATGAGCCTGGAGGCCCTCGACTCCGAAAACGTCAAAGGCACGGGCCAACTCACCGTGAGCGGCCCGATGAACATGCAAGGAACCTATTCTGCGACCGGCAAGTGGGCTGGCGCCACCTGCCCCGCCGGAATGAAGTAATACAACACCAACCGGCGCGGAAGAGCCCCGGGTGCGGGCTCTACTTTGTTTGACCATTCGAGGAGACCATATGACCCATCAAGTTGACGATCAAGCGCTGGACATTTTGCTTCGCCAGGCCCGCACCCATAACGCCTGGCTCGATCGTCCCGTCAGCGACGACCTGCTGCACAGGCTTTACGACCTGATGAAATGGGGACCCACCAGCGCCAATATGTGCCCCGCGCGCATTCTCTTCCTCAGAACGCCGCAAGCGAAAGAAAGGCTGCGGCCCGCCTTGTCTCCCATGAACGTGGAAAAAACGATGCAAGCGCCCGTGACGGCGATCGTCGCTTACGATATGAATTTCTATGAAAAGCTGCCCAGGCTTTTCCCGCACAATCCCCGCATGCGCGATATCTTCGCCAATTCACCGCAGTTGGCCGAAGTCTCGGCGTTTCGCAACGGCACTTTGCAAGGCGGTTATTTCATTCTTGCCGCCCGCGCCGTCGGCTTGGATTGCGGCCCCATGTCGGGGTTCAATAATGAAAAAGTGGATGAGGAGTTCTTTTCGCCTGGAAGCTCCGAAATCGCCAGGAGCGAAGACGAATTTCCAGCGAGCCGTATCAAATCCAATTTCTTGTGCAATCTCGGCTACGGCGATCCGTCCAAACTCTTCCCGCGCAGCCCGCGTCTGGAATTTCACGAGGCCTGCAAATTGCTCTGAGCCGCCCCAGCCCCCGCATAACATAATGGTAAAGTAATTATCGAATCAATAATATATCGCTTCTTCGTTGCTGGATAATTCTCTGCGCGATTTGCAAATCTCGCAACCTCGCCTCAGGCGGGCGCCGAAAGCATTACACAATTCAACGCGCTCAAGATAGATTTGCGCACCTTCGGCGGGGTGGCCCATTTTTGCGCTTCTTGCAAAAGTGGGGTTGTGTGCCTTGTCTCGTCAGGTTTTCGAGGCCAGTTGCAAACTCCGCGTTTTTCACTTGCCAAAATCACACCACGGCATGCTGCCATCCCGGTACGTCAAGCGCCAAGTAACTTTCCCCGGGCTCCGAATTCATCCGCAGTTGTAAAGTGAGAAGGACGCCAACCAAGCGCCGTCGACCAGGTCGCGCACCGCACCTGATTGCCTTTAGTAGCACAGGCATTCGTGCCTGTGTGCTGTTAGCCTTAAACGCCGAACCAGCAAGCAATCCGCGTTTTGCGCGAAGACTCAACGCTCGAACGTGCTCCCTCAGAGGAGTTACCCACTCGCAGTCCTTTGCGAGTGGGCCTAACGAAAGTTTAGTCTTGAATTGCCGGGTGCCCGATTCCTTTGGTTTTTAAGGTTCGGTGCTGTTTGCCTTGCACATGAATCCGTTGGAGCGGGAATTGCTCACTCATCCGAAGGAGTGGTCCTGGCGGGTGCCCCATTTTTGCGCTTTCCGCAAAAGTGGAGCTTTTTCCGAGATGAGCTGCGGCCACCCCATGACGCGAAACGGCATAGGCGGGGTGGCAAGCCTTCCGCCTTTTTCCGCGTGGTGCGTGAACCTCAATGCTCGAACGCGCTCCCTTACAGAAGTTACCCACTCGGAGCCCTGCCGAGTGGCCCTCACGAAAGTTTAGACTTGGATTGCTGGCTGCCCGACCCCTGCCTTGTAAGCGTCGGTGCTGTTTGACTTGCACATGAATCCGTTGACGCGGGATGTGGTCACTCATCCGAAGGAGTGGCCTTCGAGTAGAGTTTCGTTCTACTCCAAATCTAAACAGAACTTCATCCGCATCGACCCGTCAGCCGAGTTGAGGATAATCGCAGGAAAATCAAACTTTCCGCACCCCTCCAGGATGTGTTCGCGGATGAGGTTTAGATTGCCGCTGGGCTCGCGAAAAGCGCAAGGTATCAGCATTTTCAGTTTCTAGGGTCTAGTAATAGTATATGATATATTTCAGACTGTAAGAGACTCTCCCCAGTGCCAGCTATCGACGTTGCCGTTTGAAGTGTTGGACGACACACCCGAGCACCTGGCGAGAATCGAGGTGCTAGGTGTGGATTTATGTTATTCCTCATTTTATGCAGTTCCTGGCCGAACTCGAGCTCCAGGCTGCCGAACGTGCCGATGCGGAAAATAAGGCAGCGCGTGTTGCACGGTGCCTCTGGGGTGAGTATTACGCCGGCGAATTCGATCCGCACTGCTACGTGAAAGTCGGATTTTACGGCAAAGGAACGGCGAGCCGGCCGCCGTCTGATCTCGACATGCTATTCCTTCTTCCCAGTAGTGAGTACAACCGGACTGAACGATTAATTGGCAACAAACAATCGCAGCTGCTACAGGAGATGAAACGGACGTTGCTCACTACGTTTCCGAACACTGATTTACGCGCCGACGGTCAAGTAGTCCTCGCCCCGTTTCAGACGTACAGCGTTGAAATCGCCCCAGCATTCGCCCGAATGGATGGAACCTACATTACTGCACACACAAAGGACGGAGGTAGTTGGCGCGTTTCGAATCCAACAGCCGAATTTCGAGCGATCGCTTATGCCGATTCTCAGAGCGGTAATAAGGCAACACATCTCTTAATAATGCTTAAATCATGGAAACGTCAGTGCTCGGTAGAAATCAAATCCATATCTCTGGAGGTCCTTGCGTGTCTCTTCGTACAGCAGTGGCCGTTTAGGCATCGCACTTTTTACTACTACGATTGGCTTGCCCGGGACTTCTTCGAATTCCTGCTTGCCTTCAGCGACGGATGGACTCGTGTTCCGGGAACTCAGGAAATTATCCAACTTGGGAACAACTGGGTCAGCAAATGCCAGAGCGCCCATAACGGATCCCTCAGAGCGTGTGAGTACGAACGCGCAGATAATGACGTGCTTTCTACTATGGAATGGCAAAAGATTTTCGGAGACCAGTTTCGTTCTTCATATGCGGTCGCGACCGCGCGATTGTCGGCATGAATCACGAGGACGGACGAGAATACGTTTTGGGTGTTACGCGGGAACTCTACGGCCGCACTGTCTACAGCCACAAGACACACGAAAAAGAAAGAGAGATATGGGAGCAGAAAAGTCTGCGCGATGAGCCGCGTAAACATCGCCCTTACGTTCGCGACCACTCTGTTTGCCATAACTTCAGCGGCACTTAGGCCATTATGGCTACTCATACTGACCGCAATGGTGGCCTCTGCCACGACAGCCTTCATTCTGTGGCAAAGCAGTTTTGACTCTATTGGAAAGGAGAATAGCCGCAGGACAGCAGCAAAGGAATTGTTATGGCTCCGGGAGGAGTTACTTATTCTTATAGGGCGATGTCATATGCCGTCGGAACAGGTGAATCAACTGCAAGCACGCCTCGAAAGTATTACGCGAGAACTCACTGGATTCTATAAATTTGCGCCTAACACGTCCCCCGAAGCATACGCTGAAGCAACCGCCGCGTTGAAATCCGGCGAGTTCACCTTTAGTGATGACGAGATCGACGGGCTTCTTCCCACAAATCTGCGAAAAGCCCGACCCTGATCCTCATGGTGAGGTTCCGATGTTAACAAGAACACATACCCCCACAACCACTTACTGCATAATGGCTTGTGTTCTGGGCCTTCTTGTGGCGGTCCCTCCGGAAACGCATGCGCAGTTAACAATAGGAGTCCTTTCCAAGATTTTGAGGATCCGCGTTGGCGGCACCACTGGAATCACGGGAACTAGTTTCACTATCGAAGTCGACGGACGGCAGTACCTCATTACAGCAAAGCACGTTGTAGCAGGTTTCAAGCAGGGAGATTCCGTCGAACTTGCGAAGGGACAGCAATGGGTTCCCACCAAGGGTTCAGGTGTTTCGTTGTGACGACCCAGTCGATATAGCCGTTCTGATTCCGCCTAACCAACTAACTGAGCCGGTTTCGATGGAACCAACCACGGATGGCTTAACACTGGGACAGGACATATATTTTGCCGGTTTCCCGTTCGGATACGCTAGCCCGTCGTCAATAAAGACTGTCAACGGCCTGTTAATGATACCGTCCGTAAACAAAGGTACAGTGTCGGTAGTCAACAATGGGGTGATTTTGCTTGACGGGCGCAGTAACTTCGGTTTTTCAGGCGCGCCGATCATCTTCAAAGACATTTATCGCGGTGATATCTACAAGGTGGCGGGTGTTATCGCCGGGTTCCAGCCTGATTTAGTCCCAGTCACAACGCCAATAGAAATCCAACCAGGTGAGGATATTGGGCAAATTGAACAATGGCGAGTCATCACGCTACCGAACGGCCACAAGGCAAGGTTGAAAGACACGGATCAGATCGTTCCGACTAATACAGGTATCGTCATCGGCTATTCGATTGACAAGGCTGTTGAGTTAATCCGTCAGCATCCAATCGGGCCGCCGATGTCCTCGGCGCAATAGGCCAATCTACGATTCTGCTGACCCGACTTAAGGTTTGCGCCACTTGTCCCTAGAGCCCTTAGTGGTGTCCCGCACGCGCTCCACGTGAATGGCCGCATCAGGTTCAATTTCTACCGCCCTTTCGATGGCTTCCGCCTGGGTTGGTCTAGTGTCGCTGGCTTTCTTTGAACCTGGTCGTCGGATCGCGTAATCTCCTTCATCCCGCCGTTCAATGTACAGTTCCTTTTTTCGCCGTCTTGGATCCCCTCCTGGCCCAGGATTATACGCGAGCAACTTGAACAGCCGGTATTTGGGCATGCTCCGTTGCGGCGGTGTGCTCCATGTTTCGCTTCGCAACGTGGGACTCTATCGTCCGATTAATTTACGCTCTCCACAAGGATATGAAAACACAAGCGCCTTGAATTGATTTACTGCACAAGTTATTGACTGGTGCTGGTATCATTGTATATGAACATCGCCTCGGCCTCGCCATCTTGCGGAATCCCAGCTAAGTCCCGCGGAATCATATCCTTCGCTAAATCGCGCCGCAACTCCCATCGAATCACATCCTTGCAGAAAACATAGGGGGTAGGGGTCCCCTCCGCCGAGAAAAAACGAAAAGGCCGGAGCCTCTCGGCCCCGGCCCTGAAAACAAACAATTTACAGCCTCACCCGCCTTGTCACACGAAGCAGCTTTAGATCACGACGCAACTCTAGATGTCGTAATACAGGTGGAATTCGTACGGATGCGGCCGCATCCGCACCGGATCCGCCTCATTCTTCCGCTTGTATTCGATCCACACGTCGATCAGATCCTGGCTGAAGACGCCGCCCTTCATCAAATATTCGTGATCGCTCTCCAAAGCGTCGAGCGCTTCGTCGAGCGAGCCGGGCATCAAGGGACGCTCTTCGATTCTTCCTTCGACAAATCGAAAATATCCTTGTCGAGCGGCTTGCCGGGATCGATCTTGTTCTCGATGCCGTCGAGCCCCGCCATCACCATCGCCGCAAAGCGAGGTAGGGATTGCACGAAGGATCGGGCGGGCGGAACTCCAGCCGCTTGGCCTTGGGATTGGTCGAGTACATCGGAATGCGCACTGCGGCCGAGCGGTTGCGGCTCGAATACGCCAGGTTCACCGGCGCTTCGTAACCGGGCACCAGCCGCTTATAGGAATTGGTCGTCGGCGCCGAAAATGCCGAAATGCTGCGCGCGTGCTTGAGCAACCCGCCCGCATACCACAGCGCCAACTCAGACAGGCCGGCATACTTATCGCCGGAAAAAAGTGGTTGGCCTTTCAGCCACAGCGACTGGTGAGTATGCATGCCCGAACCATTGTCGCCAAAGATCGGCTTGGGCATGAACGTGACCGTCTTGCCGTACTGCTGCGCGACGCTCTTGATGACGAACTTGTACTTCAGCATATTGTCGGCGGACTTCACCAGCGTGTCGAAGCGCTGATCGATTTCGCACTGGCCGCCGGTGGCGACTTCGTGGTGATGGCATTCGATATCCATCCCCACCTCGATCATCTTCATCACCATTTCGGTGCGCAGATCCTGGAAATGGTCCATGGGCGGGGCGGGGAAGTAGCCTTCCTTGTAGCGCGGCCGATATCCGAGGTTGTGCTCCTCGCGGCCCGTGTTCCAGCGGCCCTCATCCGAATCGATGTAGTAGAAGCTGTGCTGCGGCTGGGAATCGAACCGGATGCTGTCGAAAATGAAGAACTCCGCCTCGGCGCCGAAGAAGGCCTTATCCGCCACGCCGCTGCCGCTGACGTAAGCCTCAGCCTTGAGCGCAACTTGACGAGGATCCCGCGGGTAAGGTTTCTTGGTGATCGGGTCTCCCACGTTGCAGATCATGACCAGCGTCGGCGTATCGCGGAACGGATCCATGAATGCCGTGTCCGGGTCCGGCATCAGCAGCATGTCGGATTCGTGAATCGATTGCCATCCGCGAATCGAACTGCCGTCAAACCCAAAACCCTCTTTAAAGGAGCTTTCTTCGAGTTCCCCAATCGGGTAGCTCACGTGCTGCCACAGCCCGGGAAGGTCAGTGAACCGCAGATCGAGTATTTTTGCGCCATTTTTATTGGCAAATTCAAGCACGCCCTTGGGATCCATTCGCTCTCCTTTAGCTGCCTTAGTTTGGGAAACAGATATGAAAAGCGGGACGATATCGTAAAGCGCAATCTTCCGTCAATGAAACGCCGGGCAAAACGTCCGACGCATGAACGCATCACTTCGATTGAGAGCGTGCCACCGGCGACGCCTGGAAACACAATACTGGCACTCCGTATTCCGAGTAAAATGCAAGTTTTCGATGCTTCATATCATCGTTTTAGATGGGTTGGCGGTTTAATCGTAATACTCGGAGCCCAAATGGGTGATCAACTCCTCGCCCATCATCCAGCGCAGCGTATTTTTCATTTTCATCGACTGGATGAACAGGTCGTGCTCGGGATACAGCTCCGGCGCGCACATCGGCGACTTAAAGAAAAAGCTGAGCCATTCCTGTATCCCGCGCAGTCCGGCCCGCCGCGCCAGGTCGAGGAATAGAACCAAGTCAAGCGCCAGTGGCGCCGCCAAAATCGAGTCGCGGCACAGGAAATCCACCTTGATCTGCATCGGATATCCGAGCCACCCAAAAATATCGATATTGTCCCAGCCTTCTTTGTTGTCTCCGCGCGGCGGATAGTAGTTGATGCGCACCTTGTGGCAGATATTGCCGTAGAGATTGGGATAAAGCTTGGGCTGCAGGATGTATTCGAGCACCCCGAGCTTCGATTCTTCCTTGGTCTTGAACGATTCGGGATCCTCGAGCACTTCGCCGTCGCGATTTCCCAGGATGTTGGTCGAAAACCAGCCGTTGAGCCCAATCATCCGCGCCTTCAAGCCGGGAGCCAGGATGGTCTTCAGCAGTGTCTGTCCCGTCTTGAAGTCCTTGCCGCAAATCGGAACGTCATGCTCGACTGCCAGCTCTTGCATTGCGGGAATATCTACAGTCAAATTCGGCGCCCCATTGGCGAAGGGCACGCCCGAAGTGATCGCCGCCCAGGCGTACAGCATCGAGGGGGCGATCGCGGGATGATTTTTCTTCATGCCCTCCTCGAATTTTTTCGCCGTCGAGTGCACTTCTTCCGGCGTGAGGAAAATTTCCGTCGAGCCGCACCAGATCACCACGCAGCGCGAGGCCTTGGACTTCTTGCGAAACTCCGCAATGTCCTCTTTTATTTCGAGGGCCAGCTCGTATTTATTTTTGGCCTTCTTGACGTTCGGCCCGTCGAGGCGCTTCACGTAATTGCGGTCGAAGGCCGCCTTCATCGGACGGATGCCGGAGAGAAATTTCTTGGCCTTGGCGAGATCCTCGGAAGACAGCACTGCGGCATGCGCCGCAGCTTCATAGGCGGTATCCGGAAAAAGGTCCCAGCCGCCGAAAACCAGATTTTCGAGCGGGTCCAGCGGCACGAAATCCTTGATCAGCGGCGTGCGTCCCTCGGTTCGTTTTCCCAGGCGTATAGTGCCGAGTTGCGTCGTGGAGCCGACCGGCTGCGCGGCATTGTTGCGAATCAGATCGACGCCGGCCATGAAGGTCGTCGCCACCGCTCCCATCCCCACAGTCAGGACACCCAGGTTTCCCTTGGGCGGTGCAATCGTAGTCGGCCGGCGCATTCTTTTTTTTAGCCTCCGTTAATATCTTTGATTTACGCGGGCTCCAAGTAGAGCCCACACCCGTATGCTGAAGACAAGTTGCGCGGTGGGCGCCCAGCTTGAACACGCTGGCGAAAATTCACGCGCGGGCAAAGGTGAATATGATGCGGAAAACCGGCCCGAATTGCAACGTGGAAACGAAATAGGAGCTTTGGCCTCCGCGTTCCGCGCCAGCCGAGTCTACGCCCGAAAATACCGCGGACCGTCAAAACATTCCACGCCGCAGTCAGACGTCGGCCGCCATCCGTCGCGCGGCTGCGCCCGGCCGGGCACGCAGCGCGGCCAGCATTTCCGGGAGGGGCAGCGCGTTGAGCACATCCTTTTTTTCGATCCAGCCGCGCCGCGCCATCTGTACGCCGTACCGCATCAGGTCCAGCCCGCGCGTCGAGTGCGCGTCGGTCGAGATTACCACTCGAACGCCGCGCTCTTTGGCCATGCGCAGGTAAACGTCTTTCAGGTCCAGCCGGTCGGGCGCGGCATTGCACTCCATGGCCACGCCGTGCCGGCGCGCCGCATCGAGAATGCGCTCCATGTCGTAGGCGAAAGCGTCGCGCCTGAGCAGCAAACGCCCGGTGGGGTGCCCGATGATTTGCGTGTACGGATTTTCGATGGCTGCGAGCATGCGCTCGGTCATCGCGCTCGGTTCCAGGCCCATAAAGGAGTGCACGGAAACGACCACGATGTCGAGTTCGGCGAGAACTTCGTCCGGCAGATCGAGGCGGCCATCCTTCAATACGTCCACTTCAATGCCTGCCAGGAGGCGAATGCCGGGCTCGCGTTCGTTCGCGGCGCGAATTTTGCGTGCCTGCTCGAGGGTGCGCGCTTCGTCCATGCCGTTGGCGAACGCGAGCGCCTTGCTGTGATCGGTGATGGCGATGTACTCGTATCCGAGCGCGCGCGCCGCCTCGGCCATGGCTTCGATCGAGTACTGGCCGTCGCTGGCCGTCGTATGCATCTGCAAATCGCCGCGAAGGTCCCCCAGCTCGATGAGGGCGGGGAGTCGGTGCTGCGCGGCGGCCTCGATTTCACCGCAATTCTCGCGCAACTCCGGCGGAATGAAGTCGAGTCCCAGCCTCGCGTAAACTTCTTCTTCAGTAGCGCCGGCGACCCGCGCGTCGGCCTCGACCCGGGCTGCGCTGGCGATCCCTCCTTCGTCGGCAACCTGGGCCAACTGGTATTCGTTGAGCGTGTAGCCCATTTTCAGGGCGCGGCCGCGCAGGGCCACGTTATGTTCCTTCGACCCGGTGAAATAGATCAGCGCTGCGCCGAAGTTCTCCGGTTGCAGCAGGCGTACGTCCACCTGCAACCCATGCACCAGGCGGAAGCTCACCTTATTTTCGCCTTGCGCCAGCACCTGTTCGATGGGCCCGTAGGCCAAAATATGCCGCGCGAGCGCCGCAATTTCTTCGGTATCCCGGTCTGCGCCGTCCTCTCGCGGCGCGAGAGTGAGAAGCAAATCGAGGTCGCCCACGGTTTCCCGGCTCCGCCGCAGCGATCCGGCCACGGTAAGCGATTGGATAAGTTTGCCCTGCTGGGGCGGTGCGGGCGGCGAAGCCTGGGCATCGAAACCCTGGACGTCGAAAGCCGAAATATATTCGATCAATTTTGCGGCTTCGCGCTCCGCAAAATCCAGGAGGAAGCGCCCCGCCGATTTCTTGAAGACTTCGATGGATTTGAGAATGTTATCCTCGGTTTTTTTGCCAAAGCCGGGAAGGTCGCGCAGCTTGCCTTCCCGCGCCAGCTGCTCCACCTGTGCGACGGTGCTGGCCTGAAACGCTTCCCACAGCAGGCAAGCCTTCTTGGGGCCGAGCGACGGCAACGCCAGCAGGCCGAGGATCTCGACCGGGTATTTCTCGAGCAGTTCCTTGCGGAGGCTGAAATCCCCGGTTTCGAGGATTTCGCGGATGTGCCGGGCCATGCGGTCGCCAATGCCGGGAAGCGCGGTGAGCTTTTTGAGATCGCGGGCCAGCTCTTCAATGGATTCGGAGAGACTGGAGATCAGGTCGGCGGTGCGGTCGTAACTGCGGTAACGGCCGATGAGGGCACCGTCGATTTCCAAAAGTTTCGAGGTCTCGCGAAGGATACGTGCGACTTCGCGGTTTTCCATCACGCACCCGCGGAGCTAGGTTTCCAGCACGTACGCGAAGATGAGCGGCGCCACGATGGAAGCGTCGGATTCGATGATGAAGCGCGGCGTGTTGCGGTCGAGTTTGCCCCAGGTGATTTTTTCGTTGGGCACCGCGCCGCTGTAGGAGCCGTAAGAAGTGGTGCTGTCGGAAATCTGGCAGAAGTATCCCCACAGCCGGCATTCCTCACGCAGGTCTTGGGTGATCAGCGGCACCACACAAATGGGAAAATCGCCGGCGATGCCGCCGCCAATCTGAAAAAATCCCACCGATTCGGTTTTGGTGTTGGCCCGATACCAATCGATGAGGGCGGCCATCTGCTCGAGGCCCGACTTGACGATATGGAAGCTGGAAATTTGCCCGCGCACCTTATTAGCGACAAAAATATTCCCCAGCGTGGAATCTTCCCATCCCGGGGTGAATACGGGCAGATTCTTCTCGCAGGCCGCCACGATCCACGAATCGCTGGGATCGATCTGGTAGGACTCGGCGATCGCGTTGCTGCGAATGAGCTGGTACATGTACTCGTAGGGAAAATAGCGCTGCCCCTCTTCGTCCGCCTTCTGCCAGAACTTCAGGACCTGCCGCTCGATGCGCCGCATGGCCTCTTCTTCAGGGATGCACGTGTCGGTGACGCGGTTGAGCCCCTGTTTGCGCAGCGCCAGCTCTTCATCGTCGGTGAGATTGCGATAGCCGGGCACGCGCTTGTAGTGGTTGTGCGCCACCAAATTAAAAATATCTTCCTCGAGGTTAGCGCCCGTCGTGCAGATCGCGTGAACTTTGTCCTGCCGGATCATTTCCGCCAGCGAAAGCCCCAACTCCGCGGTGCTCATGGCTCCGGCCATGGCCAGCAGCATTTTTCCACCCTGGCCGATGTGCGTGCGGTACGCTTCCGCAGCGTCCACGACCACGGCTGCATTGAAGTGGCGATAGTGGTGTTTGATGAACTGTTGCACGCTCATGGCGGAGCGCGCGGGTTGAATCTTGGTGGCGGGATTCATTCGCCATGAATCCTAAAACACCCGCCGATGCGTTGCAAGCGCAGAGAGTGCCGGCTCGAAAGAAACGTGCGCGGCAAAGCTGCGAGCCGCACAAAAGAAATCAGCGCCGCAAACGGCATACGCGGCAAACCGAGGCGCGCTCGCCCCTTCAGCGCGTGCGGTGGTTTTTCCGGAAACGCCAGTAAAATAAAATTCCCGCGAGCGATTTCGCGTCGAGGCCCGCGCCCTTGCGCATCATGCGCGCGATCTCTGCCGCCGAAAAACGCCGTATTGCTATGCGCTCGTCTTCCTCGGGCCGGGCGGCGCCGGCGGTCAGCCGCGTCGCGAGGAAAACCCACATGCGCTCGCTCAGCAATCCGGGGGAGGGGAAAAAATCAACCAGGTTCTCCATGCGCGCGGCCGCGTACCCGGTTTCCTCGGCGAGCTCGCGCCGCGCCGTAGCGGCCGGGCGCTCTCCCGGCTCGATGTGTCCCGCGCACAGCTCCCACAGAAATCTGCCAGCCGCATGGCGGTATTGCCGGACCAGCAGAATGCTTCCATCGGGGAACACGGGCAGGATGACCACCGAGCCGTGGTGGGTGACGATGTCCCGCTCGCTGACTACGCCTCCCGGTTCGCGAACGCGTTCATGGCGCAATCCGAAAGCTTTGCCTTGATAAATATCGCGGCTGCTCAATACCTTTGCTTTGCGCGTGGCCACATGATCCTCGTCTGATATTGTCCCGAACGCTTGTGCTCTCTCTCGCTGTGCAGCGCAGGCGCGGCCTGCGGTGATTTCATCGGGTGCGCGCGCTATTTGCAGCCCGCCGGATAACGGATGCGGTCTCTACTTGGAGCTCGCCGAATAACTAGACGCGCTGCAGGTGCGTGTCGTTAAAGCGCGTTGCGTACTTCAGCCCAAAACCGAGCATGCGATCCAAGCCGATATGCGCGACCCAGATCATTTATTGCGTGGGCTCCAAGTAGAGCCCACACCCGTCCGTAAGGCAGCAGCGAAAAGTGCGCCGCGCCGATGCCCAAGCCAAGCAAGACGAGCGGACCGGCCAGCGTGTGCACTAGATTGTAGACCGCCGCTCCAATTTTCACGCCCGCGGCATAACCTGCTAACGAAAGATCGGGCGCCAGCAGAAGAGCCGCAAACAAGATCCAACTTGCATGCGATTCTCGATAACAGAGAATTGTTACCGCGAATAAAACGCCGCCTTCGATACGAAGCAAGACCGCAGGTTTGGCAAGCATCCGAAATCCTAGCACGGCTCAAAATTTCGGCGAACGTCAGCGGGCCTGATCAATTTTTGATTTCGCGGTCATGAGAGCCCCGGCTAGCGGCTGGGTAGCAATTGGGTAACAGAACATCGGAAATTGATTATTATCGGCCAGTCGGTTAGGCGTTTGGGTGCGGCGGGCCGACCGGCGCTACGTTGGGGGCTTGGTTTGCTACCGCACAACGATATCGCTATAGTGGGGCCGCGGCACTCGCCGCAACCATGACCTTGGGAACACAAAACTCGGCCGGAATGAGCACGATAATCGTGGACGACGAGAAACCCGCCCGCGACGAGCTCGCCTTTCTGCTCAAGAACTTTCCCGACGTTAATGTGATCGGGCAGGGCAAAAACGGCCTGGAAGCGATTGCCCTGATCAAGGAGCGCAATCCCGACCTCGCTTTTCTCGACGTGAAGATGCCCGGCCTCGACGGCTTTGGCGTAATCCGCAAGCTGATGGAACGCAAAGTTAGGCTGCCGCACATTGTTTTTGCCACGGCCTACGATCAGTACGCCGTACAGGCCTTCGAGGTGAACGCCGTCGATTATGTTCTGAAGCCGTTTGACAAGCAGCGCGTTTCGCGGGCCATCGAACGCGCCAGGCGCGCGCGCACCGCGGAGGCCTCGCCCGCCGAGCGTCTGGAGACGCTGGTCAGCCAACTAGGCGGGCGGGGAAGCCAGCTCGTAAAGTTGCTGGTGAAAGCGCAGGGCCGCTTGTTTCTGGTGGATGCCGACGAGATGGTTTGCGCTTCGATCGAAGACGGCACCATCACCATTTCGACGCGCGATTTAGAAGGCATCTCCAACTACCGCACCATCGAAGAGCTGGTGGATTCACTCGATTCCGACCGTTTCTGGCGCCCGCACCGCTCGCATCTGGTGAACATCAATCACATCAAGGAAGTTCTTCCGTGGTTCAAGTCGAGTTACATTTTGAAAATGGCCGATAAGCGGCAATCGGAAGTGCCGGTGAGCCGCGCCCAGACCAAGCGCCTGCGCGAACTGCTGAAGATGTAGCGCGACGCAGTCGTTTATTGAGCGGGCTCCAAGTAGAGCCCGTACCCGTTTATTGCCGCGGGCTCCAAGTAGAGCCCGCACCCGAGCCGGCATGGACTTCTCGCTATCGGAAGATCAGCTCTTGATTCGCGATACCGTGCGCCAATTCATGGAGGCGGAAGTGCGCCCGTCGATCCGGCGGCGCGATAAGGAAGAAGAGTTTGGCGCGGATGAGTTGCGGCGACTGGGCGAGATGGGCTGCTGCGGCATGCTCGTTCCCGAGGAGTGGGGTGGCACGGGAACGGACACGCTCTCGTACGTATTGATGCTCGAGGAGGTGGCCCGCATCGACGCGTCGCTCGCGGTCGCGCTAAGCGTAACTAATTCCGTGGTGGCGTGGCCGCTCTACCGCCACGGCAGCGACGCGCAGCGCCACCGCTATCTTGCGCAGCTCGCGAGGGGTGAAATTCTGGGAGCGTTTTGTCTGACCGAGCCACGGGCCGGGTCCGATTCGGCCGCTATCGAGACGCGCGCGGAGGGCCGCGGCGATGTTTACCTGCTGAATGGCACCAAAAGCTGGGTGACTAACGGCGGCGAAAGCGGGCTCTACATCGTATTCGCGAAGACCGATCCTGCAGCCGGCGCGCGGGGCGTCACCGCGTTTTTGGTCCAGCCGGGCTTCTCCGGCTTTCGCGTGAGCCGCTACGAGGATAAAATGGGCCTGCGCACTTCGCGCACGGCGGAGATCACTTTCACCGATTGCGAAGTGCCCGTCGAAAATCGTCTGGGCGCGGAAGGGCAGGGACTGAAGATCGCGCTCGAGGCGCTCGACGGCGGGCGCGTGGGCATCGCCGCGCAAGGATTGGGCATTGCGGAGGGCGCGCTCGAGGCCGCGGTGAACTTTGCGCGCGAACGCCGAGCCTTTGGTAAACCGATTTCCGAATTTCAGGCCATTGAATGGATGCTCGCGGACATGCACACGGAAATTGAGGCGGCGCGCGTGCTCATCTGGCAGGCGGCGTGGGTGCGCGATAAGGGGCAGCACGATGGCGGGTCGTTGCCGCCGGGGCGGCTGGGAGCCCACGCCTCGCGCGCCAAGCTCTATGCGGGGGAAATGGTGAATCGCGTGGTTTACAAAGCCGTGCAGATTCACGGCAGCATGGGTTACTCGCGCGAAAGCGATGTCGAGCGCATGTATCGCGATGCGCGCGTCATTTCGATTTACGAGGGCACCAGCGAAATCCAGCGCCTGATCGTCGCGCGCGACCTGCTGGCGCACCCCGCCACAGGCGTCGATTTGAAAAACGAAGCCATGGGCTCGTCGGCGACTACCGCGGCAAATGATCCCGGCGACAGCGTGCCGCCTTCATCCATTTCCGGCGCAGGGGGCCGCTAGGGTGGCGCCGCGGAAAAGAGTGCTGAGCGGGATGCGTCCCACCGGGCGCCTGCACATCGGGCATTACTTCGGCGCGCTGCAGAATTGGGTGAGGCTGCAGAACAATCCGCAGTACGAATGTTTTTTCTTCATCGCCGATTGGCACGCGCTGACCACCGATTACGCGGACACCTCCGCGATCGCGCAAAACAGCATCGAGATTGCTATCGACTGGCTGGCGGCGGGGCTCGATCCCGAGAAGTCCACCATGTTTGTGCAGTCGGCGGTTCCTGAACATGCCGAGCTGCACTTGCTGCTGTCGATGATTACGTCGCTGGGGTGGCTCGAGCGCGTTCCGACGTACAAAGAATTGCTCGAAAATATCAAAGATAAGGACCTGCATACCTACGGATTTCTTGGGTATCCGGTGCTGCAAACGGCGGATATCGTGATGTACGGCGAGCCCGCCGTGGATTTGCTTGTCCCTGTGGGCGAAGACCAGGAATCGCACGTCGAGCTGGGCCGCGAAATTGTACGACAGGTTTAATCTCTTATATGGTCTTGAGCAGAACGAAAAGCTGCGTGAACCGGAAGCTGTTATTCTCTGCGGGCAGATTATCGGTCGTCTTGGCATTTCAGGGTTTCCGCTATCCATCTCCGACTTCCCGTTGACTGACGAAAAATGGGGACAATTTAAATCTAAACTCCGGGCACGAATTCTAGAAATTGGCGTTGATAATGCCATCGAACGCTTAGGTACCGCGTTAGCTGCGGGGGTCGTGACTGTCTCGAGAAGTGTTGCGTACTCCAGCTGCACTACTCACTGAAACGCCGCGCGTTCCCGGCACCGATGGGCGCAAGATGTCGAAGAGCTACAACAATTTCATCTCGCTCAGCGAATCCGACGAGTCCATCCGCACCAAGGTTCGCGCCATGATGACCGATCCTGCGCGCAAGCGCCGCCAGGACCCGGGGAATCCGGAGGTGTGCCCCGTTTTCGACTGGCACAAGCTTTTTCCGGAAGAGCAGACCGACGAGAAGCGCGCACGCATCGATCGTGTCAGCCTCGAATGCCGCACTGCCGCGATTGGCTGCGTGGAATGCAAGGGCCTGATGGCCGACGCGCTGATCGAATGGATTGCGCCGGTGCGCGCGCGGCGCGAGCAGTACGCGGCGAATCGCGCCGAAGTCCTCGAAAAGTTGGACCGCGGCTCGGGCCAAGCGCGTGTGGTGGCGAGAAATACCATGGCGCGCGTGCGCGAGGCCGTTTTTGGATGGGAGAAGCTGCGCGCGAATCTCGCGCCATCCGGCGAGTCAACAGGCGAGCCCGACGCCGCCTCGGATGTTACGGGTGCGGGCTCTACTTGGAGCCCGCGCAATTGAGAATACGGGCTCTACTTGGAGCCCGCGCAATTGAGAGTACGGGCTCTACTTGGAGCCCAGCGCAATTGAGGTAGGTGACTGATGGCCGCACCGTACAACATTCATCTGGCCGCCTATGACGGGCCGCTCGACTTGCTGCTCGATTTGATTCGCAAGCAGGAGATGGATATTCACAACATCCCCATTTCCACGATCACCGGGCAGTATCTCGAATATCTGCACAAACTCGAACAGCTCGACATCGATGTTTCCGCGGATTTTATTTACATGGCGGCTACGCTGATCCTGATCAAATCGAAGATGCTGCTGCCGCCCGATCCGCTGGCCGGCCCCGAGGAGCAGGGCGATCCGCGCGCCGAGCTGGTGTATCGCCTGGTCGAGCACGAGAAATTCAAGAACGCGGCGCAGCTTCTTTTCGAGCGGCAACAGCTCGAGGCCCACGTCTGGTCGAAGCCCGACCTCTCGCTCTACGAAGGTCCGGACATGGAGGGCGAGTTGGCCGTGTCGCTGGTGGACCTGGTGCGCGTGTTTCAGCAGGTGCTCGAGCGCCGCAAAGAGGTCACACGCATCGAATTGCGTCACGAGGAATTCACCGTCGCGCAAATGATGGAAATTCTGCGCGGCCAGTTGCTGGCCTCGGAAGAGGGAATCGAGCTGGTGTCGTTTTTCGAGTCCTGCCCCGCGCGCGGGGCCATGATTTGCGCGCTGCTGGCGGTGCTCGAACTGGTGCGCCTGCAAGCGGTGGTGCTGGCGCAGAGCGAGCTGTTCGGCGCCATCCTGCTGCGCAAACATAAAATGTTCGACGCGTTTTTCTCGGACGGAAAAATCGGCAATTGGGAAAGCGGCCTCAAGGACACGTCCGCCGCAAGTGACGCGGTTCCAGAAATCTCAGATGGCGTGGCGTACGAAGATCCCGATAATCAGGATAAGCCCTGATATGATTGGCGAACATGAAAATCGCCCGCAAAACCGGCGATAAATACAAATGAGCATGACCTCCATCGAATTAAAAAGCGCGCTCGAAGCAATCATTTATGCCGCAGACGAGCCGGCGACGATCGAGCAGTTGGCCGCGGCTCTCGCGGAAGAAAAGCACGTGGTTCGCGCGGCGCTCGACGAGCTGGTGGGGAGCTACGGCAGCGACGAGCGCGGCATCGAAATCCGCGCGGTGGGCGGCGGCTATCGCGTGTACACCAAACCGCAGCATCACGATGTTGTCCGGCGGTTCATCAAGAGCCTGCGCCCGCCACTGCGCCTGACCATGCCCGCGCTCGAAACGCTCGCGGTGATCGCCTACAAACAGCCCGCCACGCAGCCGGAAATTCAGGAAATCCGCGGCGTGAACTGCGCCGGTGTAATTCAAACGCTGCTCGAGCGGCGACTCATCACCACCGCGGGACGCAAGCACGTCATCGGGCGTCCCATTCTTTATCGCACGTCCAAAGATTTTCTAATGCGCTTCGGCTTGAGCGATGTTGACGAACTTCCCAGCCTTAAGGAATTTGAGGCGCTGGCGCGCGAAGCCCTCGGCACTGAAGACGGCGTCGCGGAGGTTGCGCCGGAGGAAGCGTCGCATCAGCCGTCCGGCGAATCTTCGGTCGAATCTTCCGGCGTTGCCGCTGCCGACGACGCTGCGGCCGGCGAGGATGCTGGCGCGGGTGACGACGCTGCCGCGGAGCACCTTCCGCCTCCCGACGCTGGGGGCCGCTCGGGGCAGGCCGATACACCTCCACCGCCGCCAGTCACCACGAATGCACGCGCGGCCACAGCCGAGCAAAATACCGCCCAGCAACATACCGAAGATCCCGATAACGGATCGGGTGACCGGCAACCGTCCCAAGAAGCTGCGGGTGAATCAAGCTGATGCTCGAACGGCTGCAAAAAATTATTGCCCGCGCCGGCATCGCTTCGCGCCGCCATGCCGAAGAGTTGATCCGCAGCGGCCAGGTGCGGGTCAATGGCGTCGTGGTGAATGAGCTGGGAGCGAAAGCCGATCCCGAGCGCGATCGCGTGGAAGCGGCGGGCCGAGTTGCCGAGCGGCCGGCGCAGGCCGGCTACTACTTGCTCAACAAGCCCGCCCATGTCGTTTCCACCATGTCCGATCCCGAGGGCCGGGCCACGCTACGGCATCTGCTGCGCGGGCTTTCCGGCGGGGTTTTCCCGGTGGGCCGGCTGGACTATGCGGCCTCGGGTCTGGTGCTGCTGACCACGGACGGCGAGCTTGCCGATCGGGTTTTTAAAAATTCCGCACGCATGCCGCAGGTTTATTGGATAAAGCTGAAGGGCAAGCTCAGCGATGAAACACTGCGCAAGGTGCGGCCCGAGGCGCGCGCACGGCTGCGATTGCTACGGGCGCCGGGATCAGCGGGCCCCGACGGCGCGAATCCGTGGTACGAAGTCGAACTGGCCGACGCACGGCGCGACTTGTTGCGCACTTCCTTATTCGCACTCAATCATCCGGTCGAGAAAATGCGGCGCGTGAAATTCGGCCCGCTGGACCTCGGGGACCTCGAGGAAGGGCGCTACCGCAGCCTCGAACCCGCGGAAGTCGAGCGCTTGCGCCAGGCGATTGCTCGGGCCGAGAAAGCTCCCCGCACGGCGCCCCAGAAACGCAAGAAGCGTTTCCGGCCACTGCGAAATTCCAGCGCAGCTCCGGGCCTGGGCTCGCCAATCCGCCTCTCGCCGGGAACGCCGCCAGGACAAATGTCACGGGGACCCGCTTCGCCTCGTCAAACCGCCGTTGCCTCGTCAAGCAGGGCCGGAGCGACCTGCGCCCGGCCAAACATTGCCGGCGTCACGGGCGCCGGAGAACTCCGCGGCAAATCGAACATCGCCCGGGCACAATCCGTGGCGGCGAAACGCGCCGGGCAAGACTTCGCCCGGCCGGGGAACCGGAAACCGCGGAGGACGCCGTGGCGCCTGAAGTGGAAAGACACTCTTTAGACGAGCGGATGGCTTGCGACGAACGCATGGCCGAACTTTTTCGCACCGCGCGCACGATTGCGGTCGTGGGGCTTTCCTCCAGCCGCGGCCGGGCCAGTTACGGCGTCGCGCAATATCTGCAGTCGGTGGGTTATCGCATCATCCCGGTGAATCCGAACGAAACTGAAGTTCTTGGCGAAAAAGCTTACGCGACACTCGAAGACATTCCTGAGAAAGTGGACATTGTGAATGTATTTCGCCGCTCGGAGTTCGTTCCCGATGTAACGGACGCGGCCATCCGAATCGGCGCCCGCGCGCTGTGGCTGCAGGAGGGCGTGGTGCACGAGGAAGCCGCCGCGAAAGCGCGCGAGGCCGGCCTCCTGGTCGTGATGGACCGATGCAGCCTGAAAGAGCATCTTCGGGTGCTGCGGTCTTAGATGCGATTGGGGCGTCCTGGCGTCGCCGCGAACCACATTGCGGGTGTGCGGGCCATGAACGAAAAAATTGAAGCACGAGGTGAAGCCGGCTTTGCCACGCGCAAATTCGCAATCAAAAACTACCGGCCAGCGGCTCGGCTCGCAATTGCTTGCTGGCGCGTTCCTCATGGCCATGACGCTGGCAGCGGCGCAGACGGATTGGAAAGCGGCGGGCCGGCGCTGGTGGTCCCACGTACAATATCTCGCGAGCGATGAACTCGAAGGCCGCAACACGGGCAGCGCGGGATACCTCAAAGCTGCCGATTACGTCGCGCGGCAGTTCGCGGACGCCGGACTTACGCCGGCCGGCACCAACGGATTTTTCCAGGACATCACTTTTGACGTAGAAGCAAATTGACGAGGAGCACTCGAGCTTCGCGCTGGTGTCCGCGGACGGAAACGTCGCAGCCGCTCACGCTGGGCGAAGACGCCATTCTTAGCGCGCGCAGCAACACCGAGTCGCCCGTGGAATTTCCCGCCGCCTTTGTCGGATATGGATTCGCGGTCCCGGAAAAACATTTTGACGAATTCGCGGGCGTCGATCTGCAAGGCAAAGTCGCGGTGTACCTCGCGGGCGGACCGGACACGTTGCCGGAAGATCTGAAATCCCACTATGAGTCCACCGAGGAGCGGTATCGCGCGCTGCTGGCGGCGGGCGCCGTGGGTGTAGCCATGATCCCGAACCCTAAGACCACGGAAATTCCCTGGGCGCGGACAGCTGCATCGCGATTTCAGGCGGTCATGGATATCGCCGAGCCGGCTTTGGTTAGCGCGCGCGGGATGGCGCTGATCGCGACCGTCAATGCCGAGCACGCCGACAAACTGTTTGCGGGTTCGGGCCACACCATCGGCGAAATTCTTGCTGATGCGGACGGCGGCAAGCCGCTGCCGAAATTTCCGCTGGCCATCAGGATGCGTGCGAGCGTCGCGGTGAAAAAGTCGCAGGCGCATTCGCCGAACGTGGTGGGGCGCCTGGCCGGCAGCGATCCGAAGCTCGCGGCGGAATTCGTGGTGATCAGCGCGCATCTCGATCACCTGGGGGTGGCGCAGGCCGCGCCCAACGCGCCGCCCGTTACAAATTCGGCGGAGGGCCACAATATTTACAATGGGGCCATGGACAACGCCGCGGGAATCGCGTCGCTGATGGAGATCGCACGCTCGATCCGTGACACCAGCGCACGGCCCAGGCGCTCGCTGATTTTTCTCGCGGTGACCGGCGAGGAAAAGGGCGAACTGGGCTCCGCATATTTCTGCGCGCATCCGACGGTGGCGCTCGACAAAATCGTCGCCGATCTCAACATGGACATGTTCCTGCCGCTGTTTCCGCTGAAACATTTACAGGTACAGGGCCTGGGCGAATCCACTTTGGGAGATGCGGCGCGCAAGGTCGCGCGGGAGAACGGCGTCGAGGCGCAGTTTGATCTGGAGCCCGCGGCGAACCGGTTCATTCGCAGCGACCAGTACAGCTTCATCAAGAAAGGCATTCCGGCGGTAGCGTTCAAGTTCGGGTATCTTCCCAACACGCGCGAAAACCAGATTTATTACGACTTCGTGCACACGCGATATCACGCCACATCCGATACTATCGATAATCCCGATATTAATCCCGAGGCTGCCGCGCAGTTTGACCATATCGTGGCGGCGCTGGCCCTGCGCGCGGCGAATGCTTCGGAGCGCCCGGCGTGGCATGCCGACAGCTTCTTCCGGCGCTTTGTGACTGCGAAGGCGGATTAAGGCTCCTTCCATTTTTTCGCGCTAATTTTCGCCGCTATCGTCCGCTTGCTTTTGCTTTTGGGTTTTCGGGCCTTTTGAGTCTTCCGGGCCTTTCGGATTTTCCGGACCTGAATTTTGCGGCGTGCGGATGCGGCGAATTTCTTCCATGCGTGCGCGCAGGCGCTGCTCGAAGCCTTCCTCGGTGGGCTGGTAGTAGTGGCGGCCGGCGAGGCTTTCGGGGAGGCAATCCATGTCCGCAACCTTTTCGGGAACATCGTGGGCGTACTGGTAGCCGCGCCCGTAGCCCTGATGGCGCATCAGCGGACTAGGAGCGTTGCGAAGATGCAGCGGCACGGGCTCAGACGAAGTGTTTTGCAAATCGCTTTCGACTTCGTTGTAGCCGGTGTAGAGGGCATTTGATTTCGGCGCGAGAGCCAGGTACACGGCAGCCTGGGCGAGAGCGAGATGGCCTTCGGGGGCGCCGATAAAATCTGCGGCTTGCATGGCGGCGACGGCGATGCCGAGCGCGGCGGGGTCGGCCAGGCCAATATCTTCACTGGCCATGCGCACCAGGCGGCGCGCGACGTACAGAGGAGCTTCTCCGGACTCGAGCATGCGCGCGAGCCAGTAGAGCGCTGCGTCCGCATCAGAATTACGCACCGACTTGTGCAACGCGGAAATCAGGTTGTAGTGTTCCTCGCCGGATTTGTCGTACAGCAGGAATTTGCGCTGCAGCGCGGTGGCCAGCAAATCTTCGCTGATTACGCGGCGGCCGTCGGATCCGGGAACGGCGGCGCGCACCAAGGCTTCGAGCGTGTTGTAGGCGGCGCGGGCGTCGCCATTGGCGAAAATGGCGATGCGCTCGAGAACGCCGGGGGCGGGCGAGATCTTTTCGCGGCCCAGGCCGCGGTCTTCGTCGGAAAGAGCGCGGAGGAGCAAGCCGATAATTTCTTCGTTGCCGAGCGCTCGCAGAGTGTAGACGCGGGTGCGGGAGAGCAGGGGCGCGACCACTTCAAAGGAAGGATTTTCGGTGGTGGCGCCGATCAGGGTGATGGTTCCGGCCTCGACGTGCGGGAGAAAAGCGTCTTGCTGGGCCTTGTTGAAGCGATGCACCTCGTCGACGAACACGATGGTGCGCTTTCCCAAACGATGCGCGTGCTCGGCGGCGGCCATCACGTCCTTGATTTCGCGGATGCCGCTGAGCACGGCGCTGAAGGCCACGAATTGCGATTGCGTGCGGCGAGCGATCAGGCGCGCGAGTGTGGTTTTGCCGCAGCCGGGCGGTCCCCACAAGATCATGGAGCCGAGGTCGTCACGCTCGATGGCTACGCGGAGGGGTTTGCCGGGGCCGAGCAATTCGGTTTGGCCGGCGAACTCCTCAAGCGTGCGCGGACGCATGCGTTCGGCGAGTGGGCGCGACGCGTTAGCGGCGGCGTCATCTTCGGGCTCGAGTTTGGCGAAGAGGCTCACTTGCTTTGTTGTCCGCGGCTATCGCTTAGTGCGAAGTGGCGCGGTCGAGGCGTGGCCACTTGTGCAAAATGCGCACACGCAGAAATGCCTGTGCTACCAAAACCTGGCGCGCAGTGCGACTTCCCTTGGATGCGCAATGCTGTGCGCGCGGCGCTTGCTGGAGCGAAGAGCTGCGTCATGTGAGGCCTCGCTGGCGGGCGGCCTCGTAGAGCAACACGCCACCAGCCACCGCTACGTTGAGCGAATCTACCGGGGCCGGGCTACCGGCACTGGCCTGCGGGATGCGCACTGCCGCGTCGGCGGAACGCACCAGGTCGGCGGGCAAGCCGGCTCCCTCGTTGCCCATTAGGAGAGCGGAGGGCGCGCGCCAATCGACATCCCAGGGAGCCAGGAGCTCACGCGGTGAGGTTGTAGCGTGGCGGCCGGAGTCGCTGCAAACGTCATCCGGGCATGCGGCATAGACGCGTACGCCGGCGATACGTAATTGCGCGAGCAGCACCGGCGCGGCGATGCCGCGAAGAACCGGCAGCCGCAGCGCCGAGCCGGCGGAAGCGCGGAGGGCCTTGGGACCAAAAGGATTGGCGGTGCCGGTACCCGCGGCATTGCACGCGGCGACTCCCGTGGCGCCAAAAGCCTCGGCAGTGCGTATGAGCGCGCCCACGTTGCCGGGATCTTGCAAACCGGCCATAACGACGATCAGGGCCGTCCCGCGCACCAGATCATCGAATGTAGCGGTGCGCGGCTTTATCAGCGCGGCAATGCCTTGCGGCGCTTCAGTTCCGGAAGCGTGTGCGAACAGGCGGTCGGTGGTGCTGAGAATGCGCGCGGCGGAAGGAATAAGAGCAGCGAGGGGCGGCAAATGGCGCGTTCCAGAATCGCTTACGAGGACCGCAATGATTTCAGTGCGGGAGCGCAGTGCCGTTTCCACCAGGCGAGCGCCTTCGAGGCCGATGACCTGATCGCGCGATTCGCGATCCGCTGGGGTGGGGCGCGCGGATGCTGTTTCGCGATGCGCGGGGAGGGGCTCGCCAGCGAGGGCGGCGCGAAATTGTTTGAGCCAGCGATTTTCCCGGCTGGTTACCGGTTCGGGCAGGCGGGCAGGGCCGGCGGAGAGATTCGGATTGGCAGGTGGCGCCATATGGCAGGAGACTAGCAAAACGGGGGGTGGAAGGGCAAAGAGCGACTAAGGGTGCTGGCGCCGGGATTGATTCGCCGGATTTCTTAGTAGCCATTCGAAGAACTTGTGGTTGCGCGGTGCACAAGGAGCGCCTGTGATACATAAGGCCACGCCGCCTGGGCCACGGGGCGTTGCCTTGTGTCCCGGTTGCTCGCTATGGTAGGTTGCGTTCGCTGGCATTTTTTATGCGGTTGCGGCGGATTTTCGTGATTTGTTTTGCGCCGCTTGGGGATAAAATTCGGGAGAGGGCGGTACGGGGAATGAAACGGACCGCAGAGGCGCACATATTTTGCCGGCTGAGCTGTTGAAGGTTTCCGCGGAATCTCCCGACGGGGAAGCGATACGGTATGCGGCGCAATTGATTAGCCGCGGCAGCGTGGTGGGCGTGCCCACCGACACATTTTACGGGCTGGCGGCCGATCCCTTCAATTTGGCCGCGGTGGAAGAGATTTACCGAGTGAAAGGGCGGCCCGAGAATCGCGCCCTGCCCATCCTGGTACGCTCGATCGAACAGGCGATTCCGCTGACGCGCGATTTGCCCGACAATTTTCTGAAACTGGCGAATAAATTCTGGCCGGGTTCACTGACGATCATTGTGGACGCATCGCACCGGATGCCGCTGAAGGTAACGGCGAACAAGGGGCGCGTGGCGCTGCGGTGGCCCAAGTCAACGGTAGCGTGTGCAGTTATCGAGCAGGTAGGCTTGCCGATCACCGGTACCAGCGCCAACATTTCCGGATTCCCGTCGTGTTCGAATGCCCACCAACTGGTGAAACAGCTGGGCAGCCGGCTGCCGCTGATACTGGATTCGGGGGAAACCGGAGCAACGATGTCTTCGACCATAGTGGATTTGCGCGGCGAGGAGTGGCGAGTGCTGCGGGAGGGGCTGGTTACCGAGGCGGAAGTGCGGGCGGCCCTGGCGTAAGGCAGCGGATTTAGCGGGAATCGATCTGATGCGGAGTCAGCGGCTAAAGCCGCCTTTTCGAGGGCTGCTAACTCGTTTCGAGCGCGACCTCGGCGCCACGGTTCATGCCCAAAATACGCGCGGCGTTCCCCTTGTTCACGGCAATCTCTAAATAACCGCTTGACCCCATGATCGCCACCGGCACGCTGGCCGCGCCTGCCGCGAAATTTTGCGCCAACCGCTCCACGATCTTGCCGCCCACCTGCAGCTTGATGTTTCCCGATTCCATCGCGGCCGCCGGCAAATCCTCGGCAGTAAAATTGGTCATCAAATTTCCGAACGCGTCGACACGCAGCACGACGCCCTTGAGAGCCGTCCCCGCCGGTTTCGGGCGGGGGATCGCAAACCTGACAAAGTCGGTGATCTCTTCACCGAACGCCTCGGTCTGAAACGTCTTCGCCAGCCAAGCCGCCACGGGAGCAAAAACGTCGCGCCCGTGAAAAGTATTGCTCACCGGGCTCAAAAAATGGTGCTCGGCGGTCACGTGCCGCACGATGGCCGCCGGATCGCGATCGTAAACCATCGAGAGCACGCCATTATCCGGCGCCACGAAATATTGCTGTTCGGCGCTGGCGATAATCGGGCGCCGCGCCGTGCCCACTCCCGGGTCCACCACCACCACGTGCACCGTGCGCGGCGGAAAAAAGCGGTACGCGGAGCCAATCGTCAGCGCTCCATCCAGCACGTCAAAAGGCGCCACGTGATGGTTGATGTCCACAATCGTCGCATTCGGCAGGATGCGCAGGATCACGCCCTTCATCACTCCCGCGAGATGATCGCTGGTGCCGTAATCGGTAGTCAGTGTGATGATAGGACTCGACAAGGTCCGCTCCAGGCGCGACGTTTTCGACAACTCGAACGACTGGTTCGCAAACCTAGCCGACGCCCCCGCCAATGTCAAGGCAGGCGGCCTTCGGTCGTGTAGCGAAGGTGAATACCCAATGATCGTGGGATTAATCCGCTACTAAAATCAAATACTTCTGGTCCCTATTCCAAGAATGCGGCTTCGCGGCGAATGGAAAGCGTACCGTTATCTACGCCAGGCGCACGTCGAACAGAGCCAGCCAATATTGCAACGATTGCAGAGCGAACCCGCAGAGGATCAGCGCAATGCCGAAGACCCCGAGCCAGCGCTGCGGGAGGTTATCAGCATAGTATTCGATGTAAGGATTGATGGTCACACCCACGCCGGTGACGATTCCTGTGACCAACCCTACCCGAATCGCCAGAGACCACACATGATCGATGTGCTGGACGAAGGCGCTACAGATGAGCGCCGTGGCGGTGTAGCCGATCGTGCGCACGACGGTTCCCCAAAACAGGCGGCGCGTTAGGCGTGAACGGCGAGACGCCTCGTAGTCGGTTGCCGGGCGCATGCCCCGATAATAGGCGAACACCTGGCCGGCGGTGATCAGCACGGCAAACGCGACCGCGAATTCCAGACCCACGATCCTGTAGAGTCCAGCTCCAAAAGCGGCGCCGCGGATGGCGGCGAACACTCCTTCCCAGGGCAAGGAGTAGTGATCCAGGCCACGAGCGGCTCGATTAAATTCAATCGAAAGAGTGGCGCCTGTCGCAATACCCGAAGCAAAGCCAAAGAACACGCCCAGACCCAGGCCGTAGCCAACGCCAAAGACGACGGAATAAGTTACCGCGCGGGTAAGCACCCGCAACGGGCCGTGTTGCCCGCCCAGAAGATCGTAAGCGAGATAGAGGCTACCCAGCACGTCCAGACAGCTACCCGTCAGGCTGACGGCCGCCACGATGTGGTGGTTCATGCGGTGATTGTAGCGGTAGCGCCTTGTTTTTTGTGACCGAATGACGGCGCGCCAGGACCCTAATGCCTGCGTTGCATGACCCCGGCATATCCGGGGAACAAGCTTATCGGCAGTTACGTTTCGCGCGGTGAGCCACCTTCCGATAATCTGACTTGTTTCAGTACCTATCCGGCTTCCAGGGCCCTCGACCTGTCAAGATGCAACGTCGCCGAGAATGCATCCGTGCTCGAAGCGCTTGCGCATTCGCAGGGAAGCTATAAAATGCCCCGTGATTCCCCCTGAATAACCTATTGAAGGGATTTCCCAAATGCTCTTCGATAACCAACGCCAACTCATTCGAGTCACTCTGAGAATATTTTTCTGCGTCGTAGCTGTCGGCTCGATCGGGCCGGCGCCCATCACTCACGCCCAAACACCTGACGTGACGAACAGGCTGACCGGGTTCGACACCTACATGGAGCAAGTATTAAAAGACTGGAATACTCCTGGGATCGGCGTGGGCATCGTGGTGAACGACAAGCTGGTCTTCGCCAAAGGTTACGGCTATCGCGACTACGGGAACAAGCTGCCCTTCACGCCAACCACGCTTTTCCAGATTGCCTCGAATTCGAAACTGTTCACCGCGGTTGCGGCCGGCATGCTGGTCGAAGAAGGAAAACTTGCCTGGGACAAGCCGATCCGTGAATTTGTCCCCACCATCGAGTTCTACAACGATCAGCTTAACAACAACATTACACTCCGCGACATGTTGTCCCATCGCACGGGAGTGACGCGACATGATTTGATCTGGTTCAAGTCGCCTTTTACGAGGGAGGAGTTGTTCGAAAAGCTGCGGTACCTCGAGCCGCAGGAACCGATTCGAGAGACGTTCCTCTATAACAACCTGATGTTCTCAGCAGTTGGGCGCATCATAGAATTGAAGTCCGGGAGGAGCTGGGAGGACTTTGTTCGGGAGCGAGAGCTCGCCCCTCTGGACATGAGTACGACAACCTACACGATTTCCGAGCTGCTGAAGCGCCCCGATCACGGCGTCCCCTTCCGGGAAAAACGCGATTCATTCGAGCTGTATCAAATCCCCTACTACGAGGATACCGAGGGCGTGGCGCCCGCGGGTGGAATCATCTCCAATATCGAGGAGATGTCGCACTGGCTGATCGCATTGATGAATGATGGGAAATATAACGGAAAACAAGTGCTGCCCGCGAACGTGCTGAAAGCCACGATGCAACCGACCATTGGGTTGCCAAATGTGCTGGGAGAAGCACTCGGATATTGGGAAATGATTAATGAGGACTATGGGATGGGGCGAGAAACTGCCTCCTATCGGGGGCGGCTGCTCACCTTCCACGGTGGCGATCTACCCGGCTTTCACTCGCAGGTCTCGTTCCTGCCCAACGAAAAGATCGGCGTAATTGTCTTCGTGATCGGGGACCACAGCGCTCCTTTGTATAACGTAGTCAGCTACAACGTATACGAGCGGTTGCTCGGCATGGACCAGACGCCGTGGAGCCAGCGCCTTCTGCAACTACGGCTGGCCAATAAAAAAGCCGGCACCGAAGCGCGTGGGAAGGCCGGGGCCGATCGCGTTCCCAATACCAAGCCTTCGCATGCCTTGGCAGATTACGTCGGCGACTATGAGAATCCGGCCTACGGGATTCTTAAGATTGGACTGCAGGGTGACCAGTTGCAGTTTAATTTTCACGAATTTCAGTTTCCGCTGAGCCATTTCCATTACGACCGCTTCGACACGCCTGACGACGAACAGTACGGAAGATTCTCGGTCAATTTCCAAACCGACCCGCAGGGCGATATTGGGAATGCCGCCATGTCCCTGGACGAAGCGGTAGTCGTATTTACGCGCAAACCGGACGCCTTAGATTCGAGCCTGCAGGAAAAACTGGCGGGGCCCTACCTGACTCCCGCCAAAGTGAAATTTGAAGTGCTTTATCAGCCAGGGACCGGACTTTCGCTCATGTTTCCAGGCGGACCCCCTCGAAAGCTAATTTTTATAAAGGGGCTCCAGTTCCGTACACCGCAATCTGCGGATGTAATCTACGAATTTGTCTTACTGAACGGTCAGGTGACCGCTCTGAAAGAGCGCAGCCCGTCTGGCGAATACACGTTTTCCCGACAATGAGACCATTCGCGGGTAACTGGACTACGGAACAAACTTCCGACATGACTTTTTGATCCGCTACTCCTCGGTTCGCTGCCGCCTGAGAATCGGAATTCTCGGAAAACTTGCTTGTCGCGGCGCTGGAAATGTGCTCTCCCAATCGGGATCATTTCAGTCGGGCAACGGGCGGGACGTTAAATCGGAATTCCTCGCGAGCCAATATCGAGCGCGTGCCAAACTTGCCCTGCGTTTTTTCGTCGAAGCGGGTTCGCTCGAGGACAACTCGAAGGAAGGCTTGAGTCTGCGGAACCATCCATGTAGCCTGTCGGGCAGAGGTGGTTCGCGTGATCAGCCGACTCCACGCTCTCCTTCTCGCCTCTGCCGTCGGTCTGCTAGCCCAGATTGGGATCTTCGGCCCGGTGACAAGTCGCCCTCAGGCTGGTGATCTCGCTCCCGAAGTCACGTTTGCCAAAGTGTTGATGACCCCTCCCGTATGGACATCGTCAAAATTGTTCGGCCAGACTACCGTCTTGGCATTTTTCCCCAACACAACGGATAACCTTGATGCAGTGGATGAATGGAACGAACGCATTGATCAGTTTTCGAGCAAGCCCGTGCAATTCGTTTGGATTACCGCCGAGAAGGAATCTTCTTTGGAGCCATGGCTGGCCCAACATTTCTTGAAAGGCGTCGCGCTGTTTGACCCGGATGGCGCCACCGGTCGCGCCTACGGAATCGAGCGGCCCGTCGCCGTGCTTATCGGGCCGGATGGCAGAATTATCGGTTTCGACCGTGAAATGGTGCCGAGCGAGGACACTTTAAACGCAGGGCTCGAAGGAAGGATCACAACCACGCCTCCGGGGTCCGACCCAGCCGCGATCAAGGTTTTCAGGGAGAGCGGCAAGGTGCTGCTGGAGGCGGAAGCGCGGATTGGTCGGCCTGAGGGGGCCAGACCGAACTTTGCTCCTTCTTATATCTTCCACGTCTTGCCATCCCGAGCTGCCGGAACAGGCAACTATGGCGGCATGGATTTCTGGAGCCTGCAGGGCTTCGATGTGAAGGGCGTCGTCGTCGTGCTCTACGACATCAATCGCATCCGTATCGAGCTTCCCGCGTCGTTCCGCGACGACGAGAGATATGATTACTCGATGGTCCTCCCCACACAGGAAGGCAGGGAGCAGCTGAACACTCTCTTTCGGCAAGGAATCGAGGATCACTTTCACATCGTTGCGTCGCGCGAAAATCGTCTGATGGATGTGTACGTAGTCACAGCCGAGAATCGGCAGCCGCCGCCAGCAAAAGCTCGCGACAGTTCTTCTGGAGGGGACATCCGTAGTGGATTCGTGGAATTTGAAAGCCCTGACCTTGCCGCTGCCCTGAAAGAGGGAGTGGGCTCGTCAAAGGCAGTCGACCTGAACGCCGTGCGAGGCATCGGTCTAGACGGAACAATGGACGAATTCTGCCATTGGCTTGAAAGACAAATCGACCGGCCCGTCGTTAACGAGACACATTTGCAGGGCAATTTTCATTTCGACGTTAGGTCCAACCCAAATGCGAAAAACGATTTTCTCGACCGCCTCAGGGACCAGTCGGGCTTGGTCATTACCCCAGCACAACGAGATGTCGAGATGTTAGTTTTCAAGCCGCGCTGAAGTTCCCTGGGCTTCTGCTGCAAAGTCAACCTGGCCCCTGCCAAGACGGCGAACCGGCGCTTCGTAGAGATACTGAAGACCAAGGGATACCCGGTTACCTACGAAGAAGTCGATGGGACACACGACCCCGCCGTTTGGTGCGACACACTGGCGTTCGCACTCATGGCCTTACTGAAATGACTTCAGCCTTAAACGCTTTCACGCCTTCGACATCGTCCCTGCCAAGCTCATAGGCCGAAGAGTCGAACGATCCCGTGCATGCTTCCCGCGTCGTCAGGAGCCCTGGCGCCTATATAAGCAGCTATCTCGCTTTTAATTTTCGGTGGGTATCTGTTCCGCGTGGTCAATCACCAGGATTTCTACTGGCGCCTTTTGTGACTTGAGTTTGAGTCCAAGCTGCTCCTGCAGCGTCGAGAAAATGGCGTCGCTATTCACGAGGGCGTTCTTCAGCTCTGCGGGGTTTAGTCCCTGTGGGACGTTGTCTAGATTTGCGTTGAATGAAATAGCCGCCCTTCAGACCAGTGCGGTCGAGAACCGGTCGCCCCACGGTGCTCCTCAGAGAGAGCGAGTACGCTAAGGATGCCATGGAGTAGTTCTTGTAAGAGGTCCCACCCGTGCCGTCCGGACTGACGCTCTCAGGGCCTCCGTCTCCCACCTTGAACTTGGGACCGTTCTTCGCGACAACCAGCGCAAACACTGGAAGCTCTCGGGTTACGCGGTGAAATGCCAGATGGAATCTGTCGGTCAGCAACGGCCCCAGCATCCGCTGGAGTTGCTCGGCAGCAACTGGGCCTCCCGCCTTTGCGACCACATCGTATCTGTAAGAACTGCCCCAGTTCACTATCCAATCGGGTCCGGAAAGTTGATAGTGTTTGACGCCGTATGCCATCTCAATGAATTCACCCAACGTAATGTTCAAGTAGGTGATTGTTCCAGGTTCGATGCGTCGGGTTGTTCCATTTGTAGACCGGTTCGGTTTAACTGACGCCACCTCGAATGTCGAGGAGATCGTTTCGGCCTGCGATTGAGCGCGGCTTGGGGGAGGATACCAGACACCAATTGCGATGGGACCGGCAACGGCAACGATTGCCGCAGTTGCCAGCAGGAGTTTGCCTCCGAAATTCACGCTATCCATACGATCACTACCATCACATTTTGGGGTTTCCTGACGCCTCCGGCAACGCAAAACAGTCAGCAACGTACTGAACTTAGATAATCGGACACCTTCCTAGCTGTACTTATACACGCGAATGAAGCCAAAAGCATGATTTCGAAAAAGCACACCGCATAGGTCCTGAGAATTCTCAGTAGGGTTTCACGAGCCCGTCTCGCGAAACATTTTTTCCCGACAATAAGGCCCGGGGTTACTGGATAGGGGGCCGAACTTCCGACCTGGCTTTCTGATCCGCTACTCCGTTTGCTGCCCCGTTGGGTACCTGCCCCAGCCCCGCACAAGCGACGTATTCGCCTACGTGCGCCGATCTAGTATTCCCAATCCGAAATGCCTCTTCGAACGCCCGCCGTTCGAATTGATTACCAAGCGTAAATCATTGACATATAAGTACAAATCTGGTAACATACAGCGTGCTTTCTCACATCCAGCCCTGCCGCGCAACCCCGGCAACCAGCTTCTATAGCCGCTGGTGCGCATCTCGGCGCATTTCCACAAGGGCGCCTTTGGAACTCTCGACTCCGCCTCCTTTGTTTTCACAAGCATGCCCACGCCTTCTCGATCACACTGCTTATTTTCATCAACTTACGAACTACTCTCATAGCGCTAGGCTCAAAGAACATCTTTGTTTTCATATGCATACGAATGCCTTTACCGCTATCTACCTTCATTTCACATCCTTACAGATTACCAGGGGGGGTGGGGGTGATTATGGTTACCCACAAAATGGCCTGCTTCCCCAACCCGCTAGTCAGCTGGCTAGGATGACGCGCAGCAATCCTCACTCTCGGTCCTCGGTTGACCCCTCTGCGCCCGGTCTATATCCTGTTTCAGGCCCGCTTGAAAACAGCGGCACGCGGTCCGGTCGCACCCAAAAACATGCGCCGAATTTATCTCGACCATAACGCCACCACTCCCGTCGCGCCCGAAGTTCTGGCGGCGATGCTGCCGTATTTCTCTGAGGCCTACGGAAACGCCAGCTCCATCCACGCGTTTGGGCAGAGCGCCCGCGGAGCGGTCGAGCGAGCGCGCGCGGCCGTAGCGGCTTTGCTGGGAGCGCGTCCGAGCGAAATTATTTTCACTAGCGGCGGCACCGAATCCGATAATGCCGCGATCTTTGGCTCGTTGCCCGCATCCGAGCCACTTGATAAGCAAGACAAAATTCCCCACGTCATCACCACGACCATCGAGCATCCCGCGGTATTGCACGCGTGCCAGGCACTCGAGCGCCGTATGCCACTAGACCGGAGTGTCGCCGTCACCTACGTCCCGGTCGGCCGCGATGGCGTGGTCGATCCCGAAGATATTCGCCGGGCCTTGCGCCCCGCCACCAGGCTCATCACCGTCATGCATGCGAATAACGAGATCGGCACGCTCCAGCCGATTGCGGAAATTGGCCGCATTGCCGCGGAGGCTGGCGTGCTCTTTCACACCGATGCCGTCCAGTCCGTTGGCAAGGTCCCCATCGACGTCAAGAAACTGGGCGTGCATCTGCTCTCCCTTTCCGGCCACAAATTCGGCGCGCCCAAGGGTGTGGGCGCCCTTTTCGTTCGCGCGAAGACGCGTCTCGAGCCGATTTTGCATGGCGGCCACAACGAGCGCGACCGCCGCGCCGGAACCGAGAACGTCGCCGGCATCGTCGCGCTCGGCAAAGCCGCCGAATTGGCGTCCGCGCACCCCACCGGCAGCGAGGGAGCAGATGCTAACGCCTCCAGTGTCTACAGGGCAGACCGTATCGGCGCCTTGCGTGACCGCCTCGAACAGGGCCTGCTCGCACGTGTGCCCGGTGCGCAGATAAACGGCGCGCAGGTCAACGGCGGCCATGCGCCGCGCGCCGGTGAAGCGCGCAACACAGGTCGCGCTGGTGAAGTGCGCAACGTAACCAGAGTGCCCAACACCTCGAACATTTTATTTCCGCATGTGGACAGCGAAGCCCTGGTAATCGCTCTGGACCTGGCCGGCCTCGCATGTTCCGCGGGCGCGGCCTGCTCCGCCGGCGCAGTCGACCCGTCGCACGTCCTTACCGCGATCGGATTGTCGCCCGCCGAGGCGCGCGCCAGTGTGCGTTTGAGCCTCGGCCACACCACCACCGAGGAAGACATCGATCTCGCGCTCGAGCTGATTCCCGCCGCCGTCGCCAGGCAACGCGAAAGTTCCGCTTCCTGGGGCGCCGCGCGTCACGCCACTGTATCCTTTTCCTCCGAGCGCTCTATGCCGCAAGATTTAGTCGATGCCGACGCCGCTGCCGGCGTGCGCGTAGACGCGCGAACCGAACCCCGATGAGCGAAACGCGATGAGCGACGCGATGAACGAGACACCATGACCGCCGAAATACATTTTCCCGATCTAACCGCCGTGGCGATGAGCGGTGGAGTAGATAGCTCCGCCGTCGCGGCGATCCTGCAGGCCTCGGGTTCGCCCACGGTGGGCTTGACGATGCAGCTGTGGGATCAGCGGCGCCTGCCCCAGCTTGCGGCCCATGCGAACGGCGATGAAAAGCCTGCGGGCCAGCGCTGCTGCTCGCTCGATGATGTGTACGACGCGCGGCGCGTTGCCGAACATCTGGGGCTCCCTCATTACGTGATTAATTTCGAGCGGCGCTTCGAGGAAACCGTGGTCCGGCCCTTTGTCGAGGATTATCTGGCGGGCCGCACGCCGATTCCGTGCACCCATTGCAACAACCACGTGAAGTTCGATCAATTGCTGGTGACCGCCCGGCAGATTGGGGCCGCGCGCATCGCCACCGGCCATTACGCGCGCATTCGGTTTAATTCCCAGTCGCAACGCTACGAACTGCTGCGCGCCGCCGACCTCACCAAGGACCAATCGTATTTCCTTTTCGGATTAACCCAGGACCAGATGGCTCGCGCGATTTTTCCGCTGGGGGAACTCTCGAAGCCGGCTGTGCGCGACATCGCTCGCCGCGCCGGCCTGCCCGTCGCCGAGAAGCCCGAAAGCCAGGAAATCTGCTTTGTGCCCTCCGGCGGCTACGCGCAGTTCATCGAAGCGTACCGGGCCGAGCATGCGGCCCAGGAGCCGGCCGCCGCGGCTCCAGCTGATTTAAGTGCTGGTGGCCCCCATGGGAGCAATGACGGTGGCGAACTCGTATCCACCTCGGGTGAAGTGCTGGGCCGCCACGCGGGTGTCCATCATTTCACGATCGGGCAGCGCAAAGGGCTGGGACTCGCGGCGTTAAAAGGCGCGCAAAGCCAAAACGCGCGACCCCTCTACGTCGTGCAAATCGAATCCGCCTCGCGGCGGGTAATCGTGGGTGCGGAAGCGGAATTACTCGGCGACACCTGCACCGTGCGTGAGGTGAACTGGATCGCCTGGGAGCGGCTCGAGAAACCCGTCGAAGCACTGGTGAAAATTAGATATCGGCACGAGCCCGCGCTCGCGCTCATCGAGCCATGCGATGAGCCACGCGACGTTCGGCCGGCGTCCCATTCGTTAACTTCCAATTCGTTATCCGCGGGGGCGATGCGGGCCGCTCAGCTGCCCTCGCTTCGGCAGTACGTGTGCGATTTCACACCCCGCAGCGCGCTATTACTCCGGGGCAAGCCGCGGTTTTCTACCGGGACGAGCAAGTTCTTGGCGGTGGCTGGATTGTCTGAAAAGAGAAAGTCGCCTAACGTGGATTCGCAAACGACTCCGCAATCTGAGAAGGAATCCTAATCGCGAACGGCCGCTGAACCAGCCGTCGTAGATGCAGAAATCGTTAAATGAAGAGATCGTCGTCCTGCTGGTCGCCAACACCGACCGGTGCGCCATCGGCGCGGCGGCGGTTCCCGCGGTAGAAATCGAGGCCGGTTTGAATGCCGCGCACCACGGCGGTAACCGAGCGCACCGGGGCCCAAACCGTGCGCTTTACCTTGGTGCCCGCGTCCTCCACCGATTCCATAGCGTCGGTGACCATCTGATCCAAGTGCAGCATCTGCAAGCGCAGTCGCTCGAGACTTTCGGCGATCACGCGGTCGA
This sequence comes from uncultured Acidobacteriota bacterium, assembly GCA_963719845.1. Classification (GTDB taxonomy): domain Bacteria; phylum Acidobacteriota; class Terriglobia; order Acidiferrales; family UBA7541; genus Palsa-189. Next base: position 487,372 of record CAVRDM010000003.1, on the reverse strand, counting down.
CGCGCTGCGCCTGCACCCGCGCCAGGTTCGAGATTTCCGCAGCATCGGCAATCACCGCGTTGATGTGCGGCTGGGACTGTTCGACGAGAATTTGGACGCGAGATAAAATCGGGTTGACGCGCCCATGCACCTCGCCGGCAATCTCCTCCACGCGCTTGGCGGTTTTGCTTACGACCACGGCCATTACGGCGAGGATGATGGTCTGGATGACGACCCCGAGCGCGACCACGCCAACAAAAATAGGCATCCAGGTTTCCATGGGTTATCTCCCTTATGCCGCGGCGTTATGTCGCCTTGGACTTCTCGCGCTTGTACGCATCGACGCCCGCATCAATCGCCGCGGAAACCGATTCGGTGCTTTGCTTGGCGACCTGCTTGCCGCGTTCCACCAAGTCGCCGGCCCGGTCGCGCAATTCGCGGGCTTTGCGCTCTGCGTACTCGCGGCCATCTTCGGCGCGTTGCGTCAGGTAGTCGCGGGCTTCTTCGCCGCTAGTCGGCGCGAAAAGCAGGCCGAATGCCGCACCGATCGCCAATCCGACGACAAAATAAGAGAGCTTAGATCCGCTGTCATTTCCCATGTGAGTGCCTCCGGTAGTTTCAGGCTAGCGTTCGCGGACTTTCAAGCCACGCTAGCACACACGATAGTTCGATGCAACCAGGGTGCGGGAGGCGTCAGTCGCGGAAATGTTTTAGGGTCTTCCGCCATTCTCGGCCTGGGGAGCGGTGACGTCAGGCGCGTTCTGCAGGCGCTCGGCAATGCGCGCGGCCAAGGGGCGCGCCACTACGCGCGCGAGATCGTCGACGCTCGCGCGGCGCAGTTGCGCGACGCTGCCAAAACGGCGCAGAAGTTTTTGCGCGGTGCGCGCTCCGACGCCCGGAATCTCGTCAATTTCGCTTGCCAGAGTGCGCCGCGTGCGGCGTTGCCGGTGGAAGGTTACGGCGAAACGATGGGTCTCGTCACGAATCTGCTGGATCAAATGCAATAGCGGGGAATGCTTTTCCAGGCGAATGGGCTCGTCTTCCTGGCCGAGGACGAAGAGCACTTCTTCCTGCTTGGCGATTGCGGCGACGGGCTGGTTAATGATTTCAAGTTTTTCGAGTGCTTGCGCGGCGGCGTGCAACTGTCCCAGGCCGCCGTCGATGAGGATCAGGCTGGGCAGGGGTTTGCGTTCATCGCGGAGGCGGCGATAACGGCGGTCGACCGTCTCCGCCATGCTGGCGAAATCGTCGTTGCCCCAGTCGCCGCGAATGATGAATTTGCGGTAGTCGGACTTTTTCATGCGGCCGTCTTCCCAGACCACCATGGAAGCCACCGTATCGGTGCCCTGGATGTGCGAAATATCGAAGCTCTCGATGCGCTTGGGCGGCGCAGGAAGATTGAGCGTGGACTCGAGCGCTTCGGCAATGGCTTTTCCCGTGGGCTGCAGCACGCGAAAGCGCTGCTCGAAGGAGTGGCGCGCGTTTTTCTCGACCAGGTCGAGAAAGGCGTGCTTCGGGCCGCGCTGGGGCGCAGTGATGTCGACACGCCGGTAGGGCAAATCGAGCGTCGCGGCGCGTTCGCTGAGAATTTCCTCGAGCAGGGCGCGATCCTCGAAATCCCGCGGGACATGAATTATACGCGGCAGAAACGCGGCATCGAGGTAGAGCTGTTTCAGCAGCGACGGCAGAAACTCGGCGGGATCGAACTGCTCCTGATCCTCCCAATAAAAGTCCCGGCGGTCCACGACGCGGCCGCCGCGCAGATGAAACAGGTTCACCGCCACTTGCGGCGGCTCGGCGTACCAGGCGAGCACGTCGGTGTCGTCCCCCGCGGCGGCAGCAATTTTTTGCTTCTGCTCGATATCTTCGATGGTGCGCAGCAAGTCACGGTATCCGGCGGCCTGCTCGTAATGCTGGGCCTCGGAGGACTGGGCCATGCGCTCGCGCAGGCTTTTCACCAAGTCGTGGCGGCGGCCCTCGAGAAAGGTGCGGGTATCATGCGCGGCTTCGGCATAGATTTCGTCGGTGGTAAGCCCGGCGACGCAGGGACCCAGGCACCGTTGAATGTAGTACTGGAGGCATGGGCGAGGGTGCGGGCGGGTGAGATCCACGGTGCAGGAGGGCACACGAAAATTTTTGTGGATGAAGTGCACGATGCGGTACGCGAGGCTGGCGGGGAAAAACGGCCCGAAATAAATAGACCCATCCTTGCGCAGCCGCCTAGTAACGTAGACTCGAGGATACCTCTCGAATGCCGTATAGCGGATGTACGGGTAGGTCTTATCGTCCCGCAAAAGCACGTTGAACTTGGGCTGGTATTGCTTGATGAGGTTATTCTCGAGCGCCAGCGCCTCGCGCTCGTTGTCGACGACGATATAATCGAAATCGGCAATCTCGCGCACCAGCGAGCCGGTCTTGGCGTTCGCCCAATTCGACTCCAGAAAGTACGAACGGACGCGCGCCCGCAGCGATCCGGCCTTACCAACGTAGAGAATTTTGCCGAGAGCGTCCTTGAACAGGTAGACACCCGCTTCGGTGGACAGGTTAGCGACTTTTTCCGTTAGTTCCATGGTGGAGGTACAATATAACCGGGACAGACCTTGGCGACCGCAAAGCTGCCGCAGCAACATCCATGATAACAAAGCGCATCGTAGTGAAGAACCCGATGAGTCGCGCTGCACATTGGACGCCCCTGCTGGCGGCGCTGATTCTGGCGTTCGCGGTTTTCACTATTCCCGCCGCGGCGCAGGGATCGAAACTTGCCGACGGCCCGCCGCCGCCCGAGGGAGCCGCGGCGCCGGCATCGAGCGCTTCCCCCGATGGAGCGGCAACGCCGGCGCCGCCATCAAGCGGAAATTCATCTGACGAGGCACCTGACAGCGCATCCGATGCTGCGTCGGGCCGCGCGCCCGGCCCCGGCTTTGTGCCCGCGCCAGCGAACGAACCTGAACCCGCGACGCCCCCCGCACCCACCTGGGACCCTCTGCACGCTACCAAGAGCGTGGAGGTGGGTACCTTCTATATGAAAAAGGGGGATTACGACGCGGCGATTGACCGCTTCCAGGAAGCTGCGCGCCTGCAACCCGGGCTGGCCAAACCATTCTTGCTGTTAGGGGAAGCTTACGAGAAGAAGGGCGACCCCGGGAGCGCAGTCACCGCTTACCGCACCTACCTTAAACTCTACCGCACCGCGCCCGATCGCAGCCGGATACTGGAGCGGATCGCACATCTGGAAAGCAAATCCAAGCGCGACGCCGCGCAACCGGGTTCGGGGTAGTTCCGCCCGCAGCAAACGGCTCACGGTAAGCGGTCGAGAAATTTTCGCGCGCGCTCGTAATGCGCGTAGCGCTTTTCCTCCTGCCGAAACCTAAGCGAATGTGCTTCGATGCCGCAGCGCGCCGCGCGCAGCGGGTGCTTGACGTGCAGCATTTCGTGGAAAAGCACGTACTCAACGGCAAAGCGAGGCACCACGGCGCGATCGAGCCAGCGATTCATCACAATTTGATCGAGGGCGGGATCGAAGCAGCCGAACTGGGTTCGCCAGGTCCGCGCGCTCCAGCCCAGGCGGGGCCGGTGCAGCCGGCCGCCGAAGTAGCTGCGATTGAGGCGCGTAAACATGGGCGCCAGATCGTAAACCGCACCGCTCGGGCCGGTTTTAACGCGGCGTCCCCGCGCACCGCGCAGCGCGTTGATGCGGCGGCGCGTGCCCGGCGCAACGGTGTAACGCCGGTAGGCCGCCAGCAGTTCTCGGGGTGCGCGCCGCCGGTAAATGCGCGAAAGCAGGATGGCCGCGGCAGCCTCGAAAACGACGAGCGGCGCGGAACGCAGCACGTCGGACAGACGCACCAGCGCGCAGTCCTGCTGGATGCGAATCGTGTGCATCAGATTCGCATAGGGATAAAACTCCACCGAAAACCGCGGAGGACGGCCCTGGCATCCCAGGCGCGTGTAGACACGCTGAAAGAGCTGAGCTCCTCCGGGAACACCGGACGTGCGTGCTGGGCGCGGCATCGTCAAGGCCTGCGGCGCACCGGAGGCGGCGCGTTCTCCTTCGCGGCTTCGTCAGCGCTCTTGATCGCGTCGGTGGTGGCATCGACCGCGTCGTCGATATTGTCCTGGTAGGCGCCCTGTTCCGGGTTCTTGCCCTGCAGTTCCTTCAAGTAGGAGAGAAATTCCGGCGCCTGAGATTGCATCGCCTTGATTCCCTGGCGGACGTCCTGCTGTTTTTCCACGCTGAGGTCGATGAGTTCGGACGCATCGTCCAGGCACCCGCTGTACCCATTGATCAAGGCGTTCACGCGGTCGGCGCGATGCAGGGTATCGCCCGGGTGGGACATCTCGTATTGCAATTTCTTGATGCGATCGGAGGCAAAGGAAAGCAGGAGCCTGACGCGCTCGGAAGGGGTGTCCGCGTCACGAATCTTGTCCGCTTCGTTGGGTGTGAGGTAATCCTTTTTCTGCGCCCGCGCGGGCTGGTGGCCGGCCGCCAGACCAAAAGCCACCACGCACCAGGCCGCCATCGAAATGGCCCGGGCCCTCGCGGTCCGTCGTCCTGGCGGCATTGCCGGCGTCGCCGCGTTTTTCAAGCCAACGTCCATGGGCGCCTCCTGTCCGCGCCGGCGAACCTTCTCGTCCAAAAATTCACCGTACGAGCTCGCCGGAAAATTCATCGTACGGGCCGGTTTCGCTTGGACCCCTTGCCGCTTCCCGAGGGAAACAGCGCGTCGAACAGCGAGTTTTGCGTGGCCGAAATATCCGAGCGCACCGCTTGAAACCACGGCCGCTTATCGAACGGCAGCGTAAGTATCAGATCGTCCAACTGGCGTATAAATTCGCGAAGACTAATCTGCAATTCCTTGAACCCCCCCGGATGCCGCTCGGGATCAATACCGGAAGCCGTAAGCGCCTCCGCGGTTTCGCGAACTTCATCATTGTAACGCTCGAGCACCGCCAGCGCTTTCTCCTGATCGCCCGCCTTGAGGTCTGCCCGCGATTGGTCGATTTCGAGGTGTCCCAGTTTGGCGGCGATTTTCGCTTTGCGCACGGGATCGTTTTCGGATTGGTACTGCGCCTCGAGCTTGGAATGCGCATCCTCGGCGCGGGCGGGAAGCGTCGGCCACCAGAGGCAGCTCGCCGCGAGCCCGAGAAGAATCCGCACGCGCGGGACGCCGCGCCAGAAGGCCTGCGAAAAGGCCTGCGCAAAAACCCGGAAACAAAGATGGTGGGCCATATGGGCCGCCCCGCAACGGCCTGAGAACGGTTCCACTCTATCGCCCCTTGAGCTCCCGCTGCAGAATCTTTATGCGTTGCCGTGCCTGAAAGTCCTGGTCGGGCTGGCTATCGTGATCGAGATCGAGAAATTTCTGGTAGGCAGCCGCCGCGCCGGCCGCTTGCCTAAGTTTATCGAAGCAAATCGCGCGGAAAAACCAGTTGATAGCCGTGAGTGTCTGGCGCTTCTCGAGCAAATCCAGCGCCGCCAGCGCTTCGGCATAGCGCGCCGAGAAATAATAGACGTTAACGAGATCGCCGAGCACTTCCGTGGCCTGGGGATCGAGGCCTAGGGAGCGCTTCAGCTCGGTTTCCGCCACGGCGTAGTTACGCAGCTCCAATTGCGTGTGGCCTTGCCAGGCGTGGAGTTGGGCGTCGCCGGGCGCAGCGGCCAGCGCTTTGTCGAGGGCCGCGCCCGCCGAACTCCAGTCGCGCTGCTGCATGCGGATGCTAGCGCGTAGCTTCAATGAGTTCGCGGACGGCGTGACGCCCGCGTCCGCACGGTCAAGCTCGGCCAGCGCTTCGTCGAGGCGGCCGAGATCCTGGAGCGCGACACTGCGCTCGAAGCGTGTGGCGCGATCACCCGGCGCGGCCTGCAGGTATGCGGCGAAGGCGTCCGCGGCCTCGGCCGTCCGGCTCTCGCGAAGCAGCGTTTCGGCGAGGCCGAGTTTTGCGGGCGCGGTGAAATTTCCTGCGGCGCTAGGCGCGGGGTTTTCGGCGCCATTGGCCGTGGCGTTTGGTGCCGCGCCTGCCGGGCGATCTGGTGTGGCGCTTACGGTGCCGGCCGGCGAGGAGGGATCAAGCGCAATAGCTTCGCGAAAACGCGACTCGGCGTCGGCGGTTCGCCCGGCAGCCAGCAGAGCGCGAGCCAGCGCGAACTTGAGGGGCTGATCTTGCGGAGCAATGCCGATCCCCGCATTGTATTCCCCGATGGCGTCCTCGAGTTTCCCCGCGCGCTCGAGCGCCTGGCCGGCCAGATAGTGCGGGCGCGGCTGGGCGGGCGCAAGCGTGGCGGCGCGGCGAAACGATTCCACGGCGGCGGCAGGATCGGAGGCCAGCAAGATCAGGCCGAGATTGAGGTGCGCCGCCACCAGAGAGGGATTCAGCTCGAGCGCGCGGCGATACTCGGCCGCTGCCTCGGCGTCGCGCTTGAGCTCCGAGTAGGCGTAGCCCAGCTCGAAGTGCGGCAGCGCTTCGTCAGGCCGCTGGGCGAGGATTTGTTTCAGCAGTCCGACGGCGGCATCGTAGTCCCCGCGATCGAGCGCCTGTTGTGCCTGCGTAACGAGAGGAGCGAGAAGGTCGGGGCTTCGCGCCGGCGTCCCCGAGGCGTCAGAAGAATTGCCAGGAGACGACTTGCCCGGAGGCGTGTTGGCAGGCGCTCCTGCGCGCTGCCCCGGCGATTGCAGCAGACGCGCTCGCGCGACGGGAGCGCCCGACGCGCACGCCACGAAAGCGAATGCGCAAATTGCTTTCCACATCGGCTTCATTGGAGCTTCATTGCCGATTGGGATGATGTTCCGGTTCGTGAGAGTTGCCCTGAGATGTGCTATCAAGATCGGTCGAAGCATCGTGTTTTGCTTCTGCTGAGCCGCGATGGCCCGCATTGTTGGTCGCGCCGTTCTTAATATCGTTACGGCCGTTGGCGTGATCTTTGAGCGCGCGCGCCAGATATTTTGCGGTATGCGAATGGGGATTGCGCGCCACCTGCTCGGGGGTGCCGGTGGCCACGATTTTTCCGCCCTGCGCCCCGCCCTCGGGCCCGAGATCGATCACCCAGTCCGCTGACTTGATAACGTCGAGATTATGCTCGATCACCACGATCGAAGCGCCGCCCTCGAGAAGCTTGCGAAATGCGGTTAAAAGCTTTTGAATATCGTCAAAGTGCAGGCCGGTGGTGGGTTCGTCGAAGATGTACAACGCGCCGGGATTCGCGGTATGCGCCAGGTGCGCGGCAAGTTTCAAGCGCTGCGCCTCGCCGCCGGAAAGAGTGGTGGCGGACTGCCCCAGCCGCAGATATCCGAGCCCGATCTCGTCGAGGATCTTGAGTTTCGCCAGAACCTTCGGCACGCCGGCAAAAAAGTGCAGCGCCTCGTGCACGGTGAGCGCCAGCACTTCGTGAATATTTTTATCGCGAAAACGGACTTCGAGCACGCTGCTTTTAAAGCGCGTGCCGCGGCATTCCTCGCACACCAGCTCCACATCGGCCAGGAACTGCATTTCCACCGTCACCGTACCATCGCCCTCGCAAGCCTCGCAGCGGCCGCCCGGGATGTTGAACGAGAAGTGTCCCGACTTGAAGCCGCGCTTTTTAGCCTGCGGCGTCGCGGCAAACACTTCGCGAATGGCGTCGAAGGCCTTCATGTAGGTGGAGGGATTCGAGCGCGGCGTGCGGCCGATCGGCGATTGGTCCACCAGCACGGTTTCACTGATTTGCGCGTCGCCTTCGAGGCGCTCGCAGAGTTCCTTATAATTTCCTCCGGCGCGCTTGATGGCCAGCGCCTTGAAGAGCACATCGTGGACCAGCGTGGACTTACCCGAGCCGGAAACTCCCGTGACCGCCACCATGGCGCCGAGCGGGATCATCACGTCCAGGTTCTGCAGATTGTGCGCGCGCGCGCCAAAGATGCGCAGAAACCGCCGCGGCTTGCGTCGCAATGCCGGGACCGGGATGTGCAATTCGCCGGTGAGGTAACGCGCCGTCAGCGACTGCGGCGATTCGAGCAGACGGTCGAACGGGCCGGCGAAGAGCAGCTTGCCGCCGAGTTCCCCCGCGCCGGGTCCCAGGTCGAGCACGTAGTCGGCGGTGGCAATGGTGTCAGGATCGTGTTCGACGAGCAGGATGGTGTTGCCCAGATCGCGCAGGCTTTTCAGGATTTCGTTCAGGCGATGAGTATCCCGCGGATGCAGGCCGATCGAAGGCTCATCGAGAACGTAGAGCGCGCCCACCAGGTGCGATCCGAGCGAGGTGGCCAGTTGGATGCGCTGGGCCTCACCGCCCGAAAGCGTGGAGGTGAGCCTGTCGAGCGTCAGGTAATCGAGGCCCACCTCGTCGAGAAAACGCAGCCGTTGCTGGATCTCTTCGAGGATTTTCTCGGCGATGGCGGCCTGCTCGGCGCCCAGCTCGAGCGTGCCGAAAAATGTGCGCGCTTCGGCGACGGTCATCGTGCAGGCGTCGGTGATGGACCGGCCCGCGATGCGCACCGCCCGTGCTTCCGGGCGCAGGCGCGCGCCACCGCAATCCGGACAGGTGGCGTAGCCGCGGTAGCGGCTGAGAAATACGCGCACGTGCAGCTTGTATTTTTTTCGCTCGAGCCAGGCGAAGAAACCATTCACGCCGGGAAAACCCGCGCTGGCGTCGCCCTCGATGATGGCATTGCGCTGCTCGGCGCTGAGTTCGCGGAACGGCACGTCGAGCGGAATGCCGCGCGAGCGCGCGAACCGTTTCAGGTCCTGCCACAGGGTACGGTAGCGCGGCTTGGTCCAGGGCTCGATCACGCCTTCATTGATCGACAGGCCGCGGTCGGGAATTACCAAGTCGATGCCGAAATCAATGGTGTTGCCAAATCCCTGGCAGCGTGGACACGCGCCGTAAGGGTTGTTGAACGAAAACAGGCGCGGCTCCGGCTCCTGGTACACCAGGCCGCAGGTCTTGCACTCGAAGCGTTCGCTGAAAATCATTTGCCGCGGCGCCGGGCCTGCGGCGCTCGGCTCAGCGCCCGGTTGAGCGGCCGGTTGAGCGGCCGAGGAAGCGCTCGAAGTCCCGGAAGCAGGCGCGGAGGGGAACTCCAGAATGGCTTCGCCCTGGCCTTCGCGATAGCAAATCTCGATCGAGTCCGCCAGGCGCGAGCGAATGTCGGGCGAGACCACCAGGCGATCGACCAGGACGAATACCGGCCTGGCGAAATCGATTTCGAGCAAAGTCTCCGGGGAAGAGAACTCATGCACGCGGCCGTCCTGGTAGAGGCGGTTAAATCCCCGCTTCTGCAAGCCGACAAGCGCCTGGCGCACTGCTTCGCCGCCGCTCGCATCGCCGGCGCGGCCGGTCTTGCGGCTCGCGGATTTTTTCACCGGCTCGGAAAGCGCCAGGCGAAACAAGACGTAAAAACGCTGGCCGGATTCGAGCGCCATGACGCGCGCGGCAATTTCATCGAGCGTGTCGCGGCGAACTTCGGAGCCGCAGCGCGTGCAAAAGGTGCGTCCGGCGCGGGCATACAGCAGGCGGAGGTAATCGTAGATCTCGGTGGCCGTGGCTACCGTCGAACGCGGATTGCGCGTGGAATTTTTCTGGCGGATGGCGATGGCCGGCGCGATACCCGAAATTTCGTCGACGTCGGGTTTTTCGATGCGCTCGAGGAATTGGCGGGCGTAGGCGGAAAGCGATTCGACGTAGCGGCGCTGTCCTTCGGCGTAAATTGTGTCAAACGCCAGGCTCGATTTGCCGGAGCCGGAAACACCGGTGACCACGGTAATGGCATTGTGGGGAATCTCGAAGCTGATGTTCTTGAGATTGTGCACCCGCGCACCCGTGACCACGATGGCGGAAAGCTCGGCGGCGCAGGCCGCGGCGTGGCCTTGGGAATTGGGGGCGCCCTCGAGAGTGGGCGCCCGTGGTGGAGACGATGGTTTGTTCTTTCATGTCGATATAGGCGTCTCGCGGTGCACTGCCTGCTCACAGCTGGCCACGGGGAGATCGCGAGCCTGGCGTTAAACTGGTCATTATACGCCGAAAACGATCGCCGAATTGTGCCGTTGCGAGCGGGCGCTGCAAAACAGTGGCACCCAAAATAGTGGCCCTGTGCGCCGCTGCGGTAGTAGCCTGTCGGTTATGCCGGAGACGCGGGGCGCGCCTTTTTCGCGAATTGTTTGGATCGTGCTCGACAGTGTGGGCCTTGGGGAATTGCCCGATGCCGCGGAATATGGCGATGTCGGGCGCAACACCCTCGGGCACATCGCGCAGCTTCGGCCGCTCGCGCTGCCGAACCTGGTGCGGCTCGGCCTTGCAAATATCGCGCCGCTCGCGCATTTAAATCCTACGGAGTCCCCCGCCGCATATTTCGGCAAAGGCGCAACGCGTTCGCCCGGCAAAGACACGACCACCGGGCACTGGGAGATGGCCGGTATTTGGCTCGACCGCGCCTTTCCTGTTTACCCGCACGGATTTCCGCGCGAGCTGATCGACCGGTTCGAGCACGCCATTGGACGCCAGACCCTCGGAAATAAGCCTGCCAGCGGCACGGAAATCTTGAAAGAGCTGGGCGCCGAGCATATGCGCACCGGGTTCCCGATCGTGTACACCTCGGGTGACAGCGTTTTTCAAATCGCCGCGCACGAGGAGGTCGTTCCGGTCTCCGAGCTTTACCGCATGTGCGAAATCGCGCGGCAAATGCTGGACGGTCCCCACCGCGTGGGCCGCGTCATTGCGCGTCCCTTCACCGGCACGCCCGGAAATTTCACGCGCACCGCGCGGCGGCATGATTACGCCGTCGACCCGCCCAAGCCGATGATGCTCGACGTGCTGGCCGCGCGAGGCGTGCCCGTTTTCGGCATCGGTAAAATCCACGACATTTACAACGGGCGCGGCATCGAAAATTACGTCACCACGAAGAATAATCGGGACGGAATGGATAAGCTCCGCGAGGCGCTGGCCCTCTATCCGGAGGGCCTGATCTTCGCAAACCTGGTCGATTTCGACATGCTTTATGGCCACCGGAAAGACGTGGAGGGCTTCGCGCGCTCGCTTGAGGAATTCGACGCGCTGCTCGGGCCTTTCTTAGGCGCGCTAATTTCCTCCGATCTGCTGCTGATTACCGCCGACCATGGCTGCGATCCCGACCCGGCATGGCCCACTACCGACCACTCGCGCGAGTACGTGCCCATCCTGGCATATCGTCGCGCCTCAGATCCGGCCGCCTTGCGTCCTGCGGCGAACGCCAACCTCGGCGTGCGCACGACCTTAGCCGACATGGGCCAGACCGTCACGGAGAATTTCGGCGGGGCCCTTAAACACGGGGAGAGTTTTCTGGCGCAGTTAGAGTAGCCGCCGATTTTCCCGCGAAGCAATTTTCCGGGCGGAGCAACTTTCCGCGCGGGCATCAACTAAAGGAGTGCGGGGCGTTCAATTGCCGGAGGCGCGCACCGGCGTCGCGGCGTGCGCGTAGTAGCCGGCGCGGGTGCGCACCGCTAGTTTGCCGAGACTGCGTTGCGGAGCGATGGCTACTTGCACGGCGCGGAAGGTGCCGTCCCGGGCCGCGTTGGTGGGGTAATACGCCAGCGTGTACTGGTTGCGAATATCACGCGCGATCTGCGCGCAGATGGATTCGGTGTCGTCGACATTTTCCGGGAAAAACGATAAGCCGCCGGTGGCATTAGCCATCACCGTCAGGGCGCGGCGGGCTTTCTTCATCTCTCCGCGATTGTGTTTCAGGTCTTCGTCGCTGAACAGGCCAATGGCGTAAATCAAGGCGTCCGAGCGCTGGGCTTCCTGCACGGCATTTTCGAGAGTGCGGCGGCTGGCATTGTCGACGCCGTCGGTGACCACCAGCAGAACCTTTTTATCCTTCACGCCTTTCTTTAAGTGGTCGAGCGAGCCGATGACCGCATCGTACAGCGCGGTACTGCCGCGCGCGTCAATTCGCTCCAAGGCGTCCTTCATCTCCGTCAGGTCATTGGTGAAATCGTGAACGGTGTCGAGGTAGTAGTCGTCATTGAAGTTGACGACAAAAGCCTCGTCCTGCGGATTGCTGGTTTTGACGAAGGTGAGCGCCGCGGCATTTACCTGCAGGCGCTTGTCGCGCATGCTTCCGCTATTGTCGATCACCAGGCCCACGCTGACGGGCACGTCTTCCTGCCGAAATACGGCGATCTTTTGCTCGGTTTTATCTTCGATAACGCGGAAGGACTCTTGTTTTAAGCCGGGCACGAATTGCCCGCGCTCGTTAACCACCGAGGCATGCAAAACGACAAGGTTCACATCGCGCTGGATGGCGTAGGCGCCTCCCGGCCCCTGGGGCCCCTGGGGGACCGGATTTTGCTGCTGGGGTCCCGCGCCAGGCGGAGGAGGCGGCTGCGACGGTTGCTGCGCGTAACCGAGCGACACCATCAGCGCGCCCGCAAAAATTAGCGCGGCCAGGGAGGCGAGGCGCGGCCTGCTGCTGGGGCTACTGTTTGGGCGCGTAATAACCTGTCTTGGCGTAGACATTGAGGGGCGGCAGGCCCTTGGGAGGCGCGAGCTTGACCTTGATTTTCCGCCAGGCGCCATTGTGGCTGGCATCGCTTGGTTTGTATCCGAGGACATATTGGTTGCGCAGCTCCATCCCAATTTTACTGGCTATATCCGGTAAATCGTTGAGGCTGGACACCGGGAAAACACGCCCGCCGCTAAGTTCGGCCAGCTCCGACAATAAGGAGGGGCCGTAGCGTTCTTCGAGCGTGCGTTCCATGTCGTTGGAATCGAATACGCCGATGGAGTAGAGCTGGCAATCCGCCTCCTTCACAAAATTGCGAATATCGCCCTCATTGTACCGGCTATGATTATCGCCCCCGTCGGATATGATGAGCAAGGCGCGTTTCCCGTTGTGCGCCCCCCGCATTTGGCTCAACCCCAGATAAATCGCATCGAGCAGCGCCGTGCGGCCCTTGGCCGCCGTAAACATCATGCGGTTTTGCAGCTCATCGATGCTGGAGGTAAAGCGGCTGGTGAGCTCGGCGGTATCGTTGAAGCTCACCAGGAAAAATTCATCGCGCGGGTTGGCGGTTTTCAGAAATTGCACGGCAGCCTGCCGTGCCTTGTCCACTTTGTCGGACATGCTCCCGCTCATATCAAAAACCACGCCAATCGAAATCGGCACGTCTTCACTCGAAAAGCTGACGACTTCCTGGGGAATACCGTCCTCAAACACGTGAAAGTTGTCCTTGTCGAGGCCGGTCACCAAGCGGTTGTAGGGGTCGGTGACCGTGACATTCACCAAGGCCAGCGCGACGTCCATCCGGATGCCCTGGCCGGTTGATCCTTCCCCGGCGCGCACGGGCGGGGCGGCGGGGCCTGTGACTTGCGCCCGAGCAGGAAGGCTGGACAAGGTACAAGCGATCAAGGTGCAGGCAAAAACTGCCGAACATTGCAGGCCAACCGAATGGCGTATTACGCGCATGGTCCCCCTGCTCAACTCGTCCTCGCCGGACGGCTGCTGCGGGGCAGTTCCGTCAACGGAGCCATTCTATGCATACCGGTCGCGCGGCGCAAGCGGGAGCTAATGTAGCGAGTATGCCGATTTTGCTGTAGGCATTCAACAGGCTCGGGGCGGACGCGTTTCGATAAGGTCATAGGGTTATATATGACACGCGGCTCCCAAAGGTTACTACTCTCCCTGATGATTTTTTTCAGCGTACCTTTATCCCGCGCACCTTTATCCCGCGCACGGGGTTTCACGGGCGCGACGGGCCGGGCGCCTGCTGTGTTAGCATCGATTCCATGATTCTCGCCGTGATTCCCGCGCGTTACGCCTCGACGCGCCTGCCGGGCAAACCGCTGATGCCGCTCGCCGGCAAATCCATGATCCAGCGGGTGTGGGAGCGGGTGCGGGAGGCGGCCTCGGTTTCCACTGTGATCGTGGCCACCGATGACCAGCGGATTCGCGACGCGGTGCAGGCGTTCGGTGGTGAAGCGGTTATGACGCGTTCCGATCACCGCTCCGGCACCGAGCGGGTGGCCGAGGTGGCGGTGGCGCGCGGTGATGCTGAAATCATCGTCAACGTGCAGGGCGACGAACCGCTGATCGAGCCTGCTTCGATCGAGGCTGCCGTGGCCGCCATCCAGGACGACCCGGAGGTAACCGTGGCGACTTTGGCGGTGCCGATCACCAAGCCCGCCGACATCATGGACCCCAACATCGTTAAGACCGTTCTCGATTTCGACGGCAACGCCCTCTACTTCTCGCGCGCGCCCATTCCCTGGGTGCGCGACCGCGGGGGGCCCGTCCACGCTCAGCATCTCAAGCATCTGGGACTTTACGTGTTTCGCCGCGCCGCCCTGCTGGACTTTCCCACTTTTCCACAAGGCGATCTCGAGCGCATCGAGCAGTTGGAGCAGTTGCGCTGGCTTGAGAACGGGTACCGCATCCGCGTGGCGGAAACCGAACATGATTCGGTAAGCGTCGACATGCCCGAAGACGTGACCCGCGTCGAGCAATTGCTGGCGGCGCGCTAAGACGGCTTCGGTATTTTTCAGCATCCGGTTTCGCCTCCCCCGATACTTTTATTACGCGGGCTCGAATATGACGCGGGCTCCAAGTAGAGCCCGCACCCGGCAGAGCCCGCACCCGATATTCAGGCACCTAGCCATATGGGTGATGTGGGCGGTTCGCGCACTCGCTAGGATGACTTGTCCCCCGGCAAATTTATTCCCGCGGGGCAAATATCCTGGGAGGAACCGATGCATCAAGAATCGAACACTGGATTTAACAAGGGGGCGTCTGGAAGTGGCCCTGGTGGAATATGGCGGGCGCTTTCGACCGAGTCCGCCGCGGCCATCGAGAAGGGGGCTCGCGGGGTCGTCGCGGTGCACGCACGGCGCCGCATCCCGGCGAGTGGAGTTCACTGGCGCGCCGGAATTGTGGTAACCACCCATCACGCGATCGAACGGGGCGAAGAGATTGGCGTCACCCTGCCGGGCGGCCGCACGGTGCCCGCCGTGCTGGCCGGACGCGATCCCAGCACCGACCTCGCCATCCTGAAACTTGAGGCCGCCGAAACGGCGGTGCTGCCACTTCCGGAAATCGCAAATGTCAACGAACTGAAGCCCGGCCATTGGATTCTGACGGCGGGCCGTACCGCGGAAGGCAGCGCACGTGCCGGCGCGGCGGTGGTAAGCGTGGTGGGTCCCGCATTCCGAACGTGGCGCGGCGGCCAACTGGACGTAGCGATTCGCCTCGACCGCAACGTGCACCCGAATTTTTCCGGCGGCCCGGCCATCGACGACGGGGGAAAGATATTCGGAATCATCACGTCCGGCCTGTCGAGATATGCTGCGGTGGTGATTCCCGCATCGACGGTGGAACGGGTGGCCACAGAGCTGGAGAAAAGAGGGCGCATCGGGCGCGGATACCTGGGGGTGGGCATGCAAGCCGTGCGGTTGCCCGTTAAGCTGCGCGACTCGCTCAAGCTGGCCGCGGAAACCGGCATCATGATCGTCAGCGTCGAGCCCGAGGGCCCCGCCGAAAAGGCGGGAGTGCAACTTGGCGACGTGCTCGTGAGCATCGACGGTGCTGCCATGCGCGACATTCCCGATGTGCAGGCCTATCTGGCAGGCGAACGCATCGGCAAGCCGGCGAAGGCGGCCATCATCCGTGGCGGCGGGTTGGTGGAAACCACTATCGTCATCGGAGAGCGTCCCGCGCGAAGTTGACGGACCGTTAAGGGCGTCTGGCCGAACGTGGCAGGCGCGGTCCGCGGGGCGCACTGGCGCCGAAGCGGCGTCGCGGATGGTAAACGCGCCGCCGCTGTTACCCTCTGAACAGAGGGCGTCTGAACAGTGGAGGACACCCGAACAGCGCTGGGATGCGGGACCGATGAGACGATCGTGATCAAAGTACTCGTCTGCGCCGGCTCGGCCGACGAAATGCAACGGCTGGCGGAGATGGTTCGCTCGGCGGCTTCGCTGGAATTGGGCGGCAGCTGCCTGGGCCGCGCAGGCTTGGCTGAACAAATCGCGGAAACCCGACCGGATGTCGTGCTCGAGCGCTGGGACGCGGGCCATTCCCCGGACTCCGAGGAATTGGATCCGGGTGAATGGACAGACGCGTACGGCCCGGGCGATGAGGCCAAGGTCGTGCCCAGAGTGGCGCTCGTGGGCGACTCCGAATTCTCGGTGGCGTGGACGGCGCTGCAGGCCGCAGGCTCGCCGCTGCGAGCGATTTTGCCGCTGTGGGCGGATGAGCGGGAAATTGAAAGCGCCGTCGCAGCGGCCGCGCAGGGGCTGCTGGTGTTGCACACCGAGGTTATGGAGGCCATCGCGCCGGAACCCGCCGAGCTGCGTGCCGCTGGCGGCGCGCGTTTGCGCGGCGAAGGTGCGGGCCAGCCACTCTCGCCGCGAGAGAGCGAGATATTGAACTTGCTGGCGGCAGGCCTGGGCAATAAAGAAATCGCCTGGCAGCTTAAAATTTCCGAACACACCGTAAAGTTTCACGTTACTTCCATCTTTAATAAGCTGGGCGCGTCGACCCGCGCGGAGGCGGTCGCCTTAGGCATGCGGCGAGGCCTGATCGTGCTGTAGAAAACCCGGGTAGATAACGGGTTGATAATGGTATGGTCACTTCGCGCTGCGCCAGCGGTAAAGCGGCGTCCTCTCGTGGAGAAGGCATGAACCAACGCAACCCGCAGGCTATCCCGGCAGGAGCGCGATTGCCGCCGGAACCCGCCCGCTGGCCAGGCCGCTGGCTGCGGCTGCTGGTAGGAACGGTGATGGCCTTCTTTGCGCTGATCGTTATCGGAATTATCGCGCTTAACGTTTACCTCGCGACCCGCCCGGCTCCAAAACTGGTGAAAGCAGCGGGGATTATCGCGATTCCCGCGCCCTTCCGGATGGGCCGTCCATTCATCGATTACCTGAGCATTAGCGGGAATTATTTGTATGCGGGATATGCCAGTGCGGGCCTGGCCGGGGTAGTGGATATGGCGACAAATCAAGTGGCCGCCACGGTGGGCGGACTTCCGCGCGTGCATGGCGTGGCGGTGGTCGCCGATCGCAATCTCGGCTACGCGAGCTCGAGCGGAGACAACACCGTGGGCGTCTTCGATTTGCGGACGTACAAACTGTTGCAGAAGATTCCGGGCGGCGACGATCCCGACGCCATCATTTACGACGAGCAAGCGCATCTGGTTTATGCCGCCGACCACGACGGCAAAACGGCGACGCTGATCGATCCCGCGACCCAGCGCGTGGTCGCCACTGTGCCGCTGGGAGGCGAGGCGGAATATCCGCAGGCGGACCCCAGCACCGGGCTGGTTTACCAAAATCTTGAAGATACCAGCGAAGTAGTGGTGGTTGATCCGGTGAAACAAGCGGTGGTCAAGCGTTACAACATCGCTACGGGAGAGGGGCCGACGGGCCTGGCGCTCGACGCGGCGAATCACCGGCTGTTTTGCGCCACGCGCAATCAGAAGCTGGTCGTCCTCAACGAGGATACGGGACAGGTGGTCGCGGTGCTGCCAATCGGCGCGGGCGTCGATGGCGCGGGCTACGATCCGGGACTGCATCGCGTGTACACGGCGAATGGGGTGGGCACGATGACCGTGATCCAGCAGGATTCGGCGGACCAATACCGGGTGCTCGAGAACGCGGCAACGCACTTCGGCGGGCACTCGCTGGCGGTAGACCCGGTGACGCATCGCATTTACGTCGCATATTTCGGATCGATTGCCGTGTATGAAGCGGTGCCTCAGCTTTAGCGACGGTACGGATCGAAATGGGGTCTGCGCGAGGCTGAAGTTTGGATTTTTAGCGCTCGGCGTGCCATACCCCCCAGGCGTTCGCAACAGACTAAAAACAAAGGAATTGGGAAAAGAGGCGTTTGTAACTGACGGATGGCGAAGGAGATAATTCGCGCGGTTTTCGTGCGGATGTGAGCTGGGGTTCGCTTGGAAGGTACTTCGACGGAGGAGGAGGCGGCGATTCGAATGATGTTCGAGTTTCACGAACTAGTCTAGCAGAAATATTCGTATTTGTAAACTGCTTAGTTATTAGTAACCATTACGGAATATTCGAATGCCCCGCACGTGCCCCATTTTGAGGCGCTGCCCGCAGAAAGAATGAGGGATTTCTCGTTTCATTGAGCGGGCTCCAAGTAGAGCCCGCACCCGGCAAGGATTTGAGCCGCACCATCAGCCGCCTGCTGGACTCCTTCGGCTAGAGCGCCGGCGCGCCGTTTTCAAACTAAAATATTTCTTGTATCTGCTTGTCGCCCGAACCTCGAACTTCAAGCACCCCCCGGGAACGCCAATCTCCCGATTGGCGCAGAATGGACCGACCGGCTGGACGCGCCTCTCTCTCAGGGCGTAGCCGGCTTTTTCCTCGGTCTCTTCGCTCTGTCGGAATGACAACTCGTACGGTTGGGAGGCGCGGAATTCTAAGCGTTCCGAGTAGAGCCGACGCTCCGTCGTTACGCGGGCTGCAAGCACCTCTTCAATTCAAAAGTGCGCAAGCAAGAGTGCCTGCGCTACTGGGGCGCGATTGGGAATTATCGCGGCGTGCCAAGGCATCTGAGAGTTCCTACATTAATTGACAGGGGCTGGGGTTCTCCGTAGAATGCGGTGTACGCCGACTCCCCCGGGAGGAACAAAAGCAGTCTCGTAACCGCCGAAGTGTTTGCGGAGCGTGACTTGTGCGATGGGCCCAAAGTACATTTTTGTTACCGGCGGCGTGGTTTCCTCCCTGGGCAAAGGAGTCGCCGCCGCATCGATTGGCTGTTTGCTGGAAAGTCGTGGTCTCCGCGTTTCCCTCCAGAAGTGCGATCCCTACCTGAACGTCGATCCGGGCACGATGAGCCCCTACCAGCACGGCGAGGTGTATGTCACCGACGATGGCGCGGAGACCGATCTCGACCTAGGACATTACGAGCGGTTTACCAACGCCAAGCTGACCCGCGACCATAACTGGACGACGGGGCGCATCTACGAGTCGATTATTTCCAAGGAGCGGCGCGGGGATTACCTGGGAAAAACCGTGCAGGTGATTCCGCACGTGACTGATGAAATTAAAGCGGCGATTCGCAAAGTGGGCGGCGATGTGGACGTGGTGATCGTGGAGATTGGCGGGACCGTGGGGGACATCGAGTCGCTGCCGTTTCTCGAAGCTATTCGGCAGATACGGCTGGAGCTAGGGGCGGAAAACGCGATCTTCGTGCACGTGACGCTGGTGCCGTACA
Organism: uncultured Acidobacteriota bacterium; assembly: GCA_963719845.1. GTDB lineage: Bacteria > Acidobacteriota > Terriglobia > Acidiferrales > UBA7541 > Palsa-189. The sequence continues at coordinate 468,209 of CAVRDM010000003.1, read as the reverse complement.
TCCCCACCGCTGGGCGAGCTGAAGACCAAGCCGACGCAGCACAGCGTAAAGGAAATGCTGACGATTGGGATTCAGCCGGACCTGCTGTTGTGCCGCAGCGATCGGCCGCTGCCGCACGAGATGAAGGCCAAGATCGCGCTGTTCTGCAACGTCGCGGAGCGTTCGGTGATCACGGCGCAGGACGTGGACACGATTTACGCGGTGCCGGTGGCGTTTGCGGCGGAGGGGCTGGACGAGCAAATCCTGCGGCTGCTGAAAATGGAGGCGCCGCCGCGGGACATGTCCAAGTGGCTGGGGCTGCTGGAGAATATGCGGCATCCGAGCGGGGAGGTGCGGATTGGGGTGGTGGGGAAATACGTCGCGCTCGAAGACGCGTACAAAAGCTTGCGCGAGGCTTTGATGCACGGGGGGCTGAGGCACGAGTTGCGCACGGCGATCGAATGGATCGAGGCGGAAGAAATCGATTCGCCGGCCGCGGCGGCGCGCAGGCTCGCGCATGTGGACGGCATCCTGATTCCCGGCGGATTCGGGAAGCGCGGGATTCAGGGGATGATTTACGCCATACAATATGCGCGCGAGCAGAAAGTGCCGTTTTTCGGGATTTGTCTGGGAATGCAGTGTGCCACGATTGAATACGCGCGCAACGTGGCCGGCCTGGCGGATGCCAACAGCACGGAATTCGATCCGCAGACGCCGCACCGCGTGATTTACAAGCTGCGCGAACTGCTGGGCGTCGACGAAATGGGCGGCACGATGCGCCTGGGCGCGTGGCCCTGCCACATCGAGGCGGAGTCATTCGCGGAACGGGCTTATGGCGCGCGCGAGGTGAGCGAACGGCACCGGCACCGCTACGAATTCAATTGCGATTACGAGCAAAAACTGACGGACGCGGGGTTGCGCATTACCGGGCGCACGCCCGACGGGACGTACGTGGAAATTGTCGAAGCGCCCGACCATCCCTGGTTTGTGGGCTGCCAATTTCATCCCGAATTTAAATCCAAGCCGCTGGCGGCGCATCCGCTGTTTGCCGCGTTCATCGGCGCGGCGTACGAGCACCGCAACGCATCGCAGGGCGTGGGCCCGGCTGCGGCTACCTCGCGGGTGTCCCACACTGCGGGCGTGCGGGACGGGGCCGAGCAGCACGCCACTGCCGCCGCGCAGGCCGTGAGGCGGGATTAGCGCGCCACGCGTGGCCGGAAGGCGCATCCCGCATACGCTGCACACCTCAATGAAACTGCAGGCACAATGAAGCTGCAGGCCACAGCGCGCATGCGCACCCGCCGCGACCGTGAAACTCGGTGCAAATCGTGCTTGCCCCATCCTGTAAAATAGAAGTATGTCCAAAACGAAGCCGAATTCGATTCACGCTCATCCTTCTCACCATCTGGGCGGGCAAGCAGCACAAAACTGTCCGCGCCTGCATTTCGCCTCTAAAAACGATATGCGCAGCAGTAAACCGCGTAGAATGATATCCTTGCGACAAATGCGCCAGCAACCCACATGGAATGATATCCTTACGAAAAAACACGGGGGGTGGGGGTATGTACCTTCCAGTTACCTCCATCGTTCTGAACGCCTTGGCCGCGGGGGTAAACCCGAATTCCCCACACGTGAAGAGCGCTCGAACGACTCCTTCTCGGTTGCGGCATTCGCGGGCGCCTGACTTCTGTGAGTTCAGTGGGCGCGATTTCGGTGGGGGATTTTAGGATTGGCGGGGGCCAGCCCCTGGTGCTGATTGCGGGTCCTTGCGTGATTGAGAGCGAGGCCCACGCGCTGAAGTTGGCGCAGCGGTTGGTGAAAATTGCCGCAGCCGCGGGCGTGAACTTTATTTTTAAGGCCTCGTACGACAAGGCCAACCGTTCGTCGCTCGCCTCCTATCGTGGGCCGGGACTTGCGGCGGGATTGGGCGTGCTGCGCAAGATCAAGGAGCGCTTTGGCGTTCCGATACTCACCGATATACACGAGCCCGCGCAGGCGGCGGCAGCGGCGGAAGTCTGCGATGTGCTGCAAGTGCCGGCGTTTCTCTCGCGGCAGACCGATTTGCTGATTGCGGCAGGGAAGACGGGGCGCGTCGTAAATCTGAAAAAGGGGCAATTCCTCGCGCCTTGGGAGATGGCGAACGCGGTGGAAAAGGTGCGCAGCACGGGAAACCGGAACGTCATGCTTACCGAGCGCGGGGCGTCGTTTCGGCTACAACAACCTGGTGGTGGACATGCGGTCGTTTCCGATCCTGGCGCGGACGGGATGCCCGGTGATTTTCGATGTGACGCATGCGGTGCAACTGCCGGGCGGGCAAGGGACCGCCAGCGGAGGCCAGCCCGAATTTATCGAGCCGCTGGCGCGGGCCGGCTGCGCCGCGGGCGTGGACGGGATATTCATGGAAGTGCACGACCAGCCCGCGCGGGCGCTTTCCGACGGAGCGAATGCGCTGCCGCTCGAGCGGCTGCCGAAGCTGCTGGCGAAGCTCGCGCAACTAGCGGAGTTGGTGCGCGGGTGGGGCGCCTCGTGAGCATTGAAACCGCGCGGCGCGTTTTGCGTATCGAGATGGCGGCGATCGAGGGCCTGCTCGCGCGGCTCGACGGGACCTTTGAGCGCGCAGTGGAAGCGCTGCTGGCGTGCAAGGCGCGAGTGGTGGTTACGGGGATGGGGAAGTCGGGGCTGATCGGGCGAAAAATCGCGGCGACGTTTTCTTCCACCGGCACGCCCGCATTATTTTTGCACCCCGCGGAGGCGCTGCACGGCGACCTGGGAATGCTGGCTCCCGGAGACGTGGTGGTGGCCATATCGTACGGCGGCGAAACAGCGGAGATTGTTGCGCTGCTGGCGACGATCAAGCGGCTGGCGCTGCCGTTGGTGACGCTAACAGGGAACGTGCGCGCGACGCTGGCGGCGGCGAGCGACGTGGTACTCGATACCAGCGTGCGGGAAGAGGCCTGCTCGCTCAACCTGGCGCCGACCGCTTCGACGGCGGCGGCCATGGCGATGGGTGACGCGCTGGCGATTGCGCTGCTCGAACGGCGCGGGTTCAGCCACGACGATTTTGCGGCGCTTCATCCCGGGGGACGGCTGGGGAAGAAACTTTTGCGCGTTCGCGACTTGATGCACGCGGGAGACGAGATGCCGCGGGTGGCGCCGGAGGCGAAAATTCCCGACGTGATTTACGAGATCAGCCGCAAAGGCCTGGGGATGACGACGGTGGTTGATGGGCGGGGCGTACTGGCGGGAATCATCACCGACGGCGATTTGCGGCGCCTGATGCAGCGGCGCGGAGGCGCGACGTTTGACCTGGCGGCGGGCGAGTGTTTGACGCGCGAGCCCGCCACCATTGGGGCGGAGGAACTCGCGAGTGGCGCGCTACACCTGATGGAGCAGCGCAAGATCACCTCGGTGGTGGTGGTGGAAGGTGCGGGGAGCGCGGTGGGCGTGCTGCATGTGCACGATTTGTGGACCATTGAATTGTTTTGAAATGCGGGCTGTCTTGAAATGAGTTTTTCTGAAATGAATGGGGCACGCGTTTCCACAAGTTAATGGAAAGCGGCCGGGAGACGAAGACCTGTCGTGGCATCCACGAATAATCATGGAGGGAGACGAGCAGGGAAGGGGCGCGCCGGGCAGACAGCGCGTGGCAATGCCAATGAGCCTGCGGGGGAGGGTTTCGGAGTCGGAGCGGCACGAATGTCGCCGTCGGCGGCCGCGCGGGCAAAGAAGATTCGTCTCTTGCTCATGGATGTGGACGGGGTGCTGACCGATGGACACGTGTATTTGCAATCGTTTCCCGACGGAACGGCGCTGGAAGCGAAGGCCTTCCATTCGCAGGATGGGGCGGGTTTGAAATTGGCGCGGGACGCGGGGCTCCGCACCGGCGTGATTACCGGAAGAAAGTCGGCGGCGGTGGAACGGCGCGCAAAGGAAGTGGGAATGGAGTTCGTATATCAAGGTTTTGCGGAAAAAATCAACGCCTACGAGGAGATTGTTCGCCGCGCAGGCGTCCTCGACGCCGAGATTGCGTACGTGGGAGACGACCTGCCCGATCTGCCGATCTTTGAACGCGTCGGGCTCGCCATTGCCGTGGCGAATGCGGTGGCGGAAGTTCTCGAGGCTGCCCATCACGTGACGCGGCGGGGCGGAGGCGAAGCCGGCGTGCGGGAAGCCATCGAAGAGATACTTAAGGCGCAGGGTAAGTGGAGCGCAGTGGCAAAGAATGCGCGCGCTTAGGAAGCGGCGGGATAGAGGGGCGCTGCAGCGGGAAAACTCTCGTCGCTCTCAGAGGTGACGCGCCTATTTGAGGAAACTCGCCACCCCTGCAAAAAGCGCGAAATGGGCATCCCGGCACAGACGACGCAGATGGTGGCGTTGATCCGAAGTATGGGCCAGCAATCGACATTGGGTCTATCCAGTGAGTTGAGATTAGCTGCAGTGAATGCGCGGTGGTATCCGCAGAAAAACCCCACTTTTGCGAAGAGCGCAAAAATGAGCCACCCGCCGCAAAAACCGAATCTCTCGAATTCGTTACTGCCGCCGATTACCTATCTCTGACCGGGTTTCCGCGCCAAGCAGGAAGAAGAAGGATGCAAACGCCGCTGATTAGCGCAGGCACTGCGGCGGATTTAGTGCGGGACACGGCCGCAATTTAGTGCAGGGTGATTTTGGTCAGGAAGTCGAAATCGCCGGCGGGGGATAGTGCGATGTTGGCGACTCGCTCGCGGTGGACGCTGATGTTGTCGAGGTACCACAGATTAATGTAGGGGAGGTCCGCGGAGACGATGCGCTGGACTTCGGCGAACATTTCGCGGCGGCGCGATTGATCCGCAGCGACGCGGGCTTGTTCGAGCAGGGCGTCGACGCGGGGATTGCGGTAGTGGCCGCGGTTGGCGCCGTCGGGAGGCATGCGGTGAGAGCTGAAGATGAATTCAAAGATGTCAGGATCGTCGTTTCCGCCGATCCAGCGCAAGGTGTAGAGCTGAAAACTGCCGTGAGTGATGTCGGCGTTGAGGGTGGCGGCTTCAAGGGAGCGCAATTCGAGATCGATGCCCACGCGCCGCCACTGATCCTGCAGGACCGCGCCGAGCGTGCGGGAGGACTCCTCGGTGGAGGTTTTGAGCACGAGGTGCAGGCGCATGTTGCCAAGCTCGGCTCGGCGCGGATAGCCGGTAGCGTCGAGAAGCCGCTCGGCACGGGCGGGATCGAAGGAGTAATCGGTGACGTGGGGCTCGAAGGCCCAACTATTGGGGGGCAGGACATCGTCGGCGATGCGGGCTTCCCCGCGCAGGAGATAGCGGATGATGGATTCGCGGTCGGTGGCGCAAGCCAAAGCTTCGCGAACTTCGTGATGGCCAAGTGCGGGATCGTCAAAATTAATGGAGATGTAGGCGAGATTGGTTCCGGGAGACTCGGAGACCATTAAGGAAGGGTCCTTTTGCAGGACGCGCACCATGTCGGCGGTCAGCGAACTCATTTCGAGGTCGGCGCTGCCTTTGCGCAACTCGAGCGCGCGCACCACGGCATCAGGCACCACGCGAAAATTGAGAGAGGCGATGTTTGGCGGCGTACGGAAATAATTCGGATTGCGCGCGAGAACGACGTCCTCGTCCTGGCGCGCTCTTACGAAACGAAAGGGCCCCGAGCCGATGGGATTGTTGGCGAAATGCGCGTCCGCTCCGGCAGGCACGATGCCCATGGCGGGGCGCGCGACATTCCACAAGAAGGATGCGTAAGGCTCGGTGAGATGGAAGACCACGGTCGCAGGGTCGGGAGCGTCGATTTGTTTCACCATGCGATAGGCGGAGCGTTTGGGCGTGGAGATGGTGTTCGTGAAAATCGAATCGAAAGTGAACTTCACGTCGGCGGAGGTGAGCGGACGGCCATCGTGAAATTGCACTCCGGGGCGAAGGTGAAAGATGTAGGTGAGAGGGTCGGGAGATTCCCAGCGCTCGGCGAGATCGCCACGGATATTCATTTGGTCGTCGCGTTCGACAAGGCCGCTGAAAAGCAGGCTGTGGATGCGTTCGGAGAAGGCGTCGGTGCCGATGCGCGGATCGAGATTGGCGGGCATGGATTCAATTAGGAAGGTGACCCCGGCGGGGTCGCCGGCGGAAATGGAGGGGCGGGCGCAACCGGCGAGGAAAAGTGACGCGGAGACGAGCAGCAGTACGACGGCGCGCCCGAGGGCGCGCGCGCCTGCGCGGGGCGTGGGCTGCGCCATGGCCGGCGTCATGTTGAGTTTGGTGGCGCCAGCGATTCGTTGGCGGAAGTTAGCGTGGCGGCGCATAGCAAATTTTGCCGAGGATGGCGGGACGGGCGGCGCCCGTGGCGCCGGGCAGGTTGGACGGGCGGCGGTGGAGCGTCTCATGTGCCAGAAGCGCGAAGGCGAAGGCTTCCTTGGCGTCGGCGGGAACGCCGAGGGAGTCGGAAGAAATGATTTCGATGCCAGTAAGAGCGGCGCGCAGTTGCGCGACGATCAAGGGATTGCGTACGCCTCCGCCGGCGAGGATGAGCTGGCTCACGGGCGCGCGCGGAAGCACCCAGCGATGAATGGCGGCGGCGATCGAGAGTGGCGTCAATAACGTTGCCGCGCGGACAAGATCAGCGGGTTGGGCGCGATGACTGCGGCCCCACTTCAGAATTTGCTGTACGTAGGCGAGGCCGAATTGCTCACGGCCGGCGGTTTTGGGTGGAGGGCGCCGGAAATATTCCGCGGCGAGCAGCCCGTCCAGCAGGGCGGGCGCGGCGCGCCCGGAGATGGCCATGCGCGCGCCATCATCATATTGGCGACGACTGCGAGTGAAATGGCGTACGAGCGCGTCGATGACCATGTTGCCGGGGCCGGTGTCAAAGGCGAAAACGTCCCGAGGGCGCGCGCCGGGGGGGATCACGGTGAGGTTAGCGATACCGCCGATGTTTAGCGCAATGCGGCCATATTCGGAATGGCGGTACAGCAAATAATCGACGAAGGGCACCAGAGGCGCGCCCTGGCCGCCGACGGCCATGTCCGCGGGCCGAAAGTCGCCGACCGTGGTGATGCCGGTGAGCGCGGCAATGACGGCGGGCTCGCCAATTTGGAGTGTGGAGGCGACCTTGGCGCCCGCGAAGGGACTTGGTGCGCCTTGGTGAAACACGGTCTGTCCATGCGAGCCGATCAAGGTGATGCGGCGCGGATTCACGCGGAATTTGCGGCAGGCTTCGAGGGCGGCCTGCGCGAATAGCTGGCCGAGGCGAAAATTGAGCTGGCTGAGCTCGCCGGCCGGTGCGGGTGCGCCTTCAGCGATGCGCAAAACGGCGTTGCGGACGGCGGTGGGGAAGGGCAGGGAGGCGAAATTTTCGAGGTGCGCGCGGGCGTTGGGCGCGCCGCCGGCGCTGTCCCGCGTCTTTGACGTGGCCGAGCGTGACGCCGGCGAGCCGACGCGCACCAGCGCGACGTCGATGCCGTCGGCCGAGGTACCCGACATTAGACCGAGGATCAGATGCGGACCGGGCGCGAGGCGCGGATCGAGTGCGAGATCGCCGGAGGGATTGACAGGCGCATCATTCGGGCCGTGCACAGGCGGGCCGTGCAGAGAACGGGAATGAGCGGGATTACGTGCGCGCGATCGGGTCATGAGATTTGCTTTTTCAATTCGGCGAGGAGGTTGAGGGCTTCGATCGGCCGCAACTGGTCGAGGTTGGCGGCGCGCAGGGCGTCAAGCACTTCACGATCGATTGCGGTAAATAACACGGGCTGGGCGCTCGCGCCGTTGGCAGGCGCGTTCCCGGGGGTAAGTTTTTCGCTCAACTGGTGCTCGTTCTGTTCGTGGCGCAGGAGAATTTCGCGGGCGCGCTCGATCACGGCACGAGGCAAGCCGGCGAGGCGGGCGACTTCGATGCCGTAACTTTTGTCGGCGCTGCCTTCCTCGACGCGGCGCAAGAAGATGATTTCGCTGGGAGTTTCCTCGACCGAGACGTGGATATTTTTCACGCCGGGAAGAAGCTCGGCGAGCTCGGTGAGTTCGTGATAGTGGGTGGCAAAGAGGGTGCGCGCACGCGTGTGGGCCTGCAGGTGCTCGACGACAGCCCAGGCGATGGAGAGGCCGTCGAAGGTGGCGGTGCCGCGGCCGACCTCATCGAGCAGAACGAGGCTGCGAGGGGTGGCGAGATTCAGGATGGCCGCGACTTCACTCATTTCGACGAGGAAGGTGGAGCGGCCGCGCGCCAGATTGTCGGCAGCGCCGATGCGGGTGAAGATGCGGTCGGTGAGAGGGAGGCGCGCCTGCTCGGCGGGGACGAACGAGCCAATTTGGGCGAGCAAAACGATGAGGGCAGCCTGGCGAAGGTAGGTGGACTTGCCGCCCATGTTTGGACCGGTGATGAGCAGGATTTGGTGAGTCGTGCCGTTAAGGAATAGTGAATTGGGGACAAAGCGCTCGCCCTGCTGCTCGAGGAGTTGCTCGATGACGGGATGACGGCCGCCGAGAATCGAGAGCTCGCCGGTCGCAGTGAATTCCGGCCGCGTGTAGCGGCGGTCGGCGGCGAGGCGCGCGAGATTCGCGAGCACATCGAGCTGGGCGAGCGAGGCGGCGGTGCGGCGCAAGCGGGGGGATTGCTCCGCGATCCAGGAGCGGAGCTCGGAGAACAAGCGGCGCTCGATTTCAGCGATGCGCTCATCGGCGGCGAGGACTTTGCTTTCGTATTCCTTCAACTCCGGGATGGTAAAGCGCTCGGCATTGACCAGGGTTTGTTTACGCTCGAAATCAGCGGGGACGAGATGGAGATTGGCCCTGGAGATTTCGAGATAAAAGCCAAAAATCTGGTTGAAGCGAATTTTGAGCGAGGCGATGCCCGTGCGTTTGCGCTCGCGATCTTCCATGGCGGCAATGATCTGGCGGCTGTGCTGGCCGAGGTCGCGCAACTCGTCGAGTTCGGCGTGGCAGCCGCGGCGAATGACGCCGGGGTCGGAGGCAAGAGAGGGCGGGTCCTCGGCGAGGTCTTGCGCGAGGCGCTGGTAAACGTCGGGGAGTTCGTCCATCTCCTCGCGGAGGGCCGCGAGGCGCGGCGCGGCGCAATTTGCGAGGAAGCGGCGTACCAGCGGGATGCGCGCGAGCGTCTGGCGAAGCGCGGCGAGGTCGCGAGGCGTGGCTACGCCCAGCGTGGCGCGGCTGGCGAGGCGCTCGAGGTCCTGGATGCCGCGCAAGTTCTGGCGAACCTCCTCGCGCAGCACGGTGTCCGATTTGAGCTCGGCGACGGCATCAAGGCGCGCCATGATTTCGTCGGCGTCGATTCGCGGCCGCAGGACCCAGGCTCGCAATAGGCGCGCGCCCATCGGCGTGGCGGTCTGATCGATAGCGCTGAGGAGGCAGGTGACCGGGGACGCGGCGGCGGCGCGCGGCGCATCGTCGGCATAGAGAGGCGCGAGGATCTCCAGATTCCGGACGGTTACGGGATCGAGAACGAGGGCATCCTGCTGCTCGTAATAATGGATGGCGCCAAGGTGTTGCAACACGGCGGCCGCAGGGTCCGCGGGCTTCGCCGAAGTTTCACGGAGGTAGTGGATCAGGGCACCGGCCGCGGAGATCGCCTGCGTGTGGCCGGCGAGGCCGAAACCTTCCAGGCCCTGAACGCCGAATTGCTGGGTGAGAAGGCGCTCGCCGTAATCGTCGCGAAAGACCCAGTCTTCGAGGCGGGTTTCGACGCCTTCGCGCCCGCCTGGGGCGTAGTGATTGGAGTGTGCGGGCTCCCCGTGCGTCGTTTGCGAAAAGAGGCCGGGCTGCCGCGGCAAGAGGATTTCGCGGGGGCGCAGCAGGTGCAGCTCGTCGGCGAAGCGTTCCTCCGCACCGTCGCCGGAAAATTCGGTGGCGCAAAACTCGCCCGTGGAGACGTCCACATAAGCAAGCCCGATGGGCGTGCCGGCCGACGCGCGGGCCACAGCCGCGAGGTAGTTATTTTCGCGAGGCTCGAGGACGTGAAGGTCGGTGGCGGTTCCGGGCGTGATTACACGGACGACCTCGCGCCTAACGAGTTTTTTCCCGGGCCGGGCTGCTCCATTTGATCGCAGACGGCGATTTTGAAACCGGCGCGAAGCAGGCGGGCGATATAGGTTTCCGCGGCGTGATAGGGGACGCCGCACATGGGAATGGGCTCGCCACGCTCGCGGTTGCGGGAGGTCAAGGTGATCTGCAGTTCGCGTGAAGCGACGATGGCGTCTTCGTGAAACAATTCGTAGAAATCGCCGAGGCGGAAAAGCAACAGCGCGTGCGGGTAGCGCGTTTTGATGGCCTGATATTGCCGCATCAGCGGCGTGCCGGCTTCTATCATTTGATTGCGCGGGCTCCAAGTAGAGCCCGCACCCGTCGACCTCGCGCGGCATTATACTAGCGAGCGCTGCGAATCGGCGATGCGGTTCCGAGAGAATTACGGCTAGCGTTCGTGCGCGACCGTTTTTCCAAGGCGTAGCCGATGTGCCGAATTGGCGGGAGGGACCGCGGGTCTAGGTCAGAGAGCGACGGAAGACCCGAGCTACACGGGCGCGTCGGGGCGAGAGAGGCGAGAGAGCCGCATTGCGAAACAATTCGCCGAAAATCCCACTGGAAATTGAAATCAAGCTGCGCGTCGCCGACCACGATGTCCTGCGGCGAAAATTGGTGCGGCTGAAGGCCCAGCCCACCCGGGCGCGCGTCCACGAAATGAACACGCTTTACGATACGCGGGATGGCGCGCTGGCGCGGCGCGGGCAAATGCTGCGAGTACGCGTCGAGCGGACGGCTCGGGGACCGTGGAAGTTCGGCAAAGCATCGGGCAAGGACGCTGACAAAACGGTTACGCTGACCTATAAGGGCCCAGTGAAAAATCATGAAAAGGGGGATCGACGCGCGGCTCGAGGAAACCGGCGCGCGAAACATGAAGCTGGCGGCGAGGATGCGGCGGGTCATTTCGTAGGGCGGTACAAACTGCGGGCCACCGAGCGGTACAAGGTGCGGGAAGAGCGGGAGGTCCGTGCCAGCGATGAGCGCGCCGTTGCGGAGATTCTTGCGGCCCTGGGGCTTGCGCCGCTGTTCCGCTATGAGAAATATCGCTCCACGTATCGCCTGCCTGGTATCGCCCACGTCGTCGTGGAATTCGATGAAACTCCTATAGGCGATTTTCTGGAACTGGAGGGACGAGGCGAGGCTATCGATCGTGCCGCAGCGAGACTTGGATTTAGCAGGACGGACTATATCACCCAAAGCTATGGCGCGCTTTACGCCGGGAATTTCGCGGAGACCGCGCGCGCGATGTCCCAAAATGGAAAGGGCGGGCGCTTGCCAGCGGCCGAAATGCTGTTTTGCCAGGAAGCGCGCCGCCAGCGCAAAAAAAAGGGGGCCTGAATTCGCTCCAGTGTTGGGAGGGACACGGCCGGTTAGCACATTCACGGAATTTTCACGAGCTTTCTTCAGTCTGTTCTTGACAAAGTTTGCGGCACCCATTAACTAATTCAATCAAGGATATTTGTTCGCAATGAGCTATTTGGCGGATCCTGGGGCTGCAGCGCACCGGCGGTTCGAACGGGGGAAGAACCCTTACGAGGGCGAGAGCCTGGCGGTGCCCGAGGTGTTGGCGGCGCCGCTGTTTAGGGGCCCCGATGAGCCGCGCAACGGGTTAGCAGCCCGGAGAAAAAATGGCGGATAGGGAAGCGCAATGGTGTTGCTGACCCGTGATCGGGAGCTGCACCCGGCCACGGGTTTTTTTTTGCCGGTCTGTACGCTGATTGGCAGGCGCTGGCCCGGAAAAGGGGGGGAACATCAATGCTACACGCGACAGAGTTACTGGGCGGCGAGGCTTACGACGTCAAGGGCAACTTCGTTGGGCGCGTAACGGAGCTTTTTATCGAGCCGGCGGACCAGCCGAACCGGGTGGCGCGCTATTTGCTGGGGCGCGGGAAATATTTGCCGCTGGTGGCGGGACATGGGCAAGTGTCATTCGTGGCTCCCGGAGTGATCAAGCTGAACGTGGAGGAAAAAGACCTCGAGCACTTTCATCCCAATGAAGCTTGGCTGGGGGTGCGAAAGGATTTGCTCGACCAGCAGATCATCGATACCAGCGGGCGGAAAGTGGTGCGGGTCAATGATATCGATCTGGCGGAACAGCGCACCGATGGCACGGTCGAACTGCGCGTGACCGACGTCGACGTGGGGCTGACGGGAGCAACGCGGCGATTGCTGCAGGGATTGGCTTCGCCATCGCTGATTCGCCGCCTACAGCAGAAGCTGCCCACGCGGATTATTCGCTGGGAGTTCGTGAATTTGATCGAGCCGGATCCGCTACGGCGCGTGAAACTGCGCATCACGCACGATAAGCTCGAGACCATGCATCCTGCCGACTTGGCCGACATTATGGAAGACTTGTCGCCCACGGAGCGGCAAGCAATCATCGCGTCGCTCGACGAGCAGACGGCCGCCGAGGCGCTCGCGGAGCTGGATTCACGGCTGACTTCGCAGATCGTCGAAAAGCTCGAGCCGGGCAAAGCGGCGGATATCATCGAGGAAATGGAGCCGGACAAGGCTGCGGACGTACTGGCGGGGCTTTCTCCGGAGGTTTCCCAGGACGTGCTGGGTGAAATGCCGGGGGAAGAGGCCCGGGAGGTGCAGGCGCTTTTAAAATTCGATGAGAGCTCGGCGGGCGGAATGATGACCACGGATTTCGTTTTCGTGGGAGAAACGGCGACGTGCGCAGAAGTCGTGGAATGGGTGCGCCATCAGGACGTGAAGATCGAGCAGCTGGACACGATCTTTCTGATTGACGTGGCCGCCAAGCTTTCCGGGGCCGTGGCGGTGGGACGTCTTCTGCTTGCGCCGGCGGACGAGACGGTGGCGAAGCTGAAATCCGAGCCGCTGGTTTCGGTGACGCCCGACGCCGACGAGAAGGAAGTCTTCGCGCTGTTCGATAAGTACAACCTGCACGGTTTGTGCGTGGTGGATGCAGAAGGGCGCCCGATGGGAGCGATCACGGCGGATGACGTGGTGACGCGGCTGTGCGCGCACCTGTAATTGAGTTACCGAAAATTGTGTGAGCCATGAACCTGGCGGCGATCAACGAGTATGTGGAGCGGTGGCGCGTGCGCACCGTGCAGGTGCGCAGGAGCGGCCGGCGCACGTGGCGGCGCGCGGCACTGCTTCTGGCGGTGCTGGGGCCGGGGCTGATCACCTCCAATGTGGACAACGATGCCGGCGGGATCTCGACGTATTCGCTGGCGGGAGCGCAATTCGGATACATGCTGCTGTGGTCGCTGATTCCCATGACCATCGCGTTGTATGTGACCGAAGAGATGTGCGCGCGCATGGCGGTGGTGACCGGCAAGGGCCTTTCGGATTTGATTCGGGAGGAGTTTGGATTCCGGCCGACGTTTTTCGTGATGGTCACGGGTTTTTTGGTGGATTTGGGAAACGTGGTGGCCGAATTCGCGGGGGTGGCATCGGCGATGGAAATTTTCGGGGTTACCCGCTACATCGCCGTTCCTCTGGCGGGACTGCTGGTGTGGGTGCTGGTGCTGCGGGGCACCTACCGGCAGGTTGAAAAGGTATTCCTCGCGCTGTGCACGTTTTATCTGACGTATTTTTTTTCGGCAATTTTGGCCAAGCCCAACTGGCTGGATGCCGCGCGCCACGTCGTAATCCCGTCGGTACAATTCAACGCGAGTTACCTATTGATGCTGACAGCCCTGGTGGGCACGACCATCGCGCCCTGGCAATTCTTTTATCTGCAGGCCGGCTTCGTCGAGAAACGGGTGGGGCCGCGTCAGTACGCGCAGGCGCGCGCCGACGTGATGGCGGGAAGCATCAGCTGCATGGTCATCGTGTTCTTCATAATCGTATGCACGGCGGCGACTCTGTACACTTCGGGCCATCGCACCATCGCCGATGCGGCGGAAGCGGCGCGCTCCCTGCAGCCTTTGGCAGGGAAGTGGGCCAGTTTATTGTTCGCGTTCGGCCTGCTGAACGCCTCGCTGTTCGCGGCCTCGATCCTGCCGCTTTCGACCGCACACGTGATCTGCGAAGGGCTGGGTTTCGAGGCGGGCATCGACCGCAAATTCAGCGAGGCGCCGATCTTCTATTGGCTGTACACGATTTTGATCGTGGGTGGAGGCGGGCTCATCCTGATTCCCCACGCGCCTCTGTGGAAGATACTGGTGCTCTCGCAGGTGGCGAACGGCATCTGGCTGCCGATCGTGCTCATCTTTATGATTCTGCTGATCAACCGGCGCGACCTGATGGGCGACCAGGTGAACGGGCGCACCTTTAATATCGTCGCGTGGGTGACCAGCGTCGCCATGATCGCTCTTACGCTGATCCTGATTTATTTCGGGCTGTTCCATCCCTCGGCGGCCACGGGCGCGATTTAGGCGCTCGTCGGAGGCCGCGACCGGAGTGCACCGTTGCGCGGGTGGGAGTGCTGTGGTAGCTTTGCGGGGTAAAGGAACGACCGGGGTCCCGCAAGTTGCGCCTGATGCACGTTTCCACGACGAACGTTTCGAGAAATTATACGTGAAGCCGCCGCAGTTGCTGAAACCAGAAAATCGCGAAGAAGCGGGTCTGCTCGAGCAAATCGATGCGCGCCGCCTGCCGCAACATATCGCCATCATCATGGACGGCAACGGGCGCTGGGCGCAGAAGCGGCACTTGCCGCGCGTTGCAGGCCATCGCGCCGGGGTGCAATCGGCGCGCACGGTGATCGAAACGTGCGCGCGGATGAATATTCCGGCGCTCACGTTGTACGCTTTCTCGCTTGAAAACTGGCGGCGGCCGCGGGCGGAAATCGATTTTTTGATGCGGCTGCTGCGGCAATATCTGCGCAAAGAACTGCCCGTCATTCATCGCAACAATATCCGGCTGCAGATCATCGGACGGGCGGACGAGCTTCCGGTGGGCGTGCAGGGGGACGTGGAGAAAGGCATGGCGCTGACGCGCTCGAACACGGGCATGACCCTGGCGGTGGCGCTGAATTATGGAGGGCGAGCGGAACTGGTGGACGCCTTCAATGCTATCTTCGAACGGGTGCGCGAGAGCAGCAACGGCCATCTGGCGAACTTCGAGGTAAATGAGCGGATGATCGAAGAAAATCTTTATACCGCCGGGATGCCCGACCCGGACCTGCTCATCCGCACGAGCGGCGAGATGCGCGTCAGCAATTTTCTGTTATGGCAGATTGCCTATGCGGAAATATACGTCACGGATACGTTGTGGCCCGACTTTAGCCGTGCGCAGCTTTACGCCGGGCTGGTGGAATACCAGAAGCGGGAGCGGCGTTATGGCGGACTGGCGGCGGTTGCGAGGCGCGTCCACGTTGCACAAGCTGAATGACGGTTCCTTCCAGATGGTTGCGGAGCCTGATCGATAGGTCCGGTTTCCCAGGTTACCTGCGGCGGAAAAGGGGCAGAGGCTCGGCGCCGTCGGCTGTAGGATGGCGCGTCGCGCCAGTGACGGTTCGGCGATGAATTTTCCCTCGACAGCCGTACGCGTGGCGACGGCCGTGGTACTGATTCCGGTGGTTGTTGCCGCGGTGTGGTGGGGATCGACGGGGCTGGTCGCGGGATTCGCGGGGCTGGTGACGCTGCTGGCGCTTCTGGAGTTTTTTGCTCTGGGGGAGCATGTGGGTCTGCATGGCTACAGAATTTGGACCTGCATGTGCGCGCTATCCGTGATCTTCCAGCAATGGGCGGCTACCGAATCGCAGACCTGGAGGCTCGCCGATAACGTACGGCTGACGCGGGCCTCAGCGGCCACGGAGTTACCTCTCGAGCTGGTGCTATTCATATTCGTTCTGGGCGCGGCGGCGATTGCACTGCTTTCGCAAATCCCGCTCTCGCAGACGATCGGAGACCTCAGCATCAGCGCCGCGGGACTGCTTTTCATCGCCTTGCCGTTCAGCGCGGTGGTGCGCTTGCACGGCATCCCGGTTGTGGGGCGGCGACTATTGCTGTTCACGCTGGTGCTGGTGTGGGCGGGAGACATGCTTGCATATTTCGTGGGCCGCTGGTTCGGGCAAACGCGCATGGCGCCGCAATTGAGTCCGCATAAAACGTGGGAGGGGGCCGCGGCGAATTTAGTCGCCTCCCTGGCCGTGGGGATTTTGCTGGCCTCGTGGCTGCACTTTGAGGTGCGAGACGTGGTGGTCATGGCGGGCCTGGCGAATATTGCCGGGCAGGCGGGCGATCTGGCCGAGTCCGCGTACAAGCGTAGCGGGGGCGTGAAGGATTCGGGAACACTTTTACCCGGCCACGGAGGCATGCTCGATCGGATCGACGCTTTGATTTTGGCGGCGCCGGTGGTCTGGTACTATTTCGAGCTGGTGCTGGCGCGGAGAGTCTGAGCGGTTTGAAATTGCGGCCCGGCATTGGGGATATCGAGCGGGGCATTTATTATCCTGTGATAAAAAATATAGCCATCATTGGTTCCACTGGTTCGATCGGCCGCCAGACGCTGGAGGTCGTAGAAGGTGCGCCGGAACGCTTTCGCGTGGTGGCGCTGGCGGCCGGCGGGAATCTTGAAGAACTCATCGGCCAAATCGTACGGCATCAGCCGCAGGTGGTCTCGGTTGCGGACCAGGTAGGCGCGGCCGAGCTGGGCGAGCGCCTTAAATCACGTGCGAAGGAATTAGCTGCCGAGCAGCGATTCACGATACCGGAAATAGAATGGGGCGCTGCGGGGCTACTAAGTGTCGCAACTCATCCCGCAGCGACGATCGTGGTGTCGGCGGCTGTTGGGGTGGTAGGTTTGGCCGCCACGTATGCTGCGGTACGCGCGGGGAAACACGTGGCGCTCTCCAATAAGGAGGTGCTGGTTGCGGCAGGCGAATTGGTGATGGCCGCGGCAGCGGCGAGCGGCGTCGAGCTGCTCCCGGTGGATAGCGAGCACAACGCGATTCACCAGTGCCTGCGGGCCGGGCGTGCTGAAGAGGTGCGGCGCCTGATCTTGACGGCCTCAGGGGGGCCGTTCCGCCGGAGCAGACTCGCGCAGATCGCTTCTGCCACTCCCGAACAAGCGCTGGCACATCCCAACTGGAAGATGGGGCAGCGGATCACGATTGATTCGGCGACGATGATGAATAAGGGATTTGAAGTGATCGAGGCGCGATGGCTGTTTGGCGTGCGGCCGGATCAGATCGAGGTGGTGATCCATCCGCAATCGACAATTCATTCCATGGTTGAATATATAGATGGTTCAATTCTGGCACAACTTGGCCCAACGGACATGCGCATGCCGATTCAATATGCGCTAACCTATCCCGAGCGGGAAGCATCGAAAGGAGTACAGCTGGATTGGAGCGGGCTACGGCGGTTGGACTTCGAAAAACCATCGATGCGCAGGTTTCCCTGTTTACGGATCGCGCGCGAAGCTTTGGAGCAAGGAGGCGCGCAGCCCTGCGCGTTGAACGCCGCGGACGAAGTGGCTGTCGCAGCTTTCCTGGAGCGCCGCTTGCCGTTTGCGGGCATCGCCCAGGTAATTGAGAACGTGCTGACGCGTATGCCGCGCGTACAACTGGGGACGGTAGAAGATGTGCTGGCGGCGGATTTGGAAGCGCGGCGGTTGGCCTGTGAAGAAGTGACGCGAAGCGCGGAGAAAAGGATGGCGGCGCCATCCATGCAGGCTGTGAACACGTAAAAGGGAAAGAGCCGGAATGGATCAATGACGGTCGAGGGTACCTGGGCGCACTGAAGGCAGAACGAGATTTCGTGAGAGGGGAAGCGATTTGTTTACTGGTGTGATTGCGGTGGCGATTGGCCTCGGGGTAATGGTGCTGGTGCACGAGTGGGGACACTTCGTTGTGGCGCGCTTGTTTGGGGTGCGCGTAGAAGTCTTTTCCATCGGATTTGGACCGCGCATCTGGGGCGTGCGGCGCGGACCTACCGACTATCGGCTCAGCATCCTTCCGCTGGGCGGATACGTGCGCATGGCCGGCGATAATCCGGCGGAAGAACGGAAGGGCGATCCCGACGAATTTCTCTCGAAGCCTCGTTGGCAGCGCGTCCTGATTGCGCTGGCTGGACCCACCACGAATTTTCTGATGGCGGTGATTCTCACGGCGGCGCTGTTTGTGCGCGGCGGCCAGCAGCCCTCCTATGCGGATAAGCCGGTGGTAATTGCGGGCGTGATGAAGGATTCGGCGGCGCAGAAGGCGGGGATACAGGCGGGTGATCGGGTTGTTTCATTCGCGGGGGTGAAGAATCCTACCTGGGACCGCGTCGCACTGGAGCTGGCGCTTTCTGCGCCGGGGCGTTCGGAACCGCTCGTGGTAGAACGCAACGGCCAGCAGATTCCGCTAAGCGTGGCGAGCGAACCGCAACCCTTTACCGCCGTGGGGTATCCAGCTGAGCCCGCAGTGATTGGCCTGGTGAGTCCCGGACTGCCGGCGGAAAAGGCGGGATTATCTCCTGGCGACACTATCCTGACCGTAGATGGGGAAATGCTCGCAAGTCCGTATCAGCTATCCGACATGATTCAGCGAAGCCAAGGCCGGCCGATGAGCCTGGAGGTTTCGCGCGGAGGCAGCCTCCAGAAAATTATGCTGACGCCCACGTGGGGCGACCCCGGCGACGGCACGACGCGGTGGGAAATTGGGATCACCTACCGGTTCACCACTTCTTCAAAACGTTATTCGCCGCCGACAGCGATGGTGAAGGCCGCGGAGTTCCATGTCATCCTGGCGACCAAGCTAGTTTACCTGGTCGGCCAATTATTTACAGGCCGGGTATCGCTCAAGCAGGTGCAAGGGCCGCTCGGCATCGTGCAGGCTTCGAGCCAAGCGGCCAAGCGCGGATTTGGCGACCTGATCAGCTTGATGGCGCTGGTAAGCTTAAATCTGGGCATCCTGAACCTGCTGCCCATCCCGATCCTGGACGGCGGGCACATTCTAATGCTGGGCATCGAAGGATTGTTGCGGCACGATATCAGCCTGAAGATCAAAGAGCGCGTCGTAACCGTCGGGATGGTATTCTTGCTGCTGGTGTTTTTGATTGTTATGTACAACGACGTCCTGCGGCTGTTTCCGGGCCACTGATTTCTTTTTCACATGCCTTCTACGGCGAATCGCCGCCGGGTTTCCTCCGGCGAACGGCTGAACGCACATAGCGAACCGGGCAGGCTGCGCCTGGCCCTGGAAGGGCGCGGCGTGCGGCTCACCCGCCAGCGGCGCATTCTGCTCGAGGTGATGGACCAGGCCGAGCAGCATCTATCCGCAGATGCGATTCTCGAACGCGCCCAGAAAATCGATCCGCGCGTGCACCAGGTTACGGTTTACCGCACGCTGGAAATGCTCAAACGGCACGGCCTGCTCGATGAACTCGACCTGCTGCACATCCACGGGCACCGTCATTTTTACGAAAGCCACGGCCCGCGCGACCATATCCATGTGGCCTGCCTGCGTTGCGGCAAGGTGCGGGAGGTGGAAAGCGAGCTTTTCGAGCAGTTGAAGCGGCAGATCGAACGCGACACCGGAATTCAGATCACCGTGACGCGCACCGAAATCGGCGGTTATTGCGAAGGCTGCCGGCCGCGGTAGTTCCTGCTTTGGTTTCGTGGCAGCTAAAATCTTTCATCGCGCGTTGGTTCGGCGTTTGCCGCGTGTTTCCTCGCACAGGGAAAAGCCTTTACGCGAGCTGTTGAATTGCCCGGGCGGCATCGAGCCGCCGAAAAAAGTCGCGCGCTTGCTCGAGGTCTGAGGCAATCTGGCCGCGCAATTCTTCCGGGCCGCCAAACTTTCGCTCCTCCCGCAACCGCTCCCAGAAGCGCACTTCGAGCGGACCTTCGACAAGCCGGGCGTTAAAACCAAACAGGTGGCTTTCAATGCTAATACGGGAGCCTCCTGCGTCGAAGGTGGGCCGAAAACCCACATTCGTCGCGGAACGGAACAGGTGTCCGGCAGCTTGCGTTTCCGTGGCATACACGCCGGTCTGCGGCAACAATTCCTGCTCGGTCGCGAGATTGAGCGTGGGCACGACGATGGTTGCACCGCGCCCGGCGCCACGCGCGATTTTTCCCGTGAGCGCAAAGGGCCGCCCCAATAGACGCGCGGCTTCCGCAACGCGTCCTTCGGCCACGGCCCGGCGCACGGCGCTGCTGGATACAACTTGGCCATCAACGATTACCGGCGCGATAATTTCGACCGCGAATCCAAACTCGCCGCCGATTTGCTGAAGCTGCGCCACGTCACCGGCCTGGCGGTATCCAAATTTAAAATTTTGCCCCACCAGAATGGCGCTGGCGCGCAGCCGGTTCGCCAGAATGCCACCCGCGAACTCCTCGGGAGATAACCTCGCCAGCGCGGCGTCAAAATGAAGCACCAGGGCGGCATCGAGGCCCAAGATCTGAAAGTTTGCGAGCCTTTGCTCCAGCGTTTCCACCAGAGGCGGCGCTTGGGTCGGCCGCAACACTTTCAGGGGATGCGGATCGAACGTGACGACTCCGGCGAGGGCGCTCGTTGCTTGCGCCCGCTCGACTACGCCGCGAAGAATTTTCTGGTGGCCAAGATGCATGCCATCGAAATTACCCACCGAAAGCACGGCGCGGCGAACATCACCCACAACTGCAGAGGCGTCCGCGCCGAATTTGCCCACCCACTCCTCGGGAGAGTGCAGCACGGCGAACTCGGTCATACGTGCACCTCGAAGGTCAAGCCGTCATAGGCCAATTGCACCTGAGGAAAACCTTCTCGGACGAAACGCTCGTTGGTCTCCTGATGGGGCAGGTCATGGGCAATGTGTGTGAACCAGGCACGGCGCGGTCGGAGCTCAGCTACCAGCGAGAGCGCCTGAGCGACAGTTTGGTGCATGGGGTGCGGAGTATCGCGCAGAGCGCCAAGTATCAAATCGTCCGCGCCAAAAAGAAGGGGCTTCGATTTTTCGGGTACCCAACTGAAATCGGTAAGGTAGGCGAAGCCGCCGATGCGATACCCAAAAACCGCCATGTCACCATGCTGGGCCGGAATCGGCGTCCAGGTTACGCCGAGCAATTCAAACGGTCCCTCGACGACATGCGTGGTAACCAGGGGGATCGGGCTGAGTGTGGGCTTGCCGTCGAAGACATAGGCAAATGTCCGACGGAGGATTGCCAGCGTCTCTTCGGAAGCAAAAACGGGCATGGCCGTGCCCTGGCGCATGTTAAACGGGCGAATGTCGTCGAATCCCAGAATGTGATCGGCATGAGCATGCGTAAAGACCACGGCTTCAAGCCGGTCAAGCCTGACGCGCAGGCCCTGAAAGCGAAAATCAGGCGTAGTGTCGATAACCACGTTATGCCCGTCGCGGGAGAGCAGGATTGAGGGACGGGTACGATTGTCATGCGGGTCGCTCGAGCTGCACACCCGGCAGTGACATCCCAAGCTGGGTACGCCCATGGATGTTCCCGAACCGAGCACGGTCATCCACAGCGAGGCGCTTTTAGGGGCAGGGAGGGTGGGCACGTTAAAACACGCAAATTCGCCACAGAAAATAAAAGGAAACTAGCGTTTCGGGGATCATCGGGGGCGAAGGGCCTAAAATTCTAAGAGCGTGCCTGGGCCTTGTCTTTCATCGCCTTCGCTGCCGCCTTGGTCATTTCCATGAACGAAAGCTTTAGACTGCTCAGCACCTCGACGAGCAGCCGCTCATCATCGGGAGCGAGATTGCCGCGAGTGGTTTCACGCAACGCGTCGAGCATATCGACAAGTTCGCGCGCGCCCTCCAGATCCAGCATGGACTCGCCGGTGCGGGGGTCGGGATAGGCGCCCAGCAGCATGGCGGCATTTTGCGCGACGAAATTTATCAGCATTTCGAGCCCGCGGGAGGGCTTGGGTGTGTCCGGCCCGGCGGTGGGCCGTGCCGGCAGTTCGGGTTCGGTTGCGATGGGCGTAGCCGATTGCGCCGCGGCGGACGGTGAACTTAAGCCGGACGAACCCTTGGCGGCCGGAGTCCCCGAATTGGCGGGCTCCGCGTCCTGTTTGTGACGTTCATCACGGACGGCTTCGTCGCGAATTTCGCCGTCGGCGCTGAACAGACGGCGGTCAATTACCTTAAACGATTCTTCCTGCTTTGGATCCGGCAAAGGGTCTCTCCAATAGTGCGGGCGCAAAACTGGCCAGCTTCGATGCACTAGTCTAGCATCGGCTGCCGCGTGGCGACAAGACGGAGCGCCTGCTACGATGTGTCTGCGCGCGCTTGTTAATTCGCCAGGGTTGCCGTAAAGTAAGCCACTTCGATACCGTGCGATCCCCAAAATCTTCCCGGCGGAAAATGGTAAAAAGCCCCACGCGGCGAAGGGCGCAGTCTAAGAGCTCCGTCAAAGATAATAAAAATGGCGGCAAGAGGGGCGCGCTGAGGAAGGGCGGCGGAAAACCCTCGGTGGGCCAGCTTTTCGAAGCTCTCGTAGCCCTGCAGGCCAGGCTGAGAGCGCCGGGCGGATGTCCGTGGGACCGCGAGCAGACGCACGATTCACTGCGAACATATCTAGTGGAGGAAGCGTATGAGGTTCTGGAGGCCATCGATTCCGGGAATCCACAAGAGTTTGCGGCGGAGCTGGGCGATTTGTTATTGCAAATTGTTTTTCATTCTGAATTGGCCCGTGAGGCCGGACGATTCGATATCGGCAAGGTGATCGAGCACGTTCACACCAAGATGGTTCGCCGGCACCCGCACGTTTTTGGGGACGTACAGGCCAGCAGCTCGGCACAGGTACTGAAAAACTGGGAAGAGCTTAAAGCCGCGGAGCGCCGCGCAGCAGGAAAGTCGAAGAGGAGTTCGCCACGCCGGGAAATCGGAGCGGCAGCGTCGGTAACCAGCCTCCTCGACGGCGTACCGAATACCTTGCCGGCAATTATCCAGGCACACCAGCTTACGCGCAGAGCGGCAAGCGCCGGATTTGACTGGAGCGAATCGGAGGGCCTGTTTCAGAAACTCACAGAGGAAGCCGGCGAACTCCGCGCGGCGCTAAAGAGCGGGGAGCAACGCTCTATTGAGGAAGAACTGGGCGATTTAATATTTGTGTGCGTGAACTTCGCGCGGTTCTTGGGCTTGAACGCTGAGCTCACTCTGAAGAAGGCCAATCGAAAGTTTGCTGAGCGCTTTCGCAAAATGGAGCGCTTGAGCCATAAGAATGGGACATGGCTGAAAGACCTGTCTGCCGCTGATCTAGACGCGCTGTGGAATGAAGCCAAGGGTACCAACGCATAACTTGATATATGTAAAGTATCATATTGACTATGAGGAGCATGCAAAGGTCAAGTGGCACATTATTTATAGATATAAACCAATACTTTATATACTTGGAATCGAAACCAGCCATCCCTTGAAAGCCGCAGATAGAAACCAGGCCCGATTGCTTCAGCGAGATCTGATGAGCGTTGCCCGTTGCTTACCAGATTTATCGCATCGCGGTCGCAAAGTTCGCACAGAGATTGTTGGTCGCGCTTTCTGTCATTCCTTTGACCGGCGCCTCAGAGATTCTGCCACGGTCGGCACGCCGACGATCGAGAATCGTCGAGCGCTCCGCAAACGGCGTCGCGACAATTCAGCTATTCCTGAAAGCGCTGTTTTACTTGCTCAAGGTCGATGACCCTCAGTGAGACGCTCCGTACGCGATTCGAGAAGGGGCGGGTGAAGAAATGCGCTCCGTTAATTGGGGCTAGGCGCGTTCACCACGAGCGTGCCGGACGCGGCCGGCGGAAGCCCTCGCGCAGCGCTAACGCCGATAGTACGCCCACCACGAACCCACCGATGTGCGCCCACCATGCCACTCCGCCTTGGTTCATCTGCCCTAACGTACTTATGCCGCTAACAAACTGGATAAAAAACCAATAGCCAAGTATAAGGACCGCCGGCAACCGAACCGTAAAGAAAAATAACAGCAGCGGCACCAATGTTAGAATTCGTGATCGGGGAAATAAAACGATATACGCACCCATGACGCCCGATATTGCGCCACTGGCCCCTATCGATGGCAGTGTCGAACCCCAATTGGCGATAATGTGGACGATCCCGGAGCTAGTCCCAAATATAAAGTAAAACAGTAGATATAGAATATGCCCTATGCGGTCTTCCACGCTCGGGCCGAAGACCCACAGGAAAAGCATATTGCCCAGCAGGTGAAGCCATCCTCCGTGCAGAAACATGCTGGTCACTAGCGTCAGCAGTACCGGCTCAACATCGACGACCTGCCCGTTGCTGCGCTGGGAAGGGGCTATGACCTGCTCCGCACGAGCTGGAATTAGTCCAAAGCCTTCAACAAGCGCCTCAGCTCCGCGAGGAGGAAGCGAGAGTTGATAAATGAAAATAATTATATTGAGGGCGATCAGCAGCGCGGTAACGAACGCGACGTTGCGGCGAGGATTCTCGGCACGCAGAGGGATCATAATGTTTTCGGGATTTTGAGTTTGACTGCTGCGGCTCGTTGCACAAGATCTGAGATTGTAAAGGCGGGGGCGTACCGGGAACCTTCGCTAATCAGTCTTGAGATTTCCTCTGCCGAACGGATGCCACCGCGCGCGCCGATCTGCATGCAATTCAAGGCTGCAGCTGCGCAACCAAAGTCCAGGCACTGCTCGAGTGCCCACCCGCGCAGAAGGGAATAGCAGAAGCCCGCATGGAAAACGTCTCCCGCGCCCGTGGTATCTATAGCGGAAACCCGAAATGCGGGCGCGTAGCGAAACACATCGCCATCCCAGATCAGTGCCCCGTCGCACCCGAGGGTACAGCCCACGACGTGACAGTTGAATTTACGGCGGATTTCGGGCAAAGCTTCAAAAAAGTCTGCGATTCCCGTAAGGCGGTGCGGGAATTCGCGGGATCCTATCAAATAGTCCACGTGTTCAAGCAGGAGTTCAATTCCGTCATATAAGTTATCGATGTCTGCGGAAACGATGCAACCTGCTTCACGCGCCCATCGCGCGGCCGCCGTGGCGGGCGGGCAGGGATGACCATCGACATGGAGCAGCCTCGACTTAACGATCCATGAATGCGGAATCTCACTGGGCGCCAGATCGAGACGAGCGTCGCGCTGCCATAGGATCGTGCGCTCACCACTGGACTCGTCTACGAGGATAAAGGCTATTTGACTGGAGCAGCCGGAAACCTCGACGAGATAAGCTTCGACCCCCTCACGGGTGAATTCGAGGCGCTGGGTGCGCCCCGCGCCATCGTCACCAATCTTGCCGATATAACGTGAGCGGAGTCCCCACCGGCGGCACGCGACAGCAGCAGTGGCTACTTGGCCGCCGGGAAGCGACGTGGTGGAGAGAATTGAAATCTTGGAGTTGAACTCGGGATAGTGGGGGAGTCGAATTATGGTGTCGAGGGAGTTAATTCCCAAGCCTACGAAATCGGCGTCCGGAGAAATGACTCGGGACATTGGAGCGGGGCACGCACCCACAGAATCTAGTTCGCCCATGGAAAGACTCTATGCAAATCGTTCCAATTTGCAAGCAGGTTACGACTGACGGGAGTTAATGTGATTTGTACGCACAGGAACTTCTGATGCCAAGAGTCGCGTGAGTTTCGAAAAGTGTAAGAGATGCGCACGATAGCGTTTGCGTGCGGGGTGAGGGTATGGTAAGTACATTCATTCGGCGTTTTAGAGGCAAGTTATCATATGGCGCGCCCGGATTAAGGGCGCAGTCGGCGCGCCGACATTTCGATGCCTGTTCGTGATTCTGAGGCCCTCATCCTTCGCAGCTTTCCCCTCGGGGAAGGCGATCGCCTGGTAAGCTTTCTCAGCAGGGCGAACGGTCGGATGCGGGGAGTGGCCAGCGGCGCACGAAAGCCAAAAAGCCGTTTCGGCTCGACCCTGGAGATCTTTTCGTATGTACGGATCTGGTTTTATGAGCGCGAGACTCGCGACCTCGTACGCATTAACCAGTGCGATCTGATCGAATCTTTCTTTGGCGCGCAGCGCGATTACGCCTCCGAATTGGTGCTGGCGCTGGCCAGCGAGGTGACGGAGGCCGTTCTTGGCGAGCGCGAAGTTGCCGAGCCGAATTTTCGCCTGTTGCTAGTTACAGGGCGTGCAATCAAGGCCGGCGCCGACCCCCGGATTGTTTTAGGTTATTTCGCATTGTGGACCGTGAGATTGGGTGGTTGGCTTCCGCGCCTGGAACGCTGCACCCGATGTAGCGCGGCAATCTCAGACAGTGGATATTTTTCCGGTGAGGGCGGAACGGTGTGCGGAGGCTGCCGCGAGAGGGGGCACGAGTACAGTTCCAGTGGAACCTTAGTATTGGCTAGGCGCATGCTCGCAAACAAGCTAGATGAATTCCTGAAACCCGATCTAGGGTCCTTGGCTCCGAATGCGTACGAGCTACAGAATCTCATGTTGAACATGATTGAGCGGCAAATTGAGAGAAAGCTAAGGACCAGGAAGCTTATGGAGGAGATTCACCGACTGCCAAGCAATGCATAAAGTAAAACATGTGAAGGCGAGCATCCTTAGCTTTCAAGAGCTACTTCTTCGCTTGGAGAGATATTGGGTTGACCGGGATTGCATACTTCAACAGCCATATGACGTAGAGGTCGGTGCCGGCACGATGCACCCCGAAACCTTCCTTCGAGTGTTAGGCCAGATGCCGTACCGTGTTTGCTACGTCCAGCCGAGCCGCCGGCCTGCCGATGGTCGGTATGGTGAGAACCCGAATCGACTTTTTAAGCATCACCAGTTGCAGGTGGTCTTGAAGCCCGCGCCTTCGGACATCCAGAGTCTCTATCTCGAAAGTATCGAAGCGATGGGCATTAAGCTATCAGAACACGATATCCGCTTTGAGGAAGACAACTGGGAGTCGCCAACGCTAGGGGCGTGGGGCATGGGGTGGCAGGTACTACTGGATGGACTCGAGATAACGCAATTTACGTACTTCCAGCAGTGCGGGGGAATCGACCTTGATCCCGTATCGGTGGAGTTAACCTATGGACTTGATCGCCTTGCCGCATATCTGCAGAATGTCGACAATGTCTACGACGTGAAATGGTCCAGCAGCCAGACATACGGTGAGGTGCGGCTTACCGAGGAGCAGCAGTTCTCGGCATACAGTTTCGAGTTCGCCGATCCGGTTACGATTAAAAAGCTCTTCGAGTTGCACGAGCGAGAAGCGGAGCAGCTGCTCGATACCTACGAGCACGCCGACGAGAACCTGGCTTTTAAGCGGCGCTTCCCTATTCTGGCGGCTTACGATCACTGCTTGAAATGCTCGCACCTATTTAACGTGCTCGATGCTCGCGGAGTAATTTCGGTTACCGAGCGCGCCGTCCTCGTGGGGCGAATTCGGCGCCTAGCATGCCGCGTTGCCGCTGCGTACCTTGACCAGCATAAGAGTTCGGCGGTTACCGAGGGGACTCCCGCCGCAATTCAGGAGCGGGCATGAAGGCCCACTCCGCAAACTTTCTCATAGAGGTGGGATGCGAAGAGATACCTGCGGGAATGATTGCAGGGGCAGCGCACGAATTGAAGATTATACTTGAGAAATACTTACGGGCCGAGAGCCTCCTCGAAGATGCTCCTATTGAAGCATTCGGCGGCCCCAGACGATTGACGGCGAGTTGCGCGAGTCTGCGCCTCCATCAAGCAGATGTGAGGCGAGAGGTCACCGGTCCCCCTAAGTCGGTGGCGTACGATGCCGAGGGCCAGCCCACGCGTGTGGCGGAGAGTTTCGCCTCCAAGCAGGGCGTCACCATTGAGAGCTTGGCCATTGTCAACACGCCCAGAGGTGAATATGTTTGTGCATCGCAGATCATTCCGGGGCGACCGGCCGCGACAAGATTGAATGAATTGTTGCCCCGCGTGATCAGGGAAGTCCCTTGGCCGAGAACGATGTATTGGACCGGCATCAGGGGCTTCCGCTTCATACGTCCCATTCGTTGGGTTGTGGCGTTGCTTGGCGGCCAAGTTCTGCAGTTTGAGATTGGCGGCGTGCGGGCAGGGGCGTTCACGAGCGGCCATAGGTTTTTGGGACATGGGCGCGTCCAGGTAAAAGGCTCGGAGGATTACATCGCGAAATTGCGCGCGAATTTCGTTTTGGCGCGACCAGAAGACCGCCGAAAAAAGATTAACGTGGAGCTATCGAAGATCGCCACACGCAAGGGGTTGCGTGTAAACGCCGATTCTTTGCTCGGCGAACTGGCCGTTTATCTGAACGAGTACCCCACGGTCATTCTCGGCGATTTCGATCCATCGTACCTCCAACTTCCGGAGGAAATTCTGATTACCGTGATGCGCGGACATCAAAAATATTTTGCGCTCCGGCGGCGTGACGGGGAACTCGCGCCGCATTTCTTGGCGGTGATAAATTTAAACCGCGACGCTAAGGGGCTGATCAGGGCAGGGCACGAGCGTGTGTTGCGCGCGAGATTCGCCGATGCCAAATTTTTCTGGGATGCCGATCAGAAATGTCGGCTCGCCGACAATCTCCCCAGGCTGGCCCAGGTTACTTTTCACGCGAAGCTCGGAAGCTACGCCGATAAAGTCGAACGGGTGCGCGCCCTTTCCCGCTGGCTTGCCGAGCAATGGTTTGCGCGCGGAATTCACGGGGCGAGCGTTGCCGATGCTGACCGTGCCGCCGAACTGGCTAAGTGCGATTTGGTCACGGAGATGGTGCGCGAATTTCCGGAACTTCAGGGCATCGTGGGCGGGCTGTACGCAAAATCTCAGGGAGAACCTGAGCAAATTGGGTGGGCCGTCTACGATCATTATCGACCGTCCGGGCTCGACGAACCGAACCCGCGAAACTTGATTGGAGCCATCGTTTCGATTGCGGACAAACTTGACACTTTGTTGGGCTGCTTTGCGGTGGGGTTAGTGCCCACCGGTTCAAGTGATCCTTTCGCTTTGCGTCGTGCGGCACTCGGCATCGTAAAAATCGTACTCGAACGCGCACTTCCGCTTTCTCTGGGTGAATCGATCGCCGCGGCAGCCCGGGGGCTGGAGCAAAATCCTCCCAGACTCCGCATTGGCATTGAAGTGGAAAAAGCGGCGCTGCAATTCTTGGTCGAACGAGCGCGCCACATTTTCATGGAGCGCGACGGCTTTGCGTACGACGAAGTGAACGCAGCGCTGGTGGCCGGTTCGGACGATCTGGTGGACGCCGCTGCCCGAATTGCGGCGGTGCGCACGATCCGCAAGACCCGGAACTTCGATCCGCTGGCGATTTCGTTCAAGCGCATTCGCAAGATTTTGGAAAAAGCCGGCCCGCGAGAATCCTGGGCGCAACCCGCGGTCCGTACGGAATTGTTTCGGGAGACGGCCGAGCGCAAATTGCACACGGCCGCGCACCGCACGGCGCGGGAAGCCGAACAGCACAAGCGCGCCGGCCGCTACAAGGAGGCCCTTCAGGGTATTGCCAGCTTGCGACCTGAGGTGGATGAATTTTTCGATCATGTTATGGTGATGGCGGAAGAAAATGAAGTGCGGCGGAACCGGCTCACGTTGCTGGCTGAGCTTTTGAGCGAATTTTCGACGATCGCTGATTTTTCCGAACTTGCACCGGCGGAGAAGTAAGCTCCGACGGTCAAAGCGCAAGCAGGGGAGCCGATATTCGTTCAGGTACGTTTCGGCTCAAGTCGGCACGCCGACAAAGCCATCTCGGTTTGTCGATTTGTGGATTTCAAAAACGCGAGGTTACTGGAGGGCCTACTTGAAGTACGTTTATTCCTTTGGAGCGGGCAAGGCGGAAGGCGACGGCAATATGAAGGATGTGCTCGGCGGCAAAGGCGCGGGCCTAGCCGAGATGACGCACCTCGGCTTGCCGGTTCCGGCGGGATTCACCATCAGTGCGCAGTGTTGCGACTACTACCTGAAGCACGACCGCACCTATCCGAAGGAGCTTCGCGGGGAAGTCGCGGCGCATCTCGCTCGGCTGGAAAAAATCACGGGGAGGAAGCTAGGTGGTTCGCGGAATCCCCTGCTGGTAAGCGTGCGCTCCGGGTCGGCGCGCTCCATGCCCGGTATGATGGAAACGATTTTGAATCTGGGGCTCAACGACGGTTCCGTTCAAGGCTTGGCGGAACATACCGGAAATGCCCGGTTCGCTTGGGATGCGTACCGCCGTTTTGTCCAAATGTACTCAACGGTGGTGATTGGTCTCCCGAAAGAGGACTTGGAAGTAAAACTTAGGAATCTAAAGAGAAAAGTTAGAATTGTGGACGATACTCAGATGACTGCCGAGCATTGGCAGGAGCTCGTCGCAACGTACAAGGCCTACTTCAATGAGAAGACCGGCCGTGACTTTCCTGCACATCCAAGCGAGCAGCTTTGGGGTGCGATTGGTGCGGTTTTTGAGTCTTGGATGGCGGAGAAAGCAGTGACGTACAGGCGCGTCGAGAATATTAGTGGTCTGCTGGGTACTGCGGTAAGTGTCGTGCAGATGGTTTTTGGCAATACGGGCTCGAATTCCGGGACAGGCGTATGCTTTACGCGAGATCCTTCGAGTGGCGACAAAGTTTTTTATGGAGACTTTCTGCTGAACGCCCAAGGCGAAGATGTGGTCGCCGGCATCCGCAGCCCCATGCACCTCCAAGAACTCGAGCGGCGCATGCCCAAGGTTTACACACAACTCGAGAAGGCGCGCCAGCTACTCGAGGGTCATTATCGCGACATGCAGGATATGGAGTTCACCGTTGAGGAAGGCAAGCTTTACATGCTGCAAACCCGGGCGGGCAAGCGAACCCCGGCGGCAACCTTTCGGATAGCCGTGGACATGGTCAAGGAAGGGCTCATTTCGCGCGAGGAAGCTATTGGGCGGATTACTCCGGGGGATATTCAACGTTTATTTTATCCCGTGATGGCGCCAAAAGTAAGCGGTGAACAACTGGCGCTGCGCAAGGTTTGCGTCGGCATCAATGCGGTTCCAGGCGCCGCTGTTGGGAAAGTTGTATTCTCGGCGCACGATGCCGAGGAATGGGCGAAGAATGGCGAAAGAGTTATTCTGGTGCGCCGGGAGACCAGTCCCGAAGATGTTGGGGGAATGGCCGTGGCGCAGGGAGTACTAACCGCCACCGGTGGGAAGACCAGCCACGCAGCAGTGGTAGCGCGCGGTTGGGCGAAATGCTGCATCGTCGGCTGCGAAACGCTGGAGATCGATTATGCCGCGAAACAGATGTCTTCCGATGGACACGTGGTGCGTCAAGGTGAGTGGATTACGTTAGATGGCACCGATGGCGCAGTATATGAGGGGCAAATCCCACTGGTGACCCCGGAGATGCCGGAGCATTACCACACAATTTTGAAGTGGGCTGACGAGGTGCGCCGGTTGGATGTGCGGGCCAATGCCGATACCGCTCAGGATGCACGCAAGGCCCGTTCGATGGGCGCACAGGGAATTGGCCTATGCCGCACGGAGCACATGTTCTTTAAAGATTTCGAGCAGCCCGAGCGCAGTTCCGAGCGGCAGCTAGCCATTCAGGAAATGATTCTCGCGGACAACGAACATGACCGGCGCCACGCGCTGGATAAATTGCGGCCATTCCAACGCCGGGATTTTGCGGGCATCTTTCGCGCGATGGACGGCTTTCCGGTCACCATCCGGCTGATCGATCCGCCGCTGCACGAATTTGTGCCTCACGATCTAGAAAATCAGCGCGAACTGGCCCACAAGATTGGCGTCGCACCCGAAATCGTCGCCAGGCGGGTGGAGAAGTTAAGCGAGTCAAATCCGATGCTCGGTCATCGAGGCTGCCGCCTTTCCATCACTTATCCTGAGATTCTGGAGATGCAGGTTGGCGCAATCATCGAGGCCGCCATTGAATGTGCTAGAGCAGGATGTAAAGTCATTCCTGAGATCATGCATCCCCTCACACTTGATCGAAAGGAATTAAAAATCCTGGTGGATGCCACCCACCGAGTCGCCGACGAGATTTTACAAAGGGCCGGCATGAAGATCGATTATCTGGTAGGAACCATGATCGAACTCCCGAGGGCCGCGCTGCTGGCTGACCAACTTGCGGAGCAAGCGGAGTTTTTCAGTTTTGGGACCAACGATTTGACCCAGACCGTGATGGGGCTCTCCCGCGACGACGCTGGACGATTTTTACCCGAATATCTCGATGAGTCCAAAGCTGCCATCTTTACGACGGATCCATTCCAAACCCTTGACCGGGCCGGAGTGGGCCTGCTGATTGGATGGGCCATCACGAGGGGCCGCGCCACTCGGCCGAACCTGAAAGTGGGCATCTGCGGCGAGCATGGCGGCGACGCCGAAAGCGTGAAGTTCTGCCACCAACTGGGGATGAATTATGTCAGCGCGTCACCCTATCGGGTTCCGATAGCGCGTCTGGCGGCGGCGCAAGCAGTGATTGAACAGGCCGCGTCGCAGAAAGGCAACGGGCGTGTGGCGAAGGGGAAAACCATTCGCAAAGGCTCTGCGAGAAATCTTGCGGATATTCCGCAGCGGGATAAAAATGCCAAGAAGTCCGAGGTTGTCGCGCTAAGAGGGAAGTGAGCTTTGCCCAACCTGGTGGTTGGAATATACGGCAGTACCGGTTCCGGGAAAACGACGAACACGAATCGTCTGGTCGCCGAGCTACCGCAGCATAGCGTCGTTCTTCTGCAGCAAGACCCACTATTACAAGGCCCTTTCCGATCGTTCGTGCCCGCCACCGAAGCGCGCACAGTTCGGAAGACTGCCCCGAACTGACCAATGGCTCGGCAGCGCTTGCGGGCTTTTCCCATGAGGACGGCAGGCCAGTGGGCGTGCAGGCTCCTTTTTCTCCTCATCTTCGCAACCACGTTCGCGGTTATCGCCTGTGCGGCCCGCGCCCCCGCCCGTCTCACGGGTCGGATACTTGACGAGAATGCCACTCCGGTGGCAGATGTCCAAGTAAGCGTTAGCCTGGAGGGCGGCGGATCCGCAGAGACGTTCTCGGACGCCGCAGGAAATTTCCAGATAAACACGGCGGACACTGGGAGAGCGCACCTGCGGGCGGTCAAGGCAGGTTTTTTCGAGGTGAAAGACCGTCCTTTTGAGCTCGTCGCCGGAGACAACGAAATTACGCTGCTTCTGAATCACGAAACGGAAATTGAGGAACAAGTTGAGGTGCGGTCGTCAAGCACCCAAATCGATCCCGAGCAGACAGCTCATCAAGAATCTCTTGTACAACACGAGATTCTGGACACACCCGTCGCTGGTAGTCACGACTTAGACCAAGTCTTGATTGCTATGCCAGGAGTTGTCGAGGACACCGGCGCGCAAATACACGTCGCTGGCGCCCGCGCCGACGAAACTGAAGTAGTACTTGACGGATTTGAAATTAACGACCCGGCGACAAACACGTACAACACAAGGATAAATGTCGACTCGGTCCGCCAAGCGTCAGTGCAGTCAGGAAGGTACGGGGCGGAATACGCGCACGCTGGCACCGGCGTCTTGGCGCTGGATACGGCCGTGGGAGACGACCGTTTTCGTGCCGGCGTTACGAATTTTATTCCCGGTGTAAGTGCGCAGCAGGGCCTGCACTTCGGCAACTGGTATCCCCGCGTGACATTTTCCGGCCCTATTAAGCGTGGCCGCGCCTGGTTCTCCGACGCCGCCACCGTCGAGCACAGTTTCACCCTCTTCAATAATTTGCCGCGGGGCGCGAACATTACCACGCAATG
Organism: uncultured Acidobacteriota bacterium; assembly: GCA_963719845.1. Taxonomy (GTDB): domain Bacteria; phylum Acidobacteriota; class Terriglobia; order Acidiferrales; family UBA7541; genus Palsa-189. The sequence continues at coordinate 434,670 of CAVRDM010000003.1, read as the reverse complement.
GGCGGGCGACAACTTGCTTCGCGGTCAGTTAAATGTAACACCGCACAATCAGTTGCAAGGCAGCTTCCTGTTGAATGAACTCGATGCCAGCCACCAGGGATTGGGGCCTTTCGCGCCCCTTTCTACCACGCGTGATCAGCGCATTCATAGATCGTTTGTCTCGGCCAAAGATCAGATATGGCTGGGGCGTACCCTCATCGAGTTTGGCGGGGCCGTGGACTGGGGTGGAAGTTCCTTAGTACCCCAGGGAACGCTTCCTTATGTCCTGACTCCCACTACTGCTGCGGGGAACTACTTTGAGACCCTGCACGCGGGCTCGCGTCGGGCGCAGGTAATTGGCAATGTCTTGGCGGGCTCCCGCCATTGGCATGGCGCCCACGATATCTCCGCCGGTATCAGTGCGGACGCGCTGGAAGTGAACCAGGAGGCTGTGCGCACGCAAATCGATACGGAGCGAGTGAATGCCACTCTGGCCGACCGGACCACGTTCGCCGGAGCCGCGTCTCCCCGTGTGACCAACAGCCAAACTGGCATCTACGTACAGGATGCTTGGCACCCCGAAAAACGGCTGGTCATTACTGGCGGAGTGCGTATGGATTGGGACCGGCTCACACAGGGGTCCATCATTGGCCCGCGCCTCGCCGGTAATTTCCTTCCATTTGGAAGCGACCGCGCGAAGTTGACCATTTCATGGGGCAGATTTTACCAGCCGCTGGACTTATCTTTGTTTGAGATGGGCTTAGATCAGCAACGCATCGATACATATTACGATGCGACTGGGACGGCACTGTCCTCGGGCCCGGCAACTAGCCGCTTCATTGCTTCCGGGCGCTTACACGAACCGTTTTTCGATACGGCGAGCGCCGGGTGGGAGCAGCACATTTGGAAGGCCAGTCTCTTAGGGGCAAATGTAATTTCGCGCCGAGGGAGCAAGGGACTGGCTTACCAGGATTTGACCCCGGGGGCGAGTGGGGGCACCTACCAACTTGAAAACGGCCGCCGCGATCGCTACCGCGCCGCCGAAGCCTGGTTCCGGCACTCCTTCACCGACCAGGCGGAAATTTTTTTTGATTACACCCGTTCGAGCGCCACATCGAACCAGGTTCTCGACCCCAATCTGGGGATGCTTTTTTTTGTCTCGCAAGCTGGCGGTGCGGTGCCGTGGGATACACCCAACCGCATTGTGACTCGCGGCTGGACGCCCACGCCGCTATGGCACCTGTTTCTGAGCTATTTCGCTGAGTATCGCACCGGGTTTCCGTTTAATACCGTGAATACTAACCAGCAGTTGATAGGAGCGCCGGACCGGCTGCGTTACCCGGCATACTTCTCCTTAAACGTAGGCCTCGAGAAACGTTTTCACTTTCGCGGGCATGAGTGGGCCATTCGCGTGTCCGCCATAAACGTAACCGATCATCCCGATCCCGACAGCGTGATCAATAACGTGGACGCTCCGAACTTTCTGGCGTTTGCCGGAGGGCAGCGGAGAGCGTTCACGGCCCGGCTGCGGCTCATCGCGCAAAAATAGCAGTACGAAATTACGTCGGCATCTTCAGGAAGAAATACAGTCCCAGAAAAAAGAAAATCGCGTCGGGCGACCACGCCGCCAACAACGCCGGCAGTTGTCCCACGGCTCCCATGGCTTCAAACAGAGCGGCGACAGCCCAGTACGCCACGCCGAGCCCGACACCAACCACCACGCCGCCCAGAGCTCCGCGAGTTCCCACCAGGATCGAAAAGGGAATTGCGAGCATGATGATGATGGGCGCAATAAGTGGAAACGAAAGCTTCTTTTGCAACTGCACCGAAAGGCCCGCGACATCGAAGCCTGCTTGCTGCAGCGTTCCAATATACTTTCGCAGCGTCCACCAGTTCATCTGGAAGGCCTGCCTGACTTCACGTCTGAAATAGGAGGGCGGTTCATCGATTTCGGCGAGTTCGTAGACCGGGAAGGGTGTGTAATGCGTCACTGCACCGCGATCGAAGTCCCGAACCCATCCTGACTCCAGCACCCACGCATTTTGCTGTGGCTCCCAATGCGCTTGAGCCGCATAGACACGGCGGCGCAGCGCAAAGGTCTGAGGATCCAGCTCGAACACATTGAGGTCCCCGAACAATTGCCGATCGGGATCGAAAAGCTGGTATTCATAGATTTTGGCATTCGCTCCGGCGCTGTCGCCGAAAATCCACTGGCGCCCCGGACGGAAATAAGTCTGCGCCGGACGTCCCCGAATAATGTTGCGCAATTCGTTCTGGCGCTGGTTGGCATAGGGGAGATAGGTGTCGTCCAGCACCACCAGCCCGGCGGCAAAAATGACGCCAATGGCCACCAGGGGCAGCGCGATGCGATAAAGACTTACGCCGGCCGCCTTGAAGGCGACTAGTTCATTATTTTTGGTCATCACGCCGAGCGTCACTAGGATAGCCACCAGGCACGCCAGCGGAGCCAGTTGGTAGAACAAATAGCACCATAGATATCGAAAGTAGTTCACGACCTCTACAATTCCCGTGCGGTGCCGCGCGATATCATTCAGCAAATCGAAAAACGTGAACACCTCAAACAGTAAAATGAAGGCTACGAGGAGCAGCGCGAAGTAAAATAAGAAATTGCGCAGCAGATAAAAGTCGAGGAACTGCGGAAAGCCTCCACCCTTTCGCCGTCTCCGCGCGAAAGACCCAACTGCGGGAGCGCAGTCGGCTGCGCCGTTATCAGCACGAACCTCAGCCCAAGCCTGGGATGTCAGCCGGCTATCCTCCGCGCGCGGTCGCGCTACCATGGTCCGCCGAAAAACGCTCCAATGGCTAAAATCGGTCAATTTGGCCAAGTTCTGGCTAAGGCGGCCCTCCTCGTACATTTCTTCAATTTTTGGCAGCAGCAAAAGGCCGGTTAGCCCCATGGCCAGATTTGCGGCCCATATTCCGGCCCATGCAGGAACGGACCCTCCGCGAGCGAGTCCGGCCCCGACCGTGAAGATAAAGTAGTAGCCGCATACGATCGCTACCGCCGTCAGCATTCCAGACGATCTCCCTCCGCGACGGGGACGGGAACCGACCGGCAAAGCGACGAATGCAAAGGCCAGGCAGGCGGCGGGGAACGCGAGCCGCCGGTTGAACTCGACGCGCGCTTCGCGCTCATTGGGCCCACGTTCTCCCAAAAGCTCGTGGAGCGACCGTTCGGCGTTTGTGGGCTCGAGCGAATCTCGCTTTTCGTCTCCGCTGAGCTCTACCGAAAGGTCCCGTTGCGCAAACCCGGAAAGGCCGTAGTGGTGGGGATCGCCCGGTGAATACTCGTGCACGCTGCCGTCGCTTAGGTGTAAGTCCAACTTGCCCTGCTCCTGATCGGCATTTACAATGGCTTCGTCCGCCAGGGTGAGACGCGAAACGCCATCTACGCCGAATTCCGCCAGGAAAATGCCGCGCCACCGGGTAGCCGCGGCTGAAACGTCCTGTACGTAAAGCACCAAGCTGGGGAACCGTTCGTCGAAGACGCGCGGCTGCACCTCCGAGGACACTTGGCTAGTGCGCATGCGGTCCTCGAGGCCTCGCATGGTGCGAACCGAGGCGGGTCCGAGCCAAAGGGTCATGGCCAGCGTAAGTCCAAATGCAGTGATCGCGAAGATACCGATGGGTACCAGCAGGCGTCGCGACGCCATTCCCAACGCGTTCATGGCGATTAATTCGCTATCAGTCGACATTCTGCCCAAGCCGATCAAGACGCCTACCAACACGGCGATCGGCAGGGAAAAAGACAATACGCCTGGGAAGGCGCTCACGAACAGCAGGGCCATTTCGGACGGTGTACCGGTATGGCGCACTAACAGATCCATCATCTGCACAAGCTGAGGCACGAAAAAGACGAACGTGCAGATCACTAGACCCAGGAACGCCGCGGAGAGAATTTCGAGGAAGATATAGCGATCAATGATGCGCATCGCCAAGGCCAGTTATTCTAGCATGCCGTTTGTGCCATATTCGGGAGCCTCACGGAAATGAACCGAATGCACGTGGTCATTCTGTGGCATATGCACCAGCCACAATATCGTGATCCATCTACCGGCCGCTACATCTTGCCGTGGACGCGCCTTCATGCGCTAAAGGATTACTGGGGCATGGTTCACATGCTCGAGGAATTCCCCAAAATTCACGCCACCTTCAACGTCGTGCCGTCCCTGGCGGCGCAGCTCGAGGAGTACGCCAGCGGCAGATTCGACGAGCCGTGGTTTACCCTGGCTTTCTCTCCGGCCGAAAACCTCACCGTCGATGACAAAGCCGAAATCCTGCTGCGTGCCTTTCAAGTGAATCGGGAGAACATGATGCGGCGCTGGCCGCGCTACGGCGAGTTGTTTGATTGGTCGCAGCAGGGCGGCGCCGGAATGTTCGGTTTACGCGACTGGCGGGATCTCCAGCTGCTTTCCCAGCTCGCCTGGATGGACGAGGAGTATCTTGCGCATGATCCCGTGGTGTCGCAACTCGCGCACAAGGGCGCCGATTATACAGAAGCCGACAAAGAGCTTCTGCGGGAAAAACAGCTCGAACTTCTGAAGCGCGTGCTGCCGGAATATTGCCGGGCGCAAAAGAGCGGACAAATCGAAATCTCCACGACGCCGTTTTACCATCCGATTCTGCCACTGATCTGCAATACCGATGTCGCCCGCGTAGCCAACCCTTCCAGCCTGCTTCCGCAGGTTCCTTTCCGGCATCCCGAGGATGCACTGGAGCAACTGGTGCGCGCACGAAAATATCACCAGCGCCTATTCGGCCAGCCGCCGGCTGGGCTGTGGCCCTCGGAAGGCTCGGTATCCGATCAAGCGCTGGCCATTGCCGCGGACCTCGGGTTCCGCTGGTTCGCTACGGATGAAGGCGTGCTTGGACGCACTCTCAACATGGGATTCGGCCGTAACGATCAGGGGGTGCCGTGGAATGCGGACCGGCTCTATGCCCCGCTGCGCCTACGGCTAGGCCAGCGAACCATCACCGGCCTGTTCCGAGATCATTATCTTTCTGACCTCGTAGGCTTTGTTTATAGCCGTATGGACTCCGGCGCTGCCGCAGAAGATCTTTACCAGCGCTTGCGGCTCATCGGCGAACGCGTCCAAACGAGCGAGCCACTGACCGTTTCTCTCATTCTCGATGGTGAAAACGCGTGGGAATATTTTCACAAAAATGGCCGTGAGTTCCTCAAGCAGTTTTATCGTCGTTTAGGCAATGATCCGGAAATGCGCGCACTGACAGTTTCCGAGGCCATCGAAGCCGCGGGTGAAATACGCAGCGTGCCCGGAATTTCCCCGGGCTCCTGGATCAATGCAAATTTCGATGTCTGGATTGGGGACCGGGAAGACATCACGGCATGGAATTTGCTGGCCGGGGCCCGCGATCTTTATTCCGCGGCGCTGGCCCAGCGAGTACGGGGCGACGAAACTGCCCCCTCCGGCAAGCAATTGGCCACGGCATATGAGGCGCTGCTGGCGGCAGAGGGCAGCGACTGGTGCTGGTGGTTCGGCCCCGAGCATTCCTCCTCCAACGACTCTGAATTTGACGCGTTTTTCCGTAAGCTCTTGAGTGAGGTCTACAAGTCTCTGAACGTCGCCGCTCCCGATGAACTGGCCGAGCCCATCAAGCGGCAGCCGGACAGGGCCGAAATCCTGGCGCCGGCGGATTTTCTCGAAGTGCGCGTCGATGGCCGGGAATCGAGCTATTTCGAGTGGCTGGGCGCCGGCCTTTATTCCCCGGAGGGCCGCGATGGATCGATGCACGGCAGGGTGCGCCTTCTCAAACAACTACGCTACGGGTTCGATGCCGAACACTTGTATCTGCGGGTGGATGTTTTTGAAGATGTGCTCAAGCGCCGGGGCAGCGCCGAATTTCGAATAACCCTTCGCGGCGAAGAAGAGTTGCGGGTGCTGGTGCACGTGCAGCAAGGAAAAATCGCGGATTTTCACGTGGAGACGAAAGATTATTGCCTGGTGGGCCCTCGCCAGATGGTATCGGCTGCGTACGATCGTATCCTCGAAGTCTCAATCGCCCGAACTTTGTTGCCACTAGTCAAGCGTGACTTTCTGTCACTAAGCGTGGCTCTTTGGGAAGGCAGCATACCCGTTGACTTACTTCCGACCGAGGGCTGGTTGCAGATCCGTCTGGGCCTCGAGAACTTTGCATGGCCCAGGTAATTATAAATGTTTCGCCGCGTGGGACGTGGCGGCCCATGCTTGCGGGTCGATTAAAAAAGGAGAATCGCGACATCGCTGGGATGCGCGCCGACGGGCACCATGGTCAAAAGGCTCAACGGCCCTATCGATAATCCGGGAGCTGGCCTGGGTCCTCCCTGCAGATCGCGAACCCGCAATACCGCGAGATCGTTCGAATCCTGATTGGTCACCAGTAGCAGCTCACCGCTCGGATCGAGCCGGCAAATCCCCGGCCGGCGCCCCACCGCGACCGGGAGATCCAGATGCCGCGTCCCGACGGCGATGGCAAATACGCGTCCCGCCGACGCATCCGATATATAAAGTTCGTCGGCGTTCGATGTGAGTGTTCCATCGAGAGGGGCTAACCCCACGGGCATCGATTGCGCTACTTCGGTGGTTCGCGTGTTGATGATTTCCATTTCGTGGGAATCCGGCACGGTGACGTAGAGTTCTCCGCCGTCGGGTTTCAGTATCATCCGTCCGGGCGGGGCGGCGAGTTCGAGATTTGCCAGCAAAACCCTACGGTGCAGATCAACCGCGGAAATTCTATTTGTATCGAAGCTCGAAACAAATGCAGTGGCGCTGTCCGGCAGCACTACGATCTGCTCGGGATGCGGGGCCACCGGAATTTTCCCCAGCGGGGCCAATGTCCTGGCGTCGAAGAGCTCGAGCGCCGAATCATCGCGGTCAGTCACCAGCAGGAGACGACCGTCGGGGGTGACGCGGGCATTCCAGGGGCGGCGTCCAGTTCGTGCATGCGCCACCACCTCTCTTGAGGATGTGTTGATCTCGATCAGACTATTCGCACCCGACGCCGGTACGTACGCTCGCCGGCTATCCGGCGAAAATTCCAGGGTCCATGGTCCTGCTCCGGTGGAAATGCGCGCGGCTATTTTCCCGGCCGCGGCATCGAGCACCCACACGTAACCGCCTTCATTCGATACGCCCCAAACTTGTTTCTGGGAGTTGAGCGTGCGCAGCCCCATCGGCGAGGGTCCCACAGCAATTGTGTCGATCGCGGAAAGCCGGACCAAATCCACCACCGAAATTGTGCCATCGGCGGCGTTAGCCACGTAGGCATACAAACGAAGGCCCGGGCGGAGAAAAGAAGGTTGATACTCTTGCGAGATCTCCGCTGCTGCCAGGGCCGCGAGCAGCGCTAGAAGAAAGACAATCCGAAAATTGAGGTGGCGTAGCATCGGGTGCGTAGCGGCGCCATCCAAACAATAGTGCCACGACAAAGCATTTGGCTACCGGGTTAGCGCAAGCCAATCCCCGTCATCGTCCAATGCGGCCCGTTTATTGTGTCCGCCACACCCTTGGCTAGCGGTACTTAACCGAGCAGCCGTAAGGCCGCGTCGTGGGAGTGCTTACGGGCTTGCCCGCCATGGCCTCCGTAAGCGCCTGTGTCACGTAATTTTTCGCGCGGGTGATATCGGAGATGGAGGTGCTCGGCCGGTCGTCAATGGCGCCGTTGTACAGCATCGTGCCGGTAGGACCGATCACGACCATCTGCGGCGTGGTCTTCGCATTGTAAAGATGGCCGAGCTGGCCGTTCGGATCGAGCAGTGCCGCGGTAGGGGAAGCGTTCATACGCTTCATGTAATCGTTTTCCTGATTGGCGTTGACGTATCCTTGCTGGCCCGGCGCCGAGGAAATCACTGTAAACCACACCACGCCCTTCGCAGTCCACTCTTTCTGCAACCTCTCCATGTTCCCGCTCTGATAGTGCTTGATGGTGTAGGGACATCCTTGGTTGTGCCATTCGAGTACCACGAATTTACCGCGAAAATCAGCCAACTTGTAGGTCTGGCCATCGCTGCCGGTCGCCGCGAAGTCAGGTGCGGAGTCACCTATACGCGCAGCGATCACGGGTATAGCGGCAGTCGCCAAAGCCATTGCCGCGCTAAAAATATAGGGAAGCGCTCGCTTCATGATGTGCTCCTTTGGTGCATCACTACCCGATCCCGGCCCGGGCATCTCGATAAGCTCGCTATTGACCGAGCTCGGCTGCGTACAAATTGCCACTAACCCGCCGGGCCCATCTTCGCGATTTCAATTTACTACAACCGCGAGTCACAGGCCAACGGTTACTCTGCGGCTAGAACCGCGTCTAACCAGTGTATCCTCTAACGTGTCGCGGCAATTGTTGTTTACGGGGCCTACTGCATCCGTTAGAATAGAGGTTCCACAGCGGTTATTTACCGCTTCTAAACTGAATGGACGAGGTCTTACACGCACCCGTAGTCGTCTACGACAGCGCTGACGAATATCGTCCGGAGCCCGAGCCGGAACCGCAACCCCTCCCATATTGCAACGGAAGCGTGCGCATTGGCATTCATACTTCCATTGCCGGAGATATTTCACATGCGCTGGAATCGGCGCACAACCTGGGCTGCAACGCGCTCCAAATTTTCTCCGCCAGTCCACGGATGTGGCCCCGCGGGGGCACCCGCATCGGAGAGGCTGACGCGGCGAGATTTCGCGCTCGCCGCACGGAACTGGGCCTCGGTCCGCTGGTCATCCACGCGAATTATCTAATCAATCTTGCTTCTCCCGATCCTGTGATGCGTACGCGGTCCATCCAGGCGTTTCACGATGAATTGGTGCGGGCAACCGCGCTTGGCGCCGATTTCCTGGTGGTTCATCCTGGTTGTGGCATAGGGACCAATCCGGCTCGAGCCATTTCCGACGCAGCCCAGGCGCTTCGGCAGGCGGCACGCGGCATTCGCTTTGGCAACGGGCCATTCCACGAACTGCATCGCGGCGGCCTTCGCGTACTGATCGAAAACACCTCGGGCATGGGTACGGCCATCGGGTCGCGCTTCGAGGAGTTGCGGGCTATATTGGACGGCGTTCCGGACCTGCCGGTCGGCGTCTGCCTGGATACCGCGCACGCCTACGCCGCAGGCTACGATATTCGCTCCGAGTCGGGTTTGCGGCAAACGATCGCCGCACTTGATCGCATCATTGGCCTCGAGCGGGTTGCCTTGATCCACGCCAATGACTTGAAAACGCCGTTCGGTTCGCGCGTGGATCGTCATGCGCATATCGGCCACGGCACGATCGGACTCGACGCTTTCCGGAGGATTTTGAGGCACCCGCGTCTCTCCGCGGCGCTGCTCGAGGGGTTGCCGGGACGCGCTTTCATACTCGAGATTCCTATCGACGTGTACGGGGACGATCGTCGGAACGTGCGCACCTTGTGGGATTTGGCGAACGTGCCCAGAAAGCTGGCTCCGGCGGCAAAAAAGGGTTTCAGCATGGTGCGCGCATTGCGCGCCACTCCTCGCCCGCCGCGGAAGCGAGCCGCGAAACCCGCGGTCCCTGGGAAGAAATTGAAAGGATAGCCAAACTTGGCCGAGTACGATCCTCAGATAGTCGAACAAAAGTGGCAGAAGCGGTGGGAGGAACAAGGCGTTTTTGCCGCGGATGCCGACCCTCAGCGCCCCAAATATTATTTACTCGAAATGCTTCCTTACCCTTCCGGCACCTTGCACATGGGCCACATGCGCAATTACACCATCGGCGATGCCGTCGCACGCTACCGGCGCATGCGCGGATTCAACGTCCTGCACCCCATTGGCTGGGACGCGTTCGGCTTACCCGCGGAAAATGCCGCGATCAAGCGGGGAATTCCGCCGCGCGAATGGACCAATGCGAACATCGCGCAGATGAAAGCGGTATGCAAACGGTTTGGGTTCAGTTACGACTGGCGCCGCGAAATTTCTACCTGTGAACCCGAGTATTACCGCTGGAACCAATGGTTTTTCCTGCGCATGCTCGAACGCGGCCTGGCCTATCGCAAACGAAGCCTGGTGAACTGGTGTCCTAAGTGTCAGACGGTCCTCGCCAACGAACAGGTGATCGATGGTTGCTGCTGGCAGCACGATGACACGCTGGTAGAGGCCAAAGAAATCGAGCAGTGGTTCCTGCGTATTACGCAATATGCCGACGCCCTGCTCGAAGATATGGCCGAGCTTAGCGGCTGGCCTGAGCGCGTGCTGACCATGCAACGCAACTGGATCGGAAAATCGCGTGGCGCGCGCCTGCGGTTCGTGATTGTCGGCGAGGACGACGCGCTCGAGATTTTCACCACCCGCCCGGATACGATCTACGGCGCGTGTGCCGTGATTCTGTCTCCCGCGCATCCCATTGCTTCCCAAGCTTTTTGCCGGCCTTCCCGGCCGGGAAAAAATGGAGGAGGCGTGGGGGAAGCTCCGGCAGAGGATTCTTCGGGGCGCGGAACTGGCCTCGGCTGAAAAAGAAGGATTTTTCACTGGCCGCTTCGCGATCAATCCCTTCTCGGGCGAAAGCATGCCGATTTGGGTGGCAAACTTCGTGCTCGCCGAATACGGTACCGGGGCGGTGATGGCTGTTCCCGCGCACGATCAGCGCGACTTTGAATTCGCGAAAAAATACGAGATTCCGTTTCGCATTGTGGTCCAACCCGCCGCGGGAGCGCCCCTCCGCCTCGATCGCATGGAAGAGGCGTATGTCGCATACGGCCGGCTGGTCGATTCGGGTCCGTATACGGGGCTTTCCAGCGAGCAAGCCATCGAAAAAATAACCGCCGACGCTCAGGTGCAAGGCCTCGGCATCGGCGAAACTACATTTCGCCTTAAGGATTGGGGGATTTCGCGGCAGCGCTATTGGGGTACTCCGATCCCAGTAATTTACTGCCCTACCTGCGGCGTTGTTCCCGTGCCGGAGCGTGATTTGCCGGTACTCCTGCCTGAAAACGTTAAGCTCACTGGACAGGGACAATCGCCGCTCGCGAGCGTGCCCGAGTTCGTGGACGTGCATTGCCCCAAATGCAATGGTGCGGGGCGCCGCGAGACCGACACGATGGATACCTTCATCGATTCGTCATGGTATTTTTTCCGTTACACCGATCCGCACAACGACCGCGCGCCCTTTGACCCCGCTCTGGCGCAATACTGGTTTCCCATCGACCAGTATATAGGCGGCATCGAGCACGCTATCCTGCATCTGATCTACTCGCGCTTTTTCTGCAAGGTACTGCGCGACTTGGGGCTCGTACAGTTCCGCGAACCCGTGCAACGCCTGTTTTCACAAGGCATGGTGCTGAAGGACGGCGTCAGGATGTCGAAATCTAAAGGCAATCTGGTGGCTGCCATAGACATGGCCGAAAAATATGGGTGCGACACCGCGCGCATGTACACGCTTTTTGCCGCGCCGCCCGAAAAGGACTTGGAATGGAGCGAGCAGGGAATTGAAGGTTGCGCCCGGTTCCTGTATCGCGTATTTCGCCTGGTGGACCGCCATGCCGCGGCCTTGCGACAAGTTGCCGCTGACTATTCGCATCCGACCCCCCTTGCCGCGCCCACCGCTAAGGAGAAGGCCCTGCGGCGTAAGGCGCACCAGACGTTACGCCGGGTCACGCAAGACTTTGAGGCTCGGTGGCATTTCAATTCGTCCATCGCCTTGATCATGGAGCTTGTTAATACCCTGCAAGAGTCGGAGCCTCTTGACCAAGACGCGCATCCCGCGGTCGTCAAGGAGACGCTGGAACTCTTGACGCTCATGCTCGCGCCCATCGCGCCGCACCTCGCCGAAGAACTTTGGGAAATGCTCGGGCAAACATCCAGCCTGCAGCATTCGCTGTGGCCCGAGTACCTTCCTCAGCTTGCGGAGGAGGAGCAAGTTGAGATCGTGATCCAAATCAATGGGCGAGTACGCGGTAAAATTCGCGTGGATGGCGGCCTGCAGGAAGATGATTTGGCCGAACGCGCTTTCGGTGACCCGAGAATTGCCCAGCTATTGCATGGCGCGCATATTGTAAAGCGCATCGTAGTGCCCAATAAACTTGTGAACATCGTCGTAGCCTAGACCCATGAGCGAACGCGGCGGCATCGTAGTTTTGGATTTTGGCGGGCAGTATACGCAGCTTATCGCGCGGCGTATTCGCGAACAGCAGGTTTTTTCCGCCATTCTGCCCTGCAGCGCCGCTCTATCGCAAATCCGCGACTACGAACCCGCGGGCATCGTACTTTCGGGCGGTCCCTGCTCGGTATATGACGACGATGCACCGCCTTGCGACCCGGGCGTGCTCTCCCTCGGCGTCCCCATCCTCGGCATTTGTTACGGTTTGCAGTGGATTGCGCGCACGCTGGGAGGCCGCGTCGAGCGCGCGCAGCGGCGCGAATACGGCCCAGCGGAGCTGGAGCTTCGTAACGGGTCTCCACTTTTTGCGGGCCTGCCGCGCCGCCTGAAAATCTGGACCAGCCATGGCGACCACGTGCTCGATCTGCCGCCCGGATTCCACACCACCGGCGCGACCGGTCCTTCACTCGCGGCAGCCGAAGATTCTGCCCGCCGCATCTTTGCCGTGCAATTTCATCCGGAGGTCCGCCACACCGAACGCGGCACCGAAATCCTGCGTAATTTTGTTTTTGGCGTTTGCGCCGCGCAGCCCAACTGGAGCGGCACATCTTTTATTTCCGAAACCGTCGAAGCCATTCGCAAACAGGTTGGCGGCGAGCGAGCCCTTTGCGCTTTGAGCGGAGGAGTCGATTCCGCAGTGGCTGCGGCCCTGGTGCACCGCGCCATCGGTGATCGCTTGACCAATGTGTTCGTGGATACTGGCTTGCTTAGGGCCGGCGAATTTGAGCAAACCATCGAACTGCTTGAAAAACGCGTAGGCCTGAAAGTACTCGCCGTAAATGCCGCGGACCAATTCCTGCGGGAGCTACAAGGCGTTACCGATCCCGAGACTAAACGCAAGCGGATCGGCGCGGAATTCATTAAAGTATTCGCCCAGCAAGCTCGCCGGTTGGCCCAGCCGCCCAAAGAGATCCGTTTCCTGGTGCAGGGAACCCTGTATCCCGATGTGATCGAGTCGGTGGCCGTACGCGGCCCCTCTGCGACCATCAAAACGCATCATAATGTCGGGGGCTTGCCAAAAGATTTGCCATTTCAGCTCATCGAACCTCTCCGCGAACTTTTCAAAGACGAGGTCCGCCGTATCGGCGCCGAGCTTGGCCTGCCGCGGGAGATGCTGAGCAAGCATCCCTTTCCGGGGCCGGGCCTCGCGGTCCGGTTGCTCGGCGAAGTCTCCCCGCAGCGGCTGGAAACTCTGCGAAGCGCCGATGCCATCGTCGTCGAGGAGATTCGACGCGCTGACTTGTATGAGAAGATCTGGCAAGCCTTCGCGGTGCTGCTCCCCATACGCAGTGTTGGGGTAATGGGGGATGAGCGCAGTTATGGTGACACCGTAGCCGTGCGCGTCGTCGATTCCGAAGACGCTATGACGGCGGACTGGACGAAGCTGCCTGCTCATGTGCTGAGCAACATCTCGACGAGAATTGTGAACGAGGTGGGGGGCGTGAACCGCGTCGTCTACGATATCAGTTCGAAGCCTCCCAGCACGATCGAATGGGAGTAGCGCTTAACGACAATGTGCGAACATTGAAGTTAGGCACACCCCAAACTATTGGCCGGTTGCGTTGAGTCGCAGCGCCAGGATTACGCTAAGGGGAGGGCGGCAGAAATCCGCCCCAGAGCCATGCTGTTAACGGTTGGCCATTTTCTGAGCCATGTAGAGCAGCAGCCGCCGATCACCTTCGTCGATGCGGCCCAGCAGTCTTCGGAACATGGTCAAAAAGCGGGCCTCCTTCCCGGTGCTGCCCCAGGCAATTTCTTCCGCCGTCTTGCGTTTCGGCAGATTGGGCAGGTCGGGAGGTTCTTCACCGTCGTAAAAAAGCTGGTACACGGGCACTTCGAGGGCCCTCGCCATTTTCTCGAGCGTTTCAATCGCCGGAACCGTATGGCCATTTTCGACGCGCGAGATATAGCACCGCAGCAGCCCGGTACGCTTCTCTATGTCACCCTGAGAAAGATTCTTTTCCTCGCGCAGAGCGCGAAGTCGGTCGCCAATAATCATTTTCATATTGTTCCATACGGTTATGACCCTGGCAAGCGCTATGTCTATGAAGCCGCATGGAATACGTTGTAACCGAATCGCTATGAGAAACGTCCCTAAATTGGAGGCTGAAAATCGCGGCCCGGTCGCTCCTGACCCTACCAGCAAAGCCGCCAACGCCGAAGCCGAACGGCAACTGGTGCGGCGTGCCCAGGCCGGGGATGAAGTCGCTTACGAAGGCTTGGTTCGCATTCATCAGCAGCGGCTGCTGGCCGTCGTCGGCGGGATTTTACGGCGCAATGAAGACGTTGAAGACATAGCGCAGCAGGCCCTCGTGAAGGCTTATTTTTCTCTCAAGCGCTTTGACCAGCGCTCGGCCTTCGGAACTTGGCTGTACAAAATTGCGGTCAATGAATGTTGGGACTACTTCCGAAAAAAGAAGGTTCGCCCTCTGGTATATGAGTCCAGTCTCAGCGAAGACCAGTTGCGGCAAATGGAGGCGACACCCGATTTCAGAGAGGGTTCGGCGCGGGAGGGCGGGGCCGCCCGGGTCACCGAACAGCGCGACCTCCTTGACCGCCTGCTGGGCGAACTGGATGAGAAGGACCGCACCATGCTCGTGATGAAGGAAGTGGGTGGTTTTACGGTAGAGGAAATTGGGGAGGTGCTCGACCTCAACGTGAACACGGTGAAGGTCCGGCTATTTCGGGCGCGTGGAAAGCTGGCGGAAGTTTATCGCCGCCGGTTACACAGTCGCAGGACGGCGCGTTCCCTGAACCGTTAAGGGAGAAAGGCAGGCCCGCAGTGTTGAACTGGATCACTAGACCATCGGCCAGTAAAGCATCGGGTTGTCCTGAATACACAGCTAGGCTCGAGGATCGGTTGGGCGGCGATTCCCAGGGAAATGCTCGCGCGGATGCGGATTTGGAAGAGCATCTCCTAGGGTGCGAAGGCTGCCGAAAGGCGCTTGCCGATGCTGCGCTTTCGAGCGTTTTATTGCGTGAAGCGGCGACGCCCCCCATCACGACTAACCTGGACGCGTTTGCGGCGCGCGTTATGGCCACCATTCGCGGAGAATCGCGGCTCACCGGATTCGCCGCGATTTGGCGTCCGCTGGAACTTCTAGCTTCGCGGTTCGCCCTGGCCGCGGCCGTGTTGCTGCTGGCAATATCGGTATACTTAGCGGAGTTCGCGCCGCCGTTCCACATGCCCACGATAAATTCAGAGACTTCCCAGACCGAGGTCGAGGTCGGTGCCGGCATGCCTGAGCCTCCCGCGCAGCCGTCCAGTCAAGATGAAGTGCTAATCTCGCTGGCGGAGAGAACGAATGACTTCTAACCCGGCCAGTAAAAAAGCCATCGCTTTGTTGGTCCTGGTTTTTGGGCTGGGCGTGGCCTTCGGCGCGCTGGGATTGCGGCTGCTGAGCGGGCGCGTATATGGAGCGCGCACTCCGCGAGCGCAATCCACGGGTGAGATGCGCGTAGTCAACCGGCTCACTCATGATTTGGACCTTACGATCGAGCAGCAAAAGCAAGTTAGCGAAATACTGACCGACATGCAGGTTCGCTATAACGCCATTCGCCAACAAATGAATCCCCAGTTTGATCAAGTGCGCTCGCAAGGGCGCGAGCAGATGCGCCAAATCTTGACGCCCGAGCAACGGCCCAAACTCGACGAATTCTTTCGGCAGGTTGACGAAGAGCGGCGCAAGCGCCCACCCCGTTAGAACGAATACAGGCTACTAAATACTAACTTGCGGTCCCTGTCACCGCACCCGGGCCATTTTCCCAATAGTTTGTCGGAGCGGAGTTCTCTAGAAGGGAATATCTTCGTCGGAGACTTCGGGGTGGTGTGATTCTTCGAGCGCTGCGCCGGAACCTTCGGAATCGGAAGCTCCCGCGGGCGCGCCGCCTCCGGCGTTATCTCCGCGGCCGCCGAGCATTCGGAAATTCGTCGCGACGATTTCTGTGGTGCTGCGCTTCTGGCCTTCCTTGTCGTCCCACTGCCGCGTTTGTATGCGGCCCTCCACGTACACGAGCGAGCCCTTGTGCAGGTATTGCTGGGCAATTTCGGCTTGCTTGGCCCACACGACGATGCGGTGCCATTCCGTCCGCTTCTGTCGTTCGCCGGCACGGTCCTTGTAAGTTTCGTCGGTAGCCAGTGTGAAGTTGCACACCGCTTGTCCCCCGGAGGTATAGCGGGTTTCGGGGTCACGGCCTAGCCGGCCCACCAAAATAGCTTTGTTGACGGACATCAAGGTCTCCCAGGCGGGAACATAGCACGCAATTTCGTCGCGCGCAAATCGCGCGCAGGTGATCTCACAATCGCAGCGGTTTGCAGGTAAATTCGAGACCGAAACTCGCCATGCGAAGAAAACTCAGGCAGTTAGTCCCATCTCGTGAAGTTTGGCCCGTGCCCGGCGTTCTTCATCGGTGCCCGGATACTTGCTAATTACCGTACGGAGTTCGCGAATCCCGGATGCTTTTTGCCCGGATGCCACTAGCGCGAGGCCTTTCTTCAAATGGGCCGGAGCCAGCTTGGAACTCCGGGAATAATTGTCGATTACTTTCGAATATGCCTCTATTGCCTGCGGATAGTCTTCCTGTGCGTAGGAGATTTCTCCGAGGTAAAACTCGGCGTTGGAAGCCAATTCAGTGCCCGGATAATACTTCAAGTAGTCCTGAAATTCCTGCGTCGCCAGGTCGTATTTCTTGCCATTGAGGTCCCTTAGCCCGTTTGAATAAAGCAGGTCGGCGGAGGGCAGGGAGCCCGCAGGCGTTGCCGCCGGCACATAAGGCGCCGCAGAATTGCCGCCGGGTCCCGCCGGAAAGGTTCCGGGGGTCGCTCCTGCATTGGGTATCGTCCCCGGCATGCCGGCCGGTGACGGAGTTGGTGCGCCCGTGGAAAGCTTGGAGTCGATTCCTTGGATCGAGTTCTGGATATCAGTAAGCTGCTGGTTGAGCTTGCCCATGCGCGCTAGTAATTCCTGCAGATTATCGGAGACGCCCTGCACCTGGGTAGACATTGAGTCGAGCCGCGCGCCGGAATTGGCTTGCAGATCCTGCACGGACTTTTGCAACGAATTCATCGTGCCGCTCAGCTTATTCACGGAGTCGAGGGATTGTTCGATCAGCGTTTTTTCCACGGCGTCGCTTTGGGTCAACTGCGTTTGCAGCGCCTGCTGGCCCTGGATCAGTTGATTGACACTCTGTTGCAGCTCGACGATTTCACGGGCCACCGCGCCTACCGGGGCTGGCGCCAGCAAGCCGCCGCCCATAGCCCCAGCCAGCATCGCGATTCCAAGATAAATCACCCATTGCTTCCGCATAGCGGTTCCTCCTTCCCTGAAACCTCCCAGCTCTGCCGGGCGGTCTTGGTTGAGCCTCATGCATAGTATGCCCAAAACGGCGGCGCGGAGGCAAAGCGTTGGAGCCATTCTCTTGGTTCCCGTTTCCGCCAACTAGCAAAGTAACTGGCGGCTCGGGCTTGATTGTTGCGTTTTACCTGGCCATGGCGAAATGCGCGCGCCGGTTCTGCTGCCAGCATGCTTCGGTGTGCTCGTTGCAAAAAGGCTTTTCTTTGCCGTAGCTGACCGTCTGCATGCGGTCCGCTGGCACACCCAGCGAGACCATGTAATCCTTGGCGGCTTGGGCCCGGCGATCTCCCAGCGCTAGATTGTATTCAGTTGAGCCGCGTTCATCGCAGTGCCCTTCGAGGGCCACCTTGATCTGCGGATAAGAGCGCAGGAACTGGGCGGACTTCATAAGGGCTTGTTTAGCATCCCCTCGAATATCCGCCTTATCCAAATCGAAATAAGCGTCCTGCATCTCCCGGTTAAACATCTCCTCGAGCGTTGCCGAGGGGCTGGTCGGCGCGGGCGCTGCCGGTGCGCTGGCCACCGTGACGTGCGTACTCGCATCCGCCGACCCGCCCGGCCCGGTCGCCGTGATCGTGTAGGTTGTGGAATCGGTGGGCGCGACCGTGGTGGTCCCTTCTGCCGTTACTGTGCCGATTGCCGGAGCCAACGTGAGCGTGGTGGCATTCGTGGAGCTCCATCGCAGAGTCACCGACTGCCCGCTTTGAATGCTGGCAGGCGTCGCTTGCAGGGTTACCGTCGGTTGGGCGGGGGGCGCTGCCGGCGCTGGCGGAGCCTGGGTTACCGGTGCAGGATGCTTACAACCGGCACCGGCGATTACCAGCACCAGCAAGGACAGCTGGATAACGCTTCCAACGGAACGAGTCCGCATTTCAAAATCCTCCTTGAGCAATCGCTCTGGCACTACCAAATTCAATAACCACGTGTGTTATCTGGGCAAGACAAACCGGAGTCTCGCAGGTCATTGCCCGAATCGGATTTGCCTTGCCGTAGTCTCCATTCGAATTATTTTGGCGACCAGTTCGGAGATTCGTTATCGCCCTGGGTCGTCAACTGGTGCACGCTGGTACCATCGGCTAGCATCGACCAAATCTCCCGCGTGCCTGTTCTCGTGGACTCGAATACCAGGTGTCGGCCGTCCGGCGCCCAACTGGGCCGCTCGTTACGTCCAGCATCGCGCGTGAGTTCGACCAGTTGGTGCGTCGCTATATCCATCGCGTAAATATCGTAATTGCCATCCGGACGGCGCCAACTGAAAGCCAGCAATTGTCCATTGGGGGACCAAGCAGGGTCGATGACGTATCCCATGTCGGGCAGCGGCACTTTTTGCACCTCACCGCCATCAGCGTCCATCGTGTAGAGCTGGGGAGTGCCACCCCTGTCGCTTACAAACGCCACCTGCTGGCCCGTCTTCGGATTCCAGGCTGCCGAGGTGCTCGCTCCTACCGCATAGGTGATCCGCTTTACATGGCCACCGTCGGAGTCCGCAACGAATAGTTCAGGATTGCCGTACATGCTGGACATGAACATGACCTTGCTTCCGTCGGGCGACCACGCGGGGGCGCTGTTGGTTCCGCGATACCGCGGCCAGGTGAGCAGTTTGTTGGTCAGCGTGGAATACATGCAGATTTGGGCGCTGACGATCCCCGTCGTCGGATAGCACGTAAAGGCGATGCGGCTGGCGTCGGGCGACCACCGCGGGGTCAGAGAAATGGAATGCATGGAGCTAAGTTGGTGTTGGTTCGCGCCGTCGTAATCCATCACCCAGATTTCTTTGTTTCCGCTGCGTGCGCTGACGAAGGCGATCTGCGTTGAGGCGATCCCCGGCACCCCGCCGGATAGCGCGGCGACGATCTCGTCCGCAAACTGGTGCGCAAACTTGCGTGCATCGGCTTCCGTCATGGTGCCGTGATATACGCGTCCCACCACCGGAGGCGCAGCTGCATTTCGCACATCGTTGAACCAGGCTGCTATCGCCAGGTCGTTCCCGTTTTCGGTCAAGTTGCCGAATGCCAGGAATTGCGCGGAAATAGGAGCCGCGGTCCAGGCCGCCCCATTCAACTCGCCCGGAACGCTGGGCACTTGGGTCGGATAGAAGCTCTTGCTCGCCAGGTCCACAACGCCGCTGAAGTCCAGGTCGTTGCGAAGCACGTCGGAGAATAGCGTGGAAAGCGCCTGCGCCTGGGGGCTGTGCGGGACCATATCCGCCACGGCAACCCGCGGCTTGGAAACGCCCAGACCGGTGCCCGTTCGAAACCAATCCTGGCCCGCTGCCGGCCGCGGCCATAGGAACAGTCCCGCAATAAAAAGTGTAGATACTAGTATGCGAGCCCAGCGTGCGGGCCCACGAATATCCGTCCACTGGCGGGTCGAAAGCCCGGTCCGCCAAAATAACTTTGGTCGCTCGTGTTTACGCATTCTTCCTTCCGTTCTTGCGGCCGGGTGGCGTGAAATTCGCGGCCGCACGATCAGCGCCGGAAATCAAACCAGAACTCCACCGATACCTTGGAACCCGAATATGCCGGCGGGAGCGGATTCACCGGATTCGATCCCACAATGGCCCTCACCGCGGACGTATCCACCGACGCATTGCCGCTCGATTGCAAAACTTGCACGTTGGTTACGGCCCCGTTGCGCAGAATGTCAAAAGTAACCACCGCCCGTGGAGCAAAGCGTACCGAAGGATCGACGGTGCTTTGTAGCCAGTTGCTGCTTACTCGGCTGCGGACCGCATCCACATACCAGGAGAACTGCGAACCGAAATCTCCGCCGCCGGAACCTGTAAAACCCATCCCCGCACTGGTACCTCCTCCCGCACCCATGGTGAATTGCGTATACGGCACCGCTGGCGATCCGCCTTGCCCGTACGGCACGGCGTTGGGAGGAGGCGGCGGGCTTTTATCCTCGAGCGTTTTCGATGGGCGCGTAACGTAGCGAGGCTGCTTTTCCTTTGTAAATCGCGGAATCTCTTGCGCTTCCGCCGGTGGCTCTTTCACCTTAGGTTCGGGCTCCGACTTGTACAGACCCTTGGTCTCGTCCACCACGCGATTTTCGGTTACTACTTGCGGAACCGGCAGGGGTACGCCTTGCATGCCCCCAACCAGTTTCACTGAGATCGCTCCGCCTTCGCCGGGCCCGCCCCAGGAGTTGCCGCGATGCGACATCACCGTAGACACTGCCAGCGACCCGAACAACGCGGAGTGCAGCATAATGGACCACAACAGTGGTCCCTTAAGACTTTCCTCCCGCATTTCTATGCTGTCTGCGCTCATTCTGTTATTAGCTCTGTGGGCCTCATGGTTTTATGGTTCTGACTCCCGGCACTCAGGGCGTCGCAGGGCGCGTGCTCAACGGCTCGGTGACGATGCTGATGTTGGTGATGCCCGCTTGCCGCAACGTATCGATTACCGTTGCGAAGGTGCCGAAGGGCACCGTCTCATCGCAACGCAGAAAAACGGAATCCGATTGCGGATTGTGCATCTGCGAGCGAACCTTGCTGCCCAAGTCGTGCACGTTCACTGCTTCATTGCCTAGGTAAACCAGCTGCCCCCGGTCGATGGTCACCACCAGCCGGTCTTCCGAGATCTCTTTCACCGTCTGTGTTTTCGGCAGGTCCACCTCGATACCGGATTGCAAAATCGGCGCCGTAATCATGAAGATAATCAGCAATACCAGCATCACATCCACAAAAGGAACGATGTTGATGTCGGAGAGCGAACTGCCTGTCTGGCGTGCTAGCTGCGGCATCGCTGGTATCCCGTGGCGCTTCGCGTTATCGTGCGGCTCCGGCGGCGAGGGTGGCGCTCTATAAAAATTGCTTCTCGATCATGGCGGCCACTTCCATCGCAAAATAATCCATGCGCCCGCCCATCTCTTTGATATTGTGCAAAAAATGATTATACGCGATGACCGCTGGAATGGCCGTGAATAGCCCCGCCGCCGTGGTGATCAGCGCCTCCGCTATGCCCGGAGCCACCGCACGCAAACTTGCCGCCCCCGCTGTTCCCAAGCCGGAGAATGCGTCCATAACGCCCCATACGGTGCCGAACAACCCGATAAACGGCGTCACTGAGCCGGTGGTGGCCAGCCAGGGCATGTAGCGTTCGAGCTTCCGAATTTCTTCCGCCGCGGCCATTTGCATATCGGCCGTCACCGCGTTCAAACTTTTCACCTTGCCCGGCGGATTGCTCGCCACCAGTTGACTCGATAATTCCCGGTAGCCCGCCGCATACACCGCTACCAGCGGCGATCCCATCGAACCTACCGCCTTGGGCTCCGGCAATCCTTTGCCCGCGCGAAAAACGCGCAGAAAAAGCTTCGTCTGCCTCCGCAGCCGCGCGAACATGGTCAATTTTTGAAGGATCAAAGCCCACGAAAAAAGAGAAAAGCAGAAAAGCATCGCCAGTACGGCCCGGGCTACCCCTCCGGTTTGTTCGAGCAACGTGCCTAATTGCCCTGCGTAGATAGACAACGCGAGTAGCGGAATCGTTTTCTCCCCCCGGCAAGCTGAAACGATTGCCAAATTTACCGTAGCACACGCCTATGGGCCGGTCAAACATATCAAACGCGCCAAGCCGCATTTTAGCTACTATTGCGACACATCGGAACACGATATTTACAGATTCTATTTGCGCGCAAACTTCCGCCATGACTCCCAACCAGGTCGCCCCAAGGCCCTCGGCCCGCCTTTCGCACGCCGCAAAACGCGTGAAATCGAAACGTGATAACATTTCACGTCGTGGCTCATCCCATTCATGTGCGCCTGGAGGATTTGGCCGGCACTCCGCGCGCGCCGCTTCCCCCCTCGGTTTCTGACACCCGCGCCACGTTTTACATCGAGACTTTCGGCTGCCAAATGAACGACCACGACTCCGAGAAAGTGGCCGGCTTCCTGCTCCGCCGGGGTTATCGTCAGGTGGATTCCCCTGAAGCGGCACGTCTCGTGTTCTACAACACCTGCAGCATCCGTGAAAAAGCCACACAAAAAGTTTTCTCGCGCCTCGGCCTCTTCAATCCCAAGAATAATCTCCTTGATTCGACCGATAAGGTCATCGGTATCCTGGGCTGCGTGGCCCAGCAGGAGGGCGAGCGTATCTTCGAACGCGCGCCCTGGGTCAGCCTGGTCTGCGGCTCCGCGAGCTATCGCCAACTGCCGCTGCTCCTCGCGCGTCTCGAAGGAGGCGAGCGGCGCGTCACCGGACTCGATTCCGATACTGACGAAACTTTTGAAACCGAGCTTACGCGCCGCGGTCACCCGTTCCGCGCTTATCTCACCATCATCGAAGGCTGTGACAAGGCTTGCGCCTATTGCGTCGTGCCGTTTACCCGCGGTCCCGAGCGCAGCCGCGCCAGCGCATCAATTTTGCGCGAAGTGCGCGAACTTGCGGACATCGGCTACACCGAAGTGCAATTATTAGGACAGACGGTGAACTCCTACCGTGACCCGACGCCTTCGCGCATGAGTTTTGCCGACCTGTTGGTGAACGTCGCCGCGGTTCCTGGCATCCGCCGCGTACGCTTCATGACCTCGCATCCTTGCGATATGACCGCCGACATCGTTGACGCCCTGGATGCGGCCCCCGCGATCTGCAATCACATTCATTTGCCCATGCAGTCCGGTTCCACGCGAATTCTGCGCGCCATGCAGCGCACCTACGATCGCGAGGAATATCTGGAAAAATTGGCCGTCATTCACCACGCGCGAAGGCCGGTCAGCGTCACTTCCGATTTCATTGTGGGTTTTCCCGGCGAGACCGAGCGCGACTTCGAGGAGACCCTCAGCGTCTTGCCGCTCGCGCAGTTCGATGGAATCTTCTCCTTTCAGTATTCGCCCCGGCCTAACACCATCGCCCAGACCATGGCCGGCGCAGTCCCCGAACAGGAAAAGGCCCGGCGCCTCCACGCCCTCCAGGAACGCCAGCGCGTAATCCAAACCGCGCGCAACCACTCGCTCATCGGCGAGACCTTCGAGGTGCTCGTCGAGGCCTCCTCCAGGCGCGAAGAGCAATGGTCGGGACGCACCTCCAGCAACCGCGTCTTAAATTTTACTTCGTCGCATCCAAATCTTTTGGGACAATATATTTACGCGCGCGTTACCGAAGCCGGTGCCAACAGTTTGGTGGGCGTGCACGTTAACGGGTGCGAACTCTACTCGCAGCCCGCGCAATAGATCGAACGGTGGGAGGGCAGCGATGGAAGTGGAAATGAAAATCCGCGGCCTGATGATGGACCCCGTCACCAATATGCCCATCGTCGTTTTAAAGGATGCTAACGGCAGCGCCGTCCTGCCCATCTGGGTGGGGGTGTATGAGGCCAATGCCATTGCGCTTGAAATCGAAAAAGTGCAGACGCCCCGGCCCATGACCCACGATCTTTTGAAAAACGTCCTGTTCGGCCTGAACGTCCAGGTTCAAAAGGTAGTGGTCAACGATCTTCGCGAGGACACTTTCTACGCGCTCATCTGGGTGGTTCGCAACGGCGAGCACATGTCCATTGATTCGCGGCCAAGCGACGCTCTGGCTCTTGCACTGCGCGTCGATTGCCCCATCTACGTCGAGGAGACGGTGCTGAAAAGCTCCAAGATCTCGAGCGCCATTAATGAGAAGTCCACCAGCGAAGAGTTGCGCAAGTGGCTCGAGGGTCTCTCCGACGACGACCTCGGCCGCTATAAAATGTAGCTCCCGGACTCCGGCACTCCCGTCAAAAATTTCCCTGTTAATCCCGCCTCGTTTTCATTACTCAGTATTGCTCCGCATTTCGGCGGCGGAAAGATCCCCACGGCCCGCTAAATTCGCCATTTTTTACTTGCGCTGATGGCCATCCCGCGGTTAGATTGGCCCACCTGTACGGTTGCGCGCAGGACCTCGATATTTCAGAGGTTGCACGGCCCAGGGAGGCGCGATCCCGCCGCAAAGCCGGCGACAATTCTATGACGGCCATCCTGACCATTGCCAATCAGAAGGGCGGTGTCGGCAAGACCACCACGGCGATCAACCTTGCCGCCGCCATCGCCCAGCGAAAGAAAAAAACCCTGCTGTTGGATCTCGACCCGCAGGCCAATACCACCATCGCCTTTTTCGACTCTGCTGACATACAGACTTCCATGTTCGACGTTCTGGGTGACCATCGTGCCGAGATGGCTAGCATAATCCGGCCCACCAAGGACCCCATGTTGTTCGTGGGTCCCGCTCGCCTGGCACTCGCCAAAATCGAGCAGCAGCTTTCCGGCCAGTTTGACGCGCCTTTCAAGCTCAAGGACGCGCTGGCGCCCGTGCAAAAAGACTACGACTACATCGTCATCGACACGCCCCCGGCCCTGGGGATTTTAACCGTCAACGCCATGGTTGCTTCGACGCACCTCGTCGTGCCCATTCAAGCCGCTTACTTCGCCATCGAGGGCACTGACGATTTGCTGGAGACCTACGAGCGTATTCGCGCACGTCCCAATCCCGCGCTCAAGGTTCTCGGCGTCGTGATTACGCTTTTCGACAAGCGCACCAATATCTCCCGCGATACGCACGAGCAGATTCGTTCCGTCTTCGGCACGGTTCTGTTCAAAACCCGTATTGGCAAGAACGTCCGCCTCGAGGAGAGTCCCGCCTACAAGGAGACCATCCTGACATTTGCGCCCAAGTCGCCGGGCGCGCAGGAATACCGCAAGCTTGCCCTGGAGGTTATCCAACGTGTCGAAGAGGATCGGATTGCCCGTCACACTGAAGATGCGGCATGACGCTCACTACGTCGAACAGTTAACCAGCTTTAGCGGCGCCGCTGTGGGCCGCATGATTCCGATCGATAAGATTCGTCCCAACCCCGAACAGCCTCGCAAGGCGCTCGGCGATTTGCGCGAACTTTCCGATTCCATCCGCGAAAAAGGCGTTTTGGAGCCGCTGCTGGTCCGCTTCATGCCGCGCGAGGATGCCTATTACATTATTTCCGGCGAGCGGCGTTATCATGCCTCCCGCGAAGCCGGCTTGCGGGAGTTGCCCTGCATAGAAAAAATCGCCGATGATGCTGAAACGCTCGAGCTGGCCCTCATCGAAAATCTTCAGCGCAAGGATCTGACCGCCTTCGAGGAAGCCGACGGCCTGCATCGGCTGGCCGAACAATTCGCTTACACCCATGAGGATATCGCGCATAAAATCTCCAAGGCCCGCTCGTCGGTTACCGAAATTCTTTCCCTCCGCAACATACCCGAGCACCTGCGTCGCGCTTGCATCGAGCGCGGGGTCACCTCCAAGTCGCTCCTGCTGCAAATCGCACGCCAGCCCAACGAACGAAAAATGGAAGAAGCCGTTCAGCGCATCCTGCAAGGCGGCCTCACGCGCGACGAAGTCCGCCAGGAGCGTCGGGAGGAGAAAAATTCCGGTCCGCGGCCTCAGCCTTTCATCTTCAATTTTCAGCCGGAGAACGAATCGTTTCGCCTGCGCATGCAGTTCCGCAAGAGCAATGTCTCGCGCGATGAGCTGATCTGCACCCTGCGCGCCATTCTCAACGCCCTCGAGCACGATCAGGAACTCGACGTCCCGGCTACCAGCCACGCCACCGATCCTGCCGTGGCTTGAGCGCGGTCGGCGCGGCGTGCCCGATCGTGAATTGACGCCGGCGCAAATCGCGGCAGTCGAGCGCTTGCTCGCCCACGGATTTTCTCCCATGGTTATTCCTCTTTATCCCAACTTTATCGCCGTCCGCCGGGATGCCTACGCCGTCCTTCTCGCACCGGTCGAGGACGACGGCCTGTGTTTTTATGGCGAAGCATGTTACCTAATCGACGGAAATCTCAGTGTCCGTGTGCGCCGCGGAGGACGCGATTGGTTCGTATGGAAGGGCAGGCAAGTGGAAGCGACCCCGGAATTGCTTGCCGAACGAAAACGCTTTCTCGACGACCTGGAACGGGTTCTGAACTGATTATCGATGCCCCGAACGTTAAATCGGCATTGCCAAAAGGCAAGGTACTCCGGCGGGGCCGCAGCACGAGTTCATAACGATGATCTTTACGAGCGATGAATTGATCTTGGCACTGATGAGCCTTGCGCGGGTTACCCATCCTTCCATGCTTCGTCAGGAGCCCGATGGTTTTACCGTGGATTTTGAAGCCATCGAACGCAGCCCGTTCAAAAACGACGCCGAGCAAATCCTCCTGAAGATTCGTCCTCTTCTGGCGAACGCCGGACCCGAGCCGCGCGTTCTGGACCTCACGCCCGCAGAAAGTCAGTGCCTCCATGATACCTTGGCCAGTCTCGAAACGTCGCAGGTCTGCCCCGCCGACGTCCTCGCAATGAGCCGAGCCTTGCGCCAGCGCCTCACTGGTTCCACATGACGGTCTCCGGTGCTGGCCCTGTTTACCGTCAATGTCATCCGCAACTCTGCGGTTCTTGCGACTACAGTTTCATTGAGTTGCAATCTCATTCCTTCACGGGCACACTAATCCCGTGAATTCTATAGGCAATTCGAGCGGCGTCTACGATCTTTTGTGCATTGGAGCCGGCCCCACCGGTCTGGCCTGCGCCATTGAAGGCAAGCGCGCCGGCATGCGCGTCCTCGTCCTCGACAAGGGCTGCCTTTGCAACTCCCTTTACCATTACCCGGTCAACATGGTTTTTTTCACCACGCCCGAATTGCTCGAGATCGGCGATCTCCCCTTGGTTTGTGCCGCGGAAAAGCCCACCCGCGCCGAGGGCCTGAAGTATTACCGCAAGGTTGTCGAACACTATGGCCTGGAAGTTCAGCTGGGCGAAAATGTCGAGGCCGTTGACGGCGCCGACGGCCATTTTGAGGTGCACACTGGCGCCGCAAATGGTGACCGGGCCACGTATTCATCGCGAAAACTCGTGGTCGCCACCGGATATTACGACTTGCCCAACCGGATCAGCGTGCCGGGCGAGAATCTGCCCAACGTTTCGCACTACTATACGGAACCCCATCCTTTCTGGCGCCAGGACGTAGTGGTCGTGGGCGGCAAGAATTCGGCCGCCGAGGCGGCACTCGACCTGTATCGCAATGGCGCCCGTGTAACCCTCGTCCATCGCGACGCGACTCTGGGCTCGACCATCAAATATTGGGTCCGTCCGGATATCGAGAATCGCATCAAGGCCGGGGAGATACGCGCCTTATTTAACACTCACGTCGTGCGCTTTGAGCCCGAAGCCGTCATTGTCAGCGGACCCGAAGGGGGGCAAGTCCTTCCGGCCGCGCAGACCTTTGCTATGACCGGTTACCATCCGGACTTCACATTCTTGCGCAATCTCGGCGTAGAACTCGACCCCGCCACCAATAAGCCCCGCCTTGATCCGCAAACCCTCGAAAGCAATGTCCCCGGCTTGTACCTCGCCGGCGTTGTGATCGGCGGCAACCACACCAGCGAAATCTTCATCGAAAACGGCCGCTTCCACGGCAAGCAGATTATTGCCTCCCTTACCGGCTCTCCATTGCACGTCGCGCCTAACTGATTTTCCGCGTTGCATAACTCTCACGCGCCTCTTTCCCGAACGTTTCCACCCGGCGCAAGCAGAGCGAGTCCGCACGCCCAGCCACATTACGGACGCCAGAGGGTGCGGGCTCTGCTTGGAGCCCGTGCAATGCATGTCACCCCCGCGGGGGAGTGTTCGTTTCCGTGAATCGCGTACGAGGCTGCGTTCGTTTCTGCCGCGCGGGATGCGGGCGCGGCAGCGGCGCAGTCCGGAGGTGCGCGAGATGATTCGGAAACCGTTCTTGCGAGGACTCTCGACGCGCCCGGTGGGCGGGATGGTGTCGCTGTTGACCGTGGCTGGTAAGCGCGCAGACGGTCTTCCGGCTCACGCGGGTGCTGGATAGTGGCCCAGTTCCATCAACGTGCAAAGGGTTCCAGCATCTATGCGATTTTCAGTCTTCTTAACGAGGACTGGAAAAACTGCACTCGCAAACTATTTACACACGCAGGTTTACGTCGCCCCGACAAATAGCCTCGTTTGCTCGCCGTTCCGCCTGCTGTTAGACTAATCGAACACATCCAAAATGCCTTCCATACTTACAGAGATCGGCGGCACCTTCCTCACGCTGGCCAAGGGCTTCAGCGTCACCTTTCGCAATATCTGGCGGAAGCCCACTACGGAAAATTACCCCGACGAGCCCGTCCATTTCCAGGCCCGCTATCGTGGCATCCACGTATTGCATCGCGATGAGAACGGACTCGAAAAATGCGTAGGCTGCTTCCTGTGCGCGGCAGCCTGCCCCGCGCAATGCATCTACATCGAGGCCGCCGAGAACACCGAAACGGTGCGCATCTCAGCAGGCGAGCGCTACGCCAGCGTGTACAATATCGACTACTCGCGTTGTATTTTCTGCGGCTACTGCGTCGAAGCTTGTCCCACCGACGCGATCACTCACGGTCACGGCTTCGAGTTGGCAACCTACGACATCAACTCGCTGATCTTCCGAAAAGAAAAGCTCCTGAATCCCCCGCCAGTCCAATCCTAACCGCCACCCCCGCCTAAAAAAGTGGCCTGGGGGCGTTCTGCGCGTTGAATGCCGGGTCGTACACAATTCAATCCGCACCTCCCAAAAGCCCCAGAATCGTCGCCAGCTCACCGACCCACCCCAAGCCCACCAGAATAATGTATATCAGTAAGCGTGAACATAGCGCGGCCGAATATATTCTCACTTCGTGATGATTAGAGGTAGTTGTGGGTACGAGTTATTTATGGCATTGGGCAGCGGATTTGCCAGCGGACTTACATATTTCACCGTCCCGCATATGTTAATGATAGTTAATATTAATGTATGTATTAATAGAGCCGTGATGCACGGCGCCGCCTAAACGGCTTAACGGCTGTCGCGGCTTCAAGTCTGCGGAGTAAGGGCAAGTCGTTACTGGCTTGGTACGCGAGCAGGGTGTGACGTTGAAAGGGGACGTATTGAAGGCTCGGAAACGACCGCTGTCCGTGGCAACGATATTTCAGGCGCGCAAGAGGGCATGTTCACGACCCTGGCCTGCCTGTGGTGCGCCTTTAGATGTAAATCTTCTAGCATTTCACGGAACCGACTCGCAGCAGCCTTAAGCTAGTTATGCGTGCTAACTATATAGTACATATGAAAGCTGAAGGTTTCACGGCAAAATCGCGCGGCCATGGGGCAGCGGCAAACGGAATTGTAGCTAGGCGGTTACAAGCAGATGGTCTGGCCTTGTGGCACCACAAAGCGTACGGCCGCGGGGCGGCGCCGTGTTCAACCAGGCGCATTGCGGAACGCTGTTGGCGATCAGTTTGACGATGACCGTGCGTTGCGCCTGGATAATTTCATCGCGCGTTCAGCTTGGCGCGGTGGCGCGGGGGAAGGAGCCTCGTCGAATGGCAACTGCGGCTGCGGGGCTTCGGCATCTGGCGGGCCTCCACGGGGGAGGGCGCGGTCCTCGCGGACCCATCGGGCGAGCAGGGCTTGCGTGCTGTCTTCGATCCACTGGTCGAGCAGCGCCGCGATCTCCCGACGAAGATTGGCGGCATGATTTAAACGGGATAGCTCGTAACTCTCGAGACTGGGCACAGAAGCATCATGTAAGTAATCCCACGGCGGCTGGATGCGTCGTGACATGGTCAAGGGGCCTCCTCACAGATGATGCCCGTGTATATCAGATAGTGTATATACTTGCTTGATAATATATACGGCCTGTGGAAATCTTGGCGAGCGCCGCGTCGCCGCCAGCGTGAAGGAGTGACGATGTGCAGCGGATGCGCGGGAAGCTATGAAGACGGCGACGAAGAGCCCGAGGAGGGCGTCGGGCGCGAGGCCAGAACACTGGGAACTGCTCCTGGCGGCGCGGGCAGGGCGTCTCAATGGTCAGCCGGAGCCGCAGCATTCGGGGAGGGATATGAAGTATTCGTGGGAGTGCACCACATTATAGAAGTGCGGGTGGTGCATGCTAATACGCTGTTTACACCGGCGTTAACGGCATCCGCGGGACCTCCATCCGCCAGCGAAGAGGTTCTGCCGCCGCCCGAATATTATCAGACACGGCAATTTCGTGCTGCGCCCACCCAGGCACTGGCGTGGGTGTGTTCGGTCCGCTTGTTTTTCGCGGCTCTGGCAATGGTGTGGGCGGCCGCGGTGGGCGCCTGGTTAATTATAAAGTAATAGCGGTCCCGGGTTGGCGGCCCGGATCGAAAGCGGTTGTGAATTCGCAGCCTGTCAGGTCAAGCAGGAAAGGAAGAAAAGGAGGACAGATGCCAAGTGAAATCTTGCCAAGGAATCGGGAGTGCAACGAGACACAACTGGCCGCTATTCGCGAGTTGATGCTCGCGGCCGCAACGCGCGGCGAATGGCTGACGCTCGCCGAGATTGCCAACCCAACGGAATTTGGCGAGGCGTCAATTTCCGCGCAATTGCGCCACTTGCGCAAGCCGTCTCACGGCCGCTACCGCGTTGAAAAACGCCGACGGCGCATGCGCTTCGAGAGCCAGGATGTGGCGACAGGAAGCCAGGGTGGCGAACTCTATGGCGCCGCGCTGTGGGAATACCGCGTACTTGCTCCCGAGTAGTGTGGTGCGCGTGGTGCGCATTTGTACGTTTGCGCGGTGTTGCGGGGCGCTGCTTGAATCGCCGCTACGGCCGGAAAGCCGAAAGTCGTTAGAGGTGAAGCTACGCCATCGAAAGACTCGCCGCGCGCCAGCGCTCTCTCAGTCGCGAATCGGCCGGCGGGCATGCGTGCTGCAGCGGTACAAAGCGGAAGGCAATGCGCAAGCCCACAGTTACGACAATGGCAAGGAGGCCCGATGCCCAAACGCGTGATCGATTTCGATGCCATGTGGGCCAGCGACAAAATTGCCTCGTGCGCCGACTGGGCGCAAGCGGAGTATGCCTGGCTATACGGCCTCGCGGATGCCTCCGGCTGCTTCGAACTGACCAACGTGCGCGTCATCTGGGGGCGCGTGTCCGCCATCCGCAAAAATCTCACGCTCGAGCGCCTGGAACAAGTCCTCGGCGAATTCGTGGCGCGCGGCCTGCTCTTCACCTGGGAAGAAAACGGCAAGCGTTACGGACATTGGACCGGCAGCGACGTCCCCGGGCGATTGCCGGCGCCGTCGTGGCGCGCGCGCCTGGAACGACTGGCACCTCCGGTGCCCGCTACGCAGCTGGCCGCGTACACGGCGCGCTACGGGTCGCGTCGCGGTTCGCCCGCCGCTGCGCCGGCAGCTCCGCCGGCGACCGAGGAGCGTGCCGAACTCTTAGCCGACCTTCCGGCGCAGCGAGCCCCAGCCGAATTCACTCCCGCGCGCCAAACCGACTTCCACGCGGCACGTGAGTTAACCGCTGTTTCGCCGGCCGAGTCGCAGCTCAAGCTCGGGTTTGAGCCGCCTCAAGCACAGGATATGGATGTGGATTTGAATCTGGATGGGAATGAGGAAAAGGGCACGAAACACACCGAGGCGTGTGCGTCCGCATACGCAAATACGCCGACAAAACAAACGGCGCGGAAGGGAAGCGGCTCTCCGGAGCAGTTCCTCGAGATTTACGAAGCGGGTCGGGGAGCGTTGCCTGCCGCCGCACGCCTGACTGCGGAGCGGCGCCGCCAATGTGCTCGGCGGCTGGCCGCGGGTTTTACGGCGGCAGACTTTGCGCTGGCCGTGCGGCGGGCCGCGCAGACTCCCTTCCTTGCGGGTGGCGGAGAGCGTGGCTGGCGCGCGAATTTCGACTGGCTGATCGCAAATGACACCAACGCGAGGCGCGTGCTTGAAGGGTGCTACGACTCAAATATTGCGGGTATTGCGGGCACTGCAGGGGCGGCAGGTGCGTCGGGCGGCTCCGGTGCGGCGAACGCCAACGGCGTACCGCTGGCATCGCCCTATGATTCCGCGTCGAGATGGCGCGGTCCGGCGGGATTGTATGCCGGCGCATCGCCCGCACCGCTGCATGGAGTGCGCGTGAAGCCGGCGGCTCTCGAGCGCATTCGCGCGCGCGACGCGGCGCTACGCGCAGCGCGAGGTTCACCGCCCACGGCGCTGGCGGACTTCGCACCTTTAGCGGCGCGCTGCCCGGACCGACAAGCGGAAGTGACCGAGCCGGTGCGAGCGAGAGCCCATGACAAAACACGCGACGAGGAGGTATCGTGACCCAGCACAAGGCGGCGTGGAGGCTGGCCGCGGCCGGCGTTGTGGAACCCCGCACGGTCGGCGCACGCAAACGCGCCACGCTAAACGCAAATGCAGTTGGTGCACCAGGCGCGGTTGCGAACCAACGCGCGGCAAGTGTGATTGCAAAATGTCGCGCGGTTAGCACATTTAAGAAACTATCTCCAGCACCTACCGCGCACCTGCCCACCGATCGTGCCGGCGCGCTCCGCGGCGACGGCACAACCCGAGCACACCCTGTCCGGTACCCGGCGCGAAACGCGGAGGCGCCTGGGAGGCCGGGGCGCCGCCGCCGGCGTTCAATTTTCACGGCCGATTCAACCGACGTGTTGCCGCCGGTTAAAAAAGAGATGCGGGTGAACGTGGGCGCGACGCGCGTCGGAAATTTATTCGCGCGCCTGCAACTGCACTTGGCTACCGCGCGGTTTCTCGCCGAATTGCGTGCCGATGCGCTCTGGCAAACGGCCTGCAACCAAGCCTCCCTCGCGCTCGATTCTCTGGCCTCCGGCATGACGCCGGACGCGCTGGCCGCGCCGCTGCATTCGCGTGTCGCGCCAGGAGGGCCAGCAATACTCAACACGTCTCGCGATGCTGAGTGGGTGCCACGCACGGCGGCGCGCGCGCCGGCGTGTACCTCAAAGGGCCGGCTGGGGCAGGGAAGCGGCGTGACACGCGCTTCGGCGCTGGCAGCGCCTAATCTGACCGCCGTTACCGCCCGGCGTTTTGCCGTCGCGATCACCGCATCCGGTCGAGGCGGGCTCGCTACAGGTTCCGGCGCGCTCACCGCAAATGGACCCGCGCCTGCAGTTGACGCATCCGACAGCAGCGTGCACACCGCACGCGGGTCCACGCCTGCAGTTATCGCATATCGTGCAACTGCGCACAGCACGTCCGATTCCGCCGCATTCACCGCGTCGGGGGCCGCGCTCACCGTGCGCCGAGCAGCCCTCGCGCTTCCGGTGCCAAATGTAAAAACCCCTGCGACGCTGGACCGGGCGGCGCATTCTCCGCACCACGCCGCGCGGCAACCCTTCTCGCGACAGCGGTTCACGCGCCACAAGGGCGCGCGATGAAGACCAGCGCCGCATTCGAGGTGTGCCACGAAATCTATTTGGCTGCGCGCGAACTGGTCGATTCGCGCCTGCCCACAATGCAGTTGGCGCCGGTCTCGAAATTTTTGTGGCGGCCCGATCTGCACCCGCGCTTAGTTGAGTACGTCGCCGACTTCGCGCTGGCAGGGGAGCGAGCGCTCGCCGAAGCCGCATCGCCGCACAGCCGCGGCAGCCGCGCGCCATTGCGGGCAAGCCGCCTGATCCTGTTTCGGATGTATTACCTGGGAGGCGCCGAATACCAGGCCGCGCGGCGCCTGCTGGGCATCAGCGAGCTCACCTGGTCCCAGTGGGCGGAAGAAATTCGCACGCGCGTCGGCCGCGAATTGCTGCGCTCCGGCATGTTCCCGCCACGCCGCTATTTCCGCGAGCCCAGCGCGCGGCAACGGCCCTCCCGAGTCGCATGAGCGACGCGATCGAGAAATAAATGTCGGCAAAAAAGTATGCCCTGGTGCGGACTGCGAACAAAATACGAGGAATCTAGCAAGGCTACGCTATCCCCGCCATAATGAAATATGTTCGTTGCGATGCGATACTTAATCGAATAAAGGGTAGTGGTGCAAATATCGTTCGTGCTTAGTGGAACGAGTTAGCGAGCAGAGCGGGAGGCTATGGCGGCGAAGTCTCGGCGTCCCTGAGGATTCATATGATACGAAGAGGAAACCTGTGGATGGCTGACTGGAGAGACGCTACCGGCAGGCGCGTCCGCAAAGGATTCCACACGCGCGAGGACGCCACTAACTACCAGGCTAGTATGCGAAAGCAGACGTTGGCTGAAAAATCCAAGGCCCGGGGCCAGTCAGCCGTAATCCGGTCACTCATGCAATCCATAAAACGAAGTGAAAAAAAGAAAAGGGCAAAAGAAGAAGTGAAAATGACGGTGACTTTGCCCGTGACCTTTACGCGGAATTCATTCCTTTGCAAACAGTGGTGTTGGTCCGGCAGACTCTATCAACGATTTCATCGTTGTGGCTTTGCTCGCATATGTGAAACTCATCAAACGAAAACAAATTGATTCCGAGTTCGCCCTGATGGCAGAAGATGCCGAATATCAAAAATCCGCGAAATTGCTTTCAGAAGAATTTAGTTCAAGTGACTGGGAAGCCTTTGAGCGCGTCGAGAAGGATGCGTAAGCGTGCCCAGACGTGGCGATGTATATTGGGCTCGCCTCAATCCCCATGAAGGCTCCGAACAGGCTGGTGAGCGTCCTGTCGTGGTCTTGAGCCGTGACTCCATCAACGAGAACAGTCCTGTGGTTGTGATCTAGCCCGTGACCAGTCGAGAAAACAAAAGACGTCTTTACCCCAGTCACGTTATCTTGAAGGCTGGAGACGGCGGATTGCCAAAGGAATCTGTCGCTCTCGGGGAACAAGTCAGAGCTGTGAGCACCACCAGATTCACCAGGCAAATTGGCCGTCTTTCGAATTTCAGTGTCACTCAGATAAGCGCCGCCCTTAAGATCGTCCTGGACCTCTGAAGCACACGCCACTAGCACCGTAAACCTTCACCGAGATACGCCGAATACGCACTATTTTCGTTGCGCGACGAGAGCTGCGCCACTTTTTGCCGATACGTGGGTGGCGAATTCAAGTACGCTGCTTACAGAGGATTGAAATTAGGGTTATGGCACGAATACAAATCTCGGCGGTGCCCGCGCTTATGCTGGCGCTGGCGCTGCTGTGCGCGGCGCCGCGGGCGTGCGCCCAGGCGCGTGCCCAATCTGGCGACGCCGCTGGGCCGGTCAAGGGCAGCAACGAGCTCGAAGTCTGGTCGAGCGCCGGAGGTGCGGTGGCCATCAATGGCAGCGCCGCGCCGGTCACCGAATGGAATTTGGGCCTGCGCTACGGCCGCGTGCTCACCGACGCGCACGGGCGCGGCCCGCTCAACGGCCGCTTCGAATATTCGTTCGACGTGATTCCCGCGTTCCTGCTTTTCGAGCCCACCAGCAGAGTTTACGGAGGCGGCTTCGATCCCTTCGCCGTGAAGTGGGATTTCCGCACGCGCCGCCGCATCGCGCCATTTTTCGAGATCAGCGGCGGGGGATTGTTTACGACTGCGAAGGTGCCGCCCCAGGGCACGGCATTCAATTTCACAACCAGCACGGCTCTGGGCGCGCACGTAATGCGCGGCCGGCACGAATTTAGCATCGACGTGCGCTGGTTTCACATCTCGAACGCGCACATCATCGCCTACGATCCGGGCATCAACGCGGTCCAGGTACGCATCGGGTTCGGCCTGTTCACCCAGCCGAAATAGCTTGCACTCAGGCTGTCAAGATTGGCCCGCGGCGATGCATATGAGCCGGCGCGTATCCGCAAGCTTGCTGCTCTCCGCATGTACCGGCAGACTCGCCCCGGGCATCTGACCGAAAGCACCCCATGCGGAACTGACGCGCAATGGATCGGGAGCGGTGACGGCCGCATGCGGGCCGTAAACAACCGTACAGGGCCATACGGGGTCCATACAGGGCAAAGAATATCCGGTGATGAATATTTCTTCGGCAACATTCTTCGTAGCACTGCTGGGAGTGCTGTGCTTTGCCGCGCGAATGCCGGCGCAATCAATCGGCACGCTATCTGCAAGCACGCCATCGCCAAGCACGCAGGTGGGCGGCCTGCAGACGTCCACGCAACCGCCAAGCAATCCGGCAGGCGATCCGCCCACGCCGTCGGATGTTCGGACGACCGCGCGATCAGGCGTCAAAGACCGCTCCCGGCGCAACGATGGCCGTGCTGAAGGTGGCGCTGTAAGCGGCAGCAACGAGCTGCATGTCTGGATGGGCGGAGGATCCACCACTCCTGGCGGCTCGCGTGGCCTTGCTGCCTGGAACGCCGGCGTGACCTTGGGCCGCGTGCTCACTTCCGCCCATGGACCCGGCTTTTTGCGCGGCCGCTTCGAGTATCACGTGGACGCCATACCGGCATTTTTGATTTTTCAGCCTGGCGGCACCGCATATGGCGCAGGCTTCGATCCCCTGGGACTCAAGTGGAACTTCCTGACGCATGGCCGGCTCGAACCCTACGCCGACCTCTCCGGCGGCGTGCTCTTCACCAACCGGCCCGTGCCCTCCGGCGTCTCGCGCACGAATTTTCTTCCCTCGGCGGCGCTGGGCATGCGTGTTCTGCGCGGCAGATATAATTGGAGTGCCGAAATCCGTTACATGCACATTTCCGACGCCGGCCTTACTACCTTCAACCCGGGCATCAACACAGTGCAGTTGCGGCTGGGGTGGGGATTTTTCACGCGCCAGAAGTAGGTCTCGCGCGGCGGAAGCCTCCCAGCGCAAAAAACGGCGCAGCCGGAGATTTTTTCCCTCCTCCCGGTCCAGTGGTATTATCGGCGCTCGGAGCACCGGCCCCGCCAATGAGACGCAAATCTAAATCGAAGCCCCCGCGCGCTCAGGCATCCTCCCGTGGCCGCGCCGTGCGGAAACCCTTCGGGCTCCCGGTGGACCATCCTTACCGCGTGCTCGCCGAGACGATTGGCGAAGGCGCCGCTCTGCTCGATGATGCGGGCACGGTGCTTTACGCGAACGCCCCGTGCGCGGAAATTTTAGGCGTCCCGCTCGCCCGGCTCACCGGCACGGTGCTGCAGAGCCACGTGGCCCCCCACGATCGCGACGCGCTGGCGGCGTTGATCGGCAAGGGCCTGCGCGGCCAGGTCCGCACGCAACTGAGCCTGCAGTTGCAAAACGTCCGGCGGCGATTGGTGCGCCTGTCGTTCAGCCGTTTCGTGGCAGCGGGGCCCCGCAAGATCGCCATGGTGGTTACCGAGCTGACCGAATTGCTCGAAACCAACATGGCGCTCAAAGCCAGCGAGGATGTGCTGCGGCAGCTTTCCGCGCGCCTTTTGCAACTGCAGGATGAGGAGCGCCGCCGCATCGCGCGCGACCTGCACGACGTCACGGGCCAAAAACTCGTCTTCCAATCCATCGTCTTGTCGCAACTGGCCGACGCCGCCGAAAGCTCCACCGATTCCAAGTCCCGTTCGGCGCTCGCCGAGTGCCTCCAGGTGACGCAGCAAATCAGCGAAGAGATTCGCACGCTCTCCTACCTGTTGCACCCGCCCCTGCTCGACGAACTGGGACTGGCCTCCGCGGTGCCGTGGTACACGCAGGGCTTTGAAACGCGGACGGGCATCCGCGTCACCGTGGACATCCCTCGCGACTTGCTGCGCCTGCCGCCGGAGGTCGAGGTCACGCTATTTCGCGTCATTCAGGAGAGCCTCACCAACGTGCACCGCTATTCTGGCAGTGCCACCGCCGCCATTCGGCTCAGCGCGGATAAAAACGAAGTCACCCTCAGAATCGGCGACGCCGGGCGCGGCATCCGCGGCGGCGGGTTTGATGCGTTTCCCGATGCGGCCGCTGGTCTCGGCGTGGGCATCCAGGGGATGCGCGAGCGCATGCGGCAACTGGGCGGCCGCCTCGAAATCACCGCGGATTCCGCACAGGGCACGGTGGTCACCGCAGTGCTTCCCATCCCCGAGCCGCAGCCTCCGGACACGGGAGAATGGGGCGGGGGAGCGGATGAAGCGCCCGGCAAAGGTCTCAAACGCATCCTGGTGGCCGACGATCACGAAGTGCTGCGCCACGGCGTGCGCCTCATCTTGAAGGACGAGCCTGGCTGGGAAATTTGCGGCGAGGCCTCCGACGGCAAAGAAGCAGTGGAAAGGACGCTGGCTCTCAACCCCGACGTGGTGATCGTGGACATCAACATGCCTACCCTCAACGGCCTTGAAATTGTGCGCCAAATTTCGGATCAGCGGCCGCATATCAAGCTTTTGGTCTTCACGGTGGAGGAATCCGATCACACCGTAAGCGCGATTGCCGCCGCGGGTGCGCACGCCTACCTGGCGAAGACCCAGGCCGGCAAAGAATTGGTCTCCGCGCTCAAAAAGCTGTTGGCCGGCGAGAAATGTTCTCCCAGCATCGCCACCCGCCCCTAAAACGCCGTCCCGGACAGCACGCAACGTAATGCGTTGTGACCTGAGGCTTTGTGACGATTACGGCGGTTTTGTAGGCAGGCGCATGGGTGAATGCGGTGGCGTCCGAGCATCGCGCCGCGTGGCTCAAAAATACGGCGGGCAGCGGCCAGGAATCCGTGCTCGGCCCGCTAGTTCAGTACAGCGGGGCAGGCATCCTCGGCAAATCGTCCTTCAGCACGTCACGCAGCGGCTTGACGGGCGACACTCGCGCAGTATTCCACTGCATCAGGCCGCTCAACATCAGAAATTCCTGCACTGCCTCAACGCGATCCGCTTCGACCACCGCGAAGGACTCGTGCTCGGTGACTAGCGCGAGCGGACCGGAGAGGATCTTAATTCCCAGCTTTTCGGCCAGGCGCGGAAGCTCCGGCATTCCCTGAATCACTCTTTCCCTAACCGTAGTGTTCGCGGAAGGGCATTGCTCGGCCGCGTGCGTCAGCTTGATGAAATATAAGGGCATGGTGGTTG
This sequence comes from uncultured Acidobacteriota bacterium, assembly GCA_963719845.1. GTDB lineage: Bacteria > Acidobacteriota > Terriglobia > Acidiferrales > UBA7541 > Palsa-189. Next base: position 395,563 of record CAVRDM010000003.1, on the reverse strand, counting down.
GCCTCGCAGCCTTTCGGAAAGAAGTGTGCGGCGTCAGCGGCTCCGGAGGCGCCGGCCGTGAATTCGCGTGCGTAAAAGGGCGCCTGCCCAGCGCTGGCCAGGACCAGCCGGGCTACGCCGCCGGTCTCGGAACCTTCGGTGCAACATCGTAGCCGGCGTCGTTCCCGCCGTCGCCGTGCCAGGCCGCTCCGCGCACCGCCGCTGCGGCCGGGGCGTCGGTTTTCAGCAGCATTTCCACAATGCTGCGGAGCGTGTAGTAATCCATTGAGCCGGTAAAGAGCCGCCCGTTGAAAAAGAAACTGGGCGTAGCTCGGACGCCTAGTTGCTTGCCCTGCGCCTGATCCTTTTGCACGGCGGCGGCTTCTTTGCCCGAATCAAGGCAGGCGTCGAAATTCGCCTGGTTGAGTTTTAAATCATGCGCGTACTGCTTGATTTGCGCCACTTCCAGGTTTTCGCTATTGTGAAACAGCACGTCGTGGAAATCCCAATACTTGCCCTGCTCGCCCGCGCAGCGCGCCGCTTCCGCCGCTTTCTCCGCGTTCGCGTGCATCGCGAGCGGAAAATCCTTGAAGGCCACCGCCACTTTGCCGGCCAGCTCCTGCTGCAGGATTTTTAACTCGGGATGCATCTGCTGGCAGTAGGGGCACTGGTAATCGGCGAATTCGACAATCATCATCGGAGCGTTTCGTGAGCCGCGCACCGGCGCATCGCCCAGCGCTACGTCCTGGCGCTGCCCCAGCGGCAGGTCGTTTGGCTTGCCGTTCTGCCCGTTGTCGGCCGGCGCGGCGGCGGACTGCCCGCTGCTGGCCGGGGCGCCGCCACCTTGCTGACGAACGCCGGCGCGCACCCGCTTCATCAGCGGCGCGAGAAAAAAGATCAGCCCCAGCGCCATCGCGCCCAGCAGCGCAATCAGCAACGGCGAAAGCCAGTCGCCGCGTGCCGCCGGCGCCGAGCCCGAAGCGCGGAGCTGTACAACGCCGCCATCGGCGTCGCCGTGAGTGTTTTCGTGGGTGCCGTTATCAGAGTTGTCTAGCATCGCAAAAGTCCCACCGCTGCGCATGCTTGCGCACCATTTCACAAACTCATCGACGATAGGGTACACCTCGCACTCCTGTCAAGCGCACCCGCCCGCACTCAGCGCGGCTTCGCCATAACCTCAAAGCGGTCTTTGGGCGCGACGCTCAGGGTTTGCGCCTCCGGATCCACCACGCGGTACATGGTGGCTCGCAGGCGGTCGTTCTCCAGGGTGAACTTTACGTAGTGATAGTTGGGGAACACGATGCTCTGGTAAAGATCGCCAGGCGTGCGCTCGACGAAATACGGTGGCGCGCCGCCGCCGCCGGAGACCAGGTAGGTCACTCCTCCGACCACGCTGCGCTCGTAATTGTGAATGTGCCCCGCGCTCACTAGAAAAGCGGCGTGCGAACTGCTCGCGGCCTGCGTCAGGTAATCCCGCAGCGCGATCTCATTGGGCCGGGGATTGTGATCCACCTCGATGTGCGTTTGCAGGTCGGCCACCGGAGGATGGTGCATCGTCACGATCACGAAATCAATCGACGACGGCAGGCCGCCGATCTGTTTCTCCATCCAGCGCGCTTGGTCGCTGCCCGGCAGCAGCGGCGCATCGCTGTCCAGGGCCAGCAGGTAGATCCGCGAGCCGAGCTGCGCCGAGTACCAGCGCCGGTTGCGCAACTCGGGGAAGGCCTTCCACCAGTGCTCCAGGTCCTGCTGCGGATCGCCGACAAACTCGTGATTCCCCAATGACGGGAAGACGCGCAGACGCAAATCGCGCCAGACTTTGGTCTCAGCCGCAAACACAGCGTAATCGTTGGCCACGGCCCCCGCGAGCGGTATATCGCCGTTCATAATCACGGCGGCGGGATGTTCCGCCGCAATCTGCTTCACCAGCCACTGGCGAATTCGCGGATTGGTCTGCTGGGTATTCGTGGGGTCGGTGAATCGCTGGTCCCCGTAGGCCACCAGCGTCAGCGGGCTGGGCAACTGGCTGTCGGCGATCCTGAACGTGGGTCCGGGTTCGCTCAGCAGTTGCCCGGTGGGAAGCGTGTCCGAGGTTGGCCCTTGCGCCAGGACTACAACCGCAGCGGCCGCGAACAGCAGCACGAGCGGCAACACGACCAGCAACGCGACCGGCGACACGAACCGACTCGATGTCTTCACGAACAGCCCTCGCTTGCCCTTCCGGCTTGATTGGGAAGCAGCTCCGATAAACGTGGTGGTCCGCTGCGATCCTGGGTTCCGGGCGTTCCCGACTCATGCGGCGCGCACAGTGTATCATCCAGCTCCTACTTCCTGATGAGCCGGGCGATGGGAACTGATGTCATAACGAGGTCGGCCTCACAGCGGCCCGAGTAAACTGTTTCGGTGTTCACCCTAACGGCGCTCGAGCCGGAGGAGGCCTCGATGCAAATTATAGGTGTTGATTTACACGCGCGGCAACAAACGATCGCAATGTTGGATACCGATACGGGAGAGGTGGTCGAGAAGACGCTGCAGCACAAAGCCGAGGAGGTGCGAGAGTTTTATGCGGCACTGCCGGGTCCGGTCCAGGTAGGGATCGAAGCTACCGGATCGATGCACTGGTTTCTGGAACTGATGGATGAGTTGGGGATCGACCGTCTGGTGGGTCCATCCGTCGGAGATTCGCAAGGCGGAGACACGCAAGCAGAAGCACGACCGGCGGGATGCGGCGTTGCTGCTGAAGTTACAAATCGAAAACCGCTTTCCTTCGATATGGATGCCTTCCACTGAACTGCGTGATCTCCGGACACTGCTGACGCACCGTCATCAGTGGGTGCGGATGCGAACGCGGGTGCAGAACGCACTGCAAGCCATTGCGCTCAGTCGCGGTCTGCGGCGAGGCAAGACCCTGTGGAGCAAAGCAGGGCAACACGCCATCGAATCTTTGCCGCTACCGCCGAATGCAGCCTATCGGCGGGCCGAGTTGCAGAGCTTGTACCGCACCTTGAACGAGCAGGTCGACGAACTGGACAAGCGCGTGAGCGAGCAGGCCTTCCAACGCCCTGGGGCCAAGCTGCTGATGACCCATCCAGGAGTGGGACCAGTTACGGCGCTGGCGACCGACGGGTTTTTGGGCGATCCGGCGCGGTTCGCTGACGGCAAAGCACTGGTAAGTTATGTGGGGATGATCCCCAGCGAATATTCCAGCGGCGGTCAGCAGCGACTCGGTGGTCTGAGCAAACAAGGCAACCCACTGTTGCGCTTTCTCTGGTGCGAGGCCGTCGTGCACGCCGTACGCCGCGACCCAGAGTTGCAGCGCTTCTATCGACGCAAGCTGTCACAGAAGGGATTGGGCAAAGCGAGAGTGGCTGCAGCACGCAAACTCGGGATTCGGTTGTGGATCTTGCTGCGTGACCAGATCGATTACCAAGAGTTCTGTCGCCGCGGCCAGATGCGGCAGAAAAGCGGTGGTGCCCGTGCGGGGATGCCAGAAGTGGGCCATAGTCCTGCGATGTAGTGACTGCGAAACTGATTAGGCTACCCGCCTCCCTGAACAGGAGGGAGTTCGAATAACTCATCATGGTCCTTCATGGCCGAAGAGATGGTTGGTGGGCAACACCGGATTGATGAACAAGCACGGGTTGAGCGAGTCGGGTGAACACACAAAAAGGATCGCGGCGAATCACCCGCCCAACAAAATAGCGCATCTGCGCATTTACATGGGTGTGCACGGTGAAAGCCAAAAACGAAAGAAAACACTCTTGACACGGCCGACCTCGTTAGAGATGACCCACTCCAAGTCCGCGCATCGCCTCACGTGCACCGGATGTCGTTGCCTGTTGGCCCCAGAGGCGGCCGATGCGGTAGAATAGCTGCACCATGCCTGTCTCCGGAGCGGAACGCCGCATTTGCGAGGCTGCCGGCCGTTGGGACGGCGTGACGGCGGCGCCGCACCGCTACGGTGGCATCGAATTTCGCCTCGGACGCCGCGAGATTGGGCACGTGCACCGCGATTCTCTGGTGGATATTCCGTTTCCCAAGGCGGTGCGCGACGCCCTGGTGGCCGCCGGCGACGCCGAACCGCATCACATCCTGCCGGATTCCGGCTGGGTCAGCATATTTTTGCGCTCGGATGCCGACGTGGAGCGTGCCATTCGCCTGCTGCAACGCTCGTTTACACTGGCGCGCGAACACCGCCCCGCTAAGTCTGCCAAGTCCGGATAGTTCTTTCCTGCGCCCTTGTGCCTGGGCCGTCGTGTCTACGTGTTGGGGCCGCGCGGCGACACCGCTTGAATTGCCGCAGGCGAATTACCTCGGGGAATTATTTCAGGCGGAATGACACGGTGACCACGAGCTGCGAATCCGTCGGCTGGCCATTAAGCATCGCAGGCTTGTAGCGCCACAGGGGAATTACCTCGAGCGCCGCCGGCACCAGCCGCACGTCGCCGCGCACCACCTGCATCTGGCGAGGAATGCCATTTTTCCCGATGACGACGCGCACCAGGACGTCTCCTTCGGCGTGTTGTTGCCGGGCCAGGGTCGGATAAGAAGGCTGGATGTCCGAGATCAGCACCGGCCCTTTGAAACCGATCGGCCCGCCAGGCGCAACGCTGGGGGCACTGCCTGCCGCCGCCGGAGCACTTGACGCCGGACCACCGGACGTGGGGCTGGCCGTGGCCGGCCGGTTCGCAGACGGAAAACCGGCGCCCGGTAACGCCACGGCGGGCGATGGAGCGGGCGGCTCGAGCGGCCGAGCAGGACCCACTTCTTCGCCGGCGATGACTGGCAGGCGCGGCGCAGAATCCGCAGTCGCGGGCCCTTCGATCGCGGGCGCCATTATCTCCGCCGCGGCTGCCGCGGCCGGCGAGGCCTCTGCGGAATGCGGTGGCTTGATTGGCAAGGGCGGAAGCGTGGCAGCGACATTGTTGGCGATATCTGGGCGATCGGTGCCGGCGAAATCTTCCGCGGCCTCTCGCGGATCGCCTGCGTCGCGCGAAGGCTGCGCGCCTCTCGCCAAATTTGCGCCAGTACTTTCCGCCGCGCCCGCGCTCGCCAGTACCCAGCGCCGGTTCTTGGCGTCCAGCACGTCCACCTGGAACGGGGACGCCCCGCCGGATGCGGGCATTTCTTTCGCCAGCGAGGACGACGAACCTTCCGAGGCGCCACTCGAGCCACCAGGAGCCGCGAAAATCCGCAGTCCAATCATCACTCCAAACACCGCCACGGCGGCAGAAGCAAGAATCACAGCCACGCTGGTAATCAGGGAGTTGCCGTTTTCGATTTCGTCCGAGCTGCGGCGATTTCGACTTTCGCGGGCATCGAACTCCGGATTTAGCAGCACGCTTTTCGGCTCAAAACCCGGCGCTGGTTTGTCGAGGCCGGCATCTGCGTTCGCGTGATTTGCATCGCCGGCCATGGCGGCGCCTGCGCCACCCGCGTTTCCGAAAAACACCGAGGTTTTCGCCTCCGCCGCGGATGCGCCCGCCCCCGCCGCGGATACGCCCAATAATTCAGGGGAAAAATCTGAAGCGCGCGCCGTTTCCGGCGAGGAAGCCTCCGCGCGTACCGGAATCGCCCAAACCGAAGTATCCCTCACCACGGGATCTCCCGTTGCAGGCGCAAATTCCCCGCTACCCTTCGCCGACGGGTCGGCCGCCAGATCAGGCCAGGACTTGGCGATCGGTACCGGCTCAGGTGCAGGTGCTGAATGCTCGGCATCGGCACGCGCTTCCGCAGCCGGAGCGCTCCCGGCATCGCTACTGGCGCTGGCAGGACCTTCGTCGAAGGTGTCATCGGCGGGAGCGGCGGGCTCGCGATTGGCGGACTCGAAAGGATCGTGCTCCCAGAAACTAGGCCCCGCGATGTGCTGCAGCGATGCCCCGGGCTCGGACGGAGGGGAGCCGGCCGTACCCGCCGCGCCCAGGAGCGTACCGGCGGCCGGGCGTGTATCCGCTGCTGACGTGAGCGTGATGGGCGGCGGGGCAGGGAGCTCGGCGGGAAGCGGAACACTATTCGGAGGAGGCGCGGCAGTCGAGGTTCCGCTGCTCAAATCCGTCGGGTCCACCGGGTCCATCGGGGCCAGAGGGCGCATGCCCCCGAAAGGCCGCACCCAGGAATCGCCGGCCGGCGCGTCGCCGCCTAAAATCCACTGCCGCACCTTATCCCGTGCGCTTTCGGTGATCTCGACGAATTGCAAGCCGCCACCCTTGCCGGAGGGGTTGGACCAAACCAATTCCGCGGTGGCTTCTACCGGCTGGCTGCCTGCGCCGGGCAGCGTGAATTTCAGGTGCAGCGCCTGCCCTTCGCTCATGCGTCCTACGCCCTGAAAGCTTAGCCCGCCCTCGCCGATGTCAATCAGCATCCCGCCATTGTCGGGACCGAAATCGACGTACGCCAGCCGTTCGACCTTGCGCCGCGGATACAGCCGGCGATTTTCGCCCATGCGTTTGGTCGTGCCGGCGTTTCCAGGCTCATTCATTTTGCGGCCACCGCTGCCATTTGCAGTTCCTGCCAGCCGCGCGGGAATTCAATCTGCGTGCGATCGGACGGGTCGAACAGCACAAACTCATTCACGCTCTCCAGCCGCTGATTTACGAAGTCTCTCAGCTTATCCTGCCGCGCAGGATCGTTATCGCCGGGCCACGCGAGCGCGTGCCGCATCTCGAGCGCCACCCTCGCCCGTTGCCGCGCCGGAATAAAGGCGGGGAAGCTGAAGCGCACGTCTTCCTGTGAACTCAAGCTGCCGCCTGACCGCAGCCGGCTCATGATCACCAGTCCCGGCGCAGTTCCCAGCCGGTAATCGGAATCGGTCCTATTTTCGATCTCGTAGTAAAGGAATAGCGAGGCATTGGCGGGGTCCAGTTGGCGCAGTTCGGTGCTGATGTAGGTGGCGGTGAGGTTGCCCGACTTCCACGGCTGCGCGCCGCTCGCCACATGAGTTGCGAACCAGCCATAAGACACGCCGGCAAGGCCCGCAACCAATAACGCTACGATGGCCAGCTTTTTGGCTTGCACGAACTCCCCCACGCCGAGACAAATCAAAGTGCCGTTGGCCTCGAACGCCGCGTTACCCGGTGGGGACGTCCCGGCACCGACGCAAGCAAAATTACCAAGAGGGGCCACACAGCCTGCAAGCCCCAAAACTTTTATTGTGCGACCAGTATAGCCCCCTGCGGCACGCCTTACAATCGAACAAAGCGCAAATCGCTGCACAAAATGCCATTTTGAAGCCGCAATGAAGCGCCCTGGCTATAACTCGGCCCCTCCGCCGCTGTACCTCGGGTCGCTCGGGGCCAGCAGCGCGCGTGGTCCGGCGCCGTAAGCGCAACTAAACGAATAAACGCCGGTGATCCGAGGCTTTCCTCCGCTGCGCATAGTGCTTGAACGTGGCGAAACCGCCAGGGGGTTTGCGCTTACCGAGCAAACTCCCTGGCGGTTTCAAGCGTGCCGTAGCCGTTATTCGCTTGTCCTGCTAATTGCGCCTCAGGATATTTCCCGCTTTAATGCGCCGCGCTTACTTCCACGCCGAATACACGGGCTTGCTGACCAGCATCGCCGGATTCACACCCGGGCGCGGGGTGAACTTCTGCGCGCGGCCGTTATCCACCTCCGCGGTGTAGAAGTTGCCGTCCTGATCGACGCTGAATCCGTGCACGCCCCAGAAGCCGCCGGGGAAATCGCCCCAGGTGCCCCAGGTGTACAGCAGGTGGCCTTGCTGATCGTACTTGAGCATCTTGGAAGTGCCGCGATCGAAGGCCCACAGGTTGCGGTCCGCCCCCATGTAGATCAAGTGGATGTCCGACGGGTTGTCGCCCATGCTGAATTCATACTGGTATTTGCCGTTGTCGTCGAACACCTGGATGCGGTGGTTGCCGCGATCGTTCACGAACACGCGGCGCGTCGTCGGGTCCACGGCCACGCCGTGCACGTTGTTGAAGTAGCCGGGGCGCTTCTCGGGTGAGGTCCCTTTTTGGCCCCAGTCCAACAGGAATTTGCCGTCCTTATCGAACTTCGCGACGCGCGTCCCGTTGTACCCGTCGGCCACAAACAGCGTGCTGTCCGGCAGCCACGACAGGTATGTCGGCCGGTTGAAGTGCGTGCCGTCCGCACCCTTGACGGTGGGCGTGCCGATGGTCTGTACCAGCGTCTTCATGTCATTCGTGAATTTGTAAATGGCGTGCATGTGGTCGTCGACGATCCAGATGTGCTTCTCCGGATCGTAAGGATTGATGGCTACGAAATGCGGGCGCTTGAATATTTTGTCGTACTGGGGATACTGCTCGATGATATTGCCGCTGCCGTCGACTACGGTGAGGCAATGCTCCCACTTGGCATCCACGCCGATTTCGTTGTACGGCGGACTCGCACCGCGCCACAGCCGCGGTCCATCGTCGGGATCCTGGCCGGAGCCGCCCGCGCCAGGCAGCGCCGCCGCAGTGGCATCACGCCACGGAAGGCGTCCGATAGGGAAGGAGAGGCTGGGCGCGAGGTCGGCCAGCTTAGTTGTCTTGGGCCGCGGAATATTCGGCAATTCGCCGCGGAAAAGCAGAAAAACGCGGTTGGGGCTTTCGGCGTAAATGCCTTGGCCGGCGCCCCAGGTCCACTTGTCGTTTCCGGGCACCGTGCTGATATTTTTCGGCCAATCCTTGACGATTTCATAGCCGCCAAACGTGTCCTGGCCGCCTACGGCGCCGGGAATCGCGGCAAATCCCATGCCCGGCTTTTCCTGCCCCTGCACGGTAAGCATGCGGCTCGCGAAAATAAAGCCCAGCACGCACCCCATCCCAATAACCACCACAAAAAGTCCAATCCGCAAAGCGATCTTACGCATGAATATCCTCCCAGATTTGGCAGCACTCACGGTGACGTCTGACGCACTGATTCAGTTACAAGGAAAGTACCGTTTTCCCGCAGAACCCCGCAGAAACAAAGGCGGCCAGAACGATACGCCACCGCTTTCCTGGCGTCAACCGGCACCACGCATCGGCCGTGCCTCGCAAGTCCACCGGGAAGCAAGAAAAGAAGCCGACCCAGGGAGGTAGGCGCGTTGTTTCCTTGTTCCAGACGCGTCTAGACTGGTCTTGACAAGCGCTCGTTTAGTGCTAGAGTTGGTTCAAGTTTGAGGAGGTAATTATGGCGAAGACCACTCGAAAAGTTGGACTCAATATGAGCGCCGATCTTTATGCTGATCTGGCTAAACTGGCCAAAGACAACGGCCAAACGATAACGCACGTTTTGGAACAGGCGGCAGAACACTACATTCAGTATGTTGCTCCCCGGCAGGGCATCGTTCGTCCTGAAATCATGGCGCATGTCCGCAAGTCGGTGGAAAAGAACCGAAAGCTCCTGCAACTTCTAGCGCAATAAATGCCGTTCCGGATTTACCCCACCGTCGCGGAAGCGACCGAAATTCACCGCATATTAATCGAGGAATTCGGCGGACTCCCCGGTATCAGAGACCAGGCATTACTGGAGTCCGCCATTTCCCGCCCCCGAAGCGGTTATTACAACGATCTATTTGAAGAAGGGGCGGCTTTGATGGAGTCGTTATCGAACAACCACGCATTTCTTGACGGGAATAAGCGAATCAGTTTTGTGCTGACAGACGTGATGCTCCGCGCCAACGGCTATTTCCTGGACGTGGACCCGGTGGAAGCCCACAAGTTTATTAACGATGCGATAGCGAAGAAAGAATTCCGCTTTTCGCATATTCGCGACTGGATTCGGGCAATTAAGAAACCCCTGGAGGATTGAACCCTGGGCGCAATTCCACGCTCGATTCGCGACCGCCGGGGGAAATCTGGGGCCGCATGAAGCGGCCCGGTTGTAGGCGTTACATACAGGAAGCTTACGGCTTTACTTGCTGTTCGTTGAGTTCCTGCTCGAGATCCTTATCGAATTGCCGGAGATCGAAATCGAGGGGCGGGGGCCCGGTCATCACGCGCAATTCTTCTTCCTGAGGCTCGCCTTCAGCCTTGGTGACCTTGCGGTTGGCGCGGCGCTCCGCCTTCATTTTTTGCTTTTCCATCCGCTTCATTTCTTTTTGGCGTTTCTGAAACGTCGTTGTCGACATGAGACCTCCATACGATGGGATGGGGCGCTTACCTCGCGCCCGAAGCAGCTAGGGCTGCTTTTAACCGCGTTACCAGCGTAAAGTGTCGCGTGCTGACTTCTAATAAACTTGGCCACGCCGCCGAGGCCAAACGTTGGTTTCCGGCTGCTGCCGCTGCGCCGCGCGGGCGCAGCACTATCCGCACCGAATCGCCCGAGCACCGCCACCATGAGGCTGCGCGGCCCGGCTGGAAATACAGGCCGGCGCTAAAGATGGCCCCGGAGGCAACTCGATCGCCGAGTCCGGCCAGTGGATCCCAAGGATCACTGGCACGCAGGGGCACTCAGGGGGAACGCAGGCGGTTCCAGCCAGCCTGCGCCGAAGCGCAGCTACCAGCGTGGCTCGCGCGGCTGGCGCGCAGACTCGCGGTAGTCTTCGTTCGAGAACCGGTTGCGGTTCCCGCCGCCGCTGTTGCCGCCGCCGCCACCACCGCGATTGCCGCCCCCACCCGGGCCGCCGCTGCCGCCACGAGGTCCGGGCCGATCGCCCTTAGGAGTCGCCTCGTTCACCTTCAGATTGCGTCCGCCAAATTCCTTGCCGTCGAGCGCCGCAATGGCCTTGGCAGCTTCCTCGTCATTGGCCATCTCGACGAAGCCGAAACCGCGTGCCCGGCCGGTCTCCCGGTCCTTGGCCACGTGGACGCGCGTAATTTCGCCGAACGGCGCGAATAAAGCGCGCAGATCAGCTTCGGCGGTCTGAAAACTCATGTTGCCCACGAACAGATTCTTCATTTTGCTTCTCCCCTCAACCCTGCGGCTGGCGGTGGCCGCAACCTGCGATGCTGATGCGTTGCTGCGACCCTGTAAGTGAAGCGCGTCCCGGGAAGTCAGACGTAAAGATACGGAAGACTGATCCAGGCCATCTCGAACGACCCTTGACGCCTTACGATGCGAGCCCCCGACGCGAGCCCAGCCCCCAAAACCGTACACAAAAACGGGCCGCAAGTGTGGACTCGCAGCCCCTGCAAACCACTTTCTATTGCGCGGGCTCCAAGCAGAGCCCGCACCCATAGGATTTACAAGCGCAACAGTGCACTTCGATCTTACCATAATCGCGCGCCGCGTGCCGTGTGGAATTTTGCAGCGCCGGCGAAGGAATTAGGCGGAGGCGCGGCCAGAGCCATGGATCGGATCTTCCGGCGAGCGGCCGTTGGAGCACCCATCTGTAGCTGACGTCTTCCCGGGCGGCCGCGCCCTTCGGCGTGGCTGTAGATTCCACAGGGCGCCTGCCACTGACGCGGGCGCTTGAGGAATACGAGTCCTCCTGTAAATTCGGGCCTCGCGCAACTTTCAGGTAGCCTTCACCATCAGTCTTATAGGTTCTTTGTGTAAACTGGTTGCAGCAGCTTCTGCAGGCAGCCCGGTCGGGAGCCACGTCTGGCCGCCATGTGGATTCGTAACATTTTGCGGGGCTGCTCCCACTTCGCTTGATCCGCGTGAATACATAAGGCGCGCGGCATTTGCGGCGGCGGCATATCGTTATTGAAAATCCGCCTTTTACGGCGGAGAGTAAACGGACCCTTCCATGAAACATCGGCAAATCCTTCCGGCATGGGGCCGGATTCTTCGCGGACAGCGGCCGCTGCTCTCTCGAGATCACGCGGGAGTGCCCGCTGAGCTGCCCCGGTTGTTACGCGTACGAGCCCGAACACCTGGGCTCGGCGGGGCCGCTGCGCCAGTTGAGCGATTTGCAGGGCGACCGCCTGGTCGCAGGCGTGCTAGGCCTGGTGCGCCGCTTGCGCCCCATGCACATCTCGATTGTGGGTGGCGAGCCGTTGGTGCGCTGGAAGGAACTGGTGGTGCTGCTGCCCAAGCTGGGAGAGATGGGCATCGAGGTGCAGTTGGTGACCAGCGCCGTGCGGCCCATCCCGCGCGAGTGGAAAGATATGCCGCACGTGCACCTGGTGGTCTCGATCGACGGCCTGCAGCCGGAGCACGATGCGCGGCGCACGCCCGCGACTTACGACCGCATTCTCAAACACATCGCCGAGCACCGCGTCATCGTGCATTGTACAGTCACGCGGCAGCAGACCCAGCGCGAGGGTTACCTGCGCGAGTTTGCGCGCTTCTGGTCCGGGCGCGAGGAATGCCGCAAAATCTGGTTCAGCCTGTTTACTCCGCAGCAGGGACACGAGTCCGCGGAACGTCTGGCGCCGGCCGACCGCACGCGCGTGGTGGCCGAAATCTCGCGCATGCGCGCCGATTTCCCGAAATTGCAAATGTCTGACATTATCCTCGACGGCTACCTCCATCCTCCCGCATCGCCGCAGGAATGCATCTTCGCGCAGACCACCACGAATATTTCCGCCGACCTCGCCACGCGCATCGAGCCCTGCCAGTTCGGCGGGGACCCGGTATGCTCGGAATGCGGATGCATCGCCTCGGCGGGGCTCGCCTCGATCGGCAAATTCCGGCTGGCCTGGCTTTTTCCGGTGTCGCGCGTTTTTGCGCTGTCGCAAAAAATCGGCACGCATTTCGGCGGCGGGGAAGCTCCCGCTGCGTAAGCGGTTGCGCGCCCAATTCTGCTTCGCGGTTGATACGCATGACCCATCGGTTAAACGTCAGAATATGTTTTTTGATTGGAGTGCTGCTCTCTAACGGAGTGGCACTCGCACAGCGCGGTACGATGGAGAAAACGATGGACATCGTGCTGCAGGCTCTTGATGGCAGGAACGGAAAGCCCTTAGCAAATCAGCATCTTCTTGTGTTCACCGGGGCATCCAGCGATGTTGTCAAAAGTCATAAGGAGCACACTGGGATGACGGCCGACAAGGATGGAGTTGGTACACTCAAAATCTATCCTTCTCAGACTCAGTGGATACAGGTGTGGGCGGACGGTCGTGTCCTCTGTCAAGCACACCCGAATAACAGTAGCTTCAGCGTTGCGACGATTATGTCAAAAGGCCTAACGACACCAAATACCTGTAGTGGTGTTACGCGGGAGGCAACCCCGGGGCACTTCATCGTTTTTGCGCGTCCAGCTCACCTCACGGAGAAATTGAAACAGTAGTTTCGCACTTCTCGGCTTCACTCCACACTGCGGCCATGAAGTTCCTGCAGCGTTCGCATCCTCCGGCGAAAAGCGCGCAGGCAGGAGGAGTGCCTGCGCTACCGAAAACTCCGCCGCGAATTGCACGCACCGCGCCTATTTTCAATTCGAAGAGGTGATTCTTCCAAATAAACCGGAAATTCGCTGCCCTCACTTGTTGTATGAATAGAGGCGATGATGTTCGATATAGCGACGGGGCCTGAAACAATGTGCCGAATACTTACGCTGCCACAGCAATGACGGGCGAATCCACGCCGCTGGCTCTGCCGTTGTTGCGCTTCTCGAAAAGCGCCTGCGAGGCCACCACGCTGTATCAGGAACTGCGCAAGCCGCTGCTGCGCTATCTGGTTGGCCTGGGGCTTTCGAGCGACGATGCGCAGGATGTGGTGCAGGACGCGTTCCTGAGCTTGCAGCGGCGCCTGGAATCGGCGGGCAAGCACGGCCCTGGCCCATGGGGCGGGAGCGATGCGCAGGAAAATATTCGCGGCTGGCTGTTTCGCGTGGCGCACAACCGAGCGAGAAATCGCCAGACCAGTTACGACCGCCGCTTTGGGGCGCCGCTCGATGCCGCCGGCGACGCCGTCGCGGGGCAGGCCTCCCCGGAACGCGCGGTGCTCGAAAAAGAAAAATTTCGCCGGCTGCGGGAGGCGGTCGAGCTGCTCACTGCGTCGGAACGCGAATGCCTGCTGCTGCGCGCTGGCGGGCTGCGCTATCGCGAAATCGGGGCGGCGCTGGGACTGGCGACTTCGACGGTGGGCGACACTATCGAGCGCGCCATTAAAAAATTAGCGGAGAAATGCCATGCGTGACCCTTTGGGACAATCGTCGGAACAATCGTCGGGACAGTGGCCGGGAAAATATCCGGGAAGATGTTCGGACAAAAATTCGGGGAAATTGATGGCTTGGCTCGATCGCGAACTTTCGGACGCCGAAGCGGCGGCCGTCGAGCGGCACGTTCGCGCGTGCACTGAGTGCGCCAGCCGCGCCGAGGCCTACCGGCAGACCAGCATGGCGTTTGAAGCGTACTGCGAGGCCTGCTGTGAGGCGGCGCTAGCGGCGCCGGCCTTGAAGCTTTCAACTCCGCTGGAGCAGCCGCGGCCCGCGAGGCCGCCGGAGGGCGCGCGCGGCGAGCTCGCTCCCGCAATAGCTCGCAGCATCGTGAGCGCAAGAGCCCGGCGCGGATTTCCGCGCTGGGCGCTGGGATGGACGGCCGCCGGGGCGGCGGCGGTGGCTGTGCTGCTCGTCGTATGGCCTCGCGGCCGTGTCGATCAGCCCGCATCTCCGGCATCGGCTTCGGTAGCAATCTCTACAGTAGCGGGCTCGAACGCGACCGCCGGCCGCGCGGCCAGCGGCGACGCCGCGGAGGCGAAGTTGCATGCCGCGCCAAAGGCGCGGTCGAATGCGCACGGCGCCGAGGTCCGCGGCATCGCCGCGCCGAACCTTGCGGCGACGAACGCCGATGGTAGGGTATTGGGCGAAGGGAGGGAATTGGGCGCGTCCAGCTTGCCTGCACATGGTGTCGCGGCGCACTCGACGAGCACTCGCAGCCGGCGAACGGGCGCGGTGATCCTCGCCGCGGCGAATGCTCGTTCGGTGGCGGTGGCCGGATTGCACGTAGCGATCGCACCGGCGTCATCGGCCGGTAATTCTGCAAACGTGGCTAGCTGGACTCCGGCGGAGCCCGCCATTCAAATCGCGATTCCGGCCGCGGCCATGTTTCCTCCGGGTGCGGTTCCTGAAGGTTTGACGTTCATCGCCGACGTAACCATCGCGGCGGATGGATCGGCGGAACGCCTGCGCCTGCGGCCGTAAACTCGTGCCATCGGCCATCAGACTGACTCGTGAGATGTTTCGTACAATTTGGGGGAGTTTGCCATCATGAAAAATTCCAGCGTGAAATATGTGGGCATCCTGGTTCTCGCCGCCTCATCGTGCGCCTTCGCGCAGGACGGCGGCAAAACAGTGATCTTGCGAAGCGGCGGTGTGGCCGGACCTGGCCCTGTGATCACCGCGTCGGGCATGATGGGCGCCGGCGCGCCGGTGCAGGGCGCGCCGTACAGCGCGACGATCACCAACGAATCCGTGCAAACGCTCGCAGACGGCAACCGTATCGTGCAGAACAGCGGGGGAACCACCGCGCGCGATTCGCAGGGCCGCACGCGTCAGGATACGGCGCTGCCCGCGATTGGCAATCTCGCGGCCGCCAATGCGCCGCATCTTGTTTTCATTCAGGATCCCGTGGCGCAAACCTCCTACACGCTCAATTTGACGGATAAGACGGCGGTACAACTTCCGCCGCTGCCTCCGATGCCGCTCCCTGGCAGCGCGCCGCAGTCGGTTTCCGTCGCGGGTGGCGCCGGTCTGTCCGGCAACGCACCGGTGATCGCGGGTGCGGCTGGCGCTCCGAACCCGAACGTGTCGACTAACGTCACGACGCAGTCGGGCGGCGACGTCATGTTTTTCCGAATGAATGGAGCGGCCACCGACGGCCCTGTTCCGCCGCCGCTGCCGCCCCAGGTAATGACCGGGAAGATGGGCGAGCTCGTCGTGAACGATCCGGCGCAGGTCACCTCAGAGGACTTGGGCACGAAAAATATAGAAGGCGTGCAGGCCAACGGTACGCGCACCACGCGCACGATTCCCGCGGGCCAGATCGGCAATGACAGGCCCATCAGCATAGTTACCGAAGTATGGATTTCGCCGGATCTGCAGACGGTGGTGTACAGCAAACGCAGCGATCCGCGCATGGGCGAGCAGGTTTTTTCGCTGACCAACATCGTGCGCGGCGAGCCGGATCCCGCGCTGTTCACCATTCCCGCTGATTTCAAGGTCATGCAGGGACCGCAGGCGATCATGTATCGCGCCGTGCAGTAGGGCGAACCGCAAGGCGATTTCGGTAGTGCAGGCACTCTTGCCGGCGCGCTCTGCGCCGGAGCTATGCGAACGCCGATACAACCGCATTCACGCAGTGTGGAATAACATGAATTTCCGGCTTGCTCGGCGATCTCACAATTTGCGCCGAGGCCTGCCTTTCGCCAAAGAGCGCAGGCCAGAGTGCCTGCGCTACTAAAACCATCGCGCCGCGCGGAGCACGAACCTTTTAAGTTGTTCGCGGCGTCAGGCGCGATAAGCGACGCTCAGGCCTTTGCCTACCGGCACTACCGTGTGCTGAAATTCCGGGAGGCTTTCCACCAGGGCGAGGTAGGATGCGATTTCGCCGGGATGCGACAGGGCGTTGTCGTGCAGCAGCAGCACCTTCGCGGCCAGCCGGGGCAGCAGCAATTGCAGTTGCGCGGGCGCGCTGACGCGGTCGCCGTCGAAAAATACGAAATCGAAGGGTCCACGCAGTTCGCCGATGATGGCGGTGGCGTCGCCGGTGCGCAAATCGACTCGCGTGTCAAATCCTGCGCGGCGCAGATTCTCGCGGGCCAGGGCGTGCTTGTCGGGGCTGCGATCGATGCTGATGATGCGGGCGTCGCCGGTGTCTTGGTTAGGATCGGCGGAGGCTCGCGGTATGCTGATTTTTGCCGGGGCTCGCGGCGGCGGCGCGGCCGCTTCTCGAGCTCGCGCGGCGATATTTTCGACCAGCGACCACGCCAGCCAGATGGTGCTGTAGCCGTTGGAGGTGCCGATTTCGAGCACGTGCCGCGCGCCGCTGCTGCGCAGCAAAATGCTGGCCAGTTGCGCGGTGCCCGGCTCGAGATTGAGCATTTTTCGCGCACGATCGCTCTCCCGCTCGTCGTTGGCGCGGCCCTTCCGCTCGACTTCCCGCAGTAACCGGAGGAGCGCTTTATCCATCGTCGTTTTATCCCCAGGCTCCCTTCACCGGGGACTTGGGCGGCCCTTAGTTCTTCGTGCGGGGCTGCGTGTTTTCCGGAGGAAGCCAAATCACCTGTGGGGCGGCGCGCCGCGATCGGCGTGGCGTCGCTCCGGCGGCCCTATGACTGCCTCATGGCTACCTTACAATTGGGGCGCAATAATCTCGGCGGCTTCCTTCGAGTGCCGCACCGGAATAAATTCAAATTCGACCAGGTCCCGCCAGTTCTCCGCCCATTTTTCCAGCAGGGAAGCATTGTCGCATTCCATAAGCTGGAAGCAGCGCTCGAAATTCGTCTCGACCCAGCTGTTGGCGTACCGCAGGCCCTCGGGCGCCATTCTGCCGCGATCGCGGAAGCGCCGGTAGACCGAGCGGGCATCGTGATTCTTGAAGTGTTCGATCACCATGAACAGCATGCGCATTCCCTCCACGCCGCCCGATGACAGCTCCCGGTAGTCGCACGGGTGCGGGCTCTACCGGGGAGCCCGCGCAATACGGGGTCCGGGCTCTACTTGGAGCCTGCGCAATAAACGATAATCGTAGGGGCTTTCTTTCCTCGCCGCCAGCGAATTTAGACGGCCGGCTGGCGACATCGGCTATACTCGCGTCCATGGCGCAATTCATGCGGGGCTTACATGTTTGAAAGAGATTCGGCAGCGGCGATGCCCGATGGCAGTCCCGTGGACCGGCGGCGCAGCCCGCGGGTGCTGATTGACGTGCCGCTGGTGGTTCGCAGCGAATCCGCGGAAGCCACGCAATTTCGCGAGGAGACATTCACGATTTCGGTGAGCGCTTACGGCGTGCTGATCCTGCTAGCCGCGAAGGTTTCGCTCGGCCAGCGCGTGCTGCTGATGAATCCCGAAACCCGCGCCGAACGCGAAGGGCGTGTGGCGCGCTTCGGAACACGATACGGAGGCTTGGCGCAGGTGGCGGTGGAGTTTGCGCATCCCGCTCCTGAATTCTGGCCCAAGGGCGGCGTGATCGAAATTCCGGAATTGCCGGGGGCCTAAATGGCGTGCGGGTCGTTGAGGCGTGGCGCGTTTTGCGATTTACCACAAAGATAGAACCGCAAACAAAAGACGCAGCGGTTTGCGGCTGTCCTTCCGAACACCTAAAGTTCAATTCGCAGCTTTTGTTTTGTTGACGTGAAGATATAGGGTGCGGTAAAAACCGCCACCTATGCCAGTCATCGAGACCATAGGCGCGGCTGCCGAAAGCCTGAACCTGTTGGTCGAAGTGGGCCGCGCAATCCGGGCCGCCATCGGTCTCCGCTTTTCAAAGGATGGCTTCCGAACTCTTTCGACTCTGTCAACTTTGGAGTTCAAATATGAGCAGGGCGATCAAATAGCGCATTACGTCCAGGACCGGACAATCGTTTTCACCAAAACAGGAACCCTGCCCCCCTTTATTTTCGCAACCGAGGGTAGAGACTACATCGACGAGCTTCTAATTGATAATGAGCCCGTGGAATTCGAGCGGATCGAAAGCTTCGGAGAACCGACACGCGTTGTTCCCAAAGATCGCGTGGAATATCCGAAGGGTCACCAGCTCAATGCCGCGCTGCTGGCCCGGTCGATCAACGGATTCACCAAGCCCAATGAGAGATACAGTTTGCGAGTCGCCAGGTGGGTGGGAGAGAGCAGTGTCGCGATCATCTACCCCGCAAGCAAAAAAGCCGGCAGTCTATGGGTTATTCTACAGAGAGGCCGGCGACAGGCCGGAAGTGAAAAGGCATGCGGGACATCAAGGGTGCGGTTTGAAAAAGACGACGTGCGATCGCTGGATATTAGGCTGGAAGCTGGACAATGCTAAACCCGGGCGCACCTATACTCTGGAGTGGACGTGGTCTTAAGATCGATAACCGGTGTCACCAATTCCGCCTCGGCACATAACCGAACCTCCCTGCGACTGCGATGAAAAGCGATGATAACACTGTTGGGGGAGAACCGTCTACCGGGTTACGTAAGTGTCTTATTATATGTCACTTAACAATAACGCAGGAGGTCCGCCTAGCGCGACATTAGCCGCGAAATGCGGGGGTGCCTCCGGGGAGGCCGGTGAGGCCGCCGTCGACCACGATTTCGGCGCCTTGAATGTAGGAAGAGTCTTCGCACGCCAGGAAGAGCACGGCGCGAGCGATCTCATCGGCGTCCGACCAGCGGCCGAGGGGCACGACTTGCGGAAGGCGCGCGGAGGTGGCGGCTACCTGCTGCGGGGTGCGGCTGCGGTCCCACAGCGGGGTGCGCGTGAAGCCCGGAGTCACGACATTGACGCGAATCTTGCGCGGGCTCAGTTCGGCCGCGAAAACGCGGGCCATCGCGCGCACCGCGGCCTTGCTTCCGGCGTAGGCGGCATTTGCGGGGGCGCCGATCACGCTAGTGATCGAGCCGGTAAGCACGATCGAGGCGCCGTTGCGCAACAGCGGCAGCGCGCCCTGCACGGTGAAAAACACGCTGGTAAAGTTTATCCGCACGAGATCTTCAAATTGTTTTTCCGTGGTCGATCCCAGCGGGGTCATTCCGGAGATGCCGGCATTAGCGAAAAGGACGTCGAGTGCGCCGAAGCGTTCCTTTATGGTGGAGAAGAGGCGCTCGCGATCGGACTCGGCGGTGATGTCGCCGGGAATGGCGACCGCGCCGTTGCCCACGCCTTCCGCAGCCGACGCCAGGGTGTTGAGATCGCGGCCGGCGATGGCGACTTGCGCGCCCTCGGCGGCAAATAATTGCGCGGCGGCGAGTCCGATACCGCTGTTGCCTCCGGTGACGAGCGCAAATTTTCCCGCGAGCTTGGGCATGGGGTCTCCGTGGTGAACGTTTCCGGTGAATTTCAATGTGCCGAGCGTTGGCGAGTAGATTGTAACAAAGCAGTCGGTGGGATCATCGAAGTGGCAGCCGCGAAGCGCCGCGTAAAGTAGAATTAGCTCGAACTTGATTCGCGGGGCAGCACCGGCAAGCGCGCTCGAATGCCGGCGACGGTGAGCGTGCTAAAACGTCAATCGCGGCGCACCGCAAAAATTCCAGCATCAAGAGGGGGATCATGAAAGCGATTCTTGTCGAGCAGACCGGTGGGCCCGAGGTTCTCAAATGGGAGGACGTGGCGCCGGTGGAGGAGCCCTCCCCGGGACAAGCGGTGGTACGCGTGGTCGCGGCGGGTGTGAACTTCATGGACGTGCAGCAGCGGAGCGGGCGATATCCGGTGCAGCTTCCATTCACACCCGGAGTCGAGGCTGCGGGAGTTGTGGAGTCGGTGGCCGATGGCGTCACCGGCGTCAAGCCCGGAGATCGCGTAGCCTATGCGGGCCAGCCCGGAGCGTACGCTGAAGCGAGCGCGGTGCGAGCCGACCGGCTGATTCCACTGCCGGATGCATTTTCGTTCGAGGAAGGCGCGGCGTTTCCGCTGCAAGGCATTACGGCGCATTATCTGATCCACGAATTTCGCTTGCCGAAAAAAGGTGACGTTGTTTTGGTGCACGCGGCCGCGGGCGGAGTGGGGCTGCTGCTGACGCAATGGGCGCGGCACCTGGGCGCGCGCGTGATTGGCACCGTATCGAACAAGGAAAAAGCACGCATCGCGCTCGAGGCGGGCCTGAGTGACGTGATTGATTATACGCGGCTGGATTTCGTCGCGGAAATCAAGCGGCTCACCAATGGGCACGGCGCCGACGTGATCTTCGACGCGGTGGGGAGGACCACCTTCACCGGGGATTTGCAAGCGGCAGCGACGCGCGGGCACATCGTGGTGTTTGGCTCGGCGAGCGGGCTGGCCGAGCCGGTGTCGCCGAACATGCTGATGGGCCGGGCGCTGACAGTGTCGGGCGGCAGCCTGGCAAACTTCATGGTGACGCGCGAGGAGGTGATGCGACGCGCGAATGAAGTGCTGAACGCGATGCGCGAGGGCTGGTTGAAGCTGCGCATCGATCGCGTGCTGCCGTTCTCACAGGCGGACGAAGCGCACCGGCTGATCGAGAGCCGGCAAACGTCGGGGAAAATCGTGCTGATGAACGCGCAGTCGGAAAGCGAGTAGGGCGCGATTGTTGCGGGTGCGCGTCGCGGCAGCTTTAGCGGATCGGGGAAAGCTGCACCGAAAAGCTGAGCCGGAAAAAGCCTCAGGTCTCCCGGCGGTGTTTTTCCCCGGCGATTGCGGGGTGTTCGCCGCGGAACAACCTGAGCGACAGAGTGCGGCGACGGCAGATGGCGAGCGCTATTATTTTCTTGTGGCGCGCTCGGCGAAAACTTCCCTGGCCGCGTGGATGCCGTTTAGCGCCGCGGGAAATCCTGCATACACCGCCATTTGAATTACGATTTCGATGATTTCCTGCTGCGAGCAGCCGGCGTTGAGCGCCCCGTGCATATGCGCACGGAGTTGCGGCGCGGCAGTGCCGAGAGCGGTGAGCGCGGCAACGGTGGCAACCTCGCGCGATTTCAGATCGAGGCCCGGGCGCGAGAGCACATCTCCAAAGACGAATTCAGCAAGATAACGGCCTAGGTCGGGTGCGATGCCGTCGAGCGAAGCAATGGTTTGACGGCTGCGGTCGCCGAACATTTCAGCCATTTTGGCAATGCCGCGCTCGTAGCGCTCGCTCGGGTCTGGTTTACCGCCGTGATTGTCGGTCATGAAAGGCTCCTCGATTTAATGCGCGGATTTGATGCGCGCGGAATCATTCGTTTCCGGCATCGAGCGCGCGGTGCCGGAGATGCGCGCTTTTAGCGCGTCCGCGACGTAAGTGTACGCGGCGAAAAGCCTGATTGTCACGAGGCGTTACACACGGTGGCTTGCGCGGCGGTGACGCGAGCGGACGCGTGAAACGCAGGCGCATTTGACTCCAGTGATATACTGGGTTGGTAGAAAGTTGCGTGCGGCGCCCGGAGGAAGCTTCCGGGCTTTTTGTTTTTTGGGGCAGCGCGCTGACCGTTGTCCCGCCGAGCGATTTTCGCTCGAGGCAGGAAGTCGGAGTGCTACTGGATCGCGATTTTGTTTTTGGGCGCTGAGAAGTTTCCTTCCTGGATAGGTCTTCCGATTCTAAAAGCGATTCCGCGGCTGCGTGCCGCGCTTTTGTTTCTTTGGCACGCTGGCTGAGTGCATATGCCTACCGGCACCGCCGACGGCGGGAGTTTCTAAGGCACGCCTGCGGCGTGCGAGGAGATGCTGACATGCCTAGCTATTCGAGTGCGGTGCCACCGCTGGCGCTTTCACCTGGCGATGTGGGGTATTCGTTCAACAATGAGGCGGTGCCCGCTGCGGCCGCAGCGGGGACGCAATTCGCGCTGCCGCATCCGGCGGGGATTCCCGACCAATCTCGAACGGTGCGCTGGCAGACGCTTTTCGGGACCGCTCCTACGGCCATCAATGTGAGTCTGCAAGCGGCCATGGCCGACGTGGACGCCGAGTATAAGGACATCGACGCGAGCACCAATGCCGCGGGCGAGGCGCGCACCGTCACCGGCGTGCAGGCCAGTTTTCTGCGCCTTAAAGTGAATAGCTCGACGGTGGGAGCGGGCGCGGGGTTCACGGCGAAGCTGCTGGTGTGATGCGGGGCTTGCGGCTGCGGTTGTTGCGGCGGCTGCGGCGGCGCGAAAAGAGTGAGGGATTCCTCGCTGCGCTTCGGAATGACAACGTGTGACAAGCGGGCGCGACAGCGCACATGTTACACGGCTTTTCGATTGCGCGGGCTCCAAGTAGAGCCCGCACCCGTCGCTCGGAATAAGCATAAGGCGTGGGTCGCGTGCGCAGGATGATGATGGGGGGCGCAGATTTAACGGGCGCGGGGTTTGTGACGAAGTTCTGGTGTCGCGGTTAATTCGATGGGTCCGAAAAAATCGACGATGACGACGGGAGTAAAGCGCACAGGCAAGAGAGCATGTGCTACTGGGGGCGCCGATTTGGACGCGCCTCAACGAGTGGTATGCGATGCGTCCGCACCTGAGGCTAACGTGCGGGCGGCGGCGGGCCGAGCGCTGAAATCTTCCGGCGCGAAAATGCGCCGGGTGAAAACGGCGCCTGGCGAATCTTCGCGCTCGCCTTTGCAATCGAGTTCGAGATCGGGAGGGCGCGGGAACGCGCCTGCGAAACGGCGGGCTCCGCGGAACCATCGGGGGCTTGCGAAGGCAGTTTTTGCGAAGAGCAACATGGTCACCATCGGGCAGGAACTGCTGCAATCGAAAAGCGCGACGGTGAAAGCGCGCGTGTGGGAGACGCTGGTTCACTATGCACTGGGCGAGTTTGCACCGGCTGGCGGCGAGGCCACTGCACCGGCGTTGCAAATCATCTGGGACATGCCGGGGCCTGTGCGCGAACCGCGGTAGACCGGCCCCACGCGTTTAGGCGCGTCGCGTATTGACGGATCAACATCGCCGCGATGCGGAGTGCACTATGCGCATGCGCTAGAGATATACGGCTTCCTGAACCTTTCTAAGAGATTTACAAATCGCGTTACCGAGCCGGGAGGAACCGAGAATGACCTTGTCAGCGCAAATGGTGAAGATCGCGCAAATCGTGGAGTTAAGTGGAGCGGCGGCCGTGGTCGCGGGAGTTATTTTGAGCGTGCACCACTACGCTATCGGCGCCTGTTTTGTGGCCGGGATTGCGGCGCTGGCGGTGGGATATAAGCTGCGGCAATCTTGATCGCAGGCGGGGTGGCACGGCCCGCACTCTTCGTACTTTTGCAAGGCGGGCTTGCACAAAGCCGGGGGGCTTGCGCAAAGCAGGCGTGCCGGAGCGGGGCGCGGCACATTTTTGACACTGCGGACTTGACGCTGCGGGCTTGACGCCGCAGGGCGGTGGGGCAACGGGACGTGGCGAGCAAAAAGAAAAATATCCGCGCAACGAATCGCGCAATACAGGGCCCGGCGGGCGCGGCCGCGAGCCAGCCGCCCGAGCCGTTGCGCAGTCTGCGAATTTCCGATGTCTACACGGCCTTCCCGCGGCAAAAGGAATTTCACGAATCGACCGCGAAGTACCGGCTGTTTGGGGGCGCGGCGGGGCCCGGAAAAACCAAGGCGCTGCTGTGGGAGGCGATTCGCCAAGCGCACGATCACGAGCGCATCGATACGCTGCTGCTGCGGCGCACCTTTCCGGAGCTCGAGACTTCGCTGCTGAGTTATTTCCGGCGCGACGTGCCGCGCGAGATGTATGCGAGCTACAACGACAGCAAGCACGTAGTCACCTGGCTGAACGGGTCGACCACGCGCTTCGGCTACTCGGCGAGCGAGTCGGACATTTACCAGTACCAGGGCGCTGAGTTTACTTTTATCGGCATCGACGAACTGACGCTTTTCACTCTGGGGCAGTGGCAATTTCTAACCAGCCGCAATCGCTGCACGCATGCGGATGTGCAGCCGAACATGGCGGGCGCAACCAATCCCGGCAACATCGGACACGCCTGGGTGAAGGCGCTGTGGGTGGACAAGCGGCCCGCTCCGGGGATGGACCGGCCGGGCAATACGATCCTGCGGACTACGCGTTCATTCGCGCGACGCTCGCGGATAACCCGCTGTACAAAGACGACGCCGATTATTTGAAAACGCTTGGCGCGCTGCCGCGCCATCTGCGCCAGGCGTTTCTGGTGGGCGACTGGAACGTTTTCGCGGGGCAATATTTCGATTTGTTCGACGTGCGCCGGCATACGGCGCGCGCCGAGCGGCTGGGCATCGAAACGTGGTGGCCGCGGTGGATTTCGGTGGACTGGGGCTTCGAGCATCCTAGCGCGGTGTACTGGCACGCGGCGCGTCCCGACGGGGCGGTGCTGACGTATCGCGAATTCGTGGCCAATCATTTGTCGCCGCGCATGCTGGGGCAGGCGATTGCGGAGCGTTCGCTCGACGCGGAGGGGCGGTTCGAGCGCGTCGCGGAGGTTTATCTTTCTCCCGATGCGTACGCGCGGCGCTCGTCGGAATCGACGATCGCGGAACAGCTCGGCGACGTGCTGGCGCAAAATGGGCTGCCGCGGCCGGCTCCCGCGGACGACGATCGCGTGGGCGGCTGGATGTTTTTGTATCAGCTGCTGGAGCAGGAACAGTGGGTGATCGCGGATTCGTGCGCGCGGCTGATCGAGTGCCTGCCGACGCTGACGCGCGATCCGGCAAATGTCGAGGATGTACTGAAGTCCAGTGGCGACGATCCCGCGGACAGCGCGCGGTATGGGCTCAAGACGCGGCTCGCGCCGGGGCGCGCTCCCGCGGAGCGGCGCGTGGCGGAGCGCATCACCGCAGTGGATGCGACTTCGCGCGCGATCTGGATGCAGAAATTTATGGCCGAGGAGCGGCGAGCTTCACGGTCGGTGCCGGTGCCGCATCGCTGGTAGGAGTCGTTTTTATTGGCAACGATATGCTGGGTCGTCTCCCAACCGATGATCCTATTGGGCCTGGAATCGGGTCCAGGCTTTTTCCAAATTGTGTTACCATGCGCGACATTTCCTCATGAAGCCCGAAAGAAGGGTGAGAGCTATGTCGCGCGACGCCCGGAAAGGATTGATAGAGAAGCTACAAACGGCTAGAAAGAACCGCCTGACGATTACTTATGTCACGTCGACGCGCCTTGGGCATGAGATTCAAATCGCCGATGACGCGTTTAGGATTATGTTTGACCATCTTGAGGCGGGTCGGGAGCTGGCCAAGAATGGCGTGGATCTTTATATTTATAGCAACGGCGGTTCTGGCACAGTCCCATGGCGCATCGTTAGCTTGATTGGACAGTACTCCAAAGATCTCCGTTCTCGTCCCCTCTCATGCCTTTAGCGCCGCGACCCTCATTGCGCTTGGCGCTAACAAGATCGTCATGCACAAGATGGGTTGTTTGGGTCCGATAGACCCTTCTGTGGCCAACATTTTTAATCCTCCACACCCGCTCGCACCGGGACAGCTTGCTCCAATCAGCGTTGAAGATGTGACAGCATTCTTCAAGTTGGTAAAGGAAGACGTTGGAATAACGCATGAAGACGAACTGGTTCAAGCTCTCATCGCGCTTACAGAGAAGATTCATCCGCTGGCTATTGGTAACGTACAGAGGCACCACAACCAATCACGACTAATGGCACGGAAACTGCTTAGACTACACATGGGCGAATCCGAAGAGCATGAAATCGAACAGCTAATCGACAATCTGAAATCGAACCTGTTTTTTCACGGGCATCCCATAAATCGAGAAGAGGCGAAAGATGACCTTAAACTTAAAGTCGAGGAGCCGACGCCGAAGTTGAATCGCTGATGTGGGATTTGTACCTTGAGTACGAAGGGGATTTGAAGCTGAAAGAGCCATTCAACTCCTTCGAGAGCTGGAACTCAAATCGGGCGGCCTCCCAGCGCCGGCGCCTTTGACTACAGCGCAATTAGTCCAACAAATGCAAGCACTTGCAGCGTCTGGTATTGGGATGGGTGCCGTCACCGAAGATCAGCTTGTTAAGCTCGCGGCGGCGATGATACCCTTTGTCAGTGGTGGTGTCGCTGCCCAAGGCAAGGTGAAACTGGACCCTGTATTGGGTGCCTATATAGAATCTGCCGCGCGTGCCGATGTTTTCAAAACAGACCTCAGAATTGAGCGTACGACCGCAAATCTACCGGGTGGACCACAAGACGCGATTAGACAGGAGGTCTTATGGCAACGATGGGAAGAAGAGAAATGACTAAGAAGAAGCGTTCCAAGCCTTCCCCACTACTCGGCGACAATATTACATCAACGCAAGGGTTATGAGAGGTTTTATTACAATACCGGAATTATCATATTCAAGTGGAACTAGCGGTCGCGATTCCTGGCTCATGGCTCCCGGAAATAGATCATAAGACTTCACTCTTCGCCGGGATACGAATTCTTGGCGTCCTGTAGTTGAGAGATTACAGTGAACACCGATTTCGCGGAGTGGTGTGCGCGGGCGCGGCGCGCGTTGCGCGGCGGGTACGTGCGGCTGCTCGAGGACGAGGTCGCGCGGTCGCGCGACGAGTTGAAACACGCGCGCGCGGAAGTTGCGCGGGCGTGCGAGGATGTTGGGCGGGAGCGCGAGGAGATTGCGCGACTGCGCGTGGAGAATCGCGCGCTGCTGAATTCGGTGCTCGGGACGGCGGGGGTGCCTCCTATCGAGACGCCGCCGATGCATCCGGCCGGCGTGCCGGCGGTGCGGCGGCGGTCGTGGCCGCAGATTGCAACGCAGCGGGAGATTGAGGTGGCGCGCGAGGCGCGCGCCGCGGAGCGGGCGCGGAGAGCGTAGTGGCGCACGAGGGATGGTCGGCGGTGCTTGCTGCGGCGTGCGCGGCAGAAGAATGAGAGATTCTTCGTTTTATTGCGCGGGCTCCAAGTAGAGCCCGTACCCCTTATTGCGCGGGCTCCAAGTAGAGCCCGCACCCGTCGCTTGCATGACAATGCGAGAATTCATAAAAAGTGGAGAGGCTCAAGTCCGCGCGCGATGAACACGTGAATGAATTCCTAAGACGAAGCGGACGACAGGATGGCGACCAACGTGACGATGCCTGAAAACATGACGATGTTTGCGAATGGCAGTGGCGCGCGTGGCGGTGCGTCGGTTAGCGACGCGGGTAGAAATAGCACATTGGGCGGCGACGCCAAACATGGCGCGTGTGGCGGTGTTGGTGACACTGGCAACGCGGTGCTTAAGGTGGCCGAGCGCGGCGGGACCGTTGAAGCTGACGGGAATGCCGCGGAAGCTGCGGCGCACTCAGCAAGTGGCGTGCCTCTGCCGCAGGATCTTGGCGCGAACAACGAGCGGCTGGCCGACGTAGCGCCGCAACTGGTGAACGCGCTGCGCGAGCTGGTGGCGCAGTACCGCATGGAGGGCTTGGCGGCGCGGCGGCACGAAATCCGGCGCATACGGCAGGCGCGCCTGTTCTGGCAGGGATTGCAATATGCCTGGTGGAATCCGCAGGACATGAGCTGGCATTTGCCGACCGAATCTAAGATTAGCGATGCTTCGGCGCTCGAAGACATGCCGCGCTACCAATTCGTGACGAATTTGTACCAGGCGTTTGGGCTTTCGTTCATCTCGGTGATCAGCCAGGACGTGCCCGCGACGCGGTTCTATCCGCAGTCGACGCTTTCGGAGGCGGACATCACCACGGCGAAGGCGGGGTCGGAAGTCGCGAAGCTGATCGAGCAGAACAATCATGCCGAGCAATTGCTGACGGGCCTGGGATTCTATTTGTGGACCGACGGGAAGATTGGCGGCTACGTGCGCTACGTGGCCGATGGGCAGCGGTTTGGTTGGCGCGATGAACTGGTGCTCGAAGAGCGCTGGGTGCGGCTGGGGCGCGACGCTTATGTGTGCGCACGATGCGGGGAGGAGACCGAGATTGCGGGCGGCGCGGCGGATGCAGTTGGAAGCGACGCGTACGCGGCCGGCGAAGGCGGCCCGGACACCGACGCGGTTAGTGGCACTCGAATTGACGCGGCGAACGGCGCAGGGTCCGAGACGTACAACGGCGGCACTTATGGGGCCGCGGCAAGCGGCCAGGACAGTGACGCGCTGAGCGGGGCGCGTGTCGCCGCGGTGAGCGGCGGTGAACAATATGACGCGGCAAGCGGCGGCCAACAAACTTCTGCGGCGAACGGCGCCCAAAACGCGCCGGCGTTTCTCTCCGGCGCGATTTGCCCCAGTTGCGGCGCGGCGCTCGGCGACGCGGAGTTCAACGCGGCACCACTGGTGCCGGTACCGCTGAGCATCGGAACGCGGCGCGTTCCGAACGGGCAGGAAGTGATCTCGATTATCGGCGGGCTCGAGCTGAACACTCCGGTGTGGGCCAACGAACAGCACGAGTTTCCGTACTTGCAGTGGCAGCTCGAGGTGCACCGGGCAAAATTGAAGGCAGCATACCCGCACGTCGCGGACAAAATTCAAATGGGCGGGCCAGTGTCGGCGGACGACGTGTACGCGCGAGCGACGCGGGTAGCGGTCGCGCAGGGCATGTCCACGGCGCAGGCAGGCGACGCGCTGTTCAACCTGGTGACATTTTCGCGTACCTGGATCCGGCCGTGGGCGTTTTACGCCATCGAAGACTCGGCGGTGCGCGACGCGCTGCTGGGCCTGTTTCCCGACGGATGCTACGCGGGATTTGCCGGAGACACCTACTGCGAATCGCGCAACGAATCGATGGACGATTGCTGGCGCGTGATGCACGCGCTGCCCGGCGACGGACAGAATCGCCCGAGCGTGGGCGAATCGCTGATCGAAGTGCAGGAGCGCTACAACACGCTCTCAAATATTCAGGCGGAGACTTACGAGTACGGCATCCCGCCGATTTACGCGGACCCGCAGGTGCTCGATTTCGACGCGCTGCAGAGCCAGACGGCGGAGCCCGCGGCTCACTATCCGGCGCGTGCCCGGCCGGGCATGTCGCTCGCGGACGGATTTTTCCAGCCGGCGCCGGCGCAGGTGCCTCCCGACATGCTGCGGCACCAGCAGGATTTGATTGGGCCCATCGCGCAATTTCTGACCGGGCTGTTTCCCGCCGTATTCGGCGGCGAAATGGAAAACGTGAAGACGGCCAGCGGCTACGCCATGGCGCGCGACCAGGCCCTCGGCAGGCTGGGGCTGGTGTGGCGGCGGCTGAAACATTTTTACGGCGACGTGATGCTGCTGTCGGTGGATTGCTTCCGCAAAAACCGGCCGAATGATGTGGAGATTCCATTTCTCGGCGCGGGCGGGCAGTTCGAGGCCAAGTTCATCCGGCTGGCGGATTTGAAGGGAAATATCCAGGCGCATCCGGAATCGGACGAAACGTTTCCGCGATTGAAATCGCAGCAGCGCGCGGTGCTGCAACAACTGATGACCAGCGCCGATCCCACGATTCAAGCGGCGTTGCGCGAGCCGGCAAACCTCGGATTTATCAAGTCACTCATCGGACTGGGCGAGCTGGTGGTGCCTGGTGAAGATGCGCGCACCAAGCAACTGCGCGAGATTCAGCAACTGCTGGCTTCGGGGCCGATGGTGGTTCCGGTGGCGAGGCGCGCGACGCGTGACGGAGAAAGCCTCGGGTCGCCCGGCGGACAATTATCGAGCGGCGCTTCCCGCGCCGAGCGCCGCGAAGACCCGAGCGACACGGAAACGACTCGGGAATCAGCGACGGCGTTCAATGATGACGCCGGGGCCAGCGAATCCGGCGCTGAAGCGGCGACTAGTGGAGGCGAGGTGCACTTGATCTCCACAGTTCCGGTGGATGAATTGCTCGACGATCACGCCACCGAGTTCGAGGAGTGCCGGAGGTGGGCGAGCTCCGACGCGGGGCAAATCGCGCGGGCGCAAAACCCCGCCGGATTTGCGAATGTGCGCGCGCACGCCGGCGAGCATGCCATGGCTGTGGCACGCAGACAGGCGCTGGCAGCGGCGATTGCCGCGCCGGCAAGCGCGCCGGTATCCACGCCAGCGAAGTAGCGCCGCGCCCCAAACGCAGAGAACAATTCCAGGACAGGAACGGAAAAGGCCTCGGGTCGCCCAGCTGAACAATTATCCAACGGTGCTTGCTGCGCCTGCGCCGGGAAGACCCGAGCTACAGCGACACGGCCCGGGACGCCACGCGGGCGCTCTTGGACAGGTGCACGTAGGAGGAGAGTTCGACATGCAGCAGGGAACTAGCAGCGCCGGCAGCGGCCGCGCGGCGACGGCGACGCTTACTGACGAACAGATTCTGGATATGGAATTGGCGCCGGGCGACGAGTCCGGCGGGGTGAGTGACGGACCGGAGCGTGCTGCAAGGCGCGAGGCTCAGCGTGCGCCCGCGGACGCCCGTGCGACCGAGCGTGGGGCAGAAAGAGACGCGATGTCTTCTTCAGCTGCCGCAGCCGCGGACGCGGCTGAGGAAGCCTTGCGCGACGCGCCCGACTCCTCCCAGCGCGATATCACCGGGACAAACGCGGAGCCGCAGGGAGCGGCATCTGCTGAGCGGACGGGCGAGCCGGCGTGGCTGGCGGCGCTCGACGCGCAGCCCGCGGCCGCGGCGGAGGCGCGCCGCTGGCAGGCGGCGGCCAAGGACGTGGCGGCACTGGACGCCGCTTACTTCAGCGCCGATTCCGGCGCGCGTTCAGGACTGGCGGAGCGGCTTTACTCGAGCGATCCCGCCGCGTTTCGCGAGATGCTCGCGGCGAGCGCACGCATGCTGGCGGCGCGCGATCCGCTGGGATTGACCGAACTTGCCAGGCAACTGGGAGCGCAGGTTGAGGAAGCTCGACAAACTGGGAGCAAAAGTGTTTCGCAGGCTGCGCGGCCGGGGAACGGCGGCCATGGTGCGGATCCATCGAGGGACGCGCATACGAACGCCACGGCAAACGGCGCTAACAACAGTAATGAGCACAATTCGGGCCACAATTCGTTACCGCGGGCGGGCAGTGATTCCACCGATGCTGCGGGCAATGCTGCGAGCGCTCACGGCGCGTTTCCAGCCGAGGCCTACCGTACGTTTGAGGCGGCCACCAATGACGATGTCGCGCGCAAGATGCACGAGGCCATCGACCGCTCGCTAACTTCGGCGCTGCCCGAAGGAGTCGCCGCAGGCGCGCGGCGGCGCATCGGCGAAGATATTTTCCGCGAGGTGCACGCGGCGCTGTCGGGAGATCGCGAGCTGTCGCGGCGGGTGGGCGACACGCTGCGCGACTGGCGCTTCGACGCAAACGCGCGGCAACAGGTGGTGGCGCTGGTTGCAGGCCGGGCGCGCGCAGTGCTTCCGGAAGTGGCGCGACGGGTGGTGGCCGAGTGGACTTCCTCGGTGCTGGCATCCGATCGCGCCAAAACGGCGCGGATCGATGCGGCGGCTTCGCGGCGCGATATTACCGGAGGGCGCTTGCCGGAACCGGTAGCAGGGAACATGCCGCGCTCGCGGGACCTCGATTACCGGCGGTTGAGCGATGAAGAGATCCTCGGAATGTGAGGAACGGAAAACCGACGAACACGACTAAGTACGTCGTCACGTTGCGGCGCGTCCGTGCGGGTTTGAGAAAAAGCCTCCGGTCACCCGCGCAAAGCTGCGGGACGACCTGAGCTACAGAAGCGGCGGCGGAGATCTTATTTAAGCTCGGCGCACCCGGGAAGGATTTCTCACGGCGGCGCCGCCTGCGGAAATTTTCATTTTTAGATGGAAGGTTCAGAGGCCACTTCGGTGGCCTCTTTGTTTTTGTCAGCCGCGAGGTTTGTGAAGCGGCTGCGGCTGAATTTGTATGCCGCTACTGCGGCAAAGGGGAGGGAGAACAATATGGCTCAAATGCAAAACGCGCAGACCATCGCGCTGCAACTCGAAAAGGTTCGTGACAAGGTGCCGCTGTTGTACGAGCGCGACGACGTGCTGCTGACGATGATCCAGCAGCGCGGGGACGTCGAAAAGGTCAGCTCGCGCAACATGCGGCTGCCTTTGCAGCTCGTGCCCGGGGGCAAGGCGGGTTCGTACAACGCCGACGGCGGCGATCTGGGACGCGGCTCCGGGACCACGTACGACGTGGCGCAGGTGTCGCCGATTTTCTTCCGCTTCGCGGTGGAGATCTCGAAGCTCATCGAATACGCCAGCAACGCGCGCGAGAAAGCCATTGAAAACGCGGTGAAGCGCGAAGTGGCCAACGGCATGAAGCAGTTCCGCTCGTTTCTGGACAAGCTGATCCAGACGGGCGGGAACGGCGTGCTGGGGACGATCGCCACGGGCGGCGTGAGCGGCAATACCATCACGATGACGGTACCGAACGGGGCGGCGCTGGTTTACGTGGGACAGACGATCCAGGTATACGACACCACGCTGACAACCAATCGCGGCTCGTGCAACGTTGTGGCTGCCGATCCCATCGGCGCGCAGACCATCACCGTGGACGCGCTGCCGGCCGGCACCATCGCCACCGACGTGATCGTGCACGACGGGCTTTCGGGCTCGCAGCCCGTTTCACTTTACGGCGTGAAGTATCACCAAAATAACGCGGCCACCGGCACGTGGCTCAATCTGAATCGCGCCACTTATCCGCAACAGCTCGCGACGCCGCGCGTCAACGCCGCGAATTCGGCACTGGTACCCAGCTACGTCCGCCTGGCCATCAACAAAGTCCGCAAGTCGCTGGGCATCGGGCAACTGGGCCAGCTGGTCGCCTACACATCGGTGGAGCAGGAACATGCCTGGGAGAATCTGGGCATCACTATCAGCCAGGTGATCAAGGAAGGAGCCGGCGGGCGCGCGAACGATTTGGACTTGCTCTTTTCCGGACGCAAGACCATGTCGGGCGTACCCATCAAGTCTTCAATCAACGCCGATCAGACGCGCGTCGATTTCCTCGACTTGTCGCACTGGGGCCGCGCGGTGATGAAGGACATCGACTTCTTCGAGATCGGGGGGCAAACCGTGTTTCCGATTTACGGGAGCTCGGGAGGCGTTTCCGCCGCGTTCATTTTTTACTTCGACACCGCTTTTCAGGTGTATTCGGACTCACCTCGATCCGGCGCGTATATCGATGGATTGGCCAGACCGTCCGGGTATTAATCGTCTCGCGCACTACTAACCTATCGCGCCCGGATGTTACTTGGGCACGACTCTGGAAACGCAAACCCTCAGGTCTCCCGCGTTCGCATGGATTGCCAAAATCACATGCGAGCCGCGGGACCTGAGCCACACCACGGCAGCAGCGGCTGCAGCACCGGCCCGCGACACGGAAATTTTTGGTGCGGGCGCCCTGCCAAAGGCGCACAGGCAAGAGTGGGCCCAACGGCCTGAGTACGTCATAGCGAGAATGGGGCTCGATGATTCAAGTCATTAGAGAGACGCATCGGGCGCCGGCTTCGGTGGCGCGGCGGCTGGAAATCGCCGGGGGAGTCAACCGCTTCGGCCGGCCGAATTACCGCGCGGTGTGGGGATGGTCGCGGCTGGGATGGATTGGCGGCAAGTGGGAAGACCGCGGCGTGGGCGGGGAACTGGTGCGGGAAGTTGTGGCGCTGCGGCGCGAGCCGAAATACACGCCGCACGACCGCTGGCACCTCGAGCGCTGGGTGGCTCCTGAGGCGTATGGATCGCCCCGGGAGTGGTACGCGCAGACAATCGAGCGTGCGAACGGTGTGAGCGTGCCGGCGCTGGGGCCGTATCCGGAGCGCGGCGAATACGAGCATTGCTTCACGCTGGCAGGGCCGGGCGGGGAATTCGTGCAGCTGACGCCGACCGTGGCGGAATACGTGGCGCAGGCGATCGAGCGCGGGCGGCACGCCGGCGCGACCGAGCGGCGTATGGCCATCGACGAACGCGAGCGTGGCGGCGAGCGCGCGTACGACGCGTGGGCGTCGGACGCGCTCAGCCTGGACACGGCGTTTGATGGGCGCCCCTTCGTTTCCGTCGTGTAAAGGGCGCGCGACGCAGCGCGGGCGCCGGTCGCAGCGAGAGATTTCAAGCGCAAGGCAAATTTCAAAGCGCGAGGCGAAAACACAGATGACGGATGCTACGGCGATAATTGTAAATCTTACGGCGCAGAGCTGGACGCTGCATCGCAGCTACGGCACGTTCACGGTGCTCGGCTGCGCGGACGCGCCAGCCAGGCTTGCGGCGGTACCGCACGGGGCGGGCACGCCGGCGCAGGCGCAAAATACGAATGCGCCGCGCACGATGCCGCGCATCCACGACGCTCCCTACGCGCTGACGCGCGTAACCGCGCGTACCGCGGTGATGGACCTGGGCGATAAGCGCACGCTCGAAGTGCCCATCACGGCCGCCGAAGTGGCGCGCGACCTTTGCCGCGAGATTAATGCCGACGGCGGCGACGACAGCTACTTTGGCGTGTTCGTGGCCACGGGAGAAAAGCCCAGCGATGACGAGCTGGCGGAATCGCGCGAACGGCTGGCCGCCTTTTACCGCCGGCTGGTGGCGGCGGCCGATCGCGAGTGGGAGCGTTCGCATTCCTACCTCTTCATTAACGATGTCGAACGGCGCGCCGCGCTCTACCTGGGCGTGGAGAAGGAGTGGTTCTACCAGCCGCGCGAGACCGTGGAGTGCCCGGGCTGCGGCGAAAAGATCAAGCCCGGGTTCGCCGTGTGCAAGAATTGCGGCGCGATTCTGGATCGCGCCAAAGCGGCGGCGCTGGGCCTGGTAGCGCCGCTGACGCCAGTGGCAACCGCATCAGCAAGCGCGGTGCCGCCGACGAGCGGAATGCCGACTGCGAACAGGGAAGCGCCTCGGCCGGTTACAGCCGCGGGCCCGGTGCGCGGCTGAGCGATATCTCACGCAAGACGCGCGCCGATCCGCAGATTGCGCGGCAGCGACTTATCCGGCGGCTTGGCCGACTTTGTCCGGCGACGTTATTCAGTAAAGGGCGCACAGGCAAGAGTTGTGCTACCAAGACATCCCGATTCACCGCGAACGACAAACTAGAGAATGGCGCCCGGCATCGAACGGGTGCGGCAGCATAACCTTGGGAGCGGAATACGATGAGAACTGTGATGCAAACTGCGACGTCGATGATTAGGCGCGTCTTCGGGCGCAACCTGATACGCGGCAGCCGCGCGGGATCCGGCTCGCGTGGCAGCCTCGCGCGCGCACCGCGACCGGCAGCGGCGCCGTGGGACGCGCCGAGAGGTCGCGCGAAGCGGCCTGGCGCCTTGCGGCGCACTTGGTGCGGCCTGGCGATATGCGCAGCCATGGCGAGCCTCGCGCAGTGGAGCGCCTTGCCGGTGCGGGCGCAGGGCTCGCGCAAAGATGACGTAGTGTTCAACGCGCAGGGGCGGCCCATGGCGGGAGCAACCGTGCGAGTCTGCACCGCTGCAGCTACCGGGCAGCCGTGCGCGCCGCTTGCGAATATTTATTCCGACGCGGCGCTAACGCAGGCTCTCGCCAATCCCACAACCACCGACGGGATGGGGAATTATTCGTTTTACGCCCCGCCGGGGCGCTACATGATCGAGATCGACGGCCCCGGAATCACCACCAAGCAACTGCCCAACGTGATTTTGCCGAATGATCCGAGCGCGCCGACGTTTACTTCACTTACCACCACGAGTGGCATCAACGCATTTTCGCTTTCGCTGAGCGGCAACCTGACGGTGACGGGAAGCACGGCGGTCACCGGCGCGCTGACCGTGGGAGGCGCCGCGGTGCCCTCCACCGGGCAGGCGAATACGTGGTCGGCGGCGCAAACGTTCAGCCAGGACGTGATTGCCGGTTCCCAGGTGCCGTGGACCGACGTGCGGGCCGCGGGCGCGCTGTGCAATAACACGAACGATGACAGCACCCCGATGAACACAACGGTTTCCGGGATGCTGACGAGCGGCGGGACTCCGCTGTTTCCCGATAATTGCAAAGGATCGCTCACGCTGCCGTCGCCGGAGAAATTCATCAATCTCTCATTCGGCGGCCGGTTCAATCCCACGGCGACGATGCACGTGCCGAACGGCTATACGCTGGCGTGCCACGATCCTACGGTGCAGGCGCAGGGCACCATTCCCTTCACGAATGTGCCCACCTGCATGATCGCCACTTCGCTCAATCCGGCGGTCAGCCTGGAGAATAGCTCCGGCTTCAACGGCCTGGTACAGAACATTTCGCTTTACGGGCCCGGCGTACAACTCGCCGAAAACAAGAGCGGGAATACGATTTTCCGCAACGTGTGGTCGCAGGCGTCCACTGACGCAGGCACGCCTTTCCAGGCTACGAATGGCTTTGGGTACTACTTCGACGCGGGTGGGCTGTTGTCGTCCTCGCCGACGGGCCAGCCGAGCGCAAATTTTATCACTACTAATAATGGTGGGATGGGTTGCGATCCGCCGCGCATCATTGAATTCAACAAAACATTTCTGAACATGCGCGGAGTGAACTTCGATACGCACCTGTGCCTGACGGGCGGGCTCACTTCTTTCGTGCGCTCGGTCATGCAGCTTTACGAAGGCGGCGCGGATTGCATGTTCTGCTTGGATATGACCGGCACCACTTTCGGGGGATTCGATTTGTATGAACCGGTTGTTGCGGACACGGTCGGCAACGGGGCCGCGCCGGTTGTCAAGCTCCTGAATACCGGGCACTCATTTACGTCGAGCCTGCTTGTTAATCCCGGCGCTGTAGGTCCGATTTATCGGCAGCCTCCGGGCACTAACACCACCGGGCCGGCGCTGTTCGATGGGGCCATCGAATTCGGCTGCCTCGAATCCCAGTGTCCGTTCGGTATCTACGGATTTAACAACAGCTATTTTCACGTGAACAAGCACGGCGGCCTCACCACGTTCGCCAACTCGGCGAGCGCGGCGTTTGGCGGCGGCCTTAAAATTCCGATATTTCCGCCGACCTACAACACCACGCCGTCCGCGAGTGGCGGAACGTTCGCTTCGGGCCTGGTGTGCTGGATGGTCGTGGGCGTGGACGCCGGCGGAAATGAAGGTCCTCCCGGAGGAAGCGTCTGCTCGACGCTGACAGGGCCGACTGCCTCGGAGTCAATTTCGCTAGGATTTGCGCCTCCAGGAGCCGTCACCTATAACATTTACCGCCGGATTGGCGGCCCCGTCGAGGACGACACCAATGGTTCTACGGTTCGTTTTACTTCTACGCTGGCGAGTCCATTCGTGGACACGGGCGCGACTGGTACTGCTGCTGAGCCAGTTCAGATAGATAACAACCCGTGGTACGTCGCAGCGACCGACGAATTAAACCCCAACGGTCCTGGCTGGGTTGGCAAGGGCGGACCATTTGGTGTTGGCATGGTTCCCGTGGGCGGCGTGGCGGGCGACCTGCAAGTCGCCGGCAAAATATCGGCGGCGAATTTTCCGCTCGCCGCGAGCGCGACGCTTACTTATACGGCGATTGCGGCCCAGACCTGCCAGGAGCAAAACGTTACCGTGACCGGCGCGGCCAGTACCGGCGTCGCGAGCGCAAGTCCCACGGCGAGCCTGGGCAGCGTGAATCTTTCCTGGTCGGCATGGGTAAGCGCCGCAAACACCGTGAGCGTGCGCGTATGCAATCCCAGCGCGGGAAGCCTCACGCCCAGCGCGGTGACCTGGCAGGCGCGCGTGATCCAGTAATACAGGCGCTTGATGGTTTCAGCTGCACCGGCATTCCCGCTGGTGTGTTTTTCGCAGCGAGGCAATTCGCAGATCCTCCCGGTTAGAACGATGCGGGCAAGATGCGGCACGCGTACCTCCGCTGCGCAACCATCGCGGCGAAAACATTAAATACAGTGAGGTGGCATGGTTAAGGCGAAAATTTGGCTGCACGGAATGCTGGCCGCGGTGATCTCCGGCGGCGCAAATGGGGTCATCACGGGCTTCGCCGCAATCGGGATCGATCCGGGACATTTCAATCTGGCTTCGGGATTTGGGCACACGCTTTCACTGGCCGGCGTGAGCGCGGTGATGAGCGCCATCATCGGTGTCGCGGCCTATTTGAAACAATCGCCGCTGCCGCGTGATTCCGGCTGGAGCGACTCCGACGGTGATGCGTGGCAGCACCCCGACCGGCAGCCCGAAGGACGAAACGAGCGGCGCCCGGCGGAAGCGCCGGTGGCGCGGGCGACGACCGCGGCGCTTACTCCGACAACCGTGGCGGCCACATCGACGGTCCCCGCGACCGGCCAGACGAGCATGCCGGCAACCGCCCGGACGACCATTTGGGCGGCCCGGGGAGACCAACATTAGGAGTCGCGCATGACGCCGACCATTCGCGCTCGGGGAGGGAATAATGCCGGTTGTCGGAACATCCGCGTATAACACCGCGGGACAAATCACCTCGCTGGTGCGTGCGTTGCTGAACGATGCGGCGGGCAATTTGTTTACCGACGGCGTGCTGCTGCCCTACGCCAACTCGGCGTATCGCAAAGTGCAACGCGCTCTGGCGGGCGTGCAGTCGGGAACATTTCTGAGCGACGACGCGCTCCTGGTGGTGACAGCGGTAAGCGGAGTGGACGCGTCGCTACAAGTCTCCATCACCGACGCCACCGCGCCTCCCAACCAGCTGCCCACCGATTTGCTGGTGCCACTGAAATTGTGGGAGAGGCCCAGCGGCTCGACCGAAGACTTCCTGGAGATGCTCGACCTCACTGCGCATGGCGGGCTTCCTTCGCTGCCGCAGGACGCGAGCCTGGTTTATTGGGAGTGGCGCGCCGACGGCTTGTATTTTCTCGGCGCTACGCAGGACACGCAGATACGCCTGCGCTATGAGAAGGCTCTGCCCGATCTTACCGACGCGACGAGCCCAGTGCTCATCCGCAACGCGCAGGAGGCGATCGCCTTTTTCACCGCGGCCATGGCTTCCGCCGCGCGCGGGGCTCCGCAAGCCGCGCGCTGGGACGAGGCCGGCGCCGACGCGCTCGAGGATCTGCTGGTGCGCGCTACGCAGCGCGAACAGCAGACCGCACGGCGGCGGCGTCCCTATACCTGGCGCAATTGCTAACGGTAACAGCCGCCGAAGCGCGGCCCCCGGCCATGCGACGGTTTGAGTAATGCAGGCAGGAGTGCCTGCGCTACTAAACCGGCGGCATGGCAACACGCCTTGAGGAAAGCACACCAATGTCACTGAAAGTAGGCACATGACGGTCCTGGGCACAACGGATGCTCCCCTCGATCTTTTCGGCGGCCTGGTTACGGACATGGCGCCGTGCGATTTACCGCCGGGCGTGTCGCCGGATTGCGCCGACGTCGCCTTTATCGCGGGCGCGGTGAAAACCCGGCCGGGCTTGCTGTCCATCTACGCGCCGCTCGCGGGCAATCCCACCATCAATTATCTGAAGACGTACATCCAGCCCAACCTGGCGCAAACGCTGCTGGCGCTCGACTCGGCGGGCACGCTGTGGGGCGAGGTGTCGCCGGGAAGCCTGTCGCCGGTCGCCACGGGTCTGTCGCCGAACACGCGCGCAAAATCCGCCACGCTGTTTGGGCGCGAATATATCGCCATCTCCGACGGAAAATTCGGCGCGGATATTCCGCGGCAATACGACGGCACGAATTTCGATCGCGTCAGCCAGGTGGGGCCCGGAGCGGGGCCCGCCTTCGTCGGCGATGCCGCCGCGGAGCCGGCGCTAGCCATCGCGGCAGCGCCCACCGGGGCGGTGCGCGCGAACGCGGTAGCCACCATCACCGTCACCTCCGCGCACGGATACTCGGCCGGCCAGACGGTGACGATCGCCGGCGTTACCGACGCCTCGTTCAACGGCGTCTTCGTGATTGCCGCGGTTCCTTCGCCATTCAGCTTCACGTATTTGCAAAGCGGCGCCGCCAGCGCCTCCGGGGCGGGCACGGCGACGCTCACGCCCCAAATCTCCGCGGGCGTGCACCAGATGGCGGTGTTCTTCAAGACGCGGCAGGGCTATTTGACGCAGCCCTCGCCGCCGGTTGCTTGGAATGCGGCGGGCGGGCGCCGCGTCACGATCAGCGGCATTCCCCTGGCGTCGGGCGACCAGAACGTGGTCGCGCGCGTGGTGGCTTTCACA
Source organism: uncultured Acidobacteriota bacterium (assembly GCA_963719845.1). GTDB lineage: Bacteria > Acidobacteriota > Terriglobia > Acidiferrales > UBA7541 > Palsa-189. The sequence continues at coordinate 355,265 of CAVRDM010000003.1, read as the reverse complement.
GCGGCGGGCGGCGATTCGTTCTTCTACACCACCGGGCTGGCCAACACGCCCAGCATGGTGATTGGCAACAACACCACCACCAGCGTGACGCTCGATTTCTCCGACACCGTGCTGCTCGCAGGCTCGCCCGCCGACTCGCTGTTTAGCCTGGTGGAGTTGGGCGAGTGCGCCGGCGTGATTGGCTACTCCTCGCGCCTGTTCTGGTGGGGCGAGCGCAACAAGCTGAACAATTTCGCGAACCTGAGCTTCGACGGCGGCTGGACGGGCAACACGCCGCTCGGCTGGGCCACCGATTTGACCAGCGGCCTCGGCGGCCTGCGCGATGCGAGCCCCATTGCCGGCGCCTGCTACGACATCATCGGCGACGGCGTCACCCCGATTCGCGGCATGATTACGCAGCCCGCCGCGACCGATCCCGATGGCGTGCCGCGCATTTCCCCGAACACCGGATATTCCGTGCGCGCCCGCGTGCAGGCCTACGCGGCGCTCGCGCAGGGCGCGCTGCATATCGAGTCTCTACAGCGCCTCGACGGGCCTACAGACCGCGGGCCTGCAAGTTACGGCCGCGCAAGTGAACGCGCAGAGCGGCTTTGCTGAATATATCGGGGCGCTCACCGCGCCGCTCACGACTATTCCCGCCGACCTGCTGCTGCGCGTTTACGCCGGCGGCACGCCCTCGAGCGCGGGCGGGTTCGCGATCGACAACCTCGAGATTTTTCCCACCGCGTTGCCGTATAACTCGAGCCTGGTGCGCGCCAGTTTTCCCGAGGACCCGGAAAGTTACGACGGCGTCACCGGCCTTTTGGCCGTGGCCGCGAATAACGGGCAGGCGGTACGCGCCGCCTTCGTGCTGCGCGGCCTGCTCTACTTCGTCAAGGAGCACTCCCTCCACGCGACCCAGGACGACGGCGTCAACGAGCCTGCCCACTGGACGCTGAACGAAGTGTCGCGCACCGTGGGCACATTTTCGGTGCACGGCGCCGACGTCGGCGAGGATTGGGCGGTGATCGCTGACCGCTCCGGCCTGTACATTTTCGATGGCGGCGAACCCGTGAAAATCTCGCAGGAAATTCAGCCGCTGTGGGATCAGATCAATTGGGCCGCGGGACACACGCTGTGGGTGCGCGTCGATACCCGCGCCAAGCGCATCCTGGTGGGCGTGCCCATCGCGCCCGCGACGCAGCCCAATCGCGTCCTGGCCCTCGATTACCGCGGGCTCAACAGCGCGAGCGATATCGCCACGCTCGGCTCGCTACACGCTAGCGCTTATACCGGGCGATTCATGTCCGCGGGACGCTGCCGCAAATGGGCGCCGTGGAATATGGCCGCGAATTGCGCCACGCTCGCGGAGCGCTCCGACGGCACCGCGCAATTATTTCTGGGCAACGGGGGCGCCGGCGGCTCAGGCAACGGCAAGATTTACGAGCTGAGCGATGCGCAGCTCTCCGACGATGGCGCCGCCATCGCCGGGTATTACACCACCTATTTTGTGCCCAGCGTCGATGAGGAGCAGCAGCTCGAGGTGCAATCGCACCGCAAACTTTTTGTGTACCTGACGTGCTACGTCCAAGGGGCAGGGAATTTGAATCTCAGCGTCTTTGCCGACAATGAATCCTTCGCCACCGCGCTCGCGCCGCTGCCGCTAAGCTCCCCGGCGCCGAAGGATCTCGAGCTGCCGATCAACGTGCTCGCCGAGCGCGCGGCATTTCAAGTAGGCACCAACCAGCCGGGGGCCTGGTTCCAGTTGTCGCGCCTGGTGCCGTCGCTCAAGCCCGACCCGTGGTCCCCAGTACGCGGCGGAAATTAGTAAGTGGCGGAAATTAGTACGCGGCGAATTTACCATGCGATGAAAATTGGTGTGAGGCCGGGGCACTTGTAGCTCGGGTCGTCCCGCAAATCCCCGCATCAAGCATTGCGAAAGCTTAGTGCGTCGCGGTCGTGGGCGACCTGAGGCTCTTTCCGTTCCGAATTGCGTGGGCCCGCAAAACTCTGACGCGCGCTGCCGCATCGAGGTAGCGCCGAAATCATGCTAACCATTCCACAGCTCGCGCAAATCAAGGCCCGCGATCCGTATCTCTACGAATCGCTCCAGCAAGTCGTAGGCGCGGTGAATTCGCTGGGACGCGCCACCGGAGTCGATCCCGCCGGCTCGATTGCCGCGCCGGCGCCGATTGGCGGACTCTCGGTGGCGGCGGCCGACGGCATCTTCGATATCGCGCTCACCGACAACTCGCCGGTGCGGCGCGGTATTTTTTATTTCGCCGAATCCGACACCACGCCGGCTTTCGCCGCCCCGCACGTTTATTTTCTGGGCAGCTCGCGCAATCTGCGCGTCTCCATCGGCAACCAGACGCTCTACTGGCGCGCGTATAGCCAGTACATCGGCTCGGTGCCTTCGCCGCCCGTAGCGTTCGGCACTCCGCCGGTAGCGGTCACGGGAGGCGGTTTGGCCGGGCCGCCGCTGCAGCCCTCTTCAGGCAGCGGCACCGCCAGCGCGCAGCAGGGCGGCAGCGGATTTGGCGTCGATCAGACGTTGTCGATCGGCAATACACCGTTGTGACCCGCACTTTCGTAAGCGGCACAATCGTGCGCCGCGCTTTTTCGCGAGCCGGCATCGCGGTCTCCAAAGTCTTCGCGACGCGACTCGCACCATGAACGTGCGCGCCTACACGGACGCCGACCTCGACGACTTGCGCGCGATGCACGCCGCGCAGCATTTCGCTTACGCGTTTCCCGATCTCGCGGACCCGTTGTTCCTGGTGCGCCTGGTGCTCGAAGACGCCGGACGGCCGCGCATGGCCGCGCTGCTGCGGCTCACCGCCGAGGCGTATCTGCTCGCCGATCCCGCGCGATGGCGCGCCGCGCGAGCGCTGGCAATGGTTGGCCGCGCTGCACGAATCCACCCATCGCGCCGCCGCGGCCCACGGACTACGTGACGTGCAGGCCTTCATTCCGCCACCCATCGCGCGCGCGTTTGGACGCCGGCTCGCCTCCCTTGGCTGGCGCCGCGACCCGTGGACGTGCTACACGCGGCTCATATAACGCCCGGCCAGTGCGTTCGTGCGCACGCCAAACGCAGCGCTGCAAATTTTGTGAAGACACAGACGGCCGATCGCCAATCAATTTGTGAAGACATATTTGTACCCACATTCGCAGCAGGGAATTGCACTCAGTAGAACGGAGGACCCATGGGACGCGGAGCGCAACAGCAAACATTGCAATTGACCGATCAGCAGCTCGCTTCACAGAACGCCATGAATCAGCAGCTCTACGGGCAGAACCAGTCCTTGCAAAATACCGCCGCCGCCGGCTATCAGAACCTGCTCGCCAATCCCGGCTATACGCCCGCGCAGCAAACCGCCATTACCGGCCAATCCATGGGCGCGCTCGCCAGCACCTTCGCAGCGCTGGCCTCGAGTGCGGCCAATCGCCTGGCGCGCACCAATAATTCCGCCGGCTATGGAGACATGCTCGACGCCCTCGCGCGGCAGCAGGGCCAGCAAACCTCGAGCCTCGCGCAGCAAAATCAGCTGGCCTTCGCCGGGCAATCCAAGCAGGACCAGCTCACCGCGCTCCAAGGGCTCTCCGGTCTGTATGGCGTGAATAGCTCGCTGCTCGGCCGCACACTGGGCATTCCGTCGGAGCTTCTCAACGTCAGCGCGAATGTGGCCAAGACGCCGACTTTCGGATCGTCGTTCCTCAACTCGCTTGGCGGCACGCTCGGCAAATTGCTGTAGCCGCGCGCCCATTCGAGGAACGATCGCTGCACGTCCGACGAACGCCCGTGAACCCTCGGTGAGCACGCCGAGCCACCGTCCGTGCCCCATTGGCAAGGCCTGTCTGAAGGAATAACCGGGCCAGAAACCCTCGGCGCCGCGCACATGTGCCCACACATTACAGCAAGACTCCGGGTCCGCCGTCACGCGCCTGGTGGCGAAGGCGAAGCTCAGGTGCGGGCTCTACTTGGAGCCCGGGCAATTATCCTCACGCGAGGCGTATGAATCCGTATTGGTTGATCGTTGCTTTTACAGTGCTCACGCAATTTTGCATTTTTGTGCGCTGGCTGCACCGCCGCATGCGCACCGCGGAAGCCGAACGTGCGTTCGTACACGACATGGCGCGCATCCATCTGCCACACCTGTACCATGCGCTGCATCTTATTGCCGCCCGTCTCGGCATCACGCTCGCAGAGCAGCCTGCGGTGCGTGTCCTGGATCTCCCCGATCCCGAACACCACGACAAAAATACGGATGGGCGCGCCCATTAGCTCGCACCCTCTGCTCGCCTTGACCTCACCTTCTCAGTACGTTCCGCTTGCGCAGGACGCTGCCCGCTCGCACGCACTCTGGCCCGACCTGGTCTGCGCCATCGTCGAGCAGGAATCTGGCTGGAACCCCTGGGCGCTGCGCTACGAGCCCTCCTTCTACGCAAAGTACATTGCGCCGCGGATGGCCACCGGGGCGATCGCCTCCGCAACCGAGGCGCACGCCCGCGCATTCTCCTGGGGATTGATGCAGGTGATGGGGCAAGTCGCGCGCGAGCACGGCTTCACCGGCGCGTCGCTCGCCGCTCTTTGCGAACCCGCAGCCGCGCTCGATATCGGCTGCCGCGTATTCGCGGCCAAGTTGGCAGCCGCCGAGGGCCACGTCGAGCGAGCTCTCGCCTTATGGAATGGCGGCGCGAATCGCGATTATCCCGCCGCCGTGCTCGCTCGTGTCACCCATTACGCGGCTCGCTGACGGGCCGCGTGACGCGCGCACGCGCGGCGCCTCCCGCACTCGTAGCTCGGGTCGTGCGCCGATTTACCACGGCGACCCGAGGCTTTTTCGCACGGGCGAAAAGGTACGGAGCTTCCGTCGCCTATTCGATGAAAGCACCGCCTACACACGGGCCATCGCGCCAGCTCGGGTCGTCCGTCGGTCTCCGACGGCGACCTCAGGCTTTTTCTGGGCGCAGAGAGAGCGTTGTCTTCTCGATCGCCACGGCAGGCGATCCATCTCGGCTCGAATTTACAAATCCAGTGGTCCACCCAGGAGGCCGCACTCATGCCAGCGCCCCGCCCGGCTGCGCCCCTTGCCTTTGCCGCGCCGCCATGCTTTTTCTCTAACCTCTGCCTGCAGCGTGCCGCGATCGAGAAGGCCGGCCGCTCAGTGTGCCGGACTTGTTCAACCCGCCTGCGTGGCGTCGAGTTCCCCTTGCGGCCGCCGTCGCTTCAGCCGCTCTACCTGACCGGTCGCGCTGCCGCCGAAGCCCTCGACATGGATTGAAAGCCAAAAAGGGAATTGCGATGCCACCCGCCGCGATACCCGCCGCGAGCGGCCGCATCCAGCCTTCACCTCGGATTTGTAGCTCTGGGTCGGCCGTCGATTAACGACGGCGACCCGAGGCTTTTCCTCCGAGGCCAAAAGGAAGACTACGTTCAACCGCGATAATGCCCGCAAATTTGTTAACCGGGATACTGCTCGGATTTATAGCTCGCGTCATCGATTCATGGCGGCGACCCGAGGCTTTTCCCCCGAGGCCAAAAGGAAGACTGCGTTCCACCGCGATAATGCCCGCAAATTTGTTAACCTGGGATACCGCTCGGATTTATAGCTCGCGTCGTCCGTCGATTAACGACGGAAACCCCAGGCATTTTCCTCGAGTTCATACGAGAAACCGAGTTCCATCGCGATAATGCCCGCAAATTTGTTTTGCCGGATATCGCGCGCAAATTGCAGTTCGCTCATCGGTCGATTCTAAACGGCCACCCGGGATTTTTCCCCGGGGCGCGAAAGAGCAAACTTCTGGGCCGCGCGCCCGCGCTGCTTCAATCGTCGTGACAAGGCATTGCTTGCCCGCGCGCCTCACGCATCCCGCTTTGCCGGCATCCGGAAAGGAACACGAAATGTTCTCACCAGCAACTGTTCTGCGTCGTACCCCCGCGCTGCTCCTAACTGGCGCCGCAGTCGCAATCGTGGCCGTGGGATGGATCGCTGCGCGCTCCTGGCTCGTGTCACACGATAACGCCGTGCAACTGGCCGCCACCCTGAGCGCGCAAAAGCGGGTACTCGAGCAAGCCAGCAGCCGCGAACAACAGCGCGACGCCGCACTGCACAAAACGCTGGCGAGCATCGCAGCCGCCAAGCGCGAAACCCGGACGCCCGCCGCAATCGTAGCGCAACTTCCGCAACTCTTGCCCGCGCTGCCCGAACCGCTTTTGCTGACGGTGCCCGCGCCCACCGCCGTTCAACCGGTGCCGGACGCGGCCGCCGACATCCCCCAGGCCGACCTCAAGCCGCTATACGATTACGTGCAGGATTGCCGTGCCTGCCAAGCGAGGCTCAGTACCGCGCAAAGCGACCTGACCGACGAGCGCTCGAAAGAAGCAGCCCTCTCCACCGAACGCGACGCCGCCATCAAAGCCGCCAAAGGCGGAACCTTCTGGCTACGCATGAAACGAGGAGCCAAATGGCTGGCCATCGGAGCCGCCCTAGGCGCCACAGCCGCAGCAGCCACCCACCACTAATCCCCAATCCCGCAAAATCCGCCCACCCAACCCCGCCCAATTACCATAACCAGTCTCCAAATTCCTATTGACAAGCCACCAGCCGATAATGTATATTATGTTCCACGTGGAACATCTCGCTTCGTTTAAACTATGGTGCCAACTGAGGCGCCCTTATGTCGAACTGGATGAACTGCTGTAATGACTGCTCATCTGGGCCAACTAAGCGCCTACCGTTGACGAACGTGGTGGGCGTGGCGGAAACTTGCAGGGAGCGGCCCTCATCTAGACTTCTGTGCACAGCTTCGGGTGTTTTAGGGTCGGCCATGCAGGTTTGAAATTGTTCATCCGGGACGCCGGAACCTTCTGCAATGCCTTTGAGTTTGTTGTAGGCATTTTCAGGCGAGATGAGATCCTGGCTATCGTAGACGGCGTCGTGAAACTTCCAGAACGCCTCAGAGCTCGTTTGTAAGGCGCACCTACCCGCCAATGCAGCCGTCATTGCCCACGGATGCAATTGTTCGATGGGAAAGTCTTTGAAAACGAGACGAACTCCAGGATACTTTTGTAGCAAGGGACGTAGCACCGCGTCGAGTTGACGGCAAGCGGGACATTCAAAATCTGCAAACTCAACGAGAATGATCTTTGCATCTGCCGGCCCTTTAGAGGCGAACCCGTCGAGATGTAACTGCTGGCGCGTCGCGGCCAAGGGGTCGCTGTTCATGTCTTGGATTTCTCCTCGGAACATATAACGACCATCTTTGGACACGTACACGATCGCAGAATCGGATTGGCCATTTGTGCCTACGCTTACAGGGACTTCGTAGAAGCCACTGACCGACGCAGGCTTCACCGGCCCTACTTTCACCTCGAAATCTGAGCCCCACGCGTATACGTTTCTCAAGAAACCTTCAACGCGTTTCTCAATAGCTGTTGCGGCATTCGGAGTCGGATCGCCTGCAACTGGTGATGCCACTTGACCGGCGGATTTGTTTTGCGCACGAACCAAGAGCCCGGCACCGATAAAGAGCACAGCGGTCAACAAGATTCGGGGTGTCATAGTTTCTCCATAGGCTGCAGAAGCAATGTCTCTGGGTATCCTTAACCCCAAGGGTCTACGAAGGTTGGGTTTGGCTGCAACGTGTAATCTTAACGGGTACATTGCCGGACCCTAGCAAAAAATAGGGCCCCCGGAAGTGTATCTCGGGAGCCCCCATAGACTATCAAACAAGAGCCTGGTCAGACGCTGAACGAACTGCCGCAGCCGCAAGTGCTTTTTACATTGGGATTATTGAACTTAAATCCCGCACCCTCAAGCGTTTCGATGTAATCGATTTGCACGCCGTCCAGATACATTTCGCTCATCTGATCGACCAAAACCTTTACACCATCGAATTGATACACGTTATCAGCCGGGTTTTCCTGATTGTCAAAGGCCATATGGTAGCTGAACCCGGAACACCCGCCGCCTACGACGGCGACTCGCAGTGCCGACGGGGCAGGATTTTGTTGGGTCATGATTTCTTTGACCTTAGAGGTCGCGTTATCAGTAAGTTGCAGCATCTGGAGTCTCTCCCGTGATGAAAGTCTCGTGGGGCCATCGGCGCTAATTCGCAGCGACCGAAGACATATTATAGCATCCTTAGAGGCTGTTTCGATTACAAATTGCGACGAATTCCGCATGTTTGGATGTCACGCGAACAAAGGCGATTCAACATCAATTGCCGCTGCGTATTTGACTTCTCCGGGCGCGTCCCTCAAAATGAACCGCTGCAAATACCATCAAGGAATGACCGTGGCATACAGCAGTCCAACGATTGATGAATACGTAGCCGGACAGGTGGTGAAGTACGAACCGACGTCGGAAGGCACCACCACCAAGCGCAAGCGCAAGCCGCATATCCTTGCGATAATCAACGAAAATTGTACGGGGTGTGCCGGTTCACCCGCGTGTGTGGAGTATTGTCCGGTTGAGGATTGCATGTACTGGAGTCCGGACCCGGACCATGCGCCTTTCGGCCGAATTATCGTGGACCCGCTCTTGTGTATCGGTTGCAAGCTTTGCACAAGCAAAGGACCAGACGGCGCTTTCCTCGAAGGCTGCCCTTGGGATGCAATTGATATGCTCCCGACGGGCGAGTGGGAATCGGAAAACGGTTCTCTCCCCTATTGATTGGTTTAGCTTCTCGCGGTCCCTTCGTTTTACCCGACATTAAGGAAACTGCGTTACTGGCGGCTGTCATTCGCGGGCATGAATGGCTTGCGCGGTAGTTTCGGCCTGTTGGCGAATATTCGGCGGCATACCACTGGCGGCGCTGGCGAAACGCTCAACGGCGGGAATATCCTGCTTTTTTCCAATCAAGTAGAGTGCGCGAAGCGCTTCCCACACTTCTGCGTCACTCGGTTCGACGCGGACAATCGGCTGACCGGCAGAAACCGTGATACCGTTGCCTACGAGCCAGCGATCGATGCTGCCCGGCACTTGCGAACGCAGCTCAGATTTTTCCCGATCGGCATCTATGCTCCCCAGCAATGTACCGGTATTAATCGCATCACCAGGCTTGAGGCGCTCGACTAGCTTCCCGGCGCGGGGAGCGGCGAGCGAATAAGGCTCGAGGATCGCGCGGATTTCATCGCGGCCGCCGACATCGGCAAAACGAACCAGCGAAAGTGCCGCGTTGCGGCGCACCATCGGGTTCGGATCGCGTAGTAATGCAGTCAGCTCGCGGTGAAATTCCGCCACCGAATTATCCTGTCCCATCACCCAAGCCGCAGTCAGGCGAAGCTCGTCCCCGCCGCTCTGAGCGATGCGTATAACGTCGGGATAAAAGCGGCGCGCGGAATCGCGTGTGGCGGGATTGACGGAGAGGACGCGGTCGGCGACTTGCGACAAGGCGTGCTGGATCTCGCGCGGGTGCTCGCGATCGGCTAATGCCCTTTCCAACTGCTCATCATTGAGCGGCCGCCCAAACCAGGTGGCCTGCCAAAACAGAAACGGCATAAGAACAAACAAAAAAGTGAGCGCGAGGATGATGATCAGCCAGCGCTGTTTCAGGGCCGGCTTCGAAGACCGGGCGCTGCCGGCGATTCCAGATGACGATGGAGTTAGGATGGTCATTCATGCCCGGAGAGGCATAAAGATCATACAGCACGAAGTAACGACGACGAGGCGGTAGCGAAACCTAAAAGCAGACGGGCCTAGGTCCCTTCCCCAGCTTTTATCGGGGACTTTGCAGGAGTCGTGGTTTTCACAGGAGCAGGTGGACCAGGCTTGGCCGGGGCCACGGGCGCTGGCGCCACAGGATGAGTGGCCTGATTGGGTTGGATGGGCTGATCCGCAGGCCGCGGCGAAGCAACAGCGGAGGCCGCCGCAGGCGCGTGGGACCGAGATGGCAGCCAGCCCGCTTCTTTGGCCAGTACAAATATCATCAAGGAAAAAATGCCCGCCATTATCAGGCAGATCATCAGAAGCAATAAACCGTCGACGCTGGAAATCAAGCGCGTCATAAAATCCGATGCCAGCCCCGCCACCGATAAAACGATCACCGTGACGCATGCTATGACCGTGCCTAGAATGCGATTTTGGGTGGACATCGCTTGATTTTACATGACCTCCGATTTCGAGTTTTTGCTACCGCGAAAACTTATCGAAAATCATCAGCCCCAGGAGCAAGGGCAAATGCAGCACGGTGGCATGCATGAGCCATTTGGCCCGCACGTTTGTTTTGGACGCCGATGCCCACAGGCAAACTTCCACCAGTAATAATCCCACTAACAGAGCCGCGAAATAGAATCGCACGCCCGCCAAGCCAATGACCGAGGCCAGGAGACTTACGGGAATCAGCGCGGCGGCACAGAATAAAATCTGCGAGAACGTCGCGCGCCCCTCAGGATCCACGACGGGAAGCATACGGATGCCGGCACGGCCATAATCTTCGCGATACATCCAGGCTATCGCGTGAAAGTGGGGGAACTGCCACAGAAATAGGATGGCGAATAGCACCCACGCACCGGGCCCGAGCGATCCGCGCGCCGCAGCCCAGCCGATCAAGGGAGGCACCGCGCCCGGAAACGCACCAATAAACGTTGCCAAGACGGTGCGGGTTTTGAGCGGTGTGTACACCCCCAGATATGCCAAGGAAGTGACGATAGCCAGCAGCGACGCGAGCGCGTTGGTGGCCGACAGCAAATCGATAATCCCCGCGCTGATCAGCGCGACTCCAAACCAAAGTGCCTGCGTGGGCGCCAGTATTCCGGCGGGCAGGGGCCGCGAGGCGGTGCGTCGCATCCGCGCGTCCGAGTGCCGTTCCAGGTAATGGTTGAGCGCGGAGGTACCGGCCGCCACCAACGTTGTTCCCATCACGGTATGTGCCATGCGCTGCCAGTCGAGCGGTCCGCTCGTCCCCAGGAGATACCCAGCAAGGGTGGTCATGACCACGAGGAAGGAGACATCGGGCTTAGTGAGCGCGACGTAAGCCATGGGGCGAGATAAGCCGCTCGCGGCGGCGGCAGTGGTCATAGCGCCACCTGCTGTGGTTGCGATGATCCAGATGCGCTAGCGCGAATAGCGAACGCATCCGAACGTCCCACTAGCCGGTAGCAGGCGAGCGCCGTCAAAACCGTAGCTGCCAGCACCAGAGCGCCCGTTACGGTGTGCACCACCGTGAAGGTCACCATGACTGGAATGGGCTGAGGAAATTGCGCCGAATAGGATCTTGACCACCAGGCCGCGCCGCCCAGCAGCAGTTGCAGTCCGATCAACCCGTGCAGCACGCGCGCGGAGGCACGCAATTCGGGAACAGCCGCAAAGCGGCGCTTCAAAACACCGGCAAGCCAAAAAATCAGGCCGGTGACGACTACCGCGCCAACAAGATGCGGAATAATGCCAAAGGCCTTATGCCGAAACGCCGCCCCGAGAACCAATTGCGCCAGCGTTGCAACGGCCGTCGCCAAGGCCAGAGCGTGAATGCGCGGAGCACCAACGTCTGAAATGGAAGTCCGCTGCCGCTGCCACCATGCGCTGGTGAAAAACGCGATGCTCACGATCGTACAGAAAAAGAGCTGTGCAAGTGTAGCGTGGGCGGCAGAGATCGGAGCCGGCAAAAAGAAGAGGACGGTGATGCCGCCGAGCACTCCCTGAGCGATTACCTCCCCCACTGCCGCGACGCCAAACCAGCGTATCCAACCCCGCGTCTCCACGCGCCAAAGCCATGCAGCGAGGATGATGCTTAGCAAGCCCACAAACGCTGCAATCATACGGTGGCCATGCTCGTAGAAAATACCGCCCACCATAGGGGGAGTGAGCGAACCGTAGGAAAGCGGCCAGTCGGGCACCGAGAGGCCGGCATCATTTGAGGTGACCAGGGCGCCGGCAACCAACAACAAAAATGTGCAGCACGCCGTGAAAACGGCGAAGCGGTGCACGTTACGGTTGCGGGGTTGTGTTGTTGGAGGTGTGCTCATGGGCAACCGGATGGTTCTGGCGTTCGGCGCCTGGCGTTTACACAACGAGACGCCGACCACCTACCGTTAGATGTACCAGCGATCAGTTTCGGCCAAGTCCACGAGGAACTAGTCGCCCGCCGCGTTGGCTTTAAAAGTAATGTTCACGGACTTGGATTCACTCGGGCCGATCGTAACCGGTTGTTCGCTCGAGCCGTAAAGCTCGTGCCATGCGCTTACCGTATAAGTACCTGGCGGCACGTTTTTGATAGTAAATGAGCCGTCCTTGCCGGTGACCTGGAAATAAGGGTTGGCCAGCACACCGATGTAAGCTTTCATCCACGGGTGTACGTTGCACTTCACGGGGACAGCAATTTCCTCGCGTGCGAAGCTTTGGTTGATCGGCGTAGCCCCGGGCGGCTGCGACTCATTCCATTCCCGGTTATTTTTGGGAACAGGGTGAATATTGTGCGTCGTAGGATCGGAATTGATGACCTGCAGAGGCGCGCTGGTCATCAGCGCCAGGACGTGCGGATGGTATTGGCAGCCTTTCTGGTCGATGGTGGTCGGGGCGGCAGCCGCCGGAAATGAATACTGGCTGAAATCACCCTTGAGGTAAACAATCACGTTTTGCAGTGTCCCGCCGTCCCCGGTGATTGCGTCTTCGGTCATCGCCGGTTCGGTGTGCTGCTTAGCGCACGAGGGCTCGGCGGCCATGTTGATCACCTTCATCTTCGGAGCGGCGCCATCGAGCTTGATTGTCCCCGTTACCGTGCCGGCCGTGGAAGCGTCGACCGGCTTCCCAGCGCTGTTGGCGGCTGGAGCAGGTGTTTCCGTGGTTTGCTGCTTGTTTCCACAGCTGATCATTACAATCGCCAGAGCCACAGAGGCGCCGGCGAATACCAACGATTTGCCTTTCATGAACTGATAAGTCCTCCTGTCAGATAAGAAATCCAGTTTGTGTCCCAGTTTCTATCCCTGCTTCTATCAATGCCTGGCGATCCCCCGCACCTCGCAGCAACATGGTACTACTTCTGAGCGGCGGCAGTTGCCGGAGGAGCATGGCTCAGAAGGTTACGCTGCTCCTCAGGTGTCATCTGGAGCATATAACGAACCAACAAATCCGCATGGTCGCCATATATCCCTGGAAGCTTGCGGGAAGCGGACCGGAGAAGACCCAATGATCGTCCTGCCGGCGAAACAATCCCGAGGGCATCGCGGTTCCCGGGTCGATAAGCTGCGGGTTGGTAATCCAGCGCTCGGTCCACGCCGGGCGCAACCGCTCCTTAGCCAGCAGGAAGTTAGGCGCGATGGCATTCTTGTCGTGCGCGGCTTCCCCGGTGGCATGGCACTTCAGGCAAGGCGCCGCCGTACTGGTGAAAAGGTTGCGCGCCATCACGATTTCCGCCGTGGTGAGCGGTTCCAGCTTCTGCGGTATGAAAGGCTCGGCCTGGTGGGACATGGCTTCAAAGAAAAGCACCAAAGACCGCAGTTCATCGTCCGAGAAATAGAATGTGGGCATGCGCACCTGCAAGTAGCTCCGCACACCGTCACGGTCGGTATCGGTCGCGCTTAGCGCGGGATTGGCGAGGAAACGCTTCAGCCAATCGGGGTCGACACGCGCACCCTCCTGTGTAAGCCGCGGAGGCAAATTCTGCTTCTCCTGACCCTGATACATGGGTAAGCCCATCAGCACGGAACTCTGGCCCACGTCGATCTGATGGCAGCCCATGCAATTGTACTTGGTGACGATCCACCAGCCCCTTTGCACCGACGCGCGCTGGTCGGACGGCTTGTACATGTAGTCGGGAGGCAGAGACGGATCGGTGCTGCCGAGCAGCATGGTCACCAAGCCATCCAGCTCTTTCGAATTGATGTTCGGCTTGGGCATGCGCAAACGATCCAGCGGATCCGGTTTGTACTTCCCGTTGTCGTAGACCGCCGGATTCCCGAGCTTATTCTCGAAGAACCCTTTCAGATCGTACCAGGAACCGCGCGGCGATTTCTTTCCGTCCGGCAGGATGCCTCGCTTGGCATCTTCGGTGTATAACGCGAAGTCCAGGCGCTCGATGGGCTTGCTGCCCTCGTTGGTTAGCTCGGTGCCGATACGCCCTTCGTCCTCGAGTGTGGCGATTTCATGGCATCCCGCGCAGCCGTAAAACTGCACCAGTTTCTTACCCTGGGCGACGAGCTTGGGATCATCCATGAAATCCGCGGGGGCGTATTGCGCGTCGGCATGCTTTAGCGTGATCAGGTAGCTGGCCACATCACGCGCATCCTGAATGCTGAGGCGCAGGTTGGGCATCACCGTAGGCTGCTGCACGATCAATTCGTGGCCGTCGTCCGGAGACCGCGAATGGTCCAGATCAAATACGAATGGCACGTTGTGCTTGGCGTAATCCTCAGGGCCCAGGTCACGCTTTTCGAACGGGCTGTACGGGCGGGTCCGTTCGCGAGGGTTGTGCACCCAACGGACCAGGTAATCGTAGTTGTCCTTTTCGCCGACGCGGCTCAGGTTCGCGGAGAAGGTTCCTCCCATCATGTTCGGCCCTTCGCCCACCGAATGACAGCCCAGGCACCCTCGTGATTCGAGGAGAACTTTGCCATGCGCAGCGTCGCCCGCCGGCTGCTTCTCAAGAGGGGGGCCCGGAAGCCCCGACTGCCAGATGAACGCCGCGATCGCCTGTACTTCGTCGGGCTGTAACCGGAATTGCGGCATCTTCGTGGTGGGACGGAACTCATGGGTATGCTGCAGCCAGTAGGGGATCCACTCTTTGTGGATCTTCATGCGCACTTCTTTGAGGTCCGGACCCACCTTTTTGATTTCCTGGAGCAAGCTATGCGTGCGCTGATCGAGTTGCTCGACTTGCGCGTCCATGGAGCTGACGGTGACGGTAAGATTGTTCGCCTGCTGGTAGAGAGCGTTGGCCGCTTCATTGGTCGGGGCCGTATCACCTTGCTTGTTCAGACGCGGAATATCGAGTTGATCGGCCTGGCGGTCGCTTTCCAACTGCAGGATTTGCTGCCTAGCAGCCACCAGTAGCTCGTCCTGATTGTCGAAGCCCTGGAACTTATGGCAGCCGATGCACCCCTTCTCGCGGTACGTCTGTTTCGCATCATTGAGGGCCGGGGCGTGTTCGGTGATCATGTCCGACGCATGGCATTGCTGGCATCCCGCGTCCACATTCTCCGGATAGTAAAGCGGCCACAACCAGTGCTCGTAGCGTCCGTGCGCCTTTTCCACCGTGTCGAGCGCCCGTCCGTTGCCGCCATGGCAAGGCGAACACCCGAATTTTTCGATAGGATGGAATTTAAGCAAATCGGGATCGGGATGACTGGTGAAGGGCGCATCGAGGCTCTTGGGGACGCCCAAGTCCGCCTTCGTCAGCGTCATCACTACCGGAACCACCAGAGGATCGGTGGCCACGTGGCAGGATTGGCAGCGGTCGACCAGTCCCACGCCGCCAACATAATTGATTTGCGTGCCCGGCGGATTGACGTTGATCTGTCGCAGCTTCGGGTCCATGCTCTGCACGCTGTTCTGCAGGCCGGCGAGGTCCGCTGAGCCCAGCCCGGGCAGGTTTTCTTTCACATACGTATCGACCGCCGCCTGGGCATCCTTGGCGGGCTTATCGACCCCGCCGCGCTGCGCCACCAACGCCGCTTTCTGCGCCATCAGAGAGGTGAAGGTAGAATTCAGCAGATCGTAATTGAAAGTCCGGGGCGCGGCGCCGCCGTCGGGATTGGGCCAGTCCACGGTATACGTGACTGCTTTCGCCTCGTTCAGTTCCTTGAGTTTCGAGGCTCGGCCGCTTTTATCGCTTTCCGGAATCTGTTCCAACTGATAGGTCAGCGCACCCACCTGGCCGCGCGCGATTTGAAACGTCCCGGTCATCGCGGCGCGCTGGCGGTCGAGCACATCGATTTGCGCCTGAATTTTGCGGTCTTCGGGGAGCGCGGCCGCCCCTGCCGCATCCACCGCAGCCTTTAACTTTTTGTAATCGGGCGAAGTGTAAAAGGCCTGTTCCTGCGTCCGGCGTTGCGAGATTTGCTTGCGCAAATAGCTCGAGTACAGGTCGCGGAAGTGCGCCTGATAATCACGCCACGGCCGCAGGCCAAAAAATTCGACATACAGCGACCAGGCCACGGTCAGCAACAGGAGAAAAACGGAAACCAAAATCAGCACGCTCATCGGCCTGCTGACTACAGGATCGTCCTGCGGCGGGATCTCAGGCACCCCGATCCTCCTTGGAATTGAATGGCGGTTGCAACTGCGAATGCGTCTCCGTGCGCAGCCTCAAATACTGAACCAGGGCGTTACCCAAATGTATTTCACCCGGAACACCAGCCGCAGCAAAATTTTCACCGGCAGCGCCAGCATCAGCACCAGAAAAGCATCGGTGGTGATGATTTGCAGCAGAGTCATGCGCCGAAAAATCTTGCGCGCGAATTCGGTTGCGTTCATGGCCCGATACCCGGCATAGCCGGCCACCAGAAAATACAGAATGATCGGAAAAATACCGAAAATTGTGCGCGCCAGAATAGGGGCGTAATCGGCGCTCGAGGCCGGCAGCAAGTGGCGGAGCCACGCCCCGTTGATCCCGAAGATCTGATCGACGTTGCGGTTCACCGCGAATTCCACGCGCTCCGCATCCCAGGTAGCCGTGGGCCAAAACCACATCCACCCAGGGCCGCGTATGAATGTCCCGATTACAATCATGGCCACCCACAAGCCTAAAAAGCCGAGGCAAAACGTCCAGATGGCAAATTTTCGCTGTTTGTACGTGTAGTAGCCGTTGCCCAGCGGATTCGCATCTATATATGGGACGGCCATCAGCCCCACGATAATCAATGTGGGCATCACCACTCCCGCCATCCAGGGATCGAAATAGACCAGCATCTCCTGCAAGCCCAGGAAATACCACGGGGCCTTGGCCGGATTCATGGTGACGTTCGGATTCGAGGGCTCCTCGAGCGGGGCGTTCAGCGTGAGCGACCACACCATCAGCAGTACGGTCACCAAAATCGTCGCTACGAACTCGATGCGCATCAAGTACGGCCAGGTGTGAACTTCGCGCTCCCATTTCGGGTTCCACGGTTGCGTCTTGCGGTAGGCGGTCTTCGCGGCGGCGGGATCGGCCTCGAGCTTCTCGATCAGCCGGTCGTTCGCCAGCGCCTGGCGGAACGCATACCAGATGTAAAATGGAATCAGGAACAACAACCCGACGATGGGCACGTTGTCCGGAGACGAAGCAATTTCCCAAAGCTGATGCCAGTTTCCTAGCATTTTATTCCGCCTCGCTTTACAGAGCAGGCTGGCGCCGGCAATTCCTCACACCATGCCGCTCGGCCGCATGATCACCGGCCGCGGCCCCTTCTCTTCCTTGATGTCGGACTCGAGCATCACCGGCGCGGGCCCGGAGATTCCGCCGTCCTTGCGCACCCGCCAGAAATGCACGCCCATGAAAACCGAAGCGATCAGCGGGATGGCGATGCAGTGCCAGATGTACGCGCGCAACAGCGCATTGGCATCCACAATCGAGCCGCCCAGCAGCGCAAAGCGCACATCGTTATAAGGCGTCATGCCCAGCAGCGATCCAAACGGACCCTCGTTCCCGAGTCCTGGCGTGGCGCGCGCCATGTTCGTGCCCACCGTCACCGCCCAGAAGCCCAGCTGATCGTCCGGCAGCAGGTACCCGGTAAACGACAGCAGCATCGTCAGCACCATCAGCAGCACGCCCACGCACCAGTTGAATTCCCGCGGCCGCTTATATGACCCCGTCAGGAACACGCGAAACATGTGCAGCCACACGGCAATGATCATCAAGTGCGCCGCCCAGCGGTGCATGTTGCGCAGCAATTTGCCGAAGGGCACGTCGTTTTCGAGGTACAGAATGTCCCGGAAGGCCTGCACCTTGGTGGGGTGGTAATAAAACATCAGAAGCACGCCGGTGAACGTCAGGACGATGAACAAATAAAAGGTGATGCCGCCCATTCCCCAGGTGTAATTATATTTCACCGCATCCCGGTTGACCTTGGCCGGATGCAGGTGCAAAAAAACGTTGCTCAGCACGCCCAGCGAGCGGGCGCGCGGCGTCTCATCGTGCTTGACGCGAAAGATGGAGCGATAAAGCTGGGTCTTTTCGGGGTCCTTGAGGGAGTCGATCTCCTCTTTGCCCTTTACCTTGACCAGCTTTTTTATGTCCTCGGCGTCTTCGCGGACGCGCTCAATCAGCCCGGTCCGTTTGCCGTTTCCCCCGTTTCCGCCGTTTTCTTCCGCCATGCTGTCCCCCCGAAACTGCCCCGGTGAAGGTCCCCCCGCTTCCTTAAGCTTTAATCCTTAATCTTCAATTCCTTAATTCCCTGCTTCCGGTCCTCTCGCTCCTCGCGCTAAACGCTCAGAAAGGCGTCCGGATCGTTGAAATGATTCACCCCCGCCTGCGGGTCGTCCACGTACAGGCGGCTGGTATCGACGATAATTTTTCCCGTAGCGTCGAGCGCGATATGCGCGCGATCCATCGGCCGCGGCGCCGGGCCCTCGAAATTGACTCCTTCGGAGTCGTAGCCGCTGCCGTGGCACGGGCACTTAAATTTATTTTCGCTGGGCTTCCACTCCGGAGTGCACCCGAGGTGGGTGCAGCGCGCGAAGATCACGAAGATGCGGTCCGGCTCGCGAACCACCCAGACGCGATTGGTCATCAGGTAGCGCTGATCGATTCCCAGACCGAAATCACCCGGGAAACCGATGGAAAAAACCGTGTTGGGTTCATACAGGGCGCGCGGAAAAAAAAAGCGCAGGGTCATCAGAAGATTAACGCCCAGATAGCCGAAAACCGCCGCCCAGATCACCTGCCGCCGCATGCGATCCGGCGTAGGCGCGCTCGCCTTATCGGCGGCGGCTTTCGCCGCCGGTTTGGCTGGCGCTGCGACAGGTGGCTTGGCCGGTGGTGCTGCTGCCACGGCGGGTTTAACAGGTGCGGCTACACTCTCCCCGGTCTTTAATTCCTGATTATCCGCCATATATGACTGCGTAACCTCGCGAACGATTGAAAGAAATAATGAATGATACCAAGCCATCTTTTATAATCTGCCCGCTAATACGGTGTCAAGGCGATTTGAATGATTCCACCCCTCTCATTGCAGTGGAACCCGCATGCTCGTCCGTCCCGCTGCGCACAGCCGTTCGCACCAGGTCCGCCAGCGCCTCGATGAATCGCGGGGAATCCCCCAGCGCCGCCATCATTTCGAACTGCTCGACGCCCGCCTTCAGGGCTGCTGCGCGCGCCTCGATATTGATCTCGTGGAGTGTTTCAATATGCTCGGTCACAAATGAAATGGGAATCACCAGCAGCTGCTTCGCTCCCCCGGCAGCCAATTCCCCGAGTGTGGGCTCGAGCGGCGGCCCCAGCCACTTCTGCCGCCCCACGCGGCTTTGGTAGCAGAGCGTGTGCGCGTTTGGCCACCCGCCCCGCGCCATAACCGCGCGCACCGTCTCGCCAATTTGCCGCTCGTAAGGATCGCCCTTGGCAATCAGGCTCAGCGGCAGTCCATGCGCGCTGAAAACTAGGTGAACTTTGCCGGGCTCCTCGAAATGCGTCAAGGCCGTGCTGATTCGCTCCGTCAGCGCCTCGATATACCCGGGATGCAGGTGAAAATTCTCGACCAGAGTTTCGCGGGGGCCCGTTACGCCCGAGCGCGCCTGCGTTTGAGAGTAAACGCGGCGCCACTCTTTCAAGCTGCTGGCCGTAGTAGCCAAAGAGTATTGAGGGTACAGCGGCAGCAGGACAAGTTCGTCGAGCGACGCGGCCCGCACCTCCGCGACGGTCTCCGCCGTCAGTGGGTGCCAGTAGCGCATCGCCACCCAGCATTTCACGTCGAACTCCGGCGCAAGCGCCGCCGCCAGCTTGCGCGCCTGCCGCTCGGTCAGCAGTCGAATGGGTGACTGCCCGCCGATGGCCTCGTAGTGCCCGCGCACCACGCTCGCTCTCCGCCTCGCTATGTACCGCGCCAGAGGACGCCGCGCGACCCACGCCAGCGGAAAATTAATAATGTCCGGGTCGCAAAACAGGTTGTAGAGAAAGGGTTCCACGGCTGCCGGAGAATCAGGCCCGCCGAGTTGAAACAAAACCACACCCAGCGCTTTTTTGCAGGCGCTGGCCGTGGGCTTGAAATTCGTCAATACGGTCTCGCTCATGCCTGGTCCGGGAACGTGTCAAGGACGCCGCATTCGTGCGCCGCGACGCTACCTCGCGATCAGCCCTTGCTGCGTACGGGCGTTCGCAACGTCATCGTTTCAGGTTCTGCTTGAGCCTTTCGAACTCATCCTGCAGCCGCGCCAGCCGCCGCGAGACGCTGAACTGGTACACAAAGAAAATCGCCCAGACGGAAAAGTATGCCGCCATCAGGCTATTCATATTTTTCATAAATTCTCCCTTTATTGCGCGGGCTCCAAGTAGAGCCCGCACCCCCCGCGAGCTTTACCCCTCGTCGTCATGCCGCGCCGCCGCAATTTGCATCTCCGCCACCCCGTGCCGCAAGGCCTCCAAGCGGTAGCGCTGGCGCAGTAGAATTGCGAGCATCGCCAGCGTAGCCACCCAACAGACCATTAGAACGTCAAACATTCGTGGATCGAGCGAGCCGCCACCCCCAATCACCGGCTGGGGATGTTGCGTTCGGAAAAACCAGATGGAGAAATAGACCAGCGGAATGTCGAAGGCCGCAAAGATGCCAAACACGGCGGACACCACCGCGCGGCGCTCCGGATCGTCAATGAGCGTGCGCAGCAGCAGATAACAGACATACAGCGCCCACAGCACGAACGTCGAGGTCAGCCTGGCATCCCAGGTCCACCAGATTCCCCATACGGGCTTTGCCCAGATTGGACCGGTAACAAGCATTACGGTGATAAACGGAACGCCAATCTCCGCCGACGAGACGGCCAGCCAATCCCATTTGGGCTTGCGGCTGCGCACATATGCGATGCTCGCGAAAAACGAAATTAAGAAAGAAACGAATGCCGTTATTCCAAATGGCATATGAAAATAAAAGATACGCTGAATTAGCCCCATTGTTTTTTCAGTGGGCGCCACGAACAGCGCGCAGTATCCCGCGACGCCCAGCAGCAGGGCGACGCCCAAGGTCGCCAGGGTGTCAGTGCCCGCCTGCTTCGCAGGCGTTTCGGAAACCCTCGCCGGTGTCGATGCCATATCGTGCGTCATCTTACTCCTCCAACAGGTACTCGCCGAAAAGCCAGGTGACGGTTAGAAACATGACGTCGAATGCCGCCAGCATCGTGGTCCAAACCGGCGATAAAGACGCGGGATCGTCAAACAAGCCCACGGTTGCTTCCGCGCTTGCAATCAAGGCCGGCGCCATCAGTGGCAGCAGCAGGAGCGGCAGCAATAACTCGCGCATACGCGCCTGCGCCGATACCGCTGAAAACACCGTACCAATGGTCGCGAGCCCCAGCGTCCCCAAAAACAGCACCACCACCAGCCGGCCGATCACCGGCAGCAAGCTCAAATTATAAAGCGCGGCAAAAATCGGCAACAGCATCAGCTCGGCCAGCAGCAGAAAACACAAATTCGCCGCTATCTTTGCGGCTAGAATGGCTACCGGCTCGATCGGCGCCAGCCGCAGCGCCGCTAGCGTATCATTGGCCTGTTCGCGAGTGAACGAAGGATGCAGCATCAGCGAGCCCGCAAATAGCAGCGCCAGCCACAGCAGGCCCGGCGCGAAGCGGCGCGTCTCAGCGGCGGTGGGATCAAACGTAAAACTGAAGAGCACCAGAACCATAAGCACGAAAACGAGCGTGGTCGCCAGCAGTTCGCGGGTGCGAAATTCCGTGCGCAATTCCTTGGCCAGCAGCGCGAGCGCGGGGCGCAGCAGTGTCGATCTGCGGACTGTGGCCACCACCGGAGCGCTGGCCGCCTCCCCTTTATCGGTGATATCGGCCGAAACCCGCGCTGCCGTCTGATCGCGTGTCTGCGAAAGCGGCGCCACTCAACCCTCGTGCCCGGCGGCTAGCGCCGCCGCGAGAATCGGCCGAGGATCACCTGCAGCACCGGAGTCGTCCGTGATCTGTCCGCCCCCCAGGCGCACGGCGCGCGTCACCACCGCATGGGCTTCGCTCGCGCCATGCGTGCTCATCAGCATGGTGCAGCCGGCGTCGCGCAGGCGCTCGAGCTTTTTGCGAGCCACTGCTGCCCTGCCGGATCAAGGCCCGCCGCGGGTTCGTCGAGCAGCAGCAGCGCCGGATCGGCCAGCGTCGCGCGCGCGATCGCCAGCCTCTGCCGCATGCCCCGCGAAAACGTGCGCACCAAATCTTTCGCGCGGCGCACCAGCCCCGCCGGCTCAAGAGCCGCGGCGGCCCGCTCTAGGGGCCGGTCGAGCCCATACAATTTCGCGAACAGCACGAGATTTTCCTCGGCACTCAACTCATCGTACAGCAGCGTTTGGTGGGCCAGCAGACCGATGCGCGCCTTGATCGCAAACGTTTCCTGTCCCCCCGGCGAAGGGGCGGCGGCCGTTGACGCGGCAGGCGACGGCGCGCCGTCCGCTGCGATGTCCTCGGCATTGGGAAAGGTCACGCCGCCCGATGTTGGCCGCACCAGCAGCGCCGCAATCTTCAGTAACGTCGATTTCCCCGACCCGTTTGCGCCCAGCAACGCCACGCACTCCCCCGCCGCAATCTGCAGCGAAACGCCCCGCAGCGCGAAACGCGCCCCATATCTCTTTTCGATTTTGTGGAATTCGATGGCTAGGCCGCTGCGGCCTTCCTCGCGCGCCTGGTGGAAAGATGCAGCCACCCGCAGCTCAGCCCCGGACCAACTCGCGCAGGATCTGCTCGGTGCGATTGCGCTCCTCGGCGTAGGCCTGTTCAGAGATGGTCCCCGCCTGGCGGCGCAATTCGAGGCGAAACAGCTTGTCCTTGAGCCCATCGAGGCTCTGTTCCACTTCGCGGTCAATTTCCAGGACCACCGGCGCGGCAGCCACAGCCGAGCCTGCGGCCACCGCTGCCGTTGCCATCGAAGTCTGAACCGCCGGCGCCACTGCGGGTGGTTTGCGCGCTGACCCCCGACCCTCACGACCGCGACGCGGTTCGGCAACGCCCCCGGAAGTTCGCGCTACGACTGGAGCCGTTTCGCCCGCAACTGCCTGCACAAACATTGCGGAAGGCTGCCGCCACAGTATCATCACCCCAACCACGAATAGAGCCGCCAGTCCCCCGATCAATATCCATTTCAAGTTATCGAGCCGGTTGGGCAGTGCCTGAATCGCCACCCCGGAATCGCGGCTATTCACTTGATCCTGGCTCTGCGGCGGCATCCCCGCCGCACCCTGTCCTGCGTCCTCGCCTGCGCCTGGCGCCTGGGTGGCCGAAGGCGGAGGCGCCGTCCCCGAAAGGGAAACATCGAAAGTCGAGCCTGCGGGCACGGCGTCGCGGGTGTAGAGGTTAAATCCCTGCTCGGTACCCTGCGGCGAAAAGCCTGCGCTCGTAACCTGCACGGTCGGCGGAGCCACCAGCATCACGCGCTGCACCGCATATGGCGACGTGAACCGCACCGTTGCGCGGTTGGACCCGTAGGGCACCTTATACGATAGGCGCACGCCGTTATCGCCGGGCTGAAACGCATACGCAATCGCGTATTGCTGTTTCCCGCGATCGATGGTTCCCTGCACCACGGGCATGCCCGACGGTCCCCACGACGAAACCTGCGAGAGTTCCGCGCCCGGTGGGATGTCGAAGTTGAAGTCACCCTTCTCATTAAAATAAGCCACTGGCGGCTGCGACTGGTTTTGGAGCGCGTATTCCTCGCCCACCAGCAAGCTCGCCTCGTTGGGCTGGAACACGATCAGCCGCGAGCCCACCGCAACCGTTTTAGCGTCCGAAGAAGGCTCGTACACCGTCACGTCCACCGCATTCTTGCCGGGAGTCAGCGGCTGGTGAAACATCACGCCGCGATAAACGGCGCGAATCAGCATCGGCCCTTGCCCAATCGCCGGGTTATCGATTTTGTAGTTTCCCTGCGCGTCCGTCTTGGTGTTCGCTACCGGCTGCATCCCGCCCTGCAGCTGAATCAGTATGACGTCCACTCCCGCGGCCGGCTTGCCGCTGGTGCCATTGCGTACCACGCCGGTGACGGTTCCCGCTGCAGCCCCGGCCGCTGCCAGTAAAATAAGCAAGCACGACGCCAGTGCGCGCCGCGTGCAAACAGCCAACAAGCCGCAATGCCGTCGCGAGCTGCGGCGAGGCCGTAGCGAGCGCGACTGGCTTTCTTTCAAAAATAATTTGCGCAAGGAGTTTTCTCTATCCACGGGACTTAGACGGAGCCGCCACCGCCGGGGTAACACCCGCCGCCGGCCCACCGCCCGCAGGCCCACCGCCCCCCGACAATGCTGGCCCGCGCACGTTTGGATCGCGCCGCGGCAGCCGCGCCTCGTTGCCCGTCACCGTCTCGATCTCCGCCAGCACCAGCGCCGCCTCTGATTCGAGCGTCTGCCTCATTTGCTCGTAATCCTGCTCGGCAAATTTCCCCGTCCGGTACTCGAACTTCAGATCGCGCAAATTGTCATAAATCGTGTCCCGGCGCTCCAGCAACTGATCGAGGTGCGAGCGGTGCGGCGCCGAATCGGAGGCATCCGGCTGTATAAAGAAAATGAAAATCATGGTCGCCGCCGTCAACGCCACGCAGGCGATCAGCACCAGCGTGTCGATGTTTGCCGGAACGTCGGCGAAAATCGTCATCTCAATTCCCTGCCGCTCCGCAGCACTTGCTCAATCGGTTTGGCTAATCACTGGTTTGCCGGTCGATCTCGCGGTGGGCCCTGGCCAGCATCTCCGGCGAAATCGCGGGCCGCGCCGGGCCGGCCGCCACCGGCCGATGCCGCCAGTAGCGGATGAAGCCCACTACCACCGCCAGTCCCAGAGCAAACGCGATTCCCGGTATCATCCACGCCAGTATGTTGAATCCGCGCGCCGGCGGCTCAGCCAGGGTCTTTTCCCCATACTCGTCTACAAATCCCTGCAGTATCGCCCCGTCGGATTTTCCTGCAGAGAGGCCCGTATTCAGTTCCGCCAGCTCTTTCTTCGCGACATCGCACGGACCGGTGAAAGCAGCGCCCGGATGGCTGCATTGCCCGGCGACATCGCCGCAGCCGCAATTGCACATGAGCTTGTTCCCGAGCGTCTTCGCGCGGTCGGCGCTTTGCCCCTGCAGCATCCCTGTGCCGAGCGTCACCGCGACGCCCAGCGCCAGTACCGGCCCGAGTCGAACGAGCCGCTTCCACGAACGCACCAATATTGCACGGGCTGCAAGTACAGCCCGCACCCTGTCCCTCGCAAATCCGTCACGCGGAAATCAGTCATGGCCGCCATACTTGTCCCTGTCCCGCCCAGCCGGGACCCGCGCCGGCACGGCCGACCCTGCGGAAGCCGGTTCGGCCACGGCGCGCAGCGCCAGCACCGGCTGCTGATTGGGCAGCAACGCCAGCAGCGTGCCCAGGGCCACAATCGCGCCACCCAGCCAAATCCATTTCACCAGCGGATTCAGATAGGCGTGAATCACCGGCTGTTGCGTGTCGGGACTTCTCCCGGCATACACGACGTAAAGGTCTTCCTTGAGCGTCGAATAAATCGCCACCATCGTCCCCGATTCGGTATTCGCGGGATAATAACGCCGCTCGGGATACAGCATGATCACCTGGCGCCCGTCGCGGTCGACCGCCACTGTGGCGCGCTCGACCTGATAGTTGCCGTCCTGCGGCGAATCGAAATTTTGATTCGTCAGATGATAGGGTCCGATCTGCATCGTCGCGCCGACGGGCATTTCCATCTGCTTGTCTTGATTGAACGCCGTCCCCGAAATTCCCAGGAAGATCAGCACGATGCCGAAATGCACCACGTACCCGCCATAGCGCCGCGTGTTGCGCATCGTAAGCTGCGCGACGCTCGAAAAAATGTTCGCTCCCGTGCGCGCCGCAATCACCCGCGCGCCCCGATAAAACTCCAGCAAAATCGTCAGCGTCACGAACACCGACAGGATCACGCACACCGTGACGTAGAAGTTGCGCAGGCCCATCGCAATAGCCACTCCGCCGGTGATCACCCCTACCAGCAGCGGCCCGCCAAAATTACGCCGCAGGCTGCTCATGGACGTTTTGCGCCACGCCAGCAGCGGCCCGATTCCCGTCAGGAACAGCAAAAACAAGCCGATCGGCAAATTCACCTTGTTAAAAAATGGCGCCCCCACGCTGATCTTCGTCCCGCGCACCCATTCCGAAAGCACCGGGAACAGCGTCCCCGAAATCACCGCGATGCAGGCCACCAGCAGAATCAGGTTATTGAACAGGAAACTCGATTCGCGCGACACCAACGAGTCCAGCGTATTGTCGCTGCGCAGGTAATCCCGGTTGCGCCAGAACGCCACCACGCACACCACGAACACCAGACCGATAAATCCCAAAAACCACGGTCCGATGCTCGATTGCGCGAACGCATGCACCGAACTCACCACGCCGCTGCGCGTCAGGAACGTCCCGAAAATAGTCAGCAGAAACGTTGTGAACACCAGCCACACGTTCCACACCCGCATCATGCCGCGCTTTTCCTGCATCATCACCGAATGCAAAAACGCGGTGCCGGTCAGCCACGGCATCAGCGAGGCGTTTTCCACCGGATCCCACATCCAGTACCCGCCCCAGCCCAGCACGGCATACGCCCAGTGCGCGCCCAGCAAAATTCCCACGCCTTGAAAACCCCAGGCAATCATCGTCCAACGCCGCGTGAGATGAATCCACTTCTCTCCCGGATAGCGCCCCAGCAGCGCGCCCAGCGCAAAGGCAAACGGAATCGCGAAGCCGGTGTAGCCGGAGTAGATGATCGGCGGATGAATGGCCATCTCCGGATATTGCAGCAGCGGGTTCAAGCCATTGCCGTCGCCGCGCATGATCCACTGCATGGCGCCGCTCGGCGCGGCGGAGCCGAGGATGTGAAATGGGCCGGCGAGGAAATTATTAAACGTAAGGAAAAAAAGCTGAATGGCAGAGACGACCACGCCGACATAAGGCATCAGTTCGGGATGCTTGCCGCGATAGACGAAGAGTACGGAGAAAACGTAGATCGAAAGCAGGAAGCTCCACAAGAGCAGCGAGCCTTCTTGGCCGGCCCATATGGCGGTAAGCTTGAATAGAGGAGAGAGCGTGCGGTTGCTGTGCTCCACGACGTAAGCCATGGAGAAGTTGTCGGTCTGAAACAGATAAGCCAGGCTGGCAAATCCCAGCCAGATCAGGACGCACACCGCCATTCCCGCGTTGCGCGCGCTCTTGATCAGCAGGGGTTTCCGCGTGACGATGGCCGCAATGCCTGCCCCAAAGGCATATAGGCCGCACAGGAAGGCCAACAGCAGGGCATACGATCCAAACAGGTCCAACGAACTACCCTCGATTCAGCCAGCTGTTCTCGATTCAGCTTTTACGGGTGTGGGCTCTACTTGGAGCCCACGCAATTAATTATCGATCTTCGCAGGCGGCGCCGTCCCAGTCGTATTTTGACCAGCCGGCCCCCGGCGTGCCAGTCGTATCCCCGCCGGGCGCGGCCTCATACTTAGAAGCGCATTTCGCTTGCACGGTTTCCGCGACAAATCGCCCGTCGGGCATGGCGTGTCCCTCCACCAGGCACTGCGCGCCATCCTTAAACGTATCGGGCAGCGGATCGGCCCCGACGTAGCTCACCGGCATGCTCTTCCCTTCCGCACTCAGCGCGAAATCCACCCGCCCCGGCATATGCCGTATCGAGCCCGCGGCCACGTCCCCGCCCAC
The DNA here is from genome assembly GCA_963719845.1 of uncultured Acidobacteriota bacterium. Lineage (GTDB taxonomy): Bacteria > Acidobacteriota > Terriglobia > Acidiferrales > UBA7541 > Palsa-189. Next base: position 327,517 of record CAVRDM010000003.1, on the reverse strand, counting down.
GCGAATGCGTTGCCGCCGCGCGGAAGCATTTAACGTCGGCAGTTCCGTAATCGTGTGGTAATAAGTCTGGCTCTCCTTCGCGCCCATCCAAGCAAGCGCCGAGAGCGAAATCAGTATGATCCCAATCCCAATTCCAAATTTAGCTTTGGGTTTCACAGCCCCTCCAGCCCCCACCAAGCCCTATGCAACCGCATCTTACCACACTGCCCCAACGCAAGCCCGCCGCCAAACGCCCGATCGTGACGTCAAGCTGCTTGTGTAAAAAGGCGGAGGGTGTGGTTCGACTATTGCACGGGCTCCAATAGAGCCCGCACCCGTATTGCACGGGCTCCAAGTAGAGCCCGACCCGTATTGCACGGGCTGCAAGTACAGCCCGCACCCGTGCTGGTTGAATCCGTAAAAGATGGCATAGAGGATTCGCTCCACGCTCTGCATGTTGGTGGTACCCCCGCCCCCCGGTGTTTTTCGTAAGGATATCAATCCATGGGAGTTGCTGACGAATTTTTCGCAAGGATATCATTCTAAAAGGCTTTTGGATGCGCATGGACGATTTTGAAGGCCAATACGCACATGGTTTTTCTATCGCTCTCGATCCGGTTTTTTGCTGCGTTGGATTAAAAGAGCCCAGCGCAGTCGGATTTCGCATCGTTTCGGACACACTTCTATTTTACAGGATGGTGCAAGCACATTTTAGACAATTGCGGACGCCCGATTCGTAGTACGCCGAATCAATGCACAGATTTTCGCGGGCCTGCCCCCGAAGCCTTTCAGTAAGCAGATCATGGCGTCAGGTTCATGCGCCGCAGCAGGTCTTGGAAGCGCGGGTCCGAGCGGAGCGGATCAAAAAGTGGATCCACCTTAATGTCTAATGTTGCATCTCCAACTATGTAGCGTTCTTCGTAACTTTTTTCCAACCAATCTAATGCCTTATCCTTCTCTCCCAATCCCACATAGATCATAACCCTGTACGCGGCTGGAATATATTTTTGCTTCGAGAGCTCGTTCAATTGATCGAGAGCCTTTTGCGCCTCTGCCCTTCTACCAGACAGGGCGTAGGCGTATCCGAGCTCCGATAGAACGTATGGGCTGCCAACGGAGTTCGCCAGTGCTTTTTCAAACTCAACTGTAGCTTCCTTATACATGGATTTTTGGACGTAAGCCATGCCAAGAGTGCGGTGCGCTGGAACGTAGTTCGGGTCCAACTCCAGTGTCTTCCGCTCTTGCTCGATCGCCTGGTCATACTTCCGTGCAAGATAGAATGACAATCCCAAAGCCCGATTAATGAGGAGCGAAAGCGGGTCAAGTTCCAGCGCTCGTTTGTGCTCCGCGATAGCTTCGTCAAACCGTCCCGTTATCCTTAAAGCCAAGCCATATCGTCGGTGGGCTTCCGCATAGCTCGGATTGAGCTCAATGGCTCGCTGATATTCCTTTTCGCCGCCTGACAAATCCCAGTCGTAGTCTACTTTGATATACCCTAGCGAGGCGTGGGCTTCGGCGAGCGTCTCGTCTATTGTTAGCGCCTTCAGTGCGGCCTCATTCGCTCTCGGAAAAGCCTCCTTCGGAGGAGCAATACCATAAACTGCAAGTTCAATGTAGGAATCGGATAACCCGGCATAAGCTAGAGCATAGGTGGGGTCTTTTTCTATCGCCTGTTGAAAGTATCCGATACTCTTGTTAAATCCCTCCTCGGTTGTTTTGTTCCACCAATACCGGCCCCTTCAGATAGTCCGAATAGGCTTCGGGATTCGCGGTATAGGTTTTGGCCATGCGCTTTTCATCCTCTCCCGTCAAACGCATCCGCATTGCCGAAGTCATTTCTTTGGCGATCTCTCCCTGCAAAGCGAAAATATTGGCTGACTTGCGGCTGTATTGGTCGCCCCAAATGTGACTGTTGTCGCGGGCGTCTACCAACTCGGCGCTGATTTCCAAGTCGTCGCCACGCTGCATGACTCTGCCTTTGAAGACGGCGCGAACGCTCAGTGCCTGTCCGACTGCCCGGGCATCGGCATCTTTGCCCTTGTACATGAAAGCGGAGTCGCGCGACATCACCTTCAAGTGGGGCAACTGCGACAAGCTGTTGATCAGGCTCTCGGTAATTCCGTCGCTCAAGTATTCGCTGTTGGGATCGCCGCTGGCATTCACGAAAGGCAAGACCGCGACCGAGTCGATCGCTTCACCGCCGCCCATGCGCGACCGGTAGAACCAGCCAGCTGCCGTCAGCAAAGCCAGCAAGGCAACCCCTGCAACGCCCAACACCGCCTTCCTGCGCCACCACGGGCGGGAAGATGTGACAGCGGCCGGGGAGATAACCGATCGGCCCGAATCTGTGTCGCGCTTCAGTCGCCTCAAGTCCGTGCGAATTTCGGAGGCGTGCTGGTATCGCAGATCGCGGTTCTTCTCCAGCGCCTTGTTGATGACTCGTTCCAACTCCGGTGGAAGATCGGGATTCACGCGTCCAGCAGGCGTCGGCGTCCGGTTCAGCACGGCTTCGTGGATCAGTCCGGTGGTGTTGCCCGCGAAGGCCATTCGGCCCGTGGCCATTTCGTAGAGCACCGCGCCAAACGCGAACAGGTCCGTCCGAGCGTCCAACTCTTCCCCGCGCACTTGTTCCGGCGACATGTAAGCCGCCGTGCCCAGCGTCGTGCCTGGGCTGGTTAGGTCGGCGGCGGAGGCTCCCGCTGTGGGTAGTTGAGAAGCGCCGACTCCTGCGGCTTCTTTTCCTCGCTCGTCTACCTGGGCTAATCCAAAGTCCAGAACCTTTGCTTGACCCCGACTCGTGACGAAAATGTTTGCGGGTTTAATGTCCCTATGAATGATCCCTTTGGAATGCGCGGCATCCAGCGCATCGGCAATCTCGGCCCCAAGTTCCAGCACCTGCTCGGTCGGCAAAGGTTTTCCTGTGATCCGATGCTTCAGCGTCTGCCCTTCCATCAACTCCATGGCGATGAAGGGCCGACCGTCCGATTCCTCAACGTCGTAAATCGTGCAGATGTTCGGATGGTTGAGCGCGGATGCCGCGCGCGCTTCGCGTCTGAACCGCTCGAGAGCCGCGCCGTCCTTGGCGTACTCTTCAGGCAGGAACTTCAGGGCCACCAACCGGCCCAGTTTGATGTCCGCAGCCTTGTAAACCACACCCATGCCGCCGCCACCGAGCTTCTCCAGGATGCGATAGTGGGAGATGGTTTGACCGATCATCGTTGAGTCGGTTGACATCACTTCTTCCCCGTCGGCACCTTCTGTTTCAACTCTTCAAACCAGTTCTGCACCGCGTTGCTTTGCGTCGATGCCGTCTGCGCCTGCTCACTGGGCTGGAGTATCAGGAAGCGCTCGCCATGGGAAGATACATCATGGATACAATGGTTGGGGAATATTACCAGGCTCGGCAGGTACGGCTCGCGAAAGAGCATACCGGGTATGCCCGCAATGAAACTCGGCTGAGCGGCAATATCGTGCGCAATAGTTCGCGTTCGCAACGCCCCCGTAGCGTAGGCACTCCTGCCTGCGCTCTTTATCCTCCGTCGACCAGCCGGCACACCAAACCCGGAGAGGCAAATCGCTGTAATTATCGCCAACCTTTAAGCTCATAGCGGCAGGCCTCGTTGCAGGATCGCGGCTTCAGCCGCTTTGGTGGCCTTAAGAGCTTCGCGCTCCTCCGGACTCTATTTGAATAGCGCAATCTCAAATCCCAGCGGCAGCTTCCTGCATATCGTATTTCTCAAAACCGCTTTCGGAAATGAAGCTCCTGAAATCCTTCTCCGTATAGGCTCGCTTCAGCAGCATCAGCCGGAAAGTCCACCGGATAATCGCCGCATTCACCGCATTCGTATGCATTTTGGCCACGTAGGCGTCGATGGCTGCGAGGGGCGTGTCTTTTCGCAAGTCGATGATGATCGCCTTCCCGCCCGGCCGCAGCACGCGGCGCATTTCCCGCAGCGCGGCCACCGGCGCCGAAAAATTCTTGAATGCGGCGCGGCACACAATCAGGTCAAAGCTGGCGTCCTCGAAAGGCATGCGCGAGGCGTTGCCGTGCTGAAAATCGACCTGTACGCCCTCTTTTTCGGCATTGCGGCGCGCGATCTCGACAAAAGTCTTGCTGATGTCGAGTCCGGTCACCGAGCGCCGCCCCCGCTTCGCGAGCTCGATCGAAAAATAGCCTGGCCCGGGCGCGACTTCGAGCACCCGGGCATCGCCGGGCAAACCCTCCGCCATCCGTTGCGCCAGCGCCTGGAATTCTCCCAGGTCTTTACGCGTCGTTTTGGCATACCAGCGCGCCACCGGCCCTTCCATTCCCAATCCCTTATAAGCTTTGGCGGTCATCGATCCTCCCTCGCATTGTCTCTCAGGATTCTATCTCGCATTATAAGATACTTATCTTATAAGCAAAGTGTATTATAAGCGGATGAGGGAAAAAAAGGAAACCAAACTCGCGGCGTCTGCCCAGGCTCATCGCCTTCCAGCGCTTCTCGGCGAAGTGCGTCGGTTCATCGCCAACGCCGTTCTGTTCAACCAGCACCTGGCCGATCGGCTCAATATCAACGCCACCGATTATCAGGTCCTCAATTTGCTCGATTTGCGCGGGTCTGCCACACCGGGCGAGTTGGCCCAGTTGACGGGCTTAACCACCGGAGGCATTACGGTGGTTCTCGACCGCCTGGAAAACGCTGGCTTCGTCAGGCGCGAGAGGAATCCGCATGACCGGCGCAGCGTAATCATCCGTACCGTCCCCGCGAAAATGCGCCAAGTCTCGGAGCTGTATAAACCCATCATCGCTGCGATGGAGCAGCTGGTTTCTGCCTACGATGCCCGCGAGATGTCCACGATCGTCGGTTTTTTCGAGCGTGCAAATCGCGCGCGCCGCAACGCCCTAGACCCACGCGACTCCCCATCCACGTAACGCACCTATACACCCTGCCCTGTTCATCCCTGCATGGGTATATGTGTCTATTCCAAAAAAGACGGCGAGAAAAGCCGGGGAACTTACTTGCGGAGAATCGGCCGCAAGCAAGCCTTCAACTCGGGACTCAATTCGGTGATTTCCATCCCGCCCATGGCGATGAATTTACAGCTCAGCATTTCGCGCGACTCATCATCGTCGGGCAGCTTGGCGCGAATGCGGCAATACTGGCAATCCTGGTTCCAGCAGAAACGCCCGTACGGAATGGTCTCCGGGCTCAAAAACTGGAAGCAGCGCAGGACGGAGTTTTTCTCCGGAACCTCGACAGTTTTCCCCAGCACCTTGATCTTGACAAGGTGCTCGTACGGGCGAAATGGCTCGGCCATTTGGCTGCTCAGTTCCTCGGGGCTGCGCACAATCTCCACTTGTTGACCCTAGCGCAATGTCGCGCACTCCACAATCGCAACCGCCTACGCGGGTTGCTAATCGGCTACGTCCCGTCTTTCCTCAGATCGCTTGCCCGAAAAGAGCGTCGGCGCGGAGTTCCGCCTTCCAAACGGTCGTTCCCTGTCGCGCCCTCAAGACGCCGCCAAAGTAACGAACGATTGCCCCATGTGCCGGAATTTCTCGTAACGCCGCGCCAACAGCTCCGTCGCGGAAATCGTGCTAAGCTCCTCGAGATCGCGCACCAGCACGGCATCGAGCAGTTGTGCCGCCGCTTCATGATCCAGATGCGCGCCGCCCTCCGGCTCCGCCACCACCGTATCGATGATCCCCATGGCGCTCAAATCGCCCGCGGTAATGCACAGCGCCTCGGCCGCCCGTTCGGCCATGGCGGCATCCCGCCACAAAATGGAGGCGCACCCTTCCGGAGAAATCACCGAGTACACCGTATTTTCGAGCATGTTCACTTTGTCGCCCACGGCGATGGCCAGCGCCCCGCCCGATCCGCCTTCGCCGGTAATCGTGACGATAATGGGCACCGGCAGGCGCGACATCTCGCGCAGGTTGCGCGCAATCGCTTCCGCCTGTCCGCGCTCTTCGGCATCGAGGCCGGGATAGGCGCCCGGCGTATCCACAAACGTAAAAATCGGCCGCCCAAACTTGGCCGCCAGATGCATCAACCGCAGGGCCTTGCGATATCCCTCCGGCTTGGCCTGGCCGAAATTGCGCGCCAGCCGCTGCTTGGTATCGCGGCCTTTCTGATGCCCGACCACCAGGATGGGCCGGCCGTGAAACCGTGCGAATCCCGCGACGATGGCCGGATCGTCGCCAAACGCGCGATCGCCGTGCAATTCCGAAAAATCCGTGAACAGGAGCCGTACGAAATCCAGAGTGTAAGGGCGCTGCGGATGCCGCGCCAGCTGCGTGCGCTGCCACGCGCTCAGGTGCGTATAGAATTCCCGCCGTAACTCCGTCATTTCCGCGCGCAGCCGCTCTGCATCCGAATGCGCCGGGGCCGAAAGCCTGCGAAGCTCGCTGACCTCGCGCTCCAATTGCTCGATTTCCTGCGCGCGACTCTGCTCCCGTGGCCGCGCCTTTTCGCGCTTCTCTGGCGCGCTCAACGCACCACCTCCACGGCATCCGCGCCGCACATCTCGCGCACCTGGTCCACCAGCCGCTCGTCCAGGCGCACCCGCTGGTTCGAGCGTAGCGTGGCCACCGAGCCGTCCGAATCCAGCAGATCGAACGCGATCGCACAGGGCCCTGGCGAACCCGCGAAAAGCTCCTTCAGCCGGTCGAGCATCCCCTCGTCAACCGCTGCCCAGGTCCACGCGCACGCGCATATACGTTTGCCCCTCGGCGACCTGGTCGAGCAGCCGCGCTTCCTGCACGCTCACTCGCGTTCCCGCTTCTTCGACGTTGACTCGGCCGCGCAGCAACAGGGGCGCATCCGATTTCAGCGTATTCTCAAACCGCGCAAACGCCTCGGGAAACGCCAGCACTTCGAGCACTCCGGTCATATCCTGCACCGTTAGGATGGCCCAGCGGTCGCCTTTCCGCGAGCGCATGGCGCGCATGGCCACCACGATGCCCGCGATCGTAATCTCTTCGCCATTCCGCTTCCCCTCGACGCTCGACAATTCCACGGCGCGTAGTTCCTTCAATCGCGCGGCATGCTTCGCGAGCGGGTGACCCGAAATGTAAAATCCCAGCGTGGCGAATTCGGCCGCCAGAAGCTCGTGCTCGGCCCATTCCTCGCAATCGGGCAGCACCGGTTCCGCAGGTTCAGGAGTCGCGCCGCCCCCCATGAAGAGCCCGTGCTGCGCGGTGCTGCTCTCGCGCTGGAATTTCTGCGCCCGCTCCATCGCGCGATCGATCACGGCGAAAAGCTGCGCGCGGCGCCCGCCCAGCGAATCCATCGCGCCGGACTTGATCAGGCTTTCCAGCACCCGGCGATTCAGCAACCGCGCATCCACGCTGTCGCAGAATTGAAAGAACGAGCGGAAGCCGCCCAGCTTCTCGCGCGCTGCGACAATCCCGCGCACCGTGTTCTCGCCCACGTTCTTGATCGCCGCCAGCCCGAAGCGTACCGCCTCGCCCACGGGGGTGAAATACAAATCGCTCGAATTCACGTCGGGCGGCAGCACGGTAATGCTCATGTCGCGCGCTTCGCGAATGTATTTCACCACTTTCTCGGTGTTGCCCGTTTCCGAGGTCAGCAGCGCGGCCATGAACTCCACCGGGTAATGCGTTTTCAGCCACGCCGTCTGGTACGCCAGCAGCGCGTACGCGCAGGAATGCGATTTGTTGAAGCCGTATCCCGCGAATTCCGTGATCAGATCGAAGATGCGCTCGGCCTTTTTCGCCGGCACTTTGTGCGCCGCGCAGCCATTCAGGAATTTTTCACGCTGCGCGGCCATTTCCTCACGGTTTTTCTTGCCCATGGCGCGGCGCAGAATATCCGCTTCGCCGAGTGAAAAGCCCGCCAGGCGATTGGCGATCTGCATCACCTGTTCCTGATACAGAATAACGCCGTAGGTTTCTTCCAGAATTTCGCGCAACTCGGGCAGATCGTAGGTAACTTTTTTCTTGCCGTGCTTGCGGTTGATGAAATCGTCCACCATGCCGCCCTGAATGGGGCCGGGGCGGTAGAGGGCGTTGAGCGCGGTAAGGTCTTCCAGGCGCGTGGGCTGGTAACGGCGCAGGATGTCGCGCATCCCGTGCGATTCAAATTGAAAAATGGCGGTGGTATCGCCGCGCGCAAAAAGCTGGTAACTCGCCGCGTCGTCGAGCGGCAGCGTGTCCAGGTTCAACTCCACGCCGCGATTCGCCGCCACTAGCCTTACGGTATCCGAAAGGACCGTCAGCGTCGTCAGGCCCAGGAAATCCATCTTCAACAGCCCGAGCCGCTCGAGTCCCTTCATGTCGTACTGCGTGGTGATTTCATCGCGGTTGGTCTTGTACACGGGCAGCAAGTCGGTTAGCGGTACCGGCGAGATCACCACTCCCGCGGCGTGCGTCGAGGCGTGCCGGGCCATGCCCTCGAGCCGCTTGGCCACCTCCATCAAATCGCGGAAGCGCTGATCGCCTTCGAGCGCCCCGCGCAGTTGCGCCGACTGCTTCAGCGCCTCTTCGAGCGTGATGTTGATCTGGTTGGGCACCAGCTTGGCCAGTTTGTCCACGTCCCCGTAGGGCAAATCCATGGCGCGCCCCACGTCCTTGATCGCGGCCTTGGCGGCCATGGTTCCAAACGTGATGATCTGCGCGACGTTGGCGCGCCCGTATTTTCCCGTGACGTACTCGATCACCTCTCCGCGCCTCCGCATGCAGAAATCGATGTCAATGTCCGGCATCGAGACGCGTTCCGGATTGAGAAATCGCTCGAAAAGCAGATCGTATTCGAGCGGATCGACGTCGGTGATGCGCAGCGCGTAACTCGCCAGGCTGCCGGCGGCCGAGCCGCGTCCCGGCCCCACCGGGATGCCCTGCGCGCGAGCGTAGCGAATGAAATCCCACACGATCAGGAAGTAACCCTGATAGCGCATCTGCGCGATCATCTTGATCTCGGCGCTCAGGCGCCGCTCGTAATCCGCCAGCGGCTTTCGGAGCCGGCCCTGCTTCGACAGCGCTTCAAGAAACGGCACGCGGCTATCAAAGCCTTCGCGCACCACGCGCTCGAAATAGGTGTCGAGCGTGTGGCCTTCGGGAATCTTGAAATCGGGAAACGAGTTCGTTACCGCTTCGATGCGCAAATTGCAGCGCTCGGCAATGGCCGCGGTGCGTTCGAGCGCTTCCGGCAGTTCGCCGAACACCTGCGCCATCTCCTGCGCGGTCTTAAAATAAAACTGGTCGGTGGCAAAACGCATCCTCTCCGGGTCCGACATCGTTTTGCCCGTTTGAATGCACATCAGCACTTCCTGCGCGCGCGAGTCGGCTTGCGTCAGGTAATGGCAGTCGTTGGTCGCCACCAGGGGAATGCCGCTTTCGCGCGAGAGCCGCACCAGGTCGCGATTCACGGGGCCGTCAACGTCCAGGCCCTGATCCTGCACTTCGAGGAAGAAATTGCCTTTGCCGAAAATGTCCTGCAGGCGATGCGCGGCCGCACTGGCGTCGTTGTAGCGCTGCTCGAGCAGCGGCTCGGCCACCACGCCGCTCAGGCACGCCGAAAGAGCGATCAGCCCGCGGCTGTGCTGCGCCAGCAAGTCATAATCAATGCGCGGCTTGTAATAGAACCCCTCGAGAAAACCTGCGGAGACCAGGTGGATGAGATTCTTGTAACCTTCCGCGTTCTCGCACAACAGCACCAAGTGATTCACGCCGCGCTGGCCCGGCTCCCCGCCCCCATTGCGTTCACCGATGTTGCGCCCCGCGCCTGCGCTCTCGCCGTTTTTGCCGTTGCTATCCGCGCCGCGATCGCGACGGCTGCCCTTCGCGACGTAAACCTCGCAGCCGATGATGGGCTTCACGCCGCGCGTGACGGCTTCGTGGTAGAAGGACTCGGCGGCGAATAGATTGCCATGATCGGTGACGGCCACCGCAGGCATGCCGCGCCGGGCCGCCTCGCTCACCAATTCCTTGATGTCGCAGGCGCCGTCCAGCAGGCTGTAATCAGTATGCAGATGAAGATGAACGAAGCGCGGTATGCCCATGCCGCTTCATTGTAGTCTGTGCTCCGCGAATTTTCCAGAACCCGCCAAGCACATTTCAAGATGTTTTTCCTGAGCTTTTCCTCAGGCGTCGCGCCGTGCCGTCAAAGGGGTGTGACTACGATTGCACAATGCTTGGGTTTCCTGGCGTTCTCGTTAGCCAGTATTCCACGCTGCGACGCCACGTTCATCGGTCTCGGCTTACGATGCGCCGTCCACTCGGGCGCAGGGCCGCCATCGGCTCCCATGAATCTCACGGTTTGAGCGGCCGGCCTCAGATCAGCTAGAATTCACCTCGAAACTGGTCCTGACCGATGAGCTTCGAACCGATTGAGAACTATGGCGTGATTGGTAATATGCGCTCGATTGCGCTCGTGGGCGTAAACGGCTCAATCGATTTTCTTTGCTATCCAAACTTCGATTCTCCCACCGTGTTTGCGGCCCTACTCGATGATGAGAAAGGTGGCTGTTTTCAGATTCAGCCGCAACTCAGAAAAAGCCGCGTGCGACAGCTGTATTTGCCGGACACGAACATTTTGCTCACGCGATTTCTTGCGGACGAGGGTGTGGCCGAACTGACTGACTACATGCCCGTTGGGACCGACGGCGCACAACCGAATGAGATTATCCGCACCGTGACCGTTATCAGGGGTGAGCTGGATTTCAAGATGCGGTGCCAGCCACGCTTTAACTATGGGATGTGTGGGCACACCGTGAATATCGAAGAACGATGCGCGGTTTTCTCGCCGGCGAACGATAGTTTTCCGCTGCTGGCGCTGTATTCCACCGCTGCCCTGCGGCAAAAATCCCAGGATGCAACCTCCGAATTCAGCCTGCGAGCCGGCGAAAAGGTGACGTTTGTCTTTGGTGGCGTTCGCCCCCAAGGACAGCCGCCCCAGATGGAGTTCCTACAGCAGCGCTTCCAGGAGACAGCACGTTTCTGGAAGGAATGGATCGCGAAATCAAAGTACAAGGGCCGCTGGCGCGAGATGGTCAATCGGTCGGCTTTAATGTTGAAGTTGCTCATCAGCCGGGAACATGGATCGCTGATTGCAGCGCCGACATTTTCCCTGCCGGAACAAATTGGCGGAGTGCGCAATTGGGATTATCGCTTCACCTGGTTGCGAGATGCGACATTCACGCTGTACGCGCTGATCCGATTGGGTTTTGTCGAAGAGACGGAGGCCTTCATCGACTGGCTGAAGGGGCGGCTCGGTGACGACGCGGAACGGGGACCCCTACAGGTGATGTACGGGATTGACGGCAGGAAGAAGCTTGAGGAGCTGACACTCGATCACCTGCAGGGGTATGAACATTCGCGGCCCGTCCGTATCGGGAATGCGGCCTACCAGCAACTGCAGCTGGATATTTATGGTGAAATGATGGACTCCATCTATCTGGCAAACAAATACGGAGACCCAATTTCCTATGCCGGGTGGCAGGGTGTTCAGCGGATCTTGGAGTGGCTGGGCAAGAACTGGCAACGACCCGATAATGGCATATGGGAGATTCGGGGCGCCCCGCGAGAATTTCTGCACTCGCGCTTGATGTGCTGGGTGGCTTTCGATCGAGCCCTGCGGCTTGCGCAGAAACGCTCTCTTTCCGGGCCATTCGACGCTTGGCTGCGAACGCGCGACGCGATTCGACAAGATATCTTTACGAACTTCTGGGATGACGATTTGCGGTCGTTTGTACAGTCGAAGGGGAGCAAGGATCTGGATGCGTCGGTCCTGCTCATGCCACTCATGCGATTCATCAGCCCGGTCGATCCGATGTGGCGCTCGACAATGCGCGCCATCGAATCGCGATTAGTCGAGGATACGCTCGTCCGTCGCTACGAGGTGGAACGCACCCACGTGGACGGGATTCCAGGCGGAGAGGGCAGCTTCACGGCCTGCTCGTTTTGGTACATCGAATGTTTAGCGCGCGCCGGAGAGTTGGAGAAGGCTCAATTGTTATTCGAGAAACTTCTGGGATACGCCAACCAACTGGGGCTCTACTCCGAGCAAATTGGTCCCAGCGGGCAACACCTTGGCAATTTCCCGCAGGCATTCACACATCTAGCTCTGATCAGCACCGCAACATATCTGGACAGGGTTCTTTCCGGCAAGGATGGCTCGGTGTGGCGCTAGCATTGTTGGAGCAATGGCCCCTCGGTGGGTTTGAAGTTTCCGGCACCGCGGGCGATTGCAGTTCACCGACGCAGTGGATCGTTGGAGTTGCTTGCCAGCTCGACTGGTTTTCCGTGAGGAGTGTGACGGTAGGCGTCGGCCCAGGCCTCCTTGCGGGCAAGCATGGCCGCCGGGTCAGTCAAGCCCTTTGCTGTGACTAGCCGTTCAAGAGTTGCGAGCCAATGTTCGTAATAATGAGAGCCGTCGTCAGGCTCGCCGCGGTCAGCCGCGGCTTTCAATTCATCCGCCAGCGCGGCTGCCCACTCCTTCCAAGTAAAATACCCACTTTCAGAGAGCTTCACGGCAAGAGCAAAAGCCTGGGCCTGCCAAGGCTCAGCGAAAATCGGTCCCGCCGTCGTCGCGCGGCAGACGCGGCAGGTCTGCCAGTCGTTCGTCGTTCGGTTTGGGATCAGGCTTGCTCAAGGTAGTCGTCCCAAAGGTCGACATAAACGGAGTCACCTGGCGCCGCCTGGTCACCCCATAGTTCACGGGCCGTGAAGCGCACCGAATATATGTGCTGCGGTTTCTCACCCAGGAATCGAGCGTTGGTGTCCGGGAAGACAAACACGCCGTGGTCCCGGTCGATGGTGCCAGACTTTCCGCGCACATAGCGAGGCAAGCGCGTGTGACCGACAGGATTGATGTTACGAGCGCGAACCCGCTGGCCGGTTTTGAAACGTGGATCTACCTGCGCGTCGCGACTCGCCACAGTGCCCATTGCAAGCAACGGTAGCACAGCGGCGGGTCTCAGTGCCGGCACGGCTTTGGCGGATCCGTGCGCCGGTAGTCCGCTCGCAATCTCCGCGGGCGTGACCAACTCACGCTTTACCAGGAGGCCTAACAGTTGAGCGAAAGTGTTCTCATAGTAGCTGTTAGACAGATATTCGACAGGAGGGATTAGATTAAGCTCGTGACGCGCCGCGTCGATGTTCCACTTGCGCCACGCACCCATCGCGACATAAAGAGCCCGTACGCGGCCCTCCCAGCGTGCGTGAAATACGGGCTCATTTTTTTCGTACGCAGATCGGCCCCATGCATTGCATGCCGCCCATATCATGCACGCCGTTCATGCGGCGCCTCCTTGCTGCGACATGGTGACATTGGCCACACCCACCATCGCGTCTCGAGTAACCAGCGCAGCCAATTCCTGTTCGCTCAGCTTTTCGCTGCCCACTGGCCGCTCGGGAAGCACGATGTAGCGTACCTCCGAAGTGCTATCCCAAACGCGCACCTCAGCATCTTCGGGCAGTTCCAGCCCGAATTCGCGCAGCACGCCGCGCGGGTCGATCACCGCCCGCGAGCGATAAGCGGCGGACTTGTACCAGACGGGCGGCAGCCCCAGAACCGGCCAGGGATAACAAGAGCACAGTGTGCAAACGATCATGTTGTGCAACTTAGGCTTGTTCTCGACCGCCACAATGTGCTCGCCTTGCTGGCTCGTGAAGCCAAATTCTGCGATGGCAGCGGTCGCGTCGGCGAGCAGGCGCTTCTTATAGGCGGGATCGACCCAGGCTCGCGCGATAACCTTCGCCCCGTTCCGTGGCCCTAGTTTGTGTTCGTAGGCGTCGACCAAGGCGTCAAGCGCTGCGCGATCGACCAAGCCTTTCTCGACGAGCAGCGATTCGAGCGACTTGACTCGCAGGGTTGGATCTGAAGGAACCACTTGGTGGGCATGATCTTGCGCATGCGCAAGATCACCTGTCGCCGCGGCCCCCGCCGCACTCACCGCAGCCGTCAAGAAATCACGCCGGGTGGTGTCCATGGGTCACTCTCTTTCAAGCTCCGCTCTAGGACAAATCAAGCTCAAGCCGTGGCGGAACATACGCGAGCAGCAATTGGGGCGCAGGTTAGTGCAGCGCCTGGGGAGTGTCAAGCAGAATGATACGGCAGCGCAACTACGGCATCGGTTCAACAAACACTATTGGGAGGAAGTTGCGTCAGCGTTTAGCCTGCGATTTTCCGCTTGTCTTTGCGCTGGACTTTGCGTGACTCGGCGAATGGCCTTGGGCGGTTTTCGCCGCGGGACGCGGCGGCGCAGGCTTCTTGCCTTTCTCCTCGCTCCGGTGTGCTGCAGGTGCGGCTGCGCCTCCTGGTGGCGGCTGCGCGCCGCGCGATTTGCTGGGTTTTGAAGTTTCCGCCGCGGCCGGCGGCTGCACGCTGCCCTTCTTGCCCATCAGCTTTTTCTTCAGCTTTTCGTCGGGCTTCTTTTCTTCCGCCTTCTTTGGCTCCTTGAAGCCGGCGAGTTTGCGCAAAATCTTCACGCGATCTTCGGGGGCGCGCGCCCGGCCCAGGAGCTGCAACTGAAAAAAGTCCGCGACCACCTTATCGAACTTCGGGCCGCGCGCCATACCCAGCAGTTCGAGCTCGCTCGCCACGCCCGGCAACGCCTGGCTCAGAGGCCGCCACTTGCTAAGATAATTTCGGATCTTGCTCATGGCTTTGGGATTCGAGGCCTCGGCCATCGCATACACCAGCACGTCGGGTGGCGTTTTCTCGAGGTAGGCAAAGGCCGCATCCGCGGACGCAGTCTTGCGCCCGGTCAGCATTTTCACCATCTTCTGCGCTTCTTCTTCGATTTGCAGCACGGCGTTTATTTCGGCTGGGCGATATTCGAGGCGCGCCAGGGTGGCGGCTCGCTCGCGCGCCGTGAGCTTACGCAAAACCGCAAAGGTGACGGGAGTGGCGATACGCGCGCGCACCCCAGAGGCTGCGAGATCGTCCCGCGCGCGCAGGATGCGTGCCAGCCTCTCGTAATCGGGGTGCCGGCGCGCCAGTTGCGGATGAATCGTGCCAATCAATCCCTGCGCTTCCCAGGCTTTCAGCACCGCGGCGGGCTTGTCTTCGCGCGCCGCCTGCCGCAACTCCTGGCCGATATCGGCCGGCGGTATCGCGTCCACCAGTTGCCGCTCGACAGCGAGCGCGAACCAGTCGGCGGTGCGCGATTCGAGCTTGAACTCCATGCGCGCGGCGTAACGCACCGCTCGCAGCAAGCGCACCGGCTGGTTGCTGAAGGTGTGGATGGAAAGGCCCCGCACCTCGCGATTTTCCAAGTCTGCCAGGCCGTTGGTAGGATCGAGGAGCAGGCCGCGCGATGCAGGATTCAAGGAAATGGCAATCGCATTGAGCGAGAAGTCGCGCCGGTGCAGGTCTTCCATGATGGTGGCCCAGCGTATTTCCGGCCGCGTTCCGGGGCGGGTGTAAACGTCGTCGCGCGCGGCGGCGAGGCTGCCGTCCACGTCGCCGGCGAAAAGCATCTCGATATGGCGCTGCTTCTCGTCATCGGAGACGATTCGCGCGCCGCTTTTTTCCAGCTCCTGCGCCAGGCGGGCCGGATTTCCTTCCACCGTGAAATCCAGATCGGAAATCAGCATGCCCGAGATCAGGTCGCGCACCGCCCCGCCGGTCAGATAAACGTTCAAGCCGATCTCCGCAGCGAGTTTCTGGACGCGCAGCATCGCCGCGCGTTGCTCGGCCGACAGCCGGCTTTCCAGCATGTACATGTAGTCAGGCATTCTCGTGTCCGTTTCAAAGAAGTGCGGCCCCTCACGGCGGCTTGCTGCCCCGCCGGAGACCGCTCGACCTTCTACAACATGGCTACAATGTTGCTACAATTTTCCGCCCGGCAGCGCGACTCTCCGCAGCGCCGGCAAATCAGCTGCGTCGTTTCACTTTCACAGGCCCTTGCTACGCGACACTTCATCCTCACGCGCGGGGGTGGTGCGCCTTGTAAATCTGCTTCAGGCGCTCCTCGATGACATGCGTGTAAATCTGGGTTGTCGAGATGTCCGCATGCCCCAGCATCAACTGCACCGACCTGAGGTCGGCGCCCCGCTCGAGCAGGTGCGTCGCGAAACTGTGGCGCAGCTTGTGCGGCGAAAGTTGCGTCCGGAGGCCCGCCGCACGGCCGTATCTGGTCAAGATACGCCAGATTCCGATCCTGCTGATATGGTTCCCGTTCCGGTTGATAAATAAATTCTGGGGCGGCTGACTTTCCAAGCCGGCGCCGCGCAGCAATTCGGGCCGCGAGGTCTCCAGATATTGTTCAACCGCCAATAGGGCCTTGCGGCCGACCGGTATCATGCGCTCCTTATCACCCTTCCCGATGCAACGCAAGCAACCCATGCGCATCTCCAGGTCGCAAACGCGCAGGCCCACCAATTCGGATACGCGCATCCCCGTGGAATAAAGCAGTTCGATGATGGCCTTGTCCCGCACGCCATAGGGGCTGGACAGATCGGGTTGTGCGAGCAAACGGTCGACTTCTTCCAGGCGCAAATACACCGGCAGCGACTTGCGAATCTTGGGGGATTCCAGATTGAGCGTGGGATCGCCGGTAATCAACTCTTCGGTGAGCGCGAAGCGAAAAAGGTTCCGCACCGAAACCAGGTGGCGGGACACGCTGCGGCTGTCCAGGCGCTCGCGATACAGGCCACTGAGGAAATCGACGATGTCGTCTCGCGCGATGGCGTCCAATTCCAGGCCGCGTTGTTCGGCGAAGGCGGCGAACTTGCGCAGGTCGCGCGTGTACGCAGCAATGGTGTTCTCCGCCAGACCCCGTTCAACCTTGACGTGATTGAGAAACGCGCGAATCGCGGCTTCGAGACTCATGCTTGCAGGCGTTTTCTCGTTGGCCGTTTTTCTCATATCAGGGCAGTATCCCCGCGGCGCCTACCGGCTCATGCTCCCCGTGCACGGCGATACCATATACCTCGGAAATCTCCCGGCAGCGCAACGCCCACGCCAGCGTCAGGTAAATCGTGGCGGCCCCGGCAATCAGGAGCGTAAAGACTCCCAAGCGCGGCAGAAATTCCTGATACCTGTTGAAATGAGAGAAGCGCAGCCCCAGCCAGCAGGCCAGCCCCATCAGTCCCGAGCACCCTGCAATGCGCCCCATCGACGCCAGGATTTGCATCGTTTGCAATCGTCCGAACCGCATGCGAAAGATTATAAAAAGGGCCAGAAAGTTGAAATAAGCCGCCACCACGGTGGCCACCGCGGGGCTGCCATTGCGAAAAACCGGATAGAACCAGCGCAGGAATATGGCATTCAAGACGATGTTCAGAGCAAAAGTGTAGGCGGCGATACGTACCGGCAGATAGGTATCATGCGTCGAATAAAACGCCGGAACGATCAGCTTGATGGACGCAAACGCCGGGAGCCCGAATGCGTAGTAAAGCAGCACGCGGCTGGTAAGGCCGGTGGACTCGGCAACGAACTGCCCGTGTTCAAAAAGCACGCGAATGATGGGTTCGCGGAGCACGATCAGCCCCACCGCCGCTGGAATGGTAATAAAGAACACGATTCGCAGCGCGAACGCTAGTGTCGTCTTCAGGCTGGCGTAATCACCGGCCGCCGCCTGGTGCGCCATCATCGGCAAAATAGCCGTGGCTACGGCAATCGCGTATCCGCCCAGAACCAGCTCCATCACGCGCTCGGCTACGTAGAGCGCGGTCGGGCTGCCCGCCGGCATCCGACTCGAGGTCGCAAACATCGTGTCTACGAAAAAGTTCACCTGCGAGACCCCGATGCCGAAAAATCCGGGCGCCACCAGGCCGGCCACCGAACGCACGCTTTCGTGATGGAACGCGAACTCGAAGTTAAAATTCATTCCCTGGCGCACCAGTTGCGGAACCTGCACCAGGAATTGCAGAGTCCCGCCGATGAGCACTCCGATCCCCAGCGACACGGCCGGGCTCGAAAAGTGCCGCCATACCGCGCCCACTGAACAACTGATGATCGCCAGGTTGAGCAGGATCGGGGTGGCCGAGGGCGTGCCAAAGATGTGGAAGCAATTCAGGATGGCCATGGCGAACGCGGCAAGCCCGATGAAGAAGATATACGGGAACATGATGCGGTTCAAATAGATCGCCTGTTCCCACTGAGCCTGCCCGGAAGTGAAAAACGTGAAAATCCGGATCAGTTGCGCGGAGAAAACCATTCCCAACAAGGTTATCGCCGCCAGCGCCGCCGCCAAGGTCCAAAACAGGCGGCTGGCAAATTGCCAGACTTCGGCGCGCGGTTCATTCGCCAGATAATTGGTGAAAACCGGAATGAACGACGCTGTCATCGAGCCTTCGCCCACCAGCCGCCGCAGCAGGCTGGGGATGCGGTAAGCCACCACGAAGGCGTCCGCGGTGCGGCGTGGTGCCCAGAAGCAGCGTGATGCGCTGATCGCGCAAATAACCTAAAGTGCGGCTGATTACAGTAATTATGGAGATGACAGAGGCGGACTTGAGAATCTGCTTCTTTTGCGTCAAGAGGCGGTGTCCCTAACCTAAGCCCCTGAAAAGTAACCACTTGACAGAATCTGCGAGCAAAACATAACATAGAAAAGAGCGCTTTGTAAAGCATTCCGCGCTCATTTTGTGAAAATAAGAGCCGCAACCTCCACCCACAAGAAAGTTGTCGTTGTGCTGTCGGACCGCACCGCGCTGAATGGATACATCAATCCTGCGCGGCTAGCTACGTGGGAACCGGTGGACCTGTTGACAACCGAGGGCGAACACCGGGCGGTCGAACTGAAAGATGTGCGGGCGATATATTTCGTTCGAGAATTTACCGCGGACTACGAACCGGAACGCAAAGCCTTCCTCAGCCGCCCCAAGCTGGACGGATTGTGGGTGCGATTAAAATTCCGCGACAACGAGACGCTCGAAGGCGTGGTCACGAATGACTTGCTGGCCCTGCTTGACTCGGGTGTGCAAATTACTCCTCCCGACTTGAGCGGCACGGCGCTGCGCATTTTTGTTCCACGAAATGCGCTTACAGAGATGACCGTGCTGGGCGTGGTGGGGATTGCGCGGCGCAAAGCGCCGGCGGCGGCCGCTTCGCAACCGAAACTTTTTTCCGACTAAGGTCCTCCCCGCCGGGTGAAGGGAAACTACAACCCGGCGAAACGCAAATCTCTCTGCATAAAATGGGTTCGACGGCATTCGTCCCGAACCTCACGGAGGCATGGATGAAACTGGGCGAGATCGCGGCGCGGCTTTCCTGCGAAATCGAAGGCGACGCCAGCGCCGAAATTCACGGAGTGGCGGGAATCGAGCTCGCGAAACCGGGCGAGCTTACGTTTGTCTCCAATCCACGCTACCGGCAGGCGATTCGGACGACGGCGGCCTCGGCGGTGCTGGTGGGCAAGGACGTAGCCATCGAGCGAGCCCGTGGGCACGCGCCGCTCGCGGCGCTGCGGTCAGGCAATCCGTATCTGGATTTCGCGCGCGCGGTAGGACTGTTCCACGCCGCACCGCGCTACGTTCCCGGCATTCATCCCACAGCGGTGATTGCCGCAACCGCGCACATTGGAAAAGGCGCGCACGTGGGCCCTTACTGCTTCGTCGACGAAAACACCCACATCGGACGAAATGCCGTGCTGCACAGCTTTGTGAGCATTTATCGCGACGTGCGCATCGGAGACGACTTCTTCGCGCACGCGCATGCGGTGGTTCGGGAAGGATGCCGCATCGGGAACCGCGTAATCCTGCAGAACGGCGCGATCATCGGAGGAGACGGGTTCGGCTTCGCGAGGGAGGCCAACCAGCGGTGGCACAAGATTCTGCAGGCCGGCATTACCGTACTCGAAGACGATGTGGAGGTCCAGGCGAATTCGTGCATCGACCGCGCGACGCTGGGAGAAACTTTGATCTCACGCGGCGTGAAAATCGATGACTTAGTGCTCGTAGGACATGGCGGAACGGTAGGAGAAGATACGATACTTTGCGGGCAAACGGGCTTAGCGGGGACCACGCGGGTGGGTAAAGGCTGCATGCTGGGCGGGCAGACGGGCATTTCTGGCCATCTGACCGTCGGTGACGGCGCCATGCTCACGGCGCAAAGCGGGGTTGCCGGCGATGTCCCCCCAGGCGAGCTGTACTCGGGGTCGCCCGCTGTCGAAAACCGGCAATGGCTGAAAAACGCGGCTGCGCTCAACCATCTGCCGGACGTGGTTAAAACGGTGCGCCACCTGGAGGCTGAAGTGGCCCGGCTGAAAGAGCGGATTTCGGACATGGTGCGAGCCGATTCATTCGGCGGCGCCTGAGTCTGAATTTACCGGCTGCTGGCCTGCAGGAAGCGCCGCGGCAATCTCGTCGTGCACGCGACGAGCCAGCTCACCTCTGCGTTCCGGCGTGTAAGCCGCGGCGTCTACCGGCTGACAAAAACGAACCAGTATTTCCCCGGGGCGTATGCGCAGCGATTTCTTCGGCAGGATCTCCCGCGCACCGATGCAGGCCACCGGAACTACCGGCACTCCGGCTCGAATCGCCAGCAAAAACGCGCCGCGTTTGAACGGCAGCAAACGGCCGTCAGGACTGCGCGTGCCTTCGGGATAAATCAGATAAGAAGTGCCTTCCTTCATATACTTCGCAGCAAGATCGAGGCTGGCCAAGGCGCTTTCGGCGCTGGCGCGGTCGACGGGAATAAAATGGGCCATGCGAAAGGCCGTGCCCATGAAGGGAATGGCGAACAGCGATTTCTTCGCGAGGATGCCGATGCGGCGCGGTATGGCGCCCACCAGCACGGGCGGATCGATATTGCTGGTGTGATTCGCGGCAAACAGGCAGGTGCCCGCGGGAATATTTTCGAGGCCTTCAACGCGCGTGCGAATTCCCACCGCTCGCACGATGAAAAGCACGGCATCGACAGCGATGCCGTAGTACGTATCGTTGGCGCCGGCAATCAGCCCATACAGGACCAGCAGCGGACCGCCAATCAGAATCAACAGTGCCAGGTAGGCGGTGAAAATCGCGGTGCGAATCATGCGCTTAAAGTGTTAGGCATCGGAAAAGAATGAGGGATTCTTCGCTGCGCTCAGAATGACAACGAAGTTGGCGCTGCGAAAGCTCGATCTGCAGCAGGCCGGTGTGTTGCCAGAATCCCGGAAAAAACTAGCGGCTCCCGCGTCATTTTTTGCGGAGATAACCGCGGCGCTTGCCGGGGCGCTTACCACGCTGATTACCGCGGCGCATGGCGCGACGGCTGCGCTACAGCTGCCGTACACGCAGGTGGATTCAGCGGGCATTGCGCGTCTGATCTGTGGCGCCCCGCAGCAATCCGTTGCGGATGCGGACCTGTTTTTCATTCGCTTGGGGCGCTTCCTCGATACTGTAGACGCGGGCGGATTCCTCGCCGAGGGCGAAGGCGACATTATTTTCCACGTTGGCGCGGCGGACGCGAGCGGAAACCGTGTCGCCGGGCTGATGGCCGCGTAGCCAGCGCCCCACGTTGCGCGGCACCTCGCTCCCGTCGAAGCTGTCAAGGACATCGCCTTCGTGAAGGCCGGCGCGCGCCGCCTCGCTCTCCGGTTCAAGGTCGGAGACGACTGCGGCTCCGGAGGCATCGCGTGACACGGTAAAACCAAGAGCGGCGCGTTTCTGCCCGCGCTCTTTGAGCGAAAAACCGGCGCGCGCGAACCAGTCGGCGAAGGGAATTTCCGAGACGCCCGCAACATACTGGGTAAAGAAATCCGACAGGCTGTTTTTGGCATCGGAGTGCGCGTCTTGCAAAACCTGCTCGGCGGCGGCACGAAGGCCAGCGGTGTCAGCGTACGCGCGGCCGGGACGCCCATATTGTTCGTTGAGCTTGCGCAGCAGATCGTCGAGGCTCGCGCGATTATCGGTGGCGTCGCGCAGGATAATGTCGAGAACCACGCCGAGCAGTTGACCCTTGTTGTAGTACGACACGCTGAAATCGGGACGATCGTACAGCGGATATTTTTCCAGCCAGGCGTCGACGCTCGATTCCTCCGCGCTCTGCCAGCGGTGCGCGGGGCGCGTTTCGAGTTCATTGACCTGATCGCTCAAATCGGCGAGGAATTGCGCCTTGCTCCAGAGCCCGGTACGCACCAGGGTGTAGGACGCATAGGTGTTGGTGAAGCCTTCAGCGAACCACAAAGAAGGCGTCCACATTTCGCGTGTGTAGTCGACGGGATCGAGTGATTGCGGGCGGATGCGCTTGACGTTCCAGAGATGGAAAAACTCGTGCGCGCTGACGTTTAGAATTGCCGCGGTTGAGGGAATGGCAATGGCGGTGCAGTTGGAATGTTCCATTCCCCCGCCGCCAAATTCGCGGCCGATGTGGTAAAGGAACATATATTCCTGGAAAGGTACATCGTGCATCAGGCCGGTTTCGTATTCGACGATCTGGGTCAACTGCTGGGTGATGCGAGCATGGTCCTGCGGGTCGCCGTGAATGATGACGCGAATCGGGTGTCCCGCGGCCTGGAAGGTGAACTCGTCGAAAGCGCCTATTTCGACCGGAGCATCCACCAACGCATCGTAGCCGGCCCCGGAGAAAACGGGTGTTTCGTCATCGGCGCCGGAACGAGCAGGATCGGTTTTCGGCAACTCGACGCCTACACGCCAACCTGCGGGCAGGCTCGAAAATTTGATCGCGACATCCTCCCCACGGCGATCAGGCACGTAGCAAAGGACCATCGCGAGATTTGCGAACGCGTGCTCGGCATTCAGTTGCGTCCCGAACGGTCCGGGCTCGTCCCAGTAATCACCGTACTCGACGCGCACAGTGCCCTCGCCGGTGATCCGCCAGGTTTGCTTGTCGAGCCGCGTGACAGCAGGCGCGGCACGTTGTTGGGCCGCTGCCGGGGCAGCGTCACGCGTACCTTCAGTCGGCTCCGCCCTGCACGCGCAGATCGATCACGTGATATCCAAAATCGCGAATTTGATACAGGGTGTTCCACGCCGGCATCTGGATCAACGACCGAGCCGTGCACCTCCGGGATGGTCATGGTCACGTGAAACGTGTGCGCGGCCGGGTGCGCCACCGAGACTTCGTAGCGAATGGTGGCCCGCGCGGGCGCGGCGGCCAGCAGGAACGCGGCGCACACCGCGAGAATGAGCGGCCGGGGCGCACGCCTTATTGCACGAAGAACTCGCGCGGCTTTGCTGATCGCCGCGACGGTTTGCTTCAAGATCAGTTTGGCCTTCAAGACGATGTCTCGTGCAGCAAAGGTGTTTTCGCGGAGAGGCGTGTCAGAAGCTTCCCGCACAGGTCATCAAAGCTGCCGTTCGAGAGTACGAGGACAACGTCGCGCTCACGAAGTTCGCCAGCCAGATAACCGACAATTTCCTCCGCGGACTTGGCGGTCTGGGCCACACGGCCGCCGGAGCGCAATCGCGCGACGACGCGCTCCGGGGAGAGGCGTTCGTCGTCGTTCAAGAGTTGGGCGCGATTCACGGGACCGAGTATGGCGCCATCCGCCAGGGCCAGCGCGAGCGTCAGATCGTCTTCAAAAATGCGGCGGCGCATGGTGTTGGAGCGCGGCTCGAACGCAACCCACAGACGCCTGCCCGGCCAGCGGCTGCGCGCGGCTTCAATGGTCGCGCGGATGGCCGTCGGATGATGAGCAAAGTCGTCGACGATCGTAACGCCGCCGGTATCACCCCGGATTTGCATACGCCTGGCCACGCCGCGAAAGGTGGCCAAGGCGCGCTCAATGTCGTCTCGCGGTATCTCCCGGCCGTCGGCGATGGCGATGGCCGCGAGTGCATTGAGAACGTTGTGGCGCCCGGCCATGCCCAGGCGAATGCGGGCGCGCTCCTCACCCCGGCGAGCAACGCGAAAGTGGGTGGCCTCCTCCACGAATTCGAGGTCTCCGGCGATCCACTCGTTACCGGCATCGAAGCCATAAGTTTCGACGGGACAAAACGCGTGGGCCACGGCCTTGCGTACAGTAGGGCTATCGCCCCAGCAAACAATCCGCCCGCGGCGAGGGATCAAATTCACCAAGCGCCGGAATTGCAGCTCGATGGCGGCAAGATCGGCATAAATATCGGCGTGATCGAATTCGAGCGACGTCACGATCAGCTCATCAGGGCGATAATGCAGGAATTTGGGACCCTTGTCGAAGAAGGCGGAGTCGTACTCATCGCCCTCGATAATGAATTCACGGCCGCCGCCAAGCCCATAATTCTTGCCGAAGTTCTCGGCGAGACCGCCGATCAAAAAATCGGGGCGGCGGCCGGCGACCTCGAAAATCCACGCCAGCATGGACGTGGTCGTGGTCTTCCCGTGCGTGCCCGTGACCACGACGGTTTCATGCCCGGGGAGGAAGAAGTCCTTCAGCGCTTCAGGCAGCGAGCAATACGCGATTTTCCGGTCGAGAACATACTCGACTTCGGGGTTGCCGCGCGACACGGCATTTCCGATCACCACCAGGTCGGGCGCGGGACTCAAATTTTCCTCGCGGAAACCATCCTTCCAGGCCACACCGAGACTCGAAAGCAAGGTTGAAGCAGGCGGATAAACGCCGGTGTCAGAACCGGTGACCTGGTAGCCGCGCTCAGCGAGCATGCCGGCCAGGGGGGCCATCGCGGCGCCCCCAATACCGATCAGGTAAATCGTTTCCGGCACCCGAAGGATCATTTTCGCAGGGAGACCACCGGCTCCAAAATTTCAAGCTGCCCCTCTCCGATCGAGTGCAGTCGAGCGCGCACCCCGAGCGGGACGGTAACAATGGCGCGCGGAGTGTGGCCTACCGCCGCGCCGAAAATCACTGGAATGCGGAGCGCTCCGAGAATGCGGCGGCAAACATCGCGCACCGTCACGCCGCTGCCAGAGGGCGATTCGCAATCGGGGAATTCCCCGAGGACGATGCCGCGGACGCCCGCGAATTTTCCGGCTTGCGCCAGATGCAGGAGCATGCGATCCACTTGATAAGGCTTCACGCCGCGATCCTCGAGGAGCAGGATGGCGCCGCGGGTATCGAGTTCCCAGGCCGTGCCAATGGTAGTTTGCAGCAGCGTGAGGCAGCCTCCCAGAATTATTCCCGACGCAACGCCTGCAGGCGAGAACTTCACCGCCCAGCGGAATGCTCCATCCGCCTGTGCTTTTTGTCTTTGGCGGACGATCCGAGTACGCGCTCACCGCGTTCAGAAACGAAGCCGAATCATACCCGCCCGGCTGGTCCGCGCCGCCGTCAAATCCTGCCGCTACCATTGGGCCATATAGGGTTGGCCAGCCGTATTTCTTCCATAAATAGGATTGCAAGACGGTGATGTCGCTGTAGCCCACGAACAATTTGGGACGAGGGTGCGGTCCCAAAGCGCGCGGAAGGCACCGCCCGCTGAGAAGCGCCGTGCTGCCATAACCACCCCGCTCGGAAATCACAGCGTCCGCGTGCGGGTCTCGCAATGCGTTCGTTAACTCAGCGAGGCGCTGGGCCGGGGGCCCCGCGAAATATCCATCGGGCCTCATCGGCTTCGCCGGCTTGCGAACGAGATAGCCCAGGCGTTCGAGCTCGGCGATGCCACGGTCGCAGGCTTGCTCGTCGGCAGCGCTCGCAGGTGAAACGATGCGAATCGCGACTGCCGGGCACAAGAGGCGCGGGACGCATCGGCTTCCGACTGGGATGCGTGGTTGCTGCGTTGCGTGTTTTTTTGCCGTGCGGCTTCATTCGGACCCAAATCAGCGTGGTCATTCGCCGGGAACGTGAAGTGCGAGTATACACTCGTCAGATTGCGCGGCGGGTGACGCAGTGGGGTGAGTGGGCGCGGATGTTGGCAAATCATAAACGCCACGTTGTGCGTGGTGGCCCCGCCGCCGCGCGGCCTCTGCGTTACCTAAGCAAAAGCCTCGAGTCGCCGGCGGACAATTATCCAATGGCGATTACCGCGCCGAGCGTCGGGACGACCCGAGCTACATGGACCTGCGCGGCGGGCGAGACCGCGCGCCAACATTTGACATGCCGGCAGTCGCAGATGCAGATACCGAACGGACTACCCGCCGGGCCTGGGCGCACGGGCGATGTGGCCGAAGCTACAGGCGGAACTGGGTGAGTTTTGCGAAGTGGCGGGCGCGAGAGTCGATTTCGCGACGCGTAACCTTGCGCAGGCGGTCGAGGCCGAAGCGCTCGACGGCAAAGCTGCCCATCACCGAGCCGTAAACCATCGCGCGCCGCAGAACGGCGTCGGACATGCTGCGCGAACTGGCCAGGTAGCCCATGAAGCCTCCGGCAAAACTGTCGCCCGCGCCGGTAGGATCGTGCACTTCCTCGAGCGGAAACGCGGGGACAGCGAAGGCGCCGCGGCTATCGACCATCAGCGCGCCATGCTCGCCGCGTTTAATAATTAGGATGCGCGGGCCCATCGCAAAAATGCGGCGTGCCGCGCGCAGGAGGTTGTGCTCGCTCGAGAGCATGCGCGTTTCCGCATCGTTGATCATCAGGACGTGAGTGCGCTTCAGAATTTCGCGCAACTCGGCGGGAGCGCGCTCAATCCAATAGTTCATGGTGTCCAGCGCCACCATGCGCGGAGGCGTCTTGATCTGTTCGAGCACCGAGCGCTGCAGCGTCGGATCGATATTCGCCAGGAAGACGTGACGCGAAGCGCGAAACGCCTCCGGGAGCTTGGGACGGAACGTCGCAAACACGTTGAGGTCGGTCACCAGCGTGACGCGCTCGTTGGGGTCCTGGCCGTAGCGGCCGGACCAAAAGAATGTTTTGCCCGCGGCGCGCTCGAGACCGGAAATGTCGATGCGGCGGCCGCGAAAAACGGCGCGATCCTTGGCGGTGAAGTCGTCACCGACGACACCGACCAGGTTGACCTGCGTGAAACAACTGGCGGCAATCGAGAAATAAGTGGCCGCGCCTCCGAGGGTGCGGTCCACCTTCCCGTACGGTGTCTCCAAGGCGTCGAACGCAACCGAACCGACTACGAGCAGGGACATGGGTGGCCTCTAGTTGAGATATTTGCCGACGATCGCGCGCAGACGGCGGCGTGTCGCGGCCGGAACGAGCGCCGGATCAGTGATGATGGCATGTGCCAGGGATTTGCCGCAGTGGCAAGTTCGCTCCGCGGGCATGGCGCGCACCGCGGCGCGCAAAACGGCCTGCGCGTTTTCCGCGTTGCGATTGAGATTGGTGACGATTTCAGCGACGGTGACCGAGCTGTGTTGCGGATGCCAGCAATCGTAATCGGTGATCATCGCGACGGTGGCGTAGCAGAGCTCGGCTTCGCGCGCCAGTTTGGCTTCGGTCACGTTGGTCATGCCGATGACCTCGAAGCGCAAATGGCGGTGCACGTAGGCTTCGGATAGCGTCGAAAATTGCGGGCCCTCCATGCAAACGTAAGTGCCGCCGCGATGGGCCTTGACGCCGGAGGCGTCGCAGGCCTCCGCAAGCACGACGCTCATTTGCGGGCACACTGGCTTGTCGAATCCGACGTGCGCGACCAAGCCGTCGCCGAAAAATGTGGCCACGCGGGTGCGAGTGCGGTCGTAAAACTGGTCGGGGATCAGGAATTCGAGCGGGCGCAACTCCTCTTGCAAGGAACCGACTGCGCTCAGCGAAATTATGCGTTCGACTCCGAGAAGCTTCATGGCGTAAATATTCGCGCGATAATTGATTTCGGAAGGCGTGAACCGGTGGCCGCGGCCGTGGCGCGCGAGGAAAGCTACGCGGCGGCCCTCGAGGCGGCCGACGACGAACGCGTCGGAGGGATTGCCGAAGGGCGTGGGCACGCGAAGCTCGCGGGACGCTTCCAAGCCGGGAATGGCGTAGAGGCCGCTGCCGCCGATGATGCCGATTTCCGCCGTGAGCCGGGCGTCCCGGACTTTCGTTTTCGAGATTTTTTTCTTTGCGGCTTTCGCCATCGCTGTTATCACCTGGTGAATTGGATTTAGACGCGGCTATTTCACGGTGCTATTCCATGGCGACCGGCAGGGCCGTGATTTTTTCGCCGCGCTCGGCGGGATGCAATGCGAGGCGAGCAACGGGCACAGCGCGGTCGTGACCGAAGAGCGCGAGCCAGCCCTGGCGCGCAATTTCCGGCAGCCACTTCTTTTTGTTCTCGAGCGTGGTGAGCGGATAGAGATCGAAACCCATGATCCAGGGATCGGGGATATGCGCCGTGGTGGGCACCAGATCGGCGAGGAACACCGCGCTTTGCCCGCCGCCCGAAAGGCGCACGATCATCATTTCTTTAGTATGGCCGGGAGCCAGGAGCAATTCGACTCCGGGGGCAATTTCGCGCTCGTCGTCGATCAGTTCCCACTGTCCGCTGGCGGCGATGGGCTCGAAATTTTCGGGGAAGTAGCTGGCGCGATCGCGCTCGGTGGGCCGGCGGGCATGCTCGAATTCGCCGCGCTGCACGATATAACGCGCATTGGGGAACGCCGGCGCGGGCTTTCCGTTCACCATTTGGGTGTTGCCGCCGCAGTGATCGAAATGCAGATGCGTGTTCACCACCACGTCGATCTCCTCCGGGCGCACGCCACGCTCGGCGAGCTGCTGCGGCAGACGCCGCCCCTCGAAGGCGTAGATGTCGCGGCGCTTCGCGTCCCACTTGTCGCCGGCGCCAGTTTCCACCAGTATCCACTTCCCTGCTGCACGGATCAGGAGCGAATTCATGGCCAGCGTGATGCGGTTGCGCTCGTCGGGAGGCGCGACACGCTCCCACATGGGCCGCGGGATCACGCCGAACATGGCGCCCCCATCGAGGCGGAAAAGGCCGTCGTTCAAGATGTAAAATTCCAGTTCGCCGAGACGCATGATTCCTCGATTTTCAACGGCTTGTTCAAGACACGCCCGCGCAACGAGCCGCACGCGGCCAAAGACGGGCAGCCTAAATCCCCACTCTGGCCAGCAGTTCATGGACGGCCGTGTACGGACCTTTCTTGCGATCTGCGACCTCAGCCGCCAGTGCGTTGAGCAGGAACTGGCCCTCCGGCCCGTGCAGTGCACGCTCGGCGATCTGCTCCTCCAGCAAGTCGGTGAGGCGTTCTTTCCAGTGCTCGATCGTTCTGGCGCGGTGTTTTCCGCTGGCGTTAGACCGCGTGCCAAACTCCTCTATGGCGGCAACCAAGGCTGCGACGCCCGCGCCTGTGGTGGCCGTGGTTCGCAACACCTGGGGGCGGGACCCGGCATCCGGCTCCGGCGCCAACTGCAGCATAGCCGCCAGTTGCTGCGCGAGGCGATCGGCGCCTTCATAATCGGCTTTATTGATCACGAAAATATCGGCTACTTCCATCAATCCCGCTTTCATGCTTTGCACATCGTCGCCCATGCCCGGAACCACCAGCACCAGCGTGCAGTCCGCCAGGCGCACGATATCGATTTCGTCTTGCCCCACGCCGACGGTTTCGATCAGCACAATCTGCTTGCCCGCCGCGTCGAGCACCAGCGCCACATCGGCCGTGCCGCGCGCCAGTCCTCCCAGACATCCGCGCGTGGCCATCGACCGTATGAAAATTCCGCTATCGGTGGCGTGCACCTGCATGCGGATGCGGTCGCCCAAAATCGCGCCGCCCGTATAGGGGCTCGTGGGATCAACGGCAATAATCCCCACGGCTTTTCCCGCAGCTCGATAGCCTGCCGCGAGCCGGTCCACGAGGGTGCTTTTGCCCGTCCCGGGAGCCCCGGTGACCCCTATCACATAGGCCTGGCCCGTGGATGAGAACAGGCGCTCGAGGCAGCGGTTCGGCTGCGGCATCGTGATCCTCGATCGCGGTGATGGCACGCGAAACGGCGCGCGTGTCACCGGCGCGAATGCGGGCGCACCATTCATCCAATTTTAGTGAAATCGCTTGCGTCGATGGCATCCACAGCATCCACTGCGTGCGGCATTGAACTCCTACGGATAAGAACGTGAACTACAACCACGCGCCGATGTTAATGGCAATGTCGGGCGGCGATGGCGTGCGCCGACTCCGGGCGTGGGCGCGAACAGCTGCGGAATTATTGGCCCAATTATTTTCCCGAAGCCTGCTTGCCCAGTATCTGGCGGGCAATCACCAGGCGTTGAATCTCACTCGTGCCTTCGCCAATGGTGCAGAGCTTGACGTCGCGATAATATTTTTCGGCCGGATAATCCTTGATGAAGCCGTAGCCGCCAAAAATTTGCACGGCCTCGCTGGCCACCCGCACGGCGACCTCACTGGCATACAGCTTGGCCATGCTTGATTGCAGCGTGAACCGCCTGGCGCCATCCTCGCCGCCGGCTTCCGTTCGTGAACGGTCGGCCAGCGAGGCCGCATGATAAACGAGCAGGCGCGCCGCCGCAATTTCCGTAGCCATGTCGGCGAGTTTGAATTGAATGGCCTGGAAATCAGCGATGGCCTGGCCAAACTGTTTGCGCTCCTTGGCATATTTGATCGCGGCGTCGAAGGCGCCTTGCGCCATGCCCAGGCCCAGGGCGGCGATGGAGATGCGTCCCCCATCGAGCACCTGTAACGTGTTGACAAAGCCTTGCCCCTGCTCCCCGAGCAGGTTTTCCGCCGGCACGCGGCAATCGCTGAACACGAC
Source organism: uncultured Acidobacteriota bacterium (assembly GCA_963719845.1). Lineage (GTDB taxonomy): Bacteria > Acidobacteriota > Terriglobia > Acidiferrales > UBA7541 > Palsa-189. The sequence goes on along the minus strand of CAVRDM010000003.1, from coordinate 297,109 downwards.
CTCGGAGGTGTCGCTCGCGCGCATTCCCAGCTTATTTTCCTTCTTTCCGGGACGAAAGCCCGGCGTGCCCTTTTCGACTATGAACGCCGAAATGCCGTGCGCGCCCTTTCCCTGTTCGGTAACCGCCATCGCGACACAAACATCGGCGTAATGCCCATTGGTGGTAAACGTTTTTGCGCCATTGATAATCCAACCGTCGGCGTCACGCCGGGCCGTGGTGCGTGTGCCCCCGGCGTCGGAACCCGATTGCGGCTCGGTAAGCGACCAGCAACCGAGCTTTTCGCCGCGGGCCAGCGGGATTACATATTTCACCCGCTGGGCCTCGCTGCCGAATTTGTAGATGTGGTTGGTGCAAAGAGAATTGTGCGCCGCCACGATCAGTCCCACCGAGCCATCGACGCGCGACAACTCCTCGATGGCGATCACGTACTCCAAATAGCCCAGGCCCGCGCCACCGTATTGCTCCGGAAAAAGCACTCCCAGGAGTCCGAGGCCGGCAAGTTTGGGAATCAGTTCTGCCGGGAAACGCGAGGCTTCGTCCCACTCCATGACGTGCGGGGCGATTTCCGATTGGGCGAATTCGCGGATGCTGCGGCGAAGCTGCTGCTGTTCCTCGGTCAGTGAAAAATCCACAAAGTCCTCAGGAGCGGCACAGAGCCGCCAAATCAGTCCAGCAGTGCAACGAATACCTCGTTTGACACCGCGAGCCGCGCGGGAGCGAGCCGCAGGCGCGAGCCCTCGCGCTCGAGCCAACCTTGCTCGCGTAACTCGGCAATGCGCGATTCGAGGTCGACGCCGTACTGCTCTTCGAGCCGTTCGAGGTCAATGCCCGCTAGCTGCCTTAGCCCGAGAAACAGCTCTTCCTCGAGCGCTTCGCTCGAACTAACCCGCCGAAGTTGCTCGACAGGCAGGCGCCCCGCCTCAATAGCAGCAACATATGACGCGGCATCGTGCCCGTTGGCCCAACGATACTGGCCGTCAAACGAGTGCGCCCCGGCGCCAAATCCGAAGTATGGCTCGCGCCGCCAGTATTTCAGATTGTGCCGCGAGCGATAGCCGGGCAGAGCCCAGTTGGAGATTTCATAGTGGTCGTAGCCCGCGGCGGCCAGCTCTGTACCGGCCAATTCGTAAAACTCTACCATCGAGTCGTCGCTGGGAATTGCCGCCGCGCCGTAACGGACGCCACCAGCCAGCGCTTCGCTGCCGAGGCGGCTGCCTTCGTCGATCTCGAGCAAATAAATCGAGACATGCGTCGGGCGAATCCGCAGCATGCACGCGAGCGAGTCGCGCCAGCTTTGGGCCGTCTGATGCGGCAGGCCGGCAATAAGATCCAGGCTGACGTTGTCTAGACCGGCGTTTCGCAGAAACTCCACCGCACGCCCGATATCTTCCCGTCGATGCATGCGGCCCGCCGCCACCAGCTCGGTATCCTGAAACGACTGCGCGCCCAGGCTGATGCGATTGACGCCGGCAGATTTCCACGCGGCAGAATTATCGGCGCAAATGGTCTCAGGATCGGCTTCGAGGGTCACTTCCCTCAGGTTGCAAGTAAAATGCGCGTGCACGGCATCGATGATTCGCGAAAGATCGGCGGAATCGAGCAGGCTGGGCGTTCCGCCGCCCAGATAGATCGTGTCAACAAAACTTCGCCGCGCGGCGCCGGCAGCATGTTCCAGTCCCGCTGCGGAATACAAGGCCTCATGCTCACTAATTTCTCTGGCGACCGCTTGCGCATACGGGCGGTAGAGGCTCCGCGCCGCCACTCCCGTATGAAAATTGCAATACGTGCATTTGGTCTGGCAGAAAGGGATTTGCACGTAAATGCCCAGCGAGTCAGTCCGCGAGGGGTTTTCAACGCTCATACGCATACCGCTCCCGAAAACATCGCGGCGAATGGATCAAGTGGAGGCATTTCATCCGTCGGAGACGATCTTAACTTGCAAGCGCCTTTCACGCGGCCCATCGAATTCGCAGAAGAAAATTCCCTGCCAGCGTCCCAAATCGAGTTTGCCATCGGCAACAAAAATCGCGGCAGCGGTCCCGGCCAGCGCCGCCTTAATATGCGAGTCGGCGTTGCCTTCAGCGTGGCAGTAACCGGCATCCTGCGGCGCCAGGCGGTCGAAGGCCATCTCGATATCGCGCGCCACGCCCGGATCATCGTGCTCGTTGATGATCACCCCCGCGGTGGTATGCGAAACGTAAAGGTGGCAGATGCCGCTGCGAATGCCGGCTTCCTTCACCAGCCGGGCGACCCGTGCGGTTACGTCCACCAGCTGTGTCCGCCGCTCAGTCTTGAGGGCTATGTCCGCCATGCGATTTTGGGGTGCGCCGCTCAGGGCGTGCCTGGCACCCGGCGATTTTCTAGCTGAGGGCCGACGCGGAACTCGCACCATAAAATGCAAACCAAGGCTTCGCCGCGCCTAGGCGGGCATTCACGTTCTTGATGTTCGCCACGCCTTGGTTGGAAAGCCAGTCCTCCAGCGCCTTAAGACCCTGCTGGCCATAAACGGGAATGCCGTCTTTCCAGGTGGCGCGGCCACACAGCACGCCCGAGAAATTGGTGCCCGCTTCGGCGGCGAGCTCGAGCGCCTCATTAAACGTCTCGTTGCTCACGCCCGCTGACAGATAGATAAACGGCTTTTTGGCAACTGCGGCAGCGCGGCGAAAGTGCTCCTTAGCCTCGTCCCGCGAATAGGCGGCCTCGCCTTTGCAGGCGCGGGCGCCCTTGACGAAGGCCATGTTTATGGGCACTTCCACCTTCAAAACATCCACGCCGTATTGGGGCTTAGAGAACTCCTCCATGCTCCGGGTGACGATCTCGGGCTTCTTGCGCGCGAACTCGATGGCCTTTTCGTCCGCTCCCTCTTCGTAACCCACAAATTCGAGGAAGAAAGGCACGTCGGCAGCCGCGCATTCGCCGCCAATGCGTTCCACCCAGGCATGTTTGGTCTCGTTGATCTCGGGCTTATCAGAGGGCGCGTAATACAGCAGGATCTTCACGCAGTCCGCGCCATCGGCGACCAGGCGCCGCACCGAATAATGATCGAGCAGGTCGGGCAACCGCCCGGGCTGCGTGTTATCGTACCCGCTTTTTTCGTAGGCCAGCAGAAGGCCCGCGTTCTTCGCGCGGACCTTGGCCGCCGACAGGCCAAATTCCGGATCGAGCAGAATGGCGCTCGCGTACGGAGTGAGGATGCGGCTGACGGCTTCTTTGAATTCCGCCATCATTTGCGGGGTCACTTCTTTCTTGTCCACGCCTTTTTCCTTGGCAATGGCGCTCATCAACGACCCACGCTGGTCCATGGCGGCCGCCGCGACTACACCCCGCGAATCCGCAACCGCCTTAAGGCCGAGCTGTTTTCCCGGACTGATCTTCATCCCCGCCCTCCGAACTGGAATTTGTGCCCCTCAACGATGCGAACCAATCACTTCACAGATAAAGAACCTGGTGCTGCGTGGCTCCCGGAGTAATACGTTCCGCCAGCTTATCGAGCAGGCCCAGGCCTTGAGATGCCACCATGGGAAGGAAACACAGCGTGCGCTCCTGCAAGTTACCATGCGGATACAGGCGGCCGGCTAGTTCCTTCAAGTGCGCGTCCAAGACCGACGAGCGGAACGAAAGCGCGTGCGCCACCTTCCCCTGGAGATTTGTGAACTGGTAGATCATCTTGCCTTCTGCCGTGTCGAGCGAGCCGCTGAGCGTCGGATCGAGCTTGGCCACCGGCGCCCGGAGGTCTGCCAGGATTTTGCGGAGTTTTTTTTCGCTGGTTTCAAACTGGCGCGTGAGCGCCCGGGGCAGAAGGTCGCGTTCCATTTTCAAGCGCAGGGTTTGCGGGCCCTGCAGCAGGGTCGAAAACTCGAGGCCATATTTGCGCAGCAAACGCACGGCGTGCGCGTCCACCAGCGTGAAGCTCGCACGCGGCAGAATCACCGGCATGCGCCCCAGCAGTCCCTGGTACACCGCGGAGGCTTGCGCAAAATAAGCGATTTCGGAAGGACCCGCGACGTAGGCGACCGTCGCCAGCAAGTGGTCCTGAATCACGGGCCGCAATAAAACATTGGGGCTAAACGCTTCCGGTGAATCCGCAAGCCATTCCAGGAGTTTGGCGGGCGGAAACACGCGGCGGCCCAGCAGGAACTCCTCGTTACGCACACGCAGCGGCGAGCGCTGCCCGTCCACATTGACGAAGAGGAGCGTGCTGGTGTCGGCTACTTTTACTTGCGCGTGCAATCGGGCGCGCTCGAGAGCGGTGCTCCGAACCGTGAGATCCTGGCGCAATGCGGCGTGCTGCTCGATGGCCTGCCGGTAAATTGGCGCAGCGAGGCGGTGCAACTCGGGCGAAAGAGGATCGAGAAGAATGAGTCCGCGGCCCGCAAAGATTCGCGCCAGCAACTTGCCGAATGCCGATGAATAAGTTTCGCCCGCCGTGTAACACTCCGCGAGCCACCCGGAGACCTCCGCGGCCGCCGGTCCCTCCAGCATTTCCCCGGCGCGCTCGACCAGCCGCGTTACGTCTTCTCCGAGTCGTACTTCCCCGACGCGGCGAGCGGCCGGCCGTTCCGCGTGCAGTTCCAGCCGCACCGGTTCGTCGCGGCCTGGCCAGAACGCGTGATTGACCTCGGCAAGATCATGATCCTCTGATGCGAGCCAGAAGATGGCGACCGCGGGCGTACCTGCGGAATTTAGTTCGCCCGCTAAACGTAGCGCGCTTAGCGCCTTATAGATCGTATAACTCGGACCGGAAAATAGCCCTACCTGCTGCCCTGAAACGATCGCCGTCGCACCGGCGGTAAACCTGTCGAGACTCGCTGCAACTGTCGGATCGGCTCCGAATTGGCCGTTTTGAGCACGCAGGATGGCCGCCACCTCAGCCCGCAAGTGACCCGCGGGCGCCGCTGCGTCTGACACCGTGCCGGAAATTTCGGCAGCTACCTGACGTATCGACTCCAATGTCGGCGACGGGCCATAAAATTGCGCAACCGCCGGGAAATTCTGGATGTATGTGGAATAGAGCTGAGTGGAGTGAGGAATTTCAGTCGCAGGGATACAGTGACACTCCATGGGAAGGGCCATCATACATGCCCGCAACGTCCGGGGCAATCACACCTCCCGCAAATGATTTGCGCGGGCAGCAAATGAATCGAGCGGCCAACAGATGAATTGATCCACGGGATCGACGCACGCTCGGAGTTTTCGCGATTGCGGCGACATTGAATAATCTAAGTGTGCTAATCCATCACGTTCGCGCCGCCACCAAGCGATAGGGTGTGTAACCTTCATCAACGCGCCAACTCTAAACCGATAAGGAGGAACCACATGCCTACGAAAAGAAGCGGGAGAAAATCGGGAGGCCGCAAGTATGGTGAGGCGGCCAGCAAGAGTGTAGAAAGCGCGTTGCATCGGGAGAAACGCGGCACCTTGAAATCCGGCAAAGGCGGCAAGGGCGGCACGGTGAAAAGCCGCAAGCAGGCTATCGCGATCGGCCTCTCCGAAGCGCGGAAAAAGGGAGCCAAGGTTCCGCAGAAGAAGGCGAGTTGAGCCGATGCGCGAGGCGAGTTGAATCAGTCCGCGGACGACGGCTGATTCTGGGTGGCGGTCTTGGGCGCGTGCAGATCCTGCACGGCATTCACCTCAAACGATTGCCCCAACAGTGCCCGGATCCCGCGTGCGGCCGCCCCCGCCGCCGAAAGAGTGGTAATGCAGGGAACCTTGTAACGTACGGCGGCGCGGCGGATGGATTTTTCGTCGTAAAAGGATTCGCGGCCGAGCGGCGTATTGACAATTAAATCGACGCGGGCAGTTTTGATCAGGTCGACGATATTGGGCCGGCCCTCGTTGTTCTTGAATACGGCTTCCACTTCGATCCCCGCGGCGGTTAAGGCCGCGGCGGTGCCCCGGGTGGCGAGCAGCTTGAATCCCAAATCCAGCAAATCGCGCGCCAGCGGCAGCACGTGGCGCTTGTCGTGATCGTTCACGCTTAAAAAGATGGTGCCCTTGACGGGCAGGCGCTGGCCGGCCGCGAGTTGCGCCTTGGCAAAGGCTTCGCCGAAACTGCGCGCTATGCCCATGACTTCGCCCGTCGAGCGCATCTCCGGCCCCAGAATCGTGTCCACGCCGCGAAATTTGTTGAAAGCGAAGACCGGAGATTTCACGGAGTGGTAATCGCGCACGGCCAGCTCGGAAATGCCGTCGTGCTCGAGGATGGGCAGGGACATCGCGGAAAGCTTCTGCCCGGTCATCAGCCGCGCCGCCACTTTGGCGAGCGGCACGCCGGTGGCTTTGCTCACGTAAGGAACCGTGCGCGAGGCGCGCGGATTCACTTCGAGGACATAAACCGTTTCGCGCTGAATGGCGTATTGCACATTCATCAGGCCCACGACGTTAAGCGCCAGGGCCAGCCGCTTGGTGTATTCGCGAATGCGGGCGATTACCGGCGCCGACAGCGATACCGGCGGCAGCACGCAGGAGGAATCGCCAGAATGCACGCCAGCCTCCTCGATGTGCTCCATGATGCCGCCAATCACCACCGTTTCTCCGTCCGCGAGTGCGTCCACGTCAACTTCGGTGGCTTCTTCCAGAAACTGATCGATCAGCACCGGCCGCGCGGAGCCCATCAGCGCCGCACGCGAAACGTATTCCTGCACGGTGTGCAAATCGTAAGCAATCACCATGGAGCGGCCACCCAAGACATAGCTCGGACGCACCAGTACCGGGAGACCGATTTCCTTGGCTACCTTCACCGCTTCCGCCGGAACCAGCGCCGTTCCGGCGCGCGGCTGCGGGATGCCCAGTTCCTCGAGTAAACGCCCAAAACGGCGGCGGTCCTCCGCCAAGTCTATCGATTCCGGCGCTGTGCCGATGATGGGGACGCCGCTGCGCTTCAGATCGAGTGCCAGGTTGAGCGGAGTCTGCCCGCCAAACTGTACGATCACACCTTGCGGCCGTTCGCGCTCGACCACCGACAGCACGTCCTCGAGGGTGAGCGGCTCGAAGTACAACCGATCGGAGGTGTCGTAATCGGTGGAGACGGTTTCGGGATTGCAATTCACCATGATGGTTTCGTAACCATCTTCGCGCAATGCAAAGGCGGCATGGCAGCAGCAATAGTCGAACTCAATGCCCTGGCCGATGCGGTTTGGCCCGCTGCCGAGGATGGCGATCTTGGGGCGGCTGGTCGTGTCCGCCTCGTCTTCATCTTCGTAGGTGGAATAAAGATACGGCGTGAAGGACTCGAATTCCGCGGCGCAGGTATCCACGCGCTTAAACACGGGAACGACGCCCGTAGCGGCGCGGCGCTCGCGAACTCTTGCGGACGTGGTTTTCCATATCTGCGCGAGATATTCATCGCTCGCGCCGCTGCGTTTGGCTTCACGCAGCAACGGTGGCGAGACGGTTTCAACGTTCACCTTCGCGAGGCGGCGGTTTATCGCGGCAATCTCAGCAAGCTGCCGCAGGAACCACGGGTCGATTTTCGTGAGCGACGCAACTTCATCCAGGGGCAAGCCGCGCTCGATCGCCAGCATCAGCCAGTGAATGCGGTCGGGGCGCGCGGTGGACAGTTTTTCGCGCAGAAGTGACGCTGGCGCATCCGCGGCGGCGGGCGCGCGCCAGGGGGTATGCGGCTCGAGTGAACGGATGCCCTTTTGCAGCGCCTCCTTGAAGGTGCGGCCGATGGCCATCACTTCGCCGACCGATTTCATTTGCGTTCCGAGCGTGGTATCGGCGCCCGGAAATTTCTCGAATTGCCATTTGGGAATTTTCACCACTACATAATCGATGGTGGGCTCGAAGCACGCGGGCGTCTTTTGCGTGATGTCGTTGGGGATTTCGTCCAGCGTCATGCCCACCGCCAGGCGCGCCGCAATTTTGGCAATCGGAAACCCGGTGGCTTTGGAGGCCAGGGCCGAGCTGCGCGAAACCCGGGGATTCATCTCGATCACGACCATGCGGCCGGTGGCGGGGTCAATGGCGAACTGAATGTTGGAGCCGCCCGTTTCCACGCCCACCTCGCGGATGATCGCCGCCGAAGCGTCGCGCATGCGCTGGTATTCCTTGTCGGTGAGCGTTTGCGCGGGGGCCACGGTAATCGAATCGCCGGTATGCACGCCCATGGGATCAACGTTTTCGATGGTGCAGATGACCACGAAGTTATCGCGAAAATCGCGCATCACCTCGAGCTCAAATTCCTTCCAGCCCAGCACCGATTCCTCGACCAGCGCTTGGTGGACCGGGCTGGCATCGAGAGCGATGGCGAGGCCTTCGGAAAACTCCTCGCGGTTATAAGCGATCGAGCCTCCCGTGCCACCCAGTGTGAAGGACGGCCGGATCACGACCGGGTAGCCGAGCTGGTCGGCCAGCCGCAGCGCGTCTTGGGTGTCATTTACGACCGCTGAAGCTGGGACATCGAGTCCAATCTTGCGGCAAGCGTCCTTAAACCACAGCCGGTCCTCGGCCACCTTGATGGCCCGCAGCGAAGCGCCAATCAGCTCCACGCCGTGGCGCTCGAGCACGCCCGCTTCCGCCAGTTCCACAGCCAGGTTGAGGGCGGTTTGGCCACCAACGGTGGGCAGCAGTGCGTCGGGTTTTTCCCTGGCGATGATTTCCTCGAGCACGTCGATGGTGAGCGGCTCGATGTAGGTGCGGTCGGCGACCTCGGGGTCGGTCATGATTGTGGCCGGGTTGGAGTTCACCAGCACCACGGTATACCCGTCGGCGCGCAACGCTTTACAGGCCTGGGTGCCCGAATAATCGAACTCGCAAGCCTGTCCGATCACGATGGGGCCCGAGCCGATAATCAGGATTTTCTGGATGTCGGTGCGCTTGGGCATGGGGCGCTAGTCCGGCCGCCCTGCTGGTTTGCGCGCCGCCCGGTCACGGCCGGCGTGCTTCGCAGTTCCCTGTTCGTCCATCATGTCGATGAAATCGCGGAACAGATAGTGCGAGTCGTGCGGCCCGGGAGAGGCTTCGGGATGGTATTGCACGCTGAAAAACGGCAGCGAGCGGTGCCGTATACCCTCGTTGGTGCCGTCATTGAGATTCAGGTGCGTAACCTCGACCTCGCTTGCGGGCAGCGATTCGGGGTCCACGACGAAGCCATGATTCTGCGCGGTGATTTCCACGTGCCCGGTGCGCAGATTCTTCACTGGGTGGTTGGATCCGTGGTGCCCGAATTTCAGCTTGTAGGTCTTGCCTCCCAGCGCAAGGCCGCAAAGCTGGTGCCCCAGGCAAATGCCGAAAATCGGGACACGCCCTAGCAGTTTACGAATCGATGCAATGGCGTAGGTGACCGGCTCGGGATCGCCGGGGCCATTCGAGAGAAAGACCCCGTCGGGCTGGAGCGCGAGCACGTCTTCGGGCGAGGTTTGCGCCGGCACGATGGTGACGTCGCAGTAGCTATCCACCAGGAGGCGCAGGATATTTTGCTTGATACCGAAATCGTAAGCCACGACGCGATGGCGCGCGACGTTTTTGTCGGGCTCGTCAGTCTCGCCGCGCTTGCCGGGCTCGCCCGACTTGCCGGGTTGCGTTTGCGCGCCAGCGCCATGGCCGGCGGCAGATTCCTTCCAGGACGCGGCGGCGAGCTCGATCGAGCCTTTCGTCCACGGATAAGACTTCTCGCAAGTGACTCGACTAGCCAGCTCAAGTCCAGCCATCGTGGGAAGTTGGCGCGCCTCGAGCACGAGCTGCTCGGCGGACGTACCATCGGCGGCCACCACGCCGCGAAGCGCGCCCACCTTGCGGATGTGCCGCACCAGCGCTCGCGTATCCACGTCCCAGATTATGGGAATATTGTGACGGCTCAGATACGCCTGCGCGGTTTCCGTCGAGCGCCAGTTCGAGGCGAGATCGGAAAATTCGCGAACCACGAGGGACTCGATGTAGGGGCGGGCCGATTCCTCATCCTCGAGGTTTGTACCTACGTTTCCAATGTGCGGATACGTCAGGCAAACAATCTGTCCGGAATAACTGGGATCGGTGAAAACTTCCTGGTAACCCGTGAGGCTGGTATTAAAAACGACTTCTCCGCCCCGGCGGATGCGAGCCCCGGCCGCACGCCCGTTAAAAACCCGGCCATCCTCGAGTGCGAGGATGGCGGGACATGCGGGTGTCTCGGTCAGCGGGTCCTCCGTCGGAACTCATCGCTTAAAAAATGAAAATGTTTCGTGCGCGCCTACTTTACCACCGCATCGTCCGATGCCGATATGGTCCCGAAGTGGTTCCAAGGCCAGTATGCAAAAACGGCCTTGCCGTAAATAAATCCCGCTGGGACGGGACCGAAGATGCGCGAGTCGTTGGAGCTGATGCGGTGATCACCCATTACGAAGTACTCGTCGATCGGCACGCGGAAGGGCCCGTAGGCGGACATATCCACAAACTGCGGCGGCACGTAGGGCTCCTGGAAAGGCTTTCCGTTGATATACACACGCCCGCTGCGCACTTCCACCTGATCGCCAGGCAAGCCCACAACGCGCTTGATGAAAGACTTGCTGCGGTCGAGCGGATACCAGAAGACGATCACGTCGCCGCGCTCAATGGGCTCGAAATGATAAACGAATTTGTTGATGAAGATGCGCTCCTGGTCGGAGAGCAGGGGCGCCATGCTGGTGCCTTCCACCTTCACCGGCTGGTAGAAGAAAACGATGATGATCATGGCCAGGCCCAGCGCAATCACCAGGTCGCGGGCCCAAGCCTTCAACTCGCGGTGCAAACCGGAGGGGGATGGTCGCTCGGTGTTTTCCAGCTGAGTGGAGTGGACGATCTGCTCCATAATATCCGGTGGATCGGTTATTTATACCATGCAAGAGTGTGACGCGCCAACATCGGATTGGTTATCCCGAGCAGCGGAAATAGCTTACAACCGCATACTGCCAGCGGGCGGGGGCAGTCCTTATGCTCCGCCCGATTATATGATGCGGGAACCACAGCAAAAGCTGTGCTTATCGTGCGCGCCCTCCGAGCCTTCCAAACGTCGCAACATCATTTTATGCGTCAAATATCTAGTCATACGTCGAAATATAAGTGGGCGGCCGCGAGTCCGGCGGCCACCGCTGTCTCGGTGCGCAGGATGTTACCGCCGAGGGAGGCCTCGACGAAGCCTGCGGCGGAGGCTGCTACAAATTCGGAATCGGTCCAACCGCCTTCCGGCCCCACGGCAAGGGAGAGTTTTACGGGGCCGGCCGCCATACCCTCGGCCGGCGATGGCTGCGAACGGCCCTGTTTTCCCGCTGCCTCGAAAGCGTGGCGCAACGAAGGCGCCGTATCACGCTCGGAAAGCAGCACGCGTATTTCGGCCGCCCGTATTTCGCCCGAGGGCGAGGGTCGAAAGGCATCGATCGATCGCACCAGCGGAAGCAATTCCGGCAAGCGCCGGCATCTCGCCTGCTGTGCCGATTCGCGGATTATTCTGCGCCATCGTTCCGCACGCTTCGCGGCGGCGGCAATCAAATTGGGTTCACTGCGCGCGGCAGCCAGGGGCATGATAAATTCCGCGCCCAGTTCCACAGCCTTCTCGAGGGCCCATTCAAAGCGATCGAACTTGACGATGGCGAGCAGCAGCGTGACGCGCCAGGGACTGTCCGGCGCGTCAACGGATGAGGTCAGCGAGAAAGTGACCTCTTCGGGCCTCACGCGCTCGACTTTGGCCAAATGCACGGTATGGCCGTCGCTCAGTTCATAAAGCTGGCCGGGCTCAGCGCGCAAGACGCGGCCAAGGTGATGAGCGGCCTCGCCGGTCAGACGCGCCGTGCCGTTGGCAAAGTGATCGACGAAAAATCGGCGCCTCACAGTGTCCTTTCAGTGCTACGACTGCTAAAGGCCCCACTCTGGGGGCATTTTTGGCAGTGCTGCACGCGTTCAACGCCCCGCTTTTGCAAAAAGCGCAAAAGCGAGCCACCCAAAGGGCAATACCCAAGCAGTTAGGTAACATATTACCGAGGGCTATACCCCCCGGCAGTTTGTATGTGCTTGATTACACGCTATGTAATTTTTGAGGCATTCGTAATCCTGTCATTTTAGAGAGGTTATAAAGCGCGATTTGTACGTTTGGGCTTGTGATTAGCGTCTCACCTTTCCCTTGTCGTTTCCTTTTATTTGGGGGCTGCACACTCATATATCATTTGTGGTGTGACCAACAAGAATGCCGCGGTACTTGGGCCGGCGGTGGTCTCCGCCATTCTTCTACTCGTCAAGATGCTTTTTGCGGCAAGGCCGGGCGCACAAGTGATTGCGCCTGATTCGCCGGCGCACGTCATTGTGGATACCGACGCAGGCGCCGATGACTTAATGGCCATTGCTTTTCTGCTTGCCAGCCCTGGCGTGCGCATTGACGCAATCACGGTGGTCAACGGGGTGGCCCACGTCAAGGCAGGCGTTCAAAATATCCTGGGTCTTCTGGTTCTCGCCGGCTATTCTGAAATTCCGGTTTATGCCGGGCGCGAGCACCCGCTTAGCGGCTCCGCCGAATTTCCCGCCGCATGGCGCGAAGCTGCGGACAAGCTGCCGGGCGTTACCTTAACGCGCACCGCGGGAGTACCGCAGAGCGAGCCTGCGGCGCAATTTTTGGCGAAGCGTTTTGCGAATCCGATTAAGCGCGTGCGGCTGCTGGCACTCGGTCCACTGACAAATATCGCGGACGCGCTCGAACGCGAGGGCGCTACTCCCACAAAGGGCGTCAGCGAGATTGTGATCATGGGAGGCGCAATCGGCGTCCCCGGCAACTTGAGCGACGGCGGGCCACCGCCGAATGGCAACACCAGCGCGGAATGGAATATGTTCGTCGATCCGGTGGCGGCCGAGCGCGTATTGAGCGCCGGCTGGGATCCGGACGCCGGCGCATCCACTAAAAAACCCTTAGCGATACAGATCCGGCTGGTGCCGCTCGATGCGACGAGCAAAGTGCCCATCGACTCGGTGTTTCTGGCACGCCTCGATCGCGAGGCGCGAACACCCCTGGCGCGATTCGTTGCGCAAGTGCTGGGCACGAACCACAGCTTGATTGCGCAAGGCGGATATTTCGCATGGGATCCGCTCGCGGCCGTAGCACTGGTGCACCCGGAAATATTACCGACACGGTGTCTCGCGATCGGCGTGGCCCAAGAGCCGCATGAAGCGGGGCGGACGGTGGAAGTGCCGCGGCCAGCGCCTAATGTGTGCGTGGCCATGGGCGCCGACGCGCAAGCGTTTTACCGGATTTTCTTGGGCACGCTCGAAACGAGAACGCCGCCAGTCTAGCGGCAATTTGCGCCGCTTTGTCGCGGCGCTCCACTGCCACACGGACAAACCCCAAAAGGGGGGCGGCCTATCCGAAGATGTCTTTTACTTTCTCGAAGAGAGACGAATCGCGCCGCGCGGGGCGGTTTTCAACTTCCAGGAGCTCGCCCAACTGCTGTAAAGCGCGGCGCTGTTCGCGGGTGAGCTTGCTCGGCGTAACCACGCGGACGTTGACGTAGAGGTCGCCCTTGCCGCCGCCGTGCGGATCGGGAAGCCCCTTGCCCTTCAAGCGGATGGTCGAGCCGGTTTGCGTACCTTCCTCGATGGAAACTGTTTCGTCGCCGGAAAGTCCGGGCACGGTAATCTCCGCTCCCAACGCGGCCTGGGTGATGCTGATCGGAATCGTGCAGTAGAGGTCCGCGCCGCGGCGCTCAAAAAAGGGATGGTCGGCCACTTCGAGAACGATGTAGAGGTCACCGGCGGGGCCGCCATTGGCGCCTTGCTCGCCTTCGCCGGGAACACGAATACGCGTTTGGGAATCGACGCCCGGGGGGATGCGCACATCAATGGTGCGGGTGCGTTCGATGCGTCCAGAACCCTGACATTCCGGGCATTTCGCGCGAATCACCTGGCCGGCTCCCTGGCAGGCGGGGCAGGTGCGTGAGATGGAAAAAAAACCCTGCTGGTAGTGAAGCTGCCCGCGGCCCTTACAGGTTTCGCAGGTAGCCGCGCCGGTGCCGGCTTTGGCGCCCGTGCCCTTGCAGGCGCCGCATAATTCTTGGCGGGGGATGCGAATCTTTGTGGTGACTCCAGCGGCGGCTTCCTCAAAGCTGAAGCGCATATCGTAGCGGAGATCCGCGCCCCGCTGGACGCGGGAGCGGCCGCGACCTCCTGCGCCACGGCCAAACACATCTTCAAAGCCGAAGAAATCGCCGAACACATCCTGGAATTCGTCAAAAATGCTGCGATTGAAATCCGTCCCCATGCCGGAAAGGCCGGCATGGCCGAAGCGGTCGTAGGCGGCGCGTTTTTGCGCATCGGAGAGGACGCTGTAAGCTTCGGTGGCCTCGCGGAATTTTACTTCGGCAACTTCTTTCTTCTCGGGGTTGCGGTCCGGGTGCCATTTGAGCGCAGCTTTACGGTAAGCCGACTTGATTTCGTCGGAGGTGGCGGTGCGTATGACGCCGAGAACTTCGTAATAATCGCTCTTCACTTGCGCGGCCATGATGAGTTACCGGTATCCTTAAATAAATTTGCTGCGTGCCCTGTCGTGCCGACTGCGCTCGATCGTTCGATCCTGACGCCGGGAATTGGCTCGGCGAAAAGCCCTCGCCAGCATGCCGCCCGGATTCTCAATGCGTCCCGTGCCGCACCGCGGATGGCCGGTCTCCGGCCGAGCCGCCGGTATGAACGGCGACGCGAACAATGCTGGGCCGCAACACGCGGCCGTGAAATATGTAACCGTCCTGGAGGACTTCGACGATGGCGCCGTCGGGATAGTCCTGAGTTTCCACCCGTTCGACGGCCTGGTGAAAATGCGGATCGAAGGTGGCGCCAGCGGCCGCGATGCGCTCGACTCCGTGCTTAGCCAGAGTGTCCCACAACTGCCGATAAATAATTTCCAGGCCCTTGCGGTATTCCTCATACGCCGGATCATCGTGGGCTTTAAGAGCCCGGTCGAATGCATCCAACATCGGAAGAAGCTCGCCGATCAGCCGGCCGACGCCGCGGCGGTGCTCTTCGTCGCGCTCGCGCTCGATGCGTTTGCGGTAATTCTCGAAGTCGGCCTGACGCCGGACCAGGGTCTGCATCAACTCATCCTTCTCTGTTTTGAGGCGCGCCAATTGCGCGGCCCCGGGGTCTGCCGCCGCCTCGGCCGCGTCGGGCGCCTGCACGTCGGCGTCCGGATCGCCGACCGGGGCAGATCTAGCGCTGCGGTCAAATTCGATGACGGTCTTCTTCGGTTCTTTGGAATCCGGAGTGGTGGTGTTTTCCCGGTCTTCGTTGTCGTGCGATCGGTGATTGCTCATAGAGTTTCGTCCGGTTCCGCGGAATTTTCCGCCTGTCACGTGCGGCTGAGCATTTCGCTGAAGGCGCGCGCCACGTACGCGACCGCCGTAATCGCCCGTTCATATTCCATGCGCATCGGTCCCAAAACACCGAGCGAGCCCTGAGCCTGGTCGCGCACCAGATAAGGAGCGGTGATGAGCGAGAGGTGCTCGCCTGCGGAATTGATCTCCTTAACGCCGATTTGAATGTGCAGGGGCTCGGGGGTCTCGATGCATCCATTGAGAAGCGTGACCAGCATGGTTTTTTCCTCGATCGCTTCCAGAAGCTCGCGCAAAGGCTTGGCTTTGGCCAATTCCGGACTCGAAGCGAATTGCGCCGTGCCTTCGACGTATACCTGGCGCGCCTGGCCGCCTTCGAGAACCGCCGGGTCGCACAGTTCGAGCGCCGCGGGCAACAGGCGGCCGTAGCGTTCGCGCTCGGATGCCAACTTCGCAAGCAAGTCGGCGCGAATCGCTTCGAGCGTCCAGCCGCCGTAATTTCGGTTCAAGTAATCGGCGGTGCGATCGAGTTCGGCCTGGGTGAAGCCGTGCTCGGGGCGCACAACTTTGTCGCGGGTGGCGCCACCCGCCGAAATCAGCACCACTACCACGCGGCCATCGGGCAAGCTCAGGAAGCGGATGTGCTCGAGCAGGCTGCGCGCGAGAGGAGGCATAACGATGATACCAATTCCGCGGGAAACTTGCGCGAGCACGCGGCCGGCCCGCTCGGTAACTTCTTCGGGCGTAGTGGCGGCATCAAGCTCGCTGCGAATCCACTTGCGGTCTTCTTCGCTCAGCGTGGCTTTGGGGGCTATTTGCTGCGCGAAAAAGCGATAGGCCGCAGCCGTGGGCACGCGTCCAGCGGAAGTGTGCGGCTGGTAGAGGTAGCCGGCGTTCTCGAGGTCAGCCATGACGTTGCGTATGGTCGCGGAACTTAGTCCTTCCGCGTGCAAGCGTGAGACTGCCAGGCTCGATACCGGTTCGCCGGTTTCGACGTAGGTGCGCACGATACCCGCGAGAATCTGCTGGTTGCGCGTGGACTGCAGGAGAGAATCGGCCATTTTTATTTAGCGCGCCCCACTTATTTTAGCGCACCGCACTTTGTTTTGGCGCGCCCAAAGGGGCGTACCGGGTTTAGCGCGCGCAAGGGCACATACCGGCGATGCCAACACCCTAGCTATCAATTTGCGCGCGCTGCAAGCGATCGGAGTAATCCACGTATAAAGTTTTCCACTCCGAATAGAAATCAAGGGCGGCGGTACCCGCCTCGCGATGGCCGTTGCCGGTCTGCTTGGTGCCGCCGAATGGCAAGTGGATCTCGGCGCCGATCGTCGGAGCGTTCACGTAGACGATGCCGGTGTGCAGGTCACGCATGGCCGCGAAGCCTTTGTTCACGTCGCGCGTGTAGATAGAAGCCGAGAGGCCGTAGACCACGCCATTGGCAATGTCGATCGCCTCCTCGAAGCCGTTCGTGGGCATCACGGCCACTACGGGCCCGAAAATTTCCTCCTGAGCGATGCGCATGCTCGGGTCGCAATCGGCGAAAACGGTGGGTTCATGGAACCAGCCGCGCGCAAACGCCCCGCCGGTAAGGCGATTGCCGCCTGTCACCAGGCGCGCGCCTTCTTTTTTGCCGATGGCGACATAATCCATAATGGTTTGAAGCTGTTTTTCGTTGATCACCGGCCCCATCTGAGTGGCAGGATCGAGGCCATCGCCAACTTTAAGCGTTTTCACGCGCGCGGTAAATTTGTCGAGGAATTGCTTGTAAATATTTTTGTGCACTGCTACTCGGCTGGCGGCGGTGCAGCGCTGGCCCGCCGTGCCAAAACCGCCCCACACCGCGCCCTCAACGGCGAGATCCAAATTAGCGTCTTCCAGCACGATCAATATGTTTTTGCCGCCCATCTCGAGGTGGCAGGGCTTGAAGGACGGCGCGGTGGCCTCCGCCACGATGCGGCCGACCTCGGTTGAGCCGGTAAAACTGATTGCGTCAATTTTAGGATGCTGTACCAGGGGCGCTCCCGCCTCAGGGCCCGCGCCATTCACCACGTTCACGACGCCGCGCGGCAAGCCCGCCTCGGAGAGAACCTGCACGAGGTTGTAGGTTGAAAGCGGAGTGTCTTCCGCGGGCTTGATGACGGCGGTATTTCCGCAAATCAGCGCCGGCATGATTTTCCACGACGGAATGGCCATGGGAAAATTCCACGGGGTGATCATGGCGCAAACGCCGAGCGGCTGCCTGACGGACATTGCGAATTTCTCGCGCAGTTCGGACGGCGTCGTCTGACCCCACAGGCGGCGTCCCTCGCCAGCCATGTAGTAGGTCATGTCCACGGCTTCCTGAACGTCGCCGCGAGTCTCGTCGAGGACCTTGCCCATTTCCCGGGTCATCTCATTTGCGAGCGTTTCCTTGCGCTTGGACAGAATCTCCGCCGCTCGGAACAGAATTTCGGCCCGCTTGGGCGCCGGTACCAGCCGCCAAGACTGGAAAGCCGCGTGGGCCGCATCTCACCGCGGCGTCCACGTCGGCGGCGGTCGAGTCGGGGAAAATTCCGACGAGCTCTTCGATGTTCGCGGGGTTGCGATTCTCAAAGGCACGGCCAGACGCAGCCTCGCTCCACTCACCGTTGATATAGTTTTTGAAGACCCTCGGAACGACTGCGGTTGCCATCAGGCCTCCTCCGCGGCTGTACTCGGCGTGCGCGCCAAGCTCACGCGAAGGGACAATTTATTGCGCGGGCTCCAAGTAGAGCCCGCACCCGAACGCGGTGCAAAACTCTGTACAGTCTATTTTAGCAAGAGTGTCAAGGAAGGGGGAATACAGTGAAGTGTTCAGCGGGCGATTGCGCCTAAAAGACACGTCCGCCCCGCTCTGAGGGATAGAGCGAAGCGGACGCTTCGAAACTGTCACGCGCTTATGCGGTTACTGCTGAGGTGGCCGACCGCCTTGGCCACCGCCACCGCCTGCACCGCCACCGCCGCCTGCACCTGCGCCGCGGCCGCCGCCACCCGCACCGGCGCCACCACCCGCGCCGCCTCCACCAGCGGGAGGCATGGGTTGCGCAACGGCAGGCTGAGGCCCAAGCACCTTAACAAGCGCCTGGTAGGCGCATTGCTCATCGGCATTTCCGCCGCCTACGCCGACCGCGCCAATCAACTGATTGTCCACTACGATGGGCAGTCCGCCGCCTACGAAGTAGTACGACAAGCCCTGCTCCTTGCCGAGGTCCAAGCGGATCAAGCGGCCGTCAACGTCTTTGAAGCGCGCGGCCACGCTGGCCGAGGAAGCCCGCGCATACAAGGCCGTCTTGGCCTTCATCAAGCCAGTTTCCGCGCCGATGGGCAATACGCCGTCCATCTGGTGCGAGTCGATGATCTGACCGGTAGGCGAGAGCACAAAAATCGCGATCGTCACGTTGCCCGGCTGCGCCTTCTGCCATTCCACGCACGCGTCCACGATCTGACGAGCGGTATCGGCGTTGACGACCGCCTTCGTCAACGTGCGCTTGGCCACGTCGTCCGATACCGTCACCTTGTTAAATGGTGCGGGCGTCGAGCCCTGCGCTGCGGCCTTGCCATTTCCGAATCCAACTGCTGCTATAGCCGCTAAAGCGAAAAGTTCCCATCGGAAAAACCGAGCTTGCTTCTCCATAGTTTCCTCTCTGGTTTAATCTTTTCGTTCATTGAAGATGCCGTGCCGATGCTGCTTGGAACCCATTATATTTTTCTGGAACTGCCATTTAGGGATTCCAGGTAGCGGGAATGTATCACCGGGCGGCAGGGCTTGGCAACGGCTCAGAGAGGGGCCCGTCCACGGCTAGACTGGTTGGCCAAAAGGTGGCGATGAAAAAAACCACTGCGGCGCGTTTAGCGATTCAAACGCGCCCAGAGCGGTGTGTGGGGACTTGCGAAGAAGCCGGATTCCGGGTGAAACGTGGTCCAGGCTTCTACGGGAAGCTGAGGATATTATTTCCCTGCGCCGGGCACGAGGACTTGCTTGGGATATTTTACTTCGAGATTGCGCTCCTCGAGGCGGACTTCAATTCCCACCCGCTCGCCCTTTTCCTTTTCACTTTCCTTTTCACTTCGGGGCACCGCCATGGTGAGAAGATATTGGTTATGCAGCACGATGTTCAGCTGATTAAGATACGGTGCGAAGGAAACCGGCGCGGTAATACCCTCGAAAAACCCGTAGCCGCCGGTGCCTTCCGTGAGTTCCTCTAAATTAGCCTGCGCGTATTGTCCGTGGAGCGACGCTCCAAAGCGAATACTTCCGCCCGTGTAGATGGTATGCACCACCACTCCGGCCTTCTGCACATCCTCGACGGCGGATTGTACGTAAGGACTCTCCGGGCCGCGGTCGAGCTCATCGACGCCGTTCGAGATGAGCAGGACTTCGCGGCGGGCCGCCCCGGAGGGCCAGTGATGTTTCACCAGATCGCTGAGCGAGAGATAAATGCTGGGAGAATCGCCGCTCCGCAATCCCAAGGGAGGCCGCAAGGCTTTGGCCACCGCGGCACGATTGGCGCCGAAGGGTGCAGCGACCTGCACGCTTCCATACATGGCATAGAACAGGCCGATGGCCGTGTCTTTGGATTGCAGGCTGATGAAGTTCTTGATATCGCTTAATTGCGACGCTACGCCCAATTCGCTGGCGTCGTTGTCGATGACCACAGCGAGCTGCAACGCCCCGGCCGGACCTTGCGCGGGCACCCATCTGGTGACATTCAGGCGTTCTTTGCCGGAGTAAGCGGTGACGTCCTGCTTGGAAATTGGCGGTGCCGGCGTGAACTTGGGGCCCAGCACTGTAACCGTGGTCGTCACCGGAACCGTGGCGGAGGAGTTGGCCTGAGAAAAGACAGGCGGCGCAGCGCAGAAGATCGCGGTCGAGAGACAGGCTGCGAATAAAACGCGGATATGTCTTGACATTTGATAGTCCCCTCTAACTGGGATGCTGTTAATCGGTGCGAAGGTACTTTTTTTCGACCATCCGCGCTCAGCGTAATCTGTTTCGGTACTCTGCTTTGGCGCTCGGTTTTGGCGCCTAATTTTTCCTGGTTGTCTCCGTTCTGCGGCAGGGCTACAATCCGCGGCGAAAGGGCGCAGTGAAGGGGCTACGCAATCAGGGACTTCTGCCCGTGAAACCTATCTGACAAACCTAGTGCACAAAAGAGATTGCGGGAGGTAGATCGTATGCGCAGAGCCGTATTGACGGTGGCAGGGGTGGTGGCGGGCTTGGTGCTCGGGTTCTTTATTGGTTCGCGGCAGTTCGCCGTCGAGGGACAGGCGAAACCCGGAACCGGGTTTGCCGCAGTTCCCGGGGAGAAGGGGGGCTGGGATTTGACGGGGCCCTACGATGTAGTCCGGGATTGGCCCAAGCCCATGTCGCAACTTCCGGGACATGACAGCTGGACATGGGGATCGGTGGAGGGCGTGTTCGCGGAAAGCCCCAATCGGGTCTTTATCCTGCAGCGCGGAGAATTGCCTTTACTGAAACGCCCCGCGGGAGTTCCCCTGCCGGAAATTGGGCCGAGTCTTTCATTCCCCGTGGGCCAAGTCCCATTCCGCAACGCGTCACAGGGAATCGTGTCCAGTCCACCGGGCGCTGGAGGCCCGGGCGCCGACCCGAACGATCCGGCGCAGGCCTGGAAAGGCCGGATGGGGATTGACGCGCGCTGGGAGCATTTGCTGGTGGCCGTGGATGCCAACGGAAACATTACCGAGCAGTTCCCGCAGTGGGACTCGCTTTTTCGCCGGCCGCACGCGATTTATATCAATCCTTACGATCCCCAGAAACACGTCTGGGTGGTGGACGATCACAATCAGATGCTTTTCGAATTTACGAATGACCTGAAGCAGTTGGTTAAGACAATCGGCACCAAGGGAGAGCCGGGCGCGGACGACAAGCACTTCAATCGCCCAACGTTCCTGGCGTGGCTGCCGGACAGCACCATGTTCGTCGCTGATGGATACAACGGAACACGCGTAGTGAAATTCGACAAAGACGGCAAGTTTTTGCTGGCCTGGGGGCAGAAAGGCACGCCGCCCAACGAGAAGCGTCCCGGCTATTTTAACGTCGTGCACGGAATTGCCGTCGATCCGGTGACGAGGCGAGTTTACGTGAGCGACCGGGGAAACCGGCGGATGCAGGTGTTCGATGAAAACGGGAAGTTTCTCGACCAGTGGCCCTTCGCAAATCCATCTTCGGTCAACTTCCTATACATTGGCGCGGACCGGCATCTTTGGGCTTTTGATGATACGACTTCAAAGATAGTGCGGTACGACCCGCAAGGCCACCTGCTGTATGCCTGGGGCGGGCTGGGCGATTATCCCGGAGGTCTCTTCAACATGCACGGCGCCAGCGTCGATCAGGAAGGCAATCTCTACGTGGCCGAGGTCGCCAACGGCCGAGCGCAGAAGTTCCATCCGCGGCAAGGCGCCAATCCGGAATTTATGGTGGGCAAGCCTGTGTATGCGGCGTGGAAATAAGGCCGCTGAATTTTTTGCTAGTTTGGGAGGGCTAAGGATCCGGTTGCGGATAGCTATTTTCAATCGCCGATGAGGTCTCAGGAGGAAGTGGTGGAAGGGGCGCGCCACGGCCGGCGACTTCAGACCCCAGCCCTAGTTTCTGAAGCGTGTGTGCGTCAAGCTTACCCGACGGATTGAGGCCATGAGCGGCCTGAAACTGCTTCATGGCATCGATGGTGGAGCTATCCCAGCGGCCGGTGGGTTCACCCTGGAACGCCCCCTGCGTTGCCAACGCCGACTGAATCTCAGAGATGCGTTCACTCGTGGGCGCCGTGGGACCATGTTCTTTAACGGTTTTGCGCGAAATTGGCTTTCTTGTTATTCCCGTCTTTACCGCGGTTTTGGCTGCCGCAGTCTTGCTTGCGGCAGTTTCAGCTACCGAGGTCTTGACGTTTGCCGCTTTCGCCGGCATGGAACTCGATCCGCTGGAACGCGCAATCGGCCGAGCCGAGGTGGATGAAGCAGGCGCGCTGACCTTCTTCGTGGCGGCGACCTTAATCGGGGAGGTAGGGGATTCCTGCATCCGCGATGCAGCGTGACCGGTCACCGCCGTCAAGCAGAAACACAGCAGCGCTAACCGTTTTTGCTTCCGAAGAGACGCTGGCATCACCTCGGCCGATTGCACTGCCAGCGCGTGAGCCGAATGGGGGCCCTGGCCAGCCGTCCGAGGCTGAGAGTCGATGTGCATTGACTGAGTTCGCTCCGCGTGTCGCCGGATATCTTCTGTCGCGCTTGCCCGGCGGGCTTTCTCGCCCTCACTGGTGATGCTCGCCTTTACCGGGACACCCCCGCTATTGATCGGCGGGCGGGACCACTCCCGCCAAAAAAACGGTCGAGAGGCGATCGCTTTCGCTATGCCGCACAACCTTGAACACCGTTTCTTGCCCTGGCTTCAAGCCGCTCAGTAACTTGCGATAATCCGCCACAGAGTTAATGGCGACGTGATTGATTTCTTCGATCAGATCGCCGCGCCTGAAGCCCACGTCCTCGGCAAAACTTACCGGAGTAACGGTAGTCACGATGACGCCGTGATAGCTCTGGTAATCGGCGCGGCGCGCGCGTTCAGGGGTGAGCTCCTCGGTTTGCAAGCCAAACTCGGCGGCGGGCTTCTCGGAGCCACTGGTGCTTCCACCGGGCGCGGCTTCAGGCTGGGCGGTCTCGGCTTCGGCGCGATCGGGAAAGATTTTGGTGCGATCCTCGACCGTGACGGTAGTTTCGTGCTGCTGGCGGTCGCGGAGATAGGTAACGTGAACTCTTTCGCCGATGGGCGTGCGCGCGATGGGGTCGACCAAGTCAGCGCCCGTCTTCACGGCACGCCCATTGACCATGGTTACGACATCACCGGGATGAACGCCGCCCTTATCCGCGGGGCTTCCGGGCTCAACCGATTGGATGACGATTCCGAAGGAGGCGCCCAAATCGCGCAAAACGATGGGATTGCTGCTCTGCTCCTCGGTAAAGCTGACGCCAATCGACCCTCGCGTGACCTTGCCGTGCGCGATGATCTGATTGTAAACGGTGATGGCCATGGCCGACGGCATGGCGAAGCCCACGCCTTCATACCCGCGGCCGCCGGTCATGATCGCGGTATTGATGCCGACGACCTCGCCCGCCATGTCGACGAGCGGGCCGCCAGAATTGCCGGGGTTGATGGCCGCATCGGTTTGCAGGAAGTGCTGGAACTGGCGGCCGACATTGCCGCGATCCTTGGCGCTGACGATACCGGCGGTGACGGTGGCCTGCAGGCCAAAAGGGCTGCCAATCGCCAGAACCCAGTCGCCGACCTGCACGCCGTCAGAGTTGCCCAGCCTTAGAATGGGAAGTTCGCGATTAAGGTCGATCTTGATGACGGCGAGATCGGTTTCCTCGTCGGCTCCGACGAGCTTGGCCGTGTACAGGGTGGGGTCACCGTTCAACTGCACCTGAATCTTGGTGGCTTGCTCAATGACGTGATTATTCGTGAGAATAAAGCCTTTCTTATCGACGATCATGCCGGAGCCCAGGCTGCGCTCGGCCTCCGGGCTCTGGTCGGGGGAATCGAAGAAGCGATTGAAGAAATCCTGGAAGGGATCCTGGCCACGCCCGCGTGGAGCCTGCGGCTGCTCCTTGCGATCGATAACCTGGGTGGTGGAGATATTGACGACCGCGGGCTCGTCGCGACTTACGATGGCGGCAAAAGAGTTCGACAGCGACACCGGATTAGGCAACTCGAGGGGCGTGGCTCCGCTACCGAGGGACACGTGAGTGGCGTTCACATGGCCGGAAATCACGGTGCCAATCAGAATGCCAATGGATAGGGTCACCATCACCAGCACGGAGGCGACAAACTTGCGATTCCAAGCCCAACTCGCGATTTCACGAAGCTGAACGCCCATGGTCTCTCCCGCGCAGCCAGCGCCGGAGTCGCCGGCGCAAAGTCCGCGAATTCCTCGAGTATACCATTCGAGGGTCGATCGGGGGATTTGGATGCGTGCGAAGTGATCCATTAGAGCAACCTCCCGGGCTCCGGCCATTCAAAGACTCGTCATTTGTGAATAGCGGCAAATACCGAGCCTTAAGCAGGCGGCGGCGCCAGCAGAACGCCAGCGGAACAAAATACGCGTGTGCTAACATATTCCACCACATCATGGCCGCCCTCACGATGTACGAGAAGATTTGGCAGACCCACGTAGTGCGCGAAGGGACGGGGGAACCCGCGCTAATTTACATCGACCGGCACTTGATTCACGAAGTCACTTCAGCACAAGCATTTGCGGGCCTGGAGGCGGCTGGGAGGCCGGTAAGGCGCCCCGACCTGACATTCGCCGTGATGGACCACTCGGTGCCCACGAGAAACCGCGATCTGCCGGTTATCGACCAGGATGCCCGCTTGCAATTCGAGGCCCTGGAACGGAACTGCAAGCGGCACGGCGTTCTCCTTTTCGACATGGCCAGCCCCAACCAGGGCATCGTGCATATCATTGGGCCCGAATTGGGGATTACGCAGCCGGGCCTGACGATCGTTTGCGGCGACAGCCATACGTCCACTCATGGGGCGTTCGGGGCTCTGGCATTCGGAATCGGCACCAGCGAAGTGGAGCACGTGCTGGCTACGCAGTGCTTGCAGCAGTCACGGTCGAAGACGATGCACGCGATCTTTCGGGGCGCCAGGGCGGCAGGGGTCTCGTCTAAAGACCTGATTCTGGCGCTCATCGGCATGATCGGGATTTCGGGGGGAACCGATCACGTGATCGAGTACGGCGGCGAAGCTATCCGTGTGCTCTCGATGGAAGCGCGAATGACGGTTTGCAATATGAGCATTGAAGCTGGGGCGCGAGCCGGCATGGTGGCGCCGGATGACACCACATTTGAATACCTGGAAGGAAGGCCGTTCGTGCCGAGAGGCCAAAAGTTCCAGGAACAAGTGGAAATATGGAAGGGACTTCGCGGCGATGCGGGCGCGGCTTTTGACGCCACGGTGGAGCTTGATGCGGCAAAAATAGCGCCGCAGATCACCTGGGGCACCAATCCGGGCATGGTAACAAGCGTGGCCGACCGGGTGCCGGAGCCGGGGTCATTTAAGGATCCCGATCAGCAGAAGGCCGCTGTGCGGGCGCTCGAATACATGGCGCTAAGGGCCGGCACGCCAATGGTGGATATACCGGTGGACCGGGTGTTCATCGGGTCCTGCACCAATGCGCGCATCGAGGATCTGCGCGCAGCGGCGGGGGTGGTTCGCGGCAAGCACGTCGCGCGAACGCTCAAGGCTGCACTGGTGGTTCCAGGGTCGCGCAGTGTAAAGGCTAAGGCCGAGCAGGAAGGTTTGGACCGCATTTTCCTGGACGCGGGATTTGAATGGCGGGACGCCGGTTGCAGCATGTGCATTGGGATGAACGAAGACGTGCTTCCGTCCGGAGAGCGCAGTGCCAGCACCTCGAACCGCAACTTTGAAGGGCGCCAGGGTAAGGGCGGGCGCACGCACCTGGTGAGCCCCATCATGGCGGCAGCAGCGGCGATCGCCGGGCACTTCGTGGATGTGCGCGACTTAGGCGTGGACGTAAGCGAGTAACTTTCGATAGCGAGAAATTCCATGGAGCCGATTTCCAAGCATACCGGGCTGGTTGCGCCACTCGATCGCGTCAATGTGGATACCGATCAGATGGTGCCGAAACAATTCCTGAAGGGTTTGACGCGCAAGGGATACGGGCGGGTGCTGTTTTACGATTGGCGGTACCTGCCGGGTGACGCGCCCAATCCGAACTTCGTGCTGAACCTGCCGCGATACCAAGGCGCATCGATTTTGCTGACACGCGCTAATTTTGGATGCGGCTCCAGCCGCGAGCACGCCCCGTGGGGCTTGCTCGACTACGGCTTTCGGGTGGTGATCGCTCCGAGCTTCGCGGATATTTTCGCGAACAATTGCCGCAAGAACGGCATTCTCCTGATCACCCTGCCGGAACCCCAAATTGATGATCTGTTCCAGCGCTGCACGGCGAAGGCCGGCTATACACTGACGGTTGATTTGCCCGCGCAGTTGATTAGCGACGACCAGGAATTAAAGATTCGTTTTGAAATCGATCCCTACGGCAAGCAGGTATTGCTCGAAGGACTCGACGACATCGGCTTGACGCTCAGGCACGCGCCGGAAATTGCGGCTTACGAGCGAAAGTCACCATCCCCACGCAACGATGTACGAACGAGTAGACGCGAAGACAGCTTTACCCGCCAAATAGCCTGCGCCGCATACCGGAATATATTCAAAACTTCCTTGTTCAGGGTACTTGCTTTTCCGGCTCACCGAGAGATTCCGGCGCGTTGGGTTGCGGTGGCTGGCGCAATTCCACGAGCAAGATGCCGGCCAGGATCAAAGCGGCGCCTGCGAGCGCGCGGCTTCCCAGCCGCTCGTGAAAAAACATGAACGAGGTGGCTGCGGCAAAAACCGGCTCAAGGCTGAAGAGAATTGCCGTGTGGGAAGGGCTGGCATGCTGCTGGGCCCAAACCTGCACTGAAAATGCCACTGCCGTGGCGAGAATAGCGGTAACGAGGACGGCGGCGATGAGCTGGGGAGTCCAGTTGACGCGTGGCGGCTGCCATCCGGCGATCGCAAACAGCGGAACCGCGATCAGCGTCAGCGCCGCCATCGTCGCAACCTGCACCAGGCTTAGAGCGCCTGCGGAGTGGCGTCCGCTGAACTCTCCTACACTGATGATATGCAGGGCGAACATTACCGCACCCCCGAGAACGAGCAAATCACCGCGATTGAGATGTGCAAATTGGTCCGCTGCGGGGACCGCCAGATAATACAGGCCGGCAAGCGCGGCCAGCGCGCCCGCCCATACGGTTGGTTTGATGCGGAGGCCTGCGAATAGGGCGAGCAGCACGGGCACCAAGACCACCGAAAATCCGGTGATAAATGCGGCTTTCGACGGCGTGGTGAACTGGATACCAGCAGTTTGCAGCGCGAAGCCTGCGAAGAGGACGCCACCCATTAGCGCTCCTGCCGCAAGCGGACTATCCCGAAACTTTCGGGCGCGCAGGCGTGGAATTTCGCGGCGATAGATCACGGCCAAAACCGCAGCAGCCAGGGAAAATCGCAATGCCAGGAACACGAAGACGGAAGAATCGGCGAGGGCGCTCTTGACGATGACGAAGGTCGCGCCCCAAATCAGCGTGCAGAACGCGAGGAGCAGATCGGCTTTGCGATTTTGCGACAATTATTGCGCGGGCTCCAAGTAGAGCCCGCACCCGTATTGCGCGGGCTCCAAGTAAAGCCCGCACCCGTTTGCGGCGACGTGCGAGAACGGGGGCCAAACCTCAATGGGCCGCGGAGTCAATACCCGCCATACCCAGCACCGCCAGGAGCA
The DNA here is from genome assembly GCA_963719845.1 of uncultured Acidobacteriota bacterium. GTDB lineage: Bacteria > Acidobacteriota > Terriglobia > Acidiferrales > UBA7541 > Palsa-189. Next base: position 269,477 of record CAVRDM010000003.1, on the reverse strand, counting down.
CCCGACGCAACCCCAGTTCCCTTCCCGCAGGATCATACGATTCGCTGAACGAGTGCGCCCCGGTCGACCGGCCGCCCGCTCCAATCGAGACGGCGGGAATGCCGGCGGCGAGAGGGATATTCGCATCCGTCGACGAGCGCTCGAGGCGCGAGCGATTGCCGAGGTAATCGTCCGCGGCGCGGACGGCTGCGAGCAGCGAAGAATTGGCCGGCAGTTCTCCGCCGGGGCGAACGCCCAGCACCGCGGCGGTTACCGAGAGCGGTTTGGCGGAAACGCCGCGCTCGCGCGAAGCCGCATTTTCTTCATCGACGCCGGCCTGAATCGCTTCGCGAAACCTGGTTTCGAGCTTCGCGAGTTCGGTTTCCGACTCGGAGCGGAGATCCATCTTCAGCGAGGCCTTGGCAGGAATTGAGTTCACCGAAGTACCGCCCTGGATTTCCCCGACATTGAAGGTGGTGCGCGGATTTTCGGAGACGGGCATCTTGACGAATCGAGCCACGCCGCGGGCCAGCGCATGAATCGGATTGGGCGCTCCAAAGTCCGACCAGCTATGTCCGCCCGGGCCGGTGACGGTAATCTCCACGCGGCGGGAAGCTAGCGCAGCGGTGGTAACGTAATCGGTCGAAGAGCCGTCGAGGGCGATGACGCAGCGGAGCTGCTTGCGATAGGTCTCGACCAGTTTGCGCATTCCGCGCAAATTGCCTTCGCCCTCTTCTCCCACGTCGGCTACAAACAAAATCGTGCTGCGCGTTGCAATCTGGGCGTCGTGCATAGCTCGCGCCACAGCCACCAGCGCCGCCAGGCCCGTGGCATTATCCGAAATGCCGGGGCCGTACAGGCGGCCGTCTTCGCGCCGCACGTGAACGTCGGTGCCCAGCGGAAAAACGGTATCGAGGTGCGCGGCCACCATTACGAGTTCGCCTGGCGAACTGCCCGCGCGCTCCCCGACGACGTTTCCCAGTTCGTCGGTGTGCACTTTCAAGCCCGCCGAGGTGAGTAATTTTCCCAGGTACTCGCCGCGCGCCGCTTCGCGAAAGGGCGGAGCGGGAATCTCGCTGATGCGCACTTGCTCATCGGTGATGGTCGCGGTATTGGTTCCGAGTTGTGCGAGGGCTTGCTGTACGCGAGGCTCGCTGGCGGCGTCCGGAGTGAGGCGCCCGGGTCGCAGGGGATGGCGGGCGGAAAGCGCGGTCACGGAGGCAAGGATAACGCAGACCACCCCCCAGAACATAACGCGGCGGCGCGAATTCGGATGGGCCAACAAGCGCTCAATGAGTGCGCGGGCTTTTCGCGGGCCGGCAAGCATTACATTCCTTTACGCACTCGGGCCTTTACGAACTCGAGCCTTTACTCTCTGGGGCCCTTCACTCTCTCGGGCGCTGCGCAGGCTCGCGGTCAGTAGCGGAGTGTGAAGCTGTTCGACAATTGCTCCGGGTCGGGCCGGTACAGTGTTTTGCAGAACTCGCAGCGATAAATCTCCTCGTCGGGCCCCACCAGGGTGGCTAACTCCTTCGGATAGTCGTACCACCGTTTCAGATGACCGGCACACAGCTTGCCCTTGGCGTCCTTTTCATTGCAAGAGCGCTGCTTGTGCTTGCGCACTTTTACTTTTGGATGCACGGGTTCCGCCGGAGCGGTAGCTGCCGCGTCCGCATGGCCGGCGGTAGCAGTCGCGACGGCTTCGGCGGCACTGGTGGGATCTGCCATAAGGTACTTTCTCCTGCCGTTTTAGACGGCGTTAGTCACTAGTTTTCGTGCGTCTGGAGCGCGCCAGAGACCGCAAGGCACCCATGGCGCCACGCCACCGGTCTGGCCAATGGGGCGCATACAAGAAGTCGATAAATCGGCCGGCCGATTCCGCCAGGTCCTGGTTGTATCCGAACCACCAAGCTTTGGGCCAGCGCGGCAACCAGTCGACATCTACATATTTTACTTGAACCATTTCCATTAAACCAATCGGCGAATGCGTTCGGCCCCACCCGCTCGAACCTCGGCCACCGTGAGGGGCTTCGGCAATGCCATAGTAGCTGCCCACATCATTGATCATTACTGCTCCCGCGTGAATGCGTGCAGCGAGCCACCGGGCGCGGCGCAAGTCGCGCGTCCATATGCTGGCGGATAATCCGAACTTCGAGTCGTTTGCGCAGGCCACCGCGTCGTCGGCGCTCTCGATAGCCGCAATCGCGAGGACCGGGCCGAAGGTCTCTTCACGCATCAAGCTCATTGCCGCCGCCCGGCGCGTGACCGTTCGCAGGATCGATGTTCGCAACGACCACGACGGTGGGCTCGAAGTAGGCTGGGCCTAAATCGGGGCGACGGCGCCCTCCGCACAAAACCTGCGCGCCTTGAGAAACGGCTTCGCGAACCTGCGACTCGACCCGTGCGATGGCTTCCGGACGGATCAACGGTCCGATTTCGTTTTCGGGGTTAGTTCCAGAGCCGAGTTGAAGCGCGCGCGTCTTCGCTACGCAAAGGTCGGTGAAGGTTGCGGCAACGGCCCGCTCGACATATACCCGCTCCACCGAAAGGCAGGCCTGGCCGCAATTGGTGAAGCTGCCCCAAACGGCCGCGCTCGAGGCTGCTTCGAGGTCGGCATCGGCAAGAACGATCATGGCATCCTTGCCACCGAGCTCGAGAACGGTAGGAATCAACAGGCCCGCACAGGCCTCGGCAACCCGCTTACCCGTATCGACACTGCCTGTAAATACGATTTTGTCTGGTCTCGCAGCGATTAGCGCTTCTCCTATGGGGCCAGCACCGTAGACGGCCTGCACCAGGTTGGGAGGAAAGCCGGCCGCGACGAAACATTCGACAATCATCTGCCCGGAAGAGGGCGCCGATTCCGAGGGCTTGAGCACCACAGCGTTCCCCGCGACCACGGCCGTTACGGCCTGACCCAAGGGAATTGCCAGGGGATAATTCCACGGCGCGATGATGCCGATGACTCCGTAAGGTTCGTAATGCAGCGTGCCCGACTTCGCTTTTACAGCAATGTTGTGATGCGGAACACGGCGTTCTCGTAAGAAGGCAGCGGTGTTCTGGGCGTAGTATTGAGTCGTGTCGAGGGCAATGAGCACGTCGCCGAAGAGCGCTTCAACCAGGGGCTTGCCGGTCTCATGTAAGACGCACTGGGTCAAGGCCTCGCGCCGCTGGTAAAGAACGTCGCGCAGCCTGCGCAGGAGTGCAGTACGGGCGCGAACGGGCTGCAATTCCCAATCCGCCTGGGCGGTTCGTGCGCGCTGTAAAATGTCCGGCAGCGTGGTGACCGGCGTACCCATCGGAATCGGAAGCGCGGTAGTCTCGCCTATGTCAGGATTCTGCGATGCAATGGCAGAGCCGTTTCGAACCGTAGCGGCCATGCAGGCTCATTCTACTCGAAATCTGCTTACTCGAGATTCCGGGGCCGGGTACTCCGTGGGGTATTCAACGGAGATCAGGGACAGGCCGCGTGCAGGCGCGGTAGGTCCCGACCGGGTCCGGTCACGCAATGCGAAAAGCTGATCGATCTCAGCCGGTGATAAGCGACCCCGGCCGACCTCCAGCAGCGTCCCCACGATTTTTCGTACCATATTGCGCAGGAAGGAACGCCCGCGGATGGTATACAACCACTCCCTGGTACCGTTTGGGTCTCCTTCTTTTTCCGAAGCATTCGTCTCGACGCACATCTTGGAAAGCGTGATATCCCGCACCATGATTCTTGCCCGATCCTCCTCTTCGGAGCCGGTGGAAGCGGCGAAGGAGCTAAAATCGTGCTCGCCTTCAAAGCGCCGGGCCGCTTGATCCATTGCGGCAAAATCCAGTCGGCGCGGGACGTGCAAAACATGGCGCCAGAGGGTTGGCGGTACAACCGGACCGCGATAAATTCGGTATTGGTAGGTTTTCGCAATCACCAGCCGGCGAGCATGAAACTCCGCGGAAACTTCCTCCGCATGGCGAATCCGAATGGAAGGCGGCAGCAGAGCATTCAGCGCTCGCGCGAATTCACCGGCATCGCGCGCGGATTCGGTCTTAAAATTTGCGACTTGGCCCCAGGCATGAACCCCGGAATCAGTGCGGCCCGCCCCGTGCGCAGTCACCTTCTCACCGGTAATCTGGTTGAGGAGTTCCGAGAGAATACCCTGGATCGTGGGCTGGCCTGGCTGCGCTTGCCAACCGTGAAAATCACTGCCGTCGTAGGCTATAACCAGCTTGATATTCCGTGTCATGGCTGAAGGCCCGGGCTGCATGGACCGCGTGGATTATGGCATGCGCCGGATGATCGCATAAACGCGCATCCGGACCGGGTGGGAGTGCTGGAAAACTCTTACGGTTTGGGCACCTGTCGTTGTCATGGGGGAAATGCGCTGTTAGACTTCCTTGGCCTATTCCGCAGAGGCCCTTAGACACCCGGCAATCGGGGTGACGCGGACTCGTGTCGAACACAGCGAAGGCAGTAGATAATTGAAACAGTTTAGGGCTGACGCGCGTTCTAAGAAGTTGAAGCATCCGCACTTGTGGGAGTTCCGGCTCAGCCAAAAATAATGGGAGAGAAATAAGAATGACTGGAAAGCTCTGCCGTTCGATTGTTGCTTTCGCGCTGGTAGGCATGATGGCTCTGGCGCCTGTCTCTAACCTTTTAGGCCAGACTCCAGGCCCCGCTCCGGCTGCGACGCCGGCGCAAGCGCCCAGCGGAAACCAGCAGAACCAAGGCCAAGTCCCTCCCCCGCCGCAAGACATTACGCTGCCCCAGCGCAAACCACGCCCGGCATACCACTTACGGTCTCAGTGGGCCCTGATTTCACGCACTCTAAGCCGATTTTTCCGCGCATTTGGGCCCCCTACACCGGGATCTCGTTGGGCGAGCAACAGTATGTAAACGGGCCACAAATCGACCAACTCGTCCACGACGGGAAGCTCTCGCTGAGCTTGCACGACGCCATTGAACTGGCGCTGCAAAATAATCCGGACATTACCGTACAGCGGTACTACTCGTGGATAGCGGAAACCGATCTTCTGCGGACCAAAGGGGGCGGGACGCAGCGCGGCGTTAATGTCGTCGGAACGCCCGTAGCCTTTGCCGACGCCCCGACACTGAGCTTTGATCCCCTGATTACGTCCACCATCAGCCTGGATCAGCGGGAAATTCCGGTAAATAACCCGCTCACTTCCGGCACCGGCACCAGCACCAGCGGCGCAGAGGCATCGCTAGGCACCCATACCGGAATTGTGAACGTACAGTACAGCCAAAATTTTCATATGGGAACCAGCGTAACCATGTTTTTGGACAACACCCGAACCTCCACCACGTCAGGGGCGGTGCTGTTTAATCCTTCGGTGCAGAGCGTGGGCGAGATTTCGGTGGTCCAACCGCTACTAAACGGTTTCGGCCGACTCGTCAATGAGCGCTATATCAACGTGGCGATTATTACCAAAAAAGTGGTGGATTACGCCTTCAAGCAATCGTTGATTACCGATATAACCGCGGTGGAGAATGATTATTGGGAGCTGGTATTCGCACGCGGAAATGTGGATGTGCAGGTTCGCGCCGTGGATCTGGCGCAGCGGCTGTATGACGACAACAAGAGGCAGGTCGAGGTCGGCACTCTCGCTCCCATCGAAATTGTTCGCGCTGAAGCGCAACTGGCCACCGCGCAGCAAAGCCTGATCCTCGCGCAAACCGCACAGCGGCAGCAACAGAGTCTGCTGATGAGCGTAATAGCGAGAGACCCCATCGCTCCCACGATTCGCGACGCCGAAATCATTCCCACTGACACCGTGCAAGCTCCGCCCACCGTTGAAAATATAGCTCTTCCTGACGCCGTCAATGAGGCCGTGGCGAAGCGGCCTGACGTGCTCGAAGCGAAAACCAACATCGATGCCGATGACATCAACCGACGCATCTCGAAAAATGGATTGCTGCCGACGCTGAATCTTTCGGGTTTCGTTGCGTCCACCGGATTGGGCGGGAACTCCAAGACCTCAACGACGGCCACCACCAGCGTGGTGGGGCCGCAAACCAGCCCCGCGGATATCTCGACCCAGATCGTGGGCCCCAACAATCAGCCTGTGATGGTGTTGAATCAGAATGGCGTATTGGTGCCGATTTTCGTGCCCACGATAAGAAGCACGGTTACGGGAACGACGATCACCCCGGGCGGTCTAAACACCACCTACAACTCCTTATTTACAGGCAAGTTCCCTGAGTTTGAAGCCCAGCTTTCATTGAGCATCCCGATACACAATCGCGTCGCGCAAGCCGATAATGCGCGGGCCCTTCTTGCGGAGCGGCAGGACCAAGCGCGCCTGCAGCAGGTGATTAACGGCGTGGCCGTGGATGTGCAAACGGCACAGATTACACTGCAGGAAGACCGCACCGCCGTCGTGGCAGCGCAGAAGACTCGCGCACTCCAGGAGCAAACCCTGGATGCCGAGCAGAAAAAACTGCAATTGGGCGCTTCAACGATTTTCTTAGTGGTCACTGACCAGCAAGCCCTCAGCGCTGCGGCGGCGGCGGAAGTGCGCGCACAAGTCAACCTGGTGGAAGCGCTAGTGAACTTCGAACGGGCCATGGGACGCACGCTGGAGGCCCATCAAATAAGCATCGCCAACGCAAAATTGGGATCGTCGCCTCGTGATACTCTAATACCAGGCACGGCGGCCAACGGTGAGATTATTCGCGAAAATCAATCCGTGCAGATGCTGCCGAATTCGCCGAAGTAAGGCTGGCGACATGAAGCGAACGAGAATCGTGGGTTTGGGCGGTTTATTGCTATTGCTTGTGGTTGGCCTTGCCGGGTGCGGACGGTCAAGCCAGACGGGTCAGAATGCTGCACCTGAAAATCAGGCGCCCGCGCCCGCGAGCCGGCCTGGAGCGAAACACTATCCCCTGGAAGGCACAGTGGTCAGCGTCGACAAGGGGCAGCAGCACCTAGTGATCGATCACAAAGATATTCCCGGATTCATGCCCGCGATGACCATGCCGTATCCGGTGGCGGATGCCAAGGTTCTCGACCAGGTAGGCCCGGGCGATCAGATCACCGCCGACGTGGTGGTGAGTGATAACAGCTTGCGCCTGGAAAAAGTGGTGGTGGTGAAAAAAGGATCGGGCGCCAAGCCTCAGAGTGAACTGCAACCTTCTGAGCCTGCGGCGAGCTTGCCGGATTTCGCGCTGGTAAACCAGGACGGAAAACGCATCGGACTGCGGCAGTATCGGGGTCGGGCGTTGCTGATTACCTTTATTTACACGCGTTGCCCGTTGCCGGATTATTGCCCGCTAATGACCCACAATTTCGCTGAGATCGACAAGGCTCTGACGAAAAATCCCCAATTCTACGCGAGCACGCACTTGCTCAGCGTGAGCTTCGATCCCCAATTCGATACGCCGCAAGTTCTGCGCAACTACGCGCGTGCTTACGTGCCGGACAAGGGCAAGCAGACGTTCAGCCACTGGGAGTTTGCGGCTCTGCCGGCCTCAGAGACGAAAGACGTCACCCAATATTTCAATATCTTTCTCAGCCAGCAGGATGGACAGATCACTCATTCGATGTGCACGGCCATCGTTGCGCCGGACGGGACGCTTTACCGGGAGTACCACGACAACGATTGGAAGCCTGAAGAGGTCCTTGGGGATTTGATGGCCTTACTGCCGGCGCAAAATACTTCCGCGGCTAATATATCCCGCTAGGCTTGTCGTGATATCCGGTTTGCAGAATCCGGTGGCCGTGGCCGGTCGCAAAGGCTGGGGCGTGTGACGGGATTCGCCGCATGAGCGAGCGCAAGAAAGGCACTGGCAAGCCCACCCCGGACGCGAACGAAATCGAGGATTTCGCTTCGTGCATTGGACTAACCCCGGCCTCGTCATTGCCTTCATCTGAAAATTCGCACCAAGAGCACTCGCGACCGTTCACGACCGTTTCGGGCCATCCGATCGGCAGGCTTTACGGGCCGCGCGACCTGGCTTACGAGGATCTCAGCCTTCCAGGCGATCCACCGTACACGCGGGGCATTCATCCCACGATGTATCGCGGCCGCTTGTGGACCATGCGGCAGTTTGCCGGTTTTGGCGCTGCCGCGGATACCAACGCGCGCTTTCGTTATCTACTCTCGCAGGGGCAGTCCGGCTTGTCGGTGGCTTTCGACCTTCCGACGCTCATGGGTTACGACTCCGATCATGCGCTGGCACACGGGGAGGTTGGAAAATGCGGCGTGGCCATCAGTTCGCTTGCGGACATGGAAACACTTTTCGACGGAATTCCGTTGGCGCGTGTCACCACGTCAATGACCATCAACTCGCCCGCCGCCGTGCTGTGGGCCATGTATCTGGCGGTGGCGGAAAAACAGGGCGCGGATTGGGAAACTCTCTCGGGCACGCTTGCAAAACGACATCTTGAAGGAATATATCGCACAGAAAGAATACATCTATCCGCCGGAACCGTCGCTGCGCCTGGTAACCGACACCATAGAGTTTGGCGCGCGGCATACGCCCAAGTTCAATCCCATCTCCATCAGTGGCTACCATATTCGCGAAGCGGGCTCGACGGCCATTCAAGAGCTGGCGTTTACGCTGCGCGACGGAATCGAGTATGTGGAGCGCGCCATACGGCGAGGCCTGGCGGTGGACGAGTTCGCCCCGCACCTGTCGTTTTTTTTCAACGCGCACAACGATTTTTTCGAGGAGATCGCCAAGTATCGCGCAGCGCGGCGGATCTGGTACCGCATCATGCACGAGCGCTTCGGTGCGAGCAATGCGCGCTCGTGCGCGCTGCGCTTCCACGCGCAGACGGCGGGCTGCTCGCTTACCGCTCAGCAGCCGTATAACAATGTGGTGCGCACGGCCGTCCAGGCGCTGGCGGCGGTGATGGGCGGCACGCAATCGCTGCACACCAACTCGCTGGACGAGGCCTGGGCGCTGCCTACCGAGCATGCCGCAACGTTGGCATTGCGCACGCAGCAGATTATCGCGTATGAAACCGGCGTCGCGAATACCGCCGACCCCTTGGGAGGATCGTACTTCGTCGAATCGCTAACCGATGAAATCGAACGCGGCGCCTGCGATTACATTTCAAAGATTGACGCGCTAGGCGGCATGGTAGCGGCCATTGAACGCGGGTACCCGCAGCGCGAAATCGCCGAGGCGTCTTACCAATACCAGTTGGCCGTGGACCGTCACGACAAAGTCATCGTCGGCGTAAATGAATATGCCGGCGAAGAGGCGCCGATCGAGGTGCTCCAAATTGACGAAGGGGTGGCGCGACTCCAGGAAGAGGGTCTGCGAAAATTGCGGTCGGAGCGCTCCGGTGAAGAAGTTCGCCGGAGCCTCGATGCGCTGGTGCACGCCGCCGAAGGCGACACCAACCTGATGCCACTTCTAATCGACGCCGTGAAAGCTTACGCCACCCTGGGCGAAATCTGCGATGCGCTTCGCGGCGTGTTTGGCGTGTACCAGGAAATCGCCGTCACTTAGGCATTCGGCGCAGCCGCATCGCGATGAGCCAGACTTTCCTACGCAGGAACTCCGTATCCCGCCACGCAGGGTTTGCAGTATTCTGTCTCGCATGCCGCAGCGAAAAATCCGCGTATTGATCGCCAAGCCGGGACTCGATGGACACGATCGCGGCGCCAAAATAATCGCGCGGGCGCTTCGCGATGCGGGCATGGAAGTCATTTATACCGGGCTGCGCCAAACCCCGGAAATGATCGCGTCGGCCGCCGAACAAGAAGACGTGGATGTGATCGGGCTTTCCATTCTTTCCGGCGCGCACAATACGATCTGTCCCGAGTTAATGGCGTTGCTCCGGCAGAAAGGAATGACCGATGTGGCCGTGCTCGTGGGCGGCATCATTCCGGCACCCGATATTCCAGCGCTTAAGGCGGCGGGCATCGCCGGCATTTTTCTGCCGGGCACGGCTACGCAGGAAATCGTGGAGTTCGTGCGCGCGCATATACGCCCCCGAGAGTGACCCGCCAGAGTAGAAGCCCGCAAAAGAATTTGGGTCGCCGGTTCGCTTACGGTTCGCTTACCACACGGGGACAAGTTAAACTATCTGGCTTTGTGCCGCGCTGCGCCGCGGCTGCCGACTTTCTGAGAGGATTCCGCCTTGCCGACTTCCCGGCTGGAAAGCCGCGTCAACCACTCCTCGGCCGACTACGCGAAAAACTTGCGTCACATGGTGGATTTGCTCGGCAAAATCAAGAATCAGGAAGCGGCGCTGCACGAAGGCGGCGGCCCTAAAGCCATCGAGTCCCAGCACAAGAAGGGACGCCTGACGGCGCGCGAACGAATCGCGCTGCTGGTCGATTCAAAAACAGACTTTTTCGAATTGGGAGTCTACGCGGCCTATGAAATGTATCAGGAATTTGGTGGTGCTCCGGCAGCGGGCGTAGTTACCGGGCTGGGGCACGTAGCGGGGCGCCAGGTGATGATTGTCGCCAATGACGCCACCGTCAAAGCCGGAGCGTTTTTTCCGTTAACGGCCAAAAAAGTGATTCGCGCGCAGAATATCGCCATCGACAATCGTATCCCGACGATTTACCTGGTGGATTCGGCCGGCATATTCCTGCCGCTGCAGGAAGACGTCTTCCCCGACACCGATGATTTCGGGCGCGTCTTCCGCAACAATGCGGTGATGAGCGCGATGGGTATCACACAAATCACGGCGATCATGGGCATGTGTGTGGCGGGCGGCGCGTATCTGCCGGTGATGTGCGATCACATCCTGATGACCGAAGGTTCGGGCTTGTTTCTGGCTGGGCCGGCGCTGGTGCAGGCGGCGATCGGACAGCGGGTATCGGCCGAAGAGTTGGGCGGCGCGCGCGTGCACGCCCAGGTAAGCGGCACGGTTGATTTCCGCGAGGTCGATGACAAATCCTGTATTGAAAGGATTCGCGCTCTCGTCGCCGTGATGGGCCATCCGCGGCCGCCGCGTTTCGACCGCATCGAGCCGGTGGCGCCCGCGTATCCCGCCGAGGAGATTTACGGAGTTTTCTCCGCAGCTGCCGGAAAACAATACGACATGCACGAAGTGCTCGCGCGCATCGTGGACGGCAGCCGTTTTGAGGAGTACCGGTCGGAGTACGGGCAAACACTTCTGTGCGGGTACGCGCGCATCGGGGGCTGGGCCGTGGGCATTGTGGCCAACCAAAAGATGCAAGTGCCCACGATCGATGCGGCCACCGGCGAGCGACGCATCGAATTCGGCGGCGTTATATATACGGAATCGGCCGACAAAGCCGCGCGCTTTATTCTCGACTGCAATCAGAATCTGGTGCCGCTTATTTTCTTGCATGACGTCAATGGCTTCATGGTGGGCAAGGAAGCCGAATGGAGCGGCATCATCCGGGCGGGAGCAAAAATGGTGAATGCCGTGGCCAATAGCGTGGTGCCCAAAATCACCGTAATCCTGGGCGGAAGTTTTGGCGCCGGCAACTACGCCATGTGCGGCAAGGCGTACGATCCCAGATTCATGTTTGCATGGCCCACCGCGCGGTTTGCGGTGATGAGCGGCGACTCAGCAGCAAGCACGCTTGTGGAAATCAAGGCGAAGCAGCTCGAGCGCCAGGGCCAGAAACTCTCCGCGATTGAGCTAGCCGCGCTGCGCGCATCGGTGGTGGAAACGTATGAACATCAATCGGACCCCCGTTACGCCGCCGCCCGGCTTTGGGTGGACGCGATTCTCGATCCGGCGCAAACTCGCGAAGCGCTGATTGCGTCGCTCGATGCCGCCGCGCTCAATCCCGAGGTGCGCGAATTCAAGACGGGCGTTTTGCAAACGTAAGCGTTGCAACTGACGCAGCGCCTAACGCGACGACAAGGGCTTCTCCTCTTCCTATGACCAACGGCAATGGCGACGATGTGCAGGCCCAGGTAAAGAACGTAAAAATCGTGGAATGCCCCCGCGACGCGTGGCAGGGCTTGCCGGGCCTAATACCCGCCGAGGTAAAAGCCGCCTATTTGCGCCTGCTGGTCGAAGCGGGGTTTCGCCATATCGATGCGGTGAGCTTCGTCTCGCCCCAGGCCGTCCGGCAAACCTCTGACAGCGAGGCCGTGCTCGAGTCGTTTTTTTCCTCGCTCCCGGGGGATAGCGCCGCGCCCGAAATTATTGGCATCGTCCTCAACGAAAAGGGCGCCGAACGGGCTCTCGCGGCGCGCGGCGTTACGACTCTCGGATACCCGTATTCCATCTCCGCCTATTTTCGCCGCGCGAATGCCAACATGTCGCGCTCGGAGTCGCGCGAACTGGTCGAGCAGTTGCGCAAAGCCACCACCGCCGCGCATCGCGACATGGTCGTCTACATTTCCATGGCGTTTGGCAATCCGTACGAGGAACCGTGGGGTGTTGAAATTGTCGAGGACGCGCTGCTCTGGCTTGCGAACGTGGGGATACGCACCGTCTCCTTGGCGGACACCGTCGGAACGGCGACCCCGGACGAAGTGGGCTCACTTTATAGCGCGGTGAAAGGATGTGTAGAGGGCCTGGATTTGGGCGTGCACCTGCACAGCCGCGCGGAGGGCGCCGCGGAAAAAGTAATGGCCGCATATAATGCCGGCTGCCGCCGATTCGATTCCGCTCTCACCGGATTGGGCGGCTGCCCGTTTGCCGGCGACGACCTGGTGGGCAACATTGCCACCGAAACCGTCATTCGCGCGTTATCTGAAAACGGAATCGACACTGAATTGAGCTTGGCGGCCCTGGCGCCGGCTATGATCCAGATGCAGGAGATTCGCGATAAATATTCGGCGGCCGAGCTGACGATGCCTTCTCCCTATAACACAATAAAGCTGGAATACGATGAGGGTTTGTCCGGTGATCTGGCCACGATCACGCTGAGCCGGCCTCAAAAGCGCAACGCCATCTCCAAAGAAATGATCGAGGAGCTGCTTTCCGTGCTGGGGGCGCTCGAGACGGGGCCGGCACGTGTGGTGATGATTACCGGCGAGGGCCGGGCGTTTTGCTCGGGCATGGACTTAGAGTGGTTAAAGCCGCTGGCGGGACAAGCGGAGGACCAGAATTTCGCGGATGCGCGGCGCACTTCGAGCCTGTTTCGCCGTTTGTGGAGCTATCCGAAGCCCCTGATTGCCGCCGTGAACGGGGCGGCACTCGCGGGTGGATGCGGCATCGCGACGCTCTGTGACTTCACGCTGGCTGCGCAGGAGGCTACGTTCGGTTACACGGAAGTCCGCGTGGGATTCATTCCTGCGCTGGTGGCGCTGTATCTCGAACGGCAGGTGGGAGAAAAGATTGCCCGCGATCTGCTGCTTACCGGCCGAGTACTCGGCCCCGATGAGGCGCGCGCCCTCGGCCTGGTGACGCGCGTCGTTCCCGCTGCCGAACTGCTTTCCAGCGCGCGCGATCTGGCGGCAACTCTCATAGCCAATAGTCCCGGCGCTATTTCTGCGACCAAACGGCTTCTAGTGCGCTCCAGTGAGGCGGAAATCGACCGGCGCGTCGAAATGGCCATCGCCGAAAGCGTCGCTATTCGCGCGACGCCCGACTTCGCGGAAGGTCTCGCCGCATTTCTAGAGAAGCGCCAGCCGCGCTGGTCGGGCCGATGAGCTTCTCTGAAATCACCGCACGCGTGCGTTACGCGGAGACCGACCAGATGGGCGTGGTCTATCATGCGCACTACTATGTATATTTCGAGATAGGGCGCGTGGAATTAATGCGCGAGCGCGGCGTAGCCTATAAGGAAATGGAAGAGCGCGACGACGCCTACATTGTCGTGGCCGAATCACACTGCCGCCACCTGCAACCCGCGCGGTACGATGATCTGCTCCGCATCCGCACGCGCGTCACCCAGGCGCGCCGGCGCACCATACGGTTTGCCTACGAAATCCTCAACGATAGCAGTGGCGAATTGCTGGCAACCGGCGAAACTTTGCATGTGATCTGCAATCGCGACGGACGGCCGAAAGCGCTGCCGGTTAAATATCGCGCGCTATTCCCGTTGTCTGAAAACGTCGGCGCCGAGCCCGGGCGCTAGGCTGCTGTTCATCCCAAACTTCACGCCGACCGCGTTGGCACCGGGCGTTCCAGCCCAGGTTCACGCCCCATTTAAGCTAAATTACGGAACAGGAACAATCCCATGCGCAAAGCTGCGGCGTAGCTGAAGGGCGCCAGTTCCAGCGAGTAGTGCCCGCACGGCAGAAACAACACCTCGTTCTCAATCCCCTGCCGGCGAATCTCCCGGATAATGTCCATAGAAAACTCAGGCCAGAATGTTTGGTCATATGTGGCCGTGACCATGAACATCTTCTGCGTACCGCCGCGCATTCGCCGCAGATAAGGAAACGGGCTGATCGGCGCCCAAAACCGCCGCAACTCGTCTGCGGTAACTTCCGCGCGCAGCCCTTCCCAAACATGCGAGGTGTTCATGCCCGTCCGCACCACGTCGGCGAAATAGGTGGACACGTGCAAAAAGGCTCCCGCGCGTGCCAGGGGATCGTGCGCTATGGCAATCGAGCCCACTGCGGAACCGATGCTGGTGCCTACAATGCCTAGCTTCCCGTAGCCCTGTTGCGCCAGCCACAAAAGGCAGCGGCGAACATCCAGCACCGCTTGCCGATTGGCCTGTAAGGTGAGCCCAATGTTCGGCCCTACCAGGTAATCGGCACGCTCGTGTCCGGGAATCATTCGCCGGTCGTGATAAGGCAGCGAGATTCGAAGTGCGGAAATGCCTAGGCGGTTCAGCCAGCGGCAGATGTTTACCTGCGAATCCCATCTGGCATTCCACTGCGGCAGAATCACGACAGCAGGTCCTCCATTGCGAACCGCAAAAAAACGCGCGTGCACCAGGTTATTTTCCGGCCAGGGAGAGTGCACCTCACTGGTAAACGTGAGCACCCGGGCGGCGCCGGCACTTTCCTCGAGATGCAAACGGTAGTCATTGGCGGGCGAGACGGCGTACCACTCGTCGCTATGCGTGAGTGTCCGTTCTACCCAGGCGTTGAGAAACCCGCGCGGGTCCGAGGCACGGGGGGGGCCTCCGATGTGTTCCAATCCCCATTCGAACGGCAGCACGCGGCGATTGCTGTCCGTCGTCCAGCGTTGGTGTTCATACCGGCGAATCGCTTGTTCTAGCCAAGGCATCCTCTCGAATTATCGCATATCGGGAAAACTGCTCCGACCGCATGGGCAACGTAAGACCGTTTGCCTGGGTGTTAAGAATGGGGCACGTTTCCAGTCAGCGCAGATTGAGGTCACTGGCCCGTTGTGGCACAGTCGTGTCGTGATCGTCGCTGGCGTCTTTCTGCTGGGCCTGATTATTGGCAGCTTTCTGAACGTGTGCATCTTGCGCATTCCGCGAGCGGAATCGGTGGTGCTGCCGGCATCGCATTGCACTGCCTGCAACTCGGAGATCAAACCCTACGACAATATCCCTGTATTAAGCTGGCTGATACTTGGCGGCCGCTGCCGCAAATGCAAAACGCGCATCTCCGCGCTTTATCCCAGCGTGGAGCTGGCGAGCGGGCTGCTCTTCGTCGCTTGCTATCTGACCTTCGGGATCAGCGCGGAGGGTCTTAAATGGGCGGTTTTCGCGGCGCTCATGGTCGTTCTAACCGTCACCGATTTTCGCGAGCGCATTTTGCCTGACAAAGTGAATTTCGTGGGCTTAGGACTGGGGCTTCTACTCAGCTTGTTCACGCGGCCCATCGACGGCACGGCGCTATGGTTGTCGGGCCACTTGTTCGCGTTTCCCCCGCCACCCCCGGTGATCTCTTTTATGGATTCCCTGATTGGCGCGGTGGGAGCGAGCGGCCTGCTTTGGCTGGTCGCGGAAGGATACTTTCGCGCGCGCGGCCGTGAAGGTATGGGGCTGGGCGATGTGAAGATGATGGCCATGGCCGGCGCGTTTTTGGGATTGCAACGCGCGCTTCTGACGATTTTGCTGGGATCGCTGCTCGGTAGCGTCATCGGCATGGCGGTTATTGCCCTCTGGAGAAAAGGTCGGGATTTCGAACTCCCCTTCGGAACTTTCCTGGGCGCCGGAGCCTTGCTCGTGGTTTTTTTTGGTTCGGCAACTCTGGCGTGGTACCGTTCCTTCCTGACGGTGCGATAGAAGGGCATGTTCCATATCGTTTCAAGTACGTCGGTTGAGCTGCTAAGGGGCCGCGTGACCCTCGCTCTCTTGCTGGCCGAGCCCCAGCCACCGCAGATTGGCATGATGTGGCTCCTGGGCGGCGTGGTGCTCATCGTATTGGTTCTCGCGGGGACATATTTGTTCTCCTACCTGCTTCGCCGCGTGTTGGGCGGCAAGCCTGCCCCGACCGAAGATCTTTTTTCCGCGAAGCCCTCTACCGATAACCCCACTGCATTCATGGCCGCCTCGATGCAGGCCGTCATTCAGAAGCTGCGCGACCAGGAAAAAGAACTGGCCGCGCTGCACCGCCGCGATCGCGAGCGCGCCCAGCAGACCGAGCGGCTTAGTGAAGCAGTTACTCGCAACATGCCTGCCGGTTTGCTGCTGGTCAGTTCCGCGGGCCTGGTTACGAGCGCAAATCCCGCCGCGGAAATCGCTCTCGGAATCCGCGCCCTGTCCTACCGCCGCTACACTGAAGTGCTGGGCCGCGATACGCCCCTGACAAAATTGCTGGACGCCTGCTTGCGGGAAGGCCGCACGTTCCGGCGCGAAGAAATCGAATACACCACTCCCGAAGGCGAAACTCGGCGACTCGGCGTAACTATTTCTCCGATCTTGAATAATAGCCGCCGCGTTGTCGGTGGACAGGGGACTCCTCGGCAAGTTACCGGCGCTCTGTGCCTGCTCGCGGACCTGAGCGAGCTGGCCGCGCTCCAGAAGCAAGTCCTGATGAAGGAAAGCCTCGCCGCCCTCGGCGAGCTCTCCGCAGGCATCGCACATGAATTCAAGAATTCGCTGGCAACGATTTCCGGTTACGCGCAGCTTATCCGCGGCGAATCCGATGGTGACATCGCCGATAACGCCAAGCGCATCCTGGAGCAAACTCGCGCGCTCGCACACGTGGTTACCGAATTCCTGAAGTTTGCCCGGCCCATGGAGCTGATGGACGAAGAGATTGCCGTCAGCTCGTTGATCGACCGCGTCATTGCGGAAGTGTGCGATGTGGTGGCGGACGTCGAGCTCTCGCGTTCGGGCGACTTTGAGAATATTTCAGGCGATGAGGCGCTGCTGCGCCAGGCCCTGCTTAACCTGACACGCAATGCCGCGGAGGCCGCCACGGGCCTGCGCCAACGCGGGCGGGTCAGCCTGCAGGGCTCAATTGAGCATACTGGCGCGCAGTCGGTGCAACGCATCTCGGTTATCGATAACGGCCCGGGGATTCCTATGGCCGATCTGTCCCGTATTTTCGTGCCTTTCTACACCACCAAGGCCAACGGGACGGGCCTGGGCCTGGCCATCGTGCAAAAAATCATCGTGCAACATGGCGGCACCGTGGAAGCGCGCAACCAGCCCCATGGGGGTGCCGAGTTTATCATTTGGCTACCACTTAGCAGGAGGACCTCCGCGGGCGTTGATTCTGTCGCTAGCAGCGTCTAAAATACGTTGAGCGAGTATCCGTGCGCCCCCTGAAAGGCGGCTCTCTATGCATTCATATTTGCTGGATTCGGTGAAGCCGGCCCGCAAACACGTTCCCTGTGTACTGGGACTAGCGCTGCTGATGATTCCGGGAATTATCGCCCAGACCGCCGCCGCGGCCGCGCGGCAGCAAGATTCGGTGGTAGACGCCGCGCGAAAAGCTCGCGAACAGCAGAAGACCGGCCAAAAGCCTGCAAAGGTATACACAAACGACGATCTTAGCCAGCTGAAAGGCGACGTTTCCGTCGTTGGGCAAGCTCCTGCCGAGCCCTCAACTACAGCTACGCCCGCCGAAAAGACTCCTGCTGCCACTACGCCTGAGTCCGGGCCCCAGGATGAGCTTTATTGGCGACGCAAGTTCGCCGAGGCTCGCAGAACGCTCGCGGATGACTCCAAAGAGCTGGACATTATGCAACGGGAATACAACCTGAAGCTGCAGCAATTCTACGCCGATCCCAACGCAGCGCTGCGCGAACAGTACGACCGCAAGGACCTCGACGACACCCAGGTCAAGATCAACGAAAAGAAAGCGGACGTGGAGAAGGACAAGCAAGCCATCTCCAATCTTGAAGACGCTCTGCGCAAGTCTGGCGGTGACCCAGGCTGGTCAACCGAACCGCCGGCCAACACCAACTCCGCGCCGCCGGTCCCACAAGGTTAAACTCAAGTAGGATTCGCCGTTACTCCTGTGCCACTCTGCACACATCTGCGCGTGGACATCCGTGCCACGCCGACTATCCATGATAAAACTTCACGCATGGAGCCTCTGCTTCTCGTCGAAGATAAGACCGAATTGCGCGCCATGTTGCGCAAGTCCCTCGAGCGTGCCGGATACGAGGTCGATGAAGCAGCCGATGGCACCGCGGCTGTGGCCAAAGTTCGCGCGCGTCGCTACCTGCTGGTGCTAACGGACTTGAAACTTCCGGGCTGTTCCGGCCTGGACGTGCTGCGAGAGTCTAAGCTTGCCGATCCCAGCATCGCTGTGATCCTGATCACCGCATTTGGGTCCGTCGAAGAAGCCGTGACGGCGATGAAAGAGGGGGCCTTCGATTTCGTTCAAAAGCCTGTCGATCTCGACCATTTAAACCTGCTGGTGGCCCGTGCCGCGCGCGAACAGGAATTGCTGCGGGAAAATTTGCTGCTTCGCGAGGAATACACCGCGCGCTACGGTTTTCCCCGCATCGTCGGCGAAGATCCCACAATGCAGGCCACCACGCAGCAGGTGCAACGCGTCGCGGGAACCGATTCTACCGTACTGCTGCTTGGCGAAAGCGGCACCGGCAAGGAGCTTTTCGCACGCGCTACGCATCATCTTTCCCGCCGGCACGACCAGCCCTTCGTGGCCTTGAATTGCGCGGCCATCCCGGAAGGTCTGGTTGAAAATGAGCTCTTCGGCCACGAGCGTGGCGCCTATACGGGTGCCGGAGCGCGCAAAATCGGCAAGATGGAATTGGCGCACCGCGGCACGATTTTCCTCGATGAAATAGGGGAACTGCCGCTGGCCATTCAATCAAAACTACTGCGGGTTCTTGAGGAGCGCCGTTTTGACCGCGTTGGGGGCACGCAAGCCATCGATGTCGACGTCCGTATTGTCACGGCCACGAATAAGGATTTGCGCGCGGCGGTCGCCGCAAAAACATTTCGTGAGGACCTATACTTCCGCATAGCCGCCGTGCCTATCACCATCCCACCCCTCCGCGACCGTGGAGACGACGTTCAATTGCTGGCCGATACTTTTTTAGAGCGTTTCCGCCGGGAATTTCGCAAGCCGGGCTTAACGCTCACGCCCAAAGCCCGCGCTGCCCTTCGTTCCTACACGTGGCCGGGCAACGTCCGCGAACTGCAAAACACGATTGAGCGCGCGGCCATTCTGTGTGATGGCGACGCCATAGATACCCAGGCGCTGCAACTTCCCGCACCTCGTCCATCGGACGGGCAGATACCCGACGGGATGCTGGACGAAGAATTCGAATGGGAAGGTACAATGCAGGAAGTGACCGTGCGCGCCATTGAGCATATCGAACGCTTCAAGATTGAAGCCGCTCTGCGGGCCTCGAAGTGGAACAAAACGCGTGCCGCGGAACTGCTGGGCGTTTCCTATAAGACCTTGTTGAACAAGATCCGCGGCCTGGGGTTAGAGGAGTAAGGAGTTTAGCAGAGCCCCCGGGTGGACTGTGAAGTACCAGTTCTAGCGGCGGGCGATATGCAAGGATACGATGCCTCCGGTCCAACTCTCGAAGGCCACTTCGGCAAAACCGGCGTCTCGCAGCAACTTTGCCAGTTCCGCCGGATCCGGAAATCTTGCCACTGAGTTCGGCAGGTACCCATAGGCCTGCGAGTTATGCGCTATGAGCCCGCCAATTCTTGGCAGCACCCGGCGAAAATAAAATCGGAATAACCTGCCAAAGAGGGCGCCTTGCGGCTGTGCAAATTCAAGGATGGCCAGCGATCCGCCCGGCCGCAAAACCCGCCGCAACTCCGTACCGCCGGCCATATAGTTGGCAAGATTGCGAAAACCGAAAGCAGTGGTTACCAGGTCGAAGCTTTCCGGAGCAAACGGCAAATGGAGCGCATCGGCTTCGAGGAATTCAACCGGCGCCCGGCTGGCCTTTACGGCGGCTTTTTCACGGGCACGGATTAGCATGGGATGCGCAAAATCTGCGCCAATGAACCCGGCACCGGGCCCCGCTTCTCCTGCACCGCCGCCGTTTTTTTGCACTCGAATGCGCGCCTGAGAGGCAAGCGCGAACGTCAAATCTCCCGTGCCACAACAAAGATCGAGCACGCGGATGCCAGGTTGTGCCAGCAGATCGGCGAAGCGCTGAGCCACGCGCCGCCGCCAGCTCACGTCGAACCTGAGGGAGAGCAGGTGATTCAGCAGGTCATACCGTGGCGCGATGCGACTAAACATCTCCCGCACTTGCCGCGCCGCGGCGGCATCATCCAGTGCCCCGGCCGGCCTTGTTCCGGGCAACACAGCCTGCGCCCGGTCCTCAGGAGGCATCGTGCTCACCCGGCTTTCCCAGATTCGCCAAAACCGCGTCGACCGCATCCGGAGCGACATCCGCAACGCTTTTGACCTTCCCGATTTTCAACGGTAGAACAAATCGAAGTTTCCCGCCGCGCGTCTTTTTGTCGGCACCCATAATCTCCAGCAGACGCTGTCTATTGGCACGCGGCAGGCGCGGCAACGGTCCGACTCGTCTGACCAATTCCTCAATACGCGCCACTGCCCCCGACGTAAGACCGCACGCTCGGACGCCCAGGCGCGACGCCGCGATCATTCCCCAGCCTACGGCCTCACCATGCAGGTAGCGGCGATATGCGGTCGCCGTTTCGAAGGCATGCGCAAACGTGTGGCCGAAATTTAAAGTCTCGCGAAGCCCGGCTTCGCGCTCGTCCTGCTCCACTACCCGTGCCTTCGCGCGGATGCACCTGGGAATCACGAAATCAAGTGCGGCTGGGTCGCGACCGGCCAGTTTCTCGGCATTCTTTTCGAGATAGGAGAAAAGCCTCGCGTCCCCGATCACCCCGTATTTGATAACTTCGTAGATGCCGGAGCGAAATTCGCGGTCCGGCAGCGTGGCGAGCGTATTCGGATCGGCGATCACCAGTTCCGGTGGGTAGAACGCGCCTACCAGATTCTTTCCCTCCGGAAGATTTACTCCCGTTTTGCCGCCAATTGCGCTGTCCACCTGCCCCACCAGGGTGGTCGGAATATGCACCAGACGCACGCCCCGAAGATAGCTGGCCGCGGCGTACCCGCATACATCGCCGACCACGCCCCCGCCCACGGCCACGAGCACCGCGCGGCGGTCGGCGCCCGCCCTCACCAACTGCCGGCAGAGGCGTTCAACAGTGGCCATGTTTTTGAGCGCCTCCCGGTCATCGAATAGGATGGCGCCTCGCGTCGCGGCCCCGCTGAGTCCGGACATTATTTTGCGTCCCCAATGACGCCATACTCGCGGTGAAGAAAGCACAAAAACGCCGGTATTTCGCGCCAGCGGGTCCGCGCACACTTCCGTCCGTTCAAATAGAGCTGAAACGCGTCGAGACAGGCCCCTGCCGTAAAGGACCTCGTACATGCCTGTGGAGGAGCGCACCCCAATGCAAATAAGAGTACGCGAATCGCTTTCCTTGCTGGCGGCGCGGCGGTGGGTCCTCATGCCAGATGATTCCAGGCCAGGCGAAGGCGACTCTGGCTGCTACGGGCGTGCCGCGGGATGAAATTTCTGCTCGAGTTCCGGGAGCGTCGCGATCAACACGTGCCCCACCACGGCCAGGCTTCGTGGGCTGATCTTATCCAGCGTGTCGTCTGGCGTATGCCAATAGGGGACATCGTTCGAAGTGTCGAGATCGATGATGTCCACCGCTGCCACGTTGCGACGCAGAAACGGCAGGTGATCATCTTCCATTGCTGCGCGATCGTACAGGAAAATATCTCTGTAACCCAGCCGCGCCGCGGTCGACCAGACCATATCGGTGAGCCAGCCCGTGGAATTCGAATCGCGCTTGACGTGCAGATTGCGACCGCCTACCAGGTCCGCAAGCAGCATCGCTTTCACATGGGCGAGGTCACCCGAAAGCGCCATGCGTGCGGCGAGTTCCCTGCTGCCATAGGTGTTGTCGGGATCCTGCCACACGTCGGGGTTGAAGGCCTCTTCACCATCGAAGAAGGCGACCCACACGGTAAGCGCGTTTTTGCGTGCGCACAACAGCCGTGCCAGTTCCAGCGTCACACCGGTCGAGGACCCGCCATCGTCCGCGCCCACGAAATTGGGCAGCCTTTTGGTGTCGTAATGCGTGGTGAAAAGCACGATGTCCGGAGTCGCGCCCGGAACCTTGGCCACGATGTTCTTCATCGCTACGCTGCCAATCGGCGTCGACGCATGAAAATCTTCTTGATCCACCGGGCAGCCGAAGCTTTGCAGCTTGCCGACGATGTATTGCTGCGCGCGCGCGTCTCCCTCGGTTCCGGCGCCTCGCGGTCCAATGGCCACCTGATCGGCCACATACTGGTAGGCCTGCTGCCCGTCGAAGCCACCCGTCGACTCCGCCGGCGGCGCCGCGGGCGCCGGGGTGGTTTGTCCCGCGTTGGCGGGGCTCGCCGCTTCGCTCGCCGCGCCTTGTTTCCCGCCGCAGGCCACGAGCAGGAGAGCGCACGAAAGCGGCGCCACCGCACGCAATGCGGACCGACGAAATCTTGCCAGGCTCATCGTCATCTACGGCGCCCTTTCTCGCGCTAGCGCTTCCGCGGCGCGCCGCTTACTGCGCACCACCATCGCCGCCACGCCGATACTCAGCACGTACAGCATGATCATCGGCGCCATGAAAATCAGCATGGTCATCGCATCCGGCGTGGGCGTAACGATAGCGGCCACCACGGAGATAATCAATATCGCGTACCGGAAATTCTTCCACAGAAATTTCGGCGTAACGATTCCGAATAGCGCCAGCACTAAAATCACCATGGGCATCTCGAAAATCACGCCGACGCCAAGCAAAACAATCAGTACCAGATTGAAATACTCCTCGATGCTGATCAGCGGCGTGAATGGACCGTTGGTCTGGAAGCCCACGAGGAATTTCAGCAGGTACGGCAAGATCACGTAATAGGCGAAAGCAATGCCGATGAAAAAAAGCGCCGCAGTAGGCGCGATAAATCCGACCACGGCCTTTTTTTCGTGCTTGTACAGTCCCGGCGCCACGAACAGCCAGACTTGGTACAGCACGTACGGGAATGCGATCACGATGCCAAGGTACAGCCCCAGCGTAATCACCAAGTTCAACAAACCCGCCGGATGCGTGAAGATCAGCTTGTCTTCCAGGTGCGCTGCGCGCAACGCCCCCACCATCGGCCGCGCCACGAACGCAAGCACCCGCTTCGCTACCGCAAATCCGACGAACGCACCCAGCAGAATCGCAGCCGCCGAGTGAATGATGCGCGTGCGCAATTCACCCAAATGCTCGAAGAACGACATCTTGCCGCCCTCTTCGGAGTCTCCGAATCGGCCGGCGGAGTCAGGCGGGATCGAAGTCGCCATCGGCAAGTTTTTCGTGGTGTGCTGTTTCGGTCGGAGCCGCTTCGTGCGTGGCCAATTCAGAAGCGACTGTACCGCTACTTATTTCACTTGGAGTTTTCTCGCCTGAAGATGACTGATCTGAGGCATTTACGTGGCCGGAGACGTCGTTTTCGCTTCCAGTGGGCGGCTCGGCGGGGCTTTCCGGTGGGAATGGCTGCTCGGTCGGCGAGGGAGTATCGATAGTCGTCGCCGCGGGAGGCGGCGCGGCCTCGGCGGCAGCAGTTTCCTTCTTTAAGCGCGCCTGTCGCTCCATTTCCTGCATTTCATCCTCAATCTGCACGCGGAAATCAGTCGTAATTCGGCGAAAATCCGCCATGGCCTTGCCCAGCATTCGGGCGACTTGCGGTAGTTTCTCGGGGCCCAGTACAACCAGCGCCACCAGGAAAATCACTACCAAATGAGGGATGCTCAGCATTTTATTGACGTGCCTGTTCCGCGCTCCGCGTTTAGCATTGCATGCGGGAGCGGCGGCTTACCCCTTGCGCATGGTGGTCATCCTGCGGTTCGCTTCGCAGACGCGTTGTAAGTGACAAATGACGTTCCACCCGCATCATAGAGGAGGTGTCTGGGGGTGTCAAATAGGCTCGAAATCCGTGCTATACTTCTGGCGCCGACTGAAAGCGAGGCTGTGATGAAACCCGAGCGACGTGGGGCTCTCCTGGTCCTGGGAGTGTTAATTCTTTCTGCCGTTCTCGGAGGGCTTTACGGTCCCTCGGTACGCGCAACTGCTGCCGGAACCTCCGACATGCAGGACTCCATAAAAAATTTCACGCGTGTACTCTCCATCGTTCAGCAGGATTATGCCATTCCTGTCGATACCGACCACGCGCTTTACGATGGCGCGATTCCCGGAATGCTCCGCGTTCTAGATCCGCATTCGACTTTTTTCGATCCTCGCCAGTACGCGCTCCTTCGTGAAGATCAACGCGGTAAATACTACGGCGTCGGTATGACGGTCGGCCCTCAGGAAAATCACACCGTGGTGCTCGCCCCCATGCCTGGCTCACCTGCCTCCAAGGCCGGCATTCGCCCGGGCGACATCATTCAGAGTGTTGAGGGTAAGGCGACCGATGGCCTTACCACTTCAGAAGTCGCGGACTTGCTCAAGGGGCCTAAGGGCACGGTGGTGCATATCGCGGTGGTGCGGGAAGGTTATACCGACCCGCTCGCGTTCAGTATCACGCGCGATGAAATTCCCAAGCACTCGGTGGACGTGGCGTTCGTCGTCCGTCCCGGCATCGGATACGTACGGCTCTCCGGCTTCAACGAAGAAACCGATACGGAGTTGGCAGCCGCCCTTAAACAGCTCGACGTAGCCAACCTGGAGGGCTTGATCCTCGACCTCCGCGGCAATCCCGGCGGTTTACTGAATGAGGCGGTATCGATTTCCGATATGTTCCTCGACAAGAACCAGCTTATCGTTTCGCATCACGGGCGTGCTTCACAGGAGCGCCGCTACTACGCGGTGCGTGGCAATCGCGGCCTGCAGGAGCCTATTGTGGTGCTCGTAAACGGCGGCTCGGCATCGGCTTCAGAGATCGTTACCGGCGCCATACAGGATCATGATCGCGGTCTGGTGGTGGGTGAACAAACCTTCGGCAAGGGTTTGGTGCAGACCGTCTCGCCGCTCAGTGAGAATACCGGCCTGGCGCTTACCACTGCGCGCTATTACACTCCGAGCGGGCGTCTGATCCAGCGCGATTACAAAGACGTCTCGCTTTACGACTATTTGTACAACCACAAGAATCCGCAGCCGACCGAGGTAAAACTCACCGATGGCGGCCGGCAGGTGTTTGGCGGAGGAGGCATCACCCCGGATGTGACCGTGAGCGAGCCCACCCCGAATCCTTTTCAAGAACTGCTGCTCCGTCGGGATGTTTTCTTTCCTTATCAGGGAGGCGTTGGCAGTTTTACCACTTCTTTCCTGGGAACGAAGCCCGAAATCACCCGGGATTTCACCGTGACCGAGGCGGTGATGGCGCAGTTCCGCCGCCACCTCGATAAAGAAAATATCAAATACACTGAAGCGGACCTAGCCGACAATCTCGATTGGGTAAAGCGCCAGATCAAGAAGGAAGTCTTTATCTCCGCCTTTGGTTTGCCCGCGGGTTACGAAGTTGAGCTGCAAAACGACCCGCAAGTGCTGCAAGCCATCGAATCTCTGCCTCAGGCTCGGGCCTTGTATGAAAACGTGCGGAAAATCACTGCTCAGCGGGCCAGCGCGCAAGCCAGCCAGCCGCTCGGCAACTTCCAGAGCCGTCCGTAACCGTGGTCCTAAGCTAGATTTTGTGCAACGGTCGCGCCAATCTTGCGCTGCGGTTGTCATTCTGCTACATCTCGTTAAGAACGTCTGCGAAACAACTTGCCCCTTTGCCGGTCGAGGATCACGCCGAGAAGTGAGTCCTGTGGCTGTTCGGAGGCCTCTTGAGCAAACCTAAGCGCGCCACGTGTTTGGCGGTGGCCTTGGCTGCCCTCGTTCTATCGAGCCCAGCCCTTGCCCACCACAGCATGTCCGCCTATGACCGGAATCGAACTTCCACGATGAAGGGCACGGTGACCGAATTCAGCTTCTCTAACCCGCATGCCGAACTTTATTTCGACGTGCGGGACGACAAGGGCACGGTACAAAAATGGACTGCCGAAAGCCCCAATCCCTACCGTCTCGCGAAGAGCGGCTGGGTCAAGGATTCGCTCAAGCCGGGAGATGAGATCACGGTTGTCGGCAACCCCGCCAAAAATGGTTCGCCCATCATGCGTCTGAATAAAATCATCCTGGCCAACGGCCAAACCTTGCCCGCCTACAGCTATTGAGAATGCGCTAAACACGTGACGCCCGCGTTGCCAGACTAAGTGGTTATGGGAGCTGGTCGAGCGCGTGGTCTACGGTCCCCACGCAAATGTCCATCGTTTTGAGGTATTGGCAGACCCGTCCGCGCCTGTTTGTTTTTGCGTAGGTTTTTGCATCCTCATCAGCTAGTTTTAGCGTCGGATCGAAAAAGCGTATATCTTCGCTGACTAGGTACCTTTCGTCCGTGACATTCGCAACTTCGATGTAGGTTATCTCGTATCGATCTCTTGGCAGCCCGCAGTCATTCCAAAGCGCCTTTTTACGATGATGGTGAAGAGTAGCATCTACCTCACGAATAACGCCTTCTTTAACTTTTTGGAAGAACCACTCAAAAAATGGAGAGCCAGACCTATTGCCACAGGTATCCAACCACTGCTGCCTCAGTTTTCCGCCACGGTCTATTGCGAAACCAGACGTCCGTTCTATCTTTTCTACTAATGATCGAGCGGGGCACACCTCTTCGCGAATGTAGTTGAAAGTGAACCCCTTCATCACATTTGCATCGACTGCCACGCCCTTAGCCAAGCTCTCGCCCTCTCTTGAGGGGTGCCCTGAGCAAAATCCAGGGCCTCATTAAGTCGTTCTTCGAAGAAACCACCCGGCCACGGCTTTGTAAAAATTCCATCTTTGTCGATGTCCAAACGGGTGACCTGTTTTGCTGGCTCCGTGGCCCGCACAAAGTTGACAGCGATATCGCCGGGGGAAATTGACCCTTCGGCGACGTGTCGCTGAAGCCTTCATTATTAGGTGTTCACTGTGAGTCTCGATGATGCATTGAATTCCTCTTTTATAGAGCCTGAGGAAAAAAGGTCCCGACCCGCCTGCGCACGGGGGTGCAAATGTATCTCAGGTTGTTCGACGATGAAAATTGAATCGCTCTCCAAATTGTGACCAGCTATGACGACTGGAAGGATTTGGGATATTCCGTATCCGACATCGGCGAGGTTCTCAAATTCACCGGTGACGGGATGTTGAAACTGAATTTCGTAGTGCCTATCGCTCACGGCCTTAATTTCGAGATCCTTTGCAATGCTCGCGTTGATGAACCAGTCCCTGACTTGATTAGACAATTTGCGTTTTTTTCGAACCTCTACGAAAGTAATCGGCAACCAGGATATCAGTAGCGCCCTGCCAGTCGGACTCAGCACTGAGGGCCGTTCGCCTGAAAACGGGTAGAGACGAAGCGGAGAATCTCTGAATGGGCCAATATACTGGACCGATTGCAAAAGCCACGACGCTTCTCGGGACCTGCGGTCGATCTCGACTATTGTCTTTGCCTGTCCAAGACTGGGTGTGGCAACCCCCGCCTTACGTTCTACTTCGAACCTAAGAAAAGCAAGGCGCGGCAAGAAATGAAGATTCCTAACGGGTTTCGCCATGAATGCGGATCGCAGCTCGTCTTGCCCGGCAAGTTCGCAAATCACTTGCTTACCGCCTCTAGAGTACATGGTCTTGATTAGAACCTTGTCGTTTCCGTCATTCGCAGAGTCCTTCAATATGACTTCTCTGCGCTGCGCTCTGTACTTAAAGTTTACGGCGAAGCTAGCATGTCCCCGTCCGGGATAGGTAAAGCCAACGGTCAACCCAACTCGGCGATTACTCTTGTTGCCAAAGACAACGTCTCGGTACGTTCCAAACTCACCAAGAAGCAGAGGAACATCAAGGTCTGCGCTTTGGAGCGTCTGAGCGAGCAATCGTAGGGCGCTCAGTACCGAAGATTTTCCTGAATTATTCGGCCCAACAAAAATCGTAAGCGGGGCTAACTGGATGCCTTCCGGATTCGAAGGCCCGGAAGTTTCGTAGTTCGAGATGGGTAAGGTGTCGACCGAGGTGTGGCATCGAGGCTGGATTATAGCCAGAAGGCCGTTCGCCTGTCGTGGGTTAAGATTGAGGTCCTGCCCCCTTTAGCACCGTTGCGTCGAGTGTGTAGTTAACGGCAATGCGGAGCTGCTTTTGACCCGGAAGAGCAACACCGTTGACGCGCTGATGCTTCGCGAACACTTCAAAAAGTTCACGCTCAAAGGTTTCCCAGTCGAATGCACTAGAGGTTTAAGTGTGGGCAAAGCCATTTTCTTGAGTGCCAAGCAGACGGTATTACGGGTTATGTGTAACACGCCAGCGATTGCGGTTTGAGTCAAGCCCTCATTGCTAATCCTGGCGATTTGCTTTTTTCCCGTATCACTCAGATGCCAACGAATTTGCGGATTTGTTTTCCTAGTCATCTGTTACATCACCGCTAGGCAAGCTGGTCGCAGTGGGCCACAGTGTTAACTAATCGTCGCTGATTTCGACGACCTGCTGGAGACCCGGCGGCACATTCGCCTTCATATCAGGGGCGCCGATGCGGCACAGCCGTGAGGCCAACTGGATACACCGCACGTACTTGGTCCGGAACGATTTTGTCGAGGTCGGCGTTACTCATGCCCTTACTCGCTGGCATGGAGTCGCAAGCCTCGCACATCTCCAGATGATGATCGGCTACCGCTTCGTGGTGTTTGGCGAGCGAACTGTGGAGCTTGCCAAGTTCTGTTTTGGGGTCGTGCTCTGAGGCTTGATCCCCATGGTCGGCTGCCATCCCTCGATGGTGCTTTTCCATGACTGTGTGATGGGCTTTCAAATGTTCTCTTACCGTTGTGGTTTTCACTTTTTTCTCCTTAACTTGCAATCATCGCCTGACGCTCTGTCTCAAGAATGGATTTCGCGATGGTGATTGCTTCGTCCGCCAGCTCCTCATGCTCGCCGAACATCGCGCAAATCTTTGCAGCCACGCGTTCGAAACGTGCAGCGCTGCGTTCCAAAAACTATTTTGATAGCTTAACGGGCGGCTCGGCGTCGAGTTGTTCGTCCCAATCGCTAGTGGGCAGGGTAATCCCGGCACCAGCATCGAGGATATCCGCGTGCTTCTTGGCCATGGAGCCAAGAGCGTTACCGAACGGTACGCGCATGCAGATATGACCACGCTGGCCGCGGCCGTTGCCAAACTCGCAACCGGCACAAAAACCGGCACAGGCACAGTTGTTGAGTTTTCGAGGGCCGAGGCAGTATAGTGGAAGTCATTTCACGCGTGTGATTTACAAAACTACGGGCGGCTAGTTCAGTTGGCAGAACGCCTCGTTCGCAACGAGGAGGTCGGGGGTTCGAATCCCCCGCCGTCCACCACTTTTTTAGGGTCCGGCCCGGAGACATGGGTGACACAACGTACCTAAGACATAGGTGACACCCTTCCACGGCCTCGCTACTGACAGCCTCCTTCTACCAGGGCTTGGGTCTGGCGGACACGAGACTGCCCTTTGGGAATCGCGAGATGTTCGATGCGGCTGTTCTCGCGATCCAAGGCGTCACCTCAGCGGCGCAAATCAGAAACATTCCTGCGTGGTGGGTCGCCACGCTCACCTTGCATCTGATTCGCGATTTGTGGGATCAGAGTCTCGGCCGCTGGCGATGAATCGAAGCGAAGCCCGGCTCCCGTAAGTATGGACTTTTCGTTCCCGATACCCATATCGCGCAGCTGAAGAAACGCGCGACTTGCTCACTCCCTCCTCCTGAAGTTGCTCTTCTCAAGAATCAACGCGGAGTTTTCGCGAACTTCGCGAACTTCGCGAATTCGCGGAGAGATCGCGACTCTGTGATGCGCAAATCCAAGCGCTTTGAAGGGCTTACGAGTGGCGCTTGGAATGCACTGACGAAGCTGAAGGATCGAACGCAAAGGAGCGAAGCCATGATCGACAGAATGCTGGTGGTTGTTTTTGACACTGAAACCAAAGCGTACGAGGGCAAGAAGGCGCTTTTCCAATTGGAAACCGAGGGCAGCATCTCAGTCTACGCCTCGGCAGTGGTCGGCAAGAATGCCGATGGCACCGCAACGGTGAGGCAGAGTGATGATCCCGGACCGCTCGGGGCCGCGGTCGGAACTCCACTGGGAAGCCTCATCGGTCTTCTCGGCGGCCCAACCGGACTCGTCATTGGCACTGCCGCGGGTTTGATTGCCGGCGCCACGGCGGACCTCCACAACGCCAGGATTGGTGACGACTTCATCGATGACGTGCAAAAGGACCTGCTACCGAACAAGTTCGCGGTAGTCGCGGAGATTCAAGAAGACTGGACGACTCCGGTCGATGTACGCATGGAAGCGATCGGCGGGACCGTATTCCGGAGGGCTCTGTCAGACGTGAAGCATACGATTCACGACGAGGATGTCGCGGCCATGAAAGCCGATATCGCGCAAATCAAGGCAGAGCGTGCTAAGGCTCACGCCGACCGAAAAGCGAAGCTCCAGGAGAAGATCAACCAGCTGGACTCCAAGATACAAACTCATCTGGAGAAGGCTAAGGAGCGACGCAAGGCAGCGGAACAACAGGCAAAGGCCAAAGCTGAAGTTCTTAAGACCAAGGCAGCCGCTTTGAAGGCCAAGGCAGCGGAGACACACAACTAGCACGCGATGCAGCAATGATTGCGTCCTTCAACTGAGGCGACCGAACTTGATGGCCTCACTTAAATCCAGCATTGGCGAAGGAGGATTCCATGTCTGCACCAGGGAATATCACCGGCGAGACTAAGGCGCACGGAGGGGCGAGTGCCTTCATGGGCAATTTAACCGCCGTATTCGGTCTGCTCGTCATTGGTTATCCTCTGGCTCCGACAACGATCAGGACGACGCTAGTCGCCTGGATTCTGATCGTTGTCACCTTCGCACAGTTTATCGTGGGGCGTTTCTTTCAGACGACAAGATCCGCTGTGCCCGTGAGGACCGGGTCCGCGCCCTCGCTGGACCGCGAACAATTTCGGTAGAGAGTGACACATTGGAATCGTGACCGGTGGCAGATGCGCGAGGCGCTCAAGTAGTAGCAAGCAGGTGGCGAGGGCTGACGTGATCAGGGCGACCACACTTCGGAAGAGGAAGGTGACTTATGGACTACATCACGGATATCGAGAGTCGACACAAATGCGCTCACGAGCAGTGCCGGTGTCAGATTCCAACCACGCAGGAGTATTGCAGCGACTTCTGTTCGGACGCTGATGAGGTGGATGAAGTCGAGCTCCAGTGCGACTGTAAACACGCGCCCTGCGCGCTGGATTGAGTGCGCGCTTCATCCGCAGCACAGAACGGAGACCAAGGGTGCTCAGGGAGATTGATCATGAATGCGTTTGAATCATTTCGAAAGCTGCTGTTGTATGCCTCCGCGGCGGCGTTGTTTTTCGCGGTGGCTAGGAGCACAGGAACCCCATTGCTGGCTCAAGGGTCCAATCAGGATGAGGAAGTGCAGATGGGCCAGGAAGTCTTCAACGAATTGAAGGCCAAAGGCAAAATCGTCGAATCCTCTCCTCTATATGACCAGTTGAGACCGATTGCCGATGCAATTACGCGAGCGGCGCAGCCGCAATACAACCACCCGTTCAAGTTCTACCTGGTTCATGAAGCTCAACCGAACGCATTTGCAACTCCTGGTGGCAACGTGTATGTGGTCGATTCGCTCCTGTATTTCGTAAAGAATACCGACGAACTCGCCGGAACTTTGTGTCACGAGGTTTCCCATACCATCCATCACGACACGGTAACCCTGATGGAAAAGCGGCAGAAGATTGCGGAGCGGGAAGTCGGAGCGGCTGTGCTCCTGGGTCCCACTCGTGCGCACGTGCTTGCTATAGCGCTGCTTGGCAAGCTGCATTCGCTCAGCTACTCGAGAGACGTGGAGTCACGAGCCGACTTGACCGGCTCCGATGTTTGCGCCGGCGCAGGGTACAACCCGTGGGGACTGGTGTGGCTCTTCCAGGATTTTCAGAATGCCGATATGGGTCAGGTGCCGCAACTGTTGTCAGATCATCCGGGAAATCAGAATCGTGTCAACACACTCGAGAAACATTTCCGGGAAAATCCAGCGGTCTTTGGAAAGTTCAACTCTGATCCAAAGTCGGCCAGACCGATTTCGGTTCCGAAAAATGCCCCGGAGGCGTTCTTGCGCTGACAGAGGCACACCGCTGCTTCCGGCCTTGGGGCGGTCGGCCGGGCACAGCTACAAGCGCAACGAACACGACGGCGTGAATTGAAAAATCATGTGGTGGTCCCTCGTGCTCGGAACGCTGTTGATGATTCTTGGCATCGTCTGCTTGGGAATGGCGCGGACGACGACCACTGTCTCGATTCTGACGTTCGGCTGGATTCTTGTTATTAGTGTTCGCGCTCATCGTATCCCCGGTCACGCCCCGAAACCACCTCATCGCTGCTAATACTCAGTTCATTTTTAGCGAGGTTCGCGAATTCGCGAGGAAATCGCAACCTTATGGCCGTTGACTCGTTGTGTTTTCAATGAATTAGGATTGGCCTTCTTATTGCACCACTACGAAAGGATCGAGGAGAAATCACCAGGTGACGAAATCTCCCGATGACATGAACGGACATAAAACTGAAAGGAGAACCGTCGTGGCAGAACTGATTGTGGTGGGTTTCAAGAAAGATATGTACCGCGCATCGGAGGTCCTCAACGAGTTGCTCGGACTGAACGATGATTGGGTGGTTGATTTGCATGACGCCGTCGCCGTCTACCGGGACTACGGAGGCAAACTGCGAGTCGATCAAAGCTATCAGATGACCACTGGCGAAGGTGCGGGCTGGGGCGCCTTGTGGGGCTTGATGATCGGGTCGATCCTCGCGATTCCGTTCACTGCAGGAGTTAGCGCAGCTGCGGCTGGTGCGGCTGTCGCCACCGGGGCGGTCAGCGGAACCGCCATCGGAGCAGGGCTCGGCGCCGTCGACGCATCGTCGTGGAAAGACTCGTTTGGCATTCCCGACGATTTCGTCCAAAGGGTTGGAGCCTTAGTCCAACCGGGCGACTCGGCGATCTTTGCGATCCTGCGCGTGGGCGATCCCGACGTTGTGGCCGACCAATTCCGCGGCTACGGCGGAACGATCCTGCGCACCACGTTGAGCCCGCGACCAGCAGTCGAAGGTAGAGAAAGTTCTCGGCGCAAGCGCGCGCGTAAGAGCGTTTTCGCCACCAGTACCAAGGAATAAGGTCACGATTCCAAAGTGTGAAAATGAAAGGAGCAACACCGTGAGTGAACAAGTGCGGGGATCAAAGCATTTGAAGAGAAGATCAGTGCGCAGTTGGAGGAAGCCAAGTCAAAGATTGACGAGATCGACGCTCGCGCCAAGGGAAAGATGGCGCAGGCGGAGATCGATGCGATCAACAGTCTCAAAAGTAAGAGGCAGGAGATCGACAAAAAGCATCAAGATCTGAAGACTTCCGGCGAAGCAAAGGCGGCGCAAATCAAGGCTGAGATCGAAGCTGATATGCCCAAATTCAAGGCCTCGTTGGATCAATTCGGCGCGAAGGTCAAGAGCCAGGTGGCCACGAAGTAAACGAGACTCCGCGTCAACAGCGGAGAGAAGCTAGCTCGAGGGCTTCGTGCGTCAAGTAGATGTCGGCGCCCTGATCAGCAGCCGCTCGAGAAATGATCTGATCCATTAGTCGGGACGTGGAGCCCTCGGTGGTGGAACAGACACTCTCGGGCGGTCGCCTTTCAGTACTTTGATTGCGAGTCACGGAATTTAACAAAGGATCGAGAATGCGGACCCAAATGAGCAAGTTTGAAACTGGCAAGCGAATTCAATCCAGACTGGATGAAATCCATAGCAGGATTCAGTCAAAACTAGACGAACTCCACACGGACTTTAAGCAGCTCGAGACTGACTTACGGGATGCAAACCAGGAAAGCTCGCGGGCCCGAAGGGATCGAATAGAGGGATTCAAGAGAGCGCTGCGAGATCTTCTCGAAGACGCGGACCGAGCTGATAGGGAGTGGCATTGAGACGGAAAAAGGTCGGTCGAAGTATTGCCCTTGCCTTAGCGGGATATCTCTCCTTCGCTGCGTTAGCATTTTGCGGCTTGCAGTCCCGGCAGTAGCCTTCAACAGCGTTTCACCGCTTTCGAAGGCTACTGCCGGCTGCATTCCTGTTACTTTGTCGGAACGAACTTCTGTACCCGCTCGCCTGCAAACACTTCACCCGTGTAGATGGTCCCCTTAGAATCGGTGGCGATCATATGGAGGCCGAAGAACTGGCCGGCGTTTTGTCCCATGCTGCCGAGCGTGCTCAGCACCTTGCCATCGTCTCGGTTTAGGAACCAGATGTGGTTGTTCGTTAGGTCGGAAATAAACAAATACTTCTGCGCCTTGTCGGGAGAAAACATCACGCCGCCGGTGGAACCGCCTATGCCCGTCCACGGCGCCATGATGAATTCTTTCACGAACTTTCCATCCTTGGTCGTGACGTCGATCCGGTTCGCCATGCGGTCGGCCGCGTAAACGAACCCGTCGTTCGACACGTTTAGCGTCAAGTGGCCTCGGAACTCCTTGGGCATCGGCCCGTTCGGCTTATATTCGCGGTCTTTGTCATCGGTGGTAATTTCCGATAGCTTGTGACCGTAAGCGCCCCAGCCCCGCTTGAACGCAAACGTATCCATGTCAAATACCATCACGCGGCCGCCCAAATAATTGTCGGCGGCGTAAAGCTCGTGAGCCGGTTCATCAAGCCGCACTTCTTCGATTCCTCCCACGATCATCGGCGTCGTCGGAGGATACTTCGCGCGAAAAGCCGCTACCGCCGCCGTCCGAGCCGCCTGCGCAGCGGCATCGGGTTGCGGCCGCGCTGGCGCGCCCGCCGGCCGGATAAATCCCGCGACCGGCCCGGCGCTACCG
This sequence comes from uncultured Acidobacteriota bacterium, assembly GCA_963719845.1. Lineage (GTDB taxonomy): Bacteria > Acidobacteriota > Terriglobia > Acidiferrales > UBA7541 > Palsa-189. Next base: position 234,320 of record CAVRDM010000003.1, on the reverse strand, counting down.
TGGCCGGGAACGTGAGGCGTCTCAGGACCGGCGTCGCCGCCACCCGCGCCTGGCTGCCGGTCTGGGACGTGCGGCAATTCGGCGACCATCTTGCCCGTCTTGGGATCGTACTTGCGAACGTTCCCGACCCCATTCACGCGTATTCCCGTCGTAGATAAATCCTTTGCTGTCCACCGCCATGCCATGCCCTTGCGGCGGATCGAAAGAGCCGATCACGTTCCCTTCCTTATCGATATGAATCATCGACGGAGGCCGCGTGCAGCAATCCGCAATCGGAGGAGTCAGCTCGGCTTCCAGTTCAATATCCGTCAGATCGTTCGGCCGGTCGTAGACCCAGACGTTGTCATCTTTATCGACCGCCAGCCCGGTAACGCCCCCCATCTTCCACTTGTTCGGCAACGGTTTTGGCCAGTCGCAATCGACTTTATATTTCGGCGCGCTTTGCGTCTGCGCTCCCAATCCCACGCCCAGAGCCAATAGGGCCAGTGCGCCCAAAACGACGAGTGCTTTGACCCGCCACCCTCGATCAATTTTATTATTCATGACCATCGCTCCTACATCAAAGTGAGTTAGTCTCAAATCCAAGCGCCGCGAGTCTAATCCCCCTGAAAACCCCTGTCAACAAACAGCCGAAATAGCACCATCGCTGCCCCAAAGCTCGCTTTTCCGGCCAGGTATTTCTCTACAACTTGCCTTGCCCTTCTTGGGCCAGCACCTGGTACATCCCGTCACTGGGACTCGGATATTCGCGATCGAACGCCGCCAGTTTTTCCATATCATTCATCGATTGCAGGTCGGGAAAAAAGTTACGAAACGCTGCGTCGGCTTCCGGGTCAAGATCATAAAGGCCTACCAGTCGTAATCCGGCCTTCCAAATCATGTTGGCGAGTTCGGGCAGCGTAAAACCTACTTCGTGCGCGTGTAAGAACTGGTCCCGAAATTCGCTCATCGTAAACGCGCCGCAATTTTTAACCGTATTTGGATCGCGAGGCTGGTCTAATCCGAGGGCCTCGCGGCGTATCCCGCGAATTTCAACCCTCGTCGAAATATTGCGCTCGCGCAAAAAATCGCTCGTCATATGAACGCCTTGCCGCTTCACCCGGTTGTACACGCCAATCCTCACAAAGCCGGCCGGCTTCAGCAAAGACGCCAGAATTCCCAACCCCGCCGCCGGATCAGCCATATGGTGCAGCACCCCATACACATCAATAATATGGAAGGCGCGCCCAAGCCGCTCTAATGCCAGGATGTCCGCCTGTTGGAACTCCACATTCGTAATTCCGTAACGTCTCGCCATCCGTATCCCATACGCCAAACTTGCGCGGCTCAGATCCACCGCCAGCACGCGCGCGTCGCTATAACGCGTGGCCTCGGCAAGCGCATGAGCGCCCGTTCCACACCCCGGCACCAGCACTTCGGTTCCGCCCGCCGTATCTGGGCCGTGGTCCAGCAGCGGAAATCGCGACCGCAACTCCCGAACAAGCGCTCGAGGCTCCCTTATCCAGCAACTTAGCCATCGCGGATACGGAAACTCCTCGTACTGCTGGCGCACCGCCTGCGATACCGGATCCGCCGTTAGCCCTAACACCGGAATTTCTTCCCTGATCGCGGCTTCTTCCAGGTGATCGGCCACCTGAATCGCAATTAGCGGAGCTAAATCCTTGGCCCAACTCTCCGAAGACAATTGCAGCAAGCGCTCGTTCAGGTCGAGCGCCCATAATGGCCGGTACATGGCCAGCACGGCAATCTCGAGTGCTGCAATTCCCGGCGCAAAATCTGTTCCCTCCTGGCCCCATGCCGGATGCGCAGCCGCGCTTTCCACCCACCTCTCTTCCGCCGGCTCGGTCGCATACACGTATTCCGTGTGGAAGCACTGGCACGCAATGGAAACGGCCAGCTCGAGAGACACGTTTTCCCCGCCTCCATAAATCAAATCGGAAACAAACGCACGCCGCGCCGCACACATCAGTCGCTTCGAATTCAAAGTCTCGTACAATCGTTTTCCGCAGCACCGCGTGAACCAGCGGCTTATCGAGCGCCCGCAGCAATGAGGCATCGCCCGTCGTCCCGGCGCCCGCCTGAAATGATTCCAGCCAGCCGTGTATGGTCGGGTCCAGCTTTATGACGCAAAGAACCGGATCCACAAGCGTCTGGTAGTTGATCCCCGGGACCCCCAAGAAGTACAGCAAATGGCGCGTGGCTGCGGGCACTGCCGCGGCGCTGAATTTCGCGCGCCGCAGTTCAGACACAAAACGCTTGAGATTCTCGCTAGCAAGTTGCATATAGCAAGGCGGGCCCCACGAACACTAGGGAGGCATTCATAGCCCAATTATCGCGCACACCGGCGCGATGACCAGCCCGCCTTTTTTTAGTTGGGAAAGTTCCAAACAGGGCCAGCCTAGCTCCTGAGCGCGCATTAAGTCGGCGAAATAACCGCGGCTCTGTTCCATCCCTATCTCTCCCGCCCGGAAAACGGCCGCAGGCGCACGAACATGGTGACGCCCACTGGATGCGCGCCGTAAATCGGCCGCAATGCGTCCGGTACCCCGTATCCCGTAAACTGCGCCCCGATCGCCGAGGCCAGGTGCGGCACCAGATCGATATCGCGATCGAACCCCAACGTGTACGCCTCGACCCGCCCCACGGGCCGCTCCACGAAGCCAGGAGGCAACGCGTGCTCGCCCAGAATTAATTCGTTCGACCGCGCAGCGCTCTCGATTCGCGTCCAGGCATAATTGAGCGTCCGAAAACGCAAGGTCGACTCGGCCAGGTAACTATTAAAGACCGTACCATCCGCGAGCGATCTCGTGCGCCCCCACAACAAGGTGCTGGCCCAATTTCCATTCGACCCCGGCCCGTTTTCCAGAGTACGGTTGTACATAATCGACGCCGTCATACGCTCCTGGTCCTCCCCGGGAAATAGTGCCTCGGGACTGGCGATCCGGCTATACGAATACTGCGCGCTCCAGTTCTTCCCCGGCTGCACCGTCACGCGGGTCGCCCAGGAATCGATTTTCCCTTGATCGATGCCCCAGCGAAATTCATCGGGCTCCCGGCCATGAAAGCCAGAGGCCTCGATTCGCACCAGGCGATAAGCCAGCCCTACGGTAACCACGTCATCGGAGATGTGTGTTGAGTCCTCCTGGTGGTGCCCCAGCGTGGCCACCGGATTTTCCATCGCCGAGGCGCGGTGGGGATACGCCGCAGGACCGATAGCCGGGTCCCCCACCGGCGCCGCATAGAAAGAAAGCATGGTCCGCTTCCCGAGTTTCAAGTCGTAGAGCGCCGCCACCTCCATGAAAAAATTATGCGGATGCTGCCCGTCGGCGATAGCATCCCCATAAGCCGTTTCTCCCTGCTGAAAAAGTAGCGGGTAGCGCTCATCCGCGATCGTCGCCGGCTCCAGGCTCAGCATCACGCGCGCGGTAAATGTGCCCCGCCCCGCTCGCCGCTGCACCATGGGCATGAACCAATTCGTCGAGAAGAATTTGTCTCCGCCGCGCGGGCTCGATTGCTGTTCGTCCGTCACAAACACATTGGCGTGGAACATCATCGTCCACGCTCCGCGCATCTTCATCAGCATGGGAGCGGGCGTCGAATCCGGCTGCGCGCTCGTGCCCGATGCCGCATGCTGTGCGATCTCTTCCAGAAATGTTCCTGCCTGCATGTTCATATTCATGTGCTCGTTCGGCCCCATTTGCATGCCCGCCATCTGCATGCCCGCCATCTGGCCGCCGTCGCTCCGCTGCCCGCCGGAATCCCGCCCATCGGTGCCGCTCTCCTGGCCGCCACCAGTCTGCCGCCCCGCGCCTACGGCCGGAAAAAACAGCGATATCGCCAGCGCCACCGCCACAGAGTGAAATAACCTCATAGCCCGCTCCCACATGTCCAACTCTCACAAGCCATTGCTGCCGTCACCGAGTTGTTACCGTTGTCGGTCGCCGCTGTTGCGCTTGCTGTCGCCGTCGCCTTTGCCGTGGCGTGTTGCCCTTGCCTTAGCCGTGGCCCTAAAGTTGTCATTCCGAGCGCAGCGAAGAATCCCTCATTCTTTTCGCCCTTCTCCGCCCTTGCCGTCTTCCTTCTTGCCCTCCGCCTTCGCTGCCCTCATAGTTGTTGCCGTCGCCCTTGCCGTGGCGTGTTGCCCTTGCCTTAGCCGTGGCCCTAAAGTTGTCATTCTGAGCGCAGCGAAGAATCCCTCATTCTTTTCGCCTTCTCCGTCCTTGCCGTCTTCCTTCTTGCCCTCCGCCTTCGCTGTCCTCATAGTCGTTGCCGTCGCCCTTGCCCTGGCGTGTTGCCGTTGTCTCAGCCGGGTCTTCGTTTGTCTTTTTTCGGTCGAAGCCCTAAAAAGCCGTGTGACCCGGCCTTGCGCTGCACGTTCCTCGGCCCGCTCAAGCACACCTCGAACGCGCACACATTCATCAATTGTTTTGAATTGTCGCTTTTAGATCCGGAGAGTCGTGCTCGGACGGTCAGCCGTGTAGGCTTTAGGAGGAGAAACCTCGAACTTCATATCGCGTGAATGAATCGCAGTTGCGAATGGCCGTGCAACCCATTCCCCGGTCACCGCCAGTCGGCTGGCTTGAGAGCGGTTACCTGTGGAACGTGATGCGAATACCCCCGATGCGGATACCAAAGTCTGGCTCCACAACGAATGCATGCACTTCGGAGCCGCACTGGAATGGCCGCGAACGTTCTCGCCCGTTCCCGGTTGCGCCGCCTCCTCCGCATCCTCGGAAGCCATCTTCATGCCCGGCATATCCATCCCGGCCATTTTCATTTTAGAGGAAGCGTTGGCCATCGCCTGCACGTCGCCACCCGCTTGAACAGCCATCGTGCAATCTGAATGCATTCGCCCGAGCGAACAAGACAAGTCGCACACCAGCGCCGACGCCGAGGTCGAAACCATTGCCAGCGAGAGCACCGCCGCTAGCGCGCTCATGATGTGCCGCATCGACGATATTCTACGCCCCTCCCACACTTTTGCAATCTAACAGAGTCTCCCGATGAGTCTTGACGAGCCACGCCAGCCACCTCGCAAGTCTTTTCTACCTGTTGCGTGGGGTCCGCATTGGGAGCTTTGCGCGGTTCCCTCGAAGCGCACGCCACGGTTCTAATTGCGATAGAATCGCACCACCGTGCGCACGATCAAACGGCATTTTGAGGACGAAGCGAAAGACTTCGATCGCCTGATTCTCACGCTGATTCCTGACTACCCCCAAATGGTAGAGGCGCTGATTGCGGCCATACCATTCGACAGCGCTGCACCACTCAGAGCGATTGACTTGGGCTGCGGCACGGGGACGGTTGCGAGCGCCGTGCTCAAAGCCTTTCCCAATGCTCATGTGACCTGCCTCGACCTAGCGAAAAACATGATTACGATGGCCCGCGCAAAATTGGCTCGATACCCTCACGTGAACTATATTGTTGGAGACTTCCACAGAATCGACGGGAATCACGATGTAGTTCTGTCATCTCTTGCGCTCCATCACCTTCCGACCGATGCTGACAAGCAGCAAATCTACCGCAGGATTTACGACTCCTTGATTCCAGGCGGCGTGTTCTACACCGCTGATTTGGTGCTGGGCTCCGATGACTTCGTGCAGGCCGCGTACGTGCGGAAATGGTGTGAATTCATGCAGCGCTCCGTCTCCCAGGAAGAAATCGAGGACCGTTGGATCCCCAAATACCACGCAGAGGACCGGCCGGCAAAACTAATACCTCAATTGACGTGGCTGGCGGAAATCGGTTTTTCCGATGTAGACGTTCTTTGGAAATATTACAACTTCGCCGTCTACGGCGGCATTAAGCGCTAGCAGCGGCTCACTCGTTCGCCGCGCTTTTGGCGACGGCCCGATGAATTTCGCGCCAAGGGCGCTTCCCTGTTTACGGTCAGGGAAGGCTGTGGATTGAGCGTAGCGGGCGCCAGAGGGAGTCAGGCGATGACTGAAGGTAAGAACAACGTGGTACGGTTTTTTATGTTGGGCTTGATGGTGCACGCAAAGGAACAGCACTTGTTTTCGAGAATGTACGGCCCCTCATGCCATCCATCGTAACTCGGTGGCTGCGGACTGCAGGCCGTGGACCTCGCGGGAAAAAGTCCTAGTTGATGGCGAAACAGTAGAAAAGACCCGCCCCGCCGGTCCTCACCAAATTGTCCTGGCTGCAGCCTGCGCTGGGGTGCGCCGAATTCCAGGAGGTATTGCCTCCGCCGTTGCGATCGGAATGTCCCAGCTGCGCCGTTCCCGTGGTGCTGCTAGTCCAGTTCTGGCAAGTGTGGTCGGCGCCGTCCGGATAAGCCCGGCCATCGGTTTGCGAGCCGGTCAGCATGTCGTGTGTATTCGGAGTGTCGCCGACCCCATTAACGAGCGTGCCCTTCTCCGTCAGCGTCGTCTGCTTACCGAGATTATTGCCGAGCCGGGCGGCATCGAGCGTATCGCCGTGCAAGTCGGCCACATTTTGGGCGATGCGCGCGCCCTTGGCGTTATACCAAGGACCGGCGCCGATGCGATCTCGGGCATTTACGCCCGGCTGGCCGTTGGCCGTATTCGTGCTCATATAGGCGTGCCACGTCTTGTTTCCCGCCCCCACCGCGGTCGCCAGCGCCTGGCAATGCGCATCGGCTCCCGCCAGGCCGCCTAGATTAGCTCCATTCCCCACTCCCACACTGGTCACGAAGAAGCTCATAGGCATGGGAGGCTGCTGATTTTGCGGCGCCGGATTTTGGGCGAATGCCAGATAAGAACCTAACAGAATGGTCAGCGTCATCGCCCCGACCGCAGATTGCATCTTGGTCATGCATTTCTCCCGTAGCTGAAGATGGCTTGCAGACGGTCCAATACAGTAACATTGTCAGTCACATGCTGATGATGTTCGCTTCAAGTCGAGTGGCTTACGGGTTCAAACTCCCGCGGTCCGTTCAGGGTCCCGGGGCGTACCAGAGATCTGTGAAGCTCGAGTGATCGCTTGCAAGCGCCGACGGCTGCGCTTTCGTTGCGCCGTTGTCCGCAGTCATCGTGATCGCAAGCACGTCCCCGGCAATTAAGCCAATGGGGCTGGTCGTCTTCCCGACCGTCGCATCATCGGCGCTGTAAGAGGCAGTATTGAAATCTGCGAGGGGCAGAACTCCGCCACTCCACGGAGCTTCGACGATCCATTCGGCGGACGACCGCGTGGCCTGGCTCAGCTTGGTGCTGGTGCTAAAGGTCGGCCCGCCATAGACCGCGATCGAAACTTTAAACCGCCCGTTTGCGGCGTAGTTCACTTCCGCCGAGATTACATCTCCGGGTTTCACCGCTAGGCTATCGATATTGTACGAAAAGTGCGGATAGAACTCGAACCACGCATAATACGTCGGCTGCCCGTTCACGCAGTCCGAGTCGGTCCCAATCTGCTCCACCGTGTTGGAACCGTATCCATCGATTCCTACCCAGAAGGCCGCGTAAGCGTCAGTCGAGTTGCAAGTGACCGAGGGCACAACCCACGAACCCTTCACGTCGCTAACCGAGTCTTTCGCGGTGGTGACGGCGTACCCGCTCCAGTTCGAGCTGGTGACCTGACTTCCGTGCCGCTCGCGAATAACTATGTCCCTGTGCCCATGCCCTGCTGCGAGAGTTGCTCCGGGAAAAAGATTTGGCTTATCGGCACTGGCCGTAGCCGTCATGGCGAATAAAACTACGACTAACATTCGACGTAGCGGCAATTTCAATGGGCACCTCTTCTTTTTTTAATTTGCGGATATTACGCTTTTGCCGCCCGGGGCACAAAGGATTTGCCATAGAAACATTGTGCCGGGACGCGATCACCCGAAGCGTTGCACACGTTGCCGTTGCGCGTAACGTTTAGGTCTTCCAATCGGGTGTGGCCACGTATTCCCGAGTGATGTCGGCAATTGTTCGCGTCCCGCAATTGCCCATCACTAGTTTCAACTCGCCCTGCAAAATCTCGATCACGCGGTCCACGCCAGGCTGGCCGAACGCCCCCAATCCCCACAGCATCGGCCTCCCAATGCCCACGGCCTTGGCGCCCAACGCCAACGCCTTAAATACATCGGTGCCGCGCCGCACGCCGCCATCGATGAAAACCGGAATGCGCCCGTTAACCTCCGCCACCACTTCGGGCAGCGCTGCGATGGTCGGACGCAGCGTTTCGATCGAGCGCCCCCCGTGGTTCGAGACCATGATGCCGTCGAGGCCGTGCTCGACGCACAACTTCGCATCCTCTCGCCCGTCGATGCCCTTGATCAGGAACTTGCCCTTCCACGCCTGCCGGATGCGATCGACCCAGGCCCAATCCATCGCGGCGTTTTGTCCCTGGACGCCTTTCATGTCGATGCCGTTGTACATGGGGCGGTCGCTGTTGGACGGCCCCGCTCCGCCGTTGTGGCACCCGCCGCACGAACTCAAATCTCTGCCGCGCAGGCGCATGAACGTTTCGCTGTTCCGCCCGGCCGTTCGGTCCACGGTCAACGCCAGCACCGTGACCCCAGCCGTCTGCACGCGCTGCATAATCTTGGCGGCGGCATCCCACTGACTCGGTGAATAGAACTGCTGCCACACCGGCCGCCCCAGCGCCTGGATCACATCCTCGACGGGCATCGAGGTTTCCGTGGACAATACCTGCAGCGTGCCGCGCGCTTTGGCCGCTCGCGCCACGGCCACTTCGCCCTCGGGATGAAAAGAGCGGTCGCCGCCCGTCGGGCACAGGTAGATCGGGCTGTTGTACGTGGTGCCGAACAAAGCGACGTGCATGTCCAGCTTCGACGCGTCCCGCAGCCGCCGTGGACGCAACTCGACGTGCTGATAGCCCTCATGGTTTGCCCGTACCGTGGCGTCGTCGTCGACGCCGCTGGTCATGTACGCCCAGTGGCCGCGCAGCACCTTGCGATGCGCCACCTCCTCGAAATCCATCACGTCGAGCGCTTGCGACGGATCGGTGATGAGATCGTCCGTCCCGCCGGGCTGCTCTGCGCGAACGCGCTCTGCCGCAGATAGGCGGCGACTCCACCCAGCGCCGCAACGTACGGGCTGGCTGCCAGGAATTTAAGAAATTGGCGACGGGCCGTGGAGATGGTAGGTGTCGGTTTGCTCATAATGGCGCGGATATTACCGCGATTCTGCATTTCTGGCTACAAGCGGATTTCAAGGAAACGTAAACGAGCGAAGTTACTTCAGATGTTTCGCGACACTGGTTTTTGAACCGTTCCTTCGCCTCACAAATGCGCCCCGCAAATGCGCCCCACAAATGCGATTGTTCGCAAACCGTGCGTGGCACGGCCTGGGACGCAGCACTATGTTCCGGGGCGGCGCTGTGGCGAAACTTTAGCGGATCACGAACGTCCGGGAGCGGAATGAAACGGGTCGGGCTGCGCGCCGGGATCGGGTTCCGGGCTGGGGATATCCAGGTTGACGACGATGGGCTCCTGGCCGCTGCGCACGATGACGGCCTCGACAGGCATGTCGCGCCGGGCATTCAGCTCCTGATGCGGAACGTAGGGTGGCACGTAAATGAAATCTCCGGGACCCGCCTCATCCACGAATTCCAACTGGTTTCCCCAGCGAAAACGGGCGCGTCCGCGCACGACATAGATCACCGTCTCGAGTTCGCCGTGATGGTGCGGGCCGGTCTTGGCATCGGGATGCACCACCACCGTCCCGGCCCACAGCTTCTGGGCTCCCACGCGGGCATGCGATATGGCTTCGGCGCGCGTCATCCCGGGAGTTTGCGCGGTGTCCGGGTTCAGCTCCCCGCTGCGAATGATGCGGATGCCGTGCCGCTTCCAATCGGGCGCCTCAGGTTGAGCCGCATCGTGCACTGATCCGTCGTTATCTGCCATTCGCTCACTTCATCATCTGCGCCCCAGTTCCCTTCTCTCATTTCCTGGGCCCCACTTTCCTTGAATTGGCTGCACGCCAAGCCGGAGCGGCTTTGCTCACACCGAAAAGGGTACCGCGGGCCAAGCCCGCTTGCGCCCGGAACTTCGCAGCTTTGGCTCCTCTTTTCGCGCTCGCTCGCCGTTTCGGAATCGCTGCAGCGCATCAAGTATAAGCTGCCCGTAAGTCTCGGTCTTGCGCTCGCCGAAACCAGAAATACGCCGGATGTCTTGTAGGGAGCGCGGAACAATGCGGCAAACCTCTTCGAGAGTGCTGTCGTACATGACGATGAAGGCCGGCACACCCTGACGGGTGGCGGCCTCGCGGCGCCACTGGCGGAGATATTCGCGCAGCTCGGGATTCACGGCCTGCGCGGGATTCGGCGTCACGGGAGTCGCCGCCGCGGCGCTCGCCGCCCCGCTCGCCACCATCGAGCTGGGCTTGGCCGCCTGCGGCCGAGCGGCGCTGCCCACGGTAACAGCAGGCGCGACTGGCCGCCGTCGTGCCCGCTTCGACCTGGGAGGCGGCTCGGAATCCCCGGGCTGCGAGAGCCATTGCGGCTCGCCAGTGCAGATGTCGCAAGCGTTACAGGACTGCCATTTCGTGGTTTCGCCGAAATGCGTGCAGATGCGGCGATGGCGGCAGCTTTGGCCCTCCGCGAAATTGCGAATGTCGCGGTAGCGCTGCCAAGCGCGGCTGGTCTCGGCGGGATCGCTGAGTTCCTTTATGAAGTGCGCGAGCAGGGCGGCGTCGCGCTGCTGCCACAGGAGCAGGCAATCGGCGGGCAGGCCGTCACGCCCGGCGCGCCCCGCCTCCTGGTAATACTGCTCGATCGATTTCGGCAGTGCGAGATGAATCACCGCGCGCACCGCGGCCTTGTTGATGCCCAATCCAAACGCCAGCGTGCCCACCAGCACGGGGATTTCCTCCGCCATCCAGCGCTCCTGGTTCTCCCTCCGGGCCCCGGCATCCATGCGGCCGTGATACGGGAGGGCGGAAATTCCCTGCTCCGCGAGGTACTTCACCGTTTCCTCAACCCGCGCGATGGTGGGAGAATAAACGATCACGTTGCTGCCCGCGTGGCGCCGCAACGCGCTGACTAACAGGCCCTCTTGTTCGCGGCTGTCGCACAGCTTTACGACGTATCGCAGGTTCGGACGATGAAAGCTGGCGATGTACTTGTGCGGATCGTGCATACGCAGTTGCTCGATGATGTCGTGCCGCACGGTGCGGGTGGCGCTGGCGGTGAACGCCGCGAGTGGCTTGTCGGGGAAATGCAGGCGCAGAGAGCTAAGCTGGCGATAATCGGGGCGAAACTCGGGCCCCCACTCCGAGATGCAGTGCGCTTCGTCTATGGCGAAAAAGGAGACGGGAACCTGCGCAAGCCACGCCGGCGTGTCGGCGCGCGCGATGCGCTCCGGCGAAAGATACAGCAGGCGATAGGCGCCGTCGCGCGCCTGGCGCATGATTCGCGACTGCTGCCCTTGGGCGACCGAGCTATTCAGCAAAGCGGCGGGAATGCCCATTTGCGCGAGTTGCGCGATCTGATCCTGCATCAGCGCGATCAGCGGCGAAACCACGATGGCGGTTTGCGCGCCAAACAGCGCCGCGGGCAACTGGTAGCAGAGCGATTTGCCGCCGCCGGTGGGCATTACCACACACGTATCGTGCCCCTCGAGCAGGCTGCGAACCACCTTCCCCTGCAACGGACGGAACGATGCATAACCCCAGTAGCGGCGCAGCGCTTCCGAAAGTTCAGCATCGGTAATCACGCCCGCAGTATAGCGCGGGGGCGCGGCGTCCCTGCAGGGGAGATAAATTCCATGTTAGAACTCGGTACACCACGATATTGGGGGGATATTGCGGGCGTACCAGTGAGTGTGAGATCGTGCTATGACTTCTTAACGGCCGGGAAATTGGGCCGAGCATGCTGAGCGGCCGCGATAGTTACGGTGCCGGTACAGTAAATTCATAACCGTGGAGGCGGATTCCCGGATGAGTGCGACGATGAGTGCGACGAACGGGCTGTGCGTAATGAAATTTGGCGGAACCTCGGTGGGAGACGCGGCCTGCATGCGCCGCGCGGCTGCGATCGTGCAAGCGGCGGCCGCCAAGGGCCCCGTAGTGGTGGTGGTCTCCGCTATGAGCGGAGTCACCAACCGGCTGATCGACGCGGCCCGCCGCGCCGAATCGGGCGAATGCGAGTTTTTGCCGAAACTCATCGCGGAGTTGGGCGCGCAGCATCGCAGGGCGCTTACGGAGCTGGTAGGCGACGTTCGCGCAGCCACCCCCATCGAAAAGGCGCTGGCCGAGGTGCTGGCCGAGCTGGACCGGCTGCTGCAAGGCACCGCTCTACTGCGTGAACTCACTCCGCGGGTGCTGGACGCAATCTCCGGCATCGGCGAGCGCCTCTCGGCGCCGCTGGTGGCGGGAGCACTCCTGGCGATTGGCGTGCCCAGCATACCGATTTCGGCTACTGATGTGATCGTGACCGACCAGCACCATGGCCGCGCCGAGCCGCTGATGGCTCAAACGCGCCAGCGCTCTGAAGCGCGTCTGCGCCCATTGTTGAACGGCGGCATAGTGCCGGTGGTCACGGGCTTTATCGGCGCCACGCTTGAGGGCGTGCAGACGACACTGGGCCGCGGCGGATCAGATTACTCGGCCACCATTCTCGGCGCGGCGCTCGGGGCCAGCGAAACCGTGATCTGGACCGACGTCGATGGCGTGAAAACGGCTGACCCGCGGATGGTGCCCGAGGCCCGCACGCTGCCCGAAATTTCCTACAACGAAGCCGCCGAGCTCGCTTACTTTGGCGCCAAAGTTTTGCATCCCAATACCCTGCGGCCGGTGAGCGCGGCAGGCGTTCCCGTCTGGATTCGCAACAGCTTCGCGCCGGAGCTGCCCGGCACGCGCATCACGGCGGGAGGCAAATCGAATGGCGGCGGGGTCAAAGCGCTTACGGCAATTCGCGACGTGGCGCTGATTACCGTGGGCGGCCCGGGAATCGTGGGGCTGACCGACGTGCTGGCGCGCTCGTTTGCGGCCACGGCGGCATTGCGAACCAACGTGCTGTTCGTCTCGCAATCCTCATCGCAAAATGACATCTGCTTCGTCATCCCCAGCGCCGACGAGAAGCGCACCGTCGGAGCCTTGCGCAAAGCGTTTGCGCCGGAAATCGAGGAACAAACCGTGGAACATGTGTCCGCCAATTCGAGCGTCGCAGTGGTTGCGGTGGTGGGCGAAAACATGCACGGAATTCCCGGCATGGCTGGGCGCACCTTTGCCGCGCTGGGCCGGGAAAACGTCAACATCATCGCCATCGCGCAAGGCTCCTCGGAATACAACATCTCCTTCATCGTCGAGGCCGGCGCCATGCAGCGCGCCATGGTCACGCTGCACCAGGAATTCCGCTTGCACGAGGCCGCAGCCGGCGAGGGGGACCCAGTTTCATCCACGGTTACATCCACGGTTACATCAACGGTTACGCCGAGCCTTCCGGCTATGAAGTCGGAAACGATTTCGGCGGTCTAGCACCGGCGCATGGGCGATTTACTTCCGCTTCGCGAAGAACAGCAGCAGCGATAAAATAACCACGGGGATCATTGCCAGCATCACGTAGAACAAGACCTGCCGCAGCCATGGCGTGCGGCGCTCCTTCCAGTTGCGCAACTCTTCGCGATCCGCGACGCCCACCTGATCGGGATTTTGCAGATCCTTGGCAAATTCGCGGGCGCTGGCGTAGCGATTCGCGGGGTTGCGTTCGAGGGCGCGGTAGATAATTTCCTGGAGCTGCGGCGAAATCTCCGGATTGATCTCGCGCGGAGGAATGGGATTGTTCAGCAGCCGGTCATTCATGATCGCAAAGGGATTAGGCCCGCCGAACGGCACCTGCCCGGTCAGCATTTCGTAGAGCATCACGCCTACCGCGTAGATGTCACTGCGGGCATCCCCGCGCTTGGACTTTACCTGCTCGGGGGAAATGTAGTCCGGGGTGCCCATGGCCTGGGTGAGTTTGGCGAAGGTCAGCCTTCGTGAACCTTCGGCGCCGGCAATACCGAAATCGATCAGCTTCAAGTGATCCTGCGGATCGACCATGATGTTTTCAGGCTTCAGATCGCGGTGCACCACGCCGTGACTGTGGATGTAGTCCAGGGCGTCGAGGATTCCCAGGATGATGCGCACCGCCCGCGCAGGTGGCAGCTTGCGCTGCTCGATGAGGATTTGGCGCAGGAGCTGGCCGTCCACCCACTCCATGGCCATATAGATCCGGCTCCGGTCCGGATCGTCGTACACCTTCATGACCCCCGGGTGATCGAGTTTTTTGCCAATCTCCTCTTCACGCTTGAATCGATCGAAAAAGAGCGGATCGCTTTCGACTTCGGGGTGCGGAATCTTGAGCGCCACCACGCGATTGTCGCGCGCGTCGGTAGCGCGGTAGATGCTGGCCATTCCGCTGCGGGCCACGAGTTTTTCGACTCGGTAGTGGTCGAGCTGATCGCCGGGATGGAGAGTCATCGAGAGAGCGCGGGACGCTAGTCAGGCCCAACGCGACAAAGGCGGGGCGTTACCGGAGATCAGCGAAGCTTGTAGGGCCTTCCCCGGTACATGCCCACTCGCTCGACACCGCGAACGCGGATCAATTGAGCGCTGACATTATCGCTACCGTCCCGCTCGTTGGCAAGCTCCACCAACTTGCGTGCGGCGGAATGAAGGTCGCCCCCGGAGCCGGCCACCTCCGCGATTTCCGTGGCGCTTACCGCACCATGCAAGCCATCCGAGCAAAGCAAAAGCACATCGCCGGCCAGCACCTGGTGATCGCCGATATCGACACCCACAAACAAACCGCCGCCCAGCGAACGGCTGAGAATGTGCCGCGTGTCGGCCTCCGCAGCTTCTTCCTGAGACATCAAGCCCATGCGGGCGTGTTCGCTGGCCAGGGTATGATCGCGCGTAAGGATCGTGGCCGCGCCCCTGCGGATCAGGTAACAGCGCGAATCACCGACGTGCGCTACTACGGCGCGGTCGTAGCGCAATCCGCAAACCACCAAAGTGGTGGCCATACCCGCACCGTGCGACCCCGCAGCCAATGCCGCCTCGAACACGGACGCATTGGCTCTCTGCACCAGTTTCTGGAGCAACGACGTAAGCGGTTCCTCGCGCGCCGCATCGCGGAACCCGGCCCGTATGCTCTCCACGGCGGTCTGCGAAGCCACTTCGCCTTGCAGATGTCCCCCCACCCCGTCGGCGAGAGCGAAAAGCCAGCCATGCGAACGCGCACGCTCGGGAGTGCCGGGGTCCACCCAGCCAAGATAGTCTTCGTTGTGAGGCCGAACCTTGCCGACATCGGAAAGCTGCGCGAACTCTACATCCAGCATGGCGCCCCGGGGCTTTGGCTCGGGCTCTCTTTCAGACGGACTAATAGTGGACGGGAGAAGGGACGGTGCGCGATTCTCTCGCCCTCGAAGCATCCGATCAAACATTTCACCTCAAATCGAATCGTCTTCTTGGATTCTCGCATAAAACAGAATCCGGATGGGCTTGCGCCCACCCGGATTCCGCTCTTATTTCCAGTTTCCTACTGCCGGTTGACGATCAGACCCTCCCCACCCGGCTCTCCACCAGGGTGGTGCGCCCGGAAGACTTGCTGGATTTCGAGAAGTAGATGGCTCCATAGATCGCCCAAACCGCGGCAATACCTAAGGCGCCGAAGGGTTCCATCTTTGTGCCATACCCCATAAATGGCCCGATGAGGTAGAACAGCATGCAGATGAGGTTTGCCAGCACGCCGAAGATGGGGATGAGCATGTGCCTCACCATACTGAACTTCGGATGTCCTTGATATGCCACCATGCAAATGACGCAGCTCAGCATATACAGCAAAAACGTGCCGAAGTTGGAGGCCAGCACAATCAGGGTTAACGTATTCGGAAAAGCCGCCATGTGATCGTGGGTCGAAGCGAACCATACGCTCGAGAAGAGCCCGTGCGGCAGCGTGGCGATGGCCGAGTCAGCGATTGCCGACGAGTCGCCGAATACCATCAGCAGCGCGATGCAACCGATGACCGCCGAGATACCCGCCAAGGTCCAGATCGCACGGTGAGGGCTGAGGTTTTTGTCGTGGAGCATGCCGAAGTGTTCCGGCACTTCCTGGTCTTTGCCCATGGCGTAGGTCACCCGGGCGCCGGTATTGATGCACGAAAGCGTGGTGCCGATCAGGGCCAGGAACACGGTGATGGCCTCGATCAACATGAACGTCCTTCCGTGGCCGGGTCCAAGCAGCGCGTCACCCACAACGATCATCATGTCGCCGATGGGCGCCGCCGAACCGAGAGCGTTTTGCATGGTATAGCCGCTATTTAAGAAATAGTTGGCCGCAAAATATTCAAATAGGTAGCAGAAACACCCTTGCACCAGAAGCGAGGTGATTACTGCTATAGGCACATCCCTCTTGGCATTCTTCGCCTCTCCTCCCAGGGCGGTAACTGATTCAAATCCGACCAGGATCAAAATCGCGACAGTGGCCTGGACAAACATCCAGCCGACATTGTGGACCCCTACAACAGACGGGCCGTTTGGATGGCTCAGGAAATTGCCCTTATCGTCGGCTGTGGGATAGCTGATCTGATACGGCACCGGTTTCCCGGCTGCATCGAGCTTGGGCTGCGGAACCATGTTGGCGTCGCGCACGATGGTGTCGGTGGTTTGGCCGTTCGCGGTGGTTTGTGTGGTGGCGAATTCA
Organism: uncultured Acidobacteriota bacterium; assembly: GCA_963719845.1. Taxonomy (GTDB): domain Bacteria; phylum Acidobacteriota; class Terriglobia; order Acidiferrales; family UBA7541; genus Palsa-189. The sequence continues at coordinate 217,709 of CAVRDM010000003.1, read as the reverse complement.
TAGGTGTAAGCTTCACCAGTAGTGGAATCAAACTGGAAGGCGACGCTCCCTGGCGGATGATTCATTCGGTAACCGATGGCCATCACCGAGAAGACGAGCAGGGCGCTGATTTGAATCACGTTGATCGCGATGCTCACCGCGGTCGAACCGGTAACGCCGCGATGGGCGATGTAGGACACGCCAATCGTGAAGACTATCGCAACAACCATCATAAAGAGGGTGCCGGGGTTGGTTGCGTTCATGGCATTCGGCCAAAGAGTGCCGACCACGTAACCGCAGAAAATTCCTGTTACCGCCACCATCACGCCGGGATAAATCCAGTAATACAAGTGAGACGCCCAGCCGACGATGAACTTTGAGAGTCGCGCGTAACGCCAGTGCTTGTCATGATTGAGGAACGATTGCTCGGCGAAGTAATATGAGCTGCCGGTACCAGGGTAGAGCTTCGCCAACTCTGCATAGCAAACCGCGGTCGCCAGACAAAGCAAGGTGGCCATGAGGATGCCGCTCCACATGGCGGGTGCTGTTGCGCCCTCCCCTGCCTGGCTGAAAAACGTGAGCCACAAAAACGCCCCCGGCGCGATAAGAGCCATCGCATTCATCGTCAGACCCGTCAAGCCTAGGGTCGGTTGCATTTCACCGGTGGTCTTGCTGGGCCCGGTAGGTTCGGCCATCGAAGATTTGCCTCCTAAATGGGAGATCGCTTCCTTGAGTAGAAGCCGCGAGCGCAACCATACTCGGGCCTAAACAAACTGTAAAACGCAACCTTTCGATCAAACACATCAGGATTTTGGATGCGGGTCGCAAGCAGCACGCCGAGCCGGGGATAGGCCGGGCCGTGCCCATCAAAAAAACATCTCACCCGATCCAAATTGCCGCCTTTGCTTTCATAGGAAGAGCGATTGTGGTAGTGATATATCACTCGGCGCGCTGAGAATGTCCGGCGACACCGGGTCCCTGGGGAGCCATGAAGGTTGCAGGTTTTCTGTTGTTGCTTACTGGTTGGGGCATTGTCCTGGCGGCGCTGGCGCTCCTTCCAGCAGGCCTGGCCAGGGAGTGCTTCACATTAGCAGGCATTGCTGTGGAGATTCTGGGGCTGGCCCTGGTGATCCGTTCGCAACCGTTCCGGCGCGTAGAGAGAGAGTGAAACTCATGCCGGGCCCAGGTTTTACTGAACTGACAACTGCGCTTTGTATCTTTTCCATCCTTCTGGTTCCCCTGGCAGGCATCGGTATCGCCGTTGTGAATACCGGATTGAGCCGCTCGCACAGCGCCGCGCATGCCATGCTGTCATCCCTCTGTGTGTTTTCCATCGCCGTAGGCGTTTATTTCATCTGCGGATTCGCCTGGCAGGGATATATCGGCATGGCTGCGCACACCATTTCGGTAGCCGGAAAACCATGGAACATCCTCGCCGCCGGCCCATTTTTCTTGCGGCGCCTCGATTTCGACGGCTCCCCTTCTTCCCTCGCCGCCTGGCTAGGCATGCTGGGCGCCGGCTTAACCGCTACTATTCCGTTGGGGTCCGGCGCGGAGCGTTGGCGATTATCCGCGAGTTGCGCCTCTACGGCACTGCTGGCCGGTTGCACCTACCCGCTGTTCGCGCACTGGGTGTGGGGTGGCGGTTGGTTGGCGCAACTCGGGGCCAATTACGGGCTGGGCCACGGTTTCGTCGACGCCGGAGGAACAAGCTCGATCCAGGTAGTTGGCGGCGTTACGGCTCTGGCCATCGCCTGGATTTTGGGGCCGCGCCGTGGCAAATACAGCGCCAGTGGCATGCCTGCGGCAATCCCCGGGCACAACGCGGTGCTAATCCTTCTGGGCTGCTCGCTCGCCTATGTGGGCTGGCTGGGACTCAACACCGCGGGCGCAATACTCTTTGCCGGCGTCGCCCCTGGGCGCACCGTACTCGTAGCGATGAATACCACCCTTGCGGCGGCCTCGGCGGGACTTGCCGCGGCCTTGGTCACTCGCCTGCGATTTGGCAGGCCGGACGTCTCGATCACCGCCAACGGCTGGGTAGGCGGCTTGGTCGCCAGTAGCGCCGGCTGCGCTTTCGTCGCACCGGCCGCGTCCGTCGTCATTGGATTCGTAGCCGGCGCCTTGGTAGCCTTTTCCGTCGAGTGGCTCGAGTTGCGGTTTGGAGTCGACGATCCCGGTGGGGCGATTTCGGTCCACGGCGTTGCCGGAATCTGGGGCCTGCTGGCATTCGGCCTCTTTGCCCGCTTCCCAGGACCCGTCCACAACATAGCGGGTGAAGCATGGCGCTCCGGCAGCGACACCGGCCAGTGGCTGGCGCAACTCACAGGAATTGCAACCCTGCTGGGTTTCGTGCTGCCGCTCAGCTACGCGCTCAACGCCCTTCTAAATGCACTCTGGCCGTATCGCCTGCCACCGGAAGGAGAACGGCAAGGCCTCGATCTGTACGAGTTGGGTGCCGGAGCTTATCCTGAATTCGTAACGCATACCGAGGAATTCACGCAGCACTAAGACGCTCAGCAAAAGGAGAACTCGACAACGCGGGTTCGTCAAGGGCAGCGAAATCGGCAGCCTGCCTGGCATCCGTCCACCGCGCCACCCGGTGTGGGTTCGTCACCAAATCCACCACCGGGGGCGCAGCGAACAATCATCTCTTTTCAGACCCTCCTTAAATCACCGTTTGGGACCGAAAAACGCAATGAAAGCGATGGCTACCGTGTCTTGTTTCTTGGTATTTCCCAAGCCGAAGTCGGCGGGGCATGAAGCTGCGGTTACCCCGCTGCACACCGGTGTTCCGCGTTCAAAAAACGGCGCGGTCGACCAATCGTGCCGATACTCGGCTCGCAACATCAGACCCTCAACCATTTTGTATTCGCCGGTTATCGTAACTTCTTTGACTTGTTGCCGAACTGGCGCGAGGTTAGTCACCGAAACCACGCCGCTTCCAAAACTATCGGCGCCGGCGCCCAGCATCTGGAAGCCGTTCCGGTCATCGAACCACTCCAGACGCGGCGTAAACGCCCACTTGGAGCTGGCCTGCAAATGCAACGCTCCCGCTACGCCCTGCCATCTCGCCAGACTGCCGTCCCTGAACTCCAAGACCGACGGGCCGGACGGCGGGAAGAACACAAACGACTGGTTGAAATTCCGGTTTTGGCCGTAATCGTAGTTGATGTAAGCGCTGACCTTGCTGGAAGGGGTCAAGGTTAAAGTGGTATCAAACAGGTTGCGCCAGCCCTTATTCGTATTCGGATTTTCCGGGCCGCCGTACCAGTCGCCGACCCACGCGAACTTCTTAAACGTGGCCGTAAGATTCAGGTCGAGCGTTTTACCGGAGTTGTTATCCACTACGTTATTCCAGCCGTTCACCACCTGGAATCCGCCGACCAGCTTTTTCCCCATCGGCCAAGAGGTGCGCAAACCGAAGTGGTAATACGGAATCGCCCACGCAAACAGAAGCGACCGCGAGTAGTTCCAGTTGCTGTACGACTCAATCACTTCGGCGCCCGAGGTGGTAACGAATTTTCCGAAATCCAGCTCAAAACCCTTGGCTTTCGCGGGTTTCAAGCTTACAAAGGCCTGCCGCACGTACTGATTGAATCCCTTGTCGTTATCGAAGGCGTTAACTTGCTGGAAGGTCCTGCCGTAACCCAGATCGACTTCGAACCCCACCGGGTCGGGCGAGTGCGCGAAACCGAGCTCAATCGCGTTAAGATTGAATTGATTGGTGGGAATATCAAAATTGTAAAGGCCGCTCTGGCGGTTCGCCGGATGATTGAAATTCCACTGATAATAAGCGTCAACTTCCCCGCTGAAATCAATCGGACCTACCGACCAAGTCGGTGCTGCAGCCGCTGCCGCGGGCGCGGCTGCGGGCGCTTGTGAATCCTGGGCCGGCGCCGCGCTGTCCGGTGCCGGAACTGGCGCAGCGGAAGCCTGCACCGTTTGGTCCGCGGGTGCGGGATTTGCTTGCTGTCCCGATGCGGGAAGAACCAGCACCAAACCCAGCAAACAACAAAGAAGGCTTATAGAGCGCATCTGCAATTTTTCTCCTTTCAGATTGGTATTGCCGTTCCCCACCACAAACATGGCCTTAAGTAACCATAAAGTTTTGATATATGTTTCATAACTGCCCGTGCGTCAAACGACCGTACGCGGAAGGCTCGGGGAATTCCAACGCAATATTTCGATAGGTCTGATGCAAAACATTCACGCGTTTAATAATTCCGGAACACCAGCGTAAAATTTCGATGGCATGCATTAAAAAAAACGATTACGTTCGGGTGGGGCTTCTGCACGCGGTGCGGGCTGTACTTGCAGCCCGCATCATAACGGGTGCGGGGCTGTACTTGCAGCCCGCATCATAAGGAGTCCGGGCTCTGCACGGGGCGGGCTCTATTTGCAGACGCGCAATAGCTGGTGCCACATGAACGAAAGGAACGCAACGTGAACCAGCAGGAACGCACCATGAACCAGCGGAAGCAACCATGAAAAAGATCGTCGCCATCATCCAGCCGTCGAAATTCGAAGCCGTGAAAGAAGCCTTGATCGCCATAGGCGTCGGCGGCATGACCGCCTCCGAGACGCGCGGCTTCGGCCGGCAAAAAGGTCACCGCGAAATCTTTCGCGGGCGCGAGTACGTAGTGGATTTACTGCCGAAGATTCAGCTGGAGGTGGTAGTGGCCACCGAGCGCACCGAAGAGGTAATCCGCGCGCTAGTTTCGGCAGCGCGCACCGGCCGCATCGGCGACGGCAAAATCTTCGTCTACCACGTAGCCGACGCCATCCGTATCCGCAACGAAGAGCACGGCGATTCCGCCATCTAACCGCGCTCTTGATGAAGCCCCAGGCCAGCTCTCATCAACTTCACTGATCCGCTTTTCTGAACCATCACCGTGATTTCAATTAGAAAAAATTTCTCCCGGCCCTAGTCGAGGAATCCGATGACCTGCTTCCCACAATTGCACGAAATCGCCCAGGAATTCGCAGCCAGCCGCGAATTCCTGGGCGACCCGAACCACCGGAGACTCACTCTGCGCGTGATACAGAAAACGTGATACAGAAAAAAGGATCCGTTCATCGGCCCGGATGTTGCGGTGTGGCCGGTGCGGAAACAGACGGCAGGTCAATTCGCAACGGCCTCATCGCGAGCACCGACGAACTCCTTGCCGCGCCGCCGCACACTTCTAGCCACACGCCCCCGCGCAAGCCCCTTCCGGCGGTGAGCTATTTTAATCCCTAATGAACGGTAACCTTCTGGACGTCCCACATCGTCGCCGAGCCAATAAAAATGGTGTTGGGCGTCCGGCAATCGAGCGCGTGGATCAGATCACCGGTGTTCTCTTCGCCATGATCCTGACCCGTCACAAACATGCCCAGCACCTTTCCGCTCATATCCATCTTAAAGACTTTTCCGGTGGTGCCGTCGCCGCTGAACAGATACTGTGGGGAACCGCTCGTGACGCAAAGCGACCACGGCGCGCCCACGCCGGCAATGGTTTTCTTAAAGTTCAGATCATCGTCATAGACCTGGATGCGCCTGTTGCCGCGGTCCGCGACGTAAACGTTGTTCTGGCTGTCGGTGGCGATGCCATGCGGCGTGGAGAACTGATCCTGGTCGTGACCCCAGGTTCCCATTTCCTTCAGCCAATGGCCGTCCGGCGAAATCTTGACGATACGCGAGTTGCCATAACCGTCAGACACGAAGATATTGTTCTGCGAATCGAAAGCCACATCGGTCTCTCGGTCGAATGCGCCCACCCGGCCTGTCGGATGCGGGTTCTTGGCCGGTGGAGTAATGCCGCTAAAGTGCAGGATTTCGAGGTTTCCCTGCAGGTAATCAACCGCTTCCGGCGTCCGGCCAAGCCAAAAGATATTCTGGCCTGCCGGGTTGTACTCGACCACCATGCCGGAGCCCTCATCAATCTGCCACACGTTATCCGCTTTATCCACGCGGACCGCGTGCGCGAAGGATTCGGCGTAGTTATTGGGGCCCCACTCTTTGACGAATTTATAGTTATCGTCGAACTCCCAGAGCATGGCAGCCCTGCCGCCGCGCGCCATTCCCTGGTTGACCGAGCGCGAGTATACAAACAGTTGACCTTTCGAGTTTGTGGCCACCCCGACGGTTTGTCCCATCGTCTGGCCGGGAATGCTGAGGTGCAGGTATTGGTCACTGACGCTCATCTGCGGATAGCTTTTCTCCAGCTCCGCTTGTGCGGCTTGCTGTTCCTGGTTGCCGGCCAGCCCTTGAGCTTCCGCGTGCCGCGCTGTAAGCAAGAATGTGCCCACGACAAACACCGTGCCAAGCGCCAAAATGGACAACAGGATGTAGGAGCGTTTCATGGTGGTTCCCTCCGTCAAATTTCATTCCTAATACCCCGACTGGCGCGAGTCTACCACTGACCCTTCCGCCTAACAATCCTCAGTCCGCGCACACCAGCCACCCTTGACGGCAGCCCGCACCGGCCGCATCGGCAAAGGCAAAATCTCGGTCCACCACGTAGCCGACGCTATCCGCATCCGCAACGAAGAACACGCCGAAGCCGCGATTCTAACCGCCGTTTGGCAAGGCACCCTCCCCAGTCATTCCGACAGAGCGAAGCCCGCGTAATAAACGCCCGGGCTCTACTTCGAGGAGCTATCGCACTTCAGCCTGGCATCTCTGCCCGTTTTTTACCTTCACGCGGGGGCCGCTTCTGTATCTCGTCCGGGAAACAAAGAGCGCGACCGCACGGGGCGTTGGCACAGATGTCTTGAAGTCTGCGACTCGTTGTCTTGCCTGGAAGAAGAGAATATAATCTGCGGAGTTTTGAGAATGATCTCGGCAGAACCCTCCTTATCGTGACCCGCTGCTCATTCGCGATGGCTTTCGCCCTGCTGTTACCGGCATGCCCGGTCGCGTTTGCTCAGACCGCTAGTCCCGCCGACTCAAGGTGGACAGTCCTCATCGAAACTGCCGAAGTCCTAAATCCCCCGGCAAAATCCGAGTGCCATCCGCTGCAGTATTTCTCGGAAAACTGGAAGCAGTTCAACTATGGCGCTGGCCAGCTAGGCCCTTACCCTGCCGACGTGAAAGACAGCGTCCGATCGCGACACGTCGGAGTCGTGAGCGGCTTCGCAATCGACGAGGTAATTCACACAATCACTGCCGGGGACAATGTGGACGCGAGCCAAGCGTCTCTCTACCTGCCCACGGTCATCAAGATGATTGTCGTCGAGAGAACGCCAGGCGACTTTTGCGAGATTTTCAACGAGGAGGATGCAGGCCACTACCTGGAGAGTGTCGGCCCGTCATATCTCGTAAACACCGATTCGGAGACCTTCCTGGCCACGCACGATCAGATTAACGGCACCTGCGGCTGCTATAACGAAGCCTACTGGTCGTTCGATAATCAAGGACCAATCCTCCTGCACGTCGACGCGTACGAAATTGCACAGAACCTGCTAGGTCCCGGCGCCTTTCTCGATAAGGGGCCTCAGTTCGACATTCAAACGCTCAGCTTGGGTCCTCGCCATTGGAGAAGCGCCAACGGAGCGTCCTCCGATGGATATGTCCTTCTAAAGTTTGCCCTTCGGGATCATCAACTCGTTTTGGTCAGTCAGACGATTAACGCTGACCCTACTGACGGACTGCACAGTTATGGCGCCCCTCCTGAACGAATTAAGGTCGACGGCGCCGTGCAGGCGCAGCGCCTAATCAAACAGATTCAGCCGGCGCTGCCCGCAGCAGCCCAACAGGCCAATTATCCTGGCGGTTCCGTTAAGTTCCACGCGATCATCGGAAAAGACGGCAGCCTCGTAAGCCTTTCTGTCCAGGATTGTAACGATTTCCCATGCAAGAGAGGGGACGTCAACATTCAGGACATGGTTCGCTCCGGCGAATTTCTGCTGCTGCAGGGTCAAGGAGCAAATGAAATCGCCAATACAGTCCGCCAATGGCAGTATGAGCCTACTCTAGTCGACGGCTACCCCGTCGAAGTCGAAACCACCATCACCGTGACGTTCCCACCAGTGCGTTAGGGACTCCGCGCACAAGGACTGCACCACAGCGCAGCCTCCCATTTGAGACACCGAAACTACGAATAGCCTTTTCCAAGTCCTGCGAAACGGGGTGGTCTCATGGGTCAGTGCAACACCCCTTTTAAGTGAAAGACGTTATACGCTTTGCCGAGGGCGCAGTCGATCTCACGCAATAACAGCCGAGCCTCAAAACACCGCATTAAATCAGCTCTCTCGTGGGAGTACGCTGAGCACATCTCCCATACATCAGAAAACAGAACCTTTGAAGAAAACAATTTAATGCAGTGGGTGTTGCATCGACCGGTTGAGCGGCAGGCTTCTCGGCGTGTGGGAACCACGCGAAGGCCAGATGACCAGAAGCGGACTGTCTCCAACGCGATTGGGTTCAATTGATCCAGGCCGGCTGAGGCATGCAGGTCGCTTATACTACGCTCACCGAGTGGCTTCTGGGAGCTAAACCTTTTTGGTACCGAGTTCTTCACTGGCGCTTGCCGGCAATCGAGAGCAAAGTGCCACAGGAGGAGACACACCACCAATGTCAAACGCTATCAAGAGTGGCGTCATCGGAGACTCTGATGGGATTCGTTATGAGTGCGCTGGTGAATTTTTATCTCCTTCCCTTGCCTTCGACGCTGGCCCATAACGCAATTGGTAACGGGATGAGCGGGCTTATCAGCGGATTCATGGGCGGGTTCATGGGCGTCCTAATGGACTCCCGCCAAAGGCGTAGAAGCCAGGCTTAGGGGCTGGGCCCGGCTCCCAAGTCCCGAGAAACAGTTTTTGCGGGCAGCCTGTCCCCGCCTTCATCGAGACCGGGCTTTGCGATCCTCGAGTGTTTGCGATCCAGTGCGTAGCGTGCCCTGAAGTAACTTCTTTGTGTAAAAGATTCGATTCAAGCGCAAGCTCTGGCGTTGTCATTCCGACAGAGCGAAGCGACGAGGAATCCCTCATTCTTTCTTTCATGAGTGGGCGAATTGCCGGGGGTGATCATCGCGACATTGTTCAGTCGAGTGATTCGACGAACTCTTCGGGGCGGGTCGCCCGGCCTTGGATTTGGACTTTGGGGGTGCCCCAGTCTTCGGTTTTTGAAGGCTGGAGCTTTGGAGGTGAACCTTGTGACCAGGATCAACTCATGGGATCGATGCCGACCAACCCCGAATCTCTTTTCGCGTAGAAGGAAAAACTGCTCCAAGGCCAAGTCCTGGGGATGAACAACAAGTTTCCTCTTCACCCAGATTCATATGCATACACCGAAGCTTCTCGACGAACTTCTTCCGACTCCACACATTGAAAGCGTAGAAGCGGGGCCGCAAGAACGTGGGCAGTAAATGATCCGCAGTTTGGAAACGAACTCTGAGTTGTCTTGTAGGCGTAAGTGTTTGCACAGCAACCGCCGCGACACGCGTTTGCTTCAACACTTGCATGATCGTCGAAGGCCTTCCCTTCGCCGGTTAGCTGACGAGCAGATGAATGTGCTCTGGCATGACCACATAACCCACCAGCGCGAAGCCGTAGCCCCTCGCGAGCCTCTGTCAGAATCCGCGCGAAAGCATTTTTCGCGTGCGCGGGCCGCAGCCGCGGCAAGTTCTCGTTCAGAATGATTGGTGACACTCGGAGTAGAGTGTCGCCATGCAAATTCGATGGGGAAAGCCACCAGGAGTCCGCAGGCTTGCGGGCTCCCGGTGGGAGTTGAGCCGCGACGAAATTCGGCGGCTTAAATGGATGAATCACTACCTGCATCATGGACGTAACGCAGCCTTCACCTGTCGCGATTTCGGCATCAGCCGGCAATGCTTCTACCGCTGGTGGCGCCGCTATTATCCGCACACTCTAAGCGCACTCCCATCGCCCGCGCCAACTCCGCCGCCCCAGTTGGTCGGTCGATCAAACTCACCGCGTCTTGGTTCTGCGCCGTCAGTACCCGCGGTGGGGCAAGGACCACATTGGATACTCCAAATCACCCAATCGGAACGGTTCCTTCCGCCGCTCCCGACACAACTTTCCTGTGTAACGATTCGCTCAACCGCAAGCTCCGCCGTCGTCATTCCGACAGAGCGAAGCGAAGAGGAATCCCTCATTCTTTTATGGGTGAGCGAGTCGCCGGCTTTTCGGAGGTTGTTGCTGACCGGGCTGGAGGGCGGCTGGCAAACCCTTCCGTTCTTTTCTGGTTGGCCGGGTTTCCATGTGGGATACTTTTTTTGAACTCGGCGCGGAGGATACTACTGGTAGCGGTGCAGTGGGCGGCGACGCGGGCCTTGATTTTCCGAGTGGCCGCTCCTTGGTCGCCTTTCCAAGGGGCGGAGGGTTTGATTTTCTTCGCCCTGGATGGACTCAATCGGGACAGACGTTTGGTGAAGGCACCCGGGGAATCATCTACGTCTAGGCACGGAAAAGCGCTTCGTCTTCACGGCAAATCTCCTTCCTTTGCGGGCCAGACTTTGCCGGGAACTCGCTTGCTAGGTGTGTCAGACAAGGGTGGCCCACTCACGACGGTCGTTAGGGCAAGGTCGCTACGAAGATGTAGGTTGAGGTTTCTTTGTTAATAGCTCTTCAAACTCTGGCTGCCCCTCGAAAACCTTCAAATCATCGTCCAGTGGGTCTCCGCTCCCATGATAGACCTCATTGAGGCGGTCGATGGAAGACGGCTCAACATCAAGAGCTTTTTTGATATATCTGATCGCGCACTCTTTCGCGCTTTTGAGCACCGGCTGTATTTCGGCCGCCGTGTCCGGCGACTTCTTCTGCAGCCCTTGGTTGTAAGAGTATTTCTGTCCATAAGCACAAGCCAAATTGATCCAAATCGAAGCGTCTCTCGGAACACTTCTTTCAAGAAACTGCTCGCCGTCTTGAATTGCTCTCTCAAAGCCTTCCGGTGGTTCAAGATATAAGGCCAGATATAAAATCGAGTTGTAGATATCTTCGCACGTCTGCGAATCACGACGCATATCAACAAACTTGCGAGCTAGCCTGAGTTCTTGCATAACCTCATTTTCTGATCCCTGTGTATTATGTAGGGCTACAGCTAAATTCAAGTGGGCCTCTGGATCGTTAAACGATCTCTCAACGGCGAGCCGCGCAGCTTGCAGTCCCCTTTGTGGATTACCCACAATATTCGCAGCCTTGGCTAGCGCTAAAAGTTGCGTGGTACTAAGCACATCAGAGATCGGTACACTCTCTAGTCTCTGAATCGTGGGGTCCGTTTCCTTCGCGCGGTTGGGGGTAACACCCAGCGCGATGCTTGTCTGTTTTATGCTTAAAAAATCCGGGAAGACCGGTCCTTTGTCGGCACTCGCGAATGCGAGAGAAAAGAACATCCGAGTTAACACGTAACCTGAAAAAAATCCGATAGATGTAAAGTAAAGCATGGTGGCGGCGGCGACCGTTTCATATTCAGGTCCTCCGATCCCCCTTGCCATATAGGAACTTGCAGAACTGACTAATTGCGGCAGTTTGATTAACTGTGTCAGGGTGGCCCCTACTAGAATCTTTGTAAGCCAATCGGAGATCTCCTCCAAATTAGTGTTAACCTTGAGGGGATTAACATGTTCATTACCTGTGTCACTCGCCCTGTCTGACTTGGTGACCAAACCGTTTTCCTTCGGAATATTCTGCAACACCTTGGGAATACCGAATAGAAAGCCAAAGACGAACGCAGCTGCAAACCAGCCAAATCCCCATAAGAGGCATGTGAACGCGTTTCCATGTATAACTGAGCCTTTTTTCTGAATGAGTGAGGAGATTGTCCCCACTGCGAAGCGCAAGATAATAAGAAGCACTCCGGCCACCACGAAACCAAGCAGACTGAGAAATGTATTGTGAAGGTCGTCACGCCTTGCTTTCTCCTCTGGAGTGTATTGTGCTTCCCCGAGTCCATCCTCGGTTCTTGTGAGGCGGCTGGAATGAATTCCCATGTGCCCTCCTAACAGTCGGCACCGACTGCGGCCGAGCATAAAAGCTGTTCCTCGCGAATTATAATAATCTGCCGGATAACTAATCGTAAAATGATTCGGCGGTCGCAACGTTTGATGCTCCGGGTGGCCGTGGCTTTCGAAGAGCTGGAGGTTTTAACTTTGTTCTTCGTGGATCGAATCAACCGGATCAGACGCTTCTCGAGGTCCTCGGACCAATCACCCCCGCGCGTTCCCAACCTAGCGGCAGTTGATCGAGATGTTAAAATAGAACATGCTCGAACTGCGCATTGCTAACGCCCACCGCATCGACGCAGGCCACGCGCCCTTAGTCATTGCTGCGGTAAAAGGCGCGGCCGCTAAATCCCTCAGAATCATATCCTTGTAAAAACAGCAGAAGGAACTCCCATGGAATCACATCCTTACACAAAATCTAGGGGGGTAGGCCCCGTAACTACCGAGTTAACCCCCGGCGCGGAGGCCACCGCCGCTCAACCGCCCCTCGAACCCGGCGACCATGATGCCGCCGCCATCCGCATCGAAAACCTCGCACGCCACTACAAGATGGGCAGCGCAATCATCCGCGCCGTCGACGGCATCTCGCTCGAGGTCCACCCCGGCGATTTCGTCGCCGTTCTGGGCGCATCCGGCTCCGGAAAATCCTCGCTGCTGAATCTGCTGGCCGGCCTCGACCATCCCACCTCGGGCTCGGTCTTTGTCCTGGGACGCGAACTCGGCGCCATGACCCCCATCGAGCTTTCCCGCCATCGCAACGGCACCATCGGCATGGTGTTCCAATCCTTTAACCTGCTGCCGCGGATGACAGTCATGGAAAACGTCGAGCTCCCCTTGCGCATTGCCGAGGTGCCTCGCGCCGAGCGTCCGCAGCGCGTGCGCGAAGCGCTCGAGCGTGTGGGACTTGCCGCCCGCCTGACGCACCGGCCAGGTGAACTTTCCGGCGGCGAACAACAACGGGTGGCCATTGCTCGCGCGTTGGTAAACCGTCCGCGCATCCTCCTCGCTGACGAACCGACGGGCAATCTCGACAGCGCCACGGGAGAGGAAATATTGCGCCTGATCGCCGCAATTAATAAGCCCGGCGCGAATGCCGGCTCAGCAACTACCGTGGTCATGGTCACCCACGAACGCGCTCTTGCGGAGCGCTACGCCAACCGCATCGTGACCATGGCTGACGGACGAATCCTCAGCGAAGAGCGCACCGCGAATCCTGCCCCCATAGCAGAAGCAACAGCAGAAAAGGGAGCACCGTCATGAAAATTCGTGATTTAAGCGAACTAGCCGGCCGCAACCTCCGCGAAGCGGTACTGCGCAACACGCTCACCACCATGGGCATTGCGGTGGGCGTCGCTTCCCTGGTGGCCATGCTGTCACTCGGTGTAGGTTTGCAGGAGCTGGTAGGCCGGCGCCTCGAGCGCAGCGGATTGTTCGACAGCGTTCTGGTGCGGCCGCGCACCGGGTTCGGCAACCAGGGCCAGCCTCGAATGCTCGGTTCAGGCGGCGGCCCAGGGCCCGGGAGGCGCGCCGATCGCCGCGACGCCGCGTCCACTTGACGAAGCCGCCCGCGTACAGCTCGCGCAACTGCCCAACGTGGTTGAGGTTTACCCCGAATTTCGTTTCACGGGCGATCTGCGCCTAGGCCCCGGAGGCCATCTCGCGCAGATTGCCAGCCTGCCCGCGTCCGCATCGGGAAACGACGCCTTTGAAGGCATGAAGGGTCATTTCTTTTCTTCTCCGAGTGCGCGCGAAATCATTCTTCAACTCGATCTAGCGCAGGAATTGGCCGCCTTGCAGCAGCTGCAGCCCGCCGACCTCATCGGCACAGAGCTTGTCGTCCGCTATGCTGGCCGGCAGCCGCTCGAACCCGCCGCCTCCGACACCGCCGCACGCGATACCTCAAATGGTCGCAGGTCGAACCAGGAATTGGCGAGCCCCGAAGATGCGGCGCTGGGCTTTTCCATCGTTTCCTCCCAAGTCCCACTCCATGTAGTCGGTATTGTCGATGCGGAAGCGGTAACCTCCGGCGGTGGCGGATTCGGCCGCGCCGGAGCCTACGTGCCTGTGGCTGTTGCGCAGCAACTCGGCGTCGTCCAGGGCAATGATATGAGCGAAATCGTCCGCGACTCCACCACCGGATCGAGCGCCGAGCATTACGCCAACCTCACGGTGCGTGTGAATCATCCCTCCGGAATTCCCGCGATCGAGGCGGCGGTGAAAGACATGGGCTACACGGCGTTTTCCTTGCAGGATGTCACTCGCAGCCTCACCCGCGTTTTCGCCATTCTCGACCTGCTGCTCGGGATCTTCGGCAGCCTGGCGCTGGCGGTAGCTTCGCTCGGAATTATCAACACGCTGGTGATGGCCATTCTCGAACGCCGCCGCGAAATCGGCGTCCTCAAGGCTCTCGGCGCCTCCAACGGCGATATCCGCCAGCTCTTTTTCACCGAAGCGGGAGTCATGGGCTTGGCTAGGCGGGGTTGCCGGGGTAGCGCTGGGGTGGGGCATCGGACGCGTGATTCAGTTGGCAACCACCATTTATCTCCGGAGACAGGCGATTCCCGCTGAGAATATCTGGTCAGTCCCGTGGTGGCTGGTTGCGGGCGCAATCGGCTTTTCCGTGGTGGTGAGCCTGGCGGCGGGAATGTACCCTGCGACGCGCGCCGCGCAGCTTGATCCCGTCGAAGCCTTGCGCTACGAATGATGTGTCGAGCTTTAAGTAACCGCCGCAACGTGACTTTATGAACCGAAAATGGAACGCAGATCATGATGCGAATCGGCTTTGGAACAAAAAGAAGCGGGGCGTTCCGCTGAGGGTCGGGCCGCCCCGCTTTCCCTGCTCGCCACCGGAGGTGGCGGGCAAGACCGGTTACGCGGCGCTTTCGTCGCCGCGCAAAAACTCGTATCGCTCGATGTGGGCCACTACACCCGCTTGTTCTTGTTCCTCTTGCTCTTCCTCGTTGCGCTGAATGCGTCCCAGGCATCTGACGCGAACGGGGCCGGCCATCGTTATCTCGTGCGGCAAAGTCAGCACGATTTCTACAGGCGAGCCGGGTTTGATTTCGGTCGGCATGAAAAAAAACACACCTCGCGAGCTCACATCCTTCGATTCCGTATGCGCTTCTCCGACCGCCGATCCGTTGGTCCATCGGACCATCATCGGCAACTTGATTCGGAAGCGTTGAGCCGTACGACGCTCGGTGTTAAGCACAGATTCCTCCGCTGCATTTATGCATTCTGATTGACTTGTCGAGGATACGAGGCCGGGCCAAATGCCTCAATAGTGCAATCGGCCCATTTCTAGCGCGATATTTGTAGTACGGACGTACTACGTAAAATCGGCACGCGGCGCGTGCCCGCGAGTCTCAGTCTGGAAATGCGGAGCTGCTGACGGACGCCCGCCGGTACGCCGCGAGAATGTCTTCGAGCGAGACAATGCCCATCAGGCGGCGCGCGTCGGCGCGGTGCACCACGGGCAGGAAAGGAGCATCACGCATTAGCCGCAGCGCCAAATCGAGAGGCTGGTCGGGATGTAATCTGGGAATGCGGCCGGAAGGGAGAGCATCACTCAGATGCTGCGTCCCTCTTCCCGCCTTGAGCAGTTCCTGTAGAGTGGACGGCGCCACGATCGTCCATCGGCCATTGTCGTAGGCCACGAGCAAGGAATCTTCCGGTATCGCGACGGTGACATCCACGATACGGGAGGCGGCATCGGCGACCGTGTCAGAAGATTTCAGAATCAGGCCCGGCGGTTTGCGCATGGCGCTTTCCACGCGCAGCGAAATTTGTTCGCGGCGCTCCTCCATCGAGGGCAGTTCGAGACCGTCATCGCGCGTCATCAAATCGAAAAGTGGCGTGGGCTGGAACCGCAGGCCGATCAGGTAGGCGATTGTATTGGAAACCAATACGGGCAGGATGATCGAATAATTCCCGCTCACTTCGAGCACCATGAACACCGAGGTCATGGGCGCGCGCAGGAAGCCCGCGAAAAGCGTGCCCATGCCCACCAGTGCGTAGGAACCGAGCGGTCCCGTGAACCCGGGAAAAAACCGGTGCTGCAGCGTGCCCACCGCGGCGCCCACCATGGCGCCGACGAAAAGAGTGGGCGCGAATATTCCGCCGGGCGCGCCGCTCGAGAGCGAGAGCGAGGTGGCCAGCACTTTCAGCAAAGCCAAAGCCACCAGCGTGTGCCACAGGAACTGGCCGTGCATCGCTTGGTCCATGTACTCGTATCCGGCTCCCATCACTTGCGGGAATTTCAGGGCGATGATGCCGATCGCGAGGCCCGCCATCGCGGGCTGCAGGTAATACGTCCATCGCGGCAGGGCCTTCAGCCGCGGCCGTATGTACGCCAGCAACTTGACGAACACGAGCGAAGACAATCCTCCGACGACCCCCAGCACCGCATACGTCAGAAGTTCCGCCGGGTGCGCCATGCGGTAAGGCGGAATCTGAAACAGCGGCTCGGCGCCCAGAAAAAGCCGCGCCACCACCACGCTGGCTACCGCGGACAGCACTACTGCCCCCAAAATGCCGGCGCTCCAGGTGCCGATCACTTCTTCAATCACGAACAGCACCGCGGCGATGGGAGAATTGAACGCCGCCGCCAATCCTGCCGCCGCGCCAACGGGCGCAAGCAGCCGCAGTTTTTCACGCGAAAGGAGCAAGCGGCGTCCGAGCGCCGAGGCGATGCCGGCACCCATCTGCAGCGAGGGATCCTCGGGGCCCAGCGATTGCCCGCTGCCGATGGCCAACGCGCACGTCAGGAATTTTCCGATGACGGTATCGAACGGGATGTAGCCGTCGTAAATATAAACGGCGGACTTGGTCTGGGTAACTCCGCTGCCCCGCACTCGGGGGAAAAATCGCAAAACCACGAAGGCGAGAACCAGGCCCGCGAGGGTGGGCACCAGGATCACGCGCCAAGGCCCGGGAGCGAGCGCCGAGCCCAGCAGCCAAAGCCGCGTGTAATCGATGGCGATGCGGAAACACACCACTGCCAGCCCGGAAAAAAGTCCGATGATCACCGCAAGCAACAGGAAAAAATTATCCTCGCGCATGGACAGCAAAGCGCGCACCCGGTCAATGATCCCGGTAAGCGATGCCGCGGGGGCCCCGGGAACCGATCCAGCCGGGGCCACGCGAAGGCCGGCAGTGTCCGGTGCACAGGCAGGCATTGGCGAAGACGATGGCAATGCTGCGGGAGGGGGTTGCGAGTCGCCAGGTGGTGACCCGCGCTCGCCGGAAGATTCACTCACGGGCGCGCATCTCCGCCGCGCAACTCGGGGCGCTGGGCGATGCGGGCAAGAGCGGCGTCCTCCGGCGAAGTGGGAGGGCCGCAACGTGACGTCACTGCAGTTTCTATTTCGAAGGCCAGGTCCATGACGGGCTCGAGGCCCGCCGCATTGCGCACGAAATCTGCTGCAGTTGCTGCGCTCCGCATCTTTATCGCTTTGAAGTAGAGGGCCGCCAGCGGGTCATCGGAACCGCGCAATGCCGCGCTTGCAGGATTCGCTGCAGATTTTCCGGCGGGCGACGCCGCGGCCACTCCTTTCGATGGTGAGCGGGTTGAGGGCGAGCGGGTTGCTGGTGAGCGGGTTGCTGATGAGCGCGGAAGCGTGATTCCCTGCCCTTTAGCGCATTCCTCGAGACGCGCCAGCGCCGTTTTGTAGGCCTTCGCGGCGCGGCGAGCACGTTCCTGAGCACCTAAGCGCGCCTGGTAGGGGTCGAGTTCGAGCACCGCCCGGGCAATCGCCAAGGTCTGCGGGATACGGGAGTCATTGCCTGGCTCGAGCGATTGATCTTCGCTTTCGCGCTTGTCGCGCGAGGTCTCCTCCAGGTAGCGTACCGCCGCGCGGTCATCGCCCAGGGCAAAAGCTGCGAGGCCAGCCTCGGCTGCGGCGGCACGATCGCGGGGATTCAGTCGCAAGGCTTCGGTGAATTGCTCGAGCGCGGGTTGGGTCATCCCGGCATTTATCATGAGGTCGCCGACCTGCCGGTGCAGCGGCGCACCCGCATCGGGCGGAAGCATGGCTGCCATGGCCGTCAGCTCGGACTGCGCGGCCGCCGTTTCGTTGCGACCGGCCAGATACCGGAATAGCTGCGTGTGAGCTTCGCGCCGGCTGCTCGATACCTGTGCCGCATCCCCAGCCCATACGCCGTTAATAGCTTCGTTGAAGTAGCGCCTGGCGTCCGCATCGTCGCCGGTTCGGACAGCGAGCAGAGCCAGCGCCAGATTTATTTTCCCGCTGCCTGGTTCCCGCTCCCACAAATCCAAAAGGTACGAGCGAGCCTCATCGAGGTGATTGGTTGCCGCCAACGCCTCGGTGAAATCGAGTTCATACAGCTGCAGCCGGTCGTCGGGCACATCTCCACGAGCATAGATCAGGGCGGTCTGAAAATCCGTGAGCGCCACTGCCGGCCGGCCGTCTTGGAGATGGCGAGAGCCCTTTTCAAACCACGACTCCGCCAAAAGGCGCCTGCGCTGATGGTAAACACGCACCGCCACGCCGGTCACCAGAAACGCGGCCACCAAGCCGGCGAAACTGAGCAGCAGAATCGTCTCACGGGAGTGCAGCCAGTAACGGCGGGGCTGCGAGCCACCACACCGGCACGCCGTCTCGCCCGCGGGAATGTCGCGGCCGCACTTCGCACAGATGCGGGAGGAATCCAATGAGGAGCTATTCTGAATATATCGTAGCGCGATAGGCCCGGGCAAACAAACCCGGCGCCAGGTAGTGGGTCAGTTTGAAATGCTGGAGTGTCAGACCATATTTGGGGTATAGAGGAAATCGTGGCTCTCATGGAATAGAAGCGGAGGACATATGCAAGGTAAGAAAGCGAAAGAGCTCCAGAAAAGCTTTGGTAACAAACCATGCGACCATCCGTACCTTGACAAGGAATACGAGTTAGGCGCGGCCACGGGCGATTATGTTTGTACCACTTGTGGCGCAACCGGATGGGGACCGGATTGGAACAAAAAGCCGCCCGAGGGTTCAAACTGACCCACTACCCGGCGCCATTAGGCAAGCGCCGAATATCTCAGACGAGGGGATCTCGAGAATATCGTTCTCCCCGCACGTCGAAGCGTCTAGCCAACGTTGCACCCAGCTCTGGTGCAGGAATTGACGGTCCTTTGCGCAGGACCGTCGAGTTTCTCCTTGCGTTAAGCACAACAAAGGGCAAATAATCTCGGCGAAACTATGGACTGGACCAAGGTAGTCACAGACCCGCTTGGACTCGCTGGCTTTGCATTGGCGACGGTGTTTGGCCTTTTGAGCAAGCTCGGGGCTCAGAAGCGTAGCGAAGATAACCGATGGACCGTGCCTGCCTTCTACGCGATGGCGGTAATCTGTGTGGTGGGCGGACTGGTGCTCGCTTATCACCGTGAATCCAACATAACAGCCTCGTTGAAACCTCCGATCACAAGTCCACCCACCATCTCGATTCAAACAGGTAACATCGACCAAAAGGTAGGCAACGGAGGTGCCGTTGCTGGCGCGAACGGGAATGTCACTGTAAACCCGCCGGTTCGCTGAAAAAGAGTCGGAGCCAAAGCAGAAAGCGCAGTGATATGCGGCTGCTCATTCTTTTGTACCTTATGACACCCGGTAGCGCTCGGGCCCAACAAATATCGACGGGCTCGGTTGCGCAGACCGCAACCTGCGCCGTAGCCGCAGTGACGGGTAACGTGACGTTGAACTGTCCGGGACTTGATCCCGCAGTTGTCCGCATTCTGAACGAACAATTCAAGGCGCGTCTCAACGACCGCGACCTTCGCGTCGAACAGCTCACCAAGGAAGTCAACGACTGGAAGGATAAGTTTGTCGCCCTTACGACGCGACTGGCTGACGCAGGCGTGAACGATAGTCAACGGCGCAAAGCGGAAGACCTCTTAAAGGCGGGCAAACTCGAAGAGGCTGGCCGCGTTCTTGATGAAGTTCTTGCTGGTGGGGAAAAAGAGATTGACGAAGTGGCAAAAGACCACTTTGAGAGAGCCACCCTTTACGAACTTCAGTTCCAGCCGTTGCAGGCGCTTCCGCACTACGAGAAGGCTTACAATTACCGTTCCGACAATCCGGATTATGGTCGGGCTTACGCCGAGCTGCTTTACAAACAACGAGACTTCGTAAAAGCCGAGTCGGTCTATCAAGAGGTGCTACCGGCATACCGAGAGCTGGCGAAAGCGAACCCGCAGGCCTATCTGCCGAACGTGGCCAGAACGCTGAACAATCTCGGTAACCTGTACACGACACTCAGCGGCTGAAGGAATCCGGCGACGCCTACACGGAGGCCCTGCAGATTCGGCGGGAGCTGGCGAAAGCGAATCCGCAGGCCTATCTGCCGGACGTGGCCAGACGCTGAACAATCTCGGTGACTCTGTACCGCACACGCAGCGGCTGAAGGAATCCGAGCGACGCCTACACGGAGGCGCTGCAGATTCGGCGGGAGCTGGCGAAAGCGAACCCGCAGGCCTATCTGCCGGACGTGGCCACAACGCTGAACAATCTCGGTAATCTGTACGACGACACGCAGCGGCTGAAGGAATCCGGCGACGCCTACACGGAGGCGCTGCAGATTCGCCGCGGAGCTGGCGAAAGCGAACCCGCAGGCCTATCTGCCGGACGTGGCCGCCACGCTGAACAATCTGGGTATTCTGTACCGCGACACGCAGCGGCCTGAAGGAAGCCGCGCGACGCCTACCACGGAGGCGCTGCAGGCATACGAGCGGGAGCTGGCGAAAGCGAACCCGCAGGCATATCTGCCCGACGTGGCCATGACGCTGAACAATCTCGGTAACCTGTACCGCAACACGCAGCGGCTGAAGGAATCCGACGACGCCTACACGGAAGGCGCTAGCAGATTCGGCGGGAGCTGGCGAAAGCGAACCCGCAGGCCTATCTGCCGGACAGTGGCCGCGCACGCTGAACGATCTCGGTATTCTGTACCGCAACACGCAGCGGCCTGAAGGAATCCGGCGGACGCCTACACGGAGGCGCTTGCCAGGCATACCGAGGAGCTGGCGAAAACGAACCCGCAGGCCTATCTGCCTTACAGCGGCCGGGACACTGAAGAATCTCGGTGAACCTGTACCGACGACACACAGCGGCCTGAGGGAATCCGGCGGACAGCCTACACGGAGGCGCTGCAGGCATACCGCGGGGAGCTGGCGAAAACGAACCCGCAGGCCTATCTGCCTTACCGTGGCCACAACGCTGAACAATCTCGGTAACCCTGTACAGACGACACACAGCGGCCTGAAGGAATCCGGCGACGCCTACACGGAGGCGCTTGCAGATTCGGCGAGGAGCTGGCGAAAGCGAACCCGCAGGCCTATCTGCCGGACGTGGCCACAACGCTGAACAATCTCGGTAACCTGTATATAGCTGAAAGTCGGGACAAAGAAGCGGCTGATGTATGTGACGAAGCAAGGGCTATCTTCAAACAACTCGCTGCTGACAATCCAGCCAAATTCGGGCCGCGGCTCAATTCTGCGTGTACAGTTCCATAACAACGGCGCCAGTTTCATAAAGGGTAGAACCTGAAACGTCACGGGAGGACCATAAACGAGCGGGATCTTCAAGTCTGGTCGATCAGGCGGTGGTGAATCGCGTAGAGGGCCAGCTCCAGGCGGTCGGAAACGCCCAGCTTATCGAAGATGTTGTGCAGGTGGTTTTTTACGGTCTGTTCGCTGATGAAAAGTTTCTCGCCGATTTCTTTGTTGCGGTAACCCTGGGCGACCAGCTGCACGATCTCTTTTTCACGGTCGCTCAACAGCGGTTTATCACGGCGCGGCCCGGCCTCGGAACTCTTGGAAAACGCCTTCATCACCTCGGCGGTCATGCGGTTGTCGAGCCAAATTTCCCCGCCGAAGACGCGGTGAATGCTCTTCACCAACAGGTCGCTGGCCGATTGCTTCAGAACAATGCCGCGCGCCCCCAGGCGCATGGCGCGCACGACATCGCGATCGTCTTCCGCCGCGGTCAGCACGATTACGCGCGTCGGGAGCGAATCGAAATTCACTTCCTCGAGCACGCCCAGACCGTCCTTATCGGGCATGCGCAGGTCGAGCAGCAGGATATCCGGCTTGAGTTTCGCCAGCATCTTGACGCACTCGTTGCCGTTCGACGCTTCGCCGACGATGGCTATGTCTTCTTCGCCTTCGAGCAGCTTGCGCAGGCCGTCGCGAAAAATAACATGATCGTCGGCCATCAACACTCTGATTGTCGGTTTGGGTTTCGCCATATCAGCCGAGCGGAACCTCGACGGTCAGCCGCGCACCATGGCCGGGAGTTGATTCCACCGTAAGCACACCACCAACGCTTCGCGCACGTTCCTTGATGGAAATGGGGCCCAAGCGCAGCCGGTCCAGCTCGTCTCCCGTGAAACGTCCCGCAAAGCTGAACCCTTCGCCGTTGTCGTCGACTACGAGGACGACCTGACTTTCATTTTGCCATAGTTTTACCACCACGTGCGTGGCGCCGGCATGTTTTTTTACGTTGTGCAGCGATTCTCTATATATCTGAAACAGTTCGCGGCACAGCCGATCGGGCAATTGCAGGGCCGCGGCATCGGTAAGCAGATCGAGCGGCAAGCCGGATTCGTTGCGAAAGCGCTCCGCGAAGCCGCGCATCAGGTCCACCAGATCGGCACTCTGAACGCCCAGCGGCCGCATATCTGTGACCATGCGCCGAAGCTCCGCTGTTTCGTTGCGGACCGTTTGCTGCAGCGTTCCCAGGTCGCTTCCCACCTGCTCGGCAGCTTGCGGCAGCTTCCGGCGGAGCACGTCGAGCTGAATATCCACGCTCAGCAGCGTCTGCAGGATGCCGTCGTGTATCTCCCGCGAAATCCGGCTGCGCTCGCCTTCGATGGCGCGCGTGCGCAGACGCCGCAATAGGAACAAGTTCTCCAGGGGAGGCGCCAGGTGGCGCACGACCCTCTCAAACCACTGCAGGTCCCCGGGCAGCCAGCGGCGGTGGGCATTGCCAAGCAGAATCCGGCCCGCGGGCTGCCCGGCGAAATCGAAGGTGACCGCGAGTATCGAATTTAGGCGCAGTGCGTGGCGGACGCCGGCCGGCATTCGCGGTATCTCGGCAAGCGCGCGGCCATCGTTGCGGTTCCACCCAAAACCCGCCCCTGCCCCATCCATCTGATTCCAGCAGACGGTCGCCTCCATTTGGTCGAGCAAAAAAGCGTCTCCTCTTACGAGAGGAAGATTTTCGGGACTGATGCGTTCCGCTTGGCCGGCCTGCACGCTCCAGACAAAGACGCGCTCGGCCTCGGCATCCCGGAAAGCCAGAATGGCTTTATCGCAGTCAAATCCGCGGGCCAGTTCGTCGAGCATCATCCGCAGCGATTCGGTGACTCCCCGCTCGATCTGCAACATTCCGGTGAGGCGCGCAAGATAGTCGTGTTCGGCGGCGTGCAGGCGATTTCGGTCTCCCAGAAAAGCGAGGCCCACGCCGGCGGTAAATGTTCCCACAGTCAGCGCGACCCAAGAAAAAACCGCCGCCCAGCCGAATCCGCCTTGAAACGTGGCGCGCACCAGAACGGCCAGCGTCACCCCTCCGGCCAGTACGATGGAGCGCTCGAATCCCCAGCGCGTACCAGCGGCGAGCGCCACGAAAAGATACAAAAACCAGAATGCGGGCGCCGAACGCGTGAGCAAAAGGAACACCGCAATCGCCACCAAGTCTGCCGGCAGCGGCAACTGCCACACTTCCAGCCGCCAGGGCCCCAACCGCGGCACATACTGCAGCAACAGCAGTCCCAGCGCGACGCGCGAGATATGCCAACACAAAGGCCACCGCATAAGGGCCGCGATCCTGGGGCGGCCGCTCCAGCAGGTCGCCCAGCGCCAGAACCATGAAGATCGGCCGGGCATAGGCGAGTTGTCGATCGAGATGTCGTCGTTCGGCGGCGTGAGGCTGCATGCACTAAGGACGCTTTCGCAGGAGCAAGCTGGGGTGCTATAGCTATTGCGCGGGCTCCAAGTAGAGCCCCCACCCGTTCATCCGGAGGGATGGACCGGTGCCAGTCTAACAATTGCGCGGACGCAAGCAAGACGCGTTTGCACCGGGTTCCGCCACACGCAACCGCGATTCCCGGTTGCGAAAGGGAGTGGGCCGCGCATATATTAGCGCCAACAGTTGTGGCGAGAGTGGCGTTGGACCAGAGATTTACACGCAGCGAAGTAGCGCGCATGACCGGTGCGACGCGTCAGCAACTTGATTACTGGGCGCGGCTGGGATTGGTACACCCGCGGGTCCGCTGGGGTGAAAGGTTTTTCAGCTTTAGCGACCTTGTCGCGGTGGAGACGCTCAATCGCCTGGCCGAGCGCCGCATTCCCGCCCGCCGCTTGCGCCGCGCCATAGATGAGCTTGCGCAAGGCCTCGGACACGCTCGCGCTCCGCTCTCCTCCCTGCGCGTCTCTACCAACGGGGCCCGCATTGTCGTTCACGAACCAGGCCCCGAAGGCCGGCCTATCGAGCCGCTCAGCGGCCAGTGGGTGCTGAATTTCGAGACGGCGCCCATCGGAAGAAAAGTGCGCGCGCTCGGCGAGCGCACCGCGGAGGAGTGGTTCGAGATGGCCATGGCCTGGGACTCTAATCCCAAAACGCTGGAGCGAGCGGCCGACGCCTATCGCCGGGCGATCGCCGCCATGCCCGAGTGGACGGAAGCGCACATCAATCTGGGCACGACGCTGTATCAGTTGGGATTACTGCAGGAATCATGCGAAGCTTTTTCGCGGGCGGTCGAGCTCGATCCCGGCAATGCGCTGGCGCATTTCAATTTCGGCTGCGTCGCGGACCGTTTGGGCGATTTGCAAACCGCGACGGAACAATTTAGCGCAGCCATCGAACGCCAGCCGCACATGGCGGACGCACATCTTAATCTGTCGCTCGTTTATGAAAAGACCGGCCGCGTGGCTGATTCCCTGGCGCACCTCGCCCGTTATCTCCGCTACGATCCACAGGGAAGCTGGGCCGCTTATGCGCGCAAGCGCCTGGACGCCAGCCGCAACGCCGGCCCGAACGCAAAAAGCGCCCCGCAAATCACCAACGTAACGCCCTTTCGCCGCACAGAACGCTGAACTCCAGTGGCGATCACAGATTTTCACGCAGGGATGTTTACGCCGGAACGTAACCGTAGCGCAAATTCGTGCGCCTCGGCCCAGACTGCAAGTAATCTTGCTTCAGCGCCGAGAATCGATCCATCTTCGACCAGCTCGCGGGAACCTTGAAATTGTACAGCTTGATGTTGTTTCCGCTGAAGATGGCCGTTTTCACCGGGCCGTCAGCGCCGCCGAGCGGAGCGTAGCCGTATTTTTTCTGCATTTCCTCGGGTATTTCCAGGCGCCGCAAGCCTTCGATCTGCCATTGCGGCGAGCCCGTCCATACCGCGTCGGTGCCCCAGACAACCCGGTCCACGCCCATGCCCTTGATGAGCGTGCCCATCAACGCGGCGGCCAGTCGCGGCTGCGCTACCGCACTATAGGCAAAAAGCTGGCCCAGGTCCGCGTAAACATTGGTCACTCCATATTTCGCGGGAATTTCGGAAAGATCGGTCACCCATTCAACGCGGCCGGTATCTTCAAATTGCGCCCACGCTGCGGCGGGAGAACCCATGCCGCCCACATGGCGGTAACCGGAGTGATAGATGATGAAATTGAGCTGGGGCCAGTCCTTCGCGGCTTTGCCCACGTCGCTTACATCCACGAAAGGGCGCAGCCTGGGGAACTGCTTTTCCACCGAGGGCGTAAACAGGCCCTTGTGCACGCAAATATTTTTAATGCCGGCCTTCTGGAATTTTTCATAGGCCAGATAGGTTACCTGCTCGTCGTCCATGCGCCACGGATGGCGGCTAAGGTCCTTGTGGGTGTTATCCCCAATGGTATAACCCTTGGCCGAATCGGGCTTCAGCTCCAGGGCCTGATCGAGATTATCGAGCCAGCCGGGCTGGCCCGGCGTGAAGACCGCGTGGCACAGCATCCGGCGCGAACCGGCGGCCTGGTTAATTTTCGCGCGCGCCTGCGCCATCATCTCGTTGGTGAGAAACCAATCCTGCGGAACCTCCGAAGGCGAGCTCGAGATCAACGCGACCTTGGTATCGCTGTCGAGGTAAATCTCCTTGTAATAATTATTGAACTTCAGATCCTCGATGGTTTGCTCTTTCCCGCGCAGTTGTGGATTCCAGCCCGCATCGCCCACCGATTTTCGCCCCGCAATAAAATTATTGAGCCGGGTGTCGTCGCGCAAGAAATGCGTGTGGCAATCAAAGATAAACTGGTCCTGCAGCGCATTGGCGCGGTCCTGGGCCAGCTCCGGAGTGCTGGCTTCCGCCGGGCTCACATCGAAGAAGCGCCCATACACCTGGTTCATCACCAGGAACGCGCTGGCCATGCCGGCGGCGGTGGCGAAGAACGCCCGGCGGCTCACGCCCTGCTTCCGCGCCAGATCGTTCCCGAGGGCCTTGACGCGAACTTCGACTTCCTGCTGCTCCGGCGTCTGCGGCTCGGGGAAGTACTCATCGCTCGAAACAATTTGCGTGGGGACCGGCGACGGGAAAGCCGAGGTCTCCGCAGGCTTGAGTTTCCTGAGCCTCTTCCGGCGTAAGAAAACCGCTCATGATCTCCTCCGCTTAGGAAATATATCCGGGCCACTTGCCCCCGAAGGCTCCCCCGGGGGGACGGCAGCCAATAATACCTTAGCGCGAAAGCCCGCGTTTGAACTGCTTGGTGCGGCCGGAATATTGTGAAAGCGTAGCCGCTTCAGCGCCGGCACGATCTGCAAGACCTCCCTCGCCCTCTGCCGTTGCCGGTGCTAATCTCGGCACCGGAGTTTCGCTGCGCGAGAGCCTCGCAGTGGCTAAGAGTTTGCGGCGCCGCGCCTGCGCGGGAGGGTGGTCGTGGAAAAGATCAACGTCGGCATTATCGGGACCGGCTGGTGCGGCGGCATACGCGCCGAAACGTGTGCGGCCAGCCCCTACGTTGGCAAGTTGTACCTCGCTGAAATTAACGGCGCGCGGCTAGCCGAGGTGTCCGCAAAGACCCATCCGGCCCGCGCTACCGTCGATTATCGCGAAATGCTGCGGGACTCCGAGATTCACGCGATCATTATTTCCGCCACGCCGGAAACCACCCACTATCCGATGGCCAAGGAAAGCCTGCAGGCCGGCAAGCATGTGTTTTTGGAAAAGCCCATGGCTTTGGAGCTTTGCGAAGCCGATGAGCTGATCGCGCTGGCCCGCGCTAAACACCTGCTCTTCACCATCGGATATTCGCAGCGCTTCAATCCCAAGTTCGCCTATGTCAAGCGGTCGATCGATGACGGCACCATCGGCGCCCCCATCAGCGCGCTGGTGAGCCGCCACATCACGCGCAATCTCGGCAACAAAATCGGCAGCCGCATCAAGCTCTCGCCTGCGGCCATGGAAGCCACCCATGACATCGATTTCCTGCTCTGGTGTTTCGAGCCGCGAAAGCCGGTTCGCGTCTACGCGCAGGAGGTGCGCAAGATCATGCAGGCATCGCATGATGTGCCCGATTGCGTATGGATCGTGGTCACCCTGGACGATGGATCGGTATTCACCATCGGCGCCGGCTGGGTGCTGCCGCCCGCGTATCCCAATTTCGCGTCCACCTGGATCGAGATGATCGGCACCGAAGGGGCCATCATGGTGGATGACACGCATCGCGACGTCAGTCTAAGCACCATGAAGCGCGGCATCGAATTTCCGCTCTCCACCATGCCCGGAGAAAAAGTCGCGCACGTTTATGCCGGGCCGATGGAGGCCGAAACAATCCACTTTCTCGAGTGTGTCGCCTACGGTCGCCAGCCGCTGGTCACACCCGAGCATGCCCGGATGGTCATGCAGGTTTACCTGGCAGCGGATCAATCGGCCGAACAGGGACGGCCGATTGATATTAATAATGAGGTGGTGGCTTCCCGGCATCATTTATGAACAGGCGCCTTCCCGGCCCCGGCGCTGACGGCCATTTGCATTACCTGAAAACGACCCGGAGACACAGTGGCCCCCACTCCCGCGCATCCCGGCGAAAAGCCTTCGGCCATTAAAATTCCGGTGGTCCTGCAGGACCGCGGCGTAACCGCGGCCACCGGCACCCGCTGGACGATCCTGATACTGATCAGCGTGATGTACATGATCACGTATATGGATCGCACGAATGTCTCGGTGGCCGCCTCGGCGATGGCGCGGGAATTCAGCCTGACCAAGACTGCGGTGGGATTGATCTTCAGCGCCTTCCTGTGGGCGTACGCGCTGGGACAAATTCCCGCTGGATGGCTCGCCGATCGCTTCGGGCCTCGGAAGGTGCTTTTATTTATTGTTCCCTTCTGGTCATTGATGACCGCAATGACCGCCGTGGCCACCGGAGCCGCGTCGTTGATCGGCATCCGCTTTATTTTTGGACTGGGCGAAGCGGGAGCGTTCCCGGCGGCGACGCGCGCGATGCAACTGTGGTTCCCCCGAACCGAGCGCGGAATCGCGCAAGGGGTCACGCACAGCTTCAGCCGGTTTGCGATTGCGGTCACACCGTTCGTTGCTGTAAGCATCCAACTGGCATTTGGCTGGCGCAGCGTTTTCTATATTTTCGGCGCGGCGGGCCTCCTGTGGTCGGCGGCTTTTTACTTCCTATACCGCAATCTTCCCGAAGAGCATAGACGCGTCAATCGGGCCGAATTGGCTCATATCCGTGGCTGTGATGTGCACGGCGCGCCCAATCTTCCGGCCTCGCAACAAACCCGTTCGACCGCTCCGTGGAAAATGATCCTGCACTCGCGCAACATGTGGTACATCGCTGTTGGTTATTCGTGTTTTTACTACGGGACTTATTTCTTCATTACCTGGTTCCCGACTTATTTGATGGATTACCGCCATTTGTCGCTCCAGGCCGTCGGGACCTTTGCTTCCCTGCCCTTATTGGCCGGGGTCGTCGGAGATATCGTGGGCGGCTGGCTTACAGATACTGCCTACAAACGCACCGGCAAGCTTAAGTTTTCACGGCGCATCGTCGCCGCACCGGCTCTGCTCGCCTCCGGCGTGTTCTTGATTCCTGCAGCGGTGACGATTCATCCCTGGACTGCCGTCATGTGTCTCACCGGCTCGCTATTTTTTCTCGAGTTGGTGATCGGCCCCGCGTGGGCCGTCCCTATGGACGTGGGCGGCGAATATAGCGGCACCGTAACCGGCGTAATGAATATGGCCGGAAGCCTGGCGGCTTCCGCCTCTCCGATTGTTTTTGGGTTTCTCGCCGAGCGAGGTTATTGGATCGCGCCGTTTCTGGTTACTGCGGCGGTCTTGCTGGCGGGAGCGCTGGTCTGGACATTCCTGATCGATCCTGAAATGTCTGTGGTTGAAAGCGCGGCGCTCGCTTCCGGCACGTAAGCCCGCCTGCACGCGTAAAAGATAATCCGGGTTATTCCACATTCGCGTCAAATACCCCGGTTTCAATTTTTCCCGCGCGTTTCACCTGCACGAAAACGCGGTAAAGGCCGGGCTTGGGAAAACCGTAAGGAAAGGAAATTTCCGGATCCACGTGATCGCCGGGCATGGCCATGCCGGACATTTGCATGCCGGCAGATCCTCCGGGAGCGCCAGCCTGCGCCAGCTCCATCGCGGCCATGGCCGCCGAACCCGACGGATGCACATGCGCGAATACCGTCCCGTCCGAGCGGACGAGCTCGGCATGCGCGGCCATCCCCATATACGGCTCGAGATCGCCGGCCGGTTGGCCGTCGCTGCTGGTAACCCTAAAATGAAACATGAGCGGCATATTGGCCTTTAGCGGCCGCGCGTCACGCTCCCAGGTCATCCGCCCGCCATCGGGAAGTGCGCTCGCCTCGGTATCGACGCCGCCGCTAGTGATGGGACGAGCGACGACTCCGCTGTCGTCACCTGCGAGTGGCCTGCCGGGAATCACCGGGATATCAATCTGACCCACCATGGTTACCGGGAATCCGCTGCGCAAGACCACGTCGGCGAAAAGCTGATAATGCCCGGGCGGCACAGCGGGCAAACGTACCGTAAAACCGCGCTCCGCCCCGTCCGGCTCCGGGTGCAGGTGCCAGAAGCTGTCCATCGCCGGCGTGCGAATCATGAAAAAATGCATCAGGTGTCCATGGTCGGGGATCAGGTCATCGAAATTGCTCAGCTCCGTGTCGCGACGCGGGTTCCCGGCGGCGATGCGTGCGGAGTTTTCGCGCAGCAGCAACTGCTCTCCATCCGGCAAGGCCTGGAGCGCCACCTGCATCTCCGGTGGAGAGTAGACGTGATCGGAATACCGGCTGGCCTCGGATTTCCACCAATCGCCTCCAGCCAGCAGCAGCGCGATGACCACGAAACAAGCAACGCCTGCAGCCACACGCGCGCGTCCGGCCGTGGAAGCTGTAGCCCCCTCGCCCGGATCAAGACTTCCTTCGCGTACCGCAGCCGCTACAATCGAAATCAGGGCCAGCATCAGCACCAGCAGCAGAGCGCCAAGAATCGCCCCCAGAGATTTGGGCATTGGCAGGGTGCGTTGCGCCGTCGCAGGAACAGGAATAGAAAGCTCGCCGTGTCCTTTCGCGCCGTCCACTTCGATCCGTACGCGCAGCGAGCCGAACTCCATCAGCCAAAGGTTGCCGCTAAAAAATTGCGGATCGGTCTTCGAGCGCTGCGTCACATCCGGCACGGGAGCGTATTGCGAGCCCGGCCCGGTGAGTTGCATAGGCGCTACCGTGATTTTGCCGATGTCGTTCGCTTCGCTGCGAATCTCGATCTCCGCGATCCCCGGTATCACCTGCGGAACGCGCACCGTGACGAAAAGCCGGTAAGGCCCGGCGTGATCATCGACAAAAACGTCGGGGCTGCCCACGTGCGCCTGCGCAGGTATGGCGAAGCCCGGCAGAGTAATCGCCACCACAGTTATCGCCACGGTGAGCAGGCATTTCATTCTAAAATTCATTCCTGGCCGCGAAAAATGCTACCGGCGAATACCACGAACCCACTCTCCCCACGCCAGGCCCAGCCGCGTACTGAGAATTGCGCCAATCAGCGCTTCCGCCATGATCACGCCAAACCGTAGCTCGGTTTGCTCCGGGTGAAAAAACATGTGCCGCACGTCGTATCCGTTGGGAGAAGCGAAGTACGCAAAATATTTCGTTCCGAAAAACCAGTTCGCCGACGCGGAAGACACCAGAAACGTCGCGAAGGGCCATTGTGCCGCCAGAAAAGCGGCCAGGAAAATTGCTCCTCCCGCCGCCGCTTTCGGCCACTTCTTCCAGTGCGCCAGCACCGGCCAAAATGCATCCAGGCACACCGCCGGCACAATCAACAAGAGCGGAAACTCCATCGGCACCATGTGCGTAATTTTCTGATACACCGGGCCCAGCTTGGGCGTCGCCGGGAACAGCGGAAAAATCCACAGCATCACCATGGCGTAGACGGTATAAATTCCCGCGACGATCGACCGCGCCCAGCGCCGCCGCGATACCGCAGCAAACCCCGTCAGAACCACCGGCGCCACCACCGCGACCGCCCGGTAGCATTCCGCCGTGTGCATCAGAACGCGGTAGGTTGACTCCCACACGATCGTGAGCGCCAGCATCGCGATCATGCCACCGAGAAGCAGCAGGAAGCCGTCCAGCTTCTTGCGCAACTCTTCGCCGGCGCGGTTCATGGTGCCGGCAATCAACACTACCGTGCCCGCTTGAATGGCCAACACGCCGCCGTCGAGCACCACGTGCGGCGGGCTGAAGATCTTTACGTCCAGGCCGTACGCGTTATGCCACCAATTATCGAAGGGCGCCGAGGTCAGCATCATGGCACCGCCCCAGGCGGCGATGAAGGCACCCAGCGGGCCGCGAAATTTCCAGACCTCTACCGTATAGGGCCGCAAATCGGAGGATGTGCCGAAGGTGCAGGAAAAGATCAGGTATCCGCAGCTCAGTCCCGCCAGCACCCCGCACATTTGTATGGCGATATGCGCAGGTGTCCAGAACGAGTCGCGCCCGATCGACATGTGCCACGAAATGTCCCAGTATCCCCCGATCACTACCGACACAACGGCGGCGAAGAGGGTCCAGACGTACCAGGGTACAGAATCTAAATTCGCCGGTGCAGAAGCGGCCGTTTTGCTCTTCATGGGCGGGCGGAAAGCGTTGTCGCCATAGTTATGGTCCGCCTCGCGTCAGTCCGGCTTCCATTGCGACCCCCTACCCCCGGTGTTTTTCGTAAGGATATCATTCAAAAGCGTTTACAACTGCATTTTGTGCAAGGATGTGAATACATTAGACTTACCTAAGTCCGGGGCGCGCCCACATCACAGGTCGGCATCCTTGCACAGCCCAATAACTATTTTACCAGTTCAGTCAAAGGGCGGGGTTCCTCATGTTGACGTTGGAGCCGGCAATACGAAATCGGGGCGGCAAGATTCAGCCGTATGCGCTAACTGACGGCCGACTGACGGCCGAGCAACCTCAGGGCGCGCCAATCGGGAGATTGGCGTTCCCGGGGCTTGGCGCGGCGCTACTAGGGCGCCGCTAGGGATGAAAAACCTACCTCGTGTCCGCTACTTCATACAAAGTGGAGGGGGTTGCCAGCCTGACGCAATTGCGGCCATCCGCCTTCGCCCGATAGAGCGCCTGGTCGGTTTTGTTCAGAATCTCATCCACGAGATGCAGATCCCATTCCCGGCTTGCGAGAATTCCCAAACTCATCGTGATGGATAGCGGCCCCCGCGCGGTGTGGATGGGGAGGTTCGCAATCCCACTGCGGACTTCTTCGGCGCGCGCCAGTGCCTGGGAAGAATCACAATTGTTCAGTACAATCAGGAACTCCTCTCCTCCATAGCGGCCGACAAAATCATAGGACCGTGCGGAGGCCAAGAGGCGCCGCGCGACCTCACGTAGCACTTCGTCGCCTATGAGGTGCCCGTAAGTATCGTTCACTGCTTTGAAATGATCCAGATCGCCTAACATCACTACGGTGCACCCTTTTTCTCGACGAGTGCGCGTTAACTCCCGAGCGAGCAAATCGACGATGACCCCCCGATTAAACAGCGAGGTTAGAGGGTCGTGCGTGGCTTTGAAGCGCATGGTCTCGCGGGCCTCGACCAGGCGGTCTTCCAGTTGCAAAATGCGCTGTCCCACGCGCAACCTCGCGTTGAGCTCAGCGGGATCCCACGGCTTGGTCAGATAATCATCGGCGCCGGCTCCCAGCCCCGCTACAACATCTTGTTTCGACCCTCTGGAAGTCAACAATACGATATGTATGTGGGGCCGGTCGTGCCGCATGCGTATCGCCTGGCAAACCGCCGGTCCATCCATTTCGGGCATCATCCAATCGAGCAGCGCCAATCGCGGCGCGTCCGGCAAAGACAGTTGCTGCAACGCCAGCCGCCCGTTGTCGACCGCGATTACTTCATATCCCTCGCGTTCAAGAGTCTTCTCAAGCAATCGGCGCGATATGGCCTCATCGTCGGCAATGAGAATCTTCATAGCTGGGCGCCTTCGGTGCAGGCCTCGAGCGCAAGCAACAGGTCAGCCACTTCGCGTGCCAGGCCTCCTAATTCCTCCGCGAGCCGCGATGTTTCGCCCGCACGCGCCAGGTGTTCGATCTGCGAGGCGATCGCCGCGCTGCGCGTCGCAGAAAGCGCGGAAAGCATGCCTTTCAAATTATGGCTATTGGTTTCCACGCTCGCCAAATCTCCCCGGGCCACTGATTCTTGCAATGACCGCAAGAGTTTTGGACACTCCACTTTGAATATGCCGACCAGTTCGGACAAAAAAGCGCGATCGTGGTCCACACGCGCAAGCAACTCCGGCAGATTCACGGCAAGTT
This sequence comes from uncultured Acidobacteriota bacterium, assembly GCA_963719845.1. Lineage (GTDB taxonomy): Bacteria > Acidobacteriota > Terriglobia > Acidiferrales > UBA7541 > Palsa-189. Next base: position 183,945 of record CAVRDM010000003.1, on the reverse strand, counting down.
GCGAGGCACGGGCAGATCGTTGGACCCTCATGTCTTTTCCCCAACCTCTGCCAGAAGCGCTTCGGCGGACCCGGCAGCGAAACCGTTTTCATCGTGGCTGGCGCAGCCGGGCACGGCATCCTTCTCACTTGTGGACCCCACCTCGAGGGTTTCGGCAAGGTTCGCGGGCCCTAGCCCCAGCCGCGTATATTTCTGCAGAACTTCGTCCAGTTGGCCGGCGGCGATGGGCTTGGTGAGAAAGCCGTCCATTCCTGCGGCCAGGCAGCGTTCCTGATCGCCTTGCATGGCGTGCGCGGTGAGGGCAATTACCATCTGATGACTGCCGTCCCCTCTGTTCCTCTCGATTTTCCGAATCGCCGCGGTGGCGGCCAGGCCATCCATCTGGGGCATTTGGATATCCATGAAAACCACGTCGAACATCCCCTTGGCCAGCGCGTCGAGCGCCTCTTCCCCATTGTCGGCCAAGACGACGGCGTGCCCTCTCTTCTCGAGCATGCGCATCACCAGCCGCTGGTTCACCGGGTTGTCCTCGGCGATTAATATGCGCAAAACAGTCTTCGGACTGCGCGAGGTTGCTAACGAAGTAGCCGACGGAGCAGCGGCGGTCTGGTTTCGCGCCCCCAGCACCCGGGCGATAGACTCCCGCAATTCGGCTTGCCTGATGGGTTTCAATAAATACGCGGCTACTCCCAATTCACGGCACCGCTCGACGTCCCCCCGGTGGCCGGCGGAAGTGAGCATCATGATCGTGGCCGCACGCAATTCGGGTCTTTGCCGGATTCGCTCGATCAGTGCGAAGCCATCCATCTCCGGCATATGCATATCCATCAGAATCAGCATATACGGCGCTCCGACACGTTCCGCCTCCGCCAGTTCGGCGAGCGCCTCGGCACCGCCTGCGGCCGATGCCGCGCTCATCTCCCAGCGCTTCAGCATTTCCTCGAGGATGCGGCGATTGGTGCGATTGTCGTCCACGATCAGGACCTTGACGCTCCGCAAAATCTCCGGTACAGCGAGGCCCGCGATGGCGATTGCCGCTCCGCGATTTTTCAGCCGCGCGGTGAAGTGAAACTGCGTCCCTTTCCCGACCGCGCTTTCCATCCAGATCGTCCCACCCATCATCGCCGCCAATCGGGCGGAAATGGTCAACCCCAGGCCGGTCCCGCCGTATTTGCGGGTGGTCGAGGAATCGGCCTGCGTGAAAGGATCGAAGATAATTTTCTGCTTTTCGACGGGTACGCCGATTCCCGTGTCCACAACGGTGAAATGCAGAATGCAGTCCTGGTCCTCCTGCGTTTCCAATTGAACTTTCAGCGCTACCTCCCCTTCCGTCGTGAATTTTATGGCGTTGCTTACGAGGTTAACGATAATTTGGTCCAGCCGGATGGCATCGCCGTACAGAATTCCCGGCACGTCCGGAGCAATTTCGCACAGCAGCTCGAGGCCTTTTTCGTCGGCCCGCAGCGCCAGCGTCTTGAGCAAGCCTTCCAGGTTGTCCCGCAAGTCGAAATCGGCCAGATCCAAAGCGGCCTTGCCTGCTTCGATCTTCGAAAAGTCGAGGATGTCGTTGATCACTTTGAGGAGCAATTCTCCCGACATCTTGACCGTGTCCAGGTACTCCCGCTGCTCGGCGGTCAATTCGGTGTCGAGCGCCAGCTCGGTCATACCGATGACGCCGTTAAGAGGCGTGCGAATTTCGTGGCTCATATTCGCCAGAAAATCGCTTTTGGCCTGGCTGGCTGCTTCGGCGGCCTCTTTGGCGAGTTGCATGGATTCCTCGGCCCGCTTGCGAATGGAAATATCCTGGAAAATAGAAAGCGAGCCCTCCATTTCGCCAGTAACCTGCAGGCCCACCATATGGATCTCCACATCCACCACGCTGCGATCCTTGCGCAAGCGGCGGGTGATGACGTTGATCGTTTGCCCGTCCATCGCCCGGTCAAACAGGTCGCGCGTTTCACTCCGTAAGGCGGTTTCTACCAGCGTCCCGTCGATCTGCTTTCCGATTAATTCGGCCGCGGCGTACTGGAACAATCTCTCAAAGGCCGGGTTACACAGCTGCACGACTCGGGTGGCGTCGAGCACCATGATGGCCAGCGGGCTGTTTTCTATCAGGGCATTGAGAAACGAGGTCCGCTCCACCACTCTTTTTTCAAGATCGTCGTGCGCGTGCTGCAAATCGGTATCCCGCTGTTGCAGCCGGTCGAGCATCCTGTTGAATTGGTCGAACAAGAGCCCAATCTCGTCGTTTCCCTTTTTGCTGGCGCGAATGGAATAGTTTTCATTTGCGGATACCGACGATGCCGTATTGGCGAGCTCGCGGATGGGGCCGGAGATCACGCGTTGCAGCCGGGAGGACAGCATGAAAGCGACTGCCAGCGAAGCCAGCAGCACGAGAAAGTCGATCTGCAAAAATCGCGCCAGCCGCTGCCGGAGGTCCACGAGATCGGCCTCGAGAAAAATCGTGCCGATCGATTCGCCATTCAATACGATGGGCTGGAACAAATCCATATTCCCCGCCACCATTGCGGTGCGCTCGTCATGGGCGGGCGGCGGCGAGAATTTCCCGTCGGCCGCGCTGCGGCTATAGCTGGCGAACACCTGGCCAGCCTTGTCATAGATGCAGGCGTGGATCACATTCTGTTTCGCGTGCAAGGCCGATAGGACTTCGCTGCCGGCTCGGGCGTCGCCAAAGCTGAGTGCGGCGGTACTGTTCGATCCCACCATTTGTGCCGAAGCGCGAAGATCCTCGGTCTTGGCGAACAGGAAGGTAGCCCGGTCGTAGAGCGTGAAGACCACCGAGGCGACCAGCAAAGCCGCCGCGGAGGTGACCATGACAATGCCTTGCAGCTTTTTGCTGATGGAAAGATCGCGGTAGCCGCCCATCTACTCCCCCTTCGAATGTCCTTCGTCATGCACGATTCTCGCCAACGCCAGGAGCTTCGAACTGAACTTTAAGCCGGAGCGATTCGCGGCATCGGTATTGATCGTAAAGTGCACGTGGCTATCCTCGAGCGTGAACTCAATGGTCCCGCCCGCCGCCGCGAAATTGTTAGACTCCCCGGCCAGCAGCACGTGCGCGCCACGCAGGCTTTCGACGATCTCAGCCAGGTGCGCGCTCTCGAAGTAACTTACGAACACCATATGGCAGTGCCGGATGTCGGCCTTGTCTTTTAGCCGCTGAACGGTGAACGCTCGTTCGCCTACGGTTTTTCCTTGCAAGGTGTCGTCCAGAATATTTCCGAACGGGTCTTGGCCCAGGACGCAAATCACAAATGGGGACTGGGGCGTTGCAAAAGCGTCCGGAGACCATTCGATGAACTTGGCGAAGTTGAAAAGAAAAGCCGCCTTCACTTCGTATCCGGTGGTTCCACCCGTCTGGCCCCACGCGAGCGGGGCAGGAATCGCAGAGTCGGAGAGCAGCACCACAAAAAGCAAGATTCGCCAGATCGTTGGCCGGAAGGCCCCCGCGAGTTGGCGAGCCGCAAAGTAGCGCCGGTTTGCGTGGCTAAGCACCTTCAATTCGGCTCGTCCTGGGTCTAGAAATGCCAAACCAGCTTGGCGTAGGCGCCACGCCGGATTTGACTGGATTGCATGCTTCCAAATTTATCTTCAAACTCGACGTGGTAAGGTTTCAAGAGATTCTGTCCAAACACGCTGATCGATAATTGTTCCAGCGGCTTCCAAGTGAGTCCTGTGTCCAGCCGGGTATACGCGGGGATCACCTCATGATTGGAGGCGCCCTGGTTCGTGAGGCGATCCACAAAATACGCGGAGGCGTCCCAGGCAAGACCTTTCCGGAAATCGAAATGGGATCGAAGTTGGGCGCTGTTGTGTGGAGTGCCGCCCTCAAAAAATGGACCCGTTGTGGTGTCGCTGCTGGAGGGATCGGTGTGCAGGTGAAGTTGCTCCAATGCATATCCGGGACTGAGCGTCCAGCGGTCCCCGACTTTCCAGTTCGCTGAGACCTCGATCCCGTGCGTCTCCCCATACATCAAATTTTCTTTGACCTCGGGCAAGACTAAATGAGCCGGAAGGGGCGTTGCTTCGAGGAAGGGCGTGGATGGCTCGGTCGTCTGCAGGCGATCGTAGTCGTTATAATAAGCAACCAAGTCAATGGAAAGGCGTTTGGCGATGGTATTCCGGTAGCCGGCCTCGTAGGCCATCAACTCTTCGTTCTCGAATAGTGGGTTGCCGGAAACCCTAACCAGATTGGGAGTGCCGCCGGATCCAGGAAACCCCGCTACGTTCACGTTCAGGTCGGTGTCGTTGCGAGAGGGCGTCCGCAATGCTCTGGAAACCGCAGTCCAGAACATGTGGTGTTCGCTGGGAGCCCAAGTCATGCTGATACTCGGCATGACCTCAAAACCGCTGTAAGGGTTATGCTCCAGTTTTGTGCCTATCGTCAGATACAAGCGATCCGGCACCAAGGCAATGGCATCTTGCAAGAATGCGTTGTAGATCTCGAGACTTCTGGCTGGGGGGAACGAAATATACCGTCAGACTTCCCCCAATCGTGTCGGTGGTGCGGCTATAGCCCACACCCCAGACAATGTCCTGCCGTTGTCCCCAGAGCATGTGGTGGTGATAGTCAAGATAGAGTGTGTCTCTCTTCTCTGGTTCCAGCGGGTCGTCACGTCGATAAGGTATGAGAGATATCTGCAAGCTGCTGTCGGAACGCGCTGAATAGACGTGATTCCAGTTAGCTTGGAGGAAACCGCCGCCGAGATTGATTTCTTCTGCGATGGGAACCAGCGCCGGAGCGGTAATCGATGGGAAAGAGAAGCCGAGTTCTCCCTCCCGTGCGGTGTAGAGATCGCCTTCGACCGTCAAAGTGTCTTTGGAAGAGAGGGTGCTATCGGTCCGGAAGCCGACTCGGAACATGTGGAAGCCGTCTCCCCCGTTCCCCCCGGTGAGCCCCAGCATCTGGTTCTGGTCGAAATACTTCGTAAAAACCCGGAAGTCCGTACCCTTGCCCGCCTTTCCCCCATATTGCACGGTTCCACTCTGACCGATATTTCCACCTGCGGCTGCGACCATGACTCCGCTGGTTTCGGAGGCCTTCTTCGTGAAGATGCTGATGACGCCATTTACCGCATTGGCTCCCCAGACCGCTCCTCCCGGACCTCGAATCACCTCGATCCGGTCGATGTCTTCAAGGGGGAGATCCAGCGTGTCCCAATAGACGCCGGCGAAATTCGGCGTGTACACGATCCGGCTGTCAATCATCACGAGCAGTTTGTCGGCGAATTGGGCGTTGAATCCTCGCGCGCTGATGGCCCAGGTGCTTCCATTGATCTGTGCGACGTCGAGTCCGGGGACCATGCGCAGAAGGTCGGGTATGTTCGAGGCGCCGGAGCGGCGGATGTCCTCCGCGGTGATCACGAAGATTGCCGCAGCGGTACGCGCCAGCTTTTCCCCTTTTTTCGAGACCGAGGTCACCTCGATGTTCATCAGATCTTCGATACTTCGGTCCGTGAGGTCCGGCGATTTTTGCTGAGGCCGCGCCGGGATCGCCAGCAACATTGCGAATACCAGCAGACCGAGTTGGACTCCCTTTTGCGTCCATCCGTCGTTGCTGCCGCGGGGGCTAGGCGTGTCCCGGGCTGCACTCCTAAAGAGGCCGTTCCCTTTTTTCATACAGTTGCTCCACAAATCGAGACTACGAAGGCTTCGCTTTCGCGATCGAACGACGAAGAAACCCGTAGCAATCACGGGCCAAACGATAAACTTTGCTCGAACAATGTCTTTATGACGGGTCGGGAGGAAGGGAGTCCGCGACAACCCACGGCGCTACCGCTGAGTGGTTTATCTTGAAATGGTAATGTCCAGCGAGGGGCGCAAACTATGCGATTCCGCACATGTTCCAGAACAACAACTCCTGGTAACTAGGTAGCTCGCGAGCGTCGGAGTGCGGCATTGGCGATCCGGACGACAGAGGCAAATACGATCAGTGCAAAATCATGATGAAGTTCGCTCCTGAAAACTTCTCTTCCCGCGGCGCCGCCCTGGGGTTCTCGAGCCTGTTACTTAAATCTTCCAGGTGGTGCGGGCGGGCCAGGATACGAGTTCGCGTTGTGACGAAAGCGGAGGAGGCGTAGGATTCGCTAGGCAGAAGTCCAAACGGCGAATTCCGCGTAACAAGCGCGGCGGCGAAATCGCAGTTAAGCGCGCCCGCAAACACCAAGGAGGGACAACCATGTCGTGGAGATCTTTAGGAGTGCTGGTTGCAACGCTCGCGTTTTGCACGAGTCTGCTGGCGCAAAACGAACCGTTCCTCGGCATCTGGGAACTCAATCTGGAAAAGACGTCTAATTATCCGCAACAAAGCCAAACGATCATCAACGTACCCGCGCCGGGAGGTTTTAAGAGCACTCGGGCTACGATCGGCAAGGACAATAAGTCGAGCGCCGAGGTCCATCCTGTCGTTTTCGATGGCCAGCCTCACCAGACCACGGGAGGCGATGCTCGGGAGATTTCATACAAATTGCTCGATGCCCACACGATCGAAAGAACGACCAATAGAGACGGAAAGATCACGGTCGATAAGGAACAAGTCTCGAAGGATGGTAAGACGTTGACCGTGACCCAGCCGACCGCGGTTCGAGTCTACGATAAACAATTCAGCGTTCAGTAAGGGGGCGCTAACGTAACCCGGGTCCTAATGTGGCCTTAATGTTCCGCGGGTACAATCCGCAGGTATCTGACGGAAGTCGAAGGAGGTTTCTCCATGAAGCTCTCTGCTCCGCGTGCCCTGGTCGTAATTTTGGCTCTGCTCGTATTTGGCGGTCTGACCTTCGCGCGCCCCGATAGCGGCTACCATCTGCTAAAGACTTACACATTCGGCGCCGCGCCCGGAAGCACCAGCGAATATTTTGATTACATCACGGTCGATTCCGGCGCCCGGCGCGTCTACTTGTCGCGCGGCACTGCCGTCCAAGTGATGGACGCGGATACGGGCGCGCTCATCGGGTACATCCCCGGATTTAAGCGGCAGCATGGGGTCGCTCTCGCGCCGGAATTCAACCGCGGTTTCATCAGTGATGGAACGCTCGCGCAAGTGACCATCTTCGATTTGAAAACGCTGAAGACCGTGGGCGAAGCCAAAGCGGAACCCGATACCGATTGCGTGGTTTACGATCCCGCATCCAAGCGGGTCTTTACGATGAATGGCGATAGTCACAGCTCCACCGTGATCGATGCCAAAACCGGCAGTGTGATCAAGACCATTGACCTGGTCGGCTCTCCCGAATTCGCCGTCGCGGATGGCAAGGGAATGATTTACGCGAATCTGGCCAACAAGAATCAGGTGGCCGCGATCGACGCGCGCACCCTGGAAGTTAAATCGAAGTGGCCCACCGATCCTTCGGGGAGTTCTACGGCTCTGGCGATGGACCGCGAGCACCGGCGCTTGTTCAGCGCCGGCCGCAAACCGCAGATGCTGGTGGTGATGGACGCCGATAACGGGAAAATCATTCAGTCGTTTCCCATCAGCGGCGGCACGGACGCCGCGGCCTATGATCCAGAAACCAAGCAGGTTTTTGTTTCCACTCGCGACGGAAACATACACGTCTTCCACGAAGACTCGCCCGACAAATACAGCGTAGTCGACACCGTTAAGACCCAGCTGGGCGCCAAAACCATGGGCCTCGACAGCAAGACACACAATCTGTTCCTGGACACTGCGGATTTTGGCGCAGCTGCGGCTCCTACCGCGGAGCGGCCAAACCCGCAGGCTGCGCCCGTACTGGGCACCTTCCGTGTCCTGGTCTATGGCCACTAGCCGTTAATGGAGCGATCGTTGTGGCGTCCCTGGGCTTGGCCCAGCAAGCGCCAAGTGCACATCCTTGATTCTTATTTAAGGATGGCGCCATAACAGCCAGAGACACGTGTACGGCATGGTCCTTAGTCCACGGTGGCAGGCCGCACTCTAATATTTGAACACTCATGGATTTCCCCTTAGTGCTGCTATGGGAGCAAGAAAATGAATCGCAAATCTTGGGGACGGGTTGACACCTTCTCCGATTAAGCGTCAAGACAATTAGAGGCTTGCTTACGACGCATACTCATCGCCTTGCTAGCGGTAAACCGAAGCGGGTCATTTCAGGCAATCCATTTCAGCAGATGGGTCGACACAATGCAGCGGAAGGGGTGGCGGAATTGTTGGCGAATTCTTCGCCGCCGAAATTCTTATCCGCAATGTTGCGGAAAGGCGGAATAAGTGTACAATCATGCCGTTTTGGAAAGTGAAAAGGGGATTTCGGCCTATCTCCTTCCACGGGGTTGGCTCGAACCGCAAAGTTTTTTTAGGAGGTGCTGAATGAAAAGCAAGCTGCTGGTGGCGTTCGTTTTGGGCGTTGGTCTTCTGGTTGTTAGCGGCCCACTGCTGGCACATCACGGAAGCGCGGCGTACGCGGACAAGATATCGGAATTCAAGCAAGCCACGGTGACGAAATTTGCGTGGGCCAATCCCCACAGCCTGGTCGAATTCGATGTGAAGGATGATAAAGGAAACGTCGTACATTGGACCGGCGAAACGGCCAGTCCTGAGGCGCTTAGGCTAATCGGGTGGAGCAAGAGTTCGCTGCACCCCGGGGATGTAGTCACCGTCTACATCTACGCCACCAAAACGGGCAATCCTGCGGGACGTCTGAATCGCGTCGTGCTCGCCGATGGCACCATCTTGCACGACACTCAGCTTGGCGGAGACGCCGGGGACAAGTCGGGCTACGGCCCCGATGCCGGTGGGAACCCTGGGAACGGTAATGGGGGCAAGGACGCTAAGTAGAGTCATCGCTGAAGTCCAGTAGCCCAAGGGCCCTAAACGAAGCCCCGCCGGGCGCGTATTTTTTCACGCACGCGGTTGCTGTTTGCAACGGACAATTTCCACGTCTGCATGATGAAACAAGGAGGGTAGTGCAAATGCGAAATCCGGTCACCGCATCAATCGTCGCTTTGTTGGCCGTGCTTGCGCTTTCTTCAGCCGTAATGGCCCAAGAGCCTCGGGGGCGAGCTATACCACCGGGTTACGTTGCGGAGGGCGTCCCCGCAATGCCGAATCCTCCCGGCCCTGCTCCCAAGCATGATCTGACTGGCGCCTGGGTGGGTCCCCAAAAAACAGCAATGGGTCCTTACCCTGATATGACGCCCGCAGGCGAGGCGGCCTTCAAACTCAATCACCCGGTTCCGGCGGCGGGGCGGGTGGTGCCCGATGCGATGGTCCGTCTGGCGGCCTCAAACGACCCTTTCATGATGTGTGACCCTCTCGGCTTTCCGCGCGACCTACTGAATCACGCCGTAAGCATGAGAGGAGGTATCGAGTTCGAGCCAGTGAAAAATCGGATGCTCATGCTGTTTGAACAACAACGGATATGGCGCGAAGTCTGGACGGACGGAAGGGAGCTTCCCAAGAAGGTGGACGCGGCCGGGACTCCCGATTCCCGGTATTACGGATATTCGATCGGCCATTGGGATGGGGACAACACGTTCGTGATCGACTCGACAGGCCTGGACGAAAGAACCTGGCTCGATGAGGTCGGCCACCCCCACACCATCGACGCGAAGCTCGAAGAGCGCTGGACGCGCCTCGATCAATACCATCTCGAGGCAACTGTAACCGTCGATGACCCGAAGTATTACACCAAGCCCTTCCAATTAATGAAGACGGATTACTACTGGATGAAGGATCAGAATGTCCAAGAGGAGCTCTGTCTACCGTCGCAGGCCCAGGAGTACCGCGACAAATTGGCCGCACCGTCTGGTTGGGGCGAAGGGGGCAAATAAGCTGGGGAGCCATGGCGCGGCCCTCACGGAATTCGTCCGCATCGCGAGCGAACCCGGGGCCCCTGAAAAGTGCGGAAGGAATCGAAAATCGGTTCCCAATGGCGCGGTATTTGCACATACGCCCGTGATCCAGGGCAGCGTGCAATGGAAGAACTTCGCCGTCATTCCGAGTACAGGCACCCAACGTCATCCGACGCCAGAAAAATCCCGCTTACGGTTCGCTAACGTCCTGCCCATACCCGCTACAATAGCCTATCTCAAACTGGACCAAACATTGGAGGATACATGGACACGCAGGAAATTGTGAAGGAACTAACGGCAGAAAGAAATCGCCTGGACGAAGCTATAGCGGCGCTGGACGGAGCACACACAACGCGAGCCGCCAGGCCCGCGAATCAACCTTCCAGTAAACGTGCAACAGCACCTCGAAAACACCATCTGACTGCGGCAGGGCGGAAGCGATTATCTATGCTGATGAAAAAACGATGGGCGGAGCGAAGGAAGAAGAATGCGACGGGTCGCAAATAAGAGGCCCTACCAGTGGGGTGTAAAACTGTGACCATCTATGGCCACCGTCCCAAGGCGCTTGAATTGATGCAGTACGCTCGAGGTCAACCTCCACACTACCCCAACTTCTTCCGCCTCCGCCTTCGTTAATCTCACTTAATCTCCGCTGATTTAGTTCCAGGTTTGCTTCCTCCAAGTTCATCGACGGTCGTGATTATTTCTTGCCAACTATTCCCTGCGCCGCCAGTCATGCACGGTGTCACCACGGGAAGGCGATCATTTCTCTCACAAAGCAACCCGTTACACACACCACTGCCACGGCTGATGCGTGCTAGAATCGACCCAACGGAGGTATCCAACCATGATGGAGAGAATCCGAATAACATCTGGTGACTACAAGGGGCGGTATATTGGCCTGCCTGTGGGCAGTGGCTGGGTCACCAATCCAGTAGCCCAGAGCAATCCCCCGGTGAACGTGCCAGGCACCAAGTATGGATTAGTTGCACAGGAAAGGGCGGCCACGGAATTCTCTGAAGGAAATGTCGAGGCCGTGCAATCCGACCTGAAGGCGCTGGGGTACGAATCGGAGCTAGTCGAGGTCAAGTAAGCCCGCGATTCGCATCGGCACGCTGCTCTTCTGCTCCTTGTGCCCTCGTGTTCGAGGTTCCCGCGAGCGGTCCCGACTTACCTATGCCCGTTGTGAGACTGCTCCACTGGCCTTTATCGCACTCAGGACTCGCTCCGGAGTGAAAGGTCCCTGGCGCAGACGCGCACCGACGGCGTCGAAGATCGCGTTTCCGATCGCGCCGAACATGGGAACAATTCCGGGCTCTCCGGCGCCGGAGGATGGATTCTGGCCGATTTTTCAAAACAATGTCCACATGCGGGACATTGCGTGTTTCGCTTCATGGCTCTTCAGGCGATCTCTGTAGGAAAAATCTGCAAGGTGAAAATTTCGCGGTCTGGAAACTTATACACCCTGGTCGCACCAGCTCGATTAACGTTGCCGATTCTATGTTATTGAACGGTGGAGGCTTAAATCGTCTGGCATGGTCCTTGCAACTTGTCCATGCTTGAAAGCTCCGGATGGACACGGGAGGTGTACCGGGAAACAAATCTGGGCTCAGCATTACCTCCGTTCGATGTCGCAAGTGGCTTCCCCGCCCAAAAACACATCGAGCGTCCCAACCCTATAACAAAATAAAAAAGTATTCCTGGGAGGTAACATGCGGACTCACAGCAAGCACCGTTGTCGCTGCATTTTCCTGTGGAGCGTAGCTATCGCGCTTAGCGGCGCACCGGGAATCGGAGTCAGAGCGCAACAAACTCAGCAGGTCCCACAAACCCAGGTTCAAAGGCAAGACAACGGCGCCAATGACGATCGAGCCAATTTCGATCAGTTTTTGGCACAGCACAAAGACATTGCCAAGGACCTACAAAATAAGCCTGGGCTGGTGAGTGATCCCGACTATCTCAGGCACCACAAGGAGCTGCAAACTTTCTTCGACAGGAACCCGCGGGCGCAGGGCGAACTCCGGCAAAATCCATCCTTCTTCACGCGAGCGGACAATCGGTTCGACGCGAACGTTACGCCAAAACAGCGTGCGGACAGGGACGCATTCCTGGCCAAGCACAAGGATATCGCCGGAGACTTAGACGCGAACCCTGGACTCGTGAATGACAACGACTACCTGAATCGCCACAAAGATTTCAAGGCTTTCCTGGACAAGGACCCGGGGATGCGTGACGACTTCAGGAACCGGTCAGCGACCGATAGAGACCGATCTGAGATCGCCGAAAACGCTCGGGGGAACCCGAACCCGGATTTGACCCGGCAACAACTTGCAACGATGGACCAGTTCCTCGACAGCCATCCGGATATCGATAAGCAATTGCGAAACAGCCCATCGCTGATCGACGACCCGAATTACGTGAGAGCCAATCCGCAACTTCAATCGTTTCTGGCGCAGCATCCGGAGGTGCAGGCGGAGTTTCGGGAGAACCCCAACTACTTCATGCGGCGAGAGAATCAACTCGACGCCCGTGGGGCAGGGCTCACAGGTAACGGGGACGCCAATCTGACGCCAAAACAGCGTGCGGACAGGGACGCGTTCCTTAGCAAGCACAAGGACATTGACAGGGACTTACAAGCAAATCCCGCCCTCGTCAATGACAACGACTACTTGAATCGCCACAAGGATTTCAAAGCGTTCCTGGACAAGGACCCGGAGGTGCGAGAACAGTACCGTTACCGATCGGGAATGGAAACTGGCCGACGGGAAACCGCAAATTCCGCGCCGGATCGGGACCTGACGCCAAAACAGCGTGCGGACAGAGACGCGTTCCTGGCCAAGCACAAGGACATTGACAAGGACCTGCAAGCAAATCCCGCCCTCGTCAATGACAACGACTACCTGAAGCGCCACAAGGATCTACAGGCGTTTCTGGACAAGGACCCACAGGTGCAAGAGCGGGTGAGAGCAAACCCATCGTCTATTGTTCCCGCGAAGAACGAGACGCAGACGGACACAGGCGATCGCGGGAAGGACAGTAGTGCCAAGAGCAGCAACGCCAAAGACAGCGGCGCAAAGAATAAGGAGAAAACGCAAAAGCCGCAGAAACCAGACGACAAACCCAAAACGCCAATTGAGCAGCGAGAGGAAACTCAGCCTCCCGTCCACTGACGACTAGGAGGCCTTATTGCGCAGGAGGCTGAACCGTCAGCCTCCTGCCTCTCTTAATTTAGGAATCATTATGGAAAAAAACGCAGCCAGGTAAATTAGCGAACAAACTCAAGATCGGGGGAGAACATGCGATCGAACAAATTGCGCAAACAGAGGTGGTTTATTTTGAGCGCGACAATCCTGGTTCTTTGCTCGTTCGGCGCCGCGCTTGTTTCGGCGCAAGACGCCTCCGGAAGCGAGGTCCGCGGAGTTACGGCCTACGGAGAATTTCGAGGAAGCGACAGCGGCCGCCAAGGGCAAGTACTGCTGTGGGATACAAACGTCGGCTACGATTTCAACAGGCACGTTGGAGTGGACTTAGGAATTCCGGTGTATATGATACGCAGCACCGTCGATCCGACAATCGCGCATCCGTGGGAAAAACACCTCGGCGATCCCTATTTTGATGTGCGATTAACTTTTAACAATCCTGCTCTCGATTACGCCACATTTTTCACCATTTCTGTACCGGCATCGGAGACCGGCGCTTTCAGCACGGGCAGGCTTGGAGCGGAATGGTACAACCATTTCAGCCGTGCCGTCGGGAGGTTTGAACCGTACGTAAATGTTGGAATTGGCGACGGCATCCTAGACACGCGCCTGATGTCAAGCCCGTACCAGCTCATCCAGTCATTCAAGACTCTGGGCTTTATCGGCACCGTCGAGCCTGGCGCTACCATTCGATTAAACCGACGCTTGAGGGTGGGCGGGTCCTACTATAGATTTCTGCCGGCGGGTCCGCAGAAGGCCTATAACGGGATTCAAAATTTCTTCTTGCAGCCAAATGGTTCCATCACCGTAGGGGACATCACTCACGATCACGGGGAAACCGCTTTCGTGAGACTGAACATCAACCGATTCCTCTATTTGGAGCCCGGGTACGTTCGGAGCGAACAACTCCACGACAATGCAGCGACGTTTAGAGTGGGCCTAGACTTCAGAGCGATGTTCGACCGATCGAGAAGTAATTCGTACTAAGAGCACGGTGCGCAAAGGCTCCGAGGCAGGCTCAAGAAAGGAGAGACAACGGCTTGACGCGCTTTTCTTGACGCAGGGCCGGAGGCAAAAGGGCCTCCGGCCTTTCTGCTTGCCTCGGAGCGCCTCAAAATAATTCCATGTTTCACCATAATTTTCACGTCACGTACCACGCTCGCCGGGCGCTGCGCCGGATGTGCCGCCAGCCACCATCGGTCCGCGCGTTCTGGGAATCCGCCGGATCATGGAGAAGTCCCGAAGGAATTGAAAAAGCGGTTCGCGATTGCACAGTTTTTGCACACCGGCCCACACCCAAGGGCACGGTGCAATGAAAAATAAAGTAGTTAGTGGTGAGCGGGCCTATAAGCCGGATTCTGTGGGCGCGTGTTTCCACGCGCCGTAGCGATCATTCCTCTGGGCCGCCGATCGCTCGGCGGCTCAAGCGGCCTACCCGAGGGTCATAGCGGGCCGGGCTAGCCCTCCCCTCCTATTTGGCCTTGCACCGCGCGGGGTTTGCCTTGCCGTCCCGATCACTCGAGACGCGGTGGGCTCTTACCCCACCATTTCACCCTTACCAGATGCGGCGATGTTTGCAGACCTGCCAGAGGTTTTGCCTCTGGCCGACCACCGTGCTCGCCGCACCGGCGGTATATTTTCTGTGGCACTTTCCGTAGCCGGGCCGTCACCAGCCCTGCCCCCTGGCGTTACCAGGCGCGCCGCCCTGCGGAGTCCGGACTTTCCTCCAGGCGCGCGTCCTGCCGCGCCCAGCGATCGCCCAGCCCGCTCACCGCCGCAATTATAGCGCGACCCGCCACCGATTCACCAAACGGTCGCGTCCTTATCGCAGCGTTTTATTGCTCCGTTTATCGCCGCAACCTCTAGCGCGCGCGCTTCGCTTTCCCCTGACTTTTAGCCGCCTTAACCGGCGTAGCCTCACCCCCATCTTTCGCGTCGACAATCTTGCGCCCGCGTCGCTTCGCTACCTTTTCCCCTGTCTCAACCGCCCCGCCGAGTTCGCTTTGCGCGGCCGCCGCCGGAATCCTCCCCGCCAGCAGCACCTCGAAATCGTCTTCGCTCAACGTCGCCACGCCGAGCAATTTCGCCTTATCCGCCTTCGATCCCGGATCGGCTCCCACCACCACATAGTCGGTATTCTTACTCACCGTGCTCGAAACCTTCCCACTGTGCCCCGTTACTAGCGCGCCAGCCTCCTCCCGTGACCTCCGCGCCAGCGCCCCCGTGAACACAAACGTCTTGCCCGCCAGCACTGTCGAGCTTGGCGCATGCAGTTCCTGCTTCGGATCCACTCCCGCTGCTCGCAGCCGCTCGAGCACTCCGCGATTCGCGTTTTCGCCGAAAAATTCCACGATGCTTGCCGCCACTTTCGGGCCCACCTCGGTAACCTCGGTCAGTTCCGCTTCACTCGCCGCTGCCAGCGCCTCTGTCGATCCAAAATGCTCCGCCAGCAATTGCGCCGTGCGTTCTCCCACGAAGCCAATCCCCAGCGCATAGATCAGCCTGGCCAGATTGGCGTTCTTGCTGCCTGCGATCTCGTCCACCAGGTTTTGCGCCGATTTCTCGGCCATGCGCTCGAGCCCTGCCAGCCCCTCGACCGTGAGCCTGTACAGATCCGCAAAATCCCGCACCATTCCTGTATCGACCAACTGGTCCACGATCTTGTCACCCAGCCCGTCGATATTCATGGCATGCCGTGCCGCGAAATGAATCAACGACTCCTTCCGCTTTGCCGGGCACGCCGCGTTCACGCACCGGTAGGCCACCGTGTCCGGCAAGCGGTGGATCCGGCTGCCGCATTCCGGACAATTTTCCGGTATCTCCACCGCCCGCCGCTCCGCTCCCTGCTGCAGGACCTTCACGATGTGCGGGATCACTTCCCCGGCGCGTTCCACCAATACGGTATCTCCGATAAAAAGCCCCAGCCGCGCGATCTCGTCCATGTTGTGCAGCGTCGAACGCCCCACCGTAACCCCGCCCACGGCCACCGGCTCGAGCAGCGCCACCGGAGTCAGCGTGCCCATGCGTCCCACCTGAAAAATTACCTCGCGCACAATGGTGGTTTCTTGCCGCGCGGGATACTTGTATGCAATCGCCCACCGTGGCGCCTTGGCCGTGAATCCCAGCTCCTGTTGCAGCGGAATCTGGTTCACCTTGATTACGATGCCGTCGATTTCGTACGCCAGCTTCTCGCGCTTCCCTTCCCACGCGTCGCAGTATTCCTTCACTTCCGCCAGCGACGCGCAAACCGCCCAGTCTTTTGACGCTTTGAATCCCAGCTCCGCAATCGCCGCCAGCGCCTCCGAGTGCCGCGTGAACGGCACGCGTCCCCCTGCCGCCCCGCCGGTCAAAAGCGTATATCCAAAAAAATCCAGTTGCCGCGACGCCGTCACCGCCGGATCGAGCACTCGCACCGCTCCCGCCGCCGCATTGCGCGGATTCGCAAACCGCCGCCCGCCGCGCTCCTCCTGCTGTTGGTTCAATTCCGCAAACGCTTTTCGCGGCATCACGATTTCTCCGCGAACTTCCAGATCGTCTCCCAGGCCCAGCCGCTTGCTCGCCGCCGCATCCACCTGCCAGGGGATCGACCGGATCGTGCGAATGTTCGCCGTGACGTCCTCACCCGTCGTGCCGTCGCCCCGCGTTACCCCGCGCGCCAGCGCGCCGCCTGCGTACCGTAGCGCGATGCTCAGCCCATCGAACTTGTGCTCCACGACATACGCGACGCTGTCCCGGCCCGTCAGCTCGCGCACGCGCCGGTCGAAATTATCCAGTTCCTCATACGAAAACGCGTTGTCCAGGCTGCGCATCGGCGGATGATGCTGGCGCGTTTCAAACCCCTTCCGCGCCGCGCCTCCCACCCGCTGTGTGGGAGAGTCCGGCGTCAGCAGCTCCGGATGCGCGGCCTCGAGCGCCTTCAATTCGTTCATCAGCGCATCGAACTCCGCATCCGAAATCGTGGGATTGTCCGCGACGTAGTAGCGGCGCTCGTGCCCGCGAATCTCCTCGCGAAGCTTGGCGATCTCCTCGCTCGCTTTGTCGCCGCCGATCTGTCGCGTCTTTTCCATGGATTTGTTAGGCAACACGCCTTCGCTCGATCGCTCCGGACTTTCTCGAGCGGACCGCACCGAGAGATGTCTGAAACGGATTCGTCGTATCATTAGCTCTACGAAGCGCCTGGCCGGCAGGGTGACGGAGACATCCTCGGCAGGGGTTAACTAGCCAGTTACGGGCCCCACCCCGGTATGTTTTGTACAAGGATATGATTCCATGGGGGTTCCGGACGCGAATCGCACAAGGATATGATTGCAGAGCATTTACGAGACGGATAGTCGCGGGGCGCCCGCCCGTGTCGGCCTCTTCAGCATTCACAATACTGAATGTGCGCATGTCCTATTTTACCATCGCGTTCAACTGCATCTGCGTTGGCGGACGTACCCGGGTTCATTCGATTCTCGGACACTGGCTCCCACATGACGATAATGCGACGCAATATAAAGGGCGCCCCTTAGGGAGTAGGGTTTGGGTGGTTGCCACAACCCCTACCGAGAGGAGCGCCCCAACATGGATAGCGCGAAGTATATCGGTCTCGATGTCCACAAGGAAAGTATCTCGATCGCCGTCCTGAATGCGGCCGGCAAGATCGTCATGGAATGTGTGATCGAAACCAAAGCGATCACCATTCTGCAGTTTCTCGGGGGTCTGCACGGAAACTTGCATGTCACCTTCGAGGAAGGAACCTGGGCCGCCTGGCTATACGATCTGATCCAACCGCACGTCACGGAAGTCGTGGTGTGCAATCCTCGCCAGAATGCCCTGCTGAACCACGGCAACAAGAGTGACCGCATCGACGCGCGGAAGTTGGCTGAGCTGCTGCGCATGGGCCAACTCAAGGCGGTCTATTACGGGGAACATGGAGTGAGAGCTCTGAAGGAGCTGGTGCGCAGCTATCTGACCATCAGCAAGGACACAGCTCGGGTGATGACCCGGGTGAAAGCGCTGTACCGCAGTTGGGCCATCCCCTGCACCGGCAAGCAGGTCTATGCACCGCAGCACCGTGCAGAATGGTTGGCGAAGATCCGCGAACCCGGCGTGCACCGCCGCGCGGAGTTCTACTACCAACAACTCGATGCTCTCCGGTCCCTACGTCAGCAGGTGCGGCGCGAGTTATTGGCCGAAAGCCAGAAACATCCGGCGTGGAAGCTGCTCTGCCAGATTCCGTCGATGGGTCCGATCCGGGCTGCGGTGTTGATCGGTATCATACAGACGCCGCATCGCTTCCGCACCAAGCGGCAGTTGTGGACCTTCAGCGGCTTTGGCATCGAGACGCACAGCAGCGGCGACTATCGTTCTGTCGAAGGACAGTTACGAAGGACGAACAGGCCGGTGTCCGTTCGCGGGCTCAACACCAACCACAATCACGATCTGAAGAATCTGTTCAAGGCTGCGGCGATTGTCGCGGCCCATAAGCCCGGTCCGTTTCAGGAGTTCTACACCGCGCTGCTGGCCAAGGGTATCCGTCCGGAGATGGCGCGTCTGACGCTGGCACGCAAGATTGCGGCCATCACCTTGCACCTCTGGAAGAAGGGGGTACGTTTCGACGCCCAGTATC
The DNA here is from genome assembly GCA_963719845.1 of uncultured Acidobacteriota bacterium. Taxonomy (GTDB): domain Bacteria; phylum Acidobacteriota; class Terriglobia; order Acidiferrales; family UBA7541; genus Palsa-189. Next base: position 165,330 of record CAVRDM010000003.1, on the reverse strand, counting down.
TGAAAACACAAGCAGCTTGAGTGTCTCTGAACGAGTCCACTCCATCGCGGGAATCTTCTCTGGCGGTGGCCGTCGGGTTCTTCGAGACACTCGGGTTCGAGAGCGAGTCTCAGCTGATAAGTTAGGCGCGATGTGCCTCGGGCACGTAGTCTCACAGCCGACCCTAGGCCCTCTCGGACAACCCGAAAAAGCTATAGGCCACGAGTCTCCGATAGAACCATGGTTGGCACCTGACCACCGTTCTGCTTTGCGGGTCTCAGAACTGATCGGCTTCGTTGCGGCAGACAATGAAAACCGCTGGTAGAAGAAACCCAAATCGTCGAGTCACTGCGCCCTACACACCGAGACCATGGAGCGGCAGATCAGAACTCTCGCTCGTTCACGGGGGCTGGGAAGCAAGAAAAACTCCGGCCGCGGGAGAAGTGTTTTTTCTTGACTTCCCCCTTTATAGAACTTATCAGGCCCTGACATCATTCCGCTACGTTGTACCTCGAAGCTGCGGTAAAACGCTTCATACGCGGCAAAAGCAAGCTCAGTCGCCAAATCAGACACCGTCTCTGGGTGCCGATTGCCAGCGCCGGGCCGGCGGGTGTACCGTCAGCACATGGAGGCGAAGCGTTCCTACGTTGAAGTCAATTTGGCACATTCGTATGTTGAAGTGAGCTTGGTTCATTCGTATTGGGATCTTGCCTACTTTCTTATCACCCCAACTTTAGAGATCGACGGAACGAAGGAGCGGAAAGCTTGGGGAGTACATCGTATCGAGCTACCTCCAGGTGACCACGAGCTTTCGGTTTCATATCCGCCTCTCATGTCGCGCGAGGCTGGAAAGAGTTCAGTGCGGTTTCGCTTACTGCCGGGTGAGGTAAAAAAGGTTGAATATCGATCCGGTCCCATACGGTATCTTCCGAGCAAGATGACTGTAACCTCGGTGCTCTAACCGTACCAGTTTCGATCGCTGGGCGGGCATGCGGTTTTTGACAAGGGCAATCAAAATCTGAACGACTCTTCAGCAACGACGACCTCACCCTAGGGAACGATCATAACGCCTGCTAAACGGGATTCTCGGATACTGGCTTTTTGCGGGAACGACCACATTCCGAGACAACTTATCTGGACTTGGCAGCAATTGGCACTGCTACCACGCCGCCTCAGGCAGATATTTTGTGGATCAGCGGTGAGCGATTACTGGTAACAGACTCAGCCGCAGGGCAGCTAACTGCAACACCGAGACGACCAACACAGTAGCTACCGAGGGTAGAGGACGGACTCCGCTTCTCGTGGCCAGTGCCTCAACAATTCCTGCTAGTGAAGCCAGCCCTACGATCACGGTCATGGCAATTTCGGTAGGCGAGAAGGTCCCAGAGACGATCCGCGCCCACCCAAGCAAGAACAACCAAATTGCCGTCATGAGCAGAAGCCAGAATACAAAGCATGGCAGCGCAGTCCATTTGCTCCAGGCGGAACGGCGAATGCCAAGGACAATGGTGATCCAGAGTGGAGATGTCTGTACTATGTGCCGAATGACTCCGTGCGATACGGCCCCGACGACGAGCAAGCCAGCTATGATGGCAACGCTGAAGCCGATGAGAAAGCGGAAATTCTTTTCCATGCGCCAGCCGTTACATCGCACGCAACTTTCCCTGCACAATCCAGGGGCATTGGTCGATAACGGTGTCGAACGTCTGGACCTTATCTCTCATATTTTCAAATTCGCTATTCTACGCGCGTTGCCAGTGCCTGAGAACGGGATTCTCGGAAAGTGGCCCCTACCAACGTAGGCGATCGCCGGTATTTGGCTTGTTTAGCTATTTTAGCCGCGGGATGCAACAAAACTCCCCGGCGCAGGCGACAACTATCCCGACACCCCCGATGGTACCTTGCGGCGACATGACCCCCGGTCGGCCTGAGGAAATACTGTGCCGAAAGCCAACGCTCGTACAAGTACCGCAATGGGACCCAACCTACATGTGGAGGTCGCCGCGTAACTATTTGCGCCGGTTTGCAGTTGCACCGCTCGGAAAAAGCCCCACTTTTGCGCCGTTCTTGTAGCGAGCCTCTTCGGGCGCAAACGCAAAAATGGGCTACCCCCCGAAAAATAGTGCTACATCTATTGCGCGGGCTCCAAGTAGAGCCCGCACCCGTGGGTTGGGGTGCGCCAGCGAACCTGCCCCCAAAAAATTTCGCGCACCCGCTGCCGAAAAGCCTGGAACTGGTCCGTGCTATAGTCACGATTCATAAGGTGTAGGGCTCCTTTAATGGGAGATGTTGCTCGACACAACAAAACCTACACCCTCTCTCTTTTTTACACACACAAAGTTACGTCACCCGCGAACGCATCCTTTGGCAAGAATCCAGGCGGGATTCATGGGATTGAGGGCTAGCCAGGTATATGATCGGCCAATGCCGGAGCCGATTTTGTTTACATCGACTGATAGCGTTGCAGTGATTGCTTCGGCGCGACGCAATAACTTCATGGCGTATTCGACCGAGCCGTGATTCCTAAACAGCCGCGCCAAATCTTCTTTACTCCATCGAACTTTCTGACTGATGAGGCCGGCGCGAGTAATGGATTATTATACAATGCGGACAGCCTTCACTCTTTCACCGGAGCCCCCGCCACGCACAAGCCATCTCAATCCGATCCGACGCCGAGCCCTGCAAAGATTCAGGACGCGCTGCTCATTTTCAATCCCGCTTCCGGCCGGGGCAAAAGCGCACGCCTGAAGCAGATCGACCGCGCCCGTGCCATCCTGTCGCGCGACCACATCGAGACTCAGCTTGTTCTTACCGACGGCCCGGGCGAGGCCCCCGGTGGGGCCACCGATCTCGCGCGCCAAGCAGTCCTGGACGGCCGCCAACTGGTGCTGGCCTGCGGCGGCGACGGCACCCTGAACGAAGTCGTTAACGGTCTGGCCGGGAGCCAAGTGCCCCTGGCCCTCCTGCCCGCCGGCACCGCCAACGTCCTGGCCAAGGAGCTGGGCCTGCCCTGGCACATTGAAAAATCCGCGGCGCTTGTAGCTCGCAGCGAATTCCGGCGCATCGCACTTGGACTGGTCGCCGATCAGAAGTCGCGCGCCGGCGCCCCCGTCGGCAATGGTCCAACTAACGGCTCGCCTGCCGCCAGCGCCAAGTATCCCCGCGGGCGTTATTTCCTCAGCGTTGCGGGAGCCGGCCCCGACGGCGCCATCGTCTACTCCGTGCACGCCGGCCTTAAAAAAGGAGCGGGAACCCTCGCCTACTGGGCCGAAGGCATGCGGCAACTGGCGCAATACGATTTCCCGCAATTTCGCGTCATTGCCGGCGGCAAAACCATGGACGCCACCCTTATCGTCGTCGGACGCACCAAAAACTACGGCGGCCCTTTTCGCATCACCACGGAGGCGGATTTATACTCCGACTCGTTTGAATTAATGGTGTGCACCACGCGCAGCCGCTTCATCTACCTCGCCTACTTATCGCTCCTTTGCGCCGGCCGTCTGCGCAGCGCGCGCCACGCCCATTTTTTCCAGGCCAGTTCCGTTCGTTGCGAGCCGCTCGACGCCGCATCGCCCGCCCGCGTGCAAGTCGATGGCGAATCCGCGGGCGCACTGCCCGCCGAATTCCGCATCGTGCCCGACGCTCTAACGCTGGCGGTTCCCCCATCGCTAATTCATGATCGTCGCTAACGCATACTGCGCGCCGCTGAATCCCAGCTGCCAGCAAAAAGAACACCGGCAGGAATGCCGGTGCTACTGGAGGCGCGACTGAAAATTACGGTGGCGCAAGGGCTTCGCATGGCCGAACTGGTGGGCTGATATGTAGCTTGCGTCGCGCGATGTAGCGAGCGTCTTCCGTCGTCCGAATTCCGCATCGTGCCCGACGCTCTAACGCTGGCGGTTCCCCCATCGCTAATTCATGATCGTCGCTAACGCATACTGCGCGGCGCTGAATCCCAGCTGCCACCAAAAAGAACACCGGCAGGAATGCCGGTGCTACTGGAGGCGCGACTGAAAATTACGGTGGCGCAAGGACTTCGCATGGCCAAAACTGGTGGGCTGATATATGCGCCTGGCCAAACTGGTTGGCTGATATGTAGCTCGCGTCGCGCAATGTAGCGAGGGTCTTCTGTCGTTTTGTGACGGAGACCCGAGGCTCTTTCCGGCATTTCGCACGCACGTAAGCACGAACGCGCGCTACAACACCACCGAGGCCAATCCTTGGAACCTGTCACCCACGCGCTAGCCTCCCTCGCGCTCGGCCAAACCGGCCTGAACCGCGTGTCGCGCTTAGCCACTCCCATGCTCTTGGTGTCAGGCCTCGCGGCTGACCTTGACTGGCTCGCCTACCTCGGCGGCCCGCGCCTCTTTCTGGCCACCCATCGCGCCGCCTCCCACTCGCTCCTCGGCGCCGCGCTGATCGCTTGCGTGACCGCTGCACTTTTTTCCAGGTTTCCTAGGCCCGGCCCCACTGCTCGGCATGCAGTGCAATTCTTCCCTGCGCTAATCGTGTGCCTCGCCGGCGCGTCGGTGCATCTGCTCCTCGACCTCTCTAACAGTTACGGCGTCAAACTCCTGTGGCCCTTTTCCGGCCGATGGTATGCCTGGGACTTCGCACCATCGCTCGATCCCTTGCTTCTGTTCCTTTTACTGGCCGCCGTATTGCTCCCCCGGCTGTTTGGCTTGGTCACCCAGGAAATCAGCGGGCGCGCCCAGATTCACCAAGGAAGCCGCGGCACCACGGCCGTTATGCTTCTGGTGTTGCTATATTTCGGCGGCCGCGGGGTCGCACACCAAAACGCTGTCGCGCTTTTGAATTCGCGCGTCTACCGCGGTGAAACGCCGCTGCGCTCCTCCGCATTTCCGCTATCATCGCCCTTGAATTGGACCGGCCTGGTGGAAACTCCCGACGCTATCGATGAAGTGCAGGTCCCGCTTTTCGGCGCATTCGATCCCGAAACAGCCCATCCCCATTTCAAGCCCGCGGACTCTCCCGCGCTCGAAAACGCGCGCCGCAGCCCTGCCGCGCAGGCGTTCCTCGCCTTTGCCCGTTTTCCATTCGCCACGCAGGAAGAAACCTCCTACGGTTACCGCATCGAGCTTCGTGATTTACGCTGGGCCGCCGCACCGCCCGCGGATCAATTCGGCGAGGTCGTCGTCATCGTTACCCTGAGCCCCCAGTCGCAAGTCATCTCGAACCAGCTGCAGTTCGCCGCCGCGACATCCCAGCCACTGCGCTAAGCATGCGAGCGCTCTGTTGCCGGCACCTACGGCACGAAGGAGAACCTATACAGGGCCAAGGAATCCCCTGCAGGACAAACGAAAATCCCTATAGCACGAACGAAACAAAGATGAGCTGGTTGAACCGCTCAACCAGCAACGCCACCGCATCCCCCGGCTTCAGCTTATCGAGCGCCGCACGTAATCCCGCCACACTGGTAATCGTCGCTCCGTTGATGGCGTGGATAACGTCTCCGGTTTCAAGCGGCACCTCGCCGTCCGCCGCATCCAAAGTCTTGGCCGCGACAATCACTCCGGTGGGAATCCGCAAGTCAGGCAAATCGCGGGCCAGGTCGAGGTTCAGTTCGATCCCCAAAACTCCCAATCGCCGCACCACATTTTTTACCGGGTCCGCGAGATCGACCAGGTTATCGGCTTTGTGCGGCTTCTCGATCAGCGGCACGTCCAGTTGCACGCGGTTCGAGCCGCGCAGCACTTCGATTTTGGTGTGCTCGCCGCTGCCATGCATGTAGAGACTGTGGTTCACCAGCGGCAGGCTCCCCGCCGGCGCACCGTCCACGCTCAGGATGATGTCTTGAATTTTCATGCCGGCCGTATCCGCCGGGCCCCCTGGCACCACGTCCGAAACAATCACGCCAAAATCTTTTTGTAAATGCAGCCCCGCGGCCAATTCCGGCGTAATCGACTGCAGGATAGCGCCCATTTCCGGCTCGTGAATATGGCCGTACTTCAGCAGTTGGGGATACGCGAATGCCAGCACCCCGGCCGGAATCGCAAAGCCCAACCCCTGATTGCCTCCCGAAGTGGACAGAATAAAAGTGTTGATCCCTACCAGCGCGCCGTCGGCATCCACCAGCGGACCCCCGCTATTGCCCGGATTGATGGGCGTATCGGTTTGCACGTAGACCCGGGGACTATCGGGATCGGGCTGCCGCGCCACCGAGCTAACCACTCCCATCGTCACCGTGTCGCGCAGGCCCTCGGGACTTCCGAAAGCGAACACCATCTCTCCTTGCCGGGGCTCGACTGACGAACGAATCGCCAGCGCGGGCAAGCCGTGCGCGTCAATCTTCAGAACGGCCAGATCCATCTCGCGGGTCACCCCGACGAGACGGGCCTGGTAGCTCTGGCCGCGGGCATCCGCCTCGGGCGGAGCCGCTGCTGTCCCCGGCGCAGGCACGAGCACCTCGATTTGTTGGGCGCCGTTCACGACGTGCGCATTCGTCACGATATAGCCCTCGGCGTCCACGATCACCCCTGAACCGATGGCTCTTCGTCTTCCGAGCACCACGTCCGCTTGTCCTCGACTGCTTTCCTCAGTGGATTGGTAACCGGTGGCCACGATTTGCACCACGCTTGGCGAGATACGCCGAACCAGCGCCTCGATCGAATCATTGAGCTGATGCAATGGGTCATTGAGCTGACGCGGCGGGTCAGCTGCACCCGCTCGCTGCGAGCCTGGCCCCGCCACCTTGGCCGCTCCCAGGTTCGCAAAGGGGACAAGCGTTGCCGCGCTCAGAAAAGCGACGATCCACCCGTAGCCGGCAGGCCGCCCCCGTTTAATCCGACGTCCGACGCCACGGTTGACGCCGTGGCAGACATTGTCGTCGACATTGTATGAGCCACTCATCGTCACAACCCTTTCACCCCACCAGAATCTCCGCTTCAATAACGCCTGTTGATCCCCGCTCCAGTAGCGCAGGCACTCTTGCCTGCGCTCCTTTTATTTTACACCTGCATCTTGGATGATTTGTCCCACTCTCTCCGGCATACCCGTTTTGGCCTGCAACAGAGTTCCTACAAAGACGGGGTCCCGCAACATTAGTCCCGTGACATGAGGTCCTTTAACGGTGCTTCCGCACCATAGGGTCCCACAGCACGGATCCGCCTGACCGCGCGGCATTAACTCCAGCTCATCCAATGCAGCAAAAGCCGCCTTCGCTCCTACGCCGCCTGGGGCTTGCGCCGCAGCAGAATCCGCATAAAAAAGTAAAGCACCACTACTGAGATGACCGTGCCGGTCGCAAAGGAATACTTATGCGCAATCAAAAAGCTCGCGGCCGCCTGCCCGTAGCGGACCGCCAAATACCCCTCGAGATAAAAACGCACCCCTCGCGCCAGCACCATCGCCAGCATAAATGAGCGCAACGGCATCCCCAGCGCCGCCGCCGCCAGCACAAACAGCTTGAATGGCGTAGGCGGAGGCAGCAGCGCGCCCACTACCATGGTTAGAAACCCGTTCCGCTCGATCCAGCGCCGGAGCCGCGGGGCATGCCGGCCCGCCTTTTCGGGGAACGCAGCCTGGTCACCCTTGCGCGCCAGGTAATACAGCAACAGGCACCCGAGTACCGACCCCACCGTGGACATCGCGGCGTAATACGGCATCTTCAAAGGATTCTGTATCGAAAGATCCACCAGCAGTAAATCGTTCATCGAAGGAAACGGCAGAAACGTCGAATCCAGAAAAGCCAGTATCAGCAGCCCCAGGCCCCCGGAAGCGGCAATCGCGGCTTGCAGCCAAAGCGGAAAGTGGTATGTGCCCATACGCCGTTAACCGCCCCCTACGCGCTACCACAACGTGGCCGAAACCGTATCTCGCCGCCCACCGCAAAATCGTCGCAGCGCAAACGCTGCGATTTTATCAGAGCACCCGCACCCCTCTCCCCCACCTTTCACGCCACTTCAATTCCCAGTAGCGCAGGGCACTCTTGCCTGTGCGCTTTACTTTACCCCTCTTGTATCATCCGTGTGTGTCGACCTCTGTGGGCGGAACAGCAAAAAGCCCTTTTGCGCCTTCACAGCAGGAGCCGGTCCTAGTAAGTTCATAGCCCCACGGTACTGCCAAAATTCCATCCTTCGCGCTATCGGTTTTCTATGCAGACTGCACCAGAATAGTCTCCAGGAGGGAACAACCATGAAGGGCTGGTTTATTTACCATTATTTTGTCTTGTCTGCGATGTTCTGGTGCGGCTGGTGGGCACACAAGCGAGCAGTTCGGCCGAGCAATCAGGTGGCACCGTCTAGTAATAGAACGGAAGCGTCCTAAAGCCCGGCTCTGCAACGAACTCCCTATGCCCTATCTCGCACGCAGCCTTAGCGGGGCGGCACAAACTTTCACAATTGACTAAACGAACCGTATCCATGCGACCGGATGAACAGATTCGTTGCTGCGCCCCGCCTTCGAACGCCGCAACGCGACGTTTCGAATGAATACCAAGACATAATGAGGTAGATATTGGTAACTCCTTATGATACCATGTGCTGTGTCGATCATCGAAAATACCCCCTCGGCCCTCCTGGGTAGGGTTGCCGTAGCTGTCTCACGCGCTGGTCACTCGCCCATTCCGGCCGCTCACCTCAATACCCTCGGTCTAACCGACTCAGGAAGTACCTCTGTTTCAAACATTTACAAACGCCTACTTTATCAAGTACCGTGTTTTGATAAACATACAAATGCCCCGGGGGTATACCCCAAGACTCTACCGAAGGAGGTCTCCTTGACCGCTGCTGGGTAGCCTGCTATAAAATCAGGCTGCTATTTTCTTAATTAGTCTAGATCGACCACCCCTGGCACGATCCCTGAGATTCGGGTGCGGGCTCCACTTGGAGCCCGCTCAATCGGGTGCGGGCTCTAGTTCGAGCCCGCTCAATAACTAACGGAGGAAGCATGTCGGTAGCAGGATGGGTCTGGTTCCACGCGGCACCAAGCGCCGGTCTAACGGTCGCGGTATGCGCCGCTTTATTGACGGCTTCGCTAAGCGCGGTGAAGTCGTTTCGCATGAAGTCGCAGCGCCTGGCGGGTATCCGCTCTGTCGCGCTTCGTTTAGCAAAAATCTCTGTGGCGGTGGGCGCGCTGATTTCCACCAGCGCCGCCGCGGCCTTGGCCCAAACGGCGCCTGAAGCCGCAGGGGGCGAGGCCAACCTCAAGCTCCCCGACCTCTCGAAGGTAGATTTCCTCGGCATCGACGGCCATAAGCTCCTGCTGATCGGCATCCTCTTCTGCATACTCGGACTGATCTTCGGGCTCACCATTTTCGTGCGCCTGAAGAACCTGCCGGTGCACCGCTCGATGCTCGAAATTTCCGAGTTGATCTACGAGACCTGCAAGACTTACCTCATCACGCAGGGCAAATTCCTGCTCCTGCTCGAAAGCTTCATCACCGTCATCATCGTGCTCTATTTCGGCGTCCTGCTGCACTACGAAGCGGTGCGCGTCGCCGTAATTTTCCTGTTCAGCATCCTGGGCATTGCCGGCAGCTTCGGCGTGGCCTGGTTCGGCATTCGCGTGAACACCTTCGCCAATTCGCGCACCGCGTTCGCCGGACTCCGAGGCAAGCCCTTCCCCATCTACGAAATTCCGCTCGACGCGGGTATGAGCATTGGCATGATGCTCATCAGCGTGGAGTTGCTCATGATGCTTCTGATCCTGCTGTTCGTTCCCAGCGATTATGCCGGCCAGTGCTTCATCGGATTCGCCATCGGCGAATCGCTGGGCGCGGCCGCGCTGCGCATCGCCGGCGGCATCTTCACCAAGATCGCCGATATCGGCTCCGATTTGATGAAAATCGTCTTTAAGATCAAGGAAGACGATGCGCGCAATCCCGGCGTGATCGCCGATTGTACCGGAGACAATGCCGGCGATTCGGTGGGCCCCAGCGCCGACGGCTTTGAGACCTACGGCGTCACCGGCGTGGCGCTCATCACCTTCATCCTGCTGGGCGTGAAAGATCCCACCGTGCAGGTGCAATTGCTCGTGTGGATCTTCGTGATGCGCATCGCCATGCTGGTGGCGAGCGCGGCCGCCTACTTCATCAACAGCGCCATCGCCAAGGCCCGTTACGCCCACGTCGACAAAATGAACTTTGAAGCGCCGCTCACTTCCCTGGTATGGATCACCTCCATCGTCTCCATCGCCATGACCTATGTGATCTCGAGCGTGATCATCCCCACCCTGGGCGGCGACTCCACCCAGTGGTGGAAGCTGGCTACCATCATCTCTTGCGGCACGCTCGCCGGTGCGGTCATCCCCGAACTGGTGAAGGTCTTCACCTCCACCGAATCGCGCCACACCCGCGAAGTCGTAACTTCCGCGCGCGAAGGCGGTGCGTCTCTCGGCATTTTGTCCGGATTCGTGGCCGGCAATTTCTCGGGTTATTACCTGGGGCTAGCCATGGTCTCCCTGATGTCCATCGGCTACCTCGTCAGCCAGGGAGGCCTGGGCAACCTGATGATCGCCGCGCCGGTATTCGCCTTCGGCCTGGTGGCTTTCGGCTTCCTGGGCATGGGCCCGGTCACCATCGCCGTCGATTCCTACGGCCCGGTCACCGATAACGCGCAATCGGTTTTTGAGTTGTCGCAAATCGAACAAATTCCTAACATCCGCCAGGAACTCAAGCGCGATTTCAACATCGACGCCAACTTCGAGCGCGCCAAAGACCTGCTCGAGGAAAATGACGGCGCCGGCAACACCTTTAAAGCTACGGCCAAGCCCGTGCTCATCGGCACCGCCGTCGTGGGAGCCACCACCATGATTTTCTCCATCATCATGGCCCTCACGAAGGGCATCACTGAAAATGTCGACAAGCTGTCCCTGCTGCACGCCCCGTTTTTCCTGGGGCTGGTCACCGGCGGCGCCATGATCTATTGGTTCACCGGTGCTTCCACGCAGGCCGTAACCACCGGCGCCTATCGGGCTGTCGAGTTCATCAAGGCCAACATCAATCTCGAAAGCAGCGAAAAAGCGTCGGTCGCCGACAGCAAAAAAGTGGTCGAAATCTGTACCCGCTACGCGCAGAAGGGCATGCTCAACATCTTCATCGCCGTGTTCTTCGCCACCCTGGCGTTCGCTTTCCTCGAGCCCTTCTTTTTCGTCGGCTACCTGATCTCCATCGCCATTTTTGGCCTCTACCAGGCCATTTTCATGGCTAACGCCGGAGCCGCCTGGGACAACGCCAAGAAAATCGTGGAGGTGGAATTGAAGCAGAAAGGCACCGAACTGCACGACGCCATGGTCATTTGCGATACCGTCGGCGATCCTTTCAAGGACACCTCTTCGGTGGCCCTGAATCCGGTAATCAAGTTCACGACTCTCTTCGGCCTGCTCGCCGTCGAGCTGGCCGTAAAACTCACAACGGAAACGGGTGGTATGCTGACACGTCTTCTGGCGGCAGTGTTCTTCCTGATCTCATTTACTTTCGTGTATCGCTCGTTCTACGGAATGCGCATCCGTTCAGCCGAGCCCGCGGAAGAACCCGCGCGCGTGGCCGCCGACTAGTTGGGAACTGGTTGGCAGCCCGGCGTTGGATGACGGACGACGGGCGACGTTAGCAGCGTTTCGCCGCGGAGGATTTGCGGCGGAAGATTGGCAGCCGCGAAGTCGCATTAGCGATTTCGCGGCGCCGCATACGCACTAAAGAATTCGGCTACGTTTTCAGCAGGTTCGGGAATTTCCGCGGGTCGTTGTCGAATCCCGGGAAAACCTTGTTGAGCTGGCGGTTTCCCAGGTGCCCGGAGATGACTTCGCCGAGCACCGAGCGAAAATCGGTTGTGAGTTTCAGATCGCGCCCTTCGTTTAATTGTTCGGGAGCGAGCCCCGGCCACTGGCCGTAAACCTTGCCGCCTTTCACTTGGCCGCCCAGCACCAGCATGCAGTTGGCGTGCCCGTGATCGGTGCCGCGATTGCCGTTTTCGTGCGCGGTGCGGCCGAATTCGGACATCGTCACCACGACGATGTCCTCCATCCGGTCGCCCATGTCCTGCGAAAATGCAGCCATGGACTGGCCCAGATCCCGTAGCAAATTCGAGAGCTGCCCCTGCGCGCCGCCTTCGTTGACGTGATTGTCCCATCCGCCGGTATCGACGAACGTGACTTCGAGTCCGATGTCGGCTTTGTGAAGCTGGGCCACCTGTTGCATCGTCTGCCCGACACGGCTGTTCGAGTATACCGCCCCATTCTCGGGCTGGAATCGCGAAGGATCGGCCTTGCGCAGCATGTCGATCGCTTCAAACGTTTCCGTGCCGGTGCCGCGCAGCGCCTGATCCACCGTCTGCGCATAAAGCGCCTCAAATCCCCCTTCGACGGCGGAGGATTGCGAGAAAACGCGGAACTGTTTCACATCCGGCAGAGCGATGGCGGGAGCAGAACCGCGCAGCGTCAGCGGCAAATTCGAGCCCATCGCGACGGCGCGAAAAGGCGAGGACTGCGGCTCGGGCAGCGATTGCAGGCTGCGATTGAGCCAGCCGTCCTCGGTCGCCTTCACGCCGGGCGTTCCCGACTCCATGTAATCTTGCGCGTCAAAGTGCGAACGCGTGGTGTCCGGCGAACCCGCGGCGTGTACGATGGCGAGCTGGCGCTTCTGGAATAGCGGCAGAAGCGGCGCGAGGCTGGGATGCAGGCCGAAAAATCCGTCGAGATCGAGGGCGGCGTTATCGGCGCCCGCGCGCGGCTGAGGGATCGCGATGCTCGGGCGAATGCGATAGTAATTGGGCTCGCCGAAAGGCACGACGATGTTCAATCCGTCGGCCGCGCCTCGCTGGAAAAGCACTACCAGTTTTTTGCCGCCGGGGCCGGCGGTAGCGGCCACCGCGCGCTGTAAAAATGCGGGCAACGTGCTCATGCCGATCATGGCGATGCCGCCGCCCTTCAGGAATGCTCGTCGTGAAACTGCCATGGTGTTTCTCCTTCCGTGTTGCAACGCCAAATCTAACTTACCGCAAACATCAACTTCACCCAACCACGAACTTCGCAAACCACCCAGGCCGGAGGGCCCGCGCTACCGAAAAACTTCTAGCGGCGCTGAAATTCCGGCGAGCCCAGCACCAGACCCGCGATCAGGGCGTCGTTCACTTGCGTCACCGGATCATCAAGGCTCGCCTGCAGCACCTGCGGATTGCTCATCTGCGTTTCAAGCGTCTTGCGCGTCTCGGGAGACACTTCCCCGGAGAGCAGGACGGCAATGGCACGATCCAGTTTTTCGCGCGGCTGCTCGGAAGCATTCGCGGCGCCCGTACCGCCGCTTCCCAGAAGCGCCGCGACATCTACCATCACGCCGCGCAGCCGGTTGCTGGTAAGCGCGAGCGAATAATTCATCCGATTCAGCAGCGCGCCGGTATTGACCCACGCTTCCGCCTTGTCCGAATATCCGGTCGGCGGCTGGCACTGGTAAAGCGGCTCGCCAATGCGCCCGGTCCACTGCACGAGTTGCAAGGGTATCTCCACGTCGGCGTCCACGGCGCGCGCTGCGGAAACCACCACCTCGAACGGCGTCTTGATTTTCGCGCGATACGCTTCGCGGGACCAAAATTCAGGCGAATAGATCATGGTGTGCAGCACGGCGCCTATGTCGCCGTCGGTTTGCAGATAGGTTTGCGCCATGCGGCCGACCAGCGCCTCGGGAGGATTATCCGAGACGAAGTATTGCGCGATCTCAAACGACAAATGATGCGCCGTGTGCGGATCACGCGCGAGCAGATCGAGAACTTCCTCCCCATCCTTGATGCCGCCTCCGTTAATCCGGTGGCCCAGCACCGTCTTGGGGTTGGGATCGTGCAACCGGTCGTCAAACCAGAACTCCGGAGCGCGCAGCGGGGTGCGAATCGTCCAGCCTGTGAAGCACTTGGCCACCTCGAGCACGTCCTGCTGAGTGTAGCCGGCGTCAACCCCTAGGGTGTGCAATTCCATCAGCTCGCGGCCGTAATTTTCGTTAAGCCCGCGGTCCAGATTCTTCTTAGCCTGGGCCTGCCCGGGAGTCTGCCCATTCGGCGCCGGCATACCGGCGGGGAATCCAAAGCGGCCGCGGCCGAAAGCACCGCGCATCCCGCGGCGCGCCGCTTGCTCCTGCTGCATCCGCTGAAATGCTTGCGGGTCTACACTCTGCCAATTGTCGAGGTAAAACAGCATGGCGGGGCTCTTCGCCGTCGCCTCCAGCAGATCGCGGAATTTGCCCATGGCATGGGGCCGAATCGCATCCCTTTCGTAGGAAGTGAGCAGCCAGCGGTCTTGTCCCTTGCCCGCGAAAATATTGAAGTGGTTGAACCAGAAATCGGCCATCTGCTCGTCAAGTTGCCGTTCGCTATAGATGGCGCGATCGACCTTGGCCATGGAAAGTTCGGCAATGATGCGTTGCGGTGTTTGCAACTGCTCGTAGTTCATCATTTGATTAGGGAGGGGATTAGCGGGGCCATTGGCGTTCGCGGGGGGATTGCCGGCGTCATTCACCGGCACGTTCGCGGCTTGGCCACCGGATGCCGGCGGGTTGGGCGTATTCATGGTGCCGTCATCTTGCGCGTTCGACTGTCCGTTACCCTGCTGAATGCCGGCTTGCTGGCCGTTTCGAGGCGTTTCTTGTTGAGTGGCAGCCTGCTCGCTTCCATCCGCGCTTTGGCGTGCGGCCTGCAGCTTTTCCAGTTGCTGCTTGCGGTACTCCTCGGCAGTGAGGCCTTCGCGCTTGGCGGCGACCTGCGGCCGCGGGAACTTCGTCAGCAATGCTTCAGAGGACATGGCCAGGGTGGGAAATCGCTCGAGGCGCGACTCCAGGGCGGAGTTATCAATCGATTCCGGATGAAGCTGCCGATCGATCCATTTTGCCAGGCCCATTTGCTTCACACGGTCGACATCACCGGGCCGAGGCCCAAAACCGAGCCGGTTGAGCGCATGCGAGATAGCCTCATCCGGGGTGAGTTCGGTGGCGGGTAGCCCACTCAAACCGTTGGAGGCCGCCTTGCCGGCCGCCGAGCTATCGCTGGAAGCTGTCTTCTTGTCGTGTTTGTCTTTTGCTTGCCCCTCGCGCGCCTGCACTGGCGCGGCAGCCAGATAAGGGATCACCAGCGTTGCGGCGCCCAGAACCAGCAAGATCAATGCGGCGGCCAGTGTTTTCTGCGCGCGCGCCAAGCCCTGTTTGGAGGTGGCTGCGAACGCTCGCTGAATTTTCGGTTTGCGAATCCGGCCTCTACCTTTTCGACTAGCCATCTGCGACCTCTGCCGCTTTCTGGCGGCCCGCGCGGTGCTTAAACGCCGCGACACTAGCAATCTCCTATTTTAACCCTCGCAGGATGGAAAAGTTGCGCAAAGCTGGCCGCAGAGTTGACTGTTTGCTCTCTGCGGCCATAACAGTTTCCATCCTTGCTAAGCAATCTTTTCGGCTGATCCTAGAGGCCGCAGCAGCCGAGTACCTTACAATCTATTGGGCGGGCTCCAAGTAGAGCTCGCACCCGGATCTTCGAGGCGCACCTTTTTGCCAAGGAGATCGACGGGCTCGGTGGCAAGACCGGCGGCACTTGGAAATGATGCTTGTACGCAAATTTTTCTTTTGGCTTTCCACGAAAAAAAGCGTGACCTCCGCCATTGCGCGGAGCGGGATGCGGTACGGATTTGCGCAGCGCTTTGTCGCAGGGGAAACTTTGGCCGAGGCCCTGGGGGCTGCGACGGAGCTTTGCCGCTCCGGCCGGCGAGTGATTCTCAATCTACTGGGCGAAAACGTGGAGACCGCCGACGACGCGCGGCGGGCCCGCGATACCTACATCGAAATGCTCGCAGCGATCGACAGCGCCGGGCTGGACGCCAACATCTCCATCAAGTTGACGCAGCTGGGGCTCGATTTCGACCAGGAACTGTGCCTGTCGCTGGCCCAGGAGATTGCCGGCGCGGCGCTGACTATGCGGCGCACTATCGAGATCGACATGGAGGCCTCGCCATACGTCTCGCGCACGCTCGAGATCTTTGAACAGGTGCACACCCGAAACGGCAATGCCGGTGTGGCCGTGCAAGCCTATCTGCGGCGCAGCGAGGCGGATATCGTGCGCCTCCGGGACGGGCTCACCCTCGAATATCGCGGCTTGTCTTCAACAGTCGCCCCGCGCCTCCCGCCAAAAATACGGCTCGTGAAGGGCGCCTACCTCGAGCCCCCTTCCGTGGCGTTCCAGAAGAAAAGCGACGTGGACGCGAACTACCGAAAACTGATCGACCGGTTGCTCGAGCCAGACGGCCAAAGCGGAAGGCCTCGCTTTTTTGCCGCGATTGCGACGCACGATCCACGCCTGGTTAAACATGCGAGCGATAAAATTGCGCAGTTTTCACTTGGGCCGGACGTTTACGAATTCCAGATGATTTACGGAATCCGGCGGGATTTACAGCAGCAAGTGTTCGAGCACGGGCATCCTTTGCGGGTCTACGTCCCATTCGGCACGGCATGGTGTCCCTACTTTATGCGCAGACTTGCGGAACGCCCTGCGAACCTGGGGTTTGTGCTGCGGAGCCTTTTCGCGGAGGGCCAGAGGAGTAAGTAGACTGTGGCGCCCGACGCAGAGGACGTTACGTTCGGACCAGATGAGCTTGCGGCTAAGGTACGCGATCTGCTCGAAGCGAGCGCCCGCCACAAACATCCTGCCGCGAGCACCTCTTAGGATGCCAGCGATCCGTCCGCCGGGCACCGCTGCGGGGCGAACCGATTTCGTTTCTCAGCGCAGGTAGGCCTTCGTGATGTACTCCTGCACCATGCGGTGCGTATTGAAAAATGCGCCGTTGATGGCGATGGTGTGGCGCATAACATCCAAATAAGCGCTGCGATCCCGGTAGAACAGGGGCAGGATTATGTGCTCCAGCTTGGAATACAGCGAGTCGGCCTCTTTGCGATTGTCGGTTACTCCCTCGGCAGCAGGTCCTGACCGAGACTCTCCAATCGACCAGCCGGTGAGCCCCTCGATATGTCCCTCCACCCACCAGCCATCAAGGATGCTGAGGCTCGGAACGCCATTGAGCGCGGCCTTCATTCCGCTGGTGCCGGAGGCCTCGAGCGGGAACTGCGGAGTGTTGAGCCACAAATCAACGCCCGAGGTAATCTTGCGCGCGAGTTCGAGATTGTAATTTTCGAGAAAAACTACTTTGACGGATTTTCGCAGGGCCTTTTGGGCTTTGAAGATTCGCCCGATGATCTGCTGCCCCGGAGTATCGTGGGGGTGGGCTTTTCCCGCATAAATAATCTGTACTTTTCCGGCATTTCTTACGATTTGCCTGAGCCTGTCGAGATTGTTGAGAATCAAATCGGCGCGCTTGTAGCCGGTCACGCGGCGGGCAAAGCCGATGGTGAAGGCTTCGGGATCGAGCGAAAGGCCCGTTTTCCTGTGGACCTCATCCATCAGTTCGCGCTTGGCTGCCTGGTGCGCGGCCCACACCGCTTCGGCGGGAATGCGCAGGGCCAGGCGTAGAGCAAGGCTGTCTTCCCTCCAGTAGGAGATGTAGCGGTCCAGCAGGCGCTGAAAGGGAGGCGACATCCAGCTAGCGGCATGCACGCCATTGGTAATGGATTCGACGCGCACGTCGGGAAACATTTTGCGCGACGTTTCGCCATGCTGCCTGGCCACGGCGTTGACGAAGTGGCTGAGGCTCAATGCCAGATACGTCATGTTCAGGTAAGCGCCATCGCGCGCGGCTTCAGCTAAGTCCGTATAGTTACGATCGGTCTGGAGAACACGCTTGAGAAGCGCAGCTGCGGCGGGATCCTGCAAATCGAGAAAATTCAAGTGATCGGGGAAAAGGCGGACCAGGTATTCCAGGGGAAACCTGTCGTGCCCCGCTGCCACAGGGGTATGGGTGGTGAAAACGCATTTTGCGCGGACTTTCTCGATGTCTTCGGCGCGAATGGAGGAGCGGCCCAGTTTGAGCGCCTCTTCGGCCAGCAGTTCGAGCGTAAGCAGCGCGGCGTGGCCCTCATTCATATGATAGCGGCCGAGCGCGGTGTACCCCAGCGCTTGCAGCATGCGCGCGCCGCCGATGCCCAGCAGAACTTCCTGGCGCAGGCGGTATAAAGGATCGCCACCGTACAGGCTGCCGGTAAGGCTGCGGTCGCTTTCTTCATTCGCAGGCAGATCGGCATCCAAAAAATAGACCGGCACATCGCCGCCGGACGCACCCGGCACGTCGTAGCGCCAGCAGCGCAATTGCACGTTGCGCCTTTCCATGGGGACCGCAACGCGCGCCTGTTCCTCCTTGAGAAAGTCCTCGGGACGCCATTCGACCGGATCGGCTACCTGCACGCCGTCGGAGGTAAAGCGCTGGGTGAAATATCCGTTGCGATATAAAAGCGAAACGGCCACCAGCGGAAAGCGCAAATCGGCGGCGGCGCGGATCGTGTCGCCTGCGAGCACGCCTAACCCCCCGCTGTAACTGGGCATGGCGTTTTCCAATGCAATTTCCATAGTGAAATAGGCGGCGAAACGCTGGTCGGGATTCAATGGTTCCCCATTCTCAAGTGCCCAATTAGTAAAGGTATGTTACCAAACCAATTAACAACAAAAGGCGCCCCGCAACCCACCCCCCACCCCCAAGGCAGCAGGGCTGCACGGGCGCTTGTATGGATTTCAGGCGCTGAACGCGATACCGAAGTTACTAGAAAAAAGTGATCGGAACTATCCAAAATAGAGTGCGATGAGATACTCGACAATCCGCCCCCGGGTGCTACTCTTCATTCAACACTGCCCCTTTTCAAAACGAGCGCCTCGCCGGCTGACACCCCTCCCGGCGGGGCGTTTCTTTTATGGCCTTGCGGGCATCGCGCAAGCTATCCCGCCACGGGAGCGCGATGATCACCCTTATGGAAAGGCCTAAACAAGGAATGTCAGCCGGGCTCGCGAACCCTCGGAGGAATGCTCCCTCAGTGCTTGGACCTGGGAAAATTTTTCGTAAACACCCGCACGCCGGCGGGTTTCGGGCTTAGCTGGGGCCGCGCTATGCGCACGGTCGACTCAGCGCGATGTTTGTTCCCGCTGATCCTCGCGTAGTTGCTCAGGGCCTGAGCGGTAATCTGATCCATGTTGTAGTACTTGTAGGTTGCGAGCCTGCCCACGAAGTGCACGCGGGTGTCACATCCGCCAGTTGCACGTACTGGGCGTATAGCTCCGCATTCTGCGGCCACGGCACCGGATAGTAAGGGTCCCCTTCCGCGCGCGGGGTTTTAAAGACGATGCCGGCCGTGGGATGAACCTGCCGGTCAGATATTTGAACTCCGTGACTCGCGTGTAAGCGTGAGTGTTGGGATAGTTCACCACCGGCGCGTCCTGATAAAATTCCATTTCTTTGGTCTCGTGCCGAATTCGAGCTAGCGGTAAGGTAGCTTACCGAAGCGTTAATCGCAGACCTCGTCGATGGGGCCCCGTGTAGATCATTTCCCGATAAGGAATGCGGCATTCACTCAGCTATTGCCGCCGCCGTGCCGCAAATTCCATCAACTTTCCGCCGCCGCACTTCTTGCCGCAATGCGTCCCTGCACGATGCATCTCGCGAGCCCGTGTAAACTGAAGCCGCCTGCGGACTCACCTCCGCAATACAGTCCCGCAATGACTTTGCCGTCGAGATCGACCACCTGGCACTTCGCGTTAATCCGCAGCCCGGAGCGCGTGTCGTGGATCACCGGTGTGGCCCAGGCCGCATAAAACGGAGGCGTCTGAATCTTGCATTTCGGCGCCGGCTTGCCAAAATCCGCATCTTTTCCCGCATCCACGTAGGAGTTGTATTTGCTCACCGTGCCGGCGAGCGCCTCGGCTGGCACCGGCTTGGGTTGATACTTGTTGGTGATACTGCCCGCCAATTCCGCGATCGTCGGCGCTGAGAAGAAATAGCCCCCGGCGATATCCACATGCGGAGGGACCACCTCCCAACCTTCCCTTTTCACCGCGTCCGAATCGAAGATCGCCCATATCGGCCCGCCGCCATTCGACCCATCACCGACTCCAGCCATTGCCGCGTTCAGAAAATTCGCCGGAGAAAATTTGACCCCCGCCGTATTCAAGTAACTTCCCTGCGTGTATGGTTTAATCGAGCCGTAATTATTGGCGGTATATTGGCCCTGCGTCTCATCGTAAAACCTGAGCCCCGCGCGGTTCACCAAAATCAAGTCTTGGTAATCGCGCACCGCCAGCCCGCTCGCGCGCGCCCGCGGGAAAACACTGCTGCCGGGCTGCCACGAGAGGTTCACGTATCCGTACTGGCACCCAATCCGCCCCGCCTTAGTCACATTCTGCCCGAATTCGCCCGTCTGGTTGTAGGCGCCCCACAGCGACGCTCCGATGGCCATCGCCGCTAGCTCTCCGCTCGCGTCCTGATAAGAATATGGCTCGCCGGCGACTTGATATTCCTCGGTAAGCCGGGGATCGAATATCCGCCGGAAATTCACGTTGCTGCTGTGTCCGCCGGTCCCGATGATCACGCCCTTACGTGCGCGGATGCTGACCGCCTTGCCCTGATTGGTGGCCGTGATTCCCAACACCCGCCCTGCTGAGGGACGCTCCCTCACCAGGCCCGTCATCTTGTGTTGCAGCAGGATTTGTACTCCCAGCTTTCTCGCGGCAGCTTCGAGGGGTCGTATAACTCCAATTCCCGATGACGTCGTCATTTGGCGCGCCGGCTCCACGGGCACGCCCGTCTCCACCTGCGGCCATGTCGTCGGAGCCGCGTGGTTTTCGCGCGGAGCCGAATTCCCCGTCGCGTGTCCCCCGGCCGTGTCCGGAGGCTTATCCACGAAAATCACGCCGTGCTTTATCAGCCATTCATATGCGGGAGCGCTGTTGTCGGCAAACGCCCGGATAATTTCTCTGTCGTTATACCGGTAATCAGGAAATCCGTTGGGCTCTACCACCGACCAGTCTGTAAGGTCGGCGAACAACTGATCCGGCGAGTCCGCTACGCCATATTTTTTCTGCCTGCTCGTGCCTCCGCCCAGGGCTACGTTTCCGCCGCTCAGAATCGCATGCCCACCGACATCCGAATTCGCGTCGATCAAAATCACCGACGCGCCTCCTTCGACCGCCTCGATCGCTGCAGGCAGGCCCGTCGCGCCCGCGCCAATCACCACCACATCAGCCTCTTTATCCCACTTCGTCGGCCGGGTTTGCGCCTGCGACTGTGCCAGCCCCAGCGCGCCCAGTGCCGCAGCGCCGGCGCCTGCCGCAGTGGTCTTGATCAAATCCCGCCGCGAAAACCTCTTCTCTGCGTGCCCATTTTTTTTCATGTCCCACCATCCTATCCATGCCGTAATCATGAATGCCCTGATGACGACCAGACCATATGACCGTGCGGATATGCTGTCAATATCGCAGGAACCGGATCGCCGGAATCAAACCACTGAAACCGCGCCTCGCAACTTCTTACCGCATCATGGTGACGGCAAACGCCACCCGGCAGGCGACGGCTTGTTCTCCCTGAAAGGCGGGAATGAACTTCCAATTCGCCGTGGCGCCCTGCAGGCCCACGTCGAACCATTTCGCGTCGTCCGCCTGCTCGGCAGAACGAACTTTACCCGCGGAATCAATCACCAAATACAGAAGCACCTCCCCGACCGCTAAACCCTGCTGCGCCGGCCCCAGCGGAGGCGGTCGCCGTAACAAGATTGGCTGGGGCAGAATCACTCCTCGCTTCCCTTTTTCGGTCTCATGGATGCCGTCATAGATGCTCACATGGCTTTTTCGGCTTGCGGCCAGTTCCGTGGAAACCCCGTCTACCTGTGACCGTATCCCCCGCGAGCGCGCGCTGAGGATTGCCGCCCGAGCGCGGCCCGCATCTTCAGCGGGCCAGAATTCCGCGAGAGCATTCCAAGCCGCTTCGTCCCTGCCGCTGTACAGGTAGGACCACACAATTTCCAGGACCTTGATTTTTACGTTCTGCAAATGGTCTCGACGGTGCAGCCCTTCCACCGTAAAGGGCACCGGGGCGGGCAGTCGGGCATCGCTGGTTTTGAAATCGCGCAGGTCCTGCGGACTTAGATCCGCCCGCAACTTCGCAATCTTGTCGTCAAAATAAGATTGGAACTCGGTGCTGACGTCCAGCAATTTGCCGCCCGTGAACCGCAACACCACGGTCGGCGCAAAGTCCATCTGGCCGACAGCTAAACCGTCAAATCCGTCCACCGCGGCGGCATCATCGGTCCAAATTTCCACCTCGCCGTCGAGATCGGTGTCCGCGGCGCTAAAAAAATCGGCGCCCGTAATTGTCCGCAGCACTTTCGGGGGTTTTTGCAGCGAATAAATTTCATAGTCCACGCAGCAGCCCTCGGACTTCTTTACCTGGAACGCAATTACCGGCGTTCCCAGCCCGATATTGGCGCCGAGTGCGTCCACATCCACCTGCAAAACCCGGTCGGCAATCACTAACTCCTGGTTCTGCCAGCTCAGCACTGCGCGGCACAGCCGAGCCGCCAGTTCCCCGTTTCGTGCCGCGTCCACCCGCACGGAAACGCCGCTGCGAAACTCCGCATAGAAATTTCCTGTGCCGTGATTGCACAGCACATCACGATTTTGCGCGCGGCACACGCCCGCCCCCGCCAAAACAAGTGCCGAAACAAATACCAGCGACGCCAGCAGCCTCCCGAAATGGTGGCCTTGCCGCAGCGGACTGTGCGCGCGAACGAAAACGATGAAAATCAAGCGGAACGCTCCAGAAGGCACCCCAGCGCGCCTTCGTGCCGTACGCACCGGCACGAATTATGCTCCGAAATCCGGCCTGCCATCCAGAATTAAACGGCCAGGTTAGGTATTAGACGTTAAGGGGATCCGCCGCTTCAAAGGCGCAGCAATTTCGTCAGGTTTCCGCCCAGAACCGCTTCCTTTTCCGCATTGCTCAAAGCGGCATTCTGGATCAGGTCCACCGCATCGGGCCAATTGAACGGTATGTCGGTCCCGTACACTACCTGGCTCGCCCCCAGTTCCGCGACCAGGTGCCGGATGCCTTCGGATGAAAAAGCCATGCAATCGGCCATAAGCTGCGTTTTGAAATATTCGCTGGGATGCTTTTTATTGGCGCACTTCGCGTTCGCACGCACGTCGCAAGCCACGTCGGTTCGCCCGAGATAACTCGGCAGGTAACCCCCGGCGTGGGCCCCGCAAATCTTCAGTGCCGGAAACTTGTCGAGCGTGCCGTCGTAAATCAGGTGCGACATGAACACCGTTGTTTCCAACGGATCACCGATGATGTTCCCCAGATCGCCGCTGCCCTTGAGCGCATCTTCCTTCAGCACATTGGTCGCCCCGCCCGGATGCATGAAGACCAAGGCCCGCAGTTCCTCCGCCTTCGCCCAGAAAGGATCGTACTTGGGCGCCGACAGCGCTTCGCCCTCGACATGCCCCCCGATTGCGGCGCCTCGCAGCCCCAGTTCTTTTACGGCGTGCTCGAGTTGCTGCGCCGCCAGGTCGGGAAATTGCAATGCCACTGAGGTCAGCGCGACGAACCGGTCCGAGTGCGCATTGCACCAGGCGGCCAGTTTTTGATTATGGAAATCGACAATCTTGCTCGCCAGATCGCGATCCGCCGCGTACCACCAAAAGCCGTTGATATCGAGCACCTGAACGTCGATCCCGCGTCCATCAAGCGCGCGCAAGCGGTCCGGCCCCAGCACCTGCGGGTTTGCCCCGCCCCCGGCCCCTCCCCCCGGCCATTACCATTGCGGGCCAAGCTCGTGCCTGCAACAATGTCGGCTACTTCGGGAAACATGCAATGCGCGTGCACGTCCACCACCTTCACGCGCTTGCCTCCTACTGAAACCTCGCGGCGCTTTACCGCTGCCGCCGGCGCCGCCGCCTGTCCCTGCGGCATTCCCGCGCCCGGCGCAGCCTCACTAAAGCCACGGTTCGCAAGCAACATTCCCGCGGCCGTGCCCGCCACCGTTTTCAAAAAATCCCTGCGATTCGCCATCGACTCCCCTCATTCCCGCAACACAAGCGCGGTAAGTAAACCTCCGGCGCGCCCCGTAAGTCAAGTGATTGCCCGCAACCCGCGGAACTCGCCGCAACCTTGCGCCACGCGCAACCAGTTTCGTGACGAATTTAGTTTTGGCCGCGCCCGCAAAATGCCTATTTCACTTTTAAATCCCTTTTAAGTCACGGGCGATCTCCCCTGCTGTGACAGAATCATTCCTCGGGTCTATTAAACTTTACACCAATTAAAATGACACGTTTTCTGCCCCATCTGCTTACAGGCCTGCAAACCCGCGGCCTCAATAACGCCACCGAACACCTGTTCGATTATCATCAGGCCACCAAACACACTTTTGCGTCTGTTCGCACCGGCGCGCATTTCCTCGATTGGAAAAATCAGCCCAATCCGTTCCGTACTTATGACCGGGCGCCCACAATCTCGCTTCCGCCTGAGCCGGGCTTTACCACCGCCGGCACGTTCGCCGCGATAGCGGGACTTGCTGGAGGCGATGCGCCGCACGAAGGCGGCAAATCTCAAGTTCCCGAGTCCACTCCACTCGATGCGCTCTGGCTTAGCCGTTTACTTTGGCACTCCATGGCGATCAGCGCCTGGAAAAAGGTTTCCGCCACCGGTGCGCGCTACAGCCTGCGCGTAAATCCTTCTTCGGGCAATCTGCACCCCACCGAAACGCATATCGCGCTACGCGGCTTCGCGGATCTTGACGACGGTTTATATCACTACCGCGCGGACGCCCATGCCCTCGAACAGCGCAGCACCGGAAATTGGCCGCTGGAGCTGGCGCCAGCGCTCGAAATTCCTGCGGCTCTGGAGTCGCCTTTAATTGTTGCGCTGACCTCTGTATTTTGGCGCGAAGCCTGGAAGTACCGCGACCGGGCCTATCGCTACTGCTGCCACGATCTTGGTCACGCCATGATGAGCCTGCTTCTGGCTGCCGCCGCGCTAGGATTGCGTGGCGGCGCGATCGCTCGTTTCGCCGATGGCCCTCTCGCAAAAAAGCTCGGCTTGGCGGGAGGCGATGAAGCACCCCTGGCCTTTCTGGTGTTTCCGTCGAGTACGCTTGCGGCGCCGCGTTCCTCCACTCCGACGGAGGAAATCGCAGCGAGCGGAATCTTCGCGGGCCATCCGAACGAACTGTCCACCGAAGAAGTACGCTACGAGGCTCTGCTCGATATTCATCGTTCGACGCTGCTGCCCGAGCCCGCCGGACCGCCGCCCTCCGTCGGCGCGCCCATCGTTCCTGATTCCATCCCCAGCGCTCCTGATTCCATCTCCGTTGCTCTTGATTCCCTCGATCCTTCCTCCCAGCGCTCCTGATTCCAGCAATGTGCTGGAGCCTGCAACTGCCGAAGTTGGTCTGCCGGCTGATTCTTTCGCGTGCGAAATTTCGCGGCCGCCCGTTCGCGATGCACCATTCGCACTGATCGCGCGTCAACGGCGTTCCGCGCTCGATTTTGATCCGCAAACCGCGCTGATGGAGCGCACCGACCTGGAACAGCTTCTCGATTTTGCCACTCGCGATTGGCCCTCTGATTGGCGCGGAAATTTTCCCGGCCTCCCAGGCCGGCGCGAAGACGGCGCCGATCTCATCACCCTCTATCTCTATGTGCATCGCGTACGCGATTGCGAGCCGGGCATTTATAGGTGGAACAAACCGGCTGCCCGGCCGGCGGCCGGCACATCGCCTGCTTCACCGGCTAAACTTGAGCAACTTCATTGCGGTAACGTCCAGCGCGTCGCCGCCTACCTCAGTCTCGAACAAGCCCTCGCAGGGAATGCCTGCTTCACCATCTCGATGATCGCCGATCTCGCCCGCGCCGCCCTCCGCTTTGGCAATCGCGGCTACCGCTATGCTTTTTTCGAGGCTGGCGCGATTGGAGAGCGCCTATATCTGGGGGCGGAGGCGCTGGGATGGAACGCCACCGGCATCGGCGCATTTTACGATGACGATGTGCACCGCTATCTGGGCTTTCTTGCGGAAGGCGACGAGGACTCCGCGAAATTACCGCAACAGGTGATTTACCATTTCGCGGTTGGCCGCGCCGTGCCCGATCCGCGCCTCGAGGGCTGACGCGATGACCGGCATTCTGGTGCATGGAAGCGAGCAATCTTATTTGCCCGATGCTTCCCTTCCCTGGCCCCTATGCGTGGACGGCTTTGTAGCCGGATTGGCCGGCTTTCTTCATGGCCTCGACCGCTTCGGCGGCCGAAAGCAGTGGGGTGGTTTTCACGTTGCGGCACGCTCCGCCGCCCGCAAACGCCACGGCCAGCGCGGCGGCGCTGACATTGTCCGGAAGTTCCGCGATGACGATCACGTCGTAATCGCCAAACGCGAAATAGGCGGTCTCGATTTTCCCACCTAGTTTCTCGACTGCTGGACGGACGGCATCAATCCGGTTTTGCGGATTTTTGATGAGCGCCTGCCAGGCTTCCTGGGTATAGGAAATTTGTTGCAGGTAACGCGGCATAGGACCTCCTTTAACGCGCGAGAAATTTCTTTCGCTACGGCACTATTTGCCGACACCCACCATCAGGACGGAGAACGAGCCGGGCACCATGGGGCCCCGAGCCGGACGACCTGGGGGAGTTCCCGCTGGCGGGGCAGCCGGCGGCGGGCCGTATTCGGCGGCGATCAGCAAGATGTGGCCGGTTTTGGAGTCGAGCGTCAGCGTCTTGGCGCTGACCATCGTTTGCACGGTCTGTTCGAGTACGAAACTCGTGGGGCTGTTTTCCTTAACCACGGTCAGCGTGCCGTCGCCTTGCGAGGTGAATGCTTCCATGGTGTTGGGGTTGAACACAGCGCCATCGGTGCCCACGCCGATCGGAATCGTGGTGATGATCTTGCCGTCGTCGGAGTTTAGAATCACCATATTCGCCGGATTACGGCAGCCGGCAAACAGGATGTGGTTCTTGACGTCGAAGGCGAGAGCAGCGCAAGTGCCACCCTTGCCGGCGAGATCGTAAGTCGTGGTCAGCGTCATGGCCTTGGCATCCACCACCGCGATCTTGTCCTTATCTTCGAGGTCGATATAGAGATGGCCCTTGCCGTCGCTCGCGGCCTGCTCCGGCATTCCGCCCAGGTCGATCGTACCGGCGATGGACCCGTCCTTGGCGTCAATCACGGTGACGTGCGGCGAGGCGTGGCTGAGATCGTATACGCGCTGGCTCGACGGATCGAACAAGATGCCATCGGGATTTCCTTGCACGTCGATGGTCTTGATCGTGGCGAATGTTTTGGAATCGAACATGACGATGGGCTTGCTGGTGGTGAAGCCATGGTTGGTCTTCGGATCGACTACCGCCCCGTGCCCGCTAGCATTGGCTACTTCGCCGACTTGTTGGAGTGTATCGAGATCGAACACCATGATCCGGCCCATGGGACCACTGCGGCAAACGTACAGCCGGCGACCGTCAGAATCCGCGTTTACGTAGTCGAACCCGCCGTCACCGCCGACTTTCGCAACCTTCAGCACTTTATAAGGACCGCTGCTGCTGGACGCCGATCTTGGCGCGCGGCATTTGGCACATCGTCGTTGTGGGGGAGCGCTAATGCCAAAGTCAGCATTCCCAGCGCTACGGCAAATACCAGGTGAAATCGTCGCATAATATTTTTCTCCTCCATTGAACTAGCTCAACTTGAGCAGCTTGACCAAATTTCCGCCGAGAACGGCTTCTTTCTGCGCGTCGGGTATCTGCGCGCCCAGGATCGCGTCAATCGTATCGGGCCAGACGAGCGGAATATCGGTGCCGTAAACCACTTGGCTTGGCCCCAGTTCGGCCACCAGGTGCCGCACTCCTTCGGGCGAAAAAACCATCGAATCGACCAAAAGTTGCTGATGGAAATACTCGTCCGGCTTTTTCTTGTTCACGCATTTGGCGTTTGCGCGCACGTCGCAAGCCACCTCTGTCCGGCCGAGATAGGATGGCATGTATCCGCCGCCATGGGCCCCGCAAATCTTAAGTCCCGGAAACTTGTCGAGCGTGCCGTCATAAATCAGGTGCGCGAAGAACACCGTGGTTTCGAGGGGATTGCCGATGATATTTCCCAAGTCTCCTTTGCCTTCGAGTCCACCCATTTTTATGACGTTCTCGGCGCCTCCGGGATGCATGAACACCAGGACGCCAAGCTCCTGGGCCTTAGCCCAGAACGGATCGAATTTGGGATCGGACAGGGACACGCCTTCGACGTGGCCGCCAATCGCAGCGCCGCGCATGCCGAGATTTTTCACCGCGTGGTCGAGTTGCTGCGCCGCCAAGTCCGGAAACTGCAACGCGGGCGAGGTGAAGGCCACAAAGCGGTCCGGATGGAGCTTGCACCACGCCGAGAGCCCTTCGTCTTGGACCTGGACGATCTTGGTGGCGAGGTCGCGGTCGGCCGCCGCGTACCACCAGAAGGCATTGATGTCGAGCGCTTGAACGTCAATTCCCCGCTTATCCATTTCGGCGATGCGGTCGGCGCCCAGAGCGCGGCCGCCACCGCCGGCGTTGCGCTCGAGAGGAGTGCCTTTGACGACGTTGGCAACTTCAGGAATAGTGGCGTGCGCGTGCACGTCGACAACTTTGACGCGTTTGCCGCCGACGCGGACTTCGCGACGCGCCGTTTGCGCCGGGGCGGCAGGCTGCCCCGCGGCGCCTTGCGGCGCTGCTGCGCCGACCGCGACTGTGTCGAGAAACCGGTTTCCGACTGCGAACATTCCCGCCGTCGCACCTACAACTGTCTTCACGAACTGCCTGCGATTGCGCATGGCGTGCTCCTTGGATGTAGCGATAAAGCGCTCAATACGCGGTGCAACTCGAGGCCACCGCGCTTCGACGCGACCTTCGCCGGCCCCGCGACCGGGTAAAGGCTTCGGCGGTAGAGGATACTCCATCTGAAAGTTTCCGGCGTAGATGAAATGGACCCATTCGCGAGGGGAACATAATCCGATGCTACCCCACCCCCCGGTAATTTTGTAAGCATATCAAAGGAAAGGACCTGGGGACGCGTTTGTTGTAAGGATATCAAAACACGGCAGATGCGGCAGTCGGCTTGGCGCGAAACGACGATCGGAGGGGCTGGCAGCGCCTCAAAAGGCGGACGGTGATCGGCGGAGGAGCCAGTGGGGAGCCGGCGAGCAGAAAAAAACCGGACGCAGTGCGCGACGGTCACACTGGATCATAGCAGAAATTAACTCCAGATGTAAACCATATAGTAATTAGATACTAGTTTCGAATAGACGGGCGTGTTTCGAATGCAGAAGGGCCGCGAGGCGGTGGCCGAGGAACGTTCGGCGGACCCGGTGTGGTACGCTGGCGAGCCACGGCCGGGAAAGCGTTCGGCAACTTGTGCTCCGCCGCCCACGCAGCATATCGAGGAGGACAGCGTGCAGAAACACATACGTTCCGCGGTTTTCGCTGGGATGTTCGCTGCTATTGGCGTCGTCATGATCGTCGCCATCGTTATTATCATCGCCACTTGGGCTCCGGGGGCGGCCCGCGCGCAGCAGCAGCGCCCCAGGGCGTGGAGCGCAAGATACTCAGGCGGCAGGATCTGTCCATGCCGGGATGGGAGGCGGTGATGATCCAGACCACCATGCAACCCGGCGGAACCGAAGGATGGCACACGCACCCCGGCACGCTGGTGGAATACGTAATGCAGGGCCCCTGGACGATGGAGCGCCGGGGCAAGCCGACGGCTACCTACCAGACCGGCGAGACCTTCTCGATAGTTGAGGGGGAAGTGCACCAAGCGATCAATCCTGGCAAGACCGCCGTCCGAGGCTTGGCCATACTTATCGTCGACAAGAGCAAGCCGATGACGACCCAGGTGCAGTAAGGCCCAGGCTAGAAGTCCAGTAGTGAACGCCAGTGGCTCGAACTCCTGAGAATTGGGATTATCGTCAACTGGGAATCTGGCGAATCCCACATGACGATAAGCAGGACTTTTCGGGAGTTGGCGTAGACCCGACCCCTAATCAAAAAATCGCACCGCGTTTCCCAAGAGGTGTTTAGGCGTAGAATCGGCTCCATTGCATCTGCGAGGAGCACGATTTGAGACCCCGATCCGTCTTGCTCGCCGCGCTTTTATTTACGATCTCCGCTGGATGCAGTCATCATTCCGATCCGTTAGAACCCGTACGACAGCGCATCCAAAGCGAACTCAAAAAGGGTACGCCGTCGATTTCGATCGCGGTGTCGCAGGGAAGCCACGTTGTCTGGCAAGAAGCCTTCGGTTGGGCCAATCGGGAGCGCGAAGTGCGCGCTACGCCCGAGACCATGTATACGCTTGCTTCGCTATCTAAACCAATAACTGCCACCGCGCTTATGATGCTTCGGGACCGAGGCTTGATTAGCCTCGATCAATCCGTCAACGACTACTTGGGCGATCAAAAGATCGTGGCTGGAGTCGGCAATGCTTCAGAGGCAACGGTCAGGCGCGTCGCACAGCACACCGCGGGGCTACCTGGCTATTACGAAACATTTTATCCGGACGAGACTGGCAAGCCGCCGTCTATGGACGAAGTGATTCATCGATACGGCATCTTGATGTTTCCGCCTGGAGAGAGATTCTTCTATTCGAACCTGGATTACGCGATCCTCGGCGACGTAATTTCTCACGTCTCCGGCGAGACCTACGACAGCTTCATCCGCGATGAAGTCTTCCTTCCGCTCGGTATGAATCACTCTTGCGTAACGACCTGCCCTGGACTGAAGGATCTCGAAGCAACCCGATATCGTAACGGGAGACCGCTCCCCGACTATGCGACTCCACACACTCCTGCTTCGGATGACTACAGCAGTGCTTCGGATTTACTCCGTTTCGCGATGTTCCATATGGGAATTCGGGACGCCGGCCAAGCGCAGATACTGTCTGATGAATCTGTCGAGCAGATGCAAACGCAGACCGTCAAAGACGATGGTTTTTCCTATGGGATAGGTTGGATGATTACACAGGATCGCGTGGGTCAAGAGCGGGTAGGTCACGGTGGCTCTGAGGCTGGCGTCTCCACGCAGCTCACGTTTCTTCCCGCCCGTCAGCTAGCGGTAGCAGTGTTAGTGAACACCTTCGATGACTCCGATCCAGACGTCGCTATGCAGCTTGCCGACGCCGTCCTCGATTCCTTGTCGGGTATCACGCCTCCAAACCGCTGGGTCACGATGATTGAGGGAGCAAAGGCGCGACTTTTCAGAGAAGGCTTTCGGCCCCCGCCGACACTTGCCGGTACGTGGAACGGTATGGTCCACGCGGACGAGCGGAGTCTGCCGATCACGATCTGGATTAATACGTCGGGAAGCGTTCAGGTGCAGTTAGGCAATCACCCGAAAGTGGACATCAACAATCCGCAATTTCGAAGAGGAATGTTCACCGGCTCATCGTCGGGGGAAATCGGTACTCCCGACGCGGCACGCCGGCACCACAGTTTGGAGTTTGATCTTGTACCCCGAGGAGATGTCCTCAACGGTGCTGTGTATGCAGTTGGCAGTCCCGATTCGCGCGGCGTGCGGTTGGGATATTGGACGACATTGAAACGGAGACTCTGACTCTCTAGTTGCCGTCACGACGTTCGTCTCGTCCCTCTCGTTTATGCCCCCTGCGCCCGATTGCCAACTCCTGAAAAACAGGGATTCTCGGAAACTGGCTTTTTGCGGCAGGGGTAATTTAGAAATTCCGTATCCTTCGAGAACTCTGGACAGCACACCAACATCTGTCGCATAGCTACAACGGCGAGACTACACGCGAATCATGTTTTATCGCGTTAGTTGCGCATTATGCAGTCGGTCACCTCGCAACCCCGCCGATACGTCCTGACAAACGGTGCGGTCTTCAGGAGTTGATGCAATGCTAGCGCGAAGTCTACTTGCCGGAGTCTCAAAACAAGTAATACAGGACGAAGCCCCACTTTTGCGGAGCGCGCAAAAATTGGCCACCCCGGAGACGCCTGATCGGCGCGGTTAGTGGGTGCGGCAGGCGGCTATGTTGTGCTTTTCGAAATAGCGCTGATGATATTCCTCGCCGCGATAGAACTGGGGGGCGGGCTCGATCTGGGTGACGATTTTGCGGGGATAACGCTTGGCGCGGTCGAGCTCGTCCTTCATGGCGCGCGCGGCGGCCTCCTGCTGGGGGTCGTGAAAGAAAATGACCGACCGGTATTGCTTGCCGTAATCGGGGCCCTGGCGATTGAGCTGCGTAGGATCGTGAATCTCGAAGAAGACGCGCAGCAGGTCTTCGTAGGAAACCTGGGCGGGATCGTAATCGACTTCAACGACCTCGGCGTGGCCGGTGCGGTCGGTGCAAACGTCCTGATAGGTGGGATTGGGGAGGGTGCCCCCGGCGTAGCCTACGGCGACATCGGTCACTCCTTTAACCTGGCGAAAGGCGCTTTCAATTCCCCAGAAGCATCCGGCGCCGAAGGTAGCTTTGGCCATGTTCGTTTTTCTCCCGTTAAATTCGTGACGCGCAGCCGACGTGGGTCGCGGCAGTCATTTTTCTAAGTTTACAATTTTTTCGAGCTGCTTGAGGTGATTGAGATCGTGGCCGGCCAGCATGCGCGCGATGCGTTCAATGGACTCTTCGCCGCGCTCGGCGTGCAGGCCGTACTGCTTCCACTGCTCGGGTGTCAGGGATTCCAGAAGCGCAAGATTGGCTTCGCGCAGAGTGCGAATGATCTGCAGCGACTTGTGCGGGTCGCGTGTTTCGTAATGCCCTGCTGCGGCCCAGGAGTCCTGATCGTAGGCCTGAATCGGGGTGCCGGGAGCGCCGAGGATTTGCCGCATGCGCCAGCCGACAACGATTTCCACGTCGGCCAGGTGGGCAAGAATTTCGACGGCAGACCATTTGCCGGGCGCGGGCCGCTCGCGTAGGCGCGAGACGGGGAGAGCTTTGACCAGGCGTTCGAGTTTGGCTGGCGTTTCTGATTGAACGGCTACAGGATCGAGGCCGCCAACCTGGGCGAGTATGCGGCGGGTGTATTCCTGGGGAGTTTCCTGCATGGCGTAATCTTCCCGATGTTTGGAATCGCTTGCTACCTTAGCTAGTTCACCGAATATCAACTTAGATGTTGCCATAATTGGCCGAGATTCGAAAATCATTGGGCCTGCGTTCCTAATTTATTCGGGGCAAGTGCTGCACTAAAAAGAGCGCAGGCCAGAGTGTCTGCGCTACCAAAGCGGCATAACCGCTCAGGTTAGTCGACGGGCTTTACCGAATCCATGAGGCCGAAGAAACCTTCGGCCAGAGTGGGGTGGATGTAGACGGCACCTTTGAGGAGGGTGTAGGGGGCGCCTGCCAGGATGGTTATGCCTAACAATTGCACGATCTCGCCACCTTCGGAGGCGAGGATGGCGGCGCCGAGGATACGATCGTCCGCGGCGTTGACGACGAGCTTCATCAGGCCTGCGGTTTCGGCGCGTTCGACGGCGCGGACTACGCGGGCCATGGGATATGTGCCGATTTTGAGGCGATATTTTTTCTCGCGAGCTTCTTTTTCGGTGAGGCCTACGCGGCCGAGCTGGGGATCGGTGAACACGGCGTAGGGCACGTAGCGGTTCTCGGTGGTCTGGTTTTTCCCGTCGATGAGGTTGGCCCAGACGATTTGATAATCGTTGTAGGAGATGTGCGTAAACGCGGGGCCGCCCTTCACGTCGCCAACGGCCCAGACACCGGGAACGCTGGTTTCAAGGCGCGGATTTACGCGAATGAAGCCGGCGGCGTTGGTCTCGATACCCGCTTTATCGAGCCCCAAGCCGGCGGTGTTGGGGGTGCGGCCGGCGGCGACGAGAAGGTGCGAGCCGGAAATTTGCTGCGGGCCTTGCGGCGTGTCGAATTCTAACTGCAGACCTTCCGGGATGCGCTCGACGCGGGTGGTTTTAGCGTTCAGAACGAAACGCAGGCCCTCGGATTCGAGAATTTGTTGGAGCGCGGCGGCAATGTCGGGATCTTCATGCGAGAGAATCTGCGCGCCGCTGTGTATGACGGTAACGCGGCTGCCGAAACGGGCGAACATCTGGCCGAACTCGAGGCCGATATAGCCTCCGCCGAGAATGACGAGATGTTGCGGCACGGCTTGCAGTTCCATGATCGACACGTTGGTGAGATAGCCGGCCGAATCGAGTCCTGCGATGCGGGGAATGGCGGGGCTGGCGCCAACGTCGATGAAGATTTTTTGCGACGCGAGCGATTCGCCGGCAACTTCGACGGTGTGCGGACCGGTAAATTGGGCCTGGCCGCGATAGAGGCGGAGCGTTTTGCGGCGGGCGACGTTGCTTTCCTGGCCAGAGCGGTAATGCTCGACGAGTTTATTTTTGCGGTCGACGATGGCGGGCAAATCGACGCTCACGTCACTGGCGCGGACGCCCCAGCGAGCGGCGTGGCGCGCGTAATGGGCGACTTGAGCGCTGGCCACCATGGTCTTGGTGGGAGTGC
This sequence comes from uncultured Acidobacteriota bacterium, assembly GCA_963719845.1. Lineage (GTDB taxonomy): Bacteria > Acidobacteriota > Terriglobia > Acidiferrales > UBA7541 > Palsa-189. The sequence goes on along the minus strand of CAVRDM010000003.1, from coordinate 131,015 downwards.
AGCCGGTGTTAATGCAGGTGCCGCCCAACGGACCACGCTCGATGAGCGCGACGTGCCATCCAAGGTCGGCGAGGCGCTGCGAAAGAGGATTGCCGGCCTGGCCAGAGCCAATCACGATAGCGTCGAAATCCATGGGAGCGTCTCCTGGTCATGGGGAGTGCTGGCGGATGCTGCTTGCCGTGCAGAAGAAAGAATCATGTGTCATGCCGGGATTATGTGCAAGGTGCGCGGAGGGCGCTGCGGGAGGCAGTGGAGGAGCGACGACTGTGTTGCGCCCCGACAAGAGCGCACCGGCAAGAGTTGCGCGTGCTACTGGGAGCGGTGCGCAACGCTGCCTTTTGGCTGGAGCAGAGGAGGAGTTCTCCTCATGGCGGCTGGAATCTGTGCTTTTAGTCGACGGAGGAATGTTCGGGAAGGCGAGCGGCGGACGCGACTGGAGCGGCGGCGGGCGCCTCCTGCCAGGCCTGACTGCAGCTTGCGCGGCGTACTTTGCGGGCGAGATTGCGCGCTTCCGACCGCTCCTGGATCAGACTCCCTTGTTGCATTCCTGCCTCCTGCATCGCAGTTGTGACGCGGAGGAATGTGACGCAGAGCCGTGAGCGAATCGCTTTGCGGCGGCACCACTGTTCCAGTCTGGGTAAACGGTTCCGGTGACAACTTCCGGGTTGCCGGCGATTGGTTCAGGATGCAAAATTGAATGTTGACGCGCTGTTTCAAAACGCTCTTTAGCAAAACGAGCACAGATCGAGATTTTCATACGCGCGAGGCGCAATTCACAGCGATGGAGGGTCGGGGGTACGGGGAGCCGGAATAACACATTCGGGTGAACGCAGTCAGGGCAACACAGAGAGGAGAATACGATGCAAGTTCAGAGTGACTACTTCAATGCTTATCAGAACCTAAAGCTGACACGAGATAACCAAGGCGTGCTGGTTGCTGAATTTCACACCAACGGCGGGCCGTTCATTATGACCGCGCCATCTCACACGGAATTTGTCGAGGCCTTCTACCGGATTTCGCAAGATCGAGCGAACAAGATCGTAATCCTTACGGGCGCCGGTGGGGACTTCATTACCGACGTCGCTTGGTCATCTTTTGGCGACGTCGCCGATCCCGGCGTGTGGAGCCAAGTTCATGATGAAGGCGTTCAGGTTTTGGAAAATATAGCCAACATACGCGTGCCGGTCATCGCGGCGATCGAGGGACGTGCCCACGTGCACTCCGACTACGCGCTACTTGCCAGTGTAATTGTGGCGGCGGATGGTGCGACCTTCCAGGATGTGGCCCACTTCTCCGCGGGCGTTGCGCCCGGCGACGGAATCTTTACCACCTGGAGCTATCGCGCTGGAGCGGGACGAGCGGAGGCGTTCCTGCTGAACCCACAGCCGCTGACAGCGCGTAGCGCACACGAATGGGGAGTGGTTGCCGAAGTTGTGCCGAACGGCAAGGCGCTCAGCCGGGCGCGGGAATTGGCCGAGCTGTACCTGAAGGCTCCGGAAGTGACCCGCCGCAACACCCGCGTGCATTTCATCCAGCCCTTGAAGGAACGCATCGTGCGAGAAGTTGGCTACGGACTGTCGCTCGAAGGAGCGTCGTCTGCTGCTCTCGTGAAATCAATGCAAGCCAAGAGTGAACCTGTCGCTCAGAAAGGAAAATCCGCATGAAGCACACCGAAAGCACCTCATCCCCACAGGTACTTAAGAAGACGCAGCCGGACGTGAAGAAGTTCCTGGCTGGATTCCTCGCGCTAGCCGCGATTATGGCCATGGCAACTTCTTAAGAGGCGCAAAAGGCGGCTACCGGTGACTCCGTTAAAAGCGTTTCCGCGCAGCACGATAAGCCTTTGGTGCTGACCGAAGCGATTCCGCTCGAAGGAATCAAAGGGCTAAGAAAGATGTTATTGATCCCCAGTGGGGCATTCTGCGGGTACCTATTCAAGAAAGCTGAAAACCAGAGTGTCCCGCTTAAGGGGAATGCGTGAGCTGGAATTCAGGGAGTTTTCAGATTGTTCCGATAGTATTGCAAGCATAGGGACCGATCTCGGGTGAGACGAGACACTGCGCAGAAACGGGAGATTCGTGGTATAGACCGGCCATATTTACTTGGTTAAACGGAGGGGGTATGAGAGCCGCGAATCTGTGCTCGTTTTTACTTGCCTGCGCATTGTGCTGCCTGGCAGGGACTCCGAGCCAAAAGGCCCAAAGCGAAAAACCTCGAAAGAAGCCGCTGCCGCTCAAGCTCGTGCAGACAATCCCCTTGCCTGGAGTCGAGGGCCGGATCGACCACATGAATGTCGACGTGCAGGGGAAGCGGCTGTTCATGGCTGCCCTAGGCAACCAGTCGGTGGAAATCGTCGACCTGGCTGCGGGAAAGCCCCTCCACAGCATCGGCTCATTGGGCGGAGACCCCGAGGGCATTCTGTATGTCCCGCAATCGAATCTCATCTTCGTCGCCGCTGGCACGCCGGGCGTCAGTATTTACGACGGTACTTCCTATAAATTGATTCGCAGCGTTCCCGCGCCCAATAACGATAACCTCCGATACGATCCGCAAAGTACGGCTGATTATGGAGCCGGGCTGGTATTTGTGACGGTGGAGCGCGGCCTCAGGGCCTTCGATTCAAGAGATGGCAAGCTTGTCTACGACGTTAATATTACCGACAAAGGTCCACGTCCGGAGGCATTCCAGGTCGAGAAGCTGCCGGGATCAAGGCGGCTTTTCGCCAATATGACCTACCAAGGCTATGTCGCCGTCGTGGATTTGGCCAAAAAGGGCCAGGTGATTGCGAAGTGGCCTGTGGAGGGCTTCAAGCAATTTTTCCCCATGGCCCTCGATGAACAGGACCATCGTCTTTTCCTCGGCGCTCGCAATCCGGCAGCCCTGGTCGTTTTTGACACGACCTCGGGCAAGTTGGTGACAAGCGTCCCTGCTGTGTCTCATACCGACGATCTCTGGTATGACGTGGCCCACAAGCGGGTCTATATGACGGGCGGAGAAGGCGTGATTGCCGTGTTCGAGCAAAAGGACCCGGATCATTACGTCCTCGCGGCGACTGTTCCTACCGTGCCGGGCGCCAGTACCTCATTTTTCGCCCCGGATTTGAATCAGCTCTACGTACCCACAACCCGCTACGCCGGCCAGCCCGCGAAGGTTCTAGTCTTTGAACCACAGCAGTGAGCTGCGTTGCGCCGCTGTGAGACGGAGGACTGCATGAAGAGACTTTTCCGAGTGATCGTCATGGGTGCGCTTGGCGCGGGGCTTCCTTTGCTTTCGGTAGCGCAAACCCAACAGACACCCCAACTCCTCAAGCTCGTGCAGACCATCGAACTCCCGGGTGTTACCGGCCGCATCGATCATCTGTCGATAGACGTGAAGGGGAGCCGGCTGTTTTTGGCTGCCCTGGGCAACAAGACAGTCGAAGTAATCGACTTGGCTGTGGGCAAGACGGTCCACACCATCACGGGATTAAAGGAACCCCAGGGCATTCTATTTGCGCCTGAGTCCAACCTACTCTTCGTTGCGGATGGGCAGCGGGATGCCTGCTACATCTATGACGGTTCGTCCTACAAGCTGATCCGCACCGAGCCTGCTCTCGCCGATGCTGACAATATCGCCTACGACCAGCGCAGCGCCAACACTTATGGCGCCCCGCTTGTTAATGTGGGCTACGGCTCTGGCAGCCAGGCCGGGCTCCGCGCCCTGGAGTCAAAGAGCGGCAAGCCCATGTTTGAAATTCCCGTGGATGGCCATCCCGAATCCATCCAATTCCAAAAAACTACGGGCAGACTGTATATCAGCGTGCCTACCGCAGGATACATAGCGGTGGCGGATTCGAGCAGGCGCCGGGTGATCGACAAATGGCCTGTGTCGGGATTCAAAAACTTTTTTCCCATGGCTCTGGACGAAAGCGATCAGCGCCTTTTTGTCGGCAGCCGGACTCCTCCGGCGCTACTGGTGTTCGACACAAAGTCAGGCAAGATACTGACGAGCGTGGAGGCCGTGGGCGATGCAGATGACCTCACGTACGACGGCGTGCACAAACGACTTTACATGTCTGGCGGAGACGGCACGATCGGCATCTTTGAGCAACGCGACGCCGATCACTACGCGCTCGTGACAAAGGTTCGCAGTTCTCCCGGCGCGCGTACTTCCCTATTCGCGCCGGAACTGAATCGTTTCTACGTTGCCGCGCCGAGCAGCCCGGGCAAGCCCGCGAGAGTGCTAGTGTACGAAGCACAGCCGTGAAGCGCTCTCGCATCCCGGTCGCTCTGGCATAATGGCGATGCGAAGCCCAGCGCCATGTTATTGGGCCTGGGCCAGCGAAGGAATCCGGCTGAAGGCTAAATCGTGGTGGAGAATGATATGAAAAGCTTTTTTACCGGCTGTATGGCGATGATCCTGATCGCAGCAGTCGCCACGCTTTCGGGCGCACAAAAAACGGCTGCGGGGCACGCGGTTAAGAGCGCTCCCGCGCAAGGCGATAAGCCTTTGGTGCTGACCGAAGCGATTCCGCTCGAAGAAATCAAAGGGCGCTTCGATCACTTTGCTTCCGGAGGAGGGCGGCTGTTCATCTCCGCATTGGGGAGCAACTCCGTGGTGGTGATCAATACCGGCGGAAGAACGCTCGAACACACCATTACGGGCGTGCCGGATCCTCAAGGCGAAGCGTACTCGCCCGAGGCGAACGAAATATTTACAGCCAGCGGCCAGGGCAAAGTCTACATCTTCGACGGAAAAACCTACGAGCTTAAAACCACCGTCGACTTCGCGGGTGGCGCCGACAACATGCGCTATGACGCGGCCACCAAGCGCGTGTACGTGGGCTGCGGCAACAACGAAAAGACGGGCGCCATCGCGATGATTGACGCGATGACGAATCAAAAGCTGGACGAGGAATACAAATTGGGCGGGGAGCCGGAATCGTTTCAACTGGAGAAAGATGGGCCGAATATTTACGTGAACTTGCCGGACTTGAAACAGATTGCGGTGATCAATCGCACCACGAAAGCGATCAAGAAATGGCCGCTGAGCGTCGAGGGGAATTTCCCCATGGCGCTGGATGAAGCCGATCACCGGCTGTTCGTGGGAACGCACCAGCCGCCGCGGCTGGCGGTGTTCGATACGGCTACGGGCCACATGATTGCGGCGCTGCCCAGCGTTCAGGACACCGATGACCTCTACTACGACGCCGCGTACAAGCGCATTTACATGCCGGGGGGCGAGGGTTTCATTTACGTTTTTCAAATGCACGATCCCGATCATTACACGCTGCTCGCCAAGATTCCGACGGTCATCGGCGCGAAAACCGCGGGACACTTTGGAATTGCCGCGCCAGCGGGACCGACACGGGTGCCGGGTAAGGGTTTTGACCGCTTTTATCTGGCCGTTCCGGTTCATGGCCACGAGCCCGCCGAAATCAGAATCTATACCGCGCAGGAGTAAACATGAGCGGCACCGGCATAATGCCGAGGGGCATCGGCAAGGCGCACGCTGCCGCGAATGCCATGAAATTGTTGCGCGTGGCGGCGCTGGCGGCGTTGCTGCCACTGTGCGCCGCGGCGCAAAATCCAGCTCCCGCGGGGACGGCCACAGCGGCTCCGGGGCAAAGTGCCGCGGGCAGCCGTTACACCGGATCGGCGTCCTGCCAGAGTTGCCATGCCCAGATCTACGAACGCTGGAAGAAGACCCCCATGGCCAACGTGGTGCGCGATCCCCGCGAGCATCCCGAGGCGATACTGCCCGATCTGTCCAAACCCGATCCAATCGTAAAATTCGGCAGAAATGATATTGCGCTGGTGTACGGAAGCATCTGGAAGCAGCGCTACTTCACGAAGAGTGGGAGACGATTACTTTCCGGAGCCGGCGCAGTGGGACATTACCAATCATGTATGGCGCCCCTATTTCGTGGCCAATGGAACCGATTGGTGGGCGACCCTCTATCCTCCCGACAACCTGAAACGGCCGACCGGGCCGACTTGCGATGGGTGCCATTCGGTGAATTACAACATCCAGGATAAGTCGGTGACCGAGTGGAATGTAGGCTGCGAGCGGTGCCACGGGCCGGGGAGCGAGCACGTCGCGCATCCTACGCGAGCCAACATTCTGAACCCCGCGCGGATGGATTACGTCCATGCGAACGACACCTGCATCCAGTGCCATTCGCAGGGACGCCCGGTTCAGAATCCGATCGCCGGCAAATATTACGACTGGCCCGTCGGGTACCATGCGGGATTAAACCTGCAGGATTTTTGGACGCTCGAAGAACACACGCTCGGCGAAACCAGTTTCACGCATTTCGCCGACGGTACCGCGCATAAGAATCGCATGCAGGGGAACGACTTCGTGCAAAGCGTGATGTACCGGCGGGGCGTAACGTGCTTCAGCTGCCATGACGTTCACGGGACCGCGAACAATGCGCAATTGCGCGCGCCCATCAGCCAGAACCAGCTCTGCCTCACGTGTCACGGCCCGGGTTCGCCAAACGGCCCGCGAACGGCCACGCTCGAAGAGCATACCCATCACGCGCAGGGCACCCCCGGCAGCCAATGCGTTTCGTGCCACATGCCCAAGATTGAAACGACGCTGCTGGATGTTAAGGTGCGGGCGCATACGTTCGCCTTCATTACGCCGGCGATGACGGACAAATATAAGATTCCCAATCCGTGTACCTCCTGTCACACGGATAAGACTACGGCATGGGCGACCGACGCGCTGCGGCATTGGCCGGAACGCTCGCCCTGGAGAGTCGAGCAATAATTTCGCCAGGGCGGCCGGGCGAGCCGCGAATTCATGTTCAATTTATTTTATGAAAAAGCGGCCAGAGCGCGGCTTGCACGGGTACTCAGAATCCTCTGCTGCCGGAGAGTGGCGAAACGCCCCGCGCGGCTGGCGGTAAGGGTTGTCTGATTCCCCGGGAAGCGCGTTTACGGGCTGGCGTTCTTGCTTTGATCTCGGGCTATGTTGGAGCCAAGATCCTTGGTAGGCGGCAGACGCGAGGCGTCCCAGCCGCCGCCGAGCGCTTCGATCAACTGCACCCCGCTGGTCATTTGTTCCTTCCGGAGATTGACGGCAGCCTGCTGATTGCTGAGTAAGGTAGTCTGCGCGGTGATGACGTTGAGGTAAGGGTCAATTCCGGCGCGGTAACGGTTGTTGGCGACTTCCAGATTTCTTTGCGCAGCGGCCACGGCGGCATCCTGTTGCAAAATTTCCTGCGAGAGAATCCGCAGGGCCGCCAAGTTGTCTTCGACCTGTTGAAAGGCGGTCAGTACCGTCTCGCGGTAATTCGCCACGGTTTGATCGTAGGTAGCCTGAAATTGCTGCACGGTGGCGCGACGCAATCCCGCGTCGAAGATGGTTTCCGAGAGCGCCGGGCCCACCGACCATAGCCGGGCGGGCCACGTAAACCAGCTCGCGGCCGAGGACGCTGCAAACCCGGCAGAGGCGCTCAGCGTCACGTTGGGATAGAAGGCGGCGACCGCTACGCCGATTTGCGCGTTCGCCTGGGCTACCACGCGTTCGGCGGCGGCAATGTCCGGACGGCGCTCGAGCAGCTCCGAGGGAACGCCGAACGGGATAGCGGGTGGGTTGGCTTGCAGAGCTGCAGCCGAAACCGAGAAGGTGGAAGCAGGCTGGCCCACGAGTAGAGCGATGGCGTGCTCGAGCTGAGCGCGCAGAATGCCGAGATTGGTGTCTTGCGCCTCGGTGGCTTCGAGCTGCGTTTCGGCCTGGGCCACGGCCTCATCGGAGGCGATGCCGGCATTGAACTGCAGCTGCGTCAAATCGAGAGAATCCTTGTAGGCAACGACGGTGGCGTCAAAAAGCTCCTTTAAGGCGTCCTGCGCGCGAAGATCGTAATAGTCGACCGCCAGCTCCACCTGCGCGGTCAGCCGCACATTTTCGAGGTCAGCCGCACTGGCCTGAGCGGCAAAGGCATTGGCGTTTACCGTATTTCTGACGCGGCCCCAGAAATCGGGCACCCAGGAGGCGTCAAAAGGCAGGGAATAATCGGTGAACGACGTAATTTCCGAGGCCGGGATGGGGAAGCTGCCGACAACGGGTTGCCGCTGGTTGGTGATGGAAGGCGCGACCGAAACCGTAGGGTAATAACGCGCGCGAGCCTGGCGGATGAGCGTGCGCGCCTCGAGGAAACTGGCCGCGGCGGAGACGATGTTCTGGTTCGAGACGTTGACTTGCTCCTCGAGCGCGTTCAATTGCGGGTCGCCAAAGATTTCCCACCATTTATCGCGGATGACGCTGTCCTGGGGCTGGGCCACCTTCCAGCCGTCGGTCACGCTGAAGTCGGCGGGCGTAAGTTCTTTGTAGGCCGCGGGCGCCTGCGCGGAAGGCCGGGCGTACCTGGGGCCGACGGTACAGCCGCTCAAGAACAGCAGCAGTCCCACGAGAGGAGTAGCGGCGAACCTGTTAAAGAGCGCCGCGGCATTCAAATTCGGGGCGGGCTTCGGCTTAGTCGTCGGAGGCATGCACCACTCCTGTAGCGTGTTGGGCCGATGCATGAGCCGCGGCGGGTTGGGGAACGTTCGCGTGGTCGGAGCGGAAAAAGCTGCTGCGGTCGAGCACCCGCTCCTGAAATTCTTCGAGATAAAGGTAGATGGCCGGGGTAACGAAAAGAGTGATGAACTGCGATACGACCAGCCCGCCAACAACCACCAAGCCAAGCGGCCTACGCGAAGACCCATCGGCGCCAAAGCCCAGAGCGATGGGCAGAGCGCCCATCAGGGCGGCGAGGGTGGTCATCATGATGGGACGAAAACGCTCCATGCTGGCTTCGTGAATGGCTTCGTCGTCCTTGAGTCCTTGCGCCACGCGTTGTTGCGCGAAGTCCACGATCATGATGCCGTTTTTTTTCACGATGCCCATGAGCATGAACATGCCGATGAAGGCGTAGAGCGAAGCCTCCGAGTTGAACAACCACAGGGTGAGCAGGCCGCCCACCAGCGCGACGGGCAGCGAAGACAGGACGGTAATCGGGTGCAGGTAACTCTCGTAGAGGATGGCGAGGATCACATACATCACGAAGATGGCCAAACCCATCAGCACGGTGAGGCTGGACACGGTGTTCTGGAACGTGAGCGCCTGGCCTTGCAGGCCGCCCTGGATGTCGGCGGGCACAATCTGCCGGGCGGTCTGCATCACGTACTGAGTGGCGGCGCCGATAGTGTAGGCAGGCTTGAGGTTGAAGAATAGGGTCACGCTGGTGAACTGGTTGATGTGATTCACCGACTGCGGCCCCAGCACTTGATGGAAGGTGGTTACGGCGTTTAAGGGCACCATGCGCAGGCCATCATCGCTCTTGATGTAGAGCAGGCCGAGATTTTGCGGATCGGCGCGGTCGGCATCCTTCACTTCCAGGATCACCTGATACTGGTCGTTCGTCTTCTTGATGAGATAGGTGTAATTCTGCGAATAGGCATTGTGCAGCAGGGCCAGAATGCGGGTCTCGGAGACGCCGTAGAGCTTGGCCTGATCGCGCAGGAGCTCGATATTTAGATTTGGCGTGTGGTTGAACAGATCGGAAGTTACGAACAAAAATCCCGGATATTCGTTCATCTTCTGCATCATCTTGCCGGCCACGGCGTACACCTCGTCCGGATTGATGCCTGACAGCGAGTAAGCGAATTGCCCCTGGGTGGTGGCCGTGGCGCCAGTGCTGATTTCGAGCACCGGGTTGGGCTGCAGAAACGCCATCATGCCGGGAACACGCGCGCCGATGCCGCCCATCATCTGTCCGGCGACAGCGGTGATCGGCGGACGTTTCGAGGGATCCTTCAGGAAGGCGAGCAAAAAGCCCTGATTGCTGGCGATAAAGGAAGAGTTCCCGCTCATCGAAAACGTCATGTCCACGGCGGGATTGGCCTGCATAACCTCTTCGGCTTTTTTCTGGTACTCATGCATCTGGTCGGGAGAAGAACCCTCCTGGGCCACAAAAATTCCGCGGATAAAGGAGCTATCTCCTACCGGAAGGAACGCTTTGGGGACCACGTAAAACAGATAACCGGTACCCAGCAGGCAGATTACCCAGGTGAGGGCCGATATCCAGCGGTAGCGCAGGAAAAACCACAGCGACCGCCCGTACCAATTGAGAACGCGGCGTTCCACACCGCCGATCACGCGCTCGATGAACGTCTTTTTCGCGCCGGCTCCGCGCTCCCCCAAAAGCCTCGAGCACATCAGCGGCGTGAGCGTCAGCGAAACAATACCGCTCGCGAATATGGAAACAATGATGGTGATCGAAAATTCGCGGAAGATGCGGCCGACCAGGCCGGTCATGAACACCAGCGGAATGAAGACCGCCGCGAGCGAGATGGTCATGGCCAAGATCGTGAAGGAGATTTCCTGCGCGGATTTCAGCGTGGCCTGGAGGGCGCCTTCCCCGCCTTCCATCAGGCGAACGGTGTTCTCGAGAAAAACGATGGCGTCGTCGACTAGGAAGCCGATCGCCAGCGTCAAGGCCATCAGCGAAAGATTGTCCAGGCTGTAGCCCAATATCTTCATCACCACGAAAGTGAGCAGCAGCGAAAGAGGTAGTGCCACGGCGGGAATCAGCGTGTCGGTAACCCGGCCGAGGAACATGAAAATGACCAGCACCACCAGGCCGAACGCAATGTAGAGAGTCTCCTGCACATCCTTGACGCTGCTCACAATGGTCTGCGAGCGATCGTAAACGGGCAGGATATCGATAGACGTGGGCAGTTGCGCGCGAACGCTAGGTACCAGATCGCGAATGGCTTTAGCGACCTCTACGGCATTGGAACCCGCTCTGCGGAAGACCGCGAGGACCACGATGGCCGAGGGTACGTGCTGGCCGCGCACCCAGAAGCGCATGCTGATGCGTTCGTCCTGTACGCTGTTCGTAACCGCCGCGATATCCTTCAAATAGACCGGCGCGCCATTCTTCTGGCTGACGATGAGCTGTTCGTAATCGCGCGCGTCACTCAACTGGCCCTGGGGCTGCACGAGGTACGAGCGATGCTCCCCATCAAGCTGGCCCGCCCCGGTGTAGCTGGTGCCGGCGCGGATCGCGGCGTTCACATCGTCGACCGTAATGCTGCGCGAGGCCATGGCCGACGGATCGGCTTTAATGCGCACGGCGGACTGGGTGCCGAACACCGCGACCTGGCTGACTCCCGACAAAACGCTGATGCGCTCGCCCACTTCGGTGTTGGCGTAATCGTACAACTGGCCCTGCGTGACGGAGTCGCTGGTTAGCGCGATATACAGAATGGGCTGATCGTTCGGATTGGTTTTACTGAACGTCGGCGGACTGGGCAAATCCACGGGCAGCTTCCCCGTCGCCTGGCTGATGGCGGCTTGCACATCGGTGGCGGCCGTATCCACGCTCTTGGAAAGCGCGAATTGGAGCACGAAGCTCGTGTGCCCGGTTCCGCTATTCGAGGTGACCTCCTCGAGTCCCGGGATTTGCATGAACTGCCGCTCGAGAGGCGTGGCTACGTTATTCGCCATGGTGTCGGGCGTGGCGCCGGGATAATTCACCTGGACCTGAATCACCGGGTAGTCCACCGCCGGCAGATCGTTCACCGGCAAGGTGAAGTAGGCCAGAACGCCAAATAAAATTACCGACGCGGTCAGCACCGCGGTCATGACCGGGCGTCGAACGAATGGCTCGGAAAGATTCATGGCTTGCCCCCTTCCGTAGTAGACGTTGACGATGGTGACGCGCCGCCGGCAGCAGTCTTGGAGGTCGCGCCCGGGCGCGCGGGCTGGCCGCCCGAAGCGCCTGGAGGGCCTCCCGGACCGCCGCGTCCCCCACTGCTCGGACTGCCCGGCGGCATTCCGTTTGGCGCGCCGGTATCAATGCGAACTTTGGCGCCTGGATGAACGGTCAACTGGCCGGTGGCCACCACCTGCTCGCCGGGCGCCACGCCGCTCGTCACCACCACATCGTCGCCTTGCCGCTGACCCAAGGTCACCGGCCGAAGGTCGGCGGTGCCGTCGGGCTTGACAACGTACACGAACGTGCCTTGCTGGCTCAGTTCGGTCGCTTCGTTGGGGATCAGCACGGCATTCTTGATCGTCGATAAGATCAGCGTCACGTCCACAAACTGCCCCGGCCAAAAATGATGATCCGGGTTGGGGACCGTGGCGCGCAAATTCACCGTGCCGGTGGCGTTCTGCACGGAATTATCCAAAAAGGTGAGCGAGCCTGCGCGCGCGGTATTCGGCGGGTCGGAGGGGATGCGCACCTGGGTCCGCAGCGTGCCGCGCGCCATTTCCTGCCGCACCTCCGGCAAATCGCGCTCGGTGATGGTGAAGTCGGCGTAGATCGGATCAAGATGCTGCACGGAAAGCAACGGCGTCGTATTGGCCTGCACCACATTGCCCGCGTCCACCAGGCGAGCACCGGCGCGCCCGTCAATGGGCGAACGGATGTAACAATAATCAAGATTGAGTTTCGCCGTTTCCACCGCCGCTTCCGCGGACTGCACCTGGGCCTTGTCTACTTCCACGCTATTTTGTTTGGTTTCGTAATCGAGCTGCGAAACGGCCTTGGTACCGGCAATGGATGCGTACATTTTCAGTTGCGAATTGGCCAGGTCCAGGGCCGCCTTGCTTTGCGCCAGCTGCGCTTCCGCGGAATCCAGCACCGCCTGGTAGGGCCGCGGATCGATCGTGAACAGCAACTCGTCCTTTTTCAGCTCTGCGCCGTCCTGGAAATGGCGCTCCATGATGCGCCCCGGCACCTGGGGCGTGACCGTAACCGCCTCGAACGCGCCGTTCCTGCCGATCTCATCCAAATACACCGGGACGTCCCGGGAGGTAGCGACAGCCACGGTCACCAGCGGGGGCGGCAACTCAAAGGTCGCGGCGGTGGTTTGCTTGTTGCATCCTGAGAAAGTCAACACGGCGAGTGCCAGTGAAATTGCAGCCAGAATTCTATCGTTGGTTCTCACAAGTATCTCCAGGGGTCAAGAAATGGATGCCGGGCGCAGCGCTGGGTTGCGGGTTGAAAACAAGTTTGCGTCGGGCCGCACATCGGCAATATCCATTTTTAAAGCAAGATTTACTTCCCATTGTGATGCGCTTTTCGGCTCGTGCGCCTTTCGCGCGGCGCATTGAGCCGCCAGAAGGAATCGACGACGCGATTCGGCAAATCGTCCGGAACCGACGGCTGCATGAGCCGGTGATACATGATGGGTCCGAAAAGAAGATCCATCGCCAAGTCGATGTCGAGGCCGGTGCGCAGTTCGCCCCGCTTGACCGCGGTTTGCAACAACTCGATCAGTTGCGCGCGCCGCCCGCAAGCGATGCGTGCACGAAACGCATCCATAAAGGCGGGGTTATTCTCCGCATAACTCAGCACGCGCGGCCAGATCTTGCTGAACGCTTCGGGCTTTTGGCTGGTCGCCAGATGCCGCAGCATTTCGGTGACATCGGAACGCGGATGTCCCGAGTCAAAGGCCGGCAGATCACACTTCAAACGGCTGATCGCTTCGAGGAAAACGGCTTCCTTGCTGGTCCAGTGCTTATAGATCGTGGCCTTGCTCACGCCGGCAGCTTCGGCGAGATCGTCCACGCTGGTTTCATCAATGCCCCGCCGGGTAATCAGCTGGAGCGCCGCATTAAGGACGGATTCGTGAGCTTGCAGGCTGGGAGGACGCGACATAGCAGGCCGAGAAAATACTAAACGGTTTAGTTTAGGCTGTCAACGCGAAAAAAGCGTGTGCCGTTCCAGCGCCCCGTTACGGATCAATGAAAAACGGTTCCTGCCACACGCCGTCCGCGGGAATGTCGCTTGCCTGGATGGCCGTTGCTCTCGAGGTTGGAAACAAAACGGGCGCCGAGCGTCGCCGCTGACGCCCCGGCCGACAGCGCCTCGCCCATCCCATCAGCGCCAATCGCACCCGCGATCTCATATGGACCGAGTTTGGTGCCAGCCGCAATCGTCATTTCTTACCTGCGGGAACCTTCTGCTTCAACTCCTCGAACCAGTTCAGCACGACGTTGATTTGCGTCGGGGCCGCCTCCGCTTGCTCGACGGCTTTCAACATCAGGAACCGCTGGCCATCGGGCGACACGTCGTAGTTTGGGGACGTGATCGGGGTTGGCATGTACGGGCCCTCAAAGAGCATATGTGGCTTGCCCGCTACGAAGGCAGGCTCAGTGGAAACATCTGCAGCCATCATCTTGTCGCCGCTGCGGTAGAACAGCTCCCGCCCGTTTGGATTCCACACCGGCTCCGTGCCGCCGTCGGTCGAGATTTGCCACTTGCCACCTGGTCCTGGATAAGGCTGCACGTAAACTTCAAAGCGGCCGGACTCATCCGAGATATAGGCCAGCCAGCGCCCGTCGGGGGCAAACCGTGGCACGCTTTCGTTGAAGGGCGTTCGGAGGAACGGCTGCGCTTTGCGGTCGCTCAGCCGCAGCATCCAAATGTCCATTCCCGTAGTAGGATTATTTTCAATGAAGGCCAATAGTTGTCCATCCGGGGACCAGGACATCGGAATATCGTTGTACTCGCTGGTTCTCAGCCGCTCCAGTCCGCCGCTACCGTTGGCCAGTTGCCAGAAAATGTTCGTAGGCCCTTCCTTGTTCGACCAAAATGCTATCAACTTGCCATCCGGTGTCCAAATTGGAATATTTTGTGATTTCTCGTCAAACGTAAACCGAGTCAATGTATCCCGCCTCAAATCGTACTGCCAGATTTGCGTTTCTTGTTCTCCGATCGATATGGCGATTCGCCGGCCGTCAGGGGAAAGCCTTGGCCATTGGTAGGTGCGTGCGGGGGCTTCCAAGGCGTGCTCTGTCCCATTGCGGCTGACCCACACCAGCTTGCTTTGACTGGACTGATCGACCCCCGAAACATAGACCAACGATCCTGTGTCCGAAAAACTGTACTGGGCGTCTCCATCGATCGGAGATTGTAGGACGCCATCTACGACTGGGATGGCCGCACCCTTGACTGTAAGTCGTTGGGGATCGAACGGCACAGCCATCAAATTCCCACCTTGTACGTAGACCAAATGTCCCGAGGGCGCGTAACGCGGTTGCGTCGCCCTGACTGTGATCAAGTTCCGTCGTGCTCCGGTCTCGACCGACTGGACGGCGACCTCTGGGTTTGTGAAATTAATTCCACCCGTTCCGAAAGCAAAAAGGACTGCCTTGCCGCCGGGCAGGAAATCCGGCCAGCCGTGGCTATTGTCTCCCTTCTCAAGACGAGTCAGCGGCTGCGGTGTGCCTCCCGCGTCCGAGACCTGTTGGAGAACTCTGAAATATCCTGGTGCGAAGACAATCGCGCCGTGGCTACCCCAGCTGGCCCCGCGAGGGTTCACAGCATCGCCGAGGTCTGACGCCACTCCACCGCTCACGGAGACTTTCTTCAGCTTCCTGTCTGCGAAAAACCCCAGCCACTGACCGTCGGGTGAGAAGAAAGGATTCACGGCTCCGACCGTGCCCAGGATAGGCTTGGCCTCCAGGTTATCCATCGCCCGAACATAAAGTTGCTGGGTGCCGCCCTGGGTTGCTACATAGGCGAGATGGGTGCCATCGGGAGAAATGGCCACAGCAGGGCCAGCATCCAGACCTGCCAATTGTTGACCCGGCGGCAAATTTATTGTCGTACGGGTGACGGCCCGTGGAGCAGGCGTCGGCTTCAGACTCCAACCCGCAAACGCGGCGACGACGGCAACGATCAGACAGGCCAGTCCTGCGAGCAGCGTCCAACTGCGTAGCACATCCGCAGATGCAGTTTTTGCGGCCGCTGGCACAGCGGTCTGCGAGCCGCCCTCGGCGATCCACTTCAACTCATCGCACAGGTCGCTGGCGTCCTGCCATCTCTTATCCGGCTCCTTGGCCAGACATTTCTTCACCACGCGGTCCAGCGCCGGTGGCGTCATCGGCCGAAGCGATGACATTGGTGGCGGGTCAGTCTCAAGAATCTTCGCAATCAAGCTGGCCTGGCCCTTACCCTCAAAGGCTCTCCGACCCGTGGCCATCTCGTACACCACAGCCCCAAAGGCAAAGATGTCTGTGCGCGCATCGACCTCTTGCCCCCCTCAACCTGCTCGGGAGCCATGTATTGCAGCGTGCCGAGAATCGTTCCTTGCGCCGTGATCGGACCTTGTACAGTAGCAAGCTGGGAAAAGAGGAACTTGCCGGCGTCACTTCCAGCTTCAGCTTGGCCAAACCGAAATCCAGGAGCTTTGTCCCCGACTTGGTCAGCATGATATTGCCGGGTTTCAGATCGCGGTGCGTTACGCCCTTGCGATGAGCTTTATCGAGGGCGTCGGCAATCTCGATGGCGTACCGCAACACTTGATCGAGCGGCAGCGGGCCTTTTACAAGGCGTTGAGCCAGCGTCTCGCCTTCCAGATATTCCATCACCAGAAAGTCGGTGCCGTTCTGGTGCCCAATGTCGTAGAGAGTGCAAATGTGCGGATGATTCAGGCTGGCGATCGTCCGAGCTTCACGCTCGAACCGCTCTTTCATTCCAGAGCTATCAGCAAGATGCGGAGGCAGAACTTTGATGGCAACAATTCGGTCGAGGCGGGTATCTTGGGCGCGATAAACCTCGCCCATTCCGCCCGCACCAATACGGAGAGAATTTCGTAGGGCCCTAGACGTTTGCCGGTGAGAATCGGCATGGGTCCCCGTTAACCTAGAATCGGCAGAGTATATCGCTTGAGAGGCTACGAAGGCGTGTTTTTTAAGGTAGGAAGGCAGCTCGAACCCGCAACTTAAGCTCCGGAGGCGTTCGTCTGAGCTATGGGTCGCAAGAACTTTTCCAATTACCGATTGAGTACCGCCGTAGGAGTACCCTTTGGCGACGTCTGCGGCTTAGCGACTGCGGGCTGGCCTTCGACGCCCTTAGCTTTAACGCCCTTAACGACGTCGCGTACCACTTGTGCGGCGAGGTCGATGCTCACCGGGCAACTTGTGTCATTGATGCGGCACTCCGAGAGCGTCAACGTACATCCGCAAGTGCAGTTCTCGGTATTTAACCGGCGCAAGACGCTCTTCTTTTGTTCCGGCGTAAGGCCGCGAAAAAAGCGTGTGCCGTTCCGGCGCCCCGTTACGGATCAATGAAAAACGGTTCCTGCCACACGCCGTCCGCCGCAATTTCGATTGCCTGGATGGCCATTGCTTTCGAGGTTGGAAACAAACCGCGCGCCGAGCGTCGCCGCTGACGCCCCGGCCGACAGCGCCTCGCCCACCGATTGCTGCGAGAACTTCGTAGCAGCCGAGGTGCGCAGCAATGAGGATCACTGCCTTATCCCCGTGGGAACTTTCTGCTTCAGCTCCTCAAACCAGTTCACGTGCAGACTTACTGGCCCGCCGTTCACTTGTAAACCAGTGCGACCTTGAATAGCGCGAGGTCGATGGCATCGGCCATCGCCTGATATCCCGTGTCGTTCGGGTGCAGGTGGTCTCCGGAATCATACAGCGGCAGGTATCTTGTTGGGTTGGCGGGATCGCGCGTGGCGAAATCGAAATCGATCACCGCGTCGTACGTCTTGCTCTTACGGATCCACTCGTTGATGGCCTGGCGCTTGGCCTCGCCTTCCTTCGTGAAGTAGGCGGCTGCCTCAAACGGCGTCAGCGTAGCCCCGTAGATCTTCAGCCCCCTTGTATGGGCCAGCTCGATGAGCTGCTTGTAGCCTGCGATGATGTCCTCGGCGGTCGGCGTCGGATTCTGACGCGCGTTCCCGATGTCGTTGATGCCTTCCATTACGATCACATACCTCGCGCCGGGCTGGTCCAAAGCGTCGCACTCGAACCGCGCCAACGCATTGAGCCCAGCGTTGAACGCTCCTTCGGTCAACACGCGATTGCCAGCGATGCCCGCGTTGAGCACGGCGATCTTCGCGTTGCCCGGCTGCGCTGTCAAACGCTTGGCCAAGAGATCCGGCCAGCGGTTGTTCGTATCTGGCGTCGAGCGGGTGCCGTCGGTGATCGAGTCGCCAAAAGTGACAACCGCTCCGACTGCTTCGGGTGCCATCACTTCCACCCGCGAGAGGAGGAACCACGACGGTGTCGTCGCAACCACCGGCAGTGCGGCCTCTCCCGCGTGATTGCCAGTCTGCGATACATAGTTGGTCTGAAACGCGCCATTGTGCATCGTGAGCGGCGACGACGTGTTGGTGTCGCCGGGCAAGTAGAAATCTATGGCCAAATCGCTCATCGGTGGAACGTTGAGGTCGACAGGATCGCTGTAGACCATCGCACCGGCAGGGATCGTGATCGTGGGCCGCCCGCTGAAGGTCAACGAGCGATCAGACTGCGGAATGATCACCGCCTCTTTGGCGCGCAGCGCCACATGAGCCGCAGCGATGGTGAGCGGCGCCGTTCCGAACCTGTTGCTTAGTACTACGCGCGCTCGATTGCCGCCGATGCTGGTGTGCACGACCTGACGCAGCGTCTGGTTGGTGAAGTGCATGAAGGGTGCCGGAACCGCTGGCCCTGGCGCTGGCGGGGATAATGGCGGCTGGCCCGGTACAGCCGCCGCTACCGGTGCCGGCGGGGCGGGCGTAGGTGGAGTCTGGGGTCGCCCAACATCGGACGTAGTCCAGGTACCAACCCAATGCTCGCCGCTCCCGCTCTGAGCCTGGATCGCCGGATGCAGCGTGAGGAGATAAATAACGAGCGTAGCAACTACGATGAGAATCGGATGCCGTTTCGTAGGTCTCACGGGCACTGACCCCTTTCAGGTGGAATTTCCGCCAGTGTCAATCGCGCCGGTGATCTCGTATGACCCGAGTTTGGTGCCCGCTGCGATCGTCATCACTTCTTCCCCGTGGGAACTTTCTGCTTCAACTCTTCAAACCAGTTCTGCACCACCACTATTTGCTTCGACGCCGTCTCCACTTGCTCTTTGGCCTTGAGCATCAGAAAGCGCTGGCCGTCGGGAGACACGTCGTAGTCGGGAGATGTCCCCGTAGTCGGCAGATACTGTCCCTCAAAGAGCATATGGGGCTTGCCGACAGTGAAACTGGACTGAGTGGAAATATCCACTGCCATCATCTTGTCGCCGCTGCGATAGAACAGTTCCCGCCCATTGGGATTCCACACCGGCTCGGTTCCACCTTCAGTCGAGATTTGCCACTTCCTGCCGGGGCCCGGATAGGGCTGCACGTAAATCTCATAGCGGCGCGATTCATCCGAGATATAGGCCAGCCATCGCCCGTTGGGGGAAAACCGTGGCGCACTTTCGCTGAACGGCGTCCGGAGGAAAGGCTGGGCCTTGCGGTCGCCCAGCCGCAACACCCAGATGTCATTTCCCGTGGTGGAATTGATTTCTTGAAAAGCCATCAATTGTCCATCCGGGGAAAAGGAATGCGGAGTATGCGTGTACTCGCTGGTTGTCAACCGCTCCAGCCCTCCACTGCCGTCGGCCATTTGCCAGAAAATGTTTCCGGCCCCTTCCTTGTATGATCGAAACGCTATCCGTTTGCCATCCGGTGTCCAAGCCGGGTATTGGTTCACATTCCCCTCAAACGTCAACCGGGTCAAGGTGTCCCGGGAGAGATCGTACAGCCAGACTTGCGTCTCCTCTTCCGTGATATCCACGGCTACCCGCCGACCGTCGGGGGAAATCCGCGGCCTATCGTAGGCGCGGGCAGGGGCCACGAGGGGCTGCTCGGTCCCGTTGCGATTGCCCCATACCAGCGTGCTTAGGTTCTCCTGAAGGCCTCCCGGAACATAAACCAGCGATCCCGTGGCCGAAAAGCTGTATTGAGCGCCTCCCGTGAATAGGGATTGCACGACGCCCTCCACTACGGGAACCACCGAGCCCGTGACCGTTAGCCGCTGGGGATCGAAGGACACGGCCATCAGGTTTCCCCCTTGCGCATAAATCAGGTGGCCCGAGAGCGCGTAACGAGGTTCTGTCCCTGCCGAGGCCAAGTTCCGCCGTCCGCCCGTCGCGAGCGACTGGACGGCAACCTGCGCGTTGCCCCAACTACCGTTACCCGCTGCGCCAGCAAAGAGCACTGCCTTCCCGCCCGGCAAAAACTCCGGCCAGCCGTGGGTAACTTCCCCTTTCTCAAGACGAGTCAGCGGCTGCGGGGCACCTCCCGAATCCGGTACCTGATCTAGCGCCCCAATGCTTCCAGGTGCGAAGATGATCGTGCCTTGACTGCCCCAACTAGCCCCGCGAGGGAACGGAGTATCTCCGAGGGTCAGTGCCGCTCCCCCGTTCATCGAGACCTTCTTCATCTTCCCGCCCGCGAAAAACCCCAACCATTGGCTGTCTGGTGAGAAGAAGGGGGCGGTGGCTCCTTCCGTGCCGGGAACGGTCCTGGCCTCCATACTATCCATCGCCCGCAGATAAATCTGCTGGGTGCCGCCACGGATAGCGACGTAGACGAGATGGTTCCCATCGGGCGACAGAGCGATCGTCGGCTCATCGGGTCCCGCGAGCCGGTCGCCCGGTGGTAGCGTGATCACAGTGCGGGTAACGGGCCGTGGCGGCGAGGGCTTCAGATTCCATACGACAATGGTCGAGATGACAGCTACTGCTACCGAAGATGCGATGCTCCATAATAATACTTGCCGCCAGCCTTTCGCTGGTAGGGTGGTCGTAGTCACACCCGCCCCTGGAGCTGCAAGAGCCTCCTGAATCTCGATGCGAGCATCGCCGGCGTCCCGAAGGCGCAGAGTCTTGTCTTTTTGTAAGCACCGCCGCAGGAGACTGCGGATTTGCAAAGGTGTCGCTGCGGGCAGGGCTTGCCAGTCGGGTTCCGCTCTCACCACAGCTGCCAAAATATCGGTTACGTCTTCGCCTTCAAACGCCTGCCGTCCAACGAATAGCTCGTACAGCACGCAGCCAAACGCCCAAATGTCAGTCCGCTTGTCCACGGCCTTCCCACGTGCCTGCTCCGGTGACATATAAGCCGCCGTGCCCAGAATCATTCCGTGCATCGTCGCCGCCATGCTCAGTGTCGGCGAGTTGGAGGGATCTTCATTTACTCCATCAGCCGCGAATGCCTTCGCTAGACCAAAATCCAAAACCTTGACCTTGCCTTCCGGCGTCACCTTCACGTTGGCGGGCTTCAGGTCGCGGTGAATGATGCCTTTCTCGTGAGCGGCTTCGAGTGCTTCAGCAATCTGCTTAGCAATGGCGAGAGATTCCTCGATTGGGACTGGCCCTTCTCGCTTGACGCGTTCTTGCAGCGTCTCACCCGACACCAACTCCATCACCAAATAGCTTGTGCCGTTGCTCTGCTCCAGTCCATAAATCGTGGCGATGTTGGGATGGTTCAGCGCAGCCAGCATCTTCGCTTCGCGCTGAAAACGCGAAAGCCTTTCGGGATCATGCGCAAAGGCTTCCGGCAACACCTTGATAGCCACGTCGCGCCCGAGTTTGGTGTCGTGCGCCTGATAGACTTCGCCCATCCCGCCCGCACCAATGGCAGAGAGGATTTCGTAGGGCCCTAGACGTTTGCCGGTGAGAATCGGCATGCGGTCCCCGTCAACTTAGAATCGGCAGAGTATAGCGCCTGACAGATTAAGAGGGCGTGTTTTTTAAGGTAGGAAGGCAGCTCGAACCCGCGACTTAGGCTCCGGAGGCGTTCGTCTGAGCTATAGGTCGCAAGAACTTTTCCAATTACCGATTGAGTACCGCCGTTGGAGTACCCTTTGGCGACGTCTGCGGCTTAGCGACTGCGGGCTGGCTTTCGACGCCCTTAGCTTTGACGCCCTTAACGACGTCACTTACCACTTGTGCGGCGAGGTCGATGCTCACCGGGCAACTTGTGTCATTGATACGGCACTCCGAGAGCGTCAACGTACATCCGCAAGTGCAGTTCTCGGTATTTAACCGGCGCAAGACGCTCTTCTTTTGTTCCGGTGTTAGGCCGTCGAGCTTCACGCCCGGCAACTCCGTGGCGTTCGCGGCATTCTTCAGGAATACCTGGCCCGTATCCACAAAGGTTTCGATCGGCGCATCCACCCGAACTCCCAGCAGCGCCTTTATTTCCCGCTCGTAATCATCGTCGGAACGTAAACCCATGTGCTTTTGCACCACGCGTCCATGGGTGTCGATAACAAACGTAGTAGGCAGCGCCGGTACCCCGCCGTACTTGTCAATCAGCGCCGGCGTAGCCATCACGACGGGATAATTGATTCCCTTTTGCTGCGCGAATTTCAGAACCTTCTCCGGAGGGTCATCGTCCTCGGAAATACTCACGATCTGGAGCTTGTCTTTGTATCTTGTTTGTAAATCAATCAGCGCGGGAATTTCGGCGCGGCACGGCGGGCACCAGGTGGCCCAAAATGCCAGCAGCACCACCTTGCCACTCCAACTGGCGGTCGAAACGGTGTTGCCGGAGATATCTCGCATCTCGAATGCCGGCGCGAGCTCGGGGTCCTTGACGAACCGGATCGGAACGGGATGCCCATTGCTTTGCGAGGCCGGGCGCGTTGCGGCGCCTGTGCGGATCGCGGCCCGCGCGTGGCGCATGGCCAAAGGCAGGACCGCGGCAATCGTGGCGGCCACCAGCAGGGAAAGCGCGATCAGGAGAGATGATCTTTTCATGCTCATTTCGGGCTGGAGCTGCACCGGCTTCAGCTACACATTACCGGTGCGGGCTCTACTTGGAGCCCGCGCAATACGGGTGCGGGCTCTACTTGGAGCCCGCGTAATAATTGTCTCGCGTCCCAGAGAGGAGCACAAGCGTTGCTTTCTACCGCAGCGGGCGGTGGCCGCTACTCTTTGATTTTCAGTTTAAGTTTGCTTTTGTTTTCTTCGAGGAACGAACGTAATTCGTTCGCGGCGTCGAGCAAGCGGGTCCATTGCTCGTAATAAAGCGTGACGGGGAAGCGGCCCAGTCCATAGACGCTTACCCCGCCTTTCTCACCCACTTTGAACTCAATCGCTCCGCGTTTCCTTCCGCCACTCTGGGCCTCGAGTTCCGCGATGCGCGCCAGCAACTCCTCTTTAGTGGGTTCCGCCATTAGCATATCCTCCCCGCGTTTCCGCTAAGCAGCCTTAGGGGGCTGCTTGCGCGTGGACGGGTTTTTTTTCCTACGCTCGGCCCATCTTTTCTTCATAAGGTCCGACAAGCGCTTCCTGCCTTGCGGAGTGAGGTGGTGTTTCTTAGTCGCCACCCGCTTTGTCGCACGGGAACGGGAACCCTCCGATGGACTGGCTCCGTCACCTGCCCTTGCCAGCAAAGCAATTACGCGGTCAAGGTGATCGCGTTCCTTCTTAAGCTCCGACACAATTCGCTCGATATCCAACTTACCTTCCTCCTCTGTTAGTGTCCTTCCAATGGATGTATGTCCTTCCAATGGATGTGAAACCTGCACCCATCATCTCATGGGTGGAGGGGTTTGAAAATCCGCGCGGCCTAAAATTCGGCGAGTGGTTTGTGGCGGCGGCCAGTTTGTAGCGTGGCGCCAGTGTAACGGACGGCGTGCCGGCAAAACCTCGCCGCGCGTCACCCTTCCTTATTCTTATCCGCAGCTCCTATCCGCGGGCCTATTCGCGGCTTATTCCCGGGAAGCCCGCTGGTCGTGCCGGTCGTGAACCCAGTCTTCGGTACGAATACCGTCTTCCAGTTATGCCATGACGTGATCGTTTCATTCATCAGGATGAGCGGCACATCGTCGAGAATGAAGTCGTAGCGCACGTCCCGGCAGTAGGCCAAGGCCGCGAGCAGCGCGCCGAATAGCACGGCTCGCTCCGGCCCTATACGGGATAGAGTGCCGCGGGACGGCGAAATGCAGGATGGAGCGGACATCACGCCGAAACTGTACTAAGCCGCGGGAGTGGGAGCGACTGTCACGGGGGAATCTTAACCGTCACGGTAAACATTGCGGATGCCGCGGCTGTCTGGATCGATGTGCTGGCCCCTTGAGGATTTGACGGGCCGCGGCAGCAAACAAAATCAAGCCACGGTTTTGGGTTGCGACGCTGAGGGCGCCCCGAAGGTTCCGCAGCGCCCGCGCATTCCTTCGCGGAACTGTTCGCGTTGTTCGGGCGTCATTTTCTCCCAGCGCTCCATCATGCGGCGACGCCAGTGCCGGCCCGGACCGCGCCGGAAGCGGAACCCCCCGAAGAGAATTTTGCTCAGTATCAGCAGGCCGAGCGCCTGCCAGAAAGTGATGGCGTGCCAGCCGAACAGCGGCGGCGTAAGCCAGTTCCACAGCCGCATCACCACATAGGTGAATGCCGCGGCGCCGAGCGCAGCCAGCGCCATGATTTTCAATACTCGTGCAATGCGATTCGCTCTCATTTTCTCCTCACCCTTTCGTGAATTCGTCGTACACGTTCTTCAAGCGCTGCCGCAGATGCAGCACCGCGTAGTGTTTTCTCGAGAGCAGCGTGTTCACCGAGAGGCCGGTGCGCGCGGCCAGCTCCTTGAAACTGCGTCCCTCGATTTCGTGCGCCACGAAAACCTCGCGCTGCTCTTCGGGAAGCTCGTCGAGCGCGGCGTCCAGCTCGTCGAGCAAAACGCTGCGCGCATAGGCGGCCGCGGGGCCCGCCTCGGGCGACGGCAGCAACTCCGACAGCAGAAGCGATTCGCCGTCCTCGCCGGCGCGGGTCTCATCTTGCAGAGACTGCGTTTTTTTCTTGCGGAACAGATCGGTGATGCGATTGCGCGCCACGCGAAACAGCCACGCGCTCAGCTGCTCCACCGGCTTCATCAGGCGGTAGGCCTCGACCAACTCGTAGAAAACATCCTGCAGAACGTCTTCGGCGTCGGCGATGTCGGGCACGCGTTTGCGGATGAAATTTCGCAGCCGCGCCTGCTCCCGCTCGATAGCCTCGGAGATGCGCTGGTCCTGCCCGGCGGTCATGATCTCGGCGTTCAGCACGCGGCCCATCCACTACTGTAGACGGATGAGGGGCGGAAATATTGTGTCGACCCGCAATATTTCACGAAAAATGCGGAGCGTCGTCCGGGGAGCCCTTGCGCGCCCGCTGCGGGCGCCTGAGGCTAATTTTGTGGGGTGCCTCCTATGCGGCCGCCGAGGACCTGGCCCGGAGGGGTCTGTATCTGGGTGTAGCCGGCCGGGACCTGGAAGACGGAGGTATCGAGTGAGGAGGTTGAGAAGGAGGTCACCTCGGTGGTCATTTCCATCAACGTAGCGGATGTTGGTTGCGAATTGTCGGCGTTGGGGGCTGCCGATGGTCCCGCGGAACCTGAAGACTGTGGCGGAGGAGGGTTGTCCTGCTGTTTTTTCTTCGAGAACATGCCGCCCAGGCCTTTGACAATCAGGGCCGACGGAGTGGTGGGAATGTTGTCGTTGCGTGAAGAGGTATTCGACGGCTGGGAGGAGTTCGACGACCGGGTGTCTTGCGCGGTTTGGGTTTGCTGGCCCGTTTGCTGTCCTGGGGGAACACTCATGCCCATGCTGATCGTTTCGAGCATCGGCAAACCCTTGAACTCGGCAG
Source organism: uncultured Acidobacteriota bacterium (assembly GCA_963719845.1). GTDB lineage: Bacteria > Acidobacteriota > Terriglobia > Acidiferrales > UBA7541 > Palsa-189. The sequence continues at coordinate 105,640 of CAVRDM010000003.1, read as the reverse complement.
AATTCTTCTGCAGCTCGGTGAGGCCCTGAGTCACGCGGGGATCGACGTGAATGTTGCTGGGCGGAACCCAGTTGATCTCTTTCGCCATGCGGCGGTAGAACTCGCCGATCTCCTGGTAACCGGGTACGGACGGAGCCATGAACATATCGACCGTCATGGTCATGGTGCCGTTGACGGTTTGCGGGCCTGTGGGCATGGGCTGGCCGGAGGCAGTGGTGTCGCCAGGCTGGGGAGTGGCTGTCGCGGAGACGTCGAGATCCATGTGCATGATGGTTTCGTTGGTGGGCACGCCGAGAATTACGCGGCTGCCGGCGCCCGGAGTGACGTCGAACTTGGGCGTGAGGTTTACCTGCACATTTTGCGGATTGGGCTCCGGCTTGGGCTGCGGCGGCGGTTGCTGCTGCAGCTGCTGCTGCATTTGCTGCATGGCTTGCTCCATCGCGGCCTTGATTTCATCGAAGGTGGCGGTGGCATAGGTTTTTTGCAGCGTATTGATGGAGGTTACGCGGCGCTCCTCGAGATCGATGATCATAATGGTGCCATCGGAATTATCGGTACGGAGGCGTCCGCCTTTGATGTAGTGCGAGGTGACGACGGGATCGAGGGGATTTTGGCCCTTCTTGCTGAAGCGGGCCGCAAATTTCATGATGCCGTAGAGGCTGCCCCCGGTCATCTTGGTGGAGTCGGTATATTTGAAGTCGGCATGCGCGGGCACGCTCAAGGGCGAGAGGAGCAGAACGACGGACAGCGCGACGTTGATTGCTTTGATGGAATGTTTAATCGAATGATTCATAGAATGACCCCCGCTTGACTTCCGAGCACCGGCGAAGTCTTCCGATGGGAAGTTATGGGGCACATTATGCACATTTTCGACGGTGGTTGGAAAAAAGAAGACCCCCACCCCCCGGTTTTTCCACAAGGATGTGAATCGATTGAGGTTAGGCCGTGGTCCACACACAAGGATGTGATTCCATGGTAGTTACGGCGCGGCGGGGCTGAGGTGCGCGATAACGGCTCTACAATCTGTAATTTGTGCGCTGGTGTGGACGGGGGGACGTGAATTTTAAGTGCCAGCAAAACGCGATTGCAGGGCGGCCCGATCAGGGTGGCGATTGGGGACGAGTTCTCTGGTGGTGCGACACGAGCTAAAAAATAGGGGAGCTCGGCGAGCTGCAACGTCAGCATGTAACATGGTATCAGAATAGTAAATCACAATCAATGGCTATTTACTGTATTCGAATAGGGCAGACCGGGCGACGGGTGATGCGATTCCTTCCGATTGGCCGACAATACGGGATCAGATCCTTCACTTCCCACAACGCCGTTTGCGGCTCAGTGAAGCGCGATCAGATATCCGTGTAGCTTCAGCCGCAGCACGAACTCCGTCAAAACACTGATGCTCTGCGGATTCGAGCAGCATCGTGCGCTAAATCTGTGATTGTCAATCTGGCTACGATCTCGACCTGGGCCACTCAGCCAGTGCTACCAGATGGCAATCACCTAGAAGAACTTCGTGAAATTGTAGCCAAAGTGCGACCCGTGTCCTGCGCCCCAACCGACATACACTTGCGCGACCACGGTCTTCAGTAAGCGCAGTGTCCCGCCCACACCTGCGTCTTGCCTCGCATGGGCAAACGAAAGATCACCTGCGGAATTGCCAACGTTACCCGCATCGTAGAACAGCATCGCGCCGATCGGATCGTAGACGGGAATTCTGTAATCGACGCTGATCAGTGCAACGTCGGGCGCTCGGAATCGATAATCGTCGAACCCGCGCAAAGTGACTCTCGATTCAATGTCCGACCCACCCAGCGTCGGCTCGAAGTAGAACGGGACAACTCCGCTGCTCGATGCCGAGAGCTGAAGGTACGGGTGGACGAGGAATTCACCGAAGTCACATTCATCGTCCTGCTTGAGCCCCGATGCGCGGATGTTACAGAAGTGTTTCAGGACTTTGAGTCCGTTGTTCATGTCTTTGGGAGCGACGAACCTCCGGATGACCGAATGCAGCGCGATGGACTCTTCACCTTCGATCACCGTTTGCCGGAAGGAATAGTGCCCATTCTTCTGGTCTTGGAACCAGTGCTCAGAGACTCCATTGTCAAACACCCACACGAGCTTGTGTTTCATGAGCGGAGGCGGTGTAACTCCTGACGGAGTAATCGCGGGGTCGTTCGTCACCGGCTCGGAAATGGCTTGCGCGTGGGTCTGGATCTGGGCAGAGTAATGCATAAAATCCGGTTGCGTCGAAAATCCCGGAGCGGTTGACTCGTTGATGGATGCTGTCGCGAGAGACGCACTGCTGAACTGGATCGAGGGCTTCCGATTCTCGACTTGGCCCGCAACGACAAGCCAATCAAACAAAGGCATCCGGGCGACGGCCCCGCCATACGTCTCGCTTTGTCGATAGGCGAATTGAGCATTTGGCGATGAAGGTCCTAAGCCGTAGAAATTGATCGTTTGCAAGGTTCGGTGGGTCACAGAGAACTGGGCACCGAACACCTGTTTCGTGCAGAACACCCACAGCCGATGGCACGTTTCCCCTCCCGGTATATTTTCATAGTGATAATGAATCGGAGGAAGCCAAGTCACGGCGCCCGAGGCATACCAGGACCCGTTCGTAGAAATCACCGCTCCCGCCGTGGCATCGACCAGGGACTTAAACCCTTCCGAAGGTTTGCTCGGCTGGTTCGGATCGTAGAACGGCGAAGAAACAAAGTAGTTCCGCTTGTCCCACACGACACCGATCGGAAAGCCGTTACTCGGAGGCACGCTGGAGACCGTCAAATGCGGCAAATCGTAAGGAATATCGGTTTGCGTGAAGAGCGCTTCAACGCAATCGAGCGACTGGTGCGCATCGTCGAAAAACGCATGGCAGGAATCCTCGACTCGTTGTGCCGAAGCATGTTGCGGGAACCAAAACAGAAAAGCACAGAGAATGCATCCGAATCGAAGGCCGCGGACAAAGCGTTGTGACATGGATCACCCTAGCTCTTACTTTCGAGTTGGCTTGCAGCTTGCTTCAAAAAATTCACCGCGTCCTGAGCCGAATAGATGTCGTTGACGTGCATCTTGAGTTTTACACCGAGTGCATCGGCAGCCGCTTGGATCGATTGCGCCATATAGGTCGTCAAGTCGCTCGGTGCGCGCATCTGGGGTTTCGTGGGAGCACCAGCAGAAACGAAAGGTGCCGGCAGGACGACTTCGTCCGTCCGGATGTTTGCAGGGGTGAGATTCACAATATCGTCAAATGTCGCGGCGTGCGCCTCTCTCCAGTTGAACGGCGTTTTATCGAGACAAAAGAGCTTCCGGACCGTAGCGACGATCGAGCAGTGATCGAATTGTTTGGTGATAATTGTGCCGGGCCGGATCAGGGGCGAAACGAAGACGGCGGGTACCCGCACGCCCAGGCGGTCGAACTGAAACTTAGGATTTAAGGACGGAGGCACGGCCGGATAGTTGGGATCCGGAGTCAATGCCGGAGGCGGGACGTGATCGAAGATGCCTCCGTGCTCATCGTAAGCGATCAGCAAGAGCGTCACCGGCCAAAGCGGACTGTTCCGGATCGCCGAATACACATCGGCGATAAGCGCCTCGCCTTCATCGACCGGAAAGTCAGGATGCTGGCTGTTGGCGAAGAGGCCGTTCGAGATATCGTCCTCATATCGCGGCTCAATGAACGTATAGGCGGGAAGATCGCCATGCGCACAGTCGCTGCGGAACTCGTCGTAGGAGTGAAACCCATCCTGGTGATGGATTAAATAGAGATTGGAGAGAAGAACTGAACCACCCGTCGTTGAGGTGTAGATTCGAAAACTGTAGGGGTTATCGGGATCGTCCATCACTTCGAAGATGGTCTTGAGCTTGAGCGGTGCGAGGATGGCATCCTGCGTTGCTGAGCCATCGGACGAAGCCGCGTGGGCGAACAGGCGATTCGGGATTGTAGAGCCCGGGACCGAAGAGAACCAGTGATCGCAGATCCCATATTGCTGTGCCAGCGTTGACAGCACGGGCAGTGTTTGCGGTGTGAAACACTTCATGACGTTCGGTCCCTTTGTGGGATCCTTGCTCACGAGGGCATAATCCTGGACAAAACCGCGCATGAATTGACCTGTGAGATTTGCATCCTTGTTTCCAAAAATCTGCACATTGACGTTCAGGAGGTCGTGAGCGGGATCGGGATTCAGATCGTTAACCGTTCGCGCGTCCCGAGTCGCAGGAACAGGGACATTGCCCGTAGAAGGATCGTTCGTCGGCAGATTGTTGGGATCTAACCCCTCGATAGCGTACGCCGGGCTCCTAAGAAAGCCGAGCATATGATCAAACGAGCGATTTTCGAGCATGAGCACAACGAGGTGTTGGAACAGAGGGGTCGCCATCGTTTGTCTCCTTCCGGTTGTTGGCAAAGATATCATGGGCCGCACTACCTGGCAGCATGGGTGGTCAAAAGCCGCCCGTCATGGGCGCGGATTATGGGTGGTTGGCGAACTCGGAAACAGTTCCGGACCAAAAGCCCGCTTGTGGGAAGCTACATCTCCTAGCCACGGCTGCGACCGATTCTGGCTGGACGACGGCGTATCCGGAAATTGAGACGGATGGACGTGATGGAGTTTCGATGATCCAGCTAGGCGAAACGGACGCGCGCTCGCGGGGACGCAGTTTCATGACCGAATAACCTAGTGGGCGCGCGTCCGTGACATATTTCCTGCGCCAGGAGCGCCCGCCGGGGGCGCAGCGCTAAAACGTGCGTGGACTGGAACCGAGTTTATCGGGGCATTCTCCGGTAGCCATATTGGTCCTTGTGCCTTGGGCTTTCTGCGGAAAAAGAGCGCAGGCAAAAGAGTGCCTGCGCTACCAAAGCAGCCTGTCGATTTAGATTGTGCCGCTGAACTTACATTCGGAAGGATCACAGGCGGCGATGTGTAAGTGCGTGCGCTACTATGGCGGCTTCGGATTAAGTGTGCTGCTTTGACTTATTATGAGCGTGACTTGCCGCACTGGCATCCTGCCGGCAAGGCGGTTTTTATTACGTGGCGGCTGTTTGGCTCGCTTCCCCGTTTGATTGCCGGCCGGTTAAGGAATTTGCGCACTGACCCGCGTAAACAGTTTCTCGTTGCCGATGAATGCCTGGATGACGGGCGCTTTGGCCCGCGTTGGCTCCGTGAACCGAAGATTGCGAGGCATGTTGCGGACGCTCTCGTTCGGGAGCACGCGGCGGCGTCTTTTGACGCGCCAATCGGGAGATTGGCGTTCCCGGGGGCGCAACGTGCGGAGTTGGGACATTACGATCTATTTGCGTGGGTGATTATGCCGAATCATGTGCACGTTGTAGTCGAGCCGCGTGTGCCTCTTCGAATTATTACTCGGGCTCTGAAGGGTGTTTCAGCACGACACGCAAACGCGACACTGGGCCGGGCTGGCGAGCGCTTCTGGCAAGATGAATCGTTCGATCACTGGATACGCAATGGCTCGGAGTTGGAACGGGTTCGTTCGTATGTTGAACGGAATCCGGTGAAGGCGGGACTCGCAACGCGCGCCGAGGATTGGCTGTGGTCTAGCGCGCGGCGGTAGAGAGCCCTCACGCGGATGGCGCAGCGCATACGAGAGCGCGCTAGGTGGTTGGCCTCCCAGGTTTATTGCTGACTGGTGCCTTGGTTTTAATCAGAGAAAGAGCGCAGGCAGGAGTGCCTGCGCTACAGGCGTGCCACGAAAGTGTGCCGTGGGATTCCTTCCCTACTTCTTCAACGCTGCGTTCCAATGCGTCGTTACGACCACCGGCGGTAGCTGCCGTGTCGGATGGATTCGCGCGTCTATCAACTTGACGCTAACCGGCCTTCTTATGGAAGGAGTTGGCCCTAGTGCAGCATGGATAAGCCGTAGCGGGCCGAACGAATAAAATCCTTATACTGTTTGCATGCCTGGATTCAGACGAATTGGGCGTGGGAGCGGACCCGTGACAATAGCGGCCTTGGTTGGGGCGATAGCTAAACAAAACGGCGGAGAAGCCCTGCTTCTCCGCCGCCGGAAGTCGAACTAGAACTATTTCTTAGTTGCCTTCTCCGCCGCGGCCTCTGGCAGGCGCCGGCGGCCACATTTCCTTGGGAGGCACGACGGTCATCATCGGTGAGGTGGCGATGCCGAAAATGCGGCTGGACCAGTAGGCCTTCCCGCCGTAAGAAGGACTGCTCTTCAATGATGACCAGAACTGTGCTGCACTTCCGTCCCTTTTAATCCATAACCTGCCATTTTCAAATCGGACAGCTACCGTGGGGCAGGCCTAATTTAAAGCGCAGCCGGTCATACTCGAGCATCGGCTTGAAGAACTCTGGCTCTTGCAGTGGCCAAAGGGCCGCAGGCTCGGCGCTGGACCCGGAGTGCGCCAGGATTCCATTCACCGCTCGTCGAGCCGCCTCGTTCGCGGCCTCCATGCAGGCTATGTCGGTATAGGTCCTCACGTAGTCGGAAGCGATAAACAGGTTGGGGATCTCCGTAGTCGCCTCGGGTCGATACTGCCATGTCCCAGCTTTATTGATCAGGAGTGGCTCAGCATTAGTCGCCGCCGAGGGATTCGGAAACTGAATATCGGGATCGAGAAACCAAGAAAGCAGGCTTTCGTCCTGGATTACCTGCGCGCCTTCCACGTTCAGATGAGCTTTCAACTCGGCCCAGACTTCATTCTTGATTTCGTCCGCCGTGCAGTGCATCGCCGGCTTGCCCACCAGAATGCCCACGTCATCCCAGTCTGAGATGTCGACGGAAAGGATGCCGGCCACGCGACCGTCGCCATAGTTTGCGAGATTCGCCTGTTGCCAGAATTGCTTTTGCGAAATGGAGGTTAGTGCCCACGGTGAATCTGCGTAAAGAGTATGTCCATGGTCCAGCGGAACATCCTGGGCGAGATAAAATTGAATCCCATTCATCCACCGGGTGGGAAGTTGATTCAAGGCAGCTAGGGACGGAGCTAACTTTTTCAACTCGTCGGTTACGAGCCCAGCCATGATGTCGACCGGCATAGCCGCTATGTAATAATCCGCGGTTACCTCATGCGTTTGGCCATTGCGTTCGACGCTGACCGACGTTATCCCCGATGACCCAGCACGAATCTGTTGCACCGTGCAGCCCGCGTTCATGGTTACGCCGCGTTGCTTTAGGTAACTCAACCACGGGTTCAGCCAGACTTCGTTCGTAGGGCCAGTCAGCAGGCGATCGAACCCGCCGCTTGTCAGAAGACCGAAGAGCAGCTGCAACAACGTATAACCCACCGTTCGCGTGCTGCCATCCTCTGCGCGCATGGCCACGAGCGATCGCGTGAGCCCCTCGGCCAAGAGAGTCTGATATTCCTTCGATCGCGTCCCGGCGCCGACAAAAGTCCACCAGGGGATCTGCTCGTATTCAGCTAGCCGGCGTTCCGGACAACTCGTCAGCAGGACCAGGAGCCGATCGACAAAAAACAAAACCTCGTCATCTGGAACCCCGATGCCGGTGAACATGGTATGAAAAGCAACCGCCCAGTCCTGCGGGTCCTGGGGAATCCGCGCGGTCAGAAACAGCGGAACTTTGCCTGCCCTGGCCACTTCGATCCGGGTTGCGTTTATCAGATTGTTGAAGACACTCACATTGCCCGGAAATGGGATCCGAGTCATGGTGTCTGGCAGATGCTTGTAAAATCGCGGAAAGAACCGGAATCCGTGCTCGCCAGGGAGATCCTTGCGGCCTGCAGTTGCGGTGTTTGGCACAGAGAGGCTTCGTGCCTTGCCTCCGAATATGTCCTTCCTTTCGTACACGGTGACGTCGTATCCGCGCTCCGCCAGTTCATGCGCAGCGCTCAACCCCGCGACTCCACCGCCAAGTACGGCTACACTTTTGGGCATGGTGATCGACTACCTCCTGGAAAGCAGAGCAGACCCATCGGCTGAGTATCCACATCAATCATTCACTTACGATGACCCATGCGCCCTGTCAAGGTCCGTTGACGCTGGCCACCGATCCTGGGCGGACGATGAAGCACCTGGCTGTCAGTTCTGTGAAACGTTCGGGGAAATGCGATGTTACTAGCGCCTCTTATGCTCTGATGAAATCTGCCGGACTCCCCAAAAGTCCGGTTCGAGGAAATCGCCATTGATCTCCTTCCCGCCGGTGTACGTCCCGTTAGCGCGAGTCGTTGATCGTAAGGGCTAGCTCTTCGCGCCGGCTATCGACCGCGTTGTCCGGGCGGTTGATCCGTGGTGTAATTTCCCATCAGCAATCCGAACATCACTTCAAGAAGGTTCGGCGTGCCAGGCCGGGATCGTAAAGCGCCGTTAGCCGCCGTGGCGCTGCAGAAATCCGTTTTCTCTGAGGAGCGTAGAATGCCGAACCTCAATTCCATCGACGCGCAACTTCTTCAAATCGTGAGTAGCGCGTCCCCGGCGTCGATCGCCGATACCATCGCGGTGATGGAGAGGATCGATAGCTTATTGCCGAGTAACGATGGCCTCAAATGGTTCAACAGGCTTTATTTGATGGTGACCCAGCAGATCGTCGCTCCGCCTCCGCCAAACGGTTGGGAAGATGCCGCATGGCTGACGCGCCTCGACGTAGTTTTTGCCGGGTTTTACTTTGCCGCGACTGCCGGTGCGCTGGAGCAGATTTCGGATACCGCGCGCTCATGGGACGTTTTGTTTGAGGCGCGAAACAGGGCCGGTGTCGATCGCATACAGTTTGCCTTGGCTGGGATGAATGCTCATATCAATCACGATCTGGCGTTGGCCCTGCTGCAGACCGATGATGAGTTGCATCTAACGCCGGCGGTGCAAAGCCCGGAGCACGATGATTATGAGCGCGTGAATGGCTTGCTGGAAGAGGTGCTCCCGTCGGCGTTGAACTTTCTAGCGGCTGGGATAGTCGGTGAATTGGCTCAAGACACGGGAAGGGTCGGGCGCCTGCTGGCGATCTGGAACGTCCGCGCTGCGCGCGATCTGGCTTGGGACTTCGCCGATCACCTTCGGGACCTGCGAGGCGCGAGCCGTGACCTAGCCTTGAAGGCGCAAGACAAGCTCACCGGAGTGATCGGGCGCAACCTGCTGCTTCCTGTTTAGCGGCCATCGCCCCCGACGCGAATGCCCAATATCCAATAAATGACTGCCCCAGGACTTACGGCGTGTGGTTCGTCATGACCACGGAAAAGACCGCAACGGTCAAAACCGAACAACGAAAGGCTCTGGAGCGCTAACGACAACCATTCACACCTGTGAACGAAGTCCGGATGAACAAGATTGTCCAGAAGCCCGGTTGTGGCAAGCTACATCTCCAGCCACGGTTGCGACCGATTCTGGCTGGACGACGGCGTATCCGGAAATGAGTTTCGATGATCCAGTCCTGCTTATGAGCGGTCTCGTGCTCGCGATTCTCAAGTGCAGAGGCTCAAGTGCAACCGAGCGCGCAAGACACGCCGGCCACTCGCGCCGCCAGCAAGCCGCGCAGAAACGGACTGCCCTGTTTGCTGATGTGTCCGAGCCGCTGCTGGCGTCCGCCGCTGGAATATTCGCTGGAAATCAGCCCCAGGTAGCTGGCCACCTGTTTGCCCCGCTGGAAACGCTCCGCGGGCCCCATCGTCAGCGTGAACGCCAGCGCCGTGACCGGTCCCACGCCTTGACAACGCCGACGTCGTTATAGATGGGACTTGGGCCTATACTTGCCGAACGGCCAAGGGGAAACGGACACAGAGGAGGTTCAGGATGACTCGCCCGAAAGCGGATTACTGGCAAGCACATCACCTTCAAAGGTGTTTCCGCATGCCCGATCTTTGCACCATGAGCAAACAATGAAAAGTGCGCTCGGCCTTATGTTCGCGGCTCTACTGACAGTCACAGCAGTCTGTCATGCTCAGCATGCGGCTCCAGTCGACTGGTTAACTTGGGGGTACGACCAAGAACGCAGCGGTTGGAACCGAGGCGAAACTGCTCTGTCTGCGGCGAATGTCTCCAGATTGGAACTGAAATGGAAGACAAGATTAAGCACTGTCCCTAATGAGACCGTATTATCAACGCTTACGGCTCCTCTTGTAGTCCACGATGTGATGACCACTCAGGGCTTGAAAACCGTAGTTTTCCTCATTGGAAGCGATAATGTGGTCTTCGCCTTGGACGGAACCTCCGGCAGAATTCTTTGGCAGAAAGGCTTTGCCGGAAGCCTTTCCCCAAAGGGGCCTGCGACTTGGCTATGTCCAAACACTCAAAACTCGACACCTGTGATCAATTTACCCGCCACGATCTCCTGCAGCTTGCTATGGATGGCCAACTCATGTAGCGATTTGCTCTCGTGGCAAATTCGTTGTGTCGAGGGCAGGGGAAGCGTAGGATGCGCCAGAAAGCGAGCCAAACCGGAAATTCCGGATGAAGTTAAATAGGTGAGGTCATCTCAAAAATGAAATATTCAAGACGCGATCTCATGAAGGCCGGGGCGGCAGCCGGGTTCGCCGGATTCGCTGCCTGGCCGGGAGGACGCATAACGGCAGGAGCACCGCGACTCGATACCTTTATCGATTGGCTTCGTGCGGACCGCGAGACGCGCAAACGCGGCCTCGACCAATGCCTCGCTCGTATCCGTGAACTCGATCCGAAAATTCACGCCTGGGTAGCAGTTCAGCCCGAACGGCCAACGGGAGACGGCCCGCTCGCGGAAATTCCGTTTGGCGTAAAGGACATCGTCGAAACGAAAGGCATGGCAACCGAGTACGGCTCGCCGCTCTACAAAGGCCGCGTCGGCACGGAAGACGCGGCGATCATACGCGATCTGCGAGGCCGCGGAGCCATTCTGCTCGGCAAAACCGTCACGACCGCGTTCGCCTACCGGACTCCCGGCCCCACGAGGAATCCCCGTAACCTCGACCACACTCCAGGAGGAAGTTCGAGCGGCTCCGCGGCCGCCGTCGCGGCGGGCATGGTGCCCTTCACGGTTGGCGAGCAGACGCGCGGTTCGATGATCCGGCCCGCATCCTACTGTGGCGTCACCGGATTCAAGCCGACGCATGATCTGTTGCCCATGGAGGGGGTAATGCAGATTTCCAAGAGCTTGGATACCCTCGGCCTATACACGCACGCTGCAGCTGATATGCTTGAGCTCTGGAAAGCGATGGGACACGACGAAGGCCACGAAGAGGAATTTGCCTTTGGAGTTCCCGACCCGGTTCCTGATTGCGATCCCGAAATGGCAAACGCGTTTAGGCAGAGCGTGGAATTGTTGCGCCGCTCAGGCGTCGCCATCAAAACAGTTGATATCGCGGACCTGCTCAAGAAACTCGACGTCGCCAATGACACGATAATGTTCTACGAAGGTGCGCGAGCTGAAGAATTTCGCCTCAAGGAGTTTGGCGACAAACTCGACGCTCCTCTCGCAGCCGTGGTTCGCGATGGCCTCAAAATTCCGGAGGAGCACTATAACGAAGAACTGAAGATCGTCGCCGACGGCAGAGTCCGCGTGGCGCAAATTTTTAAATCTACACCCGTAATTCTCACGCCCGCCGCCCCGGGTCCCGCACCTATGGGCCTGGCCACGACCGGCGACCCGCGCATGAACCAGCCGTGGTCGACGCTCGGCACTCCGGCTATCTCGATTCCCATGCCGATTGCCAGCGGTCTTCCGCTTGGATTGCAGATGACGGCCGATCTCGGACGGGATGCACGAGTAGTTCGAGCCGCGATCCGTTTGGAAACGCGCTTCAAGGCAGGGCCCAGAATTTCGCCGGTCTGAAGATTTGGCTTGAAGCGAGCATTGGAATTTAGTCGGATGAAATTCAGAATTCGGTTTAATGTGCCCCCATCTCCATAAGCCGCATCAGCGGGACCTGCCTCATTATGGAGTTACCCATTCGGGGAAGCCATCTCTCAGCACAACTCCCAAGGCCTTCCATGAGAAGGCCGGTTAGTGTCAAGTTGGTTTTTCTTTTTTTCTCTCCCCAGGGATTTTGCGTTTCAGCCGAGCCGCCTCTGTCGCCATCCTGAGAAACGGTGCCGGCTCAACCGGTCGATGCACCACCACCTAATCAGTTGACGCGACCATACTTCCTCCAGGGAACCGCTTTGTAACGCCGTACTCAATCAGAACCTAAACAGGTCAGTGTTCCGTTCACATCAACGCCTCTGGGACGAATTTGACTTCGTACACTCCTGGACATGTCCGAATGAACACCGCCTATCGCGCCCGCGACGATCAGCGACGTTCGTGATGTCCGTCGTCAGAATCGGGCGATTTCGCCTTGCGAACGACGCCGTGGATCGGCTGTGAGCCGAAATGGCCGCTCGCGGGAGCCCCGAACACCAGAGTCACGTTGGAAAACGGGACGTCTGTTCCTCCGTTGACGCAGACCTGCAGCTGGGATAGCACGGTGTCTCCCTGTGAAAAGGGAGCGGGGCCGCCGTTGCCGGTAATTTTGGCCATGCCGGTAACCACGAAACCGGGGTTGGTCGTAGCCGGGCCTGGCGGTGCATAGGAAGGACACAAGCCGGTGGCGTAGCTGACCGTGGCGTCCTTCATGGTGATGTGGTGAGTATGAGCGATGCGTACTTGGGGATCGAGACTATCGACATCCTTCACGACCCCGTTGACGACCGCGTAATCGGAGAGCTCCATGTTCATGGCTGCGGAAAAATCGGCCAAACCGGATTTGCCCTTCACATCCAAAAACCATGTGCCGTTCATTACCCACGGACCAACCACCTTGCCATTTATGGTCATTGGCGAGTAATCACTGATCGACCCGCTAAAGTGCGTGGGCGTGGGCCCCTCAGCCAGTGCACCAATACCTGCCGCGAGTACCACGAGCGCGACCGCACTTACCATCCACCACAAAGCTTTGCTCCTCATAAAAAACCTCCGAATTTGGACTAGCGGCGGGTGCCGCCACTACGGGTGACGGGGCACAGTTCAATTTGCCGCTGCAAGGCCCGCACAGAATGGGTCATCCCGATGGACACTTCAAACGGCAATGCGCGGAACCGCAGACTTGCCGCGAAATACCGCCTTTTGCAGTTACCATTCGGCGGACTTATACTCGCGTACGCTATTTCGCCAACGATGTGGATCGTTCAGGAGAACGCTATGGGCGAACCGTCCTCGGGCACTCCGCCTTCCGACAGAACGCCTGAAGACCGACTAGACTCTTGGAAAGAAATCGCGGCCTACCTCGGTCGTGATGTGACGACGGTGCAGCGCTGGGAAAAGCGGGAGGGAATGCCCGTTCACCGGCATCTCCATGACCGAATGGGCTCTGTGAACGCGTCTCGAGCGGAGCTGGACGCGTGGGTGGGCGGCCGGAGCCTCCGAGCAGCTCAAGCGGACGAGAAGAGTGCCGCTCCACCCGCTCCCCAAATCCGCCCGCACAGGCGCCGAATGCCGCGACATCAACCTCTCAAACCAGATGGACGTTCATTTCCCTGTGGGCCCTGTGGGTAGTGATCGCGGCCCTAGTGGCCATTGGAGCGACTCTCTGGCTCCAACAGAGAGACTACTTTTGGCGAAACCCGATCGCCGATGTTCGCATTCAGAAAGTCACGGATACAGATGGAGTGGCGCAGGCCGCTGCGGTGTCACGCGATGGACATTTCGTGGCTTTTCTCTCGGACCGCGACGGACCAATGGACGTATGGCTTACGCAGGTCGGCTCGGGGCAGTTCCACAACCTGACCCACGGGAGCGCGCCGGAACTCGTGAATCAATCGATCCGCACGCTGGGGTTCTCGCCGGATGGCTCACTCGTCATGTTTTGGGTTCGCAAGCAACGCGGGACAGGCGGCGATATCAGCGTGTGGGCGGTCCCCACACTTGGCGGACAGCCACGTCCATATCTCCAAGGCGTGGCCGAGTTCGACTGGTCGCACGACGGCTCCCGACTCGCGTATCACACGCCCGGCCCCGGAGACCCGCTCTTCGTTTCAGACGGCAGCCAGCGAGCGGAAAATCGGCCCATCTTCACCGCGCCTGACGGGCTGCACAGTCACTTTCCGTTATGGTCGCCCGACTCGGCATTCCTCTATTTCGTACAAGGCTCGCCGACAGACCAATCGGACATCTGGCGCATCCATCCTGCCGGCGGGACCAGTGAACGAATCACGTCGCAATCTGGCCACGTAAGTTATCCCGTGCTATTGGATCGGCGTACGCTGATGTATATCGCCAGCGATCCCGATGGTGGGGGGCCCTGGCTTTATTGCATGGACGTGGAGCACCGCATTCCCCACCGTCTGACCTCTGCCCCTGACCGGTACACGTCACTTGCGGCCAGCGCCGACGGACGGCGACTCGTTCTAACGCTCGCAACTCCGACGAGAACACTCTGGCGTTTGCGGATCGCCGATTCGCCCGACAAAGTATCGGCGCCTGTTCGCATCTTGCTGACGACCAACACGGGCTCTTCGCCGCGACTCGGTCCCAATTATCTTCTATATATATCCGCGAACGGCGCGAGCGAAAGCATCTGGAAGCTGGCCAACGAAACCGGCGCGGAGTTGTGGAATGGCCCCGGAGCCCAGATTTTTGGTGGACCGGCGATCTCCCCCGATGGACGGAATATTGCCTTCTCAGTTCGGCAGCGCGGGCAAACGCTCCTATACGTGATGCAGGCCGATGGCACGAACGCCAGAATCGTGGCCGACTCGCTGGACTTGCAGGGTGCTCCCACATGGGCATCCGACGGCCAATCGATTACTTCGGCGGTGAACGATCACGACGTCCCCCACCTCTTCCGCGTGCCGATCGACGGTGGCTCTCCCACTCCTTTTATCCAGGGGTACTCGCTCGATCCCGCTTGGGCGCCCAACGGCGGCTTCGTCGTCTACTCGGGGCCCGATGTCGGCACGACGTTTCCCCTGAAGGCCGCTACCACCGCGGCCGCCGAACATCCCCTGCCGGCAATGACCCTGACTCGTGGGGCTCGGCATCTGGCTTTCCTCCCTGGAGGACAAGCACTCGTATTCCTGCAAGGAGAAATTGAACATAAAAATCTCTGGACGATCGACTTGCAAACGGGCGCCGAACGGCAGCTAACCAACCTCCCCGCCGACTTCGACATTCGCGACTTCGACGTTTCACCAGACGGCCGTGAAGTTGTCCTCGATCGAGTGCAGGAGCGATCTGACGTGGTGCTGCTGGATTTGCCGCGGCCGTAACTCCCGGTAAGTCGTGCGGGCTCAACCGGTCGATGCAACACCATCTAATCAGTTGATCCGACCATACTTCCTCTAGGGGAAACCGATCTGTAAGGCCGTACTCAATTAGAACGTAAACAGGGCAGTGTTCCGTTCATATCAACGCCATTGGAACGAAGTTAGCTTCGTAGACTCCTCCACGTTGACTTTGAGCTGGTGTTGCGCCGACCCATTGAGACCGCCCCGTTTATCAGATGGGATGAGTTCTGCATGTCGCCTCCGCGTCACAACAACCTATGAAAACGGGATCGGATTTAACTATGCTCTGCCAAGACGTGTGGTCCAGAGGTCTTCAGCCTTACTGGTGCTTTAGAGCCCGCGGATGAGTTTGACCCGGGACGTGCCTTGGCACAACGGACTGTAGCCTCCTCGTGAGAGGAGAGCACGCGAGGGAGAATCAAACGTCGGCAGGTCCTGGATCGCACGTCAGAGGAGGTTTGATCATGGACGTGCTGCAT
Source organism: uncultured Acidobacteriota bacterium (assembly GCA_963719845.1). Classification (GTDB taxonomy): domain Bacteria; phylum Acidobacteriota; class Terriglobia; order Acidiferrales; family UBA7541; genus Palsa-189. The sequence continues at coordinate 90,000 of CAVRDM010000003.1, read as the reverse complement.
CCGAGATGTTGCGGTCTAGATGTACATAAGAGTTCGATCTCTGCTTGCATTTTGGTACAGGTAGCGGGGCGAGTGCAGAAGCCTCAACGTCGTTTTGGTGCGATGACCCGAGACCTGCAGGAGCTCGCGAATTGGCTCAGGCAGTTCGAGGCGACGCAGGTAGCGATGGAATCCAGCGGCGTTTATTGGAAGCCGGTCTGGAACATTTTAGAGGGACAATGCTTTCTCGGGCTGCGCCCTGGGCGCAGGAATTCCGGTAAGAGCGAACAACAACTGCACATGAGCAAGGAAGGAGACCGCTACCTGAGAACACTGATGGTGCAAGGGGCGCACTACATTCTGGGGCCTTTTGGACAGAACAGTGATCTACGGCGCTGGGGGCTGAAGCTAGCCGAGCGGGGAGGAAAGAATGCCAAAAAACGAGCGGTCATTGCCGTAGCCCGCAAGTTGGCCGTACACAGTTGTGGGTGAGCGGGGAAGTCTATGAGCCCCTGCGGAACAGCCACAAAGCGGTAAGCGCCGTGGCGTAGAGGTTGGATCGGAACAGCCGAGCTCAACCGCCGAGTTCAGGTGACTGCGCCCAAGTCCTGGCCCAACTCCCGTACAAGCAGATGGGAGCCGAGGTCGATTATCAGGTAGCAGCACCTGCTGAACTGAGGACGCCCAACTTGCACCGAGCGAACCATCGCTCAATACAACAGTGCGGATGGCAGGATGGCGACAGAGGCGGCCCGGCTCAAACCAAAAACTCCTGGTAAGAAAAACGAAAACCGACTTGACACTAACCGGCCTTCTCATGGAAGGACTTGGCTCGATTGTTCGGCAACCCTTGACCTTAAGGCGTACAATCATAGGCAATAATTAAGTTGGTTTGGGCCTTTCGCTCTGCAATCCTAGGAGGCAAACCAATGAAGCAGCCCAAATGGATTGGCGCCTGCTGCCTAAACGTCGTGTTATCGATGGCTGGCAGCGTGGCGTGGACCGCTCAGCAGGACCAGCAACAAAAGCTACCGTCGTCGGCTGAGTACAACTCTTAGCAAACCGCGCACGACGAGAAGGACGCACAAGCCAAGATCAAGCTGTTGGATGATTTTGTCGTCAAATACCCGGATTCGGTCCTGGCGCTGTACGTCTATCAGGACTATTACTTGGCATATTTCTCAGTGAAGAATTTTCCCCAGGTCGCCGCCTACGCGGATAAGCTCCTGGCCCTCGGTGACAAGGCTGATGTTTATTCGCGCTTGCTGGCCGTTGAGACCCGTGAGATAGCCTATTCCGTTGGCTGCGGCGATGGCGCGTTCCAAACACCTGCAGCGTCTGTAAAAGCAAGGGACGCCGCCGTACAGGGCCTTCAAATGCTCAACCAATGGCAACAACCCGCAAATCTGACCAGCGAACAGTTTGCTGCCGCGAAGACCATTTTCGGAATCATATTGAAATCGGCGGCAGTAGGTGCCGAATCGCGTCTCAAAGGCGAAACCGTTGTTTGCTACCAGGCACGGCCCGATCCATGGCCCGATCCTGGCAGGTTCGATCGCATAATCGATCAACTCCTTTCCGAGCAGCGCCAAGCCCCCCGAGTTCAATAATCATTCTTGAGCGCCTAGGATTTGCAGAAAGCGCGTTCAACTCACCTTCGTGGGGTCGCGTAAAATGCTGGCAGCAGACCTAGTGACTCCCCGTCTGGAGGAAGAAATGAAGAAACTGGTTTGCGTGGCGTTGCTCTGTTGGTTCGCTCCGATTGCTGCACGAGCGCAGGGTTCGCCAGCCTGTTACCCTAACCACGACAGCGCACCGATAACGTTCAATCTCGTGTCTTCCAGGCTGCAACAGATACTGGATTGCTACGCCAAAGGTATGGTTGAGGCTGCCGAGTGGTTTCCTGCTGACGGTTACGAAGAGAAGATCACGGGTCAGTCAGGGGAAATATTCAGCACGTGGTCAGTGTCACTGATTTCGCCTGCTCGAAAATTAACGGTATGAACCCTCCAAGGCACGTGCAGCCAGCCACTCCGCCCGACAAGGCCACACTCATTGGTTGGATGCAAACATCTATGGAGTTTTGCAAACAGGCGTTCTCCACATTGGACGACGCCAACATCAAGGAGCCCGTGCCTTGGGATGGCAACGCAGGTACCCCTCCAGGCTCGGTCGGGACGAAGGTCACGCGATTCGCCGCTGCTTCATGGGTTACCGATACCCTGATTGAACGCTATGGCGCATCTTCGGGCTACATGCACACGGGTATATCTCTCTCAACCGTAGTATCGGTACCGTGGGCCGAAAAAGGCCATCCTCCAGCGGTGGGGCCGCAGCCGTCTCCACCGTCTCAAACTCCTTCGCCGAACTGAGGTTCAGTGAAACCTTCAGGACTGGCCCATTAACCGACTTCGGGCCATCTAAAACCACAAGCAGCTTGAGCGTCTGTCGAGAGTCCATCCCAGATTCATCGCGGAGGATGACCGTTGGTTCTCCAGGCGCTCTGGTTCGAGGGTGAGTATCCAGAATCCCGTTAGGCTACGCATGTGCTTTGAGCACCGAGTCTCTCGAGAAACCCTATGCCCCCGCGGACAACCAGAAAGGGATTCTCAATGGGTCGACGCAACACTCGCTCAAAGTCCACGTGGAGGAGTCTACGAAGCTAAATTCGTTCCAAGGGCGTTGATGTGAACGGAACACTGCCCTGTTTAGGTTCTGATTGAGTACGGCCCTACAGATCGGTTCCCTAGAGGAAGTATGGTCGGGTCAACTGATTAGGTGGTGTTGCATCGACCGGTTGAGCCGGCAGGGATTCTCGGAATCTGGCCGGGATGTCAGACGCCTCATATATTGCGCCTTTCGCCTCCACGGTGATACCACGTCGTGCTCCTGCCTCATGCCGACGGTAGAATGTTCTAGTGAAATCCATCTCTTGGCGGGCACAGCTGGGACCAGTTGCCTTGGGGTATGCTGCGGTTTTGGTGGTTGCGGCGACTTTACTCTACGGGCGGCACCTACAGGAACTCAAATATCCCGATGAAGCGTCCGGTGGCATGTGGGCTGCGGGCGACGCATTTCTCTGGATCTTCATCGCCTGTCTCTTCATGGTCCCCAACGTTTTTCTGGTATGGGTCATCGCAAAGTCTGAGTCCATTTATAAAACCTATTCGCAACTTCTGTTGGGACTCAGCCTAAGCGCACCTGTTTCTCTGGCTTTGTTCACCCTCGGCCAAAACTATTTGGCGCCGAGCGTCGGCGGTCTCTGTTTGTTCCGGCTCGTGTGGTCGCCTTTTATTCTTTTGGGAATCGGCGTGAGCCGGTTGGTGGCGCGATTTGATCGAGCCAAGAAGCTCGTCTCGTATGCGCTGCTCGTCGAAGGGCTGACCCTCGCCACTGCTGTTGTGTTGCTCATCCGTGCATGGAGCGCGCCCAACAGCCATTGACGAAGTGGGGCCGCAGCCCAATCGTGCTAAAAGTGGGAAGATACTTTACTCCGCCTGATCCTATCGCCGCGCAAGAGGCCGTAGCCTTTCAGGAGGGCTGGATGCACCAACTTCAAGCCCATCTCGCGGGATTATCTACGCGCGGCAAGCAAGCGATCGTTGAAGACAGCAATCATGGAATCCCTTTCCAAGGCCGGACGCTGTGGTCGACGCCGTCAAGGAGGTCGTCACTGAGACTCGGTAAGTCACGAGCAGCGACGCGCGAATCCCGCAGCGAGAAACGGGCTTACCGGAACGTGGCTTTGACGACAGTCCAGTTTCCGGTAAGCCAGTGCGAGCCCATATGCCGCGCAAGAGCTGCAAGCAGAGAAAACGCAGAGGACCCCGAAAACCGACACTATCGAGTGTTTCGAGCACTTCCTCGACCGGGATCTGAACAGTCGATCCGGATTACTTCATACTGAACGTGCCGTCGGCCGCTCTTTCCCGGTGCGCCATGTGACAGCCACCGCAGCTGGTCTGGGCCATCTTCATCGCCGCAGTAGCATCATCAAACTTGCCCGCAGAGGCCAGCGCAGCGACTTGCGCAAAGCCTGACTTAGCGTCCTGAGCGAACTTCACCGCGTCGCTCACGTTCTTGGCCTGCCAATAGGCTGCGACCTTGGTCATATTGTCTTGGAGCGTCTTGGCGTCCATGGCGGCTGCATCACCGGCCTTGGCAGTCAGATTCTTACCGAGACTGGCGGCAGCGGCACCGTTAGACTTCATCCAGCTCTGATAGTCGGCGTCACTCTGAGCCCAAACCGCGACGCCCAGCAAAAGCGTGCAAACCACCAAACCCATGATCGATTTCATTGAATACTCCTGCTCAAGGGGAATTTGTGATTTTGAGCCTCCATCTCGCGCATCGTACGCTTCTCCTGTCGCCAAGACAACGAATTTGCGATTAGCGCGGACATCAGCGGGGGAATCGCGAGGTTACCGACCGCCAAGTCCCGAGAGGCGCCAGAAAGCTACGAAGCAAATCAGAAAGAGATACGTGGCCGCATTCGTCGACGCGGGCGATCGATCAATCCATTCACAAGCCGCGATACCCAGGGGAAAAATAGTTGCCAGAGCGCTGCGGCCATAGGGGCTCCACTTGGCAAGTGACACTGGAAAAAAGCGTCGGGTGTCCGCCAAAAGACGGCCGACGACCCGAGCCACGGGTACGCCGATTTTCGGGGGGTTATTGTTGAGCGGGCTGCTGGCGTCTGGGACGCAATTTGGCGGGGCTTCCGTGCTAGGTTGGGTTCAGGCGTTCGTTGTGAGAAGCGCGCGCAAACCAGCAAACCATATGAAAACTGCATGAAGAGTGCGCAGAATACCCAAACCGGGAGAGCTAAGCGCCGGAGCACGCGGGTGCCGGCGGCGGTGTTTCTGACGGTGACGGGGATCGACGCGGACGGGCATTCCTTCACGGAGAAGACGGGTACGACGGAGCTGAGCTTCCACGGATGCCGGTATTTTTCGACACACGCGGTGGCGAAGGGGTCCTGGCTGACACTACAGGAAATTCCCACCGAAGAAGCTCCCGAGCGAACGCATTGCCATCGGGCACGGGTGGCGTCGGTGCGCAAATCGCAACGGTTGCCAGGCCTGCTGCAGGTAGGAGTAGAACTGGAATGTCCAGCAAATATGTGGAACCTCGAGAGTCCGCCGGAAGATTGGCGGGAGTTGAGCGTTCCAGGCGCCACGGAAGCCGCTGCGTTTGAACGTGAGATGAAGGGGTATCTGGAACTGGCCGCAACCGGAACTTACTACCAGATGCTGCAGGTGACCGCGGACAGTTCGCGTGCGGAAACCAAAGGCGCCTACTACGAGCTGGTGCGGAAATTTCATCCCGACCGGCACATGGCGCATCCCGGGTGGATGACCCAATTGCAGAAAATCGTGGACGCTGCCGGGGTGGCCTACAAAACTCTTACCAACGATGCGTCGCGAGCCTTATACGACCGGCAGTTGGCCGCGTCGGGCAGATTCCTGCTGGGCGAGCGCCAAAGCGAGTCGCGAAAAACCGCGGCGAGCTGCGCGGAAAAAGGCCGCGAGTGCTTTCGCACGCACAATTACGGGGGCGCCATCCTGTGGATGCGGGAGGCCGTCGAGCTGGAACCGCGCTCGGCGAAATACCAGGCGCTGCTGGCCAGAAGCCTGGCTCCCGTGGCGCCATACCGGCGTGAAGCCGCCGAGCGGTTCCAGAAAGCGATTGAGATCGATCCGTCCAATGCGGCGGTGCATTTCCAGTTGGCCGAGCTGTACGAACAGATGCGCCTTCCGTGGCGAGCGCAATGCCACTATCAAAAGGTGTTGGAGATTCAGGCCGGGCATAGGGGCGCACGCGAACGGCTGCAGGCGATGGGCGAAGCGGGCGCGAAGGGCGGGCACCCGCTTATGCGCAGGATCCTTGGGCGATTCTGGAAATAAAGGCCGAATACATTAGGGCAGTCCAAATCCCCGCTTGGCATGAGGCCCAACAACACCTGGCGAAAGAGGGGAAACTGTCCAGGGTAAACCATCCCTCGCCGGTCCAAGTGTCGAATCACATTCCAGGGCCGGAACCCAGTCGCATCGAGAAGGAACTTAAACCTCGCCTCAAAGGGTGAGATTATCGGATGGCTGTTACGGCGCTGGATTGAGCGAGAAATAGGAGATTCGCGACGCGGCTGGCGATTTGAGGCAGGCGAATAACCGCAACCAGTCTTACACGGGGCGTACACGGGCGTACACGGGGCGCAGATGGGAAATTGATACCCATCCTCCGCACCGGCCCGGGATGGGATTCGGAGGCCAGCATGGTGCCTAGAAAAGGACCGTCAAAAAAGGTTCTGGAGAAGCATGCGAAGTTTCTTTCGGCATGGGAAAAGGCGGGATTCCCGGAGCACTTCGAGTACGAAGGGGCATCGCTTAATACGTTGCGGCCAACCGCGGATTGGTACCGGGAACAAAAGGAAAAAGCCGCCAAGGACTCTATCCGTCCCGACCCAGCCCCACACTAAATACATTCCGATAATGGATTTCCCCAACAACCATTTGTTATGCAAGGGAAACCACTCGTACAGGCCAATCTGCTACACGGTACTCTCGAAAGGCGGCTTTTCGCTGCAGTGCCACATTCAGAAAATGGGCGACAATGCCATATTGCGAAACAGGTTACTGTGGCTTCGCCAGGTAAATCGTTTTGTGGCTGGGCACCAAAGCTCCGACGACGGCGCCCCCCACCAAGCCCAAAACCGCGCCGATTTCGGCTCCCTGGGCCGGCTTAATTAAGGTGCCATTGGGGTTTTGCGCAGACCCCTGATGATGTCCCGCCGTGCCGATCCCGGCGCCTGCTCCCGCGCCAATGGCAGCCCCGATGAGAGTGTTGCGCAAACGATGTTGGTGTTTCCTGAGTTTCACGCTGTGCACGTCTTGCCTCCGGATCGTCTGCTGGCCGGCTTTCTCTTGCAACGAGATCGCCGCATCCGAAACACTCGAAAACCGCCCGGAGACTTTCTTCGAGTTCATTTCAACTACTTCAATCCTTTCGTCTGCTTGAAGCGTGTTGAGGTTCTCCCACGACGCCGGCTTGATTTGGGCCCGCGCAGGCCAGGATATTCCCAGGACGCAAATCAGGAATAACAGTTTTCGCATGAGCGCACTCCCCATTTGGCCCTTCGAAAATTGATTCTCAACAAAAGATCGCCGGAAGATATCACCTAGGCTACTGGAACGTAATAAAATTTCGGTAGTCTACCCCCGCGTTTCAAAAACCCACAGCGAGGGCCTGCCGCAACTGATTAAATCTGCCGGAAGCAACTGCCAATTTCGGCGCTCAGAAATCAGGATCGCGGCTACTCACCGGCGTCGGAGCCAACAAGGGTCACAAGAATTGCTACGAATCAGAAAGAAATACGTGGCCGCATTCATCGAACGCGGGCGATTCGATCGATCCATTCGCCAGCCGCGATACTCAGGAGAAAAATAATTGGCCCAGCGGTGCGGCCATAGCGGCTCCACTTTGGCAATGCCGTTGGGAAAAGCCTCGGGTCTGCGCCAAAAGGCGGCGGACGGCCCGAGCTGCATTGGGTGCGCTTACTCGGGGGATTTGAGCATCGCCACACCTTTTTGGTAATACGACGGGTCGTAATACTTTTCGGCGGCGGGAGGTTTGCCGCCCCAGTCGCCTTGGATTTCGGCGCGGAGTTTTAGGGTGTTTTGGAAGCCGGCTACGTCGAATTTGGCGTCTCTTTGCCAGCCGTCCTTGATGTTGCTTTCGTAGGTTTGGGCGGCGATGTCGACGGGGATTTTGGCATCCTTGGCGACCATGTCGATGGCCTCCTGCTTATTGGCGGGGGACATTAGCCAGCGCTCGGATTCGACAAACGCGGCGATGTAGCGGGCCAGAAGGTCGGCGTGCTGCTGCGCCCATTCGCGGCGGGCAAACGCGCCGATTCCCTGCGAGCCGTGCATCTTCATTAGGTCTTGGGTGGGGCCGAGGCTTACCAGGCCGGCGCGAACGGAGAGGATCGAGGTGGGCGGCTTCTGGACCGTGGCGGCGTATTCTTTGTGGGCCTGCATGTCCTGGAGGCGCTGGGCGGAGAGGCCGGTGACTTTAATTTGCGCGTCGATGTCAGGCTTCAGGCCGTTTAGCACCAAGATTTTCTTGATCGCGAGCGTATAGGCCGTATCGGTGCCGTCGGTAATGATGGTTTTGCCGCGCAAATCCTGCACCGATTTGATTTCGGGCTGCACGATGAGCTCGCTGGTCAGGCCTTCGCCGCCCATCACGATAACAATGTCGGGCCCGCCGGCGACGGTGGCCACGGCGTTTTCGACCGAGGACTCGGCGAGATCGTCCTTGCCGCTCGCGAGGATGGCGCGCAAATCGTCGGCGTCCTTGGGCTTTTCGGACTGCACCTCGACACCATATTTGGCGAACGTGCCGTGCATTATTCCGGCGACCACGGGGAGCGGTACGCCGGGCAGGCAGATGAGACGGATGGTTTGCAGCGCCGGCTGCTGAGCGAGGGCGGCGGCACCGACGCCGAGGAATGTGGCGGCAAGGATGATGCAAGCTATACTTCCGAGGCGGACGGCCGGTTCGGGTTTGGGTATCGTCATGGTTGGACCCTCCTGGGTCTTTGTTCGAGCGCGGTACGCGCGGCGGTACGCGCGGCTGTGCGCGCAGATCGCACGCGGTTCGTGCCACGCTCTTCCTGCACGGCTGGGTGTACGGGTGCTCCTCCGTACTCGGTCGTAGCTAAGAGCCTCGGGTCTCCACCCAAAGACGGCTGACGATCCGAGCTACACATACTCAATCTGCCTGGGCCGCGACTGTCGCACCGTGGGACGTGCTTGCTCAAGATGCTCAGCCAGACTAGAATCCGGCCCATGATCAGCCGACCGGGCCTGGGCGTTTGCGCCTGGGCGTCCGCGCTTAGTTGACGCGGGATTCCCGCTTCTCAAGAAAAGGCGGAGTATGAAGCACATTATCACGAAAGCGCTGGCCGTTGGACTGCTGTGCACGGGACTCGGGGTGGCGGCCTTTACCGGGATTCCGGCACAATTGCTGGGTGCGGCGAGGGTGGCGGGCGCGGCGGCGGTGCTGTCTCCGGACGATTCCGCGGTGCTCCAAGCCAACGGCATCTTGGTGCGCGCGTTTGAAAGGGACGACGCGGCGACGGTGGCGCGGCTGCTCGATGCGGATTTCACCTGGATTGATACGCATGGCGTCCTGCGGTCAAGGGAAGAGGTACTGCAAGGGCTGCCGCCTATCGCGGCACCCGCGGGGGCCGAGAAACCGGGAGGGGGCGCTGGCGCAGACAAATTAACTTCAGGCGCTGGCGCGCCGGGGGGAAATTCGGCTGGTTCAGTTAAGGACGCGGCGGGAAAGTCGGCGGTGCGCGCGCCCAAGCCGGCGTCGGGCATCTGGAGCGATGCCAAAGTGACCGAACACACGTATGGAACGGCGGGCGTGATTCTGGTGGCACGCGGGAAAACGCACATTTTGCGGGTGTGGGTGAAGCGGTCCGCGGGATGGCGGCTGCTGCACGTCAATGAGATCAATCAACTGGCGCAGGCGCCGGCGGGTGATGCGGCGGTGCCGAGCGAGGCGGGCGTGGTAACACCGTGCGTCAATCCTTGCAAGACCGTACCCTTCACGCCGCCGACGGCGGCGGAGCAGGCCGCGCTTTCGTCGTGGCAAGCGATGGAGACCGGCTCGGCGGTGCGCGATATGGATGCCTGGGGGCGGGAGGTGACTGACGATTGCCTGATCGTGGATTCGGCGGGCAGCGATCCGCTGAGCAAAGCGGACCGGATAGCGAAGACTTTGAAGCAAAAAGAGAACGGGGTGCGGACGAATGAAGCGGTGCCGCTGGTGATGGCGCGGATGTTTGACTTTGGGGATACGGTGATGATGGTTTCCGAACACCAGCCGTACGGGGGCAAGCCTTACTGGGCGACGCGGCTGTGGTCGAACCATGACGGGCACTACCAGATGTTCATAAGCTTTCACACTTCGATCGAAGATGTTCCGGCGTTTGCTTTATCCGGGCAGCTTGCGGATAAGTAGGAGTCACCTGGTTATCCAACTCTGGGGATTTCGGATTTTTCCCAGAGGTTAGGCCGATAACAAATGCGTGATACACAAAAACACCGGACACGAAAATGTGGCACACAGAAGGAAAGCACAAAACGAATTCGCAAGATGAATTCACACAGTGGGTGATCGCAAGCTGCTGAAGGCCGAGCAAGGAGCACAACGATGAGTTCGACGAATGTTTCCGTAACAACCGGTTCGGGTAATCAAGGGGCTGTCTCGCGTAATGCCGGGGCGCGAGAAATCGGCAGCGAAACCAGCGCGGAAGTAAGGACCGATCACGCACTGGGCTATTTCATTCTGCGGGTCGGGATGGGATTGGCGGTGATGGTGCACGGAATGGTGCGCCTGAGTATTTACCGGCAGTTTATCGACGCCACAGTAAAGCAATTTTCGGGGACTTTCCTGCCCGTGGAATCGGTGAAATTGTTGACGTATACGCTGCCCTTCGTCGAAGCAACCGTCGGGTTTTTCGTGATGATCGGGCTGGGCACCCGCTACGCGTTGTTCGTGGGAGGATTATTCATGGTGCCGCTGCTTTTTGGGATGAACCTTTTGCAACAGTGGGCGATTGTGGAAATACAGTTAGTCTACGTTTTACTTTATTTTTTGCTGCTGGTGTTTCGGGAATGGAATGAGTATTCGGTGGACGGGCTGATGCGGCGAAATAAGAGGTCGGGGTGAAGGCGAGCCGCTAGGCCTCGGGCTGCGCTGCCGGGGCATCGTTTCTGAAGATCGCGTCGATGGCGCGCATCAGATGGAATCCCCCGGCGGACTTCGGTAGAAAACCGTCAGCGCCGGCCTTCAAGGCTTCTCGCGCGGCGACCGGCGAATCGTGCATGGAGACGATCAGTATTTTGGTGGCGGGGGCCAGCTGGCGGATTTTCGCGGCGGCCGTCAGTCCATTCATCCGGGGCATGGTGATGTCGAGCAACACGAGGTCCGGGTGTAACTGGACGACCAATTCGACGGCCTCCTGGCCGTTCGCGGCTTCACCACAGACGATCCAGCCGGGCTCGCCGCTGAAAATGGCCCCGAGTCCCTTTCGCAAGAGGCTCGTGGTCATCGGCTATTACAACACGCACAGTCAACCCTCTTCCGCAATCCCAGCAGCGGACCAACTAAAATATCCGTTGCGCCGGGCTTCGGCGCTATCCAGCACTTGCTGTAGAAACGCGGGTGTGATCCTAGTCGGTCCCAGCGGCAGTGTCGCACGAGCCGGGAACGCCCAAGCCAATCGGTACGGGAGGTCCCCACGGCTCGACCCAGTGCCGCACGGCGGTAAGGCCGATGACCTCGCCGGTCCAACCGCAGGGACAATGGGGACTAAACCAGTGCGCGTCGGCGTCTTCGAGGCTTCTTTTGGTGCTCGCGCAGGCCGAAGCCAGAGGGCGGCGGCATTCCGGGCATTCAAAAAGCATCACGTGCGCGAATTGCTCCGACGGAGATTCCATGGTGGATACCCTCCCATGCACTGATGCCGCGAGCCTATACAAATCCGAACGACTGGGCAACAAATTCGCTCTGAAATTAAGAGCGAGTGTCGTTTCGCCTTACGCGGATTTCGACTTGCTCTGGTTTCGCTGCGCGTAGGCCCGCCCTCGTTCGTAGCCGCGCCGAAAGGCTTCATGGTGCTGGGCGCCCTGGTCCTGGGAAGCGGGATGGGATGCGGCAAGTTCCAGGTCGGCAGGGTCCGGAGACTGGGGACTGTGACAGGAACGCACTCCGGCCAGGAATCCACGGCGGAAAGCGGGTTCGTCGGCTTGAAAATTGCCGCCCGCGGATTCGTAGGACTCCTTTTCCACGTCACGCAAACCGAGCCACCACATTTCGCGAGCGCGATCAATACTTTCGGCACCGGCGCGCTCGAGGGTTTCACGGGCGGCTTGCGCCTGAGTTTGATCTTCGGCCATGGCCACGACCACGGTGTGGCCGCGGCGCAGGGCGTCTTGGTAGACGTATAGTTCCTCTTCCGGCAGGCCGGAAAAAGCGGAATTTTCCAGGGCTCCGCCGACGCTGCCGCCGCCGATGGCTCCAAGGAGCGCGCCGCCGGCGACGCCAATGGCTAGCACGACACCCACGCCGGGGACAAGCAAGCTGGCAAGGGCCTCGCCCAAACCCATGCCCACTGCCCCTCCGGCTACCGCTCCCATGGCCTTGACCATCCCGGGCTGCTCGCCCTGAGTCTGGGGCACGCTTTCGAGATTCGGGTCCCGCTCGGAGGATTCGGGCGTGAGAACGGTGAGGTATTTTTTCGAAATTCCCACGGCACCTAATGCGCCTGCGGCTTGCTGCGCACTTTCCCGAGACTTGAAGACTCCTACGACAGCGATCATGCGCTCCTTCTTTCTGCCGGCAGTGATTTTCTTCCGCTGATCAGCCGCGAACTGCTGTAACCACCAAGGTACGTGCGCGTTCCGGTGGAAACTTACCTTAATGGACCACGCGTGGGCTAGGGGGATTGAGTGTATTCGCATCGGGAACCCACTGTATGTTATTGGCCTCGCGCCTCGGGACGGGAGGTTTGGGCGGAGGGCACGGCCGGTGCACACGCGGGGGCGGGAGACCACAGACTCGCGCTGTGCTAAGCTCCCGGCCAATCAAACTACGACTGAGGAGGAGCGATGAGGCTGGTATTACAAACGATGGGCGCGTTAGTGATGGCGATCGGAGTTACTGGCGTGACATTTGCGGGAGCGAGCGCCATTCCCCAGACGGGGTCGGCGGCGGGGCAGGCCGCTGGGCAGGCGAAGCTCGCGAACGACATGCTGAAGGATTGGCAAGCGCAAAAGAAAACCATGATGGACATAGCCGACGCCATGCCCGAAGACAAATTCAGCTACAAATCGACGCCGGCGCAGCGCAATTATGGCGAACAGATCATGCACGTGGCGCAAGTAAACGTCGGCCTGCTTAAAGCGATCGGCGGAAAGGCTGCGGCGCCGACATTTACGGCGCAAAGCGCGAAAACCAAGGCCGAACTGCTGAAGGCGCTGGGGGATTCGTATGACTACGGTATCGCGCTGATCAAGGAACAGAGTGAGGCCACGATGATCGCAACGGTGAAAGGGCCGCCATTCCTGGGAGCGTGCACGCGGGCGCGCATTTTCTGGACGTTGCTTTTGCATTCGATGGACATTTACGGGCAGATGGCGGTTTATTTGCGGCTGAACGGCATCGTGCCGCCGGCGAGCCGCAACAATTTGTAGGGGCGAAAGCGCCGCATCGCGGTCAAGGATTTTGTGGTTTTGGCCCGTAGCCCGAGGATACGCGAATCGTCACGGCTATGTAGGTGTTTCGCGGGATATGCACGCGGGGAAATTGCATTAACGATCAACGGATAAGGTGAGGTAGACATGGACACTTCATATTGCACGGATAACCGATTCTACTTTGTGCGCGCATTTCGCGGGCTGAAGGTGAGCCTGGTGGGCGTGGCGCTGGCAGCGGCCGTGTTGGCGGCCGCGAACCCTTTGAGCGCGGGCGATCGAACGGTGGGCACACCGTCGGCGGGCGCTGCTCAGACGGCGGCGGCTGAGGCGCCCAAGCCGGCCGACACTGCGCGCGTGTGGACCAACGCTGACATCGCCAAGCTCCCTGACCCGGGGATTTCGCTTATTGGCCCGGAGCCGGTGACGGGTGCCGAGGTGGGCCCGAACGAAGAGCCGTACGACAGAACGAAAGATCCCTACTGGTATGCGGATGAAGCGGCACGGTTATGGGCTGAGCTGGCAAGGCGCAATGCGGCGCTGCAACAGTACATCGCGGCGATTGAGGATGCGAAGAATCGCCGGAACACCGAAAGTGGGATAGCTCTGGATCAAGGGAACGCGGGAATCACGCTGCAAGCCGGGATCGAAAATCTGCAGGCGCAAGTGCGCGGGGTGCAGGAGCAGCTCGAAGAGCTTGCCGATCTGGCGCGGCGCAATGGCATTGTTCCTGGGGTGGTTTGGGGATAACCAGGATAAAGCTTCGCGCGCGTTCATTGGCGCGGAGAGTTGGGAAACACGGAGAGTTCCGAAACGGCGCCGCTCGGAAACTTCTTGCGGTTATTTCGCTTCGTCGCCGACCAGCTCTTTTAACAATGCGGTAGAGTGGGTATTCACCGCGGTCATGGCGGCAGCCAGGGATGAATTCACGATTCTGGTGAGCCTGCGGCGGAAATCCCCGACTTGCTCCTCGCTCGAGCGCGCGAGTTCCTCCTTGCACTCCTTTTGGCGAGTGTCCCACGCAGCAAAGGTTTCGGCGGCGACGACGGCAAGCGAAGCATCGATATTCTTGCGGGACTCGGTGAGAGCTAGATTGATTTCAATGCCTGCCCGTTCGTGGAATTCGCCGAGAATGGCGCCGGCAGCGGATTCCAGCTGCGAGCGCGCTTCCGCCGACCGGCCGTCGATGGCGCGCGCGGCTTCTCCGCCAGCGGCATGGGCCTTTTCGGTAAGGCGCGCAAGGTGGCGCTGCGACAAACGCTCGGTTTCGTCGTTAAATTCGGCGACCGCCCGCTCGACCGTTTCACGGACCTGCCCCGGGAATTGCTCCTGCATCTCGCGAGCCTTCGCTTGCAACGCCCCCTGGGCCTCGGCCAACATGGGCGCCACCTGGGCCGCGCTTTTTTCAAGTTGCTGGGCCGTTTCGGCGGTTTTGGACGAAAATTCAGCGACCTGGGCACGCAGGCTTTCTGCTGCTTGGGCCATGTCCTGATTCATGCGCTCGAGCAAGTCCTCTCGCGCGGCACCCACCAGAGTTTCGCGGTATTGCGAGCAGTGCACCTCCACTTGGCGAAGGCTGGCCTGGCTGAAGTTTTCAATGGCCTTGACAGCCTGGTTGACGGCCGCAGTGAGACGCGCACTCAGCGCCGCCGACACCGCTTTCTCCGCCGCCTGCTGAAGCTTGCCGTCCAGCAACCGCAACAATTGCTCGGGGGTGACGGATCCGTTTGTAACGGTTGAACCCGCTGCGGCGCCGTTGGCCGGCGCTGCGGGGGCCGCCACCTGCGCGGTGTGTTCATTATTGGCACCCAGCGTGGTTGCGGAGGGGGCCGCAAATACCAGGGCGCCTTCCTGGCCGGGAACGCTCGGCGTGTTTTGCCCATCCCCATGGGCTATTTGCGGGACGGCGAGCAGCGCGGGCATTAGAGATGGGGGCAGGTTCAGTGGGGCGTTCACCGGGGCATTCGGCGATGGGTTAAGTGGGGCGTCGGCAAATCGCAGCCAATCCTCGGGAGCGGTCGTGATTCCCCACACATTCGCGGGACTTTCGAGCTCAACGCCCACCAGGTAAAGCTCCTGCGGGCTACGGGGCAGGCGGACAAACTTGACCTGCGCGCGCACCGGCCGCGCCAGCATATTGACGTGCTGGTTAGGTACTTCGAGCGTTACCCAGGAACCATGGCGGTATTCGTGCCGCGAAGGGTACAGGCAGCCATGGCAATTGACGGCCACGGCCGAGGTGGACTCCAAGAACAGATTTCCGACGCGATTTTGCCCGGACACGCTGAGCGGCACGGCCTGAAAGACACGGGTGCTGCGGCGGGCATTCGAGGTGGCGGGTGCGGCCGCACCATTATTTGTTGAGTCAGACATGAGTAGGCTCCACAGTAAGCTCCAACGAGAAGGTATTTCCAAGCTAACACCGCGCGAAGGCCGGCGATATAAGGCGGATTGAGCGTGCCGCGAGAGAGTTACTTGCGGCCCGGCGCGCGCGCCAAGGGCCAACAATGCGGTGAGCGGCTACAACCATGGTTGCGCTGCCAAACTGCGGTGTGATAACCGAGATGTGGGGAGCGGCACCATGGGGGGACGCAATCTGTGAGAGACTACGGGCGCCGCGAAGGGCGCTAGAGGCGAAAAGCGGCAGGCCGCAAGCACGGCGCGACGCACTTGGTAGGGGCGTACGGATGATGCTTGGTTCCCCCACGCGGCTGTGACAGCCGGGAGTAACGGACGGCGATGCTTCGGCGTAGATGGGAACGTGGAAACGGATTTGCGCAGCAGTGCATCTTACGGTTTACGGATGGTGCCAGGGAGCGTCGAAATACCGTAAACAATGTTTTTGGGTTGCAGCGGATATTGTCGACGCGCCGGCTGTACGGCGCTTGATTCGCTGGGACGCTCGAAAGACCACAGCAAATGCCGAGGGTTGCTAGTGCGAATCACAAGGCGGTAAGTTTGCGCGATGAGCGAGATACGGCGGGGCGGAATTAAATTCTGGGCGGCGCGAAGACCGGAGGAAGGCCTTGATCGAGGTCAAGAACCTGACGAAGTTATTTGGCGATAAGGCGGTGGTGGATCACGTTTCGTTCACCGTGAACAAGGGTGAGATTCTGGGTTTCCTGGGACCGAACGGCGCCGGCAAGACCACCACGATGCGCATGCTGACCAGTTTTCTGCCGGCCACCAGCGGGACCGCCAGCGTGGCGGGCTTTGACGTCTTTAACGATTCGCTCGAAGTGCGGCGGCGCATCGGATATCTGCCCGAAATTCCTCCGCTGTATCCAGACATGACCGTCGAGAGTTACCTCGATTTTGTTTCCCGGATCAAGAATGTGCCGGCGGAAAAGCGCCGGGGAAGAATCGACGACGCGCTCGTGAAGACGAATATCACCGACAAACGCAATGAACTGATCCACAAACTTTCGCGCGGATACAAGCAGCGGGTAGGACTGGCGCAGGCGCTGGTGCACGACCCGGAGGTTATCATCCTGGACGAGCCGACCATCGGGCTCGATCCTAAGCAGATCATCGAGGTGCGGCATCTGATCAAGGGGCTGGCGGGCAGCCACACCATCATTCTGTCGACGCACATTCTGCCCGAAGTAAGCATGACCTGCGACCGGGTGGTGATCATCAACAAAGGCAAAATCGCGGCGGTGGACACGCCGGAAAATCTCACTACGCAGGTAAAGGGCGGGCAGCGGGTGCACTTCGAGGCGCAGGCCGACGAGGCGTCACTGCGCGGGGCGATTCGGCAAATACAAGGCGTGCGGCAAGTGGACGTGGAGCCCGGCGGGGCCCCCGGGCGGTTCGCCGTGAGCGTGGAATCGGCCGCGGGACACGATGTGCGCAGCCAGATTGCGGCAACAATTGTGGGCAAGGGCTGGCCGCTATTTGAATTGCGCGGGGTGAACCTCAGCCTGGAGGACATTTTCCTGCAGTTAACCACCGAGGACGCACCGCACACGAGCGAAAACGTAAACTAAAACGCAAACCAGGGAGCGAGAATGAAAGGCCTTTACGCTGTCTATCGCAAGGAGATGGGCCACTACTTCGTATCGCCGGTGGCCTACGTGATCGTGGGCGTGTTTTTGATCCTGAGCGCATATTTTTTCAACCGCCTGCTGATCGTGTTGATCCAGGAATCGCTCGAGGCGGGCGAACAAGCCCTGGAGTTCGGCGGGCCTTCGGCGATCGACGTGCCGTCGCTGGTGGTGCGCAACTTTTTTGGCATTTTGTCGACGCTGCTGCTGTTCCTGACGCCGATGCTGACGATGGGCGTGTACGCCGAGGAGCGCAAACGCGGCACGATGGAACTGCTGATGACCTCGCCGGTGACGGATACGGAAATCGTTCTGGGCAAGTTTTTTGCTTCGCTGACGCTGCTGGTGATCATGCTGGCCCCCACCGCCGCGTACTTCGGCTACATGTTCGCACACAGCGAACCGGCCGCGGCCTGGCGGGTGCTCGGCTGCGCGTACCTGGGGGCGCTGCTGCTGGGAAGCGCGCTGCTGGCGCTCGGATCGTTTTTCTCTTCGCTTACCGAGAGCCAGCTGATCGCGGCGATCCTGACGTTCGGGGCCATCCTGCTGTTGTGGGTAATCGATTTCGGTTCCGGGACCACGGCGTGGGCGGCGGGGCTGCAATATTTGTCGGTATTCCGGCACTACGACGATTTTCCGCGGGGTGTGATGGATACCTCGAACTTGATTTTTTACTTAAGTTTTATTTTCCTGGGCGTTTTTCTGACCGTGCGCAGCGTGGATTCGATGCGCTGGCGCCGCGCGTAGGCCGTCGTCGGGCAGGCGCTGCGCGCATGTGTGGGCCGCGCATTTATTGGCCGTGGATCTGCTGGCGATGAGGAGGGACGGGAGAAATGGCTTTTGACTGGAGGCGCGAGCGGCGCTGGCTGGCCTCGCTGGGCGTGGCGATGGCCGCCGCCGGCTTTGTCCGTTACACGACGCAAAACGAACTCACGGCGCTGAGCAAGGGGCTGCTGATCGGCGGCGGAATCTTATTTCTGGCGGCGGTGGCGCTCAGTTACCGCGATCTGGCGGCATTTTTTGGACATCGGTCCGCGAAGCTGGGGACGAACACGCTGACCCTGACGGTTCTGACGATGGTGATTATAGGATTCGTGAATTTTATCGGGTTCCGGCATCACAAGCGCGTGGATGCGACCACCGAGAAGCTCTATACGCTATCCGACCAGTCGCGGCGCATTGCCAGCGGACTGCAAAAAGATGTGAACATCATTCGCTTCGCGAAAACTCCGGACACCGATTTCAAGGACCTGGTAACCGAATATGCGAACTTGAGTCCGCGGGTGCATTACCAGGAGATTGATCCGCAGGAGAAGCCGGAAGTCGCGCGCCAGTACAACGTGACGAAAATGAACGATGTGGTGGTCTCGTCGGGCACGCATAACGAGACGCTCTCCGGCACCACCGAACAGGACGTCACCAACAGCCTGCTCAAGGTGACGCGCGACACCGTGAAGACGATCTGTTTCCTCAATGGCCATGGAGAGCGAGACATCGCCTCGACCGAACAGGAAGGCTACGGCGGGGTGGCCGGGACACTCAAGAATGAAGGGTACACCACGAAGGCCGTGAACCTGGTGTCGGAGGGCGCGGTCCCGGCGGATTGCAGCGTTCTGGTGGTAGCCGGCCCCAAGCAGGCTCTGTTTCCACAGGAAACGCAGATGGTCGGCAAATATCTGGACGCCGGGGGCAAGGCCCTGATGCTGTTCGATCCGGAAACCGATCCCAAGATCGGCGACGTTTTGCAAAGCTGGAACGTGGCCCTGGGCACCAACGTAGTGATCGACGCCAGCGGAGTGGGGCGAATGTTCGGCACAGGTCCCGCGGTGCCGCTGGTGGTGGATTACGGGACCAGCCCTATTACGCGAAATTTCAACGGCACCATGACGTTTTTTCCGCTGGCGCGCACGGCCGCCATCGCGGATAAATCCAAAGCCACGCCACTCGATGAGACCGAGCTGCTGAAAACCTCCGAGCGTAGCTTTACGATTCCCAATCTCAAAACCAAGCAAGTCACCTACGATCCCGCGAAGGACAACGCCGGCCCGCTTTCCCTGGGCGTTTCCGCCGAGCGCAAGGCCGACGTGGCGGGCGGCGCGGCCGGGCAGGCCAAGGATGCGCGCCTAGTGGTCATAGGGAATTCGAGTTTTGCGGCAAACCAGTGGGCCGGGCTGCAGCGCAACAGCGATCTTTTTCTGAACACCGTTAACTGGCTGGCGCAGGATGAGGATTTGATCTCCATCCGTCCCAAGAGCGCCACCAACCGCCGCGTGATTCTGACGGAAACGCAGCAGCGCGAGCTTTTCTGGCTGAGCCTGATTTTTCTGCCGGGCATCGTCATTCTATCGGGCGCGCTGCTGTGGATTCGGCGGCGCTAGCAAATCATGAAGAAGAGCACCGGCATTATTTTTTTGGTGGCGGCAGCACTGGCCGCATTCGTTTATTTCTACGAGCTGAAGCACAACCCGCCGAGCGAAACGCCGGGGAATACGTCGAAGCCAGCGTTTTCGGTCTCGGCGGACGACATCACCAGCGTTACGCTCGAGCGCGCCGGGACGACGGCCACCTTCGAGCATCGCCCTGACGGCTGGTACATGCTGCAGCCGGTGGCGACGCGCGCCGACCAGTCCCGGCTGACGGGCATTACCAGCCAAATTGCCTCGCTGCAAACCGACCGCACCTTCCCGGTGACCGCGGAGCAGATCACGTCGTTTGGGCTCGATCATCCCGGCATTACGCTGGAAATCACCATGAAAAACGGGAGTAAGCACAAGCTGCGCTTCGGCGGAAAAGATTTTTCGGGGTCGTCGGTTTATGTGCTGCTGGATGAGGATACCAAGAACGTGTCATTGATCGCCGATACCCTGCTGACTACCAGCGATAAAGGGGTGGAGGATTTGCGCGACCGCGCGGTGCTCGGCGTCTCCGCCTATGATGCGACGTCGTTTGACCTGGTTAACCCCGGCGGAGAGATCGCAGGGACGAAAAAGGACGACGTGTGGACGATGCAGAAGCCGCGCGCTGCTCCGGGGGATTCCAACGCGATCACTTCCCTGCTCGAGACAGTGAATAACGCGCAAATCACCAAGTTTGTCAGCGAATCGGCGAAGGATTTGGGTAAGTACGGACTGGCTAGCCCGGCGATCCGGTTTCATGCCACGGGGGCCAACGGGCAAGCGGCGGACCTGCAGATCGGAAAGAAGGATTCCGGTGAATATTTCGCGCGCGACGCCTCGCGACCGACTGTTTTTCGCGTAAACGATGCCCTGTACAAGGCGCTCAATGAGAAATTCAGCGATCTGCGAGATAAGCAGTTGCTGCACTTCTCCGAGGCTGACATCAGCCAGATCGAGGTTCGCAATCAGAGCGGAACCTCGCAATGCGTCAAGAGTGCGGCGGGGGGTGCGGCGGGACAATTGGTGATCCAGCCGGCGGACGGCAAGGGGACGGAGGTTCCCTGCCCGTTCGTTGCGGGGCTGGAGATGGCGCGGGCGCAGGAAATTTACGACGAGCCGCCGGCGGGGATCGCAGATAAATTGGCCAAGCCTCCCGTGCAGGTCACGCTCACCAACGTATCGGGGAAAAAGTTGGAGATAGAGGTGTCGGCGCCGGTGGGAGACAGCGTTTACGCGCGCACCAGCGCTGGGCCGGAAATTTATAAACTCGAAAAGCAAATTTTCGACGATTTGAATGGCAAGGCGTCTCCCTGATGATGCCGGCGCTTCTGGCGTAAAATAGACGCGGTACCGAGGAGGCGGCATGAGCGGGAAAATATCGAAAACCGACGCCGAGTGGCGCGCCCAACTAACGCCGGAGCAGTATCACGTCACGCGCGGCAAGGGGACCGAGCCGGCGTTCTCCGGAGAACTCTGGAAGACCAAGACACCCGGGACGTATGAGTGCGTATGCTGTGGCGAGCCTCTGTTCGAGTCGGAGACCAAGTTTGATTCGGGCACGGGCTGGCCGAGTTTTTCGGCGCCTACCGATGAATCGAAGGTGGAGACGGAGACGGATCGAAGCTACGGCATGGCGCGCACCGAAGTGATTTGCCGGAAGTGCGAGGCGCATCTGGGGCACGTGTTTCCGGATGGTCCCGCGCCTACGGGAATGCGCTATTGCATTAATTCAGCGTCGCTGCGGTTTGTCGAAGGCAAGAAATAGCTCGGCGGCAGGGGCCGTAGGGCTGGCGGTATGCCGATTGGCTTCGGGGGCGGGAGCGGGCGGTTGCGGGCGAGGGAAACTTTCCAGGCGCGAGTGCGGGGTCGCGACTGCGCCGACCGTGCGCCTGTACTCGCCGGTCATCCCTTGCGGGAGAGACACGTGAGCAAAATTTTCGATGCGGTGAACAGCGCCCAGCAAAAAAAGGCGGCTAACGCTGCAAACGCTCCCGCGCCTCCCAAGGCGGAGCGACGCCGCTGCCCCCGCCGGAACGCCCGGGTGACCGTAGTGGTACAGGGGCTGGATTCCGAGGACCAGCGATTCCAGGAGGAGGCTTGCTCGGCTAACGTGAGCGAGCTTGGCGGCCTGCTGGAGATGGATGCGGCGGTGCTTCCCGGCCAAGTGCTCTTGCTGACGAACAAGATCACGCAAGAGGAGCAAGGATGCCGGGTGGCCTACGTCGGGGGCCGCGATTCGCACAGAGCGGGCGTGGGTGTGGAATTCGCCAATCTCGCGCCGGATTTTTGGCGCACCTAACGCAAGTTGGCCGGCCTTCTATGTGAAGGAACTGTGTAAATCAACGCAGAGTGAATGGAACGTGTTTGTTGGCTGTCCTTGCTGACATGTTGTTGACCTCCACCCGATTATTACAAAAATTTAATTTTGACTGACCTTCACGATGGTATTCTCAAGGCCGTTGGTTGCGGCGAAGCGCTTTTCGGCGCCGGAATCCCGGTTTCCGGCCGAGGCCAACGGAGGCATCACTGAGCCAGGACGAGCGAGCTGCTGTTCTTTCGCATAGAAGTTCCCATAGAAGTCGCCAGAGAAGTTGTCATAAAAGTTACTCCTTCCGTGATTTCCTCGCAGGTGTCCCCTTATGCCCGTGAACACCGCTCCCCTACTGATCGCCGCACTCGATGCGGGATCGAATGCCATTCGCGCGGTCGTGGCGCGGGCGAGCTCCGCCACGGAAATTCGCGAGCTGGCGAATGCTCGCTGGACGGTGCGCCTGGGCCACGGCGTTTTTACGCGACGGCGGCTAGACTCGCGCACGATGTCGCGCGCGGTGGAAACCTTCGTGCAATTTCGCAATATGCTGGACCGTTACGGCGTGGCGGAATATTCGGCCGTAGCCACCAGCGCGGTGCGCGAAGCCGCCAATCGTGACGCGCTGATCTCTCGCATTCTGCGCGAGGCCGGAATCGAGCTTACCGCCATAAGCCCCGCGGAAGAGGCGCGCCTGGTGCGCGAAGCGGTTTTTGCGGCGGCGGGCGGCCGGTTTGCTCCTCGGGCCATCATTGATTTGGGCGGCGGGAGCCTGGAGATCAGTTTCCTGCGCGGAAGAAAAGTGGAGCGCGCGCTGGCGCTGCCGCTGGGCACGGTACGGTTGATGGAAATGTTCGACCAGGCGGGTTCGTTTACGCCGGAATCTTTCGCGCGGCTGCGGCGCTACATCATGTCGATGCTGCGATCGCATGGCCGCGCAGTCTCCACGGTAGGACGCGCGGCGGTGGTGGCGTGCGGCGGCAATGCCGAGGCGCTGGCGCGGCTGGCCGCGGGCCCGCGCGTGGCCGGCTTCAATACGCTGAGCTTGCAGCACCTGGCGGAGCGCCTGTGGGGCATTTTGGGGCTCGGCGTCGAAGAACGGATGGAATCTTTGGGCGTCCGGCGCGACCGCGCGGAGGTGATCGGCGTCGCGGCGGTGGTCTTCAATACGCTAGGCGAATGGCTGGGCGCGCGGCAAATGGTGGTGCCCGGCGTAGGAGTTCGCGAAGGGATCCTGCACGATCTGGCGGCGGCGCATTTCGGACCCGCGACCGCGCATGACGAACGCGCCGAGGGCCTGCGGCAACAAGCGCGCCGATTTGCGGCGCGGATGCACTCGGACGCGGCGCATTGCGAACACGTACGGCGCCTCGCGGCGCAGCTCTTCGACCAGCTCGCACCGGTGCACGGATTGCCTCCCAGCCAGCGCGTGCCTCTGGAACTGGGGGCACTGTTGCACGAAGCGGGCTTCGCGGTAAATGCGCGGAATTACCACAAGCACGGCGAATACCTGGTGCGCAACGCGGACATCCCGGGTCTGGGCCGCCATCAGCAGGCGCTGGTGGCTTGCCTGGTGCGCTATCAGGCGGAAGCTTCGCCGAAACCACACCACCGCCTTTACGGTTCCCTCCCGCCGGGAGAGCGCGATCGCGTCAGGCAATTAGCGGCACTGCTGCGTATCGCTGTGGCACTCGACCCCCACGGTACCCAAACCGTGCGGCGCATCGAGATCCGCGTGCAAGGCAAAACGATTTGGCTGCGCGTGGCCGCAGCGCCCGATGCACATGTAGATTTCCGTGAATTGCGGGCGCAGTCGCGGATGCTGGAAAAGGAATTTGGCGTGCGGGTCCAGGTGGGCCGCTCGCGCCGGCCTGCGCTGGGCGAGCGGTTCTCACGCGGGGGCGGGGGGCTGGGTGGAATTCGACGCTCGCCAGCGTCGCTGCCTCGCCGCTCGGCCGCGTAGCAGCGCCCATGCGGCAGACCGGGCCTATCGTTAACCAGCGTCGCTACTGACGGGTCTGCCGTTCGGCGTCGCCGTTTAACTCTTGAATCGAACTGCGTGATTCTCGCCTTTTATTTCGATTTCCTGGATCTGATTATTGTTGGACAGCACTTCGGTTTCGGTCGCCTTGGAATTGAGCGGCACCCACTGGCAGGGAACATCGGCCACCGTCTTGTTGCCCTTCAATATCTGGACATGAGTATCGTCGGGCTTCAGACGAAATTCATAGTGGCCCGGCTGCAGCGTGACATTGGTTCCAGCCACCGTCATCGGCTGCATCACATCAATCGTTGCTGCGTCCGTGCGCGCCCATGCTGGCGCAGTTACCGCCAGTGCCGCTAAAACCATGGATCCCATACCCATTGGGAGTTTCATTTGTGCATTCCTCCTTTTCCGTGACTCTTAACGAAGTGGCTTACATACTTATTGGACGGAAAATCTCCGGGAAGGTTAACCGGCCTTTGGCCGCATCTTCCGCAGACTGCACGCGGCGGCGGACATTCTGAACATTCCGGCGGACACCAAGCCCCGGTATTTTTCGCCTTATGGAAGGCGATCCGCGCTAAATTCAGTAGAGTAAAACACAGTAGCGAGGTTCAAGCATGCGTCTGTACCTGATGCGCCACGGAATCGCCATCGACCGGGAAGATCCGGATTGTCCTACCGAAGAGAAACGCTATCTCACGTCCAAAGGCATCGAGCGAACCCGGTCTGCCGCGCAGGGTTTGGCGGAGTTGAAGGTGAGGCCTGCGGTCCTCTTGACCAGCCCTTTAGTGCGCGCGGTGCAGACCGGGGAAATCGTATGCGAAGTTCTGAACCTCGATCCCCAACAGCTGCGGGCTACCGAGGCTCTGAAAAGCGATGCCAAGCCCGCGCGCCTGGCCGAGGAACTGGCGCAGTTTGACGGGGAAGACGTGATCTGCTTCGGGCACGCGCCGCACCTCGACGAATTCATCGCCTTTGCCGTAAAGGCCGGCAACGCGTTTACAGCGCTGAAAAAAGCGGGAGTGGCGTGCCTTGAAATTGAGAGCCTATCGCCGTTACACGCTACGCTTGCCTGGCTGTTGACCGCGAAGGCGCTGCGCCATTTAGGTGATTAAGGTGAGCCATATGCTCCAGCCGCGCGTGCCAGCGGTCCCAAATCTGGCCGCTGCTATTGCGCGAACGCGAAACGCGCAGATCGGCGTCTCTGACGCGCGAGCCGGGGGCGCGCGAACGTGGAACGCTTGAACGGCGGGCGCTCGAACGGCGAACGGGGGACGCAATGCGCGGCTTCATTTTGAGTCCTAAGCGGTGCACAAAGGCGTCGGCTCGCTGTTGGCGCCACCGCTCGATGATGCCCAGCCAGCGCTTTTGTACATGCGCCGATATTCGCGTGGCGCGCGCCACGCTGCGAACGTAACCGCGCAAGACATCCAGGTCGTGCCCTTCTCCTAAAATATTCTGCAAGCCCCGGAGCCTATTCCTCGACGCAGCGCGCTGGCCAGGAAGGAAACTCTCCAACGTGTAACGCAATCGCTTTATAGCCACCCGCGTCCTATGCCAGGCCGTGGCGCTGTGCGTCTTGCGCCACAGGCGCTCCAGCTCTTGCGCCTTAACAAGCCGCTCGAGCGCCATGACCACTAACCGGGACTCCCCGACCGGAATCATCTCCGCGCGGACCGGTAACTCGCGCAGCCAACGCTTCCAAATCTTACGTGGGAATGATTGGAGCGTTTTTCTAGCGCTCCGGCGAGCGAGGCGCTCGCGCTGCTTTAGCGTGGCGGTCAATATGGCACCCGCGCGACCTTCGTCAAGACGCAGGCGCTCGGCTAATTCCCTCATCACCTGGGTGTCCCGCAGGTCGGTGAGGCCGCGCTGCTGCTTTTTGCACACCTTCTCGAGCTCGCGCCAGACGGGATGCGGATCCAGGGTCGAAAAACCCTCGGCGAGCGATCGGCAGCGGCGCAAGGCCACGCGAAAATCATGAATCGATTTCTCGTCGAGGTCCTTGCGCGCCTGCTTTTGCTTGCGCAGCGCCCGCTGCAGGGAATCCTCGAGTGCGGTTGAAGGCGGTATACGGCGCGGAGCAGCAGCATTCGCAGCAGCAGCGAATTTTCGCGCCCGCGACGCCGGAGGTACTTCGGAAATTGGTAAAACCCGAGAGTGCACCAATTTAACTCACCGGCCGGATGGTTGGAAGTGAAGACATCGACAGGGTCCCAGGCGACAGCGGTGCTCCGCGCAGCTCCCGTATGCTGTCAAGGGGGTCGTCACGGTGCTACCTTGCCTTCGCGATTTGGTTGCGACGATCCTCCAGCGCTTCGCCCGAGTCGGGAACGCTTACGGTTACGGCGTCCCCCGGCGAGGCTTCCGCCGGTACCGCAGGTGGAGGAATGGCGACAGGAGCGCCCGCAGGCGGCGTCGGCTTTGCGGCCGGCTTGGCCTCGGAGGGGTCGCGGCTAACCAGCACCTTCGAGATCCCCTCGCGAAGCTGTTCAAAAATGACGGAGGGCTCGGGCTTGGCGTCGATCACGTTAAAATGGAATTCTTCGGCAAGTTGGTCGAACCGTTCGAGCATGGCCGTCTGGTAACGCCGGAAGCTGTCATACATGTCCTCGGTGGAGTAAAAATCCATGCCTGACTCCCAGTAATCGAAGCCTCGGGTGAATACGGCGCGCGGGATCAGATCATCCAAGCCGATGCGCAAATAAAAAACGGCATCCGGCTTCAGGGCAAACCGATGGATGTTGCGCACCCAGGCCGGATCGAGGCCCCGCACCATGGCGCGCGCGATCAAGGAGTAGATATACCGATCGGTGAGCACCACGAAGCCCGCGCGTAACGCGGGAATAATCTCATTTTCGAGGCGATCGGCAAAATCGGTGGTGTAAAAGAGGCTTAGCGTAATACGGCCAAGCGTGTGGCCTTCCTTGGCGCGCTTGATGCTCTTGCCCACTAAACCCGAGCGAGACAATCCGGTATCGAGTACCGCGTGCCCCTGCTGCTCCAGCCACTCCTTGAGCAGCCGAATCTGAGTCGAGCGTCCGACTCCGTCGGTTCCTTCGATGACGATAAGCTTGCCGACCAGATCGTCGAGAGATTCCTCTGGCAGGACAGCTCCGTAGCTCTCTTTCATGGGGTCTCTTTCACTGGTTTTCCTTCAGGGGGTCACGCGCAACTGCCGTGCCTGAGTCAGCTTGGCCAGCACCAACTGCCTCATTTGCTGCTGCTGGGCCTCGATAGGCAGAGTAGCGTCGATTACCGTCATGCCGAACTCAGAAATCATTTTTTCATATTCGTCGAGGATACGGCCTTGAAACAGGCGAAAACTCTCGTTCGGATCGGGACTCAGGCCCAGATCCATGCCCGCTTCATAATACTTGAAGCCGGCGCGCCCATCATTGATGCGCTTCATGGCGACTTCGAGCGGTACGCGGAAATAATAGGCAATGGTAGGTTTCACCGCAAAAGCGTACAACTCACGCAGCCATTCGGGGTCCATGCCGCGGCTGGCATCGCGCGCGAAAGCCGTATAGATATAGCGGTCGCACAGCACTACAGCGCCCGCTTTGAGCAGCGGGATGATATTGCGCTCTGTGCGGTCGGCAAAGTCGGTGGCGTGGATGAGGCTGAAGGTTGCGGGAGTCAGCAACTGCTTTTTTTTACCTCTCTTGGTGGTGTCCTTGACCAGTGGCGAGGAATTCCACTCGCTGAAGACCACGCCGTAGCCTTCGGCTTTGAGCCACTGATGCAGGAGCATCAGCTGGGTCGATTTCCCCGAACCGTCAATGCCTTCGACCACGAACAAGCGGCCCGGAATGCGATGATCGCCATACCGTCTCATGTTGGTCCGAATCCTTTAAAAGGAGAACCTCAGATGTTCCCGAAAAGCCATTCTAGCAGGTTGCATATAACGGAATCGCGAAATCTGAACGCCCGAGAGAACCTGAGGTATAAAGAAGTCTAACACGCTATAACCCTTTAACAATAGGCGTACTAACGGATCCGATCAAGATAGAGTGCCATCCCCACCGCCGCATTCATGCCCAGGCGTTCAAGCGCGCGCACTTCGCGGTGGCTCCGAATGCCGCCGGCAGCGGTGATGGGCAGGTTCGTGGCGCGCCGCAAATCGCGAAACCAAGCGAGATTGGTTCCTCGCATGGTGCCTTCCGCGTCCACATATGTGCACAAGAACTCAGAGGCGTAACGTCCCAGCTCCGGAAAAACCTGGGCCGGGCTCAAGCGCAGCTTTTCCTGCCAGCCGCGAACCAGTATGCGGCCCCCCTCGGTATCCACCGCGACAATTACGCGCTTACGCCCCACCTGGGACGCCAACCGCGATAGGAAACCGCTGTTCACACGGCCGGCGCGAAAGGCCGCACTCCCGACGATAATTTTTTCCGCGCCGCCGGCGAGGATACGCGCCGCTCGCGCGGTGGTGCGTATGCCGCCGCCCACGCGCACGCGCATGGGTGCACGCCGGCAAAGTTCCCGGACCAGGCGCGCGTTGCTTCTGCGTCCCATGGCGGCGTCCAAGTCGATGACATGTAGCAGTGGATAGGCGCGAAAGCGCTCGAGCAGCCCGAACACATCCTCGACCGCCAG
This sequence comes from uncultured Acidobacteriota bacterium, assembly GCA_963719845.1. Classification (GTDB taxonomy): domain Bacteria; phylum Acidobacteriota; class Terriglobia; order Acidiferrales; family UBA7541; genus Palsa-189. The sequence continues at coordinate 61,411 of CAVRDM010000003.1, read as the reverse complement.
GCGGCGCTTGCGCCCGTGCACAAGTTGCACCGCGCGGCCATCCTGCAGATCGATGCAGGGGATAATCACTGCGTGAGGCGCACCGGAACGCCATTTTCGGCCAGATAACGCTTCAAATCTCCCAGGCCTTGTACGGCATCGTGAAAAATCGATGCCGCCAGCGCCGCATCAGCCCGTCCCTCGACGAATACATCGAGAAAATCCGCGGGCATGTTGGCCCCTCCCGAGGCGATCACGGGCACGCCGACATTTTCGGAGACCGCCGAGGTAAGCGCGATGTCGAAGCCGCTGCGCGTGCCGTCGCGATCCATGGACGTGAGCAAGATTTCTCCCGCCCCGCGCGACGCGCCCTCGCTCGCCCACGCGACCGCATCGCGATCCGCCGAGTCGCGGCCGCCGCGCACGAACGCTTCCCAGCGGCTGCCGACGCGTTTCGCGTCAATCGCGAGCACCACGGCCTGCGAACCAAATTCGGCCGCGAGTTCGGTGAGCAGCTCGGGACGCCGCAACGCCGCTGTGTTGACGGTGAGCTTGTCGGCTCCGGCACGCAAGATGGCGCGCCCTTCTGCGACGGTGGCCACGCCCCCTCCCGCGGTAAGCGGGATGGCCAGCTCGGCGGCCACGCGGCGAATGGTTTCGAGGAACGTCGGGCGATGATCACGCGATGCGGCGATATCCAGCACCACCAGCTCATCCGCGCCTTCGCTGTTGTAGCGCGCGGCAAGCACCGCGGGATCGCCCGCGTCGCGCAGGTTCACGAACTGCACGCCTTTGACGACGCGCTCCCCGTCGGTGTCCAGGCAAGGAATGATGCGCCGCGCCAGAGTCATCGCTGGCTCGGAGCCGCGGCCCGCGCAGACGCGGCGTGAGCGACGAAGTTGCCCAGCACCCGCGCGCCGGCCTCGGCCGATTTTTCCGGATGGAACTGCACCGCGAAAAGATTGCCCAGCTCAAGTACGGCCACGAATTCGGCGCCGTGATCGCAGGTGGCTACCGCGGAGTTGCCGGCCGCACCCCCGGCGCCGTGATGGAGAGCCGCGTAGGAATGCGCAAAATAAAAATAGGCGCTCGCGGGCACACCTTCAAGCAAGACCGACTGATGCTTGCGCTGCAGTTGATTCCAGCCCATATGCGGCAGCTTTGCGGTGGCCGGCAGTGCCGCCACCTCGCCCGCATACAGACCCAGCCCGGCATCGCCCGGGGCTTCCTCGCTGCCGGCAAACAGCGCCTGCAAACCCAAGCAGATACCGAGGAGCGGCGTTCCGCGCGATATGGCCTCCGCGAGCGGCGCAATCAGGCCACGCGCAGCCAGTGTGCGCATCAATTGGCCGAAGTGTCCTACGCCCGGCAGGATCAGCGCCTCCGCGCCGCGTACGGCCTCTGGCGTGGCGGCGCGTTCGCAGGCCACGCCCTGGCGCGCGAGCGCGCGCTCGACCGAGGGCAGATTGCCGGCGTCGTATTCAATCAGTGAAATTTTCATGCGTACACCGTCATGTCCCGCTCTCCGATCTTCAGATCAGCCCCTTGGTGCTGGGCAACACGCGCTGCAACTGGCGATCGCGCGTCGTGGCAAAACGAAGCGCCCGCGCAAAGGCCTTGAACAGCGCCTCCACCTGGTGATGGCTGGACCGGCCGTAAACGAGGCGCAGATGCACGTTGGCGGCCGCCGCCTGCGCGAAGCCGCGAAAGAAATCCTCCACTAGCTCGGTCTGCAGGTCGCCCACGAGGCGGGCCGCGAATCGCCACTGGCACACGCAGTGCGCTCGCCCGCTGAAATCGATGGCCGCCGACGCGAGCGTTTCGTCCATGGGCATCAGGAAATATCCGGCGCGCAGGATGCCGCGCTTCGAGCCCAGCGCCTGCCGCACCGCTTCGCCGAGCGCGATGCCCAGGTCTTCGACGGTGTGATGCTGATCCACGTCGAGATCGCCCTGGGCGGAAATTTCCAGATCGAGCGCTCCATGCCGCGCCACCAACTCGAGCATGTGATCGAGAAAGCGGATGCCCGTGGAGACTTTGGCGCGGCCACGTCCATCGAGATTGATCGCCAGTCGTATATCGGTTTCCGTGGTGGTGCGATGCACGCTCGCGCGTCTCATGGCCAGAATTTCTCCAGGTCGTTGGTGCTGTGCAGGATGGCGCGCGAACCGTGCCGGCGCAATTGCGCGGCGCGGACGCGGTGCGCTTCGCTGCCGCGCGCCAGCACGCCCAAAAAAGGCACCCCGGCGCGGCGAGCGGCCAGAGCGTCGTCGAGCACATCGCCGAGATAAATCGCGCTGCGCGGGTCGGCGCCGTTGAGCAGGCGCAAAAGCCCTTCGGGATGCGGCTTGAGATTCTTCACGTCGTCCATGGTCACGATTCGCGGGAACAAATCGCTGACGCCAAAGCGTTCGAGCGTGTGGCGCAACTCCCGCCGCGTGCGCCCTGTAAAGAGCGCGAGGTCGGCGCGCCGGGCCCAGCGCTCCAGGCGGCGGCGCGGCACCAGCCAGCGCTCGCGCCACACGTTGCCGCGCTTTCCATTCGTGCCCCAATAAATTTTCTGGAACTCACGCTTCACCTTCGCGTACTCGACGGGATGCCCGAGCGCGGCCACCCAGTCGGTGGTCAGCCGCCAGTCGTCGTTATATCCGGTGCGGCGCTTCCATTGTTGAATGTCGGCGTAGGTCACACGCTTGCCGGTGAAATGGCGGACCGTGTCAATGATGGACCGGTGGAACGACCCCCGGACATCGACAAGCACGCCGTCAACGTCAAAAATGATCAGCGTGGGCGCAAACGTCGTAGGCGCCTTGGGTCTCGCCTTCGCGGGGCGCTTTGCCGGCGTTTTCGGCGCAGCCTTCACCGCTCCTCCGCAATCGCGCGCAGGAGCCGGCGGGTCTGTGCGCGAGTGCCCGCGGTAATGCGCACGAAGCCGTCGCGGCCAAACTCCGAGGCGCGATCGCGCACTAAAATGCCCCGACGCCCCAAGCGGCGCACCAGGCGGCCGGCACCTGCGCCAAAATCGGCCAGCACGAAATTCGCGCCGCTGGGAAATACCCGCGCGCCGAGCTGTTCGAGGCCGCGCGCCAGCTCCCAGCGGCTGGCGCGAACTTCACGCACGTAGCGCCGCAGAAAACTTTTGTCGCCGAGCGCGGCCTCCGCGGTGACCAGTGCCAGCGAGTTCACCGGATACGGTGTGAAGGCGCGCCGCAGCGCGTCCGCCAGATCGGCGCGCGCAAATAGAGCGCCCAGACGCAGCGCCGCGAGACCAGCCGTCTTCGAGAATGTGCGCGCGACCACCAGGTTGGGGCGCCGGCGAATCCAGGGGAGCACGGTAACTTGCGCGAAATCGAAATAAGCCTCGTCCACCAAAACGAGGGTGCGCGCCGCCGCGTCGAGAATGCGCTCGAGCGCACGCAGATCGAGCAGGGTGCCGGTGGGATTGTTGGGGTTAGAAACAAATAAAATACGCGGCGAGCGTTTCAGCGCCGCGAGCGTCGCTTCCAGGGGAAAGCGCATGGCTTCATCGTAGCGGACGGTTTCGACGCGCGCGCCAGCGGCTTCAGAGAAAAAGCGGTACATCGAAAACGTCGGCTCGGGAATCAGCACCTTGTTTCCCGGATCGATGAACGTCTCCATCAGCAAGCGCAGAGCGTCGTCCACGCCATTGGTGAGAAGCATTTCCGCGGGGCGGACCGCAAAGTGACGCGCCAGGCGCCGCGTGGATTTTTCGTACTCGGGATAAATCGCCAACTGCTCCGCCGTGACGCGCCTCAACGCCCGCAGCACCGCCGGCGAGCAGCCCACCGTGTTTTCGTTGAAATCGAGCCGCAGTTTTCCCGCGCGGCCCTCCTCGGGCGCGACGTATGGCGCGAGATTTCTCACTGCGGGACGCAGGCGCAAGGTCATCGCTTGCGCAGCGCGCAGCTGCTTCCGGCGGCGCACTCGCCTTGGGCGGGACTTTGCCGGTAGTGTCATTCGCGCACCTCAACCGCACGGCGGTGCGCGATCAGGCCCTCGGCGTCTGCCAGCGCCGTCACCACGGGCGCGAGCCGCCGGAGTCCGGTGCGCGAAAGCTGCTGCACGCTCACGACGCGCATAAAATCGGAGGTGGACAGGCCGCCACGAGATTGCGCGCCGCCGCTGGTTGGAAGCACGTGATTGGTGCCGCTGGCGTAATCGCCAACCGATTGCGCGCTCCAGGGACCGATGAAGATGCTACCCGCTGAAATAAGCTCGCGGCGCAGCGCCGCCTCCCCTCCGGGAATACTCAGGTGTTCAGGCGCGAAGCGATTCGCAAAGCGCACGGCTTCGGCAGCGTTGCGCGCAATGAGGATCGCTCCGTTCGCTGCGAGCGAGCGCCAGGCGGGATTCGAGGGCGGCAGGACGCTCAACTGTTCGGCAACACTTTCATTGACGGCAACGGCCAGCAAACGCGAAGTCGTCACCAACAGCGCGACGGCATCGGCATCATGCTCGGCCTGCGCGATCAGATCGGCCGCGATGTACCGCGCCTCCCCGCGGGTGGCCACCACCAAGACCTCCGTGGGCCCGGCCAGCAGGTCGATGGCGCAATCGGCGCTCACCAGACTTTTTGCAGCCGTGACATAGCGATTGCCCGGACCGTAAATTTTATCGACGCGCGGTATCGACCGCGTTCCGTACGCCAATGCAGCGATCGCCTGAGCTCCGCCAACGTGTGCGATTTCGCTGATCCCCAGCAGGTCGGCGGCAGCCAGCAGCGGCGCATTCGCCTTGGGACACGCCACCACAATCCGCCTGACGCCCGCCACTTGCGCCGGAACCGCCGTCATCAACAGCGTCGACACGAGCGAATATCTTCCCCCGGGGATGTAGCAGCCTATCGTGTCGAGCGGGGTCGCCCGCTGGCCGACCCGCACGCCCGGCTCTACCGTGATGCTCCAGGAACGCGGGCGCTGCTGCGCGGCGACCCGCCGGATGTTGCGGGCGGCGCGTACCAGCGCAGTACCCAGCTCCCGCGAAACGCTGAGCCGGGCCGCACGGCGGTCGGCGGCGCTCACCCACAGTGTGCGCGGCGTAAGCCGCGCGCCATCCAGTCGCCGCGCCCAGGAGAACAACGCGGCATCGCCGCGGCGCCGCACGTCGGCTACGATGCGCGCGGATACGCGCTCGGCCGCGGCGTTGCTGCGCTGCCGCGCAGCCAGAATCTCCCCAGCCACCCGATCGTTGAGTGCCACGATGCGCATCAGAGCACGATCTTATTGAGTGGATATTCCACGATGCCTTGCGCGTTGGCAGCCTTGAGCCGCGGAATCAGGTGCCGCACCACGTCTTCATCAACGATGGTGTTGATGGCCACCCAATCCGGATCGGAAAGCTGCGAAATAGTGGGATTTTTCAGGGCCGGCAGCGTGCCGAGCACCAGGTCCAGATGCTCGCGCCGGACGTTGAGCATGATGCCCACCTTGGTGTACGCCGCAATCGCCCCTTGCAGCAGCAGCACGAGATTCGCAATCTTTTCGCGAATAAATGCACCGCCGGCGGCCGCGTGATTGGCGATAAAGACCGTCCGGGATTCGAGCACCGTGTCCACGATGCGCAAGCGATTGGCCCGCAGCGAGGACCCGGTCTCGGTGATCTCCACAATCGCGTCGGCCAGGTGCGGCACCTTGACTTCGGTCGCGCCCCAGGAAAAATCCACGCGGGCGCGCACGCCGTGTTTTTCGAGATACTTGCGGGTCAGGTTCACCACTTCGGTGGCGATTACTTTGCCTTCGAGATCGCGCGCCGACTTTATCGGCGCCTCATCGGGCACCGCCAGCACCCAGCGCACCGTGGAGAGGCTTTGCTTCGCATACGGAAGCTCGGCGATTTCGGCCACCTCCGCCCCGGTCTCGAGTACCCAATCGCGCCCGGTTATCCCCGCATCCAGCGCGCCGGTTTCGACGTAGCGCGCCATTTCCTGCGCGCGAACCAGCATGCAGGTAATCTCCGGATCGTCGATGCCGGGAAAATAGCTACGGGAGTTTACGGTCACGCGCCAGCCCGCGCGCGCAAACAACTGCAACGTCGCGTCCTGCAAGCTGCCTTTGGGCAGGCCCAGCCGCAGCGGCTTCATCGCCGGGCCCCTTCTCCATACACCGCGTGCGGATCGAAGGTGCGTTCCTCGACGACAGATTCCGAGCCATCGGCTTCCAGGCGGCGGAAAAAACAGCTGCGGTATCCTTCATGGCATACGCCGGGCCCGGCCACATCCACGCGCACCAGCACCGTATCGTTGTCGCAATCCACACGCACTTCACGGACGCGGAGCGTATGCCCGCTTTGTTCGCCCTTGCGCCAGAGCTTTCCGCGCGTGCGGCTGAAAAAAGTTACCGCGCCCGACGAGCGCGTGTCCGCGTAAGCCTGTTCGTTCATGAACCCCAGCATCAGCACTTCACCCGTTGCCGCATCCTGCACGATGGCGGGCACCAGCCCCTCGAGCTTCGCAAAATCGAGCTGCATCAAGCCTCCCTCGAATAATAAATCGGCCCCCCCCCAAAAAAAAACCCGCTGGCCGTTTCCGCGCCAGCGGGCGAATGAGTGCTTTGTTGGACCGGCTACTCAAGCCTCCGCGGGCACGGGTCAACACCGTGATGGTGATGGTGGCGATGATGCGCACGTGGCTTCATGACAGAGTTAATTTAGCGAAATACCGGGCGGGCGTCAAGCTCGCCTAACAACTTCGTGCGGACTGGAGTCAGAAAGTTCATGGCCCTGCTTGGCGCTATCACGGGCGTTCTCGCCCAGCATCACGGATTCGACTACAAAATCAGGATTTAAGTATTTTGCTTACGGTTCGCGCCAGCGCGAGACGCGTGAAGGGCTTGGTGAGCATCACCGCTTTTTGGCTCTCTCCGTTGGGGACGGCCGAACGTTCGGTGTATCCCGTCATATAAATAACCTTCATTTCCGGCCGCAGGTCCGCAATCTGGGCCGCTAATTCCCGGCCACCGACCTTGGGCATTACCATATCGGTGATCAGCAAGTGAATCGGCCCCTGGTATCCGCGGGCGATCTCCATCGCGGCCGCGCCATCACGCGCCTCAAGCACTTTGTATCCGGCCAGGCTCAGAAATTCGCGCGCGATTTCCCGCACGTCTTTTTCATCCTCGGCGAGCAATATCGTTTCCGACCCGCTGGGAGCTTCATTGCTCGCGGCCGGCGCACTCAAGGTCTCCGCGGTCTGCAGCACGCGCGGCAAGTACACCCGGAACGTAGTGCCGCGGCCCTTTTCGCTGTGCACCCAGACGTAGCCGCCGCTCTGTTTCACGACACCGTAGACGGTCGCGAGACCCAGGCCGGTCCCCTTACCGACCTCCTTGGTCGTGAAAAACGGCTCGAAAATGTGCGTCTGCGTTTCCGGATCCATGCCCACGCCGGTGTCGGACACCGCGAGCAAAACGTAGGGGCCCGGCGCCATGGGCGGGTGGCGCCGCGCAAACGCTTCGTCGATCTCCACATCGGCGGTTTCAATCTTAAGTTTGCCCCCATTGGGCATAGCATCGCGCGCATTCACTCCCAAGTTCAAAATCACTTGCTCCATCTGGCTGGGATCGGCTTTCACTCGTCCGAGATCGGGACTCATCACGATTTCCAGATCGATATCCTCGCCAATCAGGCGTGGCAGCATCTTCCCCATTTCAGCGACGATCTCGTTGAGAGCGATAACCTTGGACTGGAGCATCTGCATGCGGCTGAAAGCCAGCAACTGGCGCGTCAATCCCGCGGCCCGCTCCGCCGCTTTCTGGATTTGTTCCACTTTGCGCAAATACCAGTCGCCTTCCCCCGTGGCCGGGCGCGGTTCCGAATCAGCGGCCTTCCCCGCGTGGCCCGTGCGCGTCTTTTCGCTAAGCAATTCCGCGTGTCCCTGAATGACCATCAGCAGATTGTTGAAATCGTGGGCCACGCCGCCCGCCAGCCGGCCCACGGCCTCCATCTTTTGCGCTTGCCGCAATTGCTTTTCAAGCGCGCGCTGTTCGGTGACGTTTTCGGCGATGAGCTCATAGCAGGTGCTCGGCCATTCCGGATCGCGCACTGGCCGGCCGCTGAGCCGCACCTGAATGCGCGTCCCGTCCTTGCGGTTCCAGCTCGTTTCCGCGCCTTCGAAGCTTTCACCGCGTTCTTTCACGATGTTCGCGCGTTCTCCCCGATCGCGAAAAATATGGCGATCGAGATTCACATCGAGCAATTCCGCTTCCGAGTCGTACCCGAGCATCAGCACCAGCGAGGGATTCACATTGAAGAGCCGCCCCCGCTCGCTCACCCGGCAAATGCCGTAAGGTGCGCCTTGCACTACCGACCGGTAATTGAGCTCTGACCGGCGCATAGCGTCTTCGGCCCGCTGGCGCTCGGTAACGTCGGTTGAAAACACCACGATTCCTACGATTTCCCCGGCCGTGTTCCGGTAAGGAATCTTGTCGCTGCGCACCAAGCGCACCTCGCCCGAAGGCAGGCGGTAGGGCTGCAGGATAGCCAGTTTGGGCTGGCCCGTCCGCACCACTTCGAGATCGTCCTGATGGTAGCGAACCGCTTCCGAAGGAAACAAATCGTAGGCGGATCGGCCTTCCACCTCACTGACGTCCAAGCCCAACGACTGCGCCGCCGGCCGGTTCGCGCGCAGAATCCGGTTCCGCGTGTCCTTGTACCAGATCATGTACGGCGCCGAGTTGAAGATAATTTCATTTTCTTCTTGTTGTTTGCGCAGCGTGTCTTCGGCCTGATTCCGCTCGATCGCCAAGGCGATCTGCCCCCCAATCGAATTCAGCAGCGCGAGGTCGCGTTCGGTGTAAGCGTGCTCATTCGTGTAGTGCTGCACCACCAGCACGCCGATCGTTGCGGACGGAGTACGCAGCGGCACGCCCAGCCAAGCCGGCGCCGGCGTCCCGAACAACTCCAGCTCGCCTGCGGCCACCAGTTTCTCGAAGATTTGCTTGCTCATCAGCAGCGGCTGGCCGGTGCGAAACACATAAGCCGTGCAGCTCCGCCCGACCTTTTGCGCGGGCGGCGCAGCATCGAACTTGTCCATGAAAAAGTGAAACTGAAACATCTCGGTTTGCTTCTCGTACAGCGCCACGTAGCAGTTGTCCGCGTACACCGCCTTTTTCAACGAGGCATGCACACGTACCAGCAACTCGTCCAGATTCGGGGTGACATTGAGTGCGTGGATGACTTCGAGAAACACTTGCCGCTCGATTTCCGCCCGTTTCCGTTCAGTAATGTCCCGTGAGTTGATCACGATCGCCCGGATCGATGGGTCGGATAGTAAATTCGTCCCTATCCCTTCGATCCAGTGCCACGAACCATTCTTGGCCAGCAGGCGAAATTCGCTCGTCCGCGAGCCGCCCGGCTCGCCCATAAGCGCACCCATCTCCCGCCTCGTCGACACCTGATCCTCCGGGTGGATCAGCGCAAAACAACCCTGGCCAACAAGTTCCTCGGGTGTGTATCCCAGGATGCGCAGGCACGAAGGGCCGGCAAACTGGATTTCACTGGTTTCATCGAGCAGGAACACCATGTCGCTGCTGTTTTGCAAGAGGGCCTGATACTGGGGCTCATATGCGACAGCCGACTGCTGCGTGCCTTCCCCGATCTTTCGTGGACCGGGCGGTTCATTGTGAACCGGCCGCAACCGCGGAGATATCCTCGCAATTTCGGCACCTGTGCGTTTCATTGAGGGGTCCCTAAATGTTCTAAACTCGAGCCGGCCGGCACGCCGGACTCGCCGCTAGCGTCTTTCAGTGTCGGGATGGGTTTTAGCTTAATCAGCCTACCGCGGATGCGGGTCTAGGCCAGTGCGAAAGTAACACAATGTGCACTCATGTGCACTTGCCAGTCATAGGTACTTTTCCGCTATCACACCCATAGCGGCGCGGCCCGCCGAGATCGTTCGAGCCAGGTCATCTTCGGTATGCGCGGCGGACGCGAACAGCGCCTCGAACTGTGACGGCGCCAGGAGCACACCCCGACGCAACATTTCGCGGAAAAATAGCGCGAACCGGCGCGTGTCCGACCGGTTGGCGGCGGCATAATCGCGAACCGGCTCCGCCGTAAAAAACAGTGTCAACAACGATCCCACCCGTTCGACGCGGCCGAGGACGCCGCTTTCCTCGAGCGCGTTGCTGATTCCGTCACCCAGATGCTTCCCCCGGCGCTCGAGGGCCTCGTAAAATCCGGGAACCGCCAGCCGCTTCAGCGTTTCGAGGCCGGCCCGCATCGCCAGCGGATTCCCCGAAAGCGTCCCCGCCTGGTACACCGGTCCGACTGGAGCCATCCGCTCCATCAAGTCGCGCGCACCGCCATAGGCCGCGACAGGCAAGCCGCCGCCGATAATTTTGCCGAGCGTCGTCAGGTCGGGTATCACGCCGTACAGGGTTTGCGCTCCTCCAAAGCACAGCCGGAATCCGGTGATTACTTCGTCGAAGATGAGCAGCGCCCCCGCGCGGAGCGTGATCTCGCGTAGTCCCGCTAGAAAACCGGGCGCGGGCGCTACCACGCCCATGTTCGCGGCCACCGGTTCGACGATTACCGCAGCAATCGCATCGGGATGCGCCTCGAACTGCCGCTCCACTGCCACCAGATCGTTATACGACGCATTCAGCGTAAGTGCGGCAAGGGCTTGCGGCACTCCTGGCGAAGCCGCAATGCCGAGTGTCGCCAGTCCCGACCCGGCCTTGGAGAGAAAACTGTCGCTGTGCCCGTGGTAGCAGCCCTCGAACTTGAGTATGAAGTCACGCCCAGTCGCGGCACGGGCCAGCCGCACCGCGCTCATGGTGGCCTCAGTGCCTGAGCTGACGAAGCGCAGGCGCTCGAGCGAAGGGATGGCGCCGTGCATTATCGTCGCGAGTTCCACCTCCAGCTCGGTGGTCATGCCGAAGCTGGTTCCCCGCCGCGCCTGCTCCGCCAGTGCCGCGGAAACACCGGGATCGGCGTGGCCCAGGATCAGTGCGCCCCACGAGCACACGTAATCGAGATACACATTGCCGTCCGCATCCCACAGCTGCGCGCCCGCCGCGTGGTCGGCAACGATCGGCGTGCCGCCCACAGCGCCGAACGCGCGCACCGGGCTATTGACCCCGCCCACGAGGATTTCGCGGGCACGCTCAAATATTTGTTCGGAATTCTGGCGCGAAGTGTCTTTCATGCGCAGTTCACGTGCGGCAGTTCACATGCAAAGTTCCAGCGTGGGCTCACCAGCCGGTTCCTGGATCATTACTTAACGGAAGTATGCACTTTACGCAAACATCCATAGACGACTAGCGGCCCTTCCGATTGACCTTTAGCAACCTGAGGAGCGAATAAAAACCAACGCAATTTAAGGACGCAAAATACAGAAGGTCGTACCAGGGAATAGCGAGTCTATTTCGTCGGACTACGCTGGCAATCACAATTGCCATAGCTAACCCCGAAATCACCCCACAGACCGCAATCCATGAGATTAGCCTATCGACCGTGCAGTTCTTAATGCTTATCGGTTCCACTCGACTGGGGCTCGTCAAAATCAGGCGCTACGCCCCCGGCCGTCACACGCGAGCCAACGCGCCACATCCTTCGCATGATAGGTCAGCACGATTTCCGCGCCCGCTCGCTGGATGGCCGTGAGAATTTCCAGCACCACGCGCTTCTCGTCAAGCCACCCGTTGCGCGCCGCGGCCTTCACCATGGCGTATTCCCCGCTGACGTTGTAGGCCACCACCGGCACCTCGAAGCGGTCGCGCACTTGCCTGATGATATCGAGGTAGGCCAGCGCCGGCTTCACCATGATCATATCCGCGCCCTCTTCCAGATCGAGCGCGACTTCGCGCAACGCTTCGCGCGCATTTGCGGGATCCATCTGGTAGCTCCGCCGGTCGCCAAACTTGGGCTCCGACTGTGCCGCCTCGCGAAAAGGCCCGTAGAATCCGGAACAGTACTTCGCGGCATAGGCCAGGATCGGCAGGTCGGCGAAGCCGCCGGCATCGAGCGCGCCGCGAATGGCCCCCACCCGCCCGTCCATCATGTCCGAAGGCGCAATGATGTCGGCTCCGGCGCGCGCATGAGAGAGCGCCTCTTCCGCCAGCAGCGCAAGCGTGGGATCGTTCAACACCTGTCCGTTCTCCACGACCCCGCAATGCCCGTGGCTGGTGTACTCGCACAGGCACACATCGGTGATGACCACGAGATTTAATTGCGCCTTGCGGACAGCTTCAATCGCGCGCTGCACCACGCCCGTCGGCGACCAGGCCTCCGACCCGCGTTCGTCCTTATGCTCCGGCACGCCAAACAAAATTACTGCCGGGATGCCGAGCGATTCCACCTCGCGGCACTCCTCCAGGAAGCAATCCACCGATTGCTGGTATACGCCCGGCATCGAGCCCACCTCTGTGCGCACGCCACTGCCGGGGCCCACAAACATCGGGTAGACAAATCCGCTCGTGCTGACGCGCGTCTCCCGCACCATGCCGCGGAGCGCCTCCGTACGCCGCAACCGCCGCGGCCGCACTGCCGGATACGTCATGCCAATCCCCCTTTTTCCCCTGCGTCCCCGTCGACACCCCCGGCGATACCCTCGTCGATAACAGTGTCGCCGGTCGCATCCACCCTGGCCCGCGGCTGCCCAGCGAAGTGCTGCGTGATTGCCTCCACCAAGCCCGCCGTCGTCGCTTCCGCGGCCGCAATCGCGACGGGCAGCCCCGCGCTGCGAATCGCCGCCGCCGTCACCGGGCCCAGCGCCGCAATGGCCACCCGCGCGCCCATTTGACGCAGAGCGGTGTCGCCCAGCGCCCGCGCAAAATTCTGAAATGCCGAGGGGCTGAAAAACGTGACCGCGTCGGCATCCCCGCGCTCCAGGGTCTTCACCACATAGGTGTCGAACGCCGCCAGCGAATCCCGCGAGCCCGGGTCGATCGTGAGATAGGCCACCACTTCGGTGACCGAGGCGCCCGCCGCACGCAGTCCCGCGGGGAGTTCACCCGTCGCGCGGTCGCTGCGCGGCAGCAGCACCCTTTTCCCCACTACCTCGCTCGCCAATGCGGCGACGAGCCCCGTACCGCTGAACTCCTTCGGCTCCGCCTGGGCGCCCAGCCCTTGCAACTCGAGCGCATCCCGCGTCGCCGGCCCCACCGCCGCGATACGCGGCCGCACATCGCTTTCCGTGCTTTCAAAGGGAAAATCCAGCGCGCGGCAGCGCGCCAGGAAAAATCGCACCGCATTGGCGCTGGTAAAAAGTATCCAGTCGAAATGTTCGATTCCGGCGATGGCCAAGTCCAGGCCCGCGCTATCGAGCGGCTCCACAAATCGCACCATAGGCAGCGAAAGCACTTCCGCTCCCAATTCCGTCAAGCGGTTGATCAGCTCCTCGGCTTGCTCGGGAGCCCGCGTGATTACAATGCGCCGCCCTTCGAGCGCGCGAGGAGCATGTCCGCTCATCGTTCACGCTCATCGGCAGCGTCGGCGGCAGCAGCATCATCAGCAGCAAAAATATCGGGGGTCGGAGCAGTCCGTGCCCCCACGCCCAGCAAGCGGCCGGCGCCGCGATCGAGGAGCGCGGCCGCGGTCTCGCCTGCCAGCTCTTCCCACCTCTGTGGCGCCCCGGCGCGCCGCACGCGCACCGATTCGCCGCCATCCGCCGACAGCACGCACGCTTCGATCACGAACTCCCGCGCCTCTATCCGCGCCCAAATGCCCGCCGGAACCTGGCAGCCGCCCTCGATGGCCGCGAGCACGGCCCGCTCGGCGTCCACCGCGATGCGCGTTTCGATGTGGTTCATGGGCGCGAGCATTCTTAAAACTTCCTCGTCTCCGGCACGTGCTTCTATTCCGATGGCGCCCTGGCCCGCGGCCGGGAGACAAATATCGGTGTGCAGCGTCTCGGAAATCCGCTCCCCGAAACCCAGCCGGTCGAGTCCAGCTTTCGCGAGCACAATGGCGTCGTAGTCGCCGCGATCGAGCTTCGCGAGTCGCGTCTCCACATTCCCGCGAATATCGCGCATCTCCAGGTCCCCGCGATAATGCCGCAGTTGTGCCTGCCGCCGCAGGCTGCCGGTGCCCACGCGCGCGCCTGGTGCGAGGTCTTCGAACGCCATCCCCGCACGCGACACCAGCGCATCCCGCACATCATCGCGCCGCAGTATGGCCGGAATCAGCAGGCCCGCGGGCAGCTCGGTCGGCACGTCCTTCATGCTGTGAACCGCCAGGTCTACGCGGCCTTCCAACAGAGCGTCCTCGAGCTCTTTGATGAAGATTCCCTTGCTGCCTAGCGCCCGAAGTGGCGTCTGCGCGTCGCGGTCGCCCGTCGTACGCACCAGCACCAACTCCGCCGCAACGCCCTGCTCGGCGAGTTGGGCGCGCACCCATTCGGCCTGCCACCGGGCCAGCGCACTGGCTCGCGCCCCGATGCGCAGCCTCATGCTCGGCCTCCGGGGCGCAGCCCGTGCCCGACCCCTGGCTCGATATTTGTCAAGGCTCTTCCTGCCCGAGCTTAAACAGATCGCGCAAGGCTTCCAGGTTATGCAGCTTTCTGCGTAGGTCGCGCATCCCTTTCAGGCGCTCCGCCGGATCGATCACCACCCGCTCGAGCAACTCGTCCATCAATTCCGCCACGCGTTTCTGATCCGCGCGGGAAAGGCGCGGCAGGCTGCTGAGCCGCTCGCGCAAAAACGCTTCGCGCTCCCCGGCCAGCCGGGCCCGAAGGTCGGCCACCACCGCTACCGTTTCCACACTGGACTGCCACGATTCGAACCGCGCAATGTGCTGTTCGACGATCGCTTCCGCGCGCGGCACCTCGGATTCGCGCGCGCGCTTATTCTGCTCCACGATTTCGGTGAGGTCGTCGAGCCCGTACAAATAAAGATTGTAGAGTCCCGCGGCGCCCGGATCGGCATTGCGTGGCACGCCCAGATCGATCACCAGCAGCGAACGATTGGACCGCGCGCCCATGGCGCGTTCGAGCATCTTGCGCGAAAGCACCGTATCGGGGCTGGCCACCGAGCAGACGATCATGTCCGGCCATTCGAGCGCATCTTCGAGAGCGCTCCATTCCACTACTTCGGCGCCCACGCGGACGGCCAATTCACGCGCCCGCTCGGCCGAGCGGTTGCACACCCGCAGCGATTCGATCCCGCGGTTCCGCAAGTGATTGACCACCTGCTCGCCCGTCGCTCCCGCCCCCAGGATCAGCGCGGTATGCCCCGCCAGACTGCCAAAGATGCGCTCCGCCAGCTTTACTCCGGCGAAAGCCACCGACACCGGCCGTGTGCCGATATCGGTTTCCGACCGGATGCGCTTCCCCACTTCAAGCGCACTCTGGAACATCCGGTTCAGCACCGGTCCCGTGGCGCCGTGATCGAGCGCGATGCGATACGCTTCGCGCACCTGGCCCAAAATTTCCGCTTCTCCCAACAGCATCGAATCCAGGCCCGCGGCCACGCGGAAAAGGTGCCGCACGGCTTCGCGATCGCGCCGCCGGTACAGGCTGCCGCGCAAAATCGCCGGCTCGATGTGGTGGAATGTCGCGAGAAAACGCTCCATGTCACCGGCGCCATCCTCGGTCGATTCCTGCGGCACCCCGTATAGCTCGCTTCGGTTGCAGGTCGAGAGCACCAGCGTCTCGGACAGCACCCCGCGCGAACGCAATTCGCCCGCGGCGCGCCGCGCGTCCTCGGGCGTGAAAGCCACGCGCTCGCGCAGTTCCACCGGCGCCGTCCGGTGGTTCAGCCCAATGAGCACAATCTCCACGATTTCTTAGGTACGTCGCCTTTCGCGCTTAATTCACCGCCGTTGATCTCGCCGTTCCTATCACCGTCGTCTTCGCCTTCGCTGTTCTCATAGTCGTTGCCTTAACCTTTGCCTTTGCCGTTGCGTGTTGCCGTTGCCATAGCCGTGGCCTTAAGCTGTCATTCTGAGCGCAGCGAAGGATCCCTCATTCTTTTCACCTTTTTCCGTCCCTGCCGTATTCCTCCCGGCCCGTTGTCACAGTCGTAGCCGTTGCCTTCGCTGTTCCTGCACGCCCTCAAAAGTACCGGTGAAAATTCGACAGATACAAATTCACAACGCTATAACTGAACAGCACAAAGACAAAATTAACGACGCACAATGCCGAAGCCCGCGCGCCCCGCCACGCTGTCGTCCGCCCGAGCCACAAATAGGCCGCATACGCGGCCAATATCACCAGGGTGACAATCTCCTTCGGATCCCCATTCCAGTAATGCCCCCAGTTGCGATTCATCCACAAAAATCCAAACGCAATCCCCACTACCAGGGAAATCAGGCCCACCACGACGCTGCTGCGGCTCATGCGCTCGAGCACCTCGAGCGCGGGAAACCGCCAGACCACGCTCCCCAGCCGCCGGTTGCGCAACAGCCGATTTTGAATCAGGTAGATCAGGCTCAAGACAAAAGACAGCGCGAAGGCCGCGTAGCCGAGCACGTTCAGCGTGATATGCAGCGCGAGCAGCGGGCCGCTTCCCGGAGGAGTGGTCGCCACCGTCGAAGTCCCCACGCTCGAAACCGCAAACACCCCCAGCACCACCGGCAAAACGAACGCTCCCACCGACCGTTGCCGGTGAAATAGCTCGAGCCCCAGGTAGGTTACCGCCAGCAGCCAGGCGAACAGCGAGAGTGACCCGTACAAATCGTCATACGGCACGGTGTGAGTCACGCGTGACCTCTCCATCAGCGCGAGGTAATGCGCACCGATGCCGCCCACTAGCAGCGCCGTGGCCGCGATGCCCACATCCCGCCGCGCCGAAGCCAGAAATCCTACATACCCGCCCAAACTGGCGGCGTAGCACACGATCGTCAACACCACGAAGTAGTTGGTCATAGTGGAAGGCAAACCGACATTATATAGCCTTATAGCCTCACCCGCTCGCCCGCCTTTATTTCAATAGCGCAGGCACTCGCGTGGTACCGCGGGCCACATCGGTGATTGTTACTTTCGCCACTACGACGCATTACAAGTAACTCTGAATTCCAGGAATTACCACGGCCTAAGCTTCCTCACCGCCTATACCTGGGGCCACGCTCTCGATATGTGGACCAAGAGCTCTCAGGCTACCTCAGCGCTGGCCAACCCGGCCGACTCGATCCATCAATACGGAAACAGCGATATGGATGTCCGTCAGCGCTTGCGTTTTTCGCCAACCTATAACATCCCTGGGATTAAGTCGCCCGGGCAGATGCTGGAGGGCTAGTCGGTCAGCGGCATTTGGGCCTTCCAGACCGGCTTTGCCTGGGCCCCGGACGACCCCACCACCAATGACTGGTCGGGTACCGGTGAAAACAGTGATCGCACGATTCCGAGCCCGAACAGCGGAATCTGGTAAAGCTGGAACTACACCGGTCCGCGCTCCGCCTTCAACGATATTGGTATAACCCCTATCCCTGTTACGGCCAACTCTCCGGCTGCCAGTCCTTCGCTTCCATTGCGGGGTCCAATCCGGCGATACTGCAATCCTGCATGGCGGCCGCACAGGCTCCTTACACCGATCCCACACAGAAGGATCTCGCTGTTCAAGCGCTTACAAGTCCAAGTGGCGCTTGCTACACGCAGAGCGGAGGCATTTTAACGCCTCCCGCGTACGGAACGATTGGTGACGCAGTTCACGGGCCTAACTTTCAGAATGTGGACGTGGTGCTGGAAAAGATGTGGCATGTGAAAGAGCGATATAGCGCCGAGTTGCGGATCGAGGTCTACAACGTCTTTAACCATGTGAACTTCGCACAGTTTTCTGACGGCGGTTCTGACCCCCAGCTCGGCCGGCGGGGTTGTTGGAACTAGCGGTTTCGGCTACCATACTACCGCGCAGGGCTCCGCGCGGCAATTCCAGTTCGGTTTGAAGTTGACGTTCTAAGAGATGGCAGTTTCCCAATCCGTTATTTAAGGAGACATCTTGATGAGAGTTAAGCTCCCCGGTGCTTTGATGGCGGTTTTTGCCCTACTGGGCGGTGGGATTTCCGCGTTTGCGCACCACGGATTCACTGTCGAGTTCGACGCCACCAAGTGCATGGATCTAAAAGGCACCCTCAGCGGTATCGATTGGGAAAACCCGCACGCGTATCTTCACATGGATGTGAAGGATGCCGATGGCACTACGCACACGTGGAGCCTGGAAATGGTCACCCCCAACGCCCTCAAAAGAAACGGCACCACCAGGCAGGATTTCCTCGAAAATGTCGGGAAACCTATTGCTGCCAGGGCCTGTCCGACCAAAACAGGTGGCACGCCGTACCGCGGTGCAGCATCATACCTCGCGCTAGCGGATGGCCTGATACGTCCCGTTGGACAGCAGGTTGAACAGAGGGCGCCCGAGCAACGTCACTTCTGATCGGGCGGGGACCGAATTCACCAAAGCATGCCCCGCGCATTTTGGCGTGCTTGTTCCAATTGGGTTTGTGGAATCTTGAGGAACTGCCGAATCTTGAGTAATTGCAACGATGGGCCGCCTCCACAACATCTATGAGCACTTGTCGCGAGCCTAAAAGGGGGAATTGGAAATGACACGAATGAAGCGACGCTCCCGCTATTGCCTTGGGGGCGGTGTAGCCGTACTGGCGGCCTTGTGCATGCTTTTCACGCACGCTTTTGCCCAAAACGCTCCCGGACAAGCAGGACAAGGACGAGGGGGAGGAAGAGCTTCTGGACCGACGCCTGGGGGCTATAACCCGCCGGGGCTAAACATGCATGTCTTGCCGCCAGGCGGGCCGGCGCCCCGCATGTCTGACGGGCATGTCGACCTGACGTGGACGTTACTATCCAAACAGTGGTGGAAGAATGCTGGATTCCGCCACTCCGGGTGGAGTCGACCGGGCTGCATTCGGGCAATTTGATCCCAAGGTTACTCCGGAGGAGAAGCTCTCCTTCAAGCCTGGGATGGCCGCAAAATACATGAGTCCGGTCCCTTATGGAATATGCGACCAAGCCGGTACCCCCAGCGCCTGGACCATGCAAGACAATCAGCACGCCCCTATTGAGTTGATTTCGAGCCCGCAAAGAGTGGTCCTTCTGACTGAATACCCTCTGGACGTTCGCATGATCTACATGAACCGTCCTCATCCCAAAGATCCCGATCCCACGTTCAATGGCGACTCGTCTGCTCATTGGGAGGGAGATACGCTGGTCGTGGACGTGACCGCTATTGACGATAGGTTGAGGAATGTCGCGGTAGGTGGCTTCTCGGGAGAGGGGAACGCATGGCTGCATAGCGATCAAGGAGCATATCGTCGAGCGCTGGAGCCGCCCCTCGAAGAACTACCTGACCTATCAAATTACCATTGACGACCCTTTGATCCTTACGAAGCCGTGGACTTCGGCGCCTCGTAAGTGGTCGCTGGCGGTGTCCAAACGAGGAGTGGGGAGAAGTGTTCTGCACCCATAACGAGGAACCGGACGAATGGAAGCACATAGACGATAAAGCTGAAGAGCGATTACGAAAATAAGTACAAGAACCAGTGAGGACTGATCGAAGGAGTCGCGCATCAACACGAAGCTGACAGCGTTTTTCTTGCTCGCAGGTCTTCTGACCGTCTGCTTACCCATGTCGGCGCATCAGGCGAACGCGGCATATGACATGAAGGAAGTAGTTCTAAAGGGCGCGACGGTGACCTCATTCTCGTGGGCGAATTCACACTGTATTGTCACGTTTGACGTTGGATGTTAAGGGTAACGTCGCACATTGGGCTTCTGAGTTAGGCAGTCCATCCGCGATCACTCTGGTTGGCTGGACCAAGACTTTCATACGGCCCGGCGACGTAATCACGGTTTGCATACATCAATCCAAAACGAATAACCGTGTCGGTCGTATTTCTCATATCGTGCTTGCCGAAGGCACCTCGTTAACTGAGGCCAACGAAGGGACTTCCCCGTACGGGACGGGAGAGAATTCCTCGTACTGATAACGCGGCAGTCGAGGCGTGACGCGGGACCGGACACTTGCATGCCGCCGATCCAGTGAAGCCCCACTGCTCGCCGCAGCGCTATCCCTGCTTGCCGCTGCCGCTGGCAGGGCGCAGTCAGTACCACGTTCATGGCCCGCTCCATCGTAGCTTACGTGTAAGAATGGAGCTTCGGCACGATCTTGGAGCCCGCGCAATATTTGCTATGATGCTGCGGAAGACCGTATACCGCTCCGGCGACCGGTTCGGGGTGCGGGCTTCACTTGCCCGCGCAATACGGGTGCGGGCTATACTTGGAGCCCGCGCGATAAAATGACATTGGCGACTCCATCTGACGCCCAAAATCGCAAGGCGCTGTTCCTGCGCGCCTGCCGCCGGCAACCCGTTCCCCGGGTGCCCGTCTGGATGATGCGCCAGGCCGGACGCTACTTGCCCGAATACCGCGCGCTGCGCGAAAAACATGCCTTTCTCGAAGTCGCCAAGACTCCCGAGCTGGCCGCCGAGGTTTCGCTGCAGCCCTTTCGCCGCCTGGGCGTCGACGCGGTGATCGTCTTCTCCGACATTTTGATTCCCGCCGAAGCCATGGGCGCGCCCATTGCGTTGGGAGATGCCGGGCCAATAATCCTGTCTCCGATTCGCAGCGCTGCGCAGGTCGCGGCACTGTCGGAATTTGATCCTGAAATCGAAACGCAATTTCTTGGCGACGCCATTCGGTTGCTATGCCACACGCTGGGCCCGGATGTCCCGGTGCTTGGCTTTGCGGCCGCGCCCTGGACGCTCGCCTGCTATCTCATTCAAGGCTGCTCGACCGACGGCTTCCCAGCCGCGAAAGCTATGCTCGCTGGGGAGCCGGAATTGCTCCGCGCGCTTCTCGATAAAATTGCGCGCGCTACCGCACGCTACTTGAAATCCCAGATCGCCGCCGGTGCCGCAGCCGTGCAACTCTTCGACACCTGGGCCGGCGAACTTACCGCGAGCCAATATCGCGAGTTCGAGCTCCCCGCCACCCAGCTCCTGATTTCTGAACTGAGTGTCGGCGATACGCCCGTAATCCTGTTCAGCAAGAATTCGCGGCATCTTCTCGAGGATCTCGCCGGCACCGGCGCGAATGTGCTAAGCGTCGACTGGCGCGTCGACCTGGGCGAAGCCCAAAGAATCCTGAATTCACGCGTAGCGTTGCAAGGCAACGTCGATCCCGCTGTGCTCCTCACGTCCGAAGAAGCCATTGCGGCCGCAGTGCATCAGGCGATCGCGCAGACCGGTGGACTCGGCCACATCCTGAACCTGGGCCACGGAATTTTGCCCGGCACGCCGGTGGAAAATGCTTTGGCTTTCGTGCGCGCCGGCCAATCCGCCACGCTAACTCTCGGTTCGGCCCCCAGCTTAAAAAACAACGGCGATAAAACTCGGCGCACTCCGGACATTAATACCGCCTTCATACAACTTGAAAATGCAGTCGAGCGACGAGCCGAGACTGTCTCCGCCGAATCTGCTTCCGCCGCACCCAATCTTACTTTGGCGCTCGACTGCGAGCGCTTCCGCATCTCCAACGAATTTCTGGAGCGCTACAATCGCCCCGGGCCGCGTTACACCAGCTACCCCACCGCGCCCGTATGGCAGGATGATTTCGGCCCCGCCGATCTCGAAAACGTTTACACGCAGGCGGCCGCCGCTGGTACGCCCGTCTCGTTGTACATGCACCTTCCTTTTTGCGAGAGCCTCTGCCTGTTCTGTGCGTGCAACGTAGTCATTACCAAGGATCACGGCGCCGCTCCTCCTTATCTGACGACGCTCAAGCGCGAAATTGAACGTGTGGCCGCGCACGTCGATCGCTCGCGCCCGGTGGTGCAATTCCACTGGGGCGGCGGCACGCCCACCTATCTCACGCCGGCGCAGATGGAGGACCTCTTCGGGTTCGCGGCCGAACGATTTTCTTTTGCTCCTGACGCCGAAATAGGCATCGAAGTCGATCCTCGCGTCACCAGCGTGCGGCATCTCGAAGCTTTGCGGCGTCTCGGCTTCAATCGACTGAGCCTGGGTATACAGGATTTCGATCCCGAGGTGCAGCAAGCCATTCATCGCGTGCAGCCGCTGGAAATCACCGCCGACCTGATCGCGCAAGCGCGCGCTCTCGGTTTTGGCAGCCTGAACGTCGATTTAATCTATGGCTTGCCCTACCAGACCGCGCCGCGCTTCGCACGCACCGTCGAAGAAGTTTTGACCCTGGCGCCCGATCGCGTGGCCATGTTCAGCTACGCGCATGTGCCGTGGCTGCGCAAGCAGCAAGGCGCGTTGGGAAGCCATCTTCCCGAGGGCCTCGAAAAATTCCGCATCTTCTGTACCGGCCTCGAGAGCTTTGTTGGGGCCGGCTATCAATATATCGGCATGGACCATTTCGCGCGGCCCGACGACGAGTCTCGCCGTGGCGCAGCGCGACCGCACGCTGCATCGCAATTTCCAGGGTTACACCACCAAGGGCGGCGCCGATCTCTACGGGATGGGCGTCAGCGCCATCAGCGGCATTGGAACCGCTTACGCGCAGAATCATCGCGACATCGCCGGCTATACCGAAGCCGTCGAGCGCCGCGGCATCGCCACCATGCGCGGCTATCTCCTCAGCTCCGATGACGTATTGCGGCGCGCGGTCATCAATCGCCTGCTCTGCCACGGCGTCATCCGCAAGAGAGAAATTGCGGCCGAATTTGGTGTCGATTTCGACTCCTATTTCGCCGCCGAGTCGGCGGCTCTGGCGCCCTTCGTCGAGGACGGCCTGGTGACGGTAGCGCCCGGTGAAATTCAGGCCACCCTTCTCGGTCGCATCTTCATTCGCAACGTGGCCATGCTTTTCGATCCCTATCTCGAAAAGCAGCGCCTGGCCGAGCGCCCACTATTCTCGAAGACGCTGTGACCGCTGCGCCGTGACCGTTCTCGTCATCGGCGGCGGTATCTCCGGCCTGGCCTGCGCGTGGCGGTTGCACAGCCGCGGCGTGCCGGTGCTGCTGCTCGAGCGGGGCCCGCGTTTCGGCGGCGTCATCGATCGGATCGAAAAGGACGGATTTCATTTCGACGTCGGGCCGCAAAGTTTTTCCGCAACGCCGCCGCTCGCGAAGCTTATCGATGAAGCGGGCCTCGCCGGCGACGTCCTGCGCGCCGATCCGCGCGCTCCACGGTACATTTTGCTGCACGGACGCCTGGTGCGCGCTCCCCTGGGCCCCGCGGAATTTTTTGCGACGCCGCTGATCGGCTGGCGCACCAAGTTGCGGATTATGGGCGAGCCGCTCGCGCGCACGCATCCGCCGCCGGGAGACGAATCGATCGCTTCGTTCGTTCGCCGCAAATTTGGCGACGACGTGCTCACGAACCTGGTGGCGCCATTCGTCTCCGGCGTGTATGCGGGTGATCCCGAAAAGCTGAGTCTGGCGAGCACCTTTCCACGCTTGCGCCAGCTCGAAGAAAAATACGGCAGCATCATTCGGGGCGCTCTCAAGTCGCGCCGCAAACGCAGCGGCAACGACGCGAGTGCTGAACGCACCCGAAGTGACGCCAAAAGTGGCGCGGGTGGCGCGAGCGCCAAAAGCGGCGAAAATCGAACGGACGGGCGTGGCGCGCGTCCCTCGTTTTGCAATTTCAGGCGCGGCATCGCCGCGCTCCCCGACGCTCTGGCCGGTAAATTGGGAGCCGCCGCCGTGTGCGGCGCGGAGGTCGCGACGCTTCGCGCCGCGGTTCGCACGTCAGGCCGCGCGTCAGGCCGATCGGGCGCCGACGCGGCTCAAGCGCCGGATGCATTCGGCGCTGGCAATTTTCATGTGGAGTACGACGCAGGAGGCGTGACGCACGCGCTCGACGTTTCCGCAATTATCGTGGCGACGCCCACCAACGAAGCGGCGGAGCTGCTGGCCGGCGTCGAACCACACTTCGCTTCCCTGCTCGGCCAAATCGAGTACACCAGCGTGGCGCAGGTATGTATGGGATATCGCGGCGAGCGCATTTGCGGCGCGGCGGCGAATCGCGCCAGCCGCTCGGGCATGCCGGGAGAAGCTAAGGGCTTCGGCTTTCTGATCCCGCGCACGGAAAATTTGCGGACGCTGGGAACGGTGTGGAACTCATCACTTTTTCCGGACCGTTTCTCTCTCTCATCTGCTGAACACTCGCCCATCGGAAACTCGCCCATTGAAAAATCACTGGTCGAAAACTCGGCGCGGCTCTCGCCGCGCCGCACGCCGGGTGCGGGCGACGGCGCCTCCGATGGCCCGCCTTCACGCGGAGGGGCCGCACGCGCCGGGGCCGTCTTCACGAGCTTTCTCGGAGGCGCCACCGACCCCGGCATTTGCCGGCTCAGCGAGGCGGAAATCGCCGAGATCGCGCAGGCGGAGTTTTCCCGCATCATGGGGCCGGTGATGGGCATCACCGGCCGTCCCGCCGCGATCCATGTGGCGCGCTGGATGCGGGCGCTGCCGCAGTACAACCTCGGGCATGCGCGCATTGTGGATGAGCTTCGCCAATTGTGTGCGGCTACGCCGGGTATATTTCTGGCGGGAAATTACCTGGCCGGGCCTTCTCTCGGCGCGTGCGTGGAACAGGCCGATAACGTCGCCGAAAACACGGAACGGTTCGTGCGTGGCGATTCTAATCGGGCAGCACCGTGAAGTTGCCACAGCAGGCGCAGCCGAAGTTTCGGGAATCGTAGTATTCTTTTTGGGCTCTTTTTAAGTTTTCCGGGGAGCTTTTGGGCGCTCTTCGGGAGGCTCTTCTTTGGGTTTTTCGGGAGACGCGGCGAGTTTTCAGGACTAGAGAGTGGAACCGCCGCTCATCCGGCTGGACCGCGCAGCCGTAGTACCAAGCGTGCGGAGCAGCAGAAAGATTCTCACTTGTTTTTGGCGGTCGTCCAGCTCGGGCCGGGAAGGGATGAGCTGCCGGATGCAGCCCTGATGACGCAGCTTCTCGACCGGAATTCGGGCGCACTCGAGGCCCTGTACGACCGGTATTCCCGGCCGGTTTACTCGTTGGTGTTGCGTATTTCGCAGCAAGCCACGGCTGCCGAAGAGATCGTTCAGGATGTGTTTCTGCATCTCTGGCGGCATGCGGACCGGTATGACGCTTCGCGCGGGCCGCTCGAGCCGTGGCTGTTTACCATGGCACGAAACCGCGCTCTCGACTTTCTGCGCCTCAAAAGCGAAAAACAGCGGCGGCTCGAGGATCCATATGAAGTCGACCCGCCACCGTCGGCCGCGGCGCCTGCGCAGGCGCCGGAGCTGCGCATCGATCAGGAACGGCGCGCGGTGAAAGTACGTGCGGTGATGGCCGAGCTGCCGGAAACCCAGCGGCGCGCGATTGAAATGGCATTTTTCGATGGATTGACGCACAGCGAGATTGCGGCGGCGCTCGGTGAGCCGCTGGGTACGGTGAAAAGCTGGATTCGCGGCGGCCTGCTGCGGCTGCGGGAATCCCTGGAGAAGAAATAAGTATCGCGTTGATATGGCGTCCTGCGAACAACTCGAGGAATTGTACGAAGCGTATGCGCTCGGCGCGCTGGAGGGCGACGAGCGTGCTGCCGTCGAGGAGCACCTCGCGCGGCAATGCCCGGTGTGCACCCCGGGCGTGGCGGAGGCTCGCGCTCTGGTGGCGAATCTGAGTTACCTCGCGCCGTCAGCGAAACCTCCCGCGGCATTGCGTGGGAAGCTGCTCGCGTCCATCGCGGCTGAACCCACGGGCACCGTTGCGAGCGCCGGCACGCTGCGCGGCGTGGATTCAATTGGCAAGGGTCGCGCAAAAGCGCCGGAGCGTGTGTGGATTCCGGCGTGGGCCTGGGTGGCCGCCGCGGCGCTGGTGCTTTTCGCGGGTTACACGACTTTTCAGATGCGTCAGTTTTCGCGCGAAGTCGCCGTCCTCGAAAAACAGAGCGCGCAGGAGGAACAGCGCAGCCGCGCACTGGATTCCGAACGCGAGCGCTACTTGCAGGCGCTCAACATTATTGGCGCGGCAACCACCAGGCACCTGCAACTCAAGCCCGAAAAGACAGCCATGCCGCCGATGACCGCGTACTGGAATCCGGGAATGGGCCTGGTGCTGGCGGCCGACAAAATGCCTGAGATGCCTCCCGGCCGTACGCTGCAATTATGGGTGGTGCCGCAACAAGGTGCGCCCATCAGCGTGGGTATTTTCCGCCCGAACACCGCGGGCCAGGTGCTGATGGTGATGCCTCCCGCGAACGCGATGCTGATGGCAAAGGCGCTGGCCATTAGCGACGAGCCCGCCGGCGGGAGTCCGCAGCCGACTTCGACGCCGGAGTGGGTGGGGCCGGTCAGCTAGCATTTTCGGCAAAGCGGGTCGGCAAGCGGCGGCTGGCAAATGAGGCCGGTGGCGCACATACAAGAATGTCTGTGCTACCAAAGACGGCGTGCGGAACGGGGCGCCGCTTTGTGTTCCGGTTACTCGGCGGGTTCGCCGGCGTCTCGTGGCGGAACGTAGTTGCAAAATTGAGCGCGGGCGTGGTTGGTTTTACGGGGTGCGTTTGTAGCGGTGCGCGAGGCGAGTCTTGCGGCGTGCGAGGGCATCGCGAAAGCGGCGGCGGTCCTCGGCGGTTTCGCACACCAGCGGCGGCACCGGGATGGGGCGTCCTTCCGCATCGACGGCGACATAGGTGAGATAAGCGCTGGTGGTGTGCTTGCGCTCGCCGGAAAGCACGTTTTCGGAAAATACTTTTACCCCGACCTCGAGCGAAGTGTGGAACGCACGGTTGACGCTGGCTTTGAGCACGATCAGCTCGCCGATAAGAATGGGATTGCGGAAGTCGAGATGATCGACGGATGCGGTGACGACGTGGCTGCGGCAGTGGCGATGCGCAGCAATGGCTCCCGCGATGTCGACCAGGTGCATGACGCGGCCTCCCAGGATGTTGCCGAGAACGTTGGCGTCCTGGGGGAGCACGACTTCGACCATCTCGGTGCGCGATTCGCTTACACGCCTTCCGAGCGGCTCGCGGGTGCTGGCCTGCTGTCGTTTCTTCGTCACGTTAGCATCTTTCGCCGCGAATGCATTGCTAGAGCCTACCAGGCTGCGTGTTGCAACGGCGCACAGGCAGGCACATGCAGGTGCCTGTGCTACGGGGCCCGATCAAAGCTTTCGCCTGCGCCAACTGCAGAGTGCCGCGTGGTTTGGTGATGCGGCGCCGAACGGGTATAATACGCGGACTCGACCAATGAACCAAACGCAGAACCATACGCAGAAGAAGACTCGCCGCGAAATGCTCGAGGAGTTTGTGGCCGCGCATCCGAATGACGCGTTCGCGCGCTACGGGCTGGCCGTGGAGTGCGGGAATCAAGGCGATTATGTCGCCGCGATTGAAAATTTCGATAAGCTTCTGGCCACGCACCCGGATTACGTGACCGGCTACTTCCAATACGGCCAGCTTCTCGCCAAGCTTTCGCGGACTGACGATGCGCGGCGGCGCCTCACCGACGGCATCGAAGCCGCCCGGCGCACCGGAGATCAGCACGCCCTCTCGGAAATGGAAACCGCTCTGGCACAGCTTTAACTTTTACCTTTACGGGTGCGGGCTCTACTTGGAGCCCGCGTAATAAACGTGAGCCGCAATAAGCGGAACTCCAATAGCCAATGGCCAGCCTGCGCATTCCGCTTTTCCCGCTCGACGTGGTGCTATTGCCGAAGAAACCACTGCCGCTGCACATTTTTGAGCCGCGCTATAAGCTGCTGATCCGGAATGCCGTAGAGCAGGATGCGCCATTTGGCATAGTGCGCGGGCTCCAAGTAGAGCCCGGACCCGTTTCGTCTACCCGCTCGCCGCGAGGCGACGGCATCGCGCGGGTAGGGTGCACGGCGCGAGTGGTGCGCGTCATAAGAACCTATGACGATGGACGTATGGACATTGCAACTGTTGGCGAGAGGGTTTTCCGGATTCGAGAGGTTCACGATGACAAACCATATCTAGAGGCGACGGTCGACATCGAACCGGATGATCTGCAGCCCGGACCTGCGGAGGTGACTGCCAAACTGCGTACGCTTTTCGAGAACTGTCAGCGGCTGATTCACGGCGGCGCGGGGCCAGAGGCATCCTGGTGGCCCGAAGACAATGCGGAATCATCGCTGGCATACGAGTTAGCTGGAGAGCTTCCCCTTGACCTGGATACGCTGCAGGAGTTACTCGAAATGCGCAGTGAGGCTGCGCGGCGCAGCCGGTTGGCGGAGCAACTCCTTCGTGTGCTGCCGCAATTGACGCGGATTGCGCATGTGCGTGAGGTGAGCGCCGGAAACGGGCATGGCGCCGGTAATGGAAAAAAGCTGCATTGAGGAGACCCTTTTGATGACGCTTTGCGGCAACTGGGGGCGAGATTTGAGGGCGGATTTGCGCTACGGCTTATACTAGATGGAGGCGGGCGCATCTGAATGAGGGCCGCGGGTCATCCGCCTAGCGACGATCTCGGAGGGAACCGGAATCATGGGGATGGGATCAACGGAAGCGAAGCCGTCGAGCAAAGCCACGACCCTTGGCGAATGGCGCCGAGGCGCGGGCCAGGCTCTAGCCGCTCTGCGCAACGTGAAAGACGAGATGCGCGCCAACCTTCTGCGCAAGCTCGAGGCGCGCGAGCCGCTGTTCAGCGGCGTGCACGGGTATGAAGAGACGGTACTGCCGCAATTGGCGAACGCCATTCTGGCGCGGCACAACTTTATTTTGCTGGGATTGCGCGGACAGGCCAAGAGCCGGATTCTGCGGGGGCTGGTGGAGTTTCTGGATGCGGAAATTCCGTATGTCTCCGGCTGTGAAATTCACGATCACCCGCTGCGGCCGATTTGCCGCGCATGCCGCGATTTAATTGCCGAGCGCGGCGAGGATACGCCCATCGCATGGCTGCCACGGGAGGCACGCTATGTCGAAAAACTTGCGACGCCCGACGTAACCATTGCCGACATCATCGGCGATGTAGATCCCATCAAAGCCGCGCGCGGCGGCAAAAATCTTTCTGACGAGCTGACCATGCACTATGGCCTGCTGCCACGAGCGAACCGCGGCATTTTCGCGATCAACGAATTGCCCGATCTGGCCGGAAAGGTGCAGGTGGGGCTTTTTAATATCATGCAAGAAGGGGACGTGCAGATTAAGGGCTATCCGATCCGGTTGCCGCTCGACGTGCTGCTGGTTTTTACGGCCAATCCAGAGGATTACACGGCACGAGGAAAAATCGTGACGCCGCTGAAAGACCGGGTGGGCAGCGAGATTCGCACGCACTACCCGGCGACGGTCGAGGAAGGCATGTCCATCACCAAGCAGGAAGCGTGGACGGAGCGGCAGGCGGGGCGGCAACTGGCGGTTCCGGAATATTTGCGCGAGGTGGTGGAACAGGTGGCATTCCTGGCGCGCGAAGACAAACGCGTGGATCGCCGCTCGGGAGTAAGCCAAAGGCTGCCGATCGCCTGCATGGAAGCGCTGGTCAGCAACGCGGAGCAGCGAGGCGCGCGCAATCACGAAGCGAACGTGGCGGCGCGGATTGTGGATGTATATGCCTCCATTCCGGCGATGACGGGTAAGCTCGAGCTGGAATACGAAGGCGAGCTAAAAGGAGCGGACAACATTGCGCGGGAACTGATCCGCGCCGCGGTGGGCAAGATCTATACGAAGTATCTAAGCAGCGCGGATGTGCAACCGGTGGTGCAGTGGTTTGAGATGGGCGGCGAACTAAAAGTGGCCGAGGGCGCTTCCGCGATCGAGCAACTGGCTGCGCTGCGGCGCATACAAGGCTTGCTGGAACACGTGGAAAGGCTGGGGGCGACGCACAAATCGGATGCGGCGCTGGTGGCCGCTGCGGGCGAATTCATCCTCGAGGGGCTGTGGGCGCACAAGCGCATCAGCCGTAACGAGGAGCGCGGGTTTTTCGCGGAGCGGGCCAAGCCCAACGAGCCGCGCGAGCCTTCGAACCGCGCGCCGCGGCGCCAGTATAATTAGCTGGGTTGATGGTGGGCGTCATTCGAACGGTGCGTGCTCAGAGTGGCCAGGAGCAGGACGTTTGAAATACATACGCTATTCGCGTTACACGGGCGAGCCGGCCGATGAAGTCGATTTGCAGGAGCTCATCAAGCGCCTGGGCGATTTCTTTCTGCAGAGCGGCTTCGAATCGCAGTACTACGGAGTTTCGGAGTTCGATCCCGAGCAAACGATGGAGATGCTACGGCAGGCCATCCTGCGCGCGCTCGCCGAGGGCGATCTGCTGCCCGAGGACCTGATGGAAGAATTGACGAAAGAAGGTTCGGGCAAGGGCGAGGAGCAGTTGCGCGAGCTGGTCGACAGGCTGATCGAGCGGCTGATGCAGGAGGGCTACATTAACGGACAACGGCCGCCGCAAGTGACGCCGCCTCCGGATAAAATGCCGCGCGGAGGCGTGGGCAGCCAGCGGGACGCGCAGAACGAGACACGATTCGAGATCACCGACAAGACCATCGATTTTCTGGGCTTTCGCACGCTGAAGGATTTGCTGGGGTCGCTCGGGAAGAGCAGTTTCGGAAGGCACGATACGCGGGAGCTGGCCACGGGAGTCGAATCGGGTGGAGCGTCGCGGGCGTACGAATTCGGCGACACGCTGAACCTGGATGTCAGCGCTACACTATTTAATGCGGTGCGGCGCGAAGGCGCACGTGTGCCCATTGAGATCGATTACCCGGACTTAATGGTGCACCAGTGCGAATACCAGAGCTCGTGCGCCACGGTGCTGATGCTCGATTGTAGCCACAGCATGATTTTGTACGGCGAAGACCGCTTCACGCCCGCGAAGCGCGTGGCGCTGGCGCTTTCGCACCTAATTCGCACGCAGTATCCGGGCGATTCGCTGCACCTGGTGTTGTTTCACGACAGCGCGGAGGAAGTACCGCTGGGAGAGTTGGCGCGGGTGCAAGTGGGGCCGTATTACACGAATACGCGCGAGGGGCTGCGATTGGCGCAGCGGATTTTGTCGCAGCAGAAAAAAGACATGCGGCAGATTGTGATGATCACCGACGGAAAGCCGTCGGCTCTGACGCTGGAGGACGGACGCATTTATAAAAATGCATTCGGACTCGATCCGCTGGTGGTGACGCAGACGCTGGAAGAGGTGGCGAAGTGCCGCAAGAGCGGCATTATGATCAATACCTTCATGCTGGCCAGCGACTACAGCCTGGTGCATTTCGTGCAGAAAGTCGCGGAGATCTGCCGAGGAAAAGCATATTTCACGACACCTTACACACTGGGGCAGTATTTGTTGATGGACTACATGTCGAAAAAGACGCGGCACATTCACTGAGCGGGCACTGAGTGCGGACGTTACTAACGGGCCACGGATTCGTTTATCGCTTATGGGCAGGTCCACGCGGCAAACCATACAATCGGGACAACCAGCGCCACTCTTTGAGCTGGTAGATACCGAAGGAAAAAGCTTTGCGCTGGGCGCAGCGCTCGCGCGCGGACCTGTGGTTGCAGCTTTCTTCAAGATTTCCTGCCCGGTTTGCCAGTTTACGTTTCCTTTCCTCGAGCGGCTTTTTAAGAGTTATGGAGGGACACGCGGGGGCGATCGCGTGAGCTTCGTGGCGATTTCGCAGGATGATGCGGCGGATACCAGAGAGTTCCGCGCAGAGTACGGGATTACGTTTCGGGCGCTGCTGGACGAAGAGGGCTACCCGGCGTCGAACGAATACGGGATTACCAACGTTCCTACTTATTATCTGATTGCTCCCGATGGAAAAGTGCAGGTGGCGAGCGTAGGTTTCTCGAAGCGTGCGTTCCAGGCCATTTCGGAATACCTGGCGCGGTTTTTGGGGATGGCCGCGAGCACCGTTTTTTTGCCGGGAGAGATCGTCCCGGAATCGAAACCGGGTTGAGGGTCGAAAAACTAAGCTCCGGTCGGAGCGCGAAGATGTCGTTTATTGCGCGGGCTTCAAGTAAAGCCCGCACCCGTATTGCGCGGGCGCCAAGTAAAGCCCGCACCCGTCCAATTCACAAATCTTCCGCATCTACATCCACGGGCGACTTTTTGTGCTTGGCGGGTTTGCGGCGCTTGTCCGGAACCACGCGTTCGGCAGGCGGCGCACCGGCGGATTCGCGCGCCCGGCGGCGGGCTTCGTTGGCGGCGGTAAATTTTTTGGTGCGCTTTTTTCCCGGCATGGCCACTCTAGAGATTCGGGCCGAACAGGCTGAACATCAGGATGGCGAGAACTACGAGGGTAACCCAAACGTAAAGCCAGTCTCGCTCCAGCGCAAACGCTACGATGGAGAACACCACTCGGGCCACCGGCGTGGCAATGAGCAGCAACAGACCGACCTGAATTATGGCGCGGCTATCAAAGTGGAACGCCTGGCGAAATACCGGGCCGACGGCATGCAACTGGGCTCGATTGGCATTAAAACCAGAGTAATGAGCGGATACGCGGCCGTATTGAATCAGGTAGAGAATACCGCCAAACAAAACGATCGCGCCCGAGAGCAGAACGCCCGTGCGTAACAGGTTGCCAATAATCACTTCCACGCGCTGATCGGTCCAACCATTTTGGGGAGATGAGTTGCGTGAGGGGCTCGAAGCCGAGCCGCGCGCGGGGCTTGGAGATGAGCTGCGCGCGGGCAACTTCCTCAAAGCTTCCCCGTAAAGCCGCCGTAAATCATTTCGATACCCAACGCCATGATGACGAAGCTGAACACCCAACGCAGCCATTTCGTCCGTGCACGCACGAGAATAAAAGTTCCAATTAGGGAGCCGAGCAGCACGCCGAGCACGACGGGCATGGCTAGTCCCGGAGTGATGAATCCGCGGCGCAGATAGATACCCGCGCTGGCCGCGGCGGTCACGCCGATCATGAAATTGCTGGTGGTGGTCGAGACTTTGAAGGGCACGCGCATCACCTGGTCCATCGCGAGCACCTTGAAGGCGCCCGAGCCAATTCCCAGCAGGCCGGAAATCGCGCCGGCGCCGAACATCATGCCGAATCCGGCGGGAACGTGGCGCACGCGGTAGCTTCGAGGACCTTCCGCAGTAGGATACGTGGAATCCATTCTGAGGCGGCTGGCCAGAGGATCGGGGCGGCCAGCGCTCGACTGTTCTGGTTTTTCGCGAATGGAAAGCAGCGCTGAAACAATCAAAACTACTCCAAAAATTACGCCGAGTATATTCGTGGCCAGGCGCACTGCGAGGAACGCGCCGAGAATGGCGCCGGCGGTAGTGGCCACTTCCAGAAACATGCCGATGCGAATGTTGGAGTATCCCTCTTTGGTGTAAGCGGCGGCCGCACCGGACGAGGTGGCAATCACGGAGATGAGCGAAGCTCCCGCGGCATAGCGGATGTCGACGCCAAAGGCGAGCACCAGAAGGGGAACGATCACCACGCCTCCGCCGAGGCCGGTCAAGGAACCCAGCAGGCCGGCGAATGAGGAGCCCAGGCAAACCAGGAGCACCAGCTCAAGCGTGGACATGCAGTGAGAATATCATTTTGCCGCTGCGGGGCGCGCGTGAGGAACCGGTCCCAGACCGCGACGATCGCGGCCCCAACGTTCGATGGCGGCCGGGGGCCGCGGGCGCAGGGCGCGAAGGCCAAAACTTCGGCCGGGTCACTTCCCTCTTAGCAGGAAAATGACGTCGAGCAGCGCGAGGATGGCGACGCCCACCTCGAGGACAAACGAGCGCGCTTCGTTGAACTCGTCGATCATGAAATCGTAGAGCTCGCCAACGGTGCGGAGTTTTTCGTCGACCAGGTCGCGATATTCGTGCAAGCCGATACGCGTGGAAGCGAGGCGGTAGACGCGGGCGTAATAGACGTCGCTCACGAATTTGATGGCGTTATCGATGCGCTCGGTAAGCTCCATTACATCGAGGCGAATGGTGTTGAAGCGCTTGGCGTCGCGCGGAAGGGTCCAGCGCTGAAGCAGGAAGTTTCTCTTCTCTTCCAGGGTGTCGTAGACGTCGGAGAGCAAGCGGCTCATCAAGGCGTCGTAGTAGCGAGTTTCGAGGAGCTGCATCTTGGCGTATTCGAGAACCTGGTTGGTAGCGTCAGCGTCCTCGGAGCTGTCGTATACAAAGGCGGCGGACGAACCGACCACCACGAGATCGGAGGGGTAATAGGAGAGGTTGGACTCCAAGATTTCATCGAGCACCTTGGGCGCTAGAGGCGCCAGCTCGCCGCGAATCAACTGGCCAATGTGCTGGCCGTGGGCGAGGAGCAAGTCCGCTGCCAGCGGCACACCTGCGCCGGGCTCGGCGATCTCCTTAACATTAATGATTATGTAGTTTTCGTGCAGCCAATCTTGATTGGGGCGAATGACGGCGGGCGCGACGACTTCGAGGTGGCGGCGGGCGATTTCCCGCGCATGCTGCGAGATGGTTTCGTCGTCCATCCAGCGGGAGTTTTGCGCGAGCAAAGAGGCCCAATCGCAATCAAAAGAGACGCCAATCTCCACGGCCACCACGGCGAAGGAATAATACTTGATCGAGCAGATTACCTGCTCGCCCGTGCCCAGAGTGAGGGGCTCGCCGCGCTCGACGATCGGGGCGTTCTCGAAGCGCACGTAGTCGGGCGTGCGCCGGGGCAGCGCATGGCGTGCCGGCGCCGCGCGCGGACCCAGCAATTCGCCGAGCCTTTTTTGGTCAAAGGCCTCGGCGACATCGTAAAGAAAAAGAAGCTGGAAATAGCCGCGCAGGCGCACGAACTATTTTTACCATTGATTGCGGCAAAGCGCGCCGCTCAAAAATCGTGGCGTACTTTTAGCCGAGGCGCTGCCCCGCCGGCGCTCGATGGCCAGGAACCGGAGCGGCAAACCCTCGCAAGAGATTATTATCTTCCGGCTGCGGTTGATTTTGACTGCTCTGGCTGGGGAGCATTCACCGCAGCCTTGGGCATGTTGAACTCAAGAATGCCATCGCGTAACGTCATGGTGGTCTTGGAGGTATCGATTTCCGCGGGAAGTTCGACCACCCGCAGAATCTCCTGGGAGCATTGCTCTTTGTAGAGGGTCCGGCCGGTTTTGCTTTCTGCGGCAGTTTCCTTACGCCCGGCGATGGTAAGGCTGCGCGGCTCGAGGCGATATTGCAACTCGCCGGCAGTGAAGCCGGGAACATCGGCGCGAAGCGAAAGGGCCTGGTCGGAATCCTTGATTTGAATGTGCACGGGATGCAGGAATTCCGCCTCCGCCTGCAACCAGTGATCCCAGTCGCGTCCATGGGTCCAGCCGTCGCGTTCAAACATATCGAAAGCGCGCTGAGCAATAGTGTCGTAAACGTTCTGCATGCGCTCGGAAAGGCGTTCGAGATTGGCTACCTTCAACGATGCGGGACCCTGACTGGCCTGGGGACTCGATTGCGAAGAGGCGGCGGACGCGGGTGCGGAAGAGGCGGCTGGCGCAGCTGCGGATAACGGGGCGGCGTCAGAGCGCTGCGAGACGGTTTTTTCACTCATGTGATTCTCCTTTGGGCACGGGACGATAGCCTGGAGGGCGGTGCGTGCCTTACAGAGGATGGGATGCCGCCGGCGTGGGTGCGGGTACGAAAAAATTTCGCATGCAAATCTACCGACGCGAATTGAAATGAATGGCGATGTGCGGCCGCGTGCTAATTACCGCTAGGGGCCCACGGGTTCGCGGAGGCCACGCTCAGGCATTATTTGCCAGACGCATTATTTCCTGGCTGGCGCGGCAGCGAAAACGCGAGAATGAAACTCCAGCGACGCGGGAAGGTGCTCGGCAAAATAATCCCAGGTGTGGCCGCCGGGGTACAAATGAAATTCATGGGGGATGCGCCGAGCAGCGAGGGCGTCGTGCAGGGCCTGCGCGCCCACGTTGAAGCCATAGCCGTCTTCGGATCCGCAGTCGAAGTAAATCTTCAGCCCGCTGAGATCGGCCGTTCGAGCCAATACTAGAGGACTGTTGCGATCCCAAAACGCGCGGTCGATCGGGGAGCCGAAAACGTCGCCGAATAACTGCAAGCGTCCAAGACTGCGAGACGCCCCGGCCTCCATGGTGGGAGGCCTTTCGATGATGGCCGCGCTATGCGCACTGACGGAGGCAAACAGTTCCGGGTGGCGAAAAGCAAGGTGCAGCGCACCGTAGCCGCCCATGGAGATACCGGCGATGCCGCGGAATGCGCGCCCCGGTTGCGAGCGGTAACGGCGCTCGATAAAAGGAATAAATTCACGCAGAAAGAAATCTTCATAGCGGGTGCCACCGTCTTGCGAGTTGATATAAAAAGTGGCGCCACCCGCGGGGGTGACCACCAGGAATTCGCCGGCGCGATGCTGCTGCCACAGGTCTTCCACCAAGCTCATCCCGCCAGAGTGAAGCAACATTTGCTCGTTGTCGCCCAAGCCGTGGAGGAGGTAGAGCGTGGGGTAGCGGCGGGCCTTTTCCAATTCATAGCTGGGAGGCAGCAGGACACAATAGGCCACGGAGTAGCCGAGTATCTGGCTGTGAAGCGCGGAGCATTCCGTACGGGCGGCCGGCGCCGGGCGGGGCATGGCCATCATGCGCGGGCCCGGCGTGAGGACGAACCCCAGCACGAAAGCAGCGAAACAAAATGATGCATGGTGAATGTTACGCCACCCCAAAATGCCTGACACGATAGGTATTTCTGGCCCCCTAACTTTCATAGAAATGATTCCAGAGAACTTTACACCCGTTCGATGGAACGCGTACCGCGAGGTTTCCACGCGCATTCGTGTCAGATAGACCCGTTGGCCGGCGCCAAGAGGCGGTGAGGCCCCCGCTTGACCGCGTGCTGGCCGGCTGATATTTTCGCTGCACCACGTGGCGAATTTGCGGACCTCAAAGCGCGTTCCGGAACTGGATGGCCTGCGGGGCGCCGCCATTTTACTGGTGGTCATCGTTCATTACTTTTCGTTCAATCCTTACGGACCTCATGGGTCTTACGGGCGTGCCGGCGGTCTGATCCAGAGCTTCGATGTACTCGTCGCGCGAACGATCAGCATGGGCTGGACGGGCGTCGATCTGTTTTTCGTGCTGTCGGGGTTCTTGATCGGCGGCATCCTGCTGGACGCGCGGGATTCCCCGCACTACTTCAAAACGTTTTACGTGCGCAGATTTTTTCGCATCATTCCGATCTATTACGGCTGGATTGCCGCATATGTGGCGCTGATGGCGGTGACGGGATCTTTTCTGCGGGCCCACATCCCGGCCGGTTCGGTGCCTGACGGCCGCCACCAATACGTCGTCCTACTCTTATTTCTGCAAAACTTCGGGCTGCTGGGCCACTCCGTGATTGCCGGAGCGTGGTTTTGGCCGACGTGGTCGGTGGCGGTCGAGGAGCAGTTTTATCTCGTGGCGCCGTCGGTTATTCGCTTTTTGTCGAGAAGGGCGCTGTATATCTTCGTATTCCTGGTGATCGGCGCGGCGCCGGTGCTGCGGCTGTGGATTCACTATCACTTTCCGGTGCCCAACACTGACCTGGATTATTCCTACATGCTGATGCCCTGCCGCGCAGACGCTTTCGCGATCGGGATTTTGGCGGCCTTGCTGTGGCGCAGCGCCGGATTCCGGGCATGGCTCGGCGTTCATGGCAGGGCGCTCGCCGGGATATGTGCCGGGTGGTTAGCCGGAGTGGCTGCCTTGGTGCATTGGTACCCCGCTTATAATTCCATCCCGATGATATCGGTGGGATACACGTGGATTGCCGGGTTCTACGGGATCATTTTAATTCTGGCGATTGGCAAGCCGGGAGGCGCCGTCGCGCGGTTCACCAGAATTGGCTGGCTGCGGGAATTCGGGCGAGTTTCGTATTGTTTCTACCTAATTCACCTGGTGCTGCGGCTCATCCTGCAGATCCTGGTGCGCGCCGCCGCAGGACCGACGGGACCGTGGGGAGAAATTGGAATCAGCATCGCGGCGATTGCACTTTCCTATGGATTGGCGCGACTTTCGTGGAACTATTTTGAGTACCCGTTACTGCGCCGCGGGCACGCTTATCATTATTACGACGACGTACCGGCGCTCGCGAGCGTAGAGGCGGATCACAAAGTTGAAGTTTGCTGAGGCGCGACAATTTGCGGGCACCCCTAATGATTTATAAGGGGCCATTCATAAGTGCGACAGCCATCTTCGCCGATGTTAGAATTTAGTCGTTTTGCCGAGGTGTTCACCGTGACCGATAGTATGAAAGCATCTGCGCCTGACTCGGACTGGCTGGCCAACCCGCGATGGGAAAGCATCGTTCGCGCGTACACCGCCAACGACGTGGACAGACTCCGCGGGTCGGTTCACGTCGAGCACACCGTTGCGCGCCCGGGGGCGGAGCGACTTTGGAAATTGCTCCACGAAGAGAACTTCGATTTAGGGCTGGGCGCGGTAACTGGCAACCAAGCGATCGGCTCGAAAGAGCGAGCCGCTGGGTGCAGCGTCGCGTGAAAGTGTGGCGTCAGGGCAGAGGCATGGGAGATAACCCACGATGAACCGCTGGCTGCGGTTGGGGGCGGCGGTAGTCGCGATGATCATGATCGCGAACCTGCAATATTCCTGGACGCTTTTTGTCAAACCCATTATCGCCGCCACCGGCTGGAAGTTATCGGAAGTTCAGTGGGGATTCACGTTTTTCATTGCGGTGGAGACGTGGGGGATGCCGCTATCAGGCTGGCTGATCGATCGCGTAGGCCCGCGTTTTTTTATGACGTTTGGCGGGCTGCTTTGCGGCGCGGGATGGGCCGTGTCTGGGACACGTGCGGACGCTCCCGCAACTTTATTTGGTTTATGCCCTGGCCGGGTTGGGCGCCGCGCTCGTTTATTGCGGATCGGTATCGGTGGCGCTGAAGTGGTTCCCCGATAAGCGAGGACTGGCGTCGGGGATTATCGTGGGCGCCTTTGGCGCCGGCGCAGCACTGTTCATACCGGAAATCGCCTACATCATTCGGGTGCGCAATTACTCGACGGCATTTCTT
Source organism: uncultured Acidobacteriota bacterium (assembly GCA_963719845.1). GTDB lineage: Bacteria > Acidobacteriota > Terriglobia > Acidiferrales > UBA7541 > Palsa-189. Next base: position 22,639 of record CAVRDM010000003.1, on the reverse strand, counting down.
TATACCGGCATCGTGCAGGGGCTGGCGATCGTTTGCGCCGCCCAATTCCTGGAAAACCCGGGCCCTGAGTTCTTTGTACCTCTAGAAAATCTCGAATAAACAAATCATCCGCCGGCAGACCGAGCAGTTCAATTCGCTCGAAATGCTGCGAACTCCCCAATTTTACGTGCTATACGCGATGATGCTGATGATGGGCATCGGCGGATTGATGGTCACCGCGCAGGTGGCGCCGGTGGCCGGCAGCCTCAAGATCGGTGCGGCGATGCTCACACTCGCGCTGACTTTGAACCCGCTTGCCAACGGCGTTGGGCGCGTTTTTTGGGGGTGGGTCTCCGATCACGTGGGGCGGGAGTGGACGATGATCGTAGCCTTTGCGATACAATCAGTGAGCCTGCTGAGCGTGCTGACGCTGGGACGCCTTTCCGAGGTCTGGTTCGTGGTCTGCCTTTCTCTGGTTTTTTTCTCCTGGGGCGAAATTTATGCGCTGTTTCCGCCGGCGGCGGCCGATTTCTTTGGGGCGAAAAACTCGAGTTCCAATTACAGCTTCCTGTACAGTTCGAAGGGCGTGGCGTCCATCGTTGGCGGCGGGCTGGCGGCATTGCTGTTCGAAAAGACCGGGACGTGGAACACGGCGTTTTATGGCAGCGCCGTGCTGGCGCTGTGCGCGTCGCTAATGGGCTTCTTGCTTCGCGCGATGCCTTTGCCCACTAAGCACGCTAGTGGCGCGGAGGAGATGGCGATGAAACCAAGTCTGAGAGCGGAGGATTAGGCCGACATGAACACTAAAATTGCGACGCCGTCGGGAGTGGAAATCCTGGGGACGCGTAACGCGCAAATCGACGAGATACTGACCCCCGAGGCCATGAAATTCGTCGTGGATCTCGAACGGCGGTTCGGCCCCCGGCGGCGCGAATTGCTGGCGGCGAGGGTGCAGCGGCAAGTGCGGCTCGATGCCGGCGAAAAGCCCGATTTCCTGCCGCAGACCTCCGAGATCCGCAAGAGCAACTGGACGGTGGCGCCGCTCCCCGCCGATTTGCTTGACCGGCGCGTGGAGATTACCGGCCCGGTAGACCGCAAAATGATCATCAACGCGCTGAACTCCGGGGCGAGCGTGTTCATGGCGGATTTCGAGGATTCGATTACGCCCAGCTGGGGCAACGTCATCGATGGCCAGCACAATTTGCGGGACGCAGTGCGCCGCACGATCGCGTATACGGATTCAAAGACGGGCAAATCATACGCGCTTAATGCCCAGATCGCGGTGCTGCTGGTGCGTCCCCGCGGATGGCACCTTCCGGAGAAACACGTGCTCGTCGATGGTGAACCCATGTCGGGATCGCTGTTCGATTTCGGTCTTTTTTTCTGGCATAACGTGAAAGAACAGCTGGCGCGAGGCACCGGACCGTATTTTTATCTTCCGAAAATGGAGAGCCATCTCGAGGCCCGGCTTTGGAATGACGTGTTCCTACACGCGCAGGACGCACTGGGAGTAAAGCGCGGCACGATCAAGGGCACGGTGCTCATCGAAACGATCCTCGCAACCTTTGAAATGGACGAAATCCTTTATGAGTTGCGGGAACATTCCAGCGGGCTCAATTGCGGCCGCTGGGATTACATCTTCAGTTTCATCAAGAAGTTCGCGAACGATCCGAGCATGGTGTTACCGGACCGCGCCCGCGTGACCATGACGACGCACTTCCTACGCTCCTACAGCAAGCTGCTCATCAAGACATGCCACCGCCGCGAAGTGCACGCGATGGGCGGCATGGCCGCTTATATCCCTAACAAAAATGACGCGGCGGCGAATCAAATGGCCATGGAACAGGTTCGCGCGGATAAGGAGCGCGAGGTTGGCGATGGGCATGACGGAACCTGGGTCGCGCACCCCGGGCTGGTGCCCCTGGCCAAGGAAGTATTTGATCGGCACATGCCGCAACCCAACCAGATCGCGCGCAAGCTCGAAGGCTTCGCGGTGACGCCCGCTGAACTCTTGACGCCACCGAAGGACCTGATCACCGAGGCGGGCCTGCGACAGAATATTGCCGTAGGAATCGGCTACCTGGAGTCGTGGCTGCGAGGCACCGGATGCGTACCACTGTTTAATCTGATGGAGGATGCAGCCACCGCGGAAATCAGCCGCGCGCAGCTTTGGCAATGGATTCACCACCATGCCAAACTCGAAGATGGGCGGACCGTCACGTTCGAGCTATGCACCAAAACGATCGAGGAAGAATTGGCGAAGTTCGAGAAATCAGTGGGAGAACAGCAGTTTAAATCCGGCAAGTACCGCGAAGCGGCTCAATTGCTGCGGGATTTGATTGGGCCGCCGCAATTCGTGGAATTTCTTACCCTGCCTGCTTACGAAAAAGTGATCTGACCGGCCGCGCTCCGTCGTTTGCGCGCCGCGGCCGCCTTTAGCGGCCGTGGCGTGTACATGAGAGAAATTTTCTACGCTGGTGATTTGCCAGACGCGCTATTTCTTCGCCGACGGCCCTGGCATCGGTGCAGCGGACTGGATCGTGGTTTGCTGGCTCCACGCGATCAACCAGTGGTTATCGCGGTGCACAAAAACCCGCACGTTGTGATACGGCTTGCCGCCCTGAAATGGGACGTGCTTCGTAATCATCATTACCGTATCGCCAAAATCGTACATGTTCATTGAAAGTATCGGGGCACCGGGGGCGCCGGCGCCGGCTTGCTGCTGCCTCTTAGCTACTTCCACGCGTTCCGGCTTGTTGCGATCCGAACCGTTATTGATGATCTGAAATTCGTCGGCAACGTGCGTGCCCCAGTCGTCGCCGTAGGCCTTCCATTCATCCACCTTGGTTTTCTGCCACTCAGCCAGAGCCGCCTTTTCATTCGCCGTCTTAGGAGTGTACGGAACAGTCTTGCAAGGATTGTCGCAGTCGGCATTGCGGTTTGCCGCGTTTCCGCCACCTTCGCCGCCGCCCCCGCCGCCTCCTCCTCCCCGCCCTTCCGCGGGCATCGGTGTATCCATGTCGACGAACGCGCGCCAGCCCCCGGGGCGTTTCACCCAGATACGTACCAGGCGATCGTTGTGGTGAGTGCCATACACAATAGCCAGCTGCGAGTAAGATAGCGTCTTGACGTCCGTGTCGCCCTGGCTGGCAGTGGCGAACGCAGTTAAGTTCCCGACGGTTTCGGCCTTAGTGCGCGTATTCCCCTCGCCGTCGGTCCATTCAAAACGATCGTCGAGAAGACGATCCACCTCAGCCTTGTCACCCTTGGCAATCGCCGCGGACAGCGAGTGATCCGCTTTGACAACCGCCGCATCATTGTCATTGGCGGGAGACGCGATGGCGGGCGCGGTCAACAAAATGCCGCACGCGACACCTACTGCGGCGGTACAGGCGAGGAATCCATTCAAATGTCGGTGGCGACTTGGGTCGTGACTCATTCTTATTGGCTCCTTTAGCGACTCCTGGCATTACTAGTTTCGAAAGCCTGCCACTTGACGGTGAATAGCCGGATGATACGGCTCGGCACTCCTCTCGTAGGTCGAACCTAGAAAATAAGCTTCAGGCCCAACTGCATGGCGCGACTGCCGCCCGACCCGAGCACGGGATTGCTCGCCGCGGTATCCGGGGTTGCGCATGCGCAGCCGAAGTTGGTGCCCGTGGGGCTGTTGCTGCCGGCCCCATTGACTCCCGGAGTGGCAAAGTTGGGGTGGTTAAGGACGTTGAAGATTTCGGCGCGGAACTGAGCTTTGAGAGTTTCCCGGAATGAAAATTCCTTGGTCACCGAGACGTCCCAGTTCCTGAATCCTGAGCCGCGGAAGATGTTACGGCCGGCAGTGCCGAATTGCCCGGTCGGAGGCGCAATCAGGACGGAGCCATTCTTTATGTAGCAGCCGTTGGTTGCCAAATTTGCCGTGGCCCCCACGCTGGAGGCATCGGCGAAGCAGGTTGAATTCGCGACTGCGGCGGGACCCGCCAAGAATGGAATCTGGGTAAAATTGGGTCCAGACGTGAAGTCCGAGGGGTTCCCAAAAAAGTCCCAGCGGTTGCCATCTCCGGTCAAGCTGAAGTCGCCGCTACCGTCCGAGGCGGTCCAGGGCTGAGCGGTTTGCAGGGTCACAATCGAATTGAGCTGCCAGCCCTCCAGCATCTCGCCGAAGCCCTTTCTGCCGGGAATCGCGTAGGTCGTGGTGAAAGTAAATCGATTGCGGATGTCAAAGTTGCTGCTGCCATACTCAAGCCCGGGGCGGGTGCTGTCTTGCGGCAGGCCGCCGCCGAAATTGCCAGACGCATCATCAAGGGCATGTGAATAGGTGTAACCGGCAGTAAAGGCAAGGCCATGGGACGTTCGCTGGGTGAGCGTCGCCTGCAGGCTGTTGTAGTTGGATAGGTCCTGATTTGACAACTGGAAAATCGACGCAAGGTACGGGAAGGCCGCGTTAAATGGCCGGGCAGCCTGCTCGGCATTGGTGTTGGTCGGCACTGCCGGCGACACCAGAGACTGGACCGGCTGATTGATATCGCTAAAGCCAATCAATTTTGTACCGTGGTCGCCAACGTATCCAACCTCAAGGGACAGGTTGTTCGTGAAGGCATGCTGGATTTCCATTGTCCAGGTGCTGACGTACGGAGTACGCAGGTTCGGGTCGACGGCCACGGTGCTGCACGCGCTTCCCGCTGTGTGGGTGACCGAGTTAACACCGGGAAAGCAATTTACTACTCCAGTAGGAAAGATCGTCGCACCGCCCACGGACGATCCATTCCAATTGACAGTTGACGCCGGGAAGGTGAAAGAAGCCACTTGAATATTTCCGCCAGCCGTCTGGCCCAGACTATTGATGATAGCGCCAGTGGGAACAGTACCGAGCCCGAGTGTATTGCTGTAAGCGAGGAAGACGTTGTAGGACAGCTGCTCGTAAATGATACTGCCGCCCGCGCGGAGCACGGTTTTTCCCGTGCCGAAGATGTCCCAGGCCAGACCTATGCGAGGCGCGAAGTTGTTATGGTCGCCGTTATAAGGACTAGTGATCCCGTGGCCAACTTGCACGAGCCCTTCCGAGGGGAGGAAGTTGCCGAACTGGTCGTTAACTTCCTTGATAACGCTATCCACCTCGTAGCGGACGCCCAGGTTTAGAATCACCCGCGGCTTTATACGCCAATCGTCCTGTAGAAATGCCGCATAGTCGGCGTTGTAAGCTCGCCGCTCGGCATTCCCAACGAGCTGTTTCCCCTGGTTTGGCAATCCGAGCAGGTAATCCTCCAGGGAGGTGGCTCCATTGAAGGCGGTATTGTTGCCGAATCTGATGGACCCGCGGACACCGTTCAACGCGCCGCCCGTAAAGTTATCGTCGATGATTTCGCCGCCGAACTTAAAGGAATGCTTGCCGGTCAAATAGGAGACATGGTCCTGCCACACGAAGTCCGTCTCCGGTCCCTGAATCTTGGGCCAAGTGGCGCCTCCGAGGGTGGTGAAGCTGGTGCCCCCGCCGGTAATCGAAATCTGCGGCATCCCGAAGAAAAGAGGGTTAGTGACGCCGGTGTTCAGGCCATAAGTGATCGGATTGACGTTGTGGTCCCCCACAAAGGACGGCTTGAACAGGTACTGCACACCGAATTCCGCTTCGTTCACCAAGCGGGAATTCGGAGTGAATGTCCAGTCCACGTTGCCCACTTGGGGTCTCTGCGTCTGCACGGTAAGAAAAATGGGCTGCAGATACGCGGCGTCTTCGTCGTTTACCGTGCTGTTGGCGATGAAATACATCGCGTTGAGCGTGTTCTTGTCATTGAGGTGAAGATCGAATTTTGCCACCCAGTTATCCGACCCGAAAGTGCTTGGAAAATTCGCGGGCACCGTGATGCTGTTCGTATTGTTCGTCGGGAAAAAGTTTTGTAACAGACTTAGGCTGAGAGGGCTCAAATTAGCGATGTTTCCGGTGCAATAGGTTGGCTTAGGGGATGTGCCCCGCGCATTTGAGATTCAATGCGGCCTCGGCATCCGGGACGCTCCATGCCGCACCATTCGCGGAGTTGGCAGTTCCGGCCAGCGAGGTAGTAACCGGCGTGTTCGCCAGGAAAGGACTGCCCACGGTGTAACGCTGGCCTTCATAGCCTGCGAAGAAGAATATCTTGTCCTTCTTGATGGGACCGCCGATTGTGCCGCCATACTGCTCGAGGGCCACTTCCGTCTTGGGGCAAGGAGCCGTGCAGCCTTCCGAGACCTGATTGTAGAAATTGCGTGCATCAAAGGATGTCTGCCGGCCGAAGGCATACGCGGTGCCGTGCAGCGAATTCGTGCCGGATTTGACTCCGACGTTAATCACGGCGCCAGGCTTCCAGCCATATTCCGCGCGGGGATTTTCCTCGATATTGAACTCCTGGATGGCGTCAATCGGCAAAATGGAGGCCGCATCGCCCGCGAGCGCCGGTGCGTTCATGATGCTGAGAGCGGAGAACGCGCCCACGTTGAGCATGCCATTTACGAGGAACACGTTGTCTTCCGGACGCACGCCGTTGGTGCTCTGCGTCCATGACCCGCCGCCCGGCTCCGCCAAAACGCCAGGACGTAAGGAAAGCAGATTCTGATAGTTACGGCCGTTCAAAGGCAAGTCATTGATGGTCTGGTTGCTGAGGGTGCCGCCAAGCGTGGCATTGGTGGTCTCAACGACGGGGAGCTGCTCGGTCACGGTGATGGTTTGGGTTTGCTGGCCCGGCGACAGCGAAAAATCGACGCGAACCTCTTTGCCCGTTTCAAGAAGCAGGTCTGTGCGCTCCGTGGCGCTAAAGCCTTTGGACTCAGCGCGAACCTTGTACGTTCCGGGCAGAAGCTGCGGCGCCGAATACTCGCCCGCGTCATCTGTGGTCAAGGAGCGGGACACGCCTCTTTGAGTGTCCGTGACGGTAACGGTGGCTCCGGCAATAACGCCGCCTGATTGGTCGGTCACCGTCCCCAGAATGCGGCCCGAGCTGCCTTGCGAATATGCCTGCAGGCAGGCGAAAAGCAGGGCCAGGCCTAACCCCAAGACCGGAATAGCTTTCTTGATCGCAGTGCTTAACCCCGCCCTCATCATGCTCGCCATCTGTGTTTCCTCCCGTCGCTTAGGGCTCATCGCAAAGTCAACATCGCCGCCCGTTAAGGCCTATCGGTAAGGCAATGGCCTGCTAGCGATCTGCCAAACTTGTGCCTTTCAGCGCTCGCCCAGCCGCAGAGCTGCCCTCCGACTTGTGTTTTGATGGTGACCTAGAATGACGACAACTCTATAATTCACCCCTACTGCAGAGGGGAGTAACACCGATCAACCAAATAAGTCAAGTTCAAATAAGTCCGGGTACTGTCGCATATGAGGGTATACGGTCGCGAAGAAGAAATGCGTGACGTGGCGCCTGCGGGATAGAGGAGCGTTTAGTGGTTCAATCGCTGAATGGCAAAGCGCGTACCGAAGATGGGTGCGTTCTTTCATATCGCGTGCATGCGCAGAAAGGCAAACCGCGGCTCGCCCTGGTTCACTCGCTCGGGCTCGATGCCGCGATTTGGGAACAGGTGGCCGGCGAATTACAGACCGATTTTGAAATACTTACTTACGACTTGCGAGGGCACGGGCAATCGGAGCGCAGGGCCGGGCCCTATAGCGCGCGATTGTTCGCAAGCGATCTGGCCGCCGTGCTCGACCATTGTGGGTGGGCGGCGGCCATGGTGGCGGGATGTTCGCTGGGGGGCTGCGCGGTACAGGCCTTTGCCGCTGCATATACGGAGCGCACACTGGCGCTGGGCCTGATCGATACGACCGCGTGGTATGGGCCGGATGCGATGGATGACTGGAGGCGGCGCGCCGAGCGAGCGGCTGAGATTGGGTTTGCAGCGATGCTGCCTTTTCAATTGGGCCGGTGGTTTAGCGACGGCTTTCGTGAAGCGCACCCTGGCGTAGTAAAGGCTATATCGAGCGTATTCGAGACCAATGACATGGCTTGCTACCAAGCCTCCTGCGCGCTGCTGGGAAGCGCAGACCTTAGATCCGGCCTGCAGGCGATTCGCGCACCCGTGTCCGTGATTGTGGGAGAAGAAGATTTCGCTACGCCACTGGCCATGTCCCAAGCTCTACATGCCGGAATACCCGGCTCAACTCTAACCGTGATTCCGGGCGGCCGCCATTTAACCCCAGTTGAATATCCCAAAGAGATTGCATGGCTACTAGGCAAACTCTCGCGGCAGATGTCCGCATCAGCGCGACATTAGGGCTTTCGAGTCACACAGCACATCTAGCATGACACACGCCTTTTTGTCGACTTCGCTTACCGACTTCGCGCGCCTGGAAGGCCCACGCCGTCCCTGGCTTCCCACAGCTGGCAGCGCCGGTCTGGGCTTGACAGAGACCGCGTCTGGCCTTAAAGACCGAGGAGGCTTTCGGCGTTTCCGCCCAGGACGCGGTCCACGTCCTCCGCCACCAGACCGGCCTCCCGTACGTAATCGACGCTGCGAACGTATCCGTCGTCGTGCCAGAAAGGATAATCCGATCCCAATAGAATGCGATCGGCGCCCACGGCCTCCCAGGCACATCGCAAAGCCCACGGATTAGAGTTCACGGAGTCATACCAAAAGCTTTTTGCCTGGATGCTCGGCATCGCCGCGGAGTCCGGCAAAAATTGCGCCCTCAGCCGATCCAGGCGAACCGCCAGAAAGGGGGCAAACCCGCCGAGGTGCGCCAGGATAATCTTGACGCCAGGAAAGCGCGCGGGTACTTCCGCCTGCATGAGTTGCAACAGGCAGATGGTGTCTTCAAGCGGCGCCCCAACCGGCCAGGTGAGTTTGGTTGACTCGATCAAGGGCGAGCCTGCGTTGCCGCCCACGGGGTGAAGGAACAGCACCGCCTTGCGGCGATTCAACTCGGCGAAAAATTCGTCGAAGGCGGGATCCGCGATGCTCCTTCCGCAAACGGTGGTGCCTGCGGTGATGCCCACCATGCCCAGATCGTCAAGCGCACGGCCAATTTCGGCGATTGACGCGCCAATATGCGGAAGCGGCGTGCAGGCGAACGCCGCGAATCGCGACGGATATTTTTTAACTACCTCGGCGTAAATATCATTGGCAAGCTTCGCCGCGTCCACCGCATCGTCTTCCCGCTCGAGATACGGCAGTTGGCTCGAAACCGAGAGGATCTGCATGTCCACCCGGCCCATGTCCATGTTGCGAAGCAGATCGGCGACGCCGAGCGAACCTTCGGCCACGAGTTTGTTTTTGCGAATTTGCAACGTCGACTGAATACCGCCATAGCCGTCCAGCCGATCGAGATACTCCCCTGAAAAATAGTGCGCATGCACATCGATCCTCAAGGCAGCTCCCATCCACACGGGATTTTGTAAGTAACCGAATATTGTGGCCGAGATTTCGGTACGGCGCTACGAGTTGCAAGTATGCTCTCGGCTACCTGACGAAACTTCGGCCCGTGCGAAGATACGCGAGGCAGAATCTATTCGCCAGCTTAATTCGATTGCTTCAAGCGCGTTATGCGTTACCTGGCAACGGTGCAGTTCTGCCGCTGGCGTGTTAAACTTCACGAGTTTCAGCGGCCGCGTTTTTCGACTCGAGCCGGCGATTTAAACAAAAGGAGAACACGACTTGACTTATTACGGAGGCAAAGAGCTGGCCGAAAGTTTTCGCACCGTCCGCAAGAACACCATCACCATCGCCCAGGACATTCCCGAGGAAAAATATAGTTTCCGTGCGTCTCCGGACATGCGCAGCATAGGCGAATTGCTGGCGCATATTGCCATAGCCCAAACTTTTCCGCAGCAGGTCCATGCTCAGGAACGCCGCACGACTCTCGAGGGATTCGATTTCCCGACGCTGATGCAACGCATGGTAGCGGAAGAAAAAAAGCCGCGAAGCAAGGAAGAAACGATTGAGATGCTGCGCACCTCGGGCGAGAAATGGGCGGGATGGCTCGAGACGCTTCCCGAGAGCTTTTTGGAGGAGAGAGTTGCCATGCCGCCTGGTGCGACGCCGGCGTCACGCACGCGTTTCGATATGCTTCTCTCCGTAAAAGAGCACGAAATGCACCACCGCGGCCAACTGATGGTTTTGCAACGAATCAACGGCATTGTGCCGCATTTGACGCGCCAGATGCAGGAGCGCATGGCCGGAGCAGCCGCCAGGCGGTAACCACGCGCAAAAGGCGGGGCCTACTTGGCGGCCGTCTTAAGACTTACTACATAAGCGACCAGCGGCTGCAGATCCGGACTGGTGGCGGGCACGTCGGGCATTCCCTTGGCCTGCGCGTCGGCGCTGGGCTTTTGGAGAAACTTGGCGATTCCGGCAGCGTCGAGGTGCGTCCCGGTCAGGTTGGGAGCATCGTCGGTTCCTTCGCCATTCGCGCCATGGCAGTCGTAGCATTTGTAGGCGTTGAAACGCGCTTTGCCCGTGGCCACCAAAGGATCGGTCGTGGATGATGAACTCGTTGACGCGGGAGCCACCTCGCGCGACGCAAGATAGGCCACGATCGCTACGATATCTTGATTGCCGAGGTTGGCTACCACCGGTTTCATCAGCGCCACCCAGTTTCCCGTGCGCGAGCCGTGCTGCATGTCGTAAAGTTGCCGCCCCAGATAGCTTGGCGAGCGTCCCGCGATCCCCGGCACCGGGCCCAGCCCTTGAAGATCGGGGCCATGACACACGGCGCAAGGGGTCGTCTTACCCGCGCCATTGGTGACCAGTGCTTCGCCTTTCTTGATGCTGCCCATCGGCGCGTAGGCGATGAATCCCGATCGCGCGTCGCGCAGCATCTCGGTGCCTTCGGTATTAACAGGCACTTCGATGATCCGATCGCCAAGAGGCTCGCGTTCCGCTCCATCGAGTGCGAGAAACATCCCGCCCGCGGCGCGCGTTTTAGGAACGGTATCGGTTTCCACCACCTTAATCCAGGGAGTCCACTTCATGGAGCTAAAATATTGCGCCGCCGCTTTTATCTCCTCATCGGTCATGGCCGTCGCGAAGCCGACCATCGCGTTGGTATTCGCCTTGCGCGCGTCCGCACTCTTTCTCGCTCCATTTTTGAAGTCGGCCATCGTTTGCACGAAATACGTGTAGGGAAGGCCCGCGAGGGGCGCATTTTCCGGCCGGCCTTTGCCATTGGGATAATGGCATAGCGAGCATGCGCGCACTTCGGGCTTGCGGCCATGCGCCACGATTTCCGGCATCTGCGGATGATCTTGCGGATACCAGTCCGCCGGCCCAAAGCCATCTCGAATCTGGGCCAATGTAAAGGCTAGCGTGCTGCCTGGGAGATGTTTTAGTGACGTGTCCTCTGCAGCAGGCGCTCCAGCCGCCGGAGCAGCGGCAGCGCCCGGCGCTTGCGGAGTGGATCCCGCAACCGTGGTGAACCCGTAAGCCCACGGCGGAGGCGCCTCGGTTCCAGATTGTTGGGGAGGGGCCGCGTCCATGGCAACCACGAAGACCGCCGCGACCACCGCAGCTCGAGTCCAACTCTTCATAAAAACCCCCTATGGCGTGCCGTTACGTACGCGGGCGCCAGCTCCTGGAATACATCGCCGTTGATTGAAACACGCTTGCGACCATTGGTTCAAGCCGCGTGCTGTCCCTTTTTTACTACGGTTGTTTGAGACGATTCCTCGACAATATTCCGATTTCGATATGTTGCGAGTAGTTTAGCCCACGCAAAAGGGCTGCGTACAGGCGGCCTCATATCACCTTTTCACGCTCCCCGGCGGCGGCTCATTGATGACTGCCCAGAAAACACCAAGCTCACGGATGGCATTCACAAACTCATGAAAATCAACCGGCTTTACTACATATGCGTTGACTCCAAGCTGGTAGCTCGCCACCATGTCCTTTTCTTCCTTCGAGGAGGTGAGCACGACAACGGGAATCATCCTCAGTTTGTCGTCGGACTTAACTTGCTTCAATACTTCCAGCCCATCGACTTTTGGCAGCTTCAGATCCAAAAGCATGACCGCAGGGTTATCAGCGGCGCGCCCTTTATACTCTCCGCGGGAACAGAGATAATCCAGAGCTTGCTCGCCGTCGCGGACCACAACGACTTCGTTGGCGAGGTCGTATTCCTCAAGGGCGGTCAGAGTTAGCTCCACGTCCTTGTTATCGTCTTCAACCATCAAAATACGCCCTAGTTTGTCCATAATCTCCTTATGTGTCCTTACGATTTAGGAGCTGAGAAATAGAAAGTCGCCCCTCAATCGACGAGAGAATTGGGGGTTAGAAAATGGTATATACCCCCACCCCCGGTGTTTTTCGTAAGGATATCAATCCATGGGAGTTGCTGACGAATTTTTTGCAAGGATATCATTCTAAAAGGCTTTATGTCATTTTCCGGCAGAATTGGTCCGCGGCCTGTTTTTTGTCGTTGGCGAGGTGACGGCCCCCGCTGGGGAGAGAAAGCCAGAGCGGTCGGGTTTCTGCTTTGTTCGGACACATCTCTATTTTACAGGATGGTGCAAGTACATCCTCGAGAAATGCGGTCGAGTCCGCGCTTTTCGCCGCTCCATCGGCTGGCGTGAGTATATATTCCGGCGCCCCGCCATCGGCGGCAAGTTGGTCGATCAACTCCTGGTTAACGTGATCCAAAATCGGAGTTTCTTGCGCCGTTGTCCCTCGTCAGCGCCGGTCGGCAGCCGACGGCTCGGCCAAGGAGATGATGGGGCAAGCCTCCTCGAACCGGACTTTTCGGGAGTTGGCCAGCGTTGAACAATTCGGTTCACTCCGCGAAACGTCGGGTGTATGTATAGCATGCTCATCCGGGCGTTGAGACAAACTCCTCGGCTTCCAATGAGCTGGGCTCGGTTTCCCTCATGAAACCTTCACAAATCGTCGTGAACGGAGGTCAATATGAACGAGCATACCCTCGGACGTCGCCACTTCCTCAAGGCTGTGACTGCGGTCGGCGCAGCGGGCTTACCCTTTGTGTCGTTCGGGAGGTCGGGCCTTCTTTGGCCGGCTGATGGGCCGTCGAAGACGACGTATGATCCGACCGCAAAGTTCGAAATTACGGTAAGCGAAGTCGAGATGCGACGCAATTCGGCAGGACGGATGCTGAAGGCACGTCTTTATCAGCCGAAGGGATTGGGACCGTTCCCCACTGTCCTTGATCTGCACGGCGGCGCCTGGAATGCAAAAGATCGCACCGCGGAGGAGCCGATGGACCGTGCCATCGCAAGCAGCGGCGTGCTCGTAGCTGCCATTGATATGACGTGGGCCAAGGAAGCACCGTACCCAGCTTCGGTCCAGGACGCAAACTACGGCGTGCGTTGGCTGAAATCGAAAGCAGCAACATGGAATGGCGATCCGTCGAAGCTCGGCATTTACGGCAGCTCAAGCGGCGGCCATGTCGCCGAACTACTGTGCATGCGCCCTCACGATCCACGTTACAACGCGATTACCCTTCCCGAAGCGGCGCATGTCGACGCCACGATTGCTTACGCTGCAATGCGTTCGCCCATCAGCGATCCGCTCGCGCGCTACGAGAATCCAGTGAACCAGAAGAACCCAGGCATGGTGAAGAACAACCAACTTTACTTCAACCCATGGGAAAGCATCCACGAAGCGAGTCCACAAGAGATCCTCGACCGCCACGAGAAAATCACATTCGTGCCGTTCCTGATCATGGCAGGCTCGCTCGACAACAACGTGCTGCCGGCGATTCACAAAAAGTTTGCTGCGTCGTACAAGGCGGCCGGCGGCGATATCCAATTCGAGATCTTTGAGGGCGCCGTGCACGAGTGGGTTGCGGAAGAGGGCCCGCTAACCGATCGGGCTCGGGAGATGGTCAAGGCATTCATCGCACGTCAATTGAAGGCGTGAGCGGCAGTGGTTACCGCATTGTGCGAAAAGATTTGTGAGCCAATGTTTATGAGCTATATGAGCAAATGGATCAGAGTTCAGCGTCTTGTTCTGCTGTTCGCGTTGTTGGTTGGATTGCCGGCTGCCGCGCAAGGACCGGTGCCGCAATCCGTCCCCAACGGCCTTCCCTCCTGGGCCTACAATATCCCCGATAAGGTGCAGCCCCCCACGGCGCCGGTGACAGGCACGATCCGGATGCCAGGCAGCGCCAAGGAATACGACGCGGCCAAGGCCGCCAGCAACACGAATCCTCCCGACTGGTTTCCCGACGAACATCCGCCCGCGCCTCAGATCGTGAAAGGCGAGAACGCACCTTCAGGAACGGTGTGTGGCACCTGCCACCTCATGTCCGGTCAGGGCCATCCCGAATCCGCCGATATCTCCGGCCTACCCGCCGAGTACATCGTGCGGCAGATGGCCTATTTCAAGAGCGGAGCCCGACGAGACAACGAGCGCATGGGTCCGATTGCCAAGAATGTATCCGATGAAGATGTGCGGCAGGCGGCGGACTATTTCGCGGCCATCAAGCCGACACCCTGGGTGAAGGTCATCGAAACCGCCATGCCACCGAAAACATACGTCAGCAGCGCGGCGCGCCATCGTCTTTTGGATCCGAACGGCGGCACGGAGCCTATCGGCCATCGCATAATAGAAACACCGGAAGATCCATTCCGAACAGCGAATCGTGATCCGCACTCCCCCTTTCTGGCTTACGTTCCTCCCAGTAGCATCGCCAAGGGAGAGGCGCTCGTGAAAACCGGGGGCTCCGGCAAAACGATTCAATGCACAATCTGCCACGGGGATGAACTGAAGGGGCTCGGTGAAGTACCTAGAATAGCCGGCCTGCAGCCCGTGTATATCGCTCGCCAACTCATCTGCATTCAGAACGGATCGAGCGCCGGCACTGCCGTGGCTCTGATGAAGAAAGTGGTTTCGAACCTTTCCGAGGATGACATTATCTCTATCTCGGCATACCTGGGCTCGCTCCCACCGCAATGAACACATGCAGGATCCCGATAAACGGGGTGGTCTCAATGGGTCAGTGCAACACTCGCTCAACGTCCGCGTGGAGGAGTCTACGAAGCTAGATTCGTTCCAAGGGCGTTGATGCGAACGGAACACTGCCCTGTTTAGGTTCTGATTGAATACGGCCTTACAGATCGGTTCCCTAGAGGAAGTATGGTCGGATCAACTGATTAGATGCTTACAAAGGGATGCGAACAGAACGGGCGTGCGAACTGCGGCTTCCGGGAAGCTGGCCGCCATCCTCGGTGAGCGTCAACGGGGAGGCTCTGGCGTATTCGAAGAAGCCGGGCGGTGGGTGACCATAAAACCACAGCGTCAGATCGTGTGGCGGCATGCAAAAAAGGAAAACACAGGGTTACACGCAGCGTTCACCCTGATTTTTGGAGACTCGCGGAGAAATGCGGCCTGTGGCGGCCCTGCCGATTACGACTGCGGCACGAGCAGCAGCAGCGAAAAGCCGAACACCACCAGCGCCACCAGAAACGTGATGACCATGAAGCCCATCATGCGCCGCATGGGAATACCGGCGATCGCCAGTATTGGCAACGCGAAAAACGGCTGGATCATGTTGGCGACCGATTCGCCCATCGCCACCGCCATCGTCGTCCCCGCGAACGATGCGTGCAGTTGCTTCGCGGCCGGCAATATGAACGGGCCCTGCACCGCCCAGTGTCCGCCGCCGCTGGGAATAAACAGCGTGATGATCAGCGACGACACGTACGTCCAGAACGGCAGCGTGCGGCCCGTCGAAAATGCCAGAAACGCCTTGGAAATCACTCCGGCAAGTCCGGTGGTCGTCATGATGCCCATGATTCCGCCATACAACGGGTATTGCAAAATCAGCGGACCGGTCACCCGCGCCGCACTCTTGACGGCATCCACATACGCGGCCGGCCGGACATGAAAAACCAGGCCCAGCAACAGGCAGATCAGAATCATGGAATTTAGATCGAGGATGAAGCCCCTGGTATGCCACTGCCACGCCAGTCCCATTCCGCCGACGACGGCCAGTAGCACATTTAGAATGGCCGCGTTATCGAGCGCCGCTCCCAGCGTTCCGCGCTTCTCCTCGTCTGTTTTTCGCTGATCCTCGGCCCGCAGCCGTTCGGGATCGGCAAAAACCGATTGCTCTTCGGCGGGTTCGATCCAGCGATAGATCAACGGCAAGAGCACGAAAAGAGTCGCGACCGGCACCAGCGTGACGCGAGAGAAAATCGACGTGCCGAGAGGCACTACGTGACCTGTGGTCTTCTCCACAAAGTTGAGGGCCGAGCCCGGCGTCGCCTGCGACAACACGATCGAACCCGACAGCCCTTCGGTCGAGATCACGAAACCCGTATAGGCCGCCGCGACCAACCACCCGAAATCCATGCGCACACGTTTCGCGATTTCGCGCGCCAGCAGCCCGGCAACCACCAGGCCGAAGCCCCAGTTCAGCCACGAAGCCGCCATACCGATGACCACCGTGAGCGAAACCGCACCGCGCGGCGACCGCGGCAAGGACGCAATTCTCTGCAGAACGGAGTGAACGAGCGGCGTATTGGCCAGGGCGTATCCCGTCACCAGAATCAACACCATCTGAAAACCGAACGTCAGGATCCCGAAGACCCCGTCGTTCCATGCCAGCGCAATCTTTCCCGGAGTGGCATCGGGCACCAGCGCGAAGCTGAGGACCGCCGTGATCAATGTCAGCAGGATGACGAACACAAACGGATCGGGCATCACGCGCTCGAAGAGATAGACGAAGAACGCCGTCATCCGGCTCAACGCGGACCGGGAGTTTCCAGGGCCGCGGCCGGCGGAACCCGTCGCGGAGTCGGGCCGGAGCGCAGCGACCCCGCCGGGCAAAGGGACCTCTCCTTGCCCGGGCAGGGTGGCTGCGTCTTGCGACCGTGTATCGTCTACTTTTACCAAATGACCTTCAACGCAAATTGCATCTGCCGCGAATTCGTGGACGTGGCCGACAACACGCCCGCGGTGGGGTTCAGCGCGCCGGCCACCGTAAAGACCTGCCGGGCGGCGGGAGCGGGCGGAGCAAAGTTAGCATGGTTCGCGATGTTGAAAACCTCCCATCGGAACTGCACGTTGAAGGTTTCCGAGATGCGCCGGATGGGATTGTTCTTGAACAGCGAAAAGTCCAGGTCCCTGAGGCCCGGCCCGATTACCGTATTGCGCCCTCCGTCGCCGAGCAGATTCGCGCAATATTCTTGGCCGCTCGGAATCGGAGTGGCGCCGGAGGCAAAGGTCTTGCACTGCGCGCCGAAAGACACCGGCGCGGTCGGCAGAGTAAAGCACGCTGGATTGAGGTAAAGCATTTTGTTCTGTTTGAAATTCGAGTTCGCGGCTTGGCAATCGGTGATGCGGTTGGGAAACGCGTAGTTATCCGCGCTGCTCAAGCCGAGCGGGTCGCCGCCGATCGTTGAAGTAAAGGGCAGGCCGCTGGATAGCGTGAAGATGCCGCCGACTTGCCATCCCCCGGCGACCGCGCGGGCCGCGCCATTCCAGGACGTCGGGGTCGGAATCTGCCAGAGTGCATTGATGGCAAGGATGTTGCGCACGTCGAAGTCGGATAGCCCTCGCCGCAATCTGGGATCGAAGAACGGCAGGCTCGAGACCGAGTTGCCGAACGTGTCGCCCGCGATCCCCGAGGAACTGGTATCGATGCTCTTGGAAAGCGTGTACGAGGTCTGGATTTGCACGCCGTGGCTCACGCGCTTGTTCGCTTGCAGAGTGAACCCATCATAGCTGGAAGATGCCGACCAGGTGTTGGCGCTCACCTGCCCTTGAATCGCGGGATTGGTGAACAGCCGGGGCGAGTTGGGGGCCGTGGGCCAGAGGTATTCGCCCGAGGCCAGCTGGGGCAGCGGCATAACGTCGTTGATCTCGTCGGTGTGGTCCGGCAGGTGCACGCCATGCGAGCCGACGTAGCCTGCGGTGACGGTGAGAGTGGGAATGATCACGCGCTGCAGGCTCAGGCTCCACTGCTCGACGTAGCTGCGATGCGGATGCGGCTCCACGTAACCGTAGCGCAAATTTTGCGGAGCCGACGCTTTGGCATAGGCGGCGGTCGGGAAGTCACCTGGAACCGTGGTGATGCTTCCGCCTTCGGTGAAAGGAGCGGAAAGCAGCGTCAGCAGCTCGAACTGATACGGCAGCGGCAGGACGTCGTAGATCCCGAACGCACCGCGCACGGTGGTCTTTCCGGTGCCAAAGGGATCCCAGGAAAAGCCCAGGCGCGGCGCAAAATTCCGCAGCGTCGGATTGGAGAAGTAGGGCGACCCGATTTTGGGCGCCGCGTCGGTCAGATTGACCAGAGTGGCCAGCTGACCGGCCGTTTCTGTCGGCACCGTGGCCATCTCGTAGCGCAAGCCCAGGTTCAGCGTAAGGTTGGACCGGATCTTGTAATCGTCCTGGACGTAAGCTCCCACGACGGTTTGGCGCAGATCGCGCGGCGTGAAGGCCGCGCCCAGGCGGGTGTTGAAGTTGCTCGGTATATCCTGGAGAAAATTCGCCAGCGATCCGAAGGTGAACATCCCGTTCGGGCTCGAGCCACGGGTGAACTGGTTGGACTGGATGCGCTCGACGGAAACTCCGAGCTTCAGCGAATGTTTGTTCTTGGTCCAGAAGACGTCGTCGTAGCCCTGGAACGAGTTATAGTGGAAATCGTATTCGCTGATCGCGCCGAGGCCGCCGGTGAATTGTGTGACTCCGGAGCCCACGGTGATAATGCCCGCCGGCCGGCCGGGATCGAAGCTGAAAGCCAGGTTCGAGGCCGCGGGATTAATGGCGCTTAGGGTGCTGTTGGCGATCACCACGTCGCGGTTAAATCCGAAGCGGCCCGTATTGACCACCGACGGCGAAAAAACGTGCGATTCCTCCAGGGCCACCGTGTAGCGGCGCGACTGGTTGCCGTTGTTCTTGATGTCGTAGGCATCCGGGTTGGAGATTTGCGCTCTATCGAATACAAAGGTTCCGAAAAGACTGTCCGCGCCGCTGATCCTGTGATCGATGCGCGCGGTCAGGAAGTCTTCGGTGGTGGGCTGGCTGCCAACAAAGCTGAAGGTGCCGGTGTCACGAGGAGTCGTGATGCCGTCATTCGGGAGCGGAAACAGGCAGCTCGTCCCATTGCAGACCAGAAAGGGTGCCACACGAGGATCGACCGGCACCGCGCCGCCCACTAGCGCGCCCGTTCGGGCGCTGGCCGTCGGCACAGTGATGGTTCCCGTCGTTCCCAGGCGCTGGCGCAGCCCCTCGTAATCGGCAAAGAAGAAAGTGTGGTCCTTGAAGATGGGCCCGCCGGCGGACGCGCCGAACTGGTTGCGCTTGAATGGCGGCACGACGAGTTGCCCGGAAGAGTTCCGCAAGGTGTCGAAGAAATTGCGCGCGTCCAGTGCGCTGTTCCGCAGGAACTCGTAAGCCGTTCCGTGAAACGAGTTGGTTCCGGTGCGCGAAGCGGCGTTGATCACACCGCCCGCGGTCTTGCCGTAGTCGGCCGGCGCGTTGCTGGTCACCACTGAAAATTCCTGCACGGCGTCCACGCCCATCACGCCGCCCGTGATGCTTCCCGGGCCGCCGGAGCTGTAGTCATTGACGCTGACGCCGTCCAGCCGGTAGTTGTTGCCCTGCGGGCGATTGCCGCCGACGGTGATGTCCATGCCCAGTCCGCGGTTGGGCCGGTCGTTGCCGACTCCCAGCGCCTTCTGCGTGACCACTTGGGCCACACCGGGCTCGAGCAGCGTCAGCGAAGTCCAGTCCCTGCCGTTCAAGGGCAGGTCCACGACCGTGTGCGATTCCACGACGCCGCTGATGGCCGAGGAGGCCAGATCGACGTCCTGCACGTCTCCGGTCGATACCGTGACGTTCGACGTCACTTGCCCAACCGTGAGGCGCACGTCCACCTCGCGCCTCTCGCCGATGGTCAGAACGATGTTCTCGAACTGCGCCGAGGTGAAGCCGGTGGCTGCAATCGTGAGGTTGTAGGTGCCCGCAATCAGGTTGGGCGCGACGTACAGGCCCTCTCCGTTGGTCTCCACCACCCGGTTGACGCCGGTCCCGATGTTCGTGATGGTGACCGTCCCGCCGGCGACTATGGCGCCCGTCGGGTCGGTGACGACTCCGAGAATGGTCCCGCCCGCGCTCTGCGCGGCGGCCCGGGCTGCGGGGATGCACAGCATGATTGCCAAGATTGCGATCGTTCGCCAAATCGCTCGGGCCCGGTGACTCTGGTTTTGCATTTTCATTTTTTGCGTTCCTCCTCTTGACTTCGCGCCCGGTCAGGTCGGCCGTCCCTGACCTCAGGAGCACACCCCTACCGTGGGCTACACGATAGCCCTTCGCAGCGGCGATTCGTTCAGGACCGGTTACAGCGAACTGACGTTTGGAACCCCAACGCGCCCGGTCAGGGCACGGCACATCCCCGCACTTCTGAAGCAGCCCCCGTGAACCCTCAAATCGCGGTCTTACCCACCTGCTCGTCGGTGAGCGAGAAGCGCCGCTGCGCCGCGTCCTCCGGCGCCGCAGCGATCACCGATGACTGGCTATCCCCTGGCTTGGCCAAGGGAATCTCGATGCGCATGGACGTTCCCTCGCCCTCGCGGCTTTGCAGCGAGATGTGGCCGTCATGAGCGCCCACAATGGACTTGACGATGGACAGTCCCAATCCTGTTCCACCGGTGGTTCGCGCGCGAGCCTTGTCCGCGCGATAAAAACGCTCGAAGACGTGCGGCAGCGATTCGGGAGCGATGCCGATTCCGTTGTCCGTCACCGTGAGGACCGCCGCGTCGCGCTCGGCTCGCACGCCGACCTTGACCCATCCGCCTTCGGGCGAGTACTTGAGCGCGTTGTCGAGCAAATTGACGAGAATCTGTTTCATGCGCAGAGGATCGACGATCACTTGCACGTCCTCGGAGACCTCAAAGCGCATGGAAATATTTTTTTCCTCGGCCATCAGATGCATCTGTTCGGCCGTGCCGATGGCCAGTTCTCCCAGATCGGTAGGCACAAGTTCTATACCGGCCTGGCCGGCGTCGAGGCGCGAAATCACCAGAAGCTGTTCGACGATATGCGACAGCCGGTCGATCTCCTCGAGCGAGTTGCCGACCATGTCCACGAGTTCGGGGTCGCCCGGGCGCTGGCTGAGCATGGCTTCCAGCTCCCCGCGCAGAATGGTGAGCGGGGTGCGCAGCTCGTGCGAAACGTCCGCGGAAAACCGGGAAATATGTTGAATGGCTTCGTCGAGCCTCTCGATCATGCGATTGAGAGACAGCGACAGCCGCTCCACTTCGTCGCCGGTGCGCACCACCGGCAGACGTTCGCCCATATTGGCGGAGCTGATGCGCTCCGCCTGTTCGGTGATGGCGCGGATCGGATCGAGAAGGTTGCGCACCAGGAGAAGCCCTCCGAATACGGCCACGATGACGAAAACAGGAATGCCGAAAGCCAAGGCCAGCCGCACCGTGCGGATTCCCGGACGATCGGCTGATCCGACGAGCCGGTTTCAATCAAGTAGCGCACGCCCTTGGGCACGACGTAGGTGAGACTTGCAACAGGACGGGATGATTGGGATCGCCGACGGTGCGCGGCGGATAGCCGTGCTCGAGCGCCTCCGGCGTCGGCGCGGGGATTTCCGAAACGTCGAAACTCGCGTCGCGCGGCGATCTGGACTTGTAGAGCACGTGACCGTCCTGGCGAGTGACGCGGATGAACCGGCCGTTCACCTCCGGGTCGTAGCTTTCATTGACTTCCGTGACCACGTACTGGTCGCCGCGTGTATCGACTTCCACCAGGAACTCTTCCGCGATGGTCCGGGCCTGCTCGACCAGAGATTGCTGCAACTGGCCCCCCAGATGGCGCTCGAGGCGGAAGTAGACGATGGCGCCAAAGAGAAGCAGGGCGACGGCCAAAAGGCCCACGTACCAGGTGGTCATGCGGAAGCGGAGCGAGCGGGTATTCATGGTTCGCTCACATCCCGGACCGAGTAGCCGACTCCGCGCACGGTATGAATCAGCTTGTCCTCATGAGCATCGTCCACCTTCTTGCGAAGGTGACGAATGTAAACGTCGACGACATTGGTAAGTCCATCGAACTCTCGTCCCAGACGTGCTCGATGATCATGTTGCGGGATAGCACGCGTCCGACGTTGGACATCAGATATTCCAGGAGCGAATACTCCTTGATGGTCAGCTCGATGCGCTTTCCCGCGCGCTTGACTTGCTGCGACAGACGTCGACTCGAGGTCGCGAATCCGTACGGTGCTCGCGCGGTTGACGGGGCCGCGGCGCAGAAGCGCCTTCACGCGCACGGCCAGCTCGGCAAACGCGAACGGCTTGGTCAGGTAGTTGTCGCGCCGGCCTCCAGGTTGGCGACCTTATCGCGCAGGCTGTCGCGCGGAAAGAATCAAAACGGGCACCTTCGTATCCTTGGCGCGAATCTGCTTCAGCAAACCCGCTCCGTCGAGCCCGGGGAGCATCAGGTCCAGGATGACGAGGTCATATTGAAACGAGAGCGCCAAATCGAGCCCCCGCCGGCCGTCATCCGCGACGTCCACGGCATAGCGCTCCGCCAGCAGGCCGCGCTTGACGAAACTTGCCACCTTGACCTCATCTTCAATGAAAAGGATGCGCATTTCGGCCCTCCACTAATATGGCCGGCTGATGAAGATGTCATGAAGCATAAATGAAAGTTCTTTCAGACAGGGAGAAGCTCGAAAGCGCCGCTGCCAGACCGCGGCGCGGGCCCAGCCGGACACCCGATGCTCGATGAGTATCATTATTCC
>CAVRDM010000002.1:0-77244 GCA_963719845.1 uncultured Acidobacteriota bacterium | reverse complement strand
GGTCAGACCGACGAAGCCCAGGATATCCTCGACGAAATTTTCGACCAGTACGCGGTCGAGGAGAGCAACTGAAGACAAAAAAACGGGCGCTCGCAGGCGCCCGCCGGTGGAGACTCAGAACTGTTTTGACAAAAGAATCCTACCTGTTCTGACCCACCCGCGTCAAGTGCCTCTGCTAAAAAGGCCCCCGCTTGGAGGAAGCACATGGAGATTGAAGTTAAGGTGCGACTCTCGACAAAGCCGGAGAGCAAGATCGCCGCGCATGCGGATGTTGTGCTCTCGTTTACAGACGGAAAAATCAAACTCAACTCGTTCTGCATTTTCAAGGCGAACGGGAAGCCGTCGTGGGTTGCTCCGCCGGCGACGAAGGGCGAAAAGCGTTTCTTCCCTTTGATCGTACTGTGCGGCGAAATTCGCAACAAAGTCGAGCAAGCAATTCTCGCTGAATTCGACAGGCACGGCACGGCTTCCTAGGGTTTATTGAGTTGGGGTGCCTGCTGGTAGGGCACAGGACCGGGCAACGAAGGACTCACAGACCATTCGATCCTGGGACGCACACGGGCTTGCTGGCGGGTGCCCCAAAAGCCCGGAGCGGAAGATAGAGAGTCTGTGCCGCCTGGCGCGCGCCACGCGCGACAGGCGGGAGATGTTCATTGAAGCACACGCGCTGACTGGCAGGCGCGAGAGGGCGCACCCTCTCCAATTGCTAGAAGGGAGAGGGTGTGCCCAGTGACGGCGAACTGAAGGAAGCAATGGGAACATGGCTCGGACAACTCGCGCCGTGGGATGTGTTTTCCACGTGGACGTTTTCGCGCCCGGTGCAAGTTGGCGGTGCGATGTTTTGGGCGCGGCGGCATCTGCAGTGGATTGAGAGAGTGGCTGCGCAATCGATCTACGGCTTTGTGGGCGTCGAAACAGGAAACTCTGGCGGTTTGCTCCATCTTCACGCTCTCTTGGGCAATGTCGGGCATCTGAAGCCCTTTTGCGGGGCCTTCCTCAATCCGGGGCAGTGGGGCCGTGGCTGTTGCATGCTCCACGCCTGGCCGTGCGGCTTGGCGCGGGTGCTTCCTTACGATCCTGAGTTGGGTGCCCGCTACTACGTCTCGAAATACGTGAGCAAGCGTCTGGCAGAGTGGGACCTAATCGGCTTTCCGGCTACGCCGCAACTGCCGCTGAGATGAAATGGTTTCGCCCGGCACAACCCCGTGTGATACCTCCCGCCCCAAGCGCAACAGAACGGCGAGCGGGAGGTAAGAAATTTGGCCCGACGCCGTTTTCAGAAAGGCAGTCTGTTTCTGAGAGGCAAGAAGTCAGCCCGTGTGTGGATTGGCCGCTGGTTAGATGACGTGATTCTCTCGACCGGAACAATTCGCCGCGTCCATCGCTCCGAAGTTCTCGGCTCGCTCACGGAATTCCCGACGCGCCGTCTGGCGCAACGCGAACTCCAGGCGAGATTGGACACGATAAATTCCCCGAGCTATCGCGCAAGACCGACGGCCACGTTTTCTCAATTCGTGACGCGCTGGGAATCCACAGTGCTCACGCAACACAAACCCTCAACCCAGGCCACAATCCGAAGTCAATTGCGAAAACATCTTGTGCCGTTTCTGGGTGCGTATCAGATGCGTGACATTCAGCCGGAGGGCGTTCAACGATTTATCTCTAGTATGAAAGTCAGCCCGAAGACGGTGCGAAATCTCTACGCGACACTTCAGATGATCTGGCGTTCAGCCCGAGCTTGGCGCTATGTAGCGCACGATGCGCTTGACGGCATCGTGTTACCGAAACAGCGTAGGGCTCGGCGGTTTTTTTTCACCATCGAAGAGACGCATCGCATCCTCACAGCGGCAAGCGAACCATACAAGACATTTTATTGGCTCGCTGCCGAGACAGGAATGCGAGCAGGTGAACTTTGCGGACTTCGAGAAGATGATTTAGACCTAGAACGTGGCTTGGTTCACATCTGTCAGAGTGCGTGGCATGGCAAGTTGCAAGAGCCGAAGACAGATAACGCAGTGCGAACCTTCGCTCTTTCTCCCCAGCTTGTCGCGCATTTGACCGTATACAAACACCGATGGCGCCCAAACGAAAAGCGGTTACTCTTCGCCACACGCAATGGCACGCCGTGGGACGCAAATCTGTTAGTGAAGCGGAAGCTCCGTCCGTTGCTCAACGCTCTGGGAATAGCGGGCGGCGGTCTTCACGCGTTCCGACATGCGAACAGTAGTTTCATGGATAGGCTAAGTGTGCCGTTGAAAGTCAGACTGCAACGCTTGGGCCACAGCGATCCGCGTCTCACACTCGGCGTTTATACTCACGTGGTCAGCGAGGATGATGTGCGGATTGCAGCACAATTAGGCGAGCTACTGAGTGGAATTCCTTGCCCAAACTTGCCTAAATTGCAAAAAGAAAGGGTTGCCCGAATCGAGCAACCCTTTGTGAATTAGGAATATGGCTGGTTGCGGGGGCCAGATTTGAACTGGCGACCTTCGGGTTATGAGCCCGACGAGCTACCAGGCTGCTCCACCCCGCGCTATGGATACTACGCGACTTGCGTCTGTTCTGCAAACACTCAGGTGCCCGTTAATGGTGCAATTTGGCGATAGGGCCATCATTTGACTGGAGATCCGATGTCGGGCGATGCCGGTCTCGCCCTCTTTGTTGAGCAGCACATTGGTGATCACAGGCGCCGTCAGCTCCGGCGTACTCCAATACTTGATGTGAGGTGCAAGTGGCGAAAGTAGGTATTTCGCAACGAAGCGGAGGAACGCGTTTGCGTCTCGCCCGAGACCTGTGCCGGGAGCAAAGCCCGGCTCAACGGCATTGAAGCGGATGCGAGGCGTTTCGCGGGCGAACTCCAAAGCGGCAGCCAGCTCGCACTGTTTCGACGTGGCATAGGCGTCATAACCGATGTTCTTGGCGCCGCCAGGCCCCCACTCACCACGCGCGCTCGCCTCTGCGGAGATATAGCGCCCGCCTCGAAAGCCAGCCGCTTTCGCGGGCTTGCGTTCGGGATCCTATACGCCGGAAACGACGAAGACGACATTCGCGTCATCGGGGAGATGTGGAATGAGAGCCTCCGTCAGCACGAAGGGGCCGAGATGATTGGTGGCGCAAGACATATCCCACCCGCGAGCGTTCTTCGTGGGACGCAACTGCATGATGCCCGCATTGTTGACCAAACTCGCGAGTGGAAGTCCCAGACCGACGATCTCAGCAGCCGCGCGTTTCACGCTCTCAACATCAGAAAGGTCGCAAACGACCGTTTCAGCATGCTCACCCTTCTGCTGGATTTCCCTCTTTAAAGCACGAAGCTTCTCGCGATCGCGTCCGACGAGGATGACCGTTCCGTGCTTGCAACTTCCTGCGCTGTCGCGAGGCCGTAGCCAGAGGTCGGCCCGGTGACGATGTACGCGCGGTTTAGTTGATTTTTCTCCGAGATGGGTGTCGGCATGGATGTCCTTCGTTGTTGTATGTCTAGTCAGTCATTTATTTGGGTCAAAAAAAAATCATTCCAACATGCGCCACATGGCGTCGAAGCCCGCTTTGCAATGCTTTTTGGCATTCGCCGAGTCCTGCGTCATGAAGTCCATCGTGGCTTCTGCTACTGAGTTCATGAGCGTCAGGACAAAGGCCAGCGGAGTCTTTTGCATCGAGCCATTCTCCCGGCTCCGTTCGACCAGTTCGGCGAGAGGAGCCATCATCTTGTGCCCGGCCATGCGCTTCTCTGCTGTAATCTCACTCGAAACTGGGAGCTGTGCCAGCGCTCGTTGCTTATCCGGGAACGAGACCGCCCAGTTCGTCCAGTTCCGCCAGGTCCGATAGAACTGTTCACGAAGTTCTGCTTTCGCGAGCACACCTTCCATTGCTGCGGCTGCCATCTCCGTTTTCAGTTCGAGGTAGAGCTGGTTGAAAAGATCGGTTTTGGTTTCGAAATAGGTAAAGAGCGATCCGTAGCGACACCCGCCTCTTTGGCGATGCCTGCTGTCGGCGCACTAAGACCTTGCGAGACGATGGCGCGCGTCGCCGCCTCTAAGATGGCAGTTCGCTTTTCGTCGCTCCGTGGCCTCGGCATGGATTCAATCTTATTGGTAAGCGCGAACCTGCTCGAAACAAATTGACAGTAAGTGCGCCGTTTGTCATAATGTCTACATGCCGGCGATGATGACAGACGATGGGGCTACCGTCCGGCGCGCGAGGATACTGACCGCTGCGCGCTGGTGCTTCCTGAATTTCGGTTTTGCGAAGACGACGTTCGAGGACATCGCCAAGCGCGCCAACCTCTCGAGGACGCTGCTCTACCGGATCTTTAAGGACAAGGAGGAGATATACCAGGCCGTCTTTGCGGACTGGCTGGTCTCCCGGCACCCTGCTGCGAAGCAGGCGGCGAAAGGGCCTGGCAGCCCCTACGAGCGCTTGCTCAGGGTGTGCCGTTTGTTGGCGCTCGAACCCTGGGCCGAGATGGTCGGCACGGCCATGGGGAGCGAGTTCTTGGAGACCTGTGAGCTGATCGACCCCAAGAGTGAGGCGCTCTACCGCAAGGTCGTCTACGAATGCGTCGCTGCCATCCTGGGCGACAAAGCGAGCGCAGAGGTCTTCCTCCTCGCGTTGGACGGATTGTTCGCGGACAAGCCCTCGATGGAGGTGCTAGAGGGACGGACGAAACTCCTCGCAGCACGGTTCGCTCCTCGCTCTACAAATAAAGGACTGCAGTCATGACAACGTCAACTGAAATCCAAGAGATCGTCATAATCACTGGTGCGTCTAGCGGCATCGGCGAGGCCACGGCACGCGAACTGGCCAGGAGGGGGTTCCACGTCCTCGCGGGCGTCCGGAGCGATCGGGACGCCGACACAATCCGGGATCCGGGTATCGAGCCACTCATCATCGACATTACTAACCCGGACCACATACGGGCGCTAGCTATTCGAGTACACGAGGACCCGGAGGGCCGGGCAGTGCGGGCGCTGGTGAACAACGCTGGCATCGGGGTCAACGCACCGGTCGAGGTCTTCGCGATCGACGAGTGGCGGCGCCTGTTCGAGGTCAACTTCTTCGGCCACATCGCCGTTACCCAGATGCTCCTGCCGGCCTTGATCCGCAGCAAGGGGCGCGTGATCAACATCAGCTCTGTGGGCGGCAAGATCGCCATGGCCACGTATGGTCCTTACGCGGGCACGAAGTTCGCACTCGAGGCGGTCAGTGATTCCTTGCGACGCGAGATCGCTCCGCTCGGCGTCCAGGTGGTCGTGGTCGAACCGGCCGCTGTGCGTACGAAAATTGGGGACCAGGCGATTGCCAGGGCCCAAGAGGTAGCGTCGACCATGACGCCCGAGCAAAGCGAGCGCTACGGCAGGTTGGTGGAAGCCATCACCGCGCAGGCCGCGTCGGCAATGGAGTCGGGCCTGTCCGCCGATGCCGCGGCCAAGGTGATCGCCCAGGCAGTGACGGCGCGCAAGCCGCGCACTCGCTATACCATCGGTCGCGAGGCCGCACTGCTTCCCCTGCTTACGAGCCTGCCTGACCGGATGCTTGACTGCATCCTTGCCGCCGCTCTGCGTCCCCACTTCCCCAAGGAGAACAAATGAGCACCACGACTCGGCTACCCGCTCGCCATCACATCCAACATGAGTTCAGGCAGAGACGACCCTGCACGAAGGTTCAGAAGTCGTTGACGCGGTCATCGCATAACGCACCTTACAAACACTTCGAAGGCCGAAACGCGTTGCTGGCTTCAGTCGCAACTCGTGATTTTGCCGTGCTCACGAAAACTTTTGAAAAGCTCAGACAAGAGCGAGTAAAGCCGCTCACGAAATTGGAACAAGGCACTCCAGGCTTTCTCAGAATACGGTCGTGAATACCCACACCGGTATCAGCTCCTCTTCAGTGATCCTGATATCGCAAAGCAAGAAGGCGAGCTTCAGAAAGCGGCCATGGCGTCGTTTTCAGCATTCGCTGACCTCGTAGGCGAGTGTCAGACAGCCAAGAGAAGGAGCTGTTGGAGTCGGGTTCGGTGCGCCCAAGGCAGGCGCGCTGCATTCGGAAAAAAAGGTCAAGTCGCCACCCTGACCACCGAGCGATACGGGCGGCCGGCCCCCCGAGCACCGTATGGCGTTACCTTCTAGGAGGCGGTCGGGCGTGCTCCTGTGATTTCGCGCAAGCAGCAACCTGTGATTCTCAGGTGCCCGTTAAGTGCCCAGAATATCCCGTTTTGAGTGGTTTTACGGCTGAGAAGAAGGGCTAAGTCGTTTGAATCCGGCAGAGCCGGTTGGCGTTTGGCGCGTTATGAGCCCGACGAGCTACCAGGCTGCTCCACCCCGCGAAATCATCCTAGCGGAATCGTACCGACGCGTCAAACCGGCCATTTCCGCCTGCGTTGACAACCAGCCATTTCCAGCCGTGCGCTCACACCGGCCGACGCGAATGTACGAATAAATTTACCAGGAACTGTATGGGGTGCTTTCGAAGGGCGAGACGGAATCGGAACTCGAATGCACGTCGGTGATGCCGGTCGCGGTTTGGTCGGGGGTCAGCATCATATCCTCGAAATTCACGTGCCAATCGCGCCCGCGGGTCATGGGGTCCAGGGGAACCTGCCGCAGATAACCGGCGGAAACCAAGTCGTCGATGCTCTGCGGCGCTTGTTGTTTGTCCAGCGTGAACTGTTCGATGGCATTGCGCATCGTTTGCAGGTCCTCTTTGAGCACCGCTTCTTTCGCTCGAATTACCGAGCGCTCGTAGCGGCCGGCGGCCATGGCGATCAGCACCAGTATGATGGCGATCACCACCATCAACTCGATCATCGTGAAGCCGCGGCTGCCCGCCAGCGGGAAGCGCCGCCGAGAGAACCGCCGTGACAACCCTGGTGAGAAGAAGTTCATCCGCCCCCGCAAAGTTTCTACCACTCGGAATATTTGGTGCCGTCGAGCGCCATGGCGCTCGAGAGTGAAAACACGTCGAACACGTCTTTTCCGCCCCAACTATTTGAGTCGGGATCGTCCTGCACCGAGCGCATCCCCCACTCGGCGTGCCCGGTCATCGGGTCGACCGGGATGCGCCGCAGGAAGCGCACGTGCTTGATCGCGTCGCCTCCACCGCTCGCGAGCGCGTTAGACCCCAGATTGGTGGCATTGCCTCCGGTGCTGGTGGGCGCCGAGGATGAGCCAAATGGCGTCGAGGCAAAAGCAGACTGCGAATTGGGGGCCGTTCCCAACGCGGTGCCCGCGGACGCTTGCGAGGTGATCTGGACTCCCTTGACCAGCGTGTCGAGATCCGGGGGGTAGCCTTCGGTGCCCGCTTCGACGCGGATCAAATTGCGATCCGAGGCATCTTTGTACCGGTCAATGGCGTCACGCATTTCGCGCAGGTCGCGGCGCAATTCGGCTTCCTTTTGGCGCTTGACCGTGAACCGCGCCATGGGCATGGCCGCTGTCGCCAGCACCAGCAAAATAGCGCAGACGATGATCAGCTCGAGCAGCGTCATGCCGGCCTGCGCCCGAGCCTTACTATCTCGCGGCCGGATTGCCGTCCGGAATCGCATCCAGAACTCCTGCTGGGCCGCTTTCATCTACGCCACTTTTATCTGCGCCACTGGCATCTGCTCAATCGGCATCTAGGTAATGGGCATGCGCGCATGGGCCGCGTGCTAAGGCTGGACTTGCACCGTGGCTTCACCGCTGACCACTGGAATGGGTTGCTGTTGCGAGTCGCGCGCATTCACCTGCAAGATCGAGATCGTAGCACTTCCCGGCGCGACCCCGCGAACGACGATGCCAAATACCGTGCCGTTACCGCTCACGCCCGGCGTATTCGGCATGCGCGTCGCCGACACCACGGCTTGTCCACGTTCCTTATCAATCCGTTGCACCACCGCAATGGGCTGCGTTCCGCCCGAGAGGAACCCGCCCTGACGCACGTCCTCGACCTCGATGACCTTGGGATCGTACTGTAAAAGCATGGGGATCGAGTAGAGGTCTTGGGCGTTCTGCACGACCACGTTGATCGTCGTTGTACTGCCCGCCTTGAGCGATGAGGTCGTCGGTTCAAATCCAATCTGGGCGCCGGCGCCTGGGCCTTGCGGGGCGCCTGGCGGCGTGGAGGTTGCCGGCGCTGGTGCACCCGCGGATGGGGTGGGTGCCTGGGCCGGAACCGCGACGGACACGGCGCTCGGTGACAGCACCTCGGATTCGAGACGGATTTCCGGATTGGTATCGGTGCCGGACGCCAGGCTGCGCAGGTTTTCCGCGGTAATGCCGGGCATGCGGATAATGTGCGGAATCACTACGATCAGAACCTCGGTGTCCTCGTTTTGCGAGGTGTTGTCGGCGCCGAAATATTTCAGGATCGGTATATTCGCGATCCCCGGCAGGCCGCTGACGTTTTTAGACTGCGTTCGCTCGATCAGGCCGCCGAGAATATTAACCTCGCCATCCATCAGGCGGACATCATGTTCGATTTTCTTGGTGCTGATCACCGGCTGGTTGATGCCGCCGATGCTTTGCGTGCCCGTCACCGAGGAGACTTCCACCGACAACTTCATGCTGATCTCGTGATCGGGATGGATGCGCGGCGTCACGTCCACGATCACGCCCACATCGAGATATTGGAATTGCGTGTTCACCAGGGGATTTACGATGCCCGCCGCCCCTGTCGCTCCCACGCCGACACCTGCCTGGAAGCTGCCCGTGGCGACCGGAACGCGATTACCGATGCGCAGTTTGGCGTCCTGCCCATCCACGATGCGGATTTGCGGGTCGTCGATGATGCGCGTGGTGCTGTCGGTAAGCAGCGCTGTGGCGGTGACGCTGGGCAGCGTAAGGCTGTAGTCGTTGGTAAAGATGTGTGAATTTTTTAGGGTACTCAGGGGTATGCCGCTCGTGGTGGAAGTCGGCGTGGTGCCGGTTGTGGTTGAGGTGCTCGTCGTACTCGTCGGCGGCGTAAATGAAAGCGAAGCGGCTGCGCTGCCGGGATTGATTCCCAGGTCGAGCATGCGGTTGCGCACCGCTTGCAGCACGGCGAACTGGATCACCACCTCAGCCTTGGGCTTATCGATGTCGTTGATGATTTTTTCCGCCATCATCACCTTGTCCGGGGTATCGCGAACGATAATGGCGTTCTGCGCGTTGAATTGCTGCACGCGCCGCAGGTCCAGCAATTGCCGCAAGCCATTGATGATTTCGGTCAAATCTTGCGGCAAAATCGTATTCTTCAGATAAATCGTGCGCACGATCTCTTCTTCATAATCGCGGCGCTTTTGCGCCTGGTCGGGAGCCACGAAGATGATGTTGTTGGTCACCGGCTTCCAGAACGCCTTAGCCTCGAGCGAAACGATATCGAGAGCCTGCTCGATGGTCACATTGGTCAGCTCGGCCGAGATGCGGCGGGTCGTGAAGTCGGGATCGAAAATGATCGTGACCCCGGCAAGTTTCGCGATGGTGTCGAAGATGGTCTTGGTATCGTTGGTCATCTTCAGATTGATGGGAGCATGAGAAAGCGGCTGCAACGCCGGCGGGCCGGCCATCAGCTTGGGTTCTTCTTCTTCGGGGGCTGGTGTTTGCGGCGTTCTGCCGGCCGCATCTTTCGCGGCAATCGCGTCCATGGTGGCCTTGGTTTCCTGCTGGGCGATGGGGCTCGAAGGGTCAATCAGCATGGCCTTCTGAAATTCGGCTGCGGCCATTTGCAGATCGCCCTTGTCGCGGAGCTTCTGGCCTTGCTCCACGTGGTATTGCCCGGCTTCAAACCGCATGCGGTCGAGCTTAAGCTGGTATTCGGTGTTGGTGGGATTGGCCTTGAGCGCACGGTCGTAATGCACCACGGCCGTGTCGTAGTCGTGAATAGCCTCGGCTTTTTTCCCCTCGTTGAAGTCCTGATTACCATTATTGCAACCGGAGAACCAAAGCATTCCGCACGCGAGCGCTGCAATTGCACCGTACCTTTTACGCATCCTGGAACTCCGATAAGCCCCGAGCCGCGCGGACGCGCCGGAGCTTCCTTTACCCTTGGGCATTTTCACGCTCGCTCTAGAATCGATGACCTGCTGGGCTAAAGTAGGGAAAGCTTGTTCCCTGGAAACGATCGATGTGTGCGCATGAACCAGTCGGATAGTAGCACCGGCGTTTGGGCCCGAGCAATAAAGGTTGGCCCCATGCTTGCTCTACTTGTAATCGGTCGTTAATATAGCGTTCCGTGGCCAAGCCGCAGAAACCGCAGAAAAAAGCCCACAAAGAGGATGCGGACGCCGTTCAGGTCGTTGCCCAGAATCGCGCAGCCTCCTACAATTACCACCTCCTCGAGAAGCTCGAAGCGGGAATGGCGCTGGTCGGCACCGAAGTAAAAGCGCTGCGCGAGGGCAAAGCGAACTTGCGCGACGCCTTCGCAGAGGTGCGCGGCCCCAGCATCTGGCTGGTCAACTGCCACATCCCGCAGTATTCTCCGGGAGGGCCCTTCAACCACGAGCCGCTTTCGCGGCGCCGCCTGCTTCTCCATAAGCAGGAAATAGAACGCCTGTACGGAAAAACGCAGCAGAAAGGGTTGACGCTGGTGCCGTTGCGCATCTATTTCCGCGCGGGTATCGCCAAGTGCGAACTCGCGCTGGCCCGTGGCAAAAAGGAATGGGACCGCCGGCAAAGCGAACGCGACAAGGAATCTAAGCGTGAAGTGAACGAAGCTTTGTACAAATACCGGAGGCGTTGAGAATCATGGACAAGGGCGCGGAAAACAAATTGAAAGTAACGCTCGATCCCAGGCCCGCGGTAAATATCGACGCCGAAGCGCTGGTTAGCTATGTATTTGAATCCGAAAACGAACAGGGACCTGTTGAAGGCGTTATCGCCGAGCTCGATCACGCCGCCGGCGGGGTATTTTCGCGGCTGGCCGCGAGCGGGGAACTGACCGGTAAGACGGGGGAAATGACGCTGGTCCATTTTGTCCCAGGGCTTGCGCCGCAGCGCGTGCTCCTGGTGGGAGCAGGGAAGCGTGGAAAATTTGGCGCCGCCGAACTGCGGCGTCTGGCGGCCACGGCGGTGCGCTACTTCAAGACCCGTGCCGTCACGCGGCTGGCCTTTCTGGCGCGCGAGACCCATCGCGATGCGACGGATGCCCAAGCCATTACCGAGGGCCTGATTCTCGGCAGCTTTGACGGAGATAAATATCGCACCGACAAAACCGCCAAGTCTGACAAGTCTGAAGCGTCGGGCAAACCACCGAACCGCAAGGGGGTCGAATCCGTCGCGCTGGCAGGATTCGATGACGCGGCGCAGGCCGGCATCGATCGAGGAACAATCATCGCGGAGTCTCAGAATTTCGCGCGTGAGCTGGGCAATGAGCCCTCGAACCTCCTCACCCCCACCATGCTCGCCGAACGTGCACAAACCATGGCCCAGGAAACCGGCTTGGCCGTTGAGATTATCGATGAAAAGCGCATGGCCGAACTGAAAATGGGCGCGCTGCTGGCGGTGGCGCGCGGCAGCGTCGAACCCCCGCGCATGATCGTTTTGACCTATACGCCTCCGGCCGCCCAATCGGCGGAAAAGCCTGGGAAAGCGCCGGCAGGTAAAGCATCCGAGAAGGCGACTGAGCCCGTTCTGGGACTCGTCGGCAAAGCCATCACTTTTGATACCGGCGGTATCTCCATCAAACCAGCCAATGACATGGAGAAAATGAAATTTGACATGGCTGGCGGCGCCGCGATGTTGGGTGTGATGCGCGCTTTGGCTTACTTGAAGCCGTCGATCAAGGTAATCGCCGTAATCCCTTCGTCGGAAAATATGCCTGGCGGCCGTGCGCAAAAGCCCGGCGACGTGCAGTTCGCGATGTCCGGAAAATCGATCGAGGTAATCAACACTGATGCCGAGGGACGCCTGGTGCTGGCCGACGGCATCGCCTATGCAAAACAACTGGGCGCCACGCATCTGGTTGATGCCGCCACGCTCACAGGCGCCATCGTCGTCGCTTTGGGCAGCGTCAATACAGGCGTTTTCGGCTCCGACTCGGCCTTTACGGAGCGTGTGCTGGCCAGTTCCCGCGCGGCGGGAGAAAAAATGTGGGCCATGCCCCTGGACGATGAATACCGCGAACTGATTAACAGCACCATCGCAGATATCCAGAACGTCGGCGGAAGATGGGGTGGCGCGATTTCGGCCGCCTGGTTCCTCCGCGAATTTACCGGCGACACTCCGTGGGTACACTTGGATATTGCCGGCACCGCCTGGCTCGACGATGCCAAGTCCTGGGCCGGCAAAGGTGGCACAGGCGTGGGTGTGCGGACGCTGGTGGATCTGGCCATGAACTTCGAGGCGCCGGTGGCGGCAAAATAGCCGCCACAATAACTCGCCGCGATAAGTCGCGGCGTCGCCGATTCCGGCGCGGTCCGATCGCTGGCTGCACGGGTGCGGGCTCTACTTGGAGCCCGTGCAATAACGGTTACGGCCCACGCGGGCCAACTTCTGCGGGTTACATCTTCTGCGGTGCATTGATTCCGAGGAGATCGAGAGCCGCCACCAGTTGCAATTCGACGAACCGGCTAAGTTGCAACAGAAAGCTTTTTCGCTCCGGATCTGCTTCGGAGAGGATGTGGTGGTGGTGGTAGAAAAGACTGAAGGCTTGCGCCAGCTCGAAGGCATACTTCGCGACGAACGCAGGCTCCTGTGCATTGACTGCGGCCGCCACTTGCCAATCGAGTGAACCCGCGAGAAGCGCCAGCTCCCATAATTCATTTCCTGCGGTGCCTTCCAGGAACATGACTGGTTTTTTAGCGGGGCTTTTTGTTGCGCCTTCCCCCAGTTGCGGCGAGACAAAAAGCTCCTCTACGCGAAAATTCGGGTCCTGTTCGGCGGCTTTGCGAAAAATGTTCCGCGCCCGGACAACGGCGTATTGACAATAAGGTCCCGTTTCCCCCTCAAAGCTGAGCGCATCTTTAAAATCGAAAGCGATGATCGCGGTACGCGTGTATTTGAGTAGAAAATAACGGAGGGCGCCGATGGCGATGGCGTGCGCGATGCTTTCCCTTTCAGACTCGGGCGCTCCGACATGACGCGGATCCACTTCCGCGCGCGCCGCAATTTCCATCCGGTCGAGGAGATCGTCGGCCTTTACGCCCAGGCCTTTGCGTCCGCTGACCTCGACGTAAGGCTTCCGAGCTTCTTCTTCTGACAGTGCATAACCCATTTCGGCCGCGCAGCGAGGCGTTAGCGCCACGATTTCGTAGGAAAAATGCACCGAATGCGCCGCCTGTTCGGCGAATCCTAGTGCATGCAGGCCCGCCACCACTACATTCTGCAAATAGGCTTGGCGCGCGTCGATCACGTTGAATACGTCCACAGCGTTCCCGAACGGCGGCGCGTCTGCTTCGCCGCCGCTCACCGCGGTGGTCCAAACGGTGTGCCCGCCTTCGTAGGTATGGAACCGGCGATACGCGAAATCGCGTCCCAGCAAGCCGAATTTCCACAACTGGTAGGCGATATCCTTCCCGACGTACGTCACCGTGCCATTCGAACGCACGATAACCTTGGCATCGTCATCAGTTTCGCCACCGGATGCGCCGCCGGCGCCGCTGTCAGTGCCGCCTTGGCTGACGTCCAGCTTCATCACCCAGCAGCCGGCGTTCTTGCCTGCGACAGCTTTGTGAATCGCGCCGCGCTCTTTCAACTTTTCAAACGCGGCATCCCAGAATTTCAGCTGCAGAATTTCGCTTTCTCGCGGCAACAGGTCGTACTCGATCCCCAAACGCGCCATGGTTCGCAAGTGGCAGCGCGAAATGGCCACCGACACGATTTCGGCAATCTCCGCCTCGGCCCCATGGCCCTCCTCGATGGCGCGCAGCGTCCGGCTGCGCAGCGCGAGGCGCGCGGCGTCTTCGGCCAGGAAATTCGTCACCCGCGCGTACAGGTCCCAGCATAAATAGTCGAAGCGCGGCCCGGCGGCCAGTTCGCGCACTTCCTCCACCGATTTATTCTCGATGTGCTGGAACCCGACCACCACGTCGGCCACCTGCACCCCCGTATTATCGATGTAGTTCTGCACTTCCACGGGACGCCCTTCACGCCGCAGCAAGCGCACAAACGTATCGCCCAGCGCTGCATTGCGCAGATGCCCGATGTGCGCGGCCTTATTGGGATTTATATTGGTGTGCTCGACGATGCACTTGGCGCTGAGGGTCACAGCCGGGCCGAGCGGCTCCGCTGTTGCTTTTTCGGTGCCCGGCCGGAACGGCTCGGTGGCCGCCGCAAAAAATGCGCTGCGGTCGAAAAAGAAATTGATGTACCCCGCACCTGCCGTCTCTACCCGCGCGACGCCGGGAATTAGCCGCGAGCGCCAGTTCCCGCGCGATTTCCTGCGCGATTTGCCGTGGCGCGCGCCGCAGCCGCTTGGCCAGCTCAAAGGCCACCGGCGTCGCCGACTCGCCCATGGCGATCTCGGGCGGACGTTGGATCACCACGGGAACATCTTCGACGCCCCGCTGCCTCAGAACTTCAGCCAGCGCCGCACGTATGCGAGCTTCAACGATGTGATACACGAATTCTCAGCACCCGATTTTGAGGCGATCGGTAACAAAGGAGACTCGCGATTATAAGAAACGGGGCGCGCCCAGTCAAAAGTGTCCGCATCGCCGGACTCTCCGTTGCGCGCCGGCTCTGCTCAAGGTAAAGTTTCGCTTCGTCATTTCTTGATCTTGATGCCTGGATCGCAGGTGGCCTCTTGAGTTCGGACCTTTTCCGCATTAAAAATATCGACCGCCTGCTCTCCGACGCCGATCAGCCCGAGCGCCGCTTGAAAAAAACGCTTGGCTGGATCAGCCTGACCGCCCTGGGCGTGGGCGCCATCATCGGCACCGGAATTTTCATCCTTACCGGCACCGCAGCGGCCGGCGAAGTCGTCGAATACCCCTCGATCCTCAAAGCCCCGGTGCTCCAGGTAATCCTCTACGGCCATCGCGCCGCAGGAGCCTCGGGCCGCCCCGGCGCCGGCCCGGCCATCGCGCTCTCGTTCGCGCTGGTGGCCATCGTTTGCGGTTTCGCGGCGCTTTGCTACGCGGAGTTGGCCTCGATGATCCCCATCGCCGGCAGCGCGTACACGTACACTTACGCTACGCTCGGCGAGCTGGTCGCCTGGATCATTGGCTGGGACTTGATCCTGGAATACGCCGTATCCAATATGGCCGTGGCCGTAGGTTTCTCCGCGTATGTCGACAGCCTGCTCGGCACGTTCGGCATTCACCTGCCGGCATCGATTTCGAATCCCGCCTATTCGCCCGATACCGGCTGGCACATGAACTTTAATGTCGTCGGTTTCCTAGTAGTCATGCTGCTCACCGTGCTACTGGTTTTCGGCATTCGCGAGTCCGCCGAGGCCAACACAGTGATGGTGGGCATCAAGTTCGTGGCCATCCTCGTTTTCGTTTTTGCCGCCTCCAAATATATTCATCCTACGAATTGGAAGCCCTTCATGCCCAACGGCTGGCAGGGCGTACTGACCGGCGGTGCCATCGTCTTCTTCACCTACATCGGTTTCGATTCCGTTTCCACCGCCGCCGAGGAGTGCCGCAACCCCAAGCGCGACCTTCCGCTGGGCATTTTGTTTTCTCTTTTGATTTGTACCGTCTTCTACGTGGGCGTAGCCATCGTCTTGACCGGCATCCAGCCCTGGCAGAGCCTGCGCAACGCCGCCCCCGTCGCCAATGCGCTCGAGGCCATCGGCCTGCCGCGCGTCGAGCAGTGGGTCACGGTCGGCGCGCTCATGGGAATGATTTCATCCCTGCTCGTCTTCCAGCTGGGACAGGCGCGCGTGTGGTTCTCCATGTCCCGCGACGGTTTGCTGCCGCGCGCATTCTCGCGCGTCCATCCGAAATTCCGCACGCCCGATGTCGCCACCTGGATTGCCGGCGTGTTCGTAGGCATTCCCGCCGGCATTTTCGATATCGGTACGCTCGCCGATCTTTCCAACATCGGCACGCTGTTTGCCTTCGTGCTGGTATCGCTGGCGGTGCTGATCCTCCGCCGCACGCAGCCCGACCGGCCGCGCGGCTTTCGCGTGCCCTTTGTCCCCGTGCTGCCGATTCTTTCCATGCTTTGCTGCCTGGTGCTGATGGCCGGCCTGACGCTTGAAAATTGGATTCGCTTCTTCGTCTGGCTCATCATTGGTCTGGTGATCTACTTCGCGTATAGCCGCAAGCGCAGCGTCCTTGGTATAGAGGAGCGCGCCGGAGCGCGTCCGTGAGTCGATCCGTCTGTGAGTCGATTAGGTGTTCGCGGCCTCCTGAACGATTCGTTTCCATTGGCGATTCCGCCGTGCGAAACGCGCACCCCGCCAGCCCAAACGCGCGTCACCGGTAAACCCGTGCCTCCCGCGGATCCCCCGTT
The DNA here is from genome assembly GCA_963719845.1 of uncultured Acidobacteriota bacterium. Taxonomy (GTDB): domain Bacteria; phylum Acidobacteriota; class Terriglobia; order Acidiferrales; family UBA7541; genus Palsa-189. The sequence continues at coordinate 60,889 of CAVRDM010000002.1, read as the reverse complement.
GAATCCCCATCCAACTCGCGGGATTGGTGCGTCACCCTCAGCGTCTTTCTTCCGAGCGCTCGGTTCCTTGCCCAAGGCGGAGCTGCACCTCCACCTGGAAGGCTCGCTCGCCCCGCGCACCGTCGTCGAGTTGGCAGCCCGCTATGGCGCTCACCTCGGCGAGCAGGAGGTTACGGCAAGCTACCACGTGAGCGATTTTCCCGGGTTCATCGAGGCTTACAAGTGGGTTACCTCTTACCTGCGCGCGCCGCATGACTACGCCCTGGCTGCGGAACGCCTGGCCGCTCTTTTGGTCGCTGAAAATGTGGTCTACGGCGAAATCACGCTGTCGGTGGGCGTCATGCTCCTGCGCAAGCAGGACGTCGCCGCCAACTTTCGCGCCATCCGCGAAGCAGTAGCGCCCTTCGAGAAACTCGGCCTCCATTTGCAATGGATCTTCGACACCGTGCGCCAGTTCGGCCCCTCCGCAGCGAAAGAAGTTGCGCGCCGCGCCATCGAACTGCGGCGCGAAGGCGTGGTCGCCTTCGGGATGGGCGGCGACGAACTCTCTGTCCTAACGGCTGAATTTCGCGATGCCTACAACCAAGTCGCCGCCAGCGGGCTTCATCGCGTCGCCCATGCCGGAGAAATTGGCGGGCCGGAACTGGTTCGCGAGGCTGTCGAGCAGCTTGGCGCGGAGCGCATCGGCCACGGAATTGCCGCCGTGCGCGATCCCTACCTCATGAACTGGCTCGCCAATCGTGCCATTCCACTGGAGATTTGCCCGTCCAGCAACATCCGCACCGGCGCCCTCGCTCTGCAGTTAGGCCGCACCGCGCCCCCGGCGGGCAATGACGCGCCGCCCTCCATTGGTGAATCGCCCGTTAGCCAAACGCCCTTTGGTCAAACGCCCGTTGCTGAAGTCCCGGTAGGTGAAGCGCCATACTTGGCCGCCCTGCGCGATCACCCCCTGCCCCGGCTCCTGCGTTCCGGCATACCCGTGACGCTGTCCACGGACGATCCTGCCATGTTCGAGACCACTCTTGCCGGCGAGTACGCCGCTCTCGGCGGAATGGGCCTGACGACCCCGGAAATTTTGGGGATCGCGGAGGCCGGCTTTTCCTCCTCTTTTCTTCCTCCGGCCGAAAAACAGCGGCTCCTCGCAAGCTTTCGCCATCGCGCAGCCGCATTGTCGCTCGTTTAACCTCTGCTATAATGCCGCTTTCAGGCCCAAAATGCCGAGCTCCGCTACCAACATGAAAGCCCACGTCTGGGTCATGCTCAAGCAGACCGTGCTCGATCCGCAGGGCAGCGCCATCCAGCAGGCGCTCGCCTCCCTCGGCCATACCGCAGTGCGCGACGTGCGCGAAGGCAAATTCTTTGTGCTCGATCTTGCCGGCCTCGACCCCGCCGCCGCGCACGCCGAGGTTGAGCGCATCGCCCGCGAAGTCCTCACCAACCCCGTGATTGAAGAATTTCGCTTCGAAATCCTCGAAAACGGCCCCGCTTCGTAAGACCGCCGGGCCGCCCCCCGGCTCGCATAATGTTTAGTGACCGTTAACATCACATGCGCCGCGCCCCCGTAGCACCGCTGTATGTTGTGCTACTCTAAATTTTACCGGTGGCGTCCCTGTTTCACGTCACCCTACAGCCCGCCGGTTGCAGGTGCCCTTGCGCTGACGTCACGCGTTGGGGTTTTTCTGTAATTAGGCTGGTTACGTCAGGCGAAGGAGACTCCCGTGTGCGGCATCGTCGGATACATCGGCCCTAAGAAAGTTGTACCTCTGATTCTGGACGGCCTGCGCCGTCTCGAGTATCGCGGATACGATTCCGCGGGCATCGCCGTCGTCGGGCAGGACGGCAAGCTCGAATTGCGCCGCGCCTCCGGCAAGCTGCGCAATCTCGAGGAGGCGATTCGCCAGTCGCCGATCGACGGGCTCTATGGCATCGGGCACACGCGCTGGGCCACGCACGGACGCCCTACCGAGGAAAATGCCCATCCGCATCGCGATTGCACCGGCCAGGTGGTCGTCGTGCATAACGGCATCGTCGAGAATTACATCGAGCTCAAGCACGAACTCGAAAAAGAAGGCCACAAATTCGTCACCGAGACCGATACCGAAATCATCGCCCACCTGATTGAGAAATACATGGATGGCGGCCCGCTCGAAGCCGCCGTGCGCAAAACCGTGCGGCGTCTCACCGGCGTATATGCCATCGCGGTGCTCTCCGCCAAGGACCCGCAAAAAATTGTGGCAGCGCGTTTAGGTCCGCCGGTGGTCGTGGGCCTCGGCCAGGGCGAATATTTTGTCGCGAGCGATATCCCCGCGATTCTCTATCACACGCGCGATATTTTCTTCCTGGGGGATGGCGATATCGCCGTACTGACCCCGCAAGGCGTTTGCCTCACCGACACCGCCGGCGCCCACGTGGAGCCCCACATCCAGCACGTTACCTGGGACCCCATCATGGCGGAAAAGGGCGGTTACAAGCATTTCATGCAAAAGGAGATTTTCGAGCAGCCCACCGCCGTGCGCGACACCATGCTGGGCCGTATCTCGCTCGACACCGGCAAGGTTTTTCTCGACACCATGGATATCAGCGAAGACGAATTCAGGAATTTCCGCGATGTGAAGATCGTCGCGTGCGGCACCAGTTGGCATGCCGGCCTCGCCGGGAAATTCATGATCGAGCGCCTGGCGCGCATCCCCGTGGAAGTGGATTACGGCAGCGAATTTCGTTACCGCGACCCCATCGTGGACGGCCGCACGCTGGTCATCTGTATCTCGCAGTCCGGCGAAACGGCCGACACCCTGGCCGCGCAGCGCGAAGCCAAGCAGAAAGGCGCGAAAACACTGGCGATTTGCAATGTTGTGGGCTCCATGGTCACGCGTGAAGCCGCCGGCACCATCCTCACGCATGCGGGGCCGGAGATTGGCGTCGCCTCGACCAAAGCCTTCACCGGCCAGCTCACCGCCCTCATGCTGATCGCGCTTTATCTCGGCCAGCTGCGCGGCAAGCTCTCCCCCGAAGTCGCGCAACGCCTCATGCAGGAGTTCACGCGCCTCCCGCACAAAATGGAAACGATCCTGCAAGGCGATGAGGCCGGAATTTACGAGGGGCTGGCGCGGCAATTCTTCCGCTACTCGGACTTCCTCTATCTGGCCCGCGGCATTCATTATCCCATCGCGCTCGAGGGCGCTCTCAAGCTCAAGGAAATTTCCTACATCCACGCCGAAGGCTATCCCGCCGGAGAGATGAAGCACGGCCCCAACGCGCTGATCGACGAAAATCTTCCCGTCGTGGTCCTGGCCACCCGCGACGAATCCGACCTGGACTCCATGACGCGCTACGAGAAGAGCGTTTCCAACATCCAGGAAGTGAAAGCACGTGACGGCATCGTCATCTCCGTGGTCACCGAAGGCGATCACCTTGCGCGCAAGGCTTCCGACCACGTCATCGAAATTCCTATGGCGCCCGAATTCATGACCCCCATTCTCGAAATCGTCCCCTTGCAGTTGCTGGCCTATCACATCGCCGTGCGCCGCGGCTGCGACGTCGACCAGCCCCGCAACCTCGCAAAATCCGTGACGGTTGAATAAGTAAAGGGTCATGGTGCTTACTTGCTGGTTACTCCTACCCCCCCGCCTGTTTTTTCGCAAGGATATGATTCGATGGTACTTGCTGTTTGATTTTGCATAAGGATATCATTCTGAATGACTTAGTGCCGCGACTTCCTTCGTGACGGCAAGGCCGCCTCAGCGGGCGGTTGACGCCGGTAGGCCAGCAACTCATTCTTCCGAGAGACCCGGCAACACGGCATAAAGACCCGACCCGTAGATGCACCGGCTTCGACTTACTGATTCGGCGCATACATTTCTATTATCTCATGGGGGTAAATAGCCAGCGCATGGCTGCGGCTGCAGGGTGACAGTCAAGCTGCTTGAAGCTCGGGCTGCAGGTTTTGATATCGCACTACGCCTCGATGGGGCAATCAGGCTTAAACACTCATCCTTTCAAGAGACGTAAGCCGGGTAGCACACGCATTATTCTTGCCTGTGCACTTTTACCGAGCTGTAAGCTTATCTGCAGCAGGGCCGACCAGTGCGCACACCTGGACGGCTACATCCGCAACGCCCGTATGACTGACGAAACGCTTCCCGTGCCATCACTTTTTTCCCGTGGGAACCTTCTGCTTCAACTCTTCAAACCAGTTCAGCACGACGTTGATTTGCGTCGGCGCCGCCTGCGCCTGCTCGACGGGCTTGAGCATCAGGAAGCGCTGGCCATCGGGTGACACATCATAGTTGGCGGAGCGTCGAACGGGGTCGGCTGGTACTGGTCCCTCAAAGAGCATTCGGGGCTTGCCGGCGGAAAAGCTCGGCTGCGTAGTAATGTCCACCGCCATCATCTTGTCGCCGCTGCGGTAGAACAACTCCCGCCCGTTGCGGTTCCACACGGGCTCCGTGCCGCCTTCGGTCGAGATTTGCCACTTCCCTCCGGGGCCCGGATAGGGCTGCACGTAAATCTCAAAGCGGCCCGATTCGTCCGAGATATAGGCCAGCCAGCGCCCGTCGGGGGAAAACTGTGGCGCGCCTTCGTTGAACGGTGTTCGGAGGAAAGGCTGCGCCTTGCGGTCGCCGAGCCGCAGCACCCAGATGTCATATCCCGTGGTGGGATTGACTTCGGTATAGGCCAGCAGTTGCCCATCCGGGGACCAGGACTCGGAGCATTGGGTGTACTCGCTGGTGGTCAACCGCTCCAGGCCGCCACTGCCGTCGGCCAGTTGCCAGAAAAGGTTCAGCGGTCCTTCCTAGTTTGAGTTAAATGCTATCCGTTTGCCATCCGGTGTCCAAACTGGGTCATTGTTCGAAGTCCCCTCAAACGTAAATCGGGTCAAGGTCTCCCGGGCAAGATCGTACAGCCAGACTTGTTTCCATCCGGATAGCCACGGCTATCCGCCGGCCGTCGGGGGAAAGTCGCGGGTCTTCGATAGGCGTGCGCAGGGGCGGCCAAGGGCTGCTCTGCTCCCTTGCGGCTGACCCACACCAGGTTGGTTTGGGTCGACTGAACGCCACCCGCAACATAGACCAGCGATCCCGTGACGGAAAGGCTGTACTGAGCGGCTCCGGTGGACGGAATTGCAGAACGCCCTCCACCACGGGCACTGGCGTGCCCGTGACCGTTAGCCGCTGAGGATCAAACGGCACGGCCATCAGGTTTCCCGCCTGCGCATAAACCAGATGCCCCGAGGGCGCGTAGTGCGGGTGCGTCCCCCCTTGGATCAGGTTCCGCCATTCGCCCGTCCCGATCGACTGGACGGCAACCTGCGTTACCCCAATTGCCATTCGCCTCCGGCAGCAAAGAGCACGGCCTTGCCGCCGGGCAAGAACTCCGGCCAGCGGTGGCTGCACCTCCCCTTTTGACGCGAGTCAGCGGCTGCGGGGCGCCCCCCGCATCCGACACTTGCAGGAGAGGCTGAGACGTTTGTAGGTGCAAAGGCGATCCTTCCTTGGCTGCCCCAACTGGCTCCGTGAGGAGATCGAAGCATCCCCTAGGTCACCGCCGCCCCTCCGCTCACCGAGACTTTCTTCAGCTTTCCGTCTGCGAAAAACCCCACCCATTGGCCATCGGGCGAAAAAAAAGGGCTGACGGCTCCTTCCGTGCCGGGAACGGCCTTGGCCTGCAGGCTATCCATCGCCCGCAGATAAATCTGCTGCGTGCCGTTTTGGGTGGCCACGTAGGCGAGATGAGTGCCGTCAGGAGAGAGAGCCACAGCAGGGCCATTTTCCAGACCTGCCAGTTGTTGGCCCGGCGGCAGCGTGATCGTAAAACGCGACACGGGCTCGGGCGGAGACGTAGGCATCGGCTTCAGATTCCAAACTGCAAGTCCAGCGACGACAGCCGCAACCAGAACCGCCAGACCCAACACGACCGCCTGCCGCCAGCCACGTTTGGCTGGAACAGTGGTGGCTGAGCTCACGCTTGGAGCCGCGAGAGCTTCTTGAATCTCGATTCGAGCATCGCCAGCAGCTTGAAGGCGCAGAGTCCTGTCCTTTTGCAAGCATCGTCGCAGCAATTCACGCACTTTCGTCGGCGCCGAGACCGGCAGCGCCTGCCAATCCGGCTCGCTCTTGACCACCGCAGCCAGAGACTTCGGTTATGTTCTCTCCCTGAAACGTCTGCTTCCCGGTCAGCAGTTCGTACAGCACGCAGCCAAACGCCCAGATGTCGGTGCGTTTGTCTACGGCTTTCCCACGGGCCTGCTCCGGGCTCATATACGCTGCGGTGCCCAGAATCACTCCGTGCATCGTCGCCGCCATGCTCAGCGTCGGTGAATTGGAGGGATCATCGTTTGCTGCGTCACCTGCGAATGCTTTCGCCAAGCCAAAGTCCAGCACCTTGACTTTGCCTTCCGGCGTCACCTTCACATTGGCGGGTTTCAGGTCGCGGTGAATGATGCCTTTCTCGTGTGCGGCTTCCAGCGCCTCTGCGATTTGCTTGCCAATCGTCAAGGCTTCCTCGACCGGAATCGCCCCTTCTCGTTTAACGCGGTCCGCCAGCGTCTCACCCGACACCAACTCCATCACCAAATAGCTCGTGGCGTTTGACTGCTCCAGTCCATAAATTGTCGCGATGTTGGGATGATTCAGCGCCGCCAGCATCTTCGCCTCGCGCTGAAAACGGGAAAGCCTTTCGGGATCGTGCGCAAACGCTTCGGGGAGAACTTTGATGGCCACGTCGCGCCCCAGCTTGGTGTCGTGCGCCTGATACACCTCGCCCATCCCGCCCGCACCAATCGCGCCAGTGATCTCGTACCACCCGAATTTGGTGCCAGCCGCAATTACCATCACTTCGTCCTCGTCGGCACCCGCGCTTCCAGCGGCGGCGGAAACGCATCCGTCCAGTGATGCCACGCCAGATACAGTTCCAGCGATCCACCCGGCACCACGTCTTCCAGCGGGAACGTCACGATTGGCTTGCTCTGCGAAAACGCTCGGTTCACTTCATTCTTTACGAATTGCGATTGATTGGCGTTATTGGAGAGAATCAGCAGAAAAACGCGCGACTGCTCGATGGCCCCGAGAATCGCTTCAACCCACACCGAACCAGCGCCCACATCGCGCGGCGCCATCCAGCACTGCAGCCCGCGCCCTTCGAGCCGCGCACACACCTCAACAGCTACACCCGCATCATCGCCCGCAGGACTGATGAACACGTCGCGCGTCATGGCCCGACTCGCGGCACGCGGCCGATCTCACAAAAAACGCGGCGCGCGCCGTCAGATGACTTTAGCCGTGCAGGGCCCAAAAACGGCGTTATGATACAACGGTTTTACCTGCAATCGGTTGCCGCAAAGGCCACACTTCCACGAAATGCGCGTCTCGCGTAAAATCCCCTTGTTCCTATGAACCTCCTCCGCAAGCTCTCCGTTCTGGCTTTGGCTGTTTGCGTTGGGGCTCTTGCGCAGCTCGCCCGCGCGCAGGCGCCCCCAGCGTCAAGCTCGGCAGTCATCGCCGAAATTCACGCCACTGGTTCCCGGCGTTACACGGAGGAGCAGGTAGCGGTGGCAACAGGGTTGAAGCCCGGTGACACCGTCACCCGCGAGCAGCTCCAGGACGTTGCCGACCGGCTCGCGCACCTCGGCGTTTTCCTGCGCGTGAACTATTCATTCCTCAGCCGCGGCAACAAAATCACCCTGGAATATGTTTTGCAGGACGCGCCCGCGCTGCCGGTGTTCTTCGACAATTTCCCCTGGTTTACCGATGCCGAACTTACCGCCGCCATTCGCCAGGCCGTGCCGCTCTTTAACGGTACCGCGCCCACGGAAGGCACCGAGCTTGAGGACATGACCGCAGCCATCGCCAAGCTCGTCCAATCGCGAGGTGTCGCGGGAACAGTGGAACATGAAATCGGTCTCCCGCCCGGCGATCCCGCCGCATCACGTCAAACCGCCGCGAATGACAGCGCTCTCAATAGTAAATTGTCAGGTGACGAATCCGGGCCGGGCACAGTCACCGGTGACAGAAATTCGTCTAACACAAATTCGTCCGCAGAATCTTCCAGAGAGGTGCCCGCTTCTGACGCCGCCGCCGACACGATGATGCTTTTTCGAGTCTCAGGATCGACCGTCAACATCGGCTCGCTCGATTTCGGCGATTCCCTGGCGCAAACTTCCGAAAAGTTGCGCGCTCGCAACCTCGATCTCGTCGGCAAGCCATTCTCCCGCTTGGCCATCGAGATTTTCGAGCAGGAGCAGGTCCGCCCGCTTTATCTTTCCGCGGGCCGGCTCCGCGTGCGCTTCGGGGAACCTGATACGGACGTCCACGGCGCGCAGCCCAACGCTCCGCTGCCATCGCAAGTTTCTGTGAAAGTGCCAATCACTCCGGGGCCGGTCTTCCATCTTTCCGGCGTCACTTGGAGCGGCAATGCTGCGCTCGCCGCTCCGGCTCTCGGTGCGCTGCTGCTTGTGAAGCCTGGCGACCTTGGCGACGGCATGAAGCTCACCGCCGGGTGGCTGCGCGTGGAAAAGGAATATCAGCACCATGGATATGTCGACGCCAAGATTGATCCGCAGCCGCAATTTGACGACGGGGCCGCTACCGTCGCCTATCGCGTCAACATCGCCGAAGGCCCGCAATATCGCCTGGGTGAGCTGATTATCACCGGCCTATCCGTCGATGCCGAACGCGTGCTCCGCACGATCTGGCGCCAGCGGCGCGGCGACGTTTTCGATGCCACATACTTCGATGAAATGCTCGTTAAGCTCGAAAAACCGACTACGGAAATATTCGGTGCGCTCCCCGTCCACTACAGCGAAATGGGCCACTGGCTGCGCCCCAATCTTGAAACGCACTCCATGGACGTTCTGCTCGATTTCAAGTGAACCTCTCGCCCGCACGTGTGTGTTAGCTGATCCCGCGAATCGGCATTAACAACTACCAACAAAAAACAGCGCGACCTGAGGCTTTTACCGAGCTTTCTCCTGTGGCCGGTTGCCGCGCGTAATCGGCAAATTTACTCTGGAAATTCGCAAGCACGCGCGCCCTAAGGATTGGTTTCCGGCACGGTATCACGCGCTGCGATTACCGTTTGTGCGTGAATGCGCACCGTGTCCGCCACGTCTCGCGCGTATCCCCCCGCCTGCGTTACCGCCACGGGAACACCTCGCCGCCGCGCCGCGCTGAACACCAGCGCGTCACGCTGCCGCAGCCCCGCCATCGTCACCCACAAACCGCCCAGCTGGTCGTCGCGATACGGATCGGCGCCAGCCACATAAAAAATAAGTTCCGGCGTGAAGCGACCGAATGATTCCGCCAGTCCCTTTGCCAGCAGATCCAGATACTCGTCATCGCCCGCCGCATCCTCGACATTCACGTCGAGATCGGATTTCTGCTTGGGCACGGGATAGTTATGTTCCTGATGAATTGACATCGTGAATACGCTCGCGTCTCCAGCGAAAATCCCCGCGGTGCCATTGCCTTGATGCACGTCGGTATCGATCACCATCACGCGCAGCGACTCGCCTCGTGCGCTCGCTTCCGATTGCAAGCGGCGGATGGCGATGGCCACATCGTTCAGCATGCAGAATCCTTCACCATGCTCGGCTAAAGGCGTGGTGGAAACCGCCGCCAAGATTCACCCCGACGCCCTTGTCGAGCGCGCCGCGCCCCGCGAGAATCGTTCCGCCCGCATGCAGCCAGAAAGACTCGACCAGTTGTGGAGAATAGGGAAGCTCGAGCAGCATGCGCTCCGTTGCCGAGAGCTTGTCGTTTTTGAGTTTGTAGACGTAGTCCGAGGTGTGTACGCGCAGGACGTCTGCGTCGGTGGCGGGCTGCGGCTCGAGAAAATCCTCCGCGCCCGCGACGCCGCCGGCGAGGAGAGCGTCGCGCACCATGCGGAATTTATGAGACGGGAAAACGTGCGCGCCTATTTCGAGGTTGTAATGGTCGTGGTAGGCGAGTTTGAACGGCAGCATGGGCCCAGGGCCGCGACCTCGCGCCGGCCGCTATCCGCGACGGCATTTGCGCGCGGATTCAGCGTTCGCGGTCGAGGATGAAATCGGGGACCGCGGCCAGCGCGCGGCCAAACTCCGTTTCGGCGCGGCCGTTCAGGCAAGCCTTCGCGCGCGCTGCGTATTCAACCGCGAGGCTACGGCTGCGGTCGAGGGCGCCGGAGTCACGCACCAGCGCGGAAATTTCCTCGGGACGCACGCTGTGGAAACCTTTTTCATCGAGCACGGCGCGCACCATGCGGCGGCCGGCTGCACCGTCATTTTTCCAGGCGCTTTCGAGAGCGTACACCAGCGGCAGGGTGACTTTGCCGTCCTTCAAATCGCTGAGCACGGGCTTGCCCAGCTGCGCCGGAGATCCGGTGAAATCGAGCAAATCATCCACCAGCTGAAAAGCCACGCCAGCGTAGCGCCCGTAATCGGCCAGCGCCTGTTCTTCAGATGGAGATAACCGGCCGAGCACGCCGCCGAGGCGCGCGCATCCGCTGAACAGGCAAGCGGTTTTGCGCGCCGCAAGATCGACCACCTCGTCTTCGGCCAGGTCCATGCGTCCCAGAGTCGAGAGTTGCGACAATTCGCCCTGAACCATGCTTTGCGTCAAATCGATCAGGATGTCGAGAACCCGGAAATTCCGTTCGGCGAGGGCCATCTGGAAGGACTGCATGTACAGCCAATCGCCCGCGAGAACGCTGCGATGATTTCCCCAGCGGGAATTGGCCGAAGGGCGGCCGCGGCGCGTGTCCGCGCCGTCGATCACATCATCGTGAATAAGCGTAGCGCTGTGAATTAATTCGACTACCGCGCCCAGGTGCACGGCAGCAGGTCCGCGATACCCGGCATAGCCGGCCGAGAGCAGGAGCAACGCCGGCCGCAGCCGCTTGCCGCCTCCGCCCAGAAGATAGCGGGCGATTTCGCCGACCGGTTCGCTCGCCGCGCCGGTCTGCTCGGCGAGTTCCTGCTCGACGCGCACCAGATCATCGCGAACGAGATCGAAAATCTCTTTTACGGTCAGCAGTGCGATCTGACCCTCCAGGGAGCGGGTACGTTTCCAGCCTGCGACAATGCAGCCGCCGGCATGCACGCTAGGCTGCACGGATATTTCCAGCGCCGGCGGCACCGGGCGTGCGTTCGAGCCCAAAAAAGCGGCGGAAATTTTCGGATGTAGCGCGGGCAACCTCCGCCGGTGCCAAGTCTCTCACAGGTCCGAGCGTTCGCGCTACATCAGCGACGAAGGCCGGCTCGTTGCGGCGGCCGCGATGGGGCTGCGGGGCGAGAAAAGGCGAATCCGTTTCGATGAGCAAGGACGCGAGCGGCAAGGCGGCGGCCGACGTCGCGCAGGTTTTGCGCCTTCGGGAAGGTCACATTGCCGGCGAAGGAGACCAGAAATCCCATGTCGATGCCGCGGCGTGCTTCCTCGATGGTTCCGGTGAAACAGTGAAAAACTCCGCCGAGGCCCGAGGAGCGCCAGTGCGCTTCGAGCGCGGCGAGACAGTCGGGCCAGGCGTCCCGGCAATGCAGAATCACCGGGCAGTCGCGCGGCGCGGGCGAGCTGCAACTGGTCGGCGAAAACGCGCTGTTGCACGTCGCGCGGCGAATGATCGTAGTGATAATCAAGTCCGATTTCGCCCCAGCCGAGAAAGCGCGGATGAGCCGCGATCCGCGAGAGCGTGTCGTAATGCGCTTGGGTGGCGAGCCGCGCTTCGTGGGGATGAATGCCGGCGGCGGCGTAAATCCAGGGGAACTGCTCGGCGAAGGGCAGCGACGACCCGAGCGCCGCGGGATCTGCGCCGCCCCCGCCGATGGCGAGGATGGTTTCGACGCCGACGGCTTGAGCGCGGGCGAGCATGGCTTCGCGGTCGGAGTCGAAGTCGGAGACGTCGAGGTGGGCGTGCGAATCGACCAGCTCGAGCAAGGCCTCTTGTTGCGGCGTCTCCGTTTGCGTCGCCTTCTGTTGGGGGGGCGGCTTTATTGGTGATTCGTGCGGCATGTTTTTCGCCTGGTGGTGGGCAATTGCCGTTAGCTATCCTATTTGAGGCGCGAGCCGACCGGGACGTCTTCGAGGAAGCCGGCGAGGACCGGCTTTGCCGTCGGGCCGGCGGAGGCGGCAAGGATCATGCCGTTGGACTCGACGCCGCGCAGTTTGCGCGGCTGAAGATTCACGACGACGGCGACTTTGCGGCCGACCAATTGGTCCGGTTCGTAGGCAGTGGCGATGCCGGCGACGATTTGGCGAACTTCGTCGCCGATATCCACCATCAATTTTAGGAGTTTGTCGGCGTTGGCGACGCGCTCGGCCGATTTCACGAGGCCGACGCGCATTTCGATTTTGGTGAAATCGTCGATGCCGATGCGCGCGGGCGCCTCTTGCTTGACGGTGCCTGCCGGAGCGCCCGGCGCAGAACCGGCAGGCGCCCCTGCGCCGCCAGAAGTTCCCGCCGGAGTTCCGCCGGGGGTGCTCGGCAGAAGCGCGCGGAAATCAGCCGCGGCGGAGTTGGCCGGCGGCTGCTGATGCAGCGGGTCCGGAGGCAGCGGGTTTTTGCGAGAGCATGTCCTGTTCCATGGCGAGAATCCTTTCGAGAGCTTCTTTTTTTTCGACGCGGGGAAAAACCGCCGACGGTTCGCCAATGCGCGTACCGGCAGGCATCTGTCCCCAGGATAGCTGGTCGATACGGGCCTCGGCCAAAGCGCCGATTTGCCCTAGCTGGGTCCAGATTTTGAAAGTGGCGTTGGGCAGTACGGGATGAGCCAGCGCAACAATGATGCGCAGCGATTCCGCGGAATGGTAGAGAACGGTTTCGAGGCGCGTCGCGTTGCGCGGGCATTTCGGCCAGCGTCCACGGCTTTTGCGCGGTGAGATAGCCGTCAACTTTGGAGATTGCGGCCCAGAGGATCTCGAGGGCGCGCGAAAAGGATAGCTCCTCGTAAGCGGCGAGGACCTCGCGGGCGGCTTGCGTCAACGCGGCCTCGAGCGAAGTCTCGTCCTCGCCGAGCATGATTGCGGCGTTCGGCACGGGTATTTCGCCTGCCGCAGTACTGCTCGATCATGGTGAGGGTGCGGCTGGCGAGGTTGCCGAGGCCATTGGCAAGATCGCTGTTATAGCGGGTGATGAGGGCGTCATGGCTGAAGTTGCCGTCCTGCCCGAAGGGCACGTCGCGCAGCAGATAGTAGCGCAGAGCGTCAACGCCCAGGACGCGGGCGATAGGCTCGGCATAGGCGACGTTGCCTTTGGACTTGCTCATTTTCTCCTGCTCGAAAAGCAGCCAGCCGTGGGCGAAGATTTCTTTGGGTAGGGGCTCCTCGGCGGCCATGAGAAATGCGGGCCAGTAGACGCAGTGGAAACGGATGATTTCCTTGCCGATCAGGTGAAGCTGCGCGGGCCAGTATTTCTCAAATTGCAGCTCATCGTCGCCGTAGCCGATGCCGCTGAGATAGCTGGTGAGCGCGTCGTACCAGACGTAGACCACCTGCTCGGGATCGTCGGGCCAGGGGAGGCCCCACTTCACGGTGCGGCGACTGACGGAAATGTCGCGGAGTCCGGACTCGACGAACTTGACGATTTCATTGCGGCGGAAGGCGGGGCGAATGAAGTCGGGCTGATCCTGGTAGAGCTGCAGCAGCTTGTCCTGAAAGGCGGAGAGCCTGAAGAAGTGGTTTTCTTCAGAGACGATTTCCGCGGGACGGCCACACTGCGGACAGTCGGCGGGCTCGGTATTGTCGGTGACGTAGAGATTGTCGTAAACGCAGTAACGGCCCTCGTAAAAGGATTTGTAGATGTAGCCGGCGTCGCGGGCGCGCAGGAGCAGGCGGCGCACGGCGCGCAAATGATCGGCGGAAGTGGTGCGCACGAAATGGGTGTAGCTGATGCCGAGAGCGTTCCAGAGCGCGCGAAAAACGGCGGAGTTGCGGTCCACGAGCTCGCGAGGGGTAACGCCCAACTTGGCGGCGGCGCGAGCGATGTTTTCGCCGTGCTCGTCGGTGCCGGTGAGAAAAGCGACGTCGTAACCCTGCATGCGTTTGAAGCGCGCAATCGTATCGGCCACCAGCGTGGTGTACGCCGAGCCGACGTGAGGGCGGGCGTTGGCATAGTAGATCGGGGTGGTGAGATAGAACGTCGGACGATTGGGGGATGGGGTCAAGGCGGCTCCGGGAGCGCTAGTGAAACGATTGATAGTATTCGGGGGTTGCGTGGGAGTCAAATTCGGGGCGGTGGAGGTGGTGGCGGGCGATTTTTCTAGTGAAAATGCCCCTATACCCCCTAGGCGTTTGTAAGTGTATGAAAATGGGCGTGTTGAGAAATGAGGCGTTTGTAGTGTGTTGATTGTAGGAGGGTTGCAACGCGCGATTTTAGCTCTCTGCGAGGGAAGTGCGAGCGGTGCCGGGGGGTGGGTGCGCTGATTTGCGGTGAGCCGGCTCCGGGGACGGGTGACGGCGGGCTTGGGTAATTGCGGCACATGACATGTTACCACAGGAGTACCTAAAATTCAAGTGTTTACCTTGAGGGTATTCGAATGGCGGCCGCTAATTTTCGATTGGGCTCAGAGAGCTTGAACTCTATACGGACCCGGTAGTGAGTGAGTTTCGAGGCAGGGGTAGCTGACTGTCTTCGGATTTGTCCATGGCGGTGCCAGCGGCGGTCAGGGGATTGGCCGCCGAAGATTATCTTGGTTAGAGGAGCCAATCGGGAGATTGGCGTTCCCGGGGAGGAAAAGGGCGGACAGTGGTCCGCCCTTTTGCGCTCGTTTGGTACGCGTCGCGGAATGCTCTGAGGGGCCTAGGCGCTGCGGCGTTTGCCGCGGGGTTAGATTTGGCCCATGCCGCCGTCTACGTTGATTTCGACGCCGGTGATGTAGGAGGCGTCCTGGGAGGCAAGGAAGGCGACGGTCGCGGCGACTTCCTCGGGACGGCCGAAACGCTTCATGGGAACCTTGGCCACGATGTCCTTCGCGAATGCATCGATGACTTCCTTAGGGAGTCCAGTCCTCCCCAAGATTGGAGTATCGATGGGGCCCGGAGCGACTGTGTTCACGCGGATGCCGCGTCCGACCAATTCGGCGGCTGCGGTTCGGGCCAGGGAGCGCAACGCGGCTTTGGTTGCGGCATAGGCACTGGCGCCTGGGGTGCCCTGGCTGTCTACCACGCTGGTGTTCAAGATGATCGAGGCGCCGTCATTGAGGTACGGCAGCGCTTTCTGGACGGTGAAGTAGGCTCCCTTGATGTTGATGTCAAACTGCTCGTCGTAGAGGGTTTCGGAGGTATCGGCGAGGGGCGCGAACTTCCCTATGCCGGCATTGACGAACAAGATATCGATTTTGCCGAGCTTTTGGGAGACCTCGGCGTAGAGCTTGTCGATGTCCGCGAGGGTGGAAACGTCGGCCTTTATAGCGAGGACCCCGTTTCCGATGGTCTGTACGGCTTGGTCGAGCGTTTGCTTACTGCGGCCGGCGATGGCTACTCGGGCGCCCTCCTGTTGGAGGCGCTGGGCTGTGGCGAGCCCGATACCGCTATTTCCGCCGGTGACTACGGCTACTTTTCCTTCGAGACGATTCCATGTGAGGCTCCTTGTCGGTGCGAATTTCCATGCGTGGCTGCGACTCGTGCTGGGTGGCTTCTGTTCCGGGCGTCGAGGCCGCGGTTGCCGCTGCGGCATCCTTAGACAGTTAGATGAGTATCTAAACTATTGGTCACAAGTATTTGGGGAATAAATGGAGGGGAGCGGGTGTTCCTGTTCCTGTGAGGATCGGGCGGTGCGCTGTTGGGCCGCGTGGTGAAGCGGGCATGGGGGCGCAGGCAGGAATGCCTGCGCTACTGGGGACGCGGGAGGTACGCTGTTGGGCCGCGTGGTGAAGCGGGCACGGGGCGCAGGCAGGAATGCCTGCGCTACTAATTAGCGTCACACGGATGACTTCGCTACACTTTATCTCGCTACACTTTATTCAGGTGCACCGAGAAGCGGCCATGAATCGTACCGAGATCGAGAAAATATCGAAGGCTTTGGCGGATGAGACGCGCCTCAGGATCTTTGAGGCTATTTCGGCAAGAGACCAGATGAACTGTGGCGAGATTGTCTCGATGCGCGGCGTGACTCCCGCGACGGTTTCTCATCACCTCAAAATTTTGAGCGAAGCCGGGCTGATTGCGTGCCGGCGCGAAGGGCAGTTCGTTTATAGTCATGCGGTCCCCGAAACGATTGCGGCGTACTCGGAGGCCCTTGCGAAAATGGCACGGGGCAAGAAGCTGGCAGGCCGTAGTAACTCGCGGTAACAATCAAGAAGCTAGACGCACGTTTGCTAAAGAACCTGGTGTCTCCCCTCCTAGGCTCTGCGATCTAGTCGAGTTCCCTGTGCTTACGCACTGGGCCCCGTTGTGTCGCTCCTACCGGGGCTTTTTGTCGGTGGCCTGTAGCGGTGACGAGCATGCGGCGGTTGTGTGAGCGGGCTCTTGGTGGCCTGCTTAGTTTTTCAGCCTTGGCAACGGGTGTGAGTACCAGCTATTTTGGGACGAGGAGAAGTTAGACGTCGAGAAAGGCGGACTTCGGGGCGAATTTTGGCTTGACGGCGCCGAGAGCGCGGAAATGCGCGGGCGCCTGCAAATATTTTTTTGCGGGGTGTCGAAATCGGGGCTGGCCGTTCGACTTACTTATGGAGGCGGAGAGGATGAGATACATGCTGCTGATTTACGCGGACGAACAGGCGTGGACCGAGGCGGCGCAGGTGAAGTGCTACGAGGAGTCTACCGAAGTGGCCCATCAGCTCATAGCGGCGGAGCAGTATGTGGCTGCGGCTCCGTTGCAGCCGACGGCGACGGCGACGAGGGTACGGGTACGGGAAGGGAAGCGGTTGGTGACCGACGGGCCGTTCGCAGAGACGCGGGAACAGCTTGGCGGGTATTTTATGATCGAGGCGTGGAACCTTGATGAGGCGATCGAGATTGCGGGACGCATTCCGGGAGCGCGGTTGGGTACGGTCGAAATCAGGCCGGTAAAAAAGATCGAGGGATTGCCAGCGGATTGATTAGTGGAAGCCCAACAAAAGGAGAGATGGCGATGCGATTCATGATGATCGTGAAGGCCACGAAGGATTCGGAAGCGGGCGTGATGCCGAGCGAGGCCCTGCTGGGCGCCATGGCTAAGTTAAACGAGGAGATGCTGAAGGCCGGGGTGCTGCTTGATCTGACGGGCTTGCAGCCAAGCGCCAAGGGCGCGCGCGTGAAGTTTTCGGGAGGGAAGCGGACGGTGATCGACGGGCCGTTCGCCGAGACCAAGGAATTGATTGGCGGATACTGGCTGATCAAGGTGAACTCGAAGGAAGAGGCGATTGAATGGGCCAAGCGGGTTCCCTTCGAGCCGGCGTACGGCGCGGGAGAGAGCGAGATCGAGATTCGGCAACTATTCGAGATGGAGGATTTCGCGCCGAGCGAGGCGGTCGAGCGGCACCGCGAATTGGGGAAAGACCTGGCCAACAAGAAGTAGCCGGCGGATGCTAAGGTTCACAACAAAATGATTACGTGGAAGGAGTAGTGGCGTGCTGCAAAAAAGTAAAGCGTTCAGCGGGTTTTCAGTGAATGACCTGCAAAAGGCGAAAGAGTTCTACGGTCAGACGCTGGGTTTGAAGATTTCGGAAGCCCATGGCCTGTTGACTCTGCACCTTGCGGGCGGCAATAACGTGCTGATTTATCCTAAGCCGAACCATGCGCCGGCAACCTTCACGATACTTAATTTCCCTGTGGAGAGCGTAGAGAAAGAGGTGGATGAACTGGCGAAGCGCGGCGTCAGTTGCGAGATTTACAGCGAGGCGAATCTAAAAACCGATCACAAGGGGATTTTTCGCGGGGGCGGCCCCGTGATTGCGTGGTTCAAGGATCCGAGCGGCAATATTTTGTCGGTTCTCGAGCAGGCGTGATGCCGAAGCGTCCCAGCGCGCGGCATGACCGGACGTAGTTAGCTGTAGAAAAAAATAAAAGGAGACAGGGAAAATGTCGTCACCAACCTACGAGCAAGGTCAATTGCAACTGAAGCTTTACGATTTGCGGCGCGAGGCAAAATTACGCCAGGCCCGCGATTGGTACTTTCGGAACTACTTCGCGGATACGCTCGACGAGGGAATGCGCATCGCGGGACCTGGAACGGAAAATGGGGCGCTCGTTATGATGGTGTGGAGTTATTGGGAGCAAGCCTGCGCGTACCTGAATCACGGACTGCTGCACGAAGACCTGTTCTTCGAGACCAGCGGAGAATTTTACGGGGTTTGGGACCGGGTGAAGCCCACCATTCAGCAGGGACGCGAGCTTTTTGTGAACACCCAGTTCCTGGTGAACCTGGAAAAGGCGGCGCTGCGTTACGAGTCGTGGATCGAGAAGCGCTCGCCGGGGAACATTGAGGCTATGCAAAAGATGATGAAGCAAATGCGCACGCAACTTGCCTCGGCGGCCAAGGCGTAATCCAGCTAATCCGGAGTTGAAGAAGTTATCGGCAGAGCGCGGCCCCCGGAGGTAACGGGGGCCGCGGCTTCTGCCGTGATTCGCGACGCCTTTGGTGGCTCCCTCGCCGGCCCATTGTTTGCCATTACCGGCCTATTGTTTGCCATTAATTGATTGGGCTCGTAATCCGTACCAAAATAGATCCATAGAGTTTATGAAACCGCCATGCGATGAGGCCGTAGTCCGTTCCGCGAACGCTGCATCGCCATGCAGCAAGCGCGCGGGGCGGTGGGTGCTCGCGGCAACGATTCTGGCTTCGAGCATGGCGTTTATCGATAGCACCGTCGTGAATGTGGCGCTGCCCGCGCTGCAGGCGAGCCTGCACGCCACCCTGGTGGGCGTGCAATGGGTGGTCGAGGCTTACGGGTTATTTCTCGGAGCTTTGATTCTGGCGGGCGGCTCGCTGGGCGATTTGTTTGGGCGGCGGGTGATGTTTGTGGCGGGGGTGGGAATTTTTGTGGTGGCTTCGATGGCGTGCGGGATGGCGGCGAACATTCAGCAACTGGTGATCGCAAGGAGCGTTCAGGGTATAGGAGCTGCGTTCCTGGTACCCGGGAGCCTGTCCATCATCAGCGCGTCATTTGACGAGAAGACGCGCGGCCAGGCGATCGGCACATGGTCCGGGTTCACGGCGATGACCACGGCGTTGGGGCCGGTTTTGGGCGGCTGGCTGATTGAGCATTCTTCCTGGCGGTGGGCGTTCTTCATAAATGTTCCGCTGGCAGCCGCAGTGATCTTGATTTCGCTGCGGCATATTCCGGAAAGCCGCAGCGCGAGTGGCGGGCGGGTAGATTGGCTGGGAGCGCTGTTGGCGACGTTGGGATTAGGGGGCCTGGTCTACGGGCTGATCGAGTCGACGAATCTTGGCTGGGGGAGTTTTCAAGTGTTCGGCAGCCTGATCGGAGGCTTCGCGTGTTTGATCGGTTTTGTATTCGCTGAGGCTCGGGAACGGTCACCGATGGTGCCGCTGACGCTGTTTCGGTCACGTGGTTTCAGTGGGGCGAACCTGCTGACTCTGTTCTTGTATGCGGCACTGGGAATTTTCTTCTTCCTGTTCCCCATGAACCTTATACAGGTCCAGGGATATTCGACAACGGCGGCCGGAGCGGCGGGGCTGCCGCTGATCCTGCTGATGTTTTCGCTTTCGCGGTGGTCCGGGGGGTTGGTTACGCGGTACGGAGCAAAGGCGCCGCTGGTGATAGGGCCGGTGATTGCGGCGGCGGGCTTTGTTTTATTTTCCGTGGCTGGTGTGGGAAATAGCTACTGGAGAGCGTTTTTTCCGGCGTTCGTGGTTCTCGGTTTTGGAATGGCGATCAGCGTGGCTCCGCTCACCACGGTGGTTATGAGTTCTGTGGATCAGGACCGAGCGGGCGCTGCTTCGGGAATCAATAACGCGGTCGCGCGGGTGGCGGGCGTGCTGGCGGTGGCCATCCTCGGGATCGTGATGGTGAAATTGTTCAGTTCCAGCCTGAATCGCAGTCTTACGAGCGAAGTTCTGTCCCCCGGCATTCTGGAGTACGTGCGGTCGAACGAAATCAAGCTCGCCGGGCTGGATTTGCCGCCGGACGTGAACGCTGACACGGCTGCGATGATCCGGGGGTTAGTCTCGCATGCGTTTGTGCTTGGATTTCGAGGCGTAATGCTGCTTTGCGCAGGGTTGTCGGTGGCGAGTGCTGCGGTGGCATGGGTGATGATTCCGGCGCGAGCGGAATAGAGAATTGGGATTTTCTGCATTTCCGCGTACCGAGAGTTCCCAAGTGATTGAAGCCGGCGTTATCGCGGCACCCGGCCGCAGTGCGCCGAGCGACGGAACTTTGATTTGGGATTTAACGGGATTTCAGGAGATTTCAGGCGATTTGGAGTATCTCGCGGGTGCCAGTGAGCCACAAATCCGTGTAGCCCTTCATTTTTTTACGGAACACGGGATTGGTGGCGTAGTCTTTGAGTTGGGCTTCAAACCCGGCGACGTTCTCGACTTCAAATTCCAGTATGACCCGATTGAATTCGCCGGTGAGATCGGTCAGCACGCGATGATTGGGAATTTTCGCGACGGCGGCGGACTCCTTCAATTGGGCGGCGAGCTTGGAGGCGTTCCCTGGCTTGGCAGTAAAGCAATTGCGAACGACGAGCATAAATCCTCCTGTTGGAAAGCAAGATTTGTTTGTGGGGCACCCAGGTCGCGCATCCTAACGCGGCTCCCGCGGTGGACACAATGGATTTGTGCCTCGCGGCGCGCCGGACACCGATCCGGCAGCGGTAGGGGACCGGCATTATCGCCGGCCAGCCGTGGCTAAGCGACGGAAAGATTGGCGTAGCGCTCGACGAGTTTTTTTGTGCCGTGGTTGGAGAAGCTGACGGTGAGCTTGCGATCTTCGTCTTCGCCTTCGACGCCGATAATGGTGCCCAGGCCGTAAGTAGCGTGGCGAACGCGCTGGCCGATGAGGGGATCGGATTGGCCGGAGCGGGAACGGGCGGAAGCAGCGCGGGCCACGCGTGGTTCGCGATCGGCGGCGGGACGTGTTGGCCGGGTGGGCGGCAGGTGGCGCACGCGGCGGCTGAATTCTTCCGCGGAATAGGAATACTCGGGATCGGATTCGTAGCGGCGCGTTTCACCGGCATCGGCGAGAGAACCCTTCGCGGTTTCAATCAAGTCAGCGGGAATTTCCTGCAAAAAACGGGATGGGGCGGAGGCTGCCAGGCGCTCGGTGCCATAGATGCGGCGGTAAATGGCGCGAGTGAGAGTGAGGGTGTCGCGCGCGCGGGTCATGCCGACATAGCAGAGGCGGCGCTCCTCTTCAAGCTCTTCGGCATTGTTCAGGCAGCGGCTATGGGGGAAGGTGCCCTCTTCGAGGCCGGTGAGAAAAACGTGATCGAATTCGAGGCCCTTTGCGGTGTGCAGAGTCAGCAGGGTGACTGCGGAGCGATCGTCGAAGTTGTCGGCGTCACTCACCAGGGCGGCGCGGTCGAGGAAATCCTCGAGAGTTTCGCCGCGCTCGGCGCCTTCGGCAACGGCGTTTACGAGTTCGCGAAGATTTTCGGTGCGCGCGATGTCCTCGGCGGAATCGCGCTGGCGAAGCATGTCGAGGTAGCCGGTGATATCGAGAACGGCGGCAAGAAATTGGTGGGGCGGGAGCGTCATCAGCTTTTCTTGCAGGTCTTTGATCAGCGTGCGAAAGCTGCGCAGGGGCGCGAGGGCGCGGCTGCCGCCGGCGTCGACGGTTTCGCCGAGGGCGCTCCAAAAGGAGGATCCGCGCTCGCGGGCCAGCATGCGCAGGGACTCGACGGTAGTCTTGCCGATACCGCGCGGCGGCGTGTTCAGAACGCGCAGGAGGGCCACATCGTCGTCAGGGAACATGGCGAGGCGTACATAGGCGAGGGCGTCTTTGATTTCGGCGCGCTGGTAAAAGCTGAAGCCGCCGAGCAGGCGGTAGCGCATTCCACGTCCGCGGAAAGCCTCTTCAAAGGAGCGGGACTGCGCGTTGGTGCGGTAGAGCACGGCGATGCGCGCGGCGGAATCGGCGGCGGCGAGCTCGGCCACGCGAGCGGCGACATATTCGGATTCGGCGCGAGCGTCGCGGGCTTCGTAGAAAGTGAGATTCTGGCCCGGACCGCGGGTGGCGGCGAGCGCCTTGCCGATGCGCCGGGAATTTTTGGAGACTACGGCGGCGGCGGCATCGAGGATTTTCTGGCGCGAGCGATAGTTCTGCTCGATGCGCAGAACGCGAGCGCCGGGGAAATCGTCGGAGAAGCGCAGGATATTGCCGACATCGGCGCCCCGCCAGCGGTAGATGGACTGATCTTCGTCGCCCACAACGCAGAGGTTGGTGCCGGGTCCTGAGAGCAGGCGCAGGAGATCGTACTGCACGCTGTTGGTGTCCTGATACTCGTCGACGTGCAGGAAGCGAAAGCGGGACTGCCAGTAAGCTCGTGCGTCGTCGAATCGGCGCAACACTTCGACGGTACGAAGCAATAGATCGTCAAAGTCGAGTGCGCCCGTCTGGCGGAGGGTTTGCTCGTAGGCTTCGTAGACGCGCGCGGCGGTCTTGCTGCGGTCGTCGAAGGCGTTGGCAAGTGCCTTTGCGGGCGAGATGCCGTGATTTTTTGCGAAGCTGATGCCGGACAGAAGCGCGCGCGGGGTATCGGCTGGATCGTCGATTTCAAGGGCAGCGAGGGCGAGCTTGAGGGCGGCGAGCTGGTCATCTTCATCATAGATGGCGAAGTTGCGCGGAAGGCCGAGGCGCGAGGCTTCGCGGCGCAGCAGGCGTACGCAAAAGGAATGGAAGGTGCTGATCCAAGGCTCGTGAGGATTGGCGCCGGTGCCTTCCAGGAGGGCGCGGAGGCGCTCGCGCATTTGCTCGGCGGCCTTATTGGTGAAGGTGACGGCCAAGATCGAGGCGCCCGAAACGCCTTGCTCGATTAAATTGGCGATGCGATAGGTGATGACGCGCGTCTTGCCGGTGCCGGCGCCTGCGAGAACGAGGACCGGACCTTCCGTTGCGAGCACGGCTTCACGCTGTTGCGGGTTCAAGGCATCCAGGAGATTCATGTGGTCGGGGTCCGGGTGGCGCGGTTATTTTAGCCGAGGGGGAGAGCGCGAGCAAATGTGGAGCGAATGAAACATTGCGGAGCGCCAACGAAAAGTTACTGGGCGAGATCGATTTCGAAGAAGAAAAGAGCTTTGTTGTCGAGCATGAAAGAAAGATCGGGAACTTCGAAGCGGGCATTCGAGAGCCAGTCGAAATGATGATTCACGTCGAAATAAAAGAGCCCGTGAGCGGTCGAGTGCGGAGCGATTACTTCGGTGCTGAGGGCGGAGGAGCGGACCACGCTCGCAAACGCCTCCCAATTCTTATCGCGCGGAGGTTTCACGCCGCTGCCGGGAACGGGGAACCGGCGCGCGGAGGGCTCCTTAGCGGGCTTGAGGAGGACCGCGTCGGCGACCTCATTGGAGGAAAGAGGCTCGAGGTGCTGGCGCGAGCCGCCTGGCTCGCCCATGAGCAGGCGAATGGTGGCGAGGTTGACGCGAACGGGGACGCCGCCATCGTTGCGGAAGTACACATCGAGCGCGAGGATGCCGGCATCATACGGGGTGCGCTTGCCGAATTTGTCTTTGTAGCGCGCGGCGGAAGTGAAGGGGTCAACGGCGACGAGCAGGCCCTGGTGCGAATCATGCGCCGGGAGCGATGCGGGGTCGAGCTGTTGCGCGGAGGCAGGCGAGACGCTTTGTGCGGCGAATAGCAGCCCGAGTAGGAGTGGCGCAATGGCCCACCGAGAGATGCGGGCAAAAGGCCCAGGATTGCAGGAACGAGAGCGGGTCAGCATGCGATACGGGTGAGATGCAAAGCACGTCGAGGCGTTGCCTGGGGCTAGTCTCGGGAAGTTGACGTAAGCCTGCGGCAAGCGTGGAGCTATCGTTTGTTAGGCAGGCTCCAAGTAAAGCCCGCACCCGTGCTATCGTTTATTGGGCCGGGCTGCAAGTAGAGCCCGCACCCGTTTTGTGTGCCTGGTTAGGGCCGGAGGCGGTCCGCAGGTCTGTTGGCCGGGCGGTGAACGGTCCACCTTCGTCGTCATCCGCATGTATTTTCTCTACAGCTTGCTCAGTGCCGCAGGGATATTACTTCTCTCGCCTTATTTCTTGGTGCGCGGCATACGGCAGAAGAAATACCTGCACAATCTGCCGGAGCGCTTCGCCTGGCGATTCCCGCCGGGGCTGGACTCGTCGGATATTGAGCAGGCTCCAAGTAGAGCCCGTACCCGTATTGAGGGCGCCCCAGGCAGAGCCGGCACCCGTATTGAGGAGGCTCCAAGTGGAGCCCGTACTCGGGCTCGGAGGACGATCTGGGTACATGCGGTGTCTGTAGGGGAAGTGCTGGCGGCGGTGCCGCTGGCAAGCGCGCTGGCGGCGCGCTTTCCCGGACGGCGATTGGTGGTCTCGACAACCACGGCGACGGGACAGGCACTGGCGCGCGAGCGGCTGAAATCCGCGGAGGCGGTATTTTATTTTCCAATGGATTGGAGAGGACCGGTGCGGCGGGCGCTGGGAGCGGTAAGCCCGCAGCTGGTGATCATATTGGAGACGGAAATCTGGCCGAATTTTCTGCGGGAGGCCCGGCGCGCGAAAGTGCCGGTGGCGGTGGTGAACGGGCGGATCTCGAACCGGTCGTTTGCGCGATTTTCGCGAGCCTTGCGGCTTTCCGGGGTGGTGTTGCGGGGATTCTTGCGGCGCGTATTGAATGACGCCGAGCTTTTTGTCATGCAAACCGAGCAGGATGCCGCGCGCCTAGTGGAGCTCGGAGCGGAGCGTGCGCGCGTGGTAGTCGCCGGAAATATGAAGTACGACGTGGCGCGGCCAGGTTCAACCCCACTGGTTGACTGGCTGGAACGGGAATTGGCGAGCACGCCAGGAATTAAACGCGATCCCGTGCTGGTGGCGGGAAGCGTGATCGCGGGCGAAGAAGCGCCGGTGCTGGAAGCGCTCGCGGCGGTGGCCCGGCAATGGCCCGGGGCGCTGCTGGTGATGGCTCCGCGCAAACCGGAACGATTTGACGCAGCGGCGGCGCTGATCGAGCAGTCCGGGCGGCGGGTGGTGCGGCGAAGCGCGCTCAAGTTCACTGGCGAGGGTGGGGCCCGCGGCCGGTGCGGGGTGCTCGATTACGCCCACGGCGAGCAGGGAAGCGTTTTGCTGCTGGACACGATCGGCGAATTGGCGGCGGTGTACCGGGTTGCGGATGTGGCGTTCGTGGGCGGATCGCTCGAACCGGCGGGAGGGCACAATCCGCTCGAACCTGCGGTGTTTGGGAAGGTTCCGGTGTTTGGGGGCTCGATGGAGAATTTTCGGGACATCGCCGCCGGGTTGCTACGCGCGGAGGCGGCGGTGGAGGTGAGCTCAGGAGCGGAGCTGGGGGCGGCGTGGATCGCGCTGGTATCGGATCGCGAGCGGCGCGAGCGGATGGGGCGGGCGGCGCGAGAACTCGTGGAGCGGAACCGCGGAGCGACGGAGGTGACGGTCGAGCGCATCGCGGCGTTGCTGGCGGAGGTTCAAGGTTTGAATGGGGGCTTGAACGGGGGCTCGAACGGGCGCGACCATGAGGATATTTGAATCCATACCGCCGGAGATTGCGCGGCTGGAGGAGAAGTCGCCGGAAGCGTGGCGCCTGGCGTTGTGGCCAGTGGCAGTGATTTACGGCGCAGTGGTCGAGGCGCGCGCCGCGCTGTATCGCGCGAAGATACTGCGCAAGCGCCGGCTGGATGGCGCGGTGATAAGCGTAGGAAATCTTACCGTAGGTGGCACAGGCAAGACGCCGATGGTGTTGTGGATCGCAGAGCGGTTGTTCGCGGGAGGCAAGAAGGCGGCGATCCTCACGCGGGGATACCGGGGAGGGGCGCAAGCCGATGCCGCAGGGGTTCCCAGGGCGGATGAGGTGGCGCTGCTGCGAGAGCGGCTCGGAGGTCGCGCACAACTGGGCGTCGGCAGCGACCGCTACGCGGCTGGGAAGATACTGGAACGGCATGGAGTGGAGTGGTTTATCCTCGACGACGGATTTCAGCACCTGGCGCTGGAGCGGGATGCGGACATCGTGCTGATCGACGCTACAGACCCTTTTGGCGGAGGGCGGCTGTTGCCGGCCGGGCGCATGCGCGAACGGCGAGGCGCGCTGGGGCGCGCCGATGCTATTGTAATTACGCGCACCGAGCATGCTCCGGGCCTAGAGATGGCGGTGCGGCGCTTTACGAGCGCGCCTATTTTTTACGCGCAAGTGGAATTGGCGGCCGTGCTGCGCGCTCCGGCGATGCAGGTCGGGCTGCCGATGGATCGCACCAAGGTCAAAGTCTTCGCATTTTGCGGGATCGGGAACGCGGCGGCATTTTTTTACGATTTGCGACGCTGGGCGTTTTCCGTAGCCGGGGAGCGCCGGTTCCCGGACCATCATCGCTACTCGGCGCAGGATGTGACTACGCTCGAGAAAGATGCGCTGCAGGCCGGCGCAGAAGCGCTGGTTTGCACAGAGAAAGATGTGTTCAACTTGCGCGAATCGCTGCCGGTTACGCTTCCGCTATACGCCTGCCGGGTGGAATTGGTTTTGTTCGACGCGCCGGGCTTCTGGAGCGCGATTTCAGGCTTGGCAGAGCGGCGGCGTGCGGGGCGGCCGGCAACAATAGGAACACCGGAAGGGCCGAAGCGAGGGTCGCAACAAGATTCGAAGCCGGCTTCTTCGAAGGATTTGATTTAGCGATGAAAATTCTGGTGCGCGCTACGAATTGGGTGGGGGACGCGATCATGGCGATTCCCGCGCTGGAGGCGATTCGCGCGCGCTGGAACGGTGCGGAGATCGTGGTGCTGGCGCGCAGCTGGGTGGCGGATTTATATCGGGGGCAAGGGTATGCGGATCGGGTGATCGTCTTCGACTACCGAGGAAGGCACCGGGGAATACTGGGCCGCGAGCGCCTGGTGGCGGAATTGCGGCGCGAGAAGTTCGATGCGGCGCTGCTGCTGCAGAATGCGTTCGAGGCCGCCTGGCTGGCGTGGCGCGCGGGGATTCCGGAGCGCATCGGATATGCGCGAGACGCTCGGAGCTGGCTGCTGACCCAGGCGATTCCGGTGCCGGGGACAGGGGAGGCGCCGGTGCACGAGACGTATTATTATTTGGAATTACTGAAGCGCGCGGGCTGGCTGACGCAATTGCCCGCGATCAGGCGGATCGAGTTGCGCGTGACGCCGGCAGCCAGACTGGCGGCAGATGAGCGCCTCCGTGCGGCCGGCGGCCGGCCGGGAGCGCGCCGGATCGCGTTTGCGCCGGGCGCGGCGTACGGATCGGCGAAATGCTGGGAGCCCGAGCGGTACGCGGCGCTGGCCGACCGGCTGATTGCCGCGTTTGACGCCGATGTGATACTTTTCGGCGCGCCCCAAGAAAGCGAAATGGCCGCCCGTATTCTGCAGGCGATGCAAGGGAAGGCGGTAAATTTAGCGGGCGCAACCGAGATTGGCGAACTGCCAGGACTCTTGGCGGCATGTTCTCTGTTTATCGGCAATGACTCCGGGGCGATGCACGTGGCGGGCGCGGTGGGCATCCCGGTAGTAGGAATTTTTGGTCCCACGGACCCGGGGGCCACAAGTCCAATAACGCCGGATTTTACGCTAGTTCGCGAGCCGGTGACCTGCAGCCCATGTTTTCTGCGGCACTGTCCGATCGATCACCGCTGCATGACGCGCATTTCCGTAGACCGGGTGTTCGGAGCTTCACTGGCATGGCTGTAACGGCGAAAAGCGTGGCGCGCAAAAGCAAACCCTCGGCATGTTCCCGAACTGCGCCGCAGCTTGCGGCGATATCCCCAAGGTGCCGGTATTGAGTCCACCGCGTGCGCCACGTCCCGCGGTATTTCTCGACCGCGACGGCACAATCTGCGAAGAGGTGGGCTACCTTAACCACGTCAGCCGGCTGCAAATTTATCCGCACACGGCAGGCGCCATCCGGCGGTTGAATGAGGCGGGTGTGCCCGCAATCGTGGTGACCAACCAGTCGGGTGTGTCGCGCGGGATGTTTCCTGAATCGCTGGTGAGAGAAGTACACCGAAAGATAACGGAGGAGCTGGCCGCCTCCGGTGCGCGCCTCGATGGATTTTATTACTGCACGCACACGAAAGCGGACGAATGCAATTGCCGCAAACCGCTGCCAGGGCTTCTCGAACGCGCGGCTCGCGAGCACGACATCGACTTGAGCCGCTCGTTTGTGGTGGGCGACCGCTACGGCGACGTGGAACTGGCACACGCGGCGGGAGGGCGTGGGGTGCTGGTGCTGACAGGCTTCGGAAGCGGCGATTACGAATATCATCGTCAGCAGTGGCCGCGGCAGCCGGATTGGGTGCTGCAAGACCTTGCCGAAGCGGTGGATGTGATCCTCAAGGAGTTGCGATGAGGGGCAGCGGCGGCCCTGCGGCCGATCTGGCTCGCCTCAGGGACATTGTGGAATTGTTTCCGCAGCAGACGATCCTGGTTTTGGGCGATTTCGTGGCCGATCAATTTGTTTTTGGCGAAATCTCGCGAGTGTCGCGCGAAGCCCCGGTATTGATCCTGCGCCATCGCGAAACGCAGAGCCTGCCGGGCGGCGGGGCGAATGCGGCCAATAATCTGGCGGACCTCGGGGCACGCGTCCAGCCGGTGGGCGCAATCGGCGACGATGAAGCGGGAAGCAAACTGCACGAATATTTCCGCGTTAAGGGCGTCGACGTTGCGGGGTTGATTCGCGTGCGCGGATGGACAACGCCCACAAAAACCCGCTTCCTGGCCGGGTGGACGCACACGGCGCGGCAACAGGTGCTGCGCATGGACCGCGAACCAGAGACGAATTTGCCGCCAGAGGCGGTCCGCGAGCTGGTGCGTTCGGCGCGGGGGCGGCTGGCAGGCGCGTCCGCCATGGTTATTTCCGATTATGGATATGGCTCGGCGACGCCGGAAATTGCGTTGAAGATTCGCGGGCGCGGACGCTGGGCCGCGCCGGTGGCGCTGGACTCACGCTACCGGCTGCACGAATATGCGGGGCTCGGACTCGCGGCGGCCACCCCGAACGAGGCCGAGCTCGAGGCCGCGCACCACGCGCGGATCGTAGACCAGGAGCAATTGGAGCGCCTGGCGCAGCGCACCATGGCGCGGCTGGGCTTTGCGGCGCTCGTGGTGACGCGCGGCCGCGATGGCATGGCGGTGTTCGAACGGGGACGCGGGGCGTGCGCGCTGGGCGTATTCGGCAGCAACCAGGCGGTCGACGTAACCGGTGCGGGCGATACGGTGATTGCGGCATTTACACTGGCACTGGGAGCGGGTGCCACCGTGCTCGAAGCGGCACAGGTCGCCAACTATGCCGGCGGCATCGTGGTGATGAAACGGGGCACGGCAACAGTGACGAAAGCGGAATTGTTGGGAGCCATTAACGCGGAGGCGACTGGCGGCGCTGCTGCCTCGGCCGCTTCGGTGGACCGGGGAAGCGATTCGGACCAAGAACCGAAAGTGCGCCGGGCGCGGGAAACTTAATATTTTAGTCGATGTGACCTGCGGCAGGAAAGCGGCGAAGCCGGAAGTATGGATACGCAGGAAAAGCGGCCAGCGAATGGATACGCGTGACAAAATCCTCGGCCGTGACGAGCTGATAGCGCGGCTCGAACAGCATCGCGCTGCCGGAGACCGCGTAGTGTTGGCGAACGGATGTTTCGACCTGCTGCACGTGGGGCACGTGCGGTATCTCGCTGGGGCGCGGCTTGAGGGAGACGTGCTGGTGGTTGCCGTGAATGCGGATTCGACCGTACTAGCGTTAAAGGGAGAGGGACGCCCGATACTTCCCGCCGAAGCGCGCGCGCAACTGGTGGCCGCCGTGGGCGCAGTGAGTTACGTAACGATTTTTGAGGAGCCGGATGTTGCCGCGCTGCTCCGGATATTGCGGCCGGACGTGCACGCCAAGGGCACCGATTACACTGTGGAAACCGTGCCCGAAGGCGAGATCGCGCGGAAACTGGGAGTGCGCATCGCGATCGTCGGCGACGCCAAAGAGCACTCGACTCGGGAACTGCTGTCGCGGCTGCGCCGCCTGCCTCATGTCTGACGCCGCCCCTGCAAAATTTCTCATCATTCGTCTGGGTTCACTGGGTGATCTGGTGCACACGCTGCCTGCGGTGGCCGCGCTGCGAGCCAGTTTTCCATCAGCCGTAATCGATTGGGTGGTCGAGGAAAAGTGGGCTCCGCTGATCTTTCTGGTAGAGGGAATCGATCACGTCATTCCGCTGTGCCGCACGCGAGCCGGGTATTTCGCGTGCGTGCGGCGGCTCCGTGCCGCACGCCATACCTGCGCGGTTGATTTTCAAGGGCTGTACAAGTCAGCGCTGCTGGCCTGGCTGTCGGGTGCCGCGCGCCGGATTGGTTTCGATCGCAGGACAGCGCGGGAGCCAGGGGCTTCGTGGTTCTATAGCGAGCGCGTGGCACCTGCAGGGCGGCACGTCGTGGAACTCAATCTGAGCCTGGCGGCGCGGGCGGGTGCGCGGCGGCCTCTGGCAACGGAGTTTCCGCTGCGCGTGCCGGAGGCCGAGATGCAGAGGATGGCTGAAAGGCTTTCGCTTGAGGGCATCGCGGGCGATTACGTGGTCTTGAGTCCCGGCGGCGGGTGGGTATCGAAGTGCTGGCCTGCGGAGCGCTACCGGGAACTGTGCGGAGGGCTTTGGCGGCGGCACCGGATTCCGATTGTGGTAAATGAAGGACCCGGGGAGGAGGGATTAGCGGCCGAGGTGATACGGGGGTCGGCACCGGCAACGATTATCACGCTCAAACCCGCGGTGCCTGAGCTTTGTGCCTTGCTCGCGCAGGCGCGCACGGTAGTGGCGGCAGATACGGGTCCTCTGCATCTGGCGGCGGCGTTGGGGACGCCTGTGGTGGCCCTGTTTGGCCCGACCGATCCAGCGCGCAACGGTCCGTTTTACGCGGGTGGGGCCGCGAGCGGCGGTGAGGCGCGTGGCAAAATTTTGCGAAAGGTAAATGAGGGAGCAACCACCTATAAAAGAGGTTCCACGCACTCGCCGGCCATGCTGGCGCTGACCGTGGAAGAAGTCGCGACTGCGGTAGAGTGCGAATTGAGCGCGGCGCGATGACGCTACCGGGGCGGGGGTGGGCGCGCTGGCGCGTGCCCGCGGGTTATCCGCTGGCACTGATCTGTTTGTGGTTTGCGAGGCCCACGCTGGGGTCGGTAGCCGCTGCCACGGCGATTGCTGTGGCGGGCTTGGTGGTGCGCGGAGCAGCCGCGGGTCACTTGCGAAAGAGCGAGGCGCTGGCGAGCACAGGGCCGTACGCGCGAACGCGCAATCCGCTCTACCTGGGAAGTTCGTTTCTCGCGCTGGCATTTGCGGTGGCCAGCCGCTCGTGGGTAGTCTTCATGGTGCTGGGCGCTTATTTCTTGACATTTTATCCCGTGGTGATGCGCAGGGAGGAGTCGGAACTGCGTGCGCAGTATGGCCAATTGTTCGAGGAATATGCGCGCACCGTGCCGCTGTTCTGGCCGAAGCTCTGGAAAACCCATGCGGCAGAGTGGACGGACTTTTCGTTCGCGCAATACTGGCGCAACCGGGAATACCAGGCGGCAGTCGGAGTGGCGGTTCTTCTGGCCATGCTCGTCGCGCGGGCCGTTTGGCGGAAATAGCTACCGGGGCTACTGCAGGACGTAAACTTCGTTGATCAGCCGATTGAACTTCGTGCGGTAGAGCAGATCGAAAACGTCGCCTTTGCCGGGAAATAGATTCTCGGCCAGCCGTCGGGCTCCGGCGACCAGCTGTTGTGCTTCGGAGAAAGACATATCGCCCTGAGCGATCAGGCTAAGGGAAAGATTTACGACGATCCGCAGCCGGCGAATGCGGCGCGATTCCTCGTCGATCTGTGCCGCGCTTGGCGCCGGGGAGCGTTGAGCACTGAGCTCTTCGAAACCGTCCATACCGTCGATGCCGTTCATAGAAAGGGCGCTCAGGCGGCGCTAAGCAATTATAGCGGGGTGCACCACAATGCAGCAAGACGATCGGTTTTTTGCCGCGGGGCCGCCTAGGGGCGAGCCGCTAAGCGTGGTGTATACGGCGGGCTCGTGGATCGAGGCAGTGGTGGTGCGCGGCCTGCTCGAAAGCGCCGGCATCGAGTCACCAGCGCTCGGGGACGGGAATCTGCCGGATCTCACGCCCATTTTTTCAGGCATTGAAATCTACACACTCGAATCGCAGGCTGATCGGGCGCGCCAATTGATCGCGGATCACCTGCGAACGGCAAACGATCTGGATGAGGTCTCGGGCGACCCCATTGACGACGACCGATTCGAGGGTGGAGGAGGATATGAAAAGTGAGCGTGTTCAACGCTGTACTTGTCCCCCGTGCGCGGCGGAAAGCGGCGGCGGCGGATCGTCGGTGTAGGACCGATGGAGGAATGAATGAACTTCGAGAGCGCTGCCGTCGGTGATCGCGGTGATGGCGCCATCGCGGTCGGTACGGAAGAGGCGTGCACCTTCACTGGAAAGGCGGTCGACCACCTCAGGGCTGGGATGGCCGAAAGTGTTGGATTCGCCCACGGAAATCGCCGCAAATTGCGGGTGGACGGCGTCGAGAAAGGGCTGCGTGGTCGAAGTTTTGCTGCCGTGATGCGGAACCTTCAGGAAGTCGGCGGCTAACTCGCCGGCGCTCTCGGGTGTTCCGCTGGCTTGCCGGGCGAGGAGCCCGCGCTCGACCGGGCGCTCAATATCGCCGGTGAGCAAGAGCACCCTATGGCCATCCTCGAGGCGCATGACGAGAGAATCATCGTTCGTGGCGGCTTTGACGGGGTCGTCATTGTCCGGCCACAGTACCCTTACCTGCACGGCAGACCAATCGAAGTGTTCCCCTTCCACGCGATGAATAACGGGCACGCCGCGCATACCTGCCTGTGAGATAAGTCCACGAAAGGGCGCTGAGTCGACGTCTCGACCAACCCAGAGCTCACCCACACGGAAATTCCTGAGCACCGCGGGCAATCCACCGAGATGATCCTCGTGCCCGTGAGTGAGCGCGACAATATCGATGCGTTTCAAGCCGCGGCTCCAAAGATAGGGCGAGACCACGTCTTCGCCAATGTCGATGCCGGGACGGTGCCCGTGAAGGTACGCGCCGCCCGGCAATCCGCCGCCATCCACCAGCATCGTCCTGCCGTCGGGAAAAGCCACGAAGATCGAATCGCCCTGGCCGACATCGAGAACGGTGACCTCGAGGCGGCCGCGCACCAAGCGGGGCGCAAAGGGATGCGCGGCGATCAGAACGGCCAGAATCAGCCAGGCCGCAAACGCTATCCAAGGTAGCTTGCGGCGGACGCTCAAAAGCGAGGCAGAAAATAAAATGCCTACGACAAAAAACGCGACAATCAGGACAAGCGGCGGAGAGGGAATACGATAGAACGCCCCGGGGAGCTTTGCGAACCAATTCACGGACAATACCAAAATGGCTATAGCCGCCGATAGGATTTTGCCGAGAAAGTGGCCCAGGGTGCTCCAGACCATTCCGGCTCCAAGTGCCAGAAAGCCGAAAGGCACGATGATGGCCGTCAGCAGAACCGCGGGCATGTTCGCCACGATGCCCAACGGGCTGATGCGGTGGAAATACTGGGCCATCAAGGGCAGCATTCCCAATTGAATCGCGAGTGAAATGACCGCAAGTTCCCACAGGGCGAGGATGGCGCGACAAGGCGCAGTGATCGCAGGCGCTGAAAAACGCGATAGTGAGCGCGGGAGATGTGCTGACAGATAATTTGCGGCGGCACGGAGGTCCAGGCGGAATTGGGCGACGCGTGGGACGGTTGCGGCATCGCGAGTGATGTCGCCGAGATGATCAAGGGCCCGGCGATAGCGCTCCGCGGTGCGCCTGAGAAAAGGGGCGGCAACCCCCGCGATGGCTAATGCCGCAACGAAAGAAAGCTGGAAGCTAGGATCGCCGAGCTCCGAGGGGCGCACGGCAAGAATGGCGAGTGCCGCCACACCCACGGAATTGAGCAGTGCGGTACGCCGAAACATCAGCCTGGCTAGCAAGTAGGTGGTGGCCATGAGCGCGGCGCGAATAATCGGCGGCCGGTCCTGAACGATCGCGACGTAAAAGGAAAGTACCCCCATGGTGATGAGCGTAGTCATCGCGAGCGGTAGACGAAGCGTGCGCCCCGCCCACAGCAGCAGGGCCGCCAGAATGCCCACATGCAAACCGGCCAGGACGAGAACGTGATATACGCCGGTATCCTGGAAGGTTTCGACTTGCTCGGAATCGAGGAAACTGCGGTCACCGAGCAGCATGGCGCGTGCGACCGCGGCCCGGCCCGCGCCACCGCTTTTGTCGCCCGCAAATGTGGCGTCGGCTTCATTGAGCAGGCGTCCGCGCACACGAGCGAGGCGCTGCGCAAAAGTGGGCGGAGGGGCC
Organism: uncultured Acidobacteriota bacterium; assembly: GCA_963719845.1. Lineage (GTDB taxonomy): Bacteria > Acidobacteriota > Terriglobia > Acidiferrales > UBA7541 > Palsa-189. The sequence continues at coordinate 26,485 of CAVRDM010000002.1, read as the reverse complement.
CCAAGCCGCGTCAGGAGCGAGGAACTGCGCAAGAATCCGCTGACATCGATTTGTTGCCGGGCGAGAAACGTTTTGTAATCGAAGGCGCCCGGGTCGCCGAAATTGCGTGCCGGGCCGGCACGCAAGAGGGCTTCGACGCGATCACCTGCTCTAAAAGCCACGTGGGAGATGTTGGAAGCGGAGCGGTCAACGGCAGCTGCATTGGCGGAATCACTGGAGGCGCCGCCGTCGGCTGAGGCATCAGAGCCGATGATATCGTCTGCGTCGCCGGCAGCGGAGGGGGCCTGCTGAGCATCGCGCTCGTCGCGCTCGTTAAAAAAATAACTGATGCCTAGGCCGCCCGAGACGGGGCGCCAGATTGCGGCTGCCTGGACTTGCTCGAGATCAAGCTCATATCGCAGACCCCACGGCAAGCGCAACGGATCGGAACGCAAGCGTCCGCGCCAGCGCAGTGGCTGCTGGAGATCGATCTGCTTGGCGACAATCTGGCGCGTGATATGGTCGGCGGGCAAGGCCAGCGGCGCGATCTGCACCACCACGGCTCCGAGCAAACTCCAGGAGAGCAGAGCAGCCAGTCCTGCCAAAGTGTTACACCGGCGGAGAAGCAGCAGAAACCCAACTAGCAGCAGAAGGGGCACCGCGAAAAGGCAAAAAACGAGAGTGTGAACGACCCGGGGAGCTAGAAATTCGCCTGCCAAGATACCGGCGGCGAGCGAGAAGGCGATGGCGAGAGCGGGAAACTTCATTCACGGCGCGAGAGTCGCACGAGAGCCTCCATATGGTACGTCTGCGGAAAAGTGTCCACAAGATGGACGTCACTAATCTGATACGGGCCCGGTTCGTCGAGGGCGCCTACCAGCACGGCGAGATCGCGCGCCAAGGTTGCAGGATCGCAGGAGAGGTAGGCAATCGCGCCGGGCGCAAGCTTGACCAGTTGGCTGAGGGCTTGCGCGGGAACTCCCGAGCGCGGCGGGTCAAGCACGACAAAGTCGGGGCGTTCGCGCCAGCGCGCGAGGAAGGTCTCCACTTCGGACTCGCGAGCGGCAGGGGACGCGGCGCCGCTGGCCTGTAGATTGGCTTCGAGGTCGCGCACGGCAGCGGCATTGGATTCGACGCCGATCACGCGCTCGAAGCGATGCGCGAGCGGCACTGTGAACAGGCCCACACCGGCGAAAAGATCGAGCGCCAACCGGCCGCGGGCTTCGCCCATAACGATGGCGGCGAGATCGTTCGACAGGAAACGGTTCACCTGAAAGAAAGACAGATGGCCGACACGGTAATCGCGGTCGCCAGCACGATAGGAAATATGGCCTGGGCCTTGGAGTTCAAACCGGTCGGACTTGCGATCGTGAAGCAGTAGCGACTCCATCGCCGGGAGTTCCGAGCGAAGCGTTTGGGCGATTTTCTCGGCCGAGCCCGCGAATTTATCGAACGACAAATTCAAGAAGAGCTTGGCGTGAGCGTCGTTCGCAAAAGCTTCCGCTTCGAGAAGGGTATCCGGCAGTTTTCGCGCGGCCAGCAGGGCGGAAAGGGCCTGCAGCGCCGACACGAGCAGCGGGGACGAGATGGGGCATTCGCTTACCGGGCAAAGCTTGCGCGAGCCGGCCTGGTAATAACCGATCGCTAGCTTGCCGTCTACAAGCGCGATCTTCCACTGCGCGCGATTCCGATAGCCGTAGGCCGGGGAAGGGTGGGATACGATCGGACCATCCCACGCGATTCGGCCAAGCCTCGAAAGCGTCTCGCGCAGAATGGCGGCCTTGTACTCCAACTGGAGTTCGTAAGGAATATGCTGGTAGTGGCAGCCACCGCAAACGCCAAAATAGGGGCAGGGCGGAGCTATACGATTAGGTGACGCGGTGATCACGCGTGCCAGACGGCCGCGGATGAATTTCTTACGGCGCTCCAAAGGCTCGACCGAGACGCGCTCATCAGGTAGGACAAAGGGAACGAAGACGGTATGACCCTCGTGATGCCCCAAGCCATCACCGCCATATACCATTTTCTCGACGCGTACTTCGAAAGGTTGATTTTGGAATTGTAGAATTGGTGATTTGCTCGATTCAGGCATGAAACCTCAGGCGAGATAAAAAAGGCTGAGCCGCGGCAGAGAGAAAGTCTCGAACAGGCGCTTCTGAGTGTACTGGCGCTCGAGCCTGCTGAGCTGCTCGGCCGTCATTTTCCGGCGATAGGGCGCAAGCTGGTGGTCGAGGTCGCGGCGCACGGTGAGAAGCATCTCTTCGCTGGCGCCTGACAGTAATGCCGCCAGCAGTTTCTCCTCGATGACGGTCACGCGGCGCTCGACATCTTCCAGGTCCAGCTTCGCCGGAGAATTTACTAGGAGCGCCACGTCCTCGAGGCTGGCTCGGGCCTGAGAGATGCGCCTGGCAAGGTCCGGATCGGTGGACGCCAGGTGCTCGGAGACCTCCGCTAGCCGTGCGGCGTTGCGATTGAAAAAGACTTGCAGCTCCTCTGGGGAAAATGACTCCGAAGCGGCTGTGCCTACGGGGCGCTTCACTTCGGGACCTTTGCCGGCGGCGGTTTCTTTTTGCTGCGTAGCCGCATCCAGAACCGCGTCGACACAATATGCCAGGCTTTTCAGCGGGCGCCCGGCGGACCGGCGGGAACGCTGGTAACTTTCAAAGGCGGTGTCGATGCCACGCAGCACCGCATCGAGTGGAATGCCGGCCTTTTGCCAAGTCTCGACGATGGCCCAGTCGAGAGGCGAAACCAGCAGGTGCGCTCCGCGCTTCTGCCAAAAGTACTCCTCAATTTCGGTGAAATAATTGAAGTAGTTGAAAGTTCCCATGCATTTGTCCGTTCGAGCGAGGCGCAGTTCGCTAGCGGCGCAGCTTACCGGCGGATTTGGCTCGAGGCCGGGCCTCCGCCGGTGTAGCGGATTTTTCGGACGCGCTCTGCGTATTTGTCCGCCCGGAGCGCTGAGCGAGGAGCGACGCGCCCACCTGATTGCGCTCCCAGATGATGCGCAAGCCCTCGAGGGTGAGGAATTCGTCGATCGCTCCGATGTGGCGTGAAGCGCGCGCAATAAGCGCAGCCTGGCCGCCGGTGGCAATAACCCGGGTGTGGGCACCAAGCACGCCTTTCATTCGTTCGAGAATTCCATCCACGAGATCCGTGAAGCCGTAGAACAGGCCGGCCTGCAAGGACTGCACGGTGTTGGTGCCGATAATTTTGCCGGGATCGCGGATTTCGACGCGCCACAGCCGTGCCGCACGCGAAAACAGAGCCTCGGACGAGATGCCGATGCCGGGTACGAGGGCGCCTCCCAGATATTCGCCACGCTCGGAAATGGCGTCGAAGTTGATGGCCGTGCCGAAGTCCACCACAATGCAAGGGCCGCCGTATTTCGCAAAGGCCGCTACGCTGTTGACAATCCGGTCGGCGCCCACCTCCTGGGGATTATCGTAGTGCACGGGCATACCGGTTTTAACGCCGGGCTCGACGAAAAGCGCCTGGATGTGGAAATAGCGCTCGGCCATTTCCTGAAGCGTGCCGTTGAGGGGCGGCACGACCGAGCTAATGATTACGCCGCGAATCTCACGCGGGTCAAGGCTGGCGAGGGTGAAGAGCTCGCGCGTCAGAATGCCATATTCGTCCACTGTCTGATCGCGGGCGGTGGTCAGCCGCCAATTGGCGATTAGCTCGGAACCGCGGAAGACGCCGAGCACGGTGTTGGTGTTGCCAACGTCGAGAGCCAGGAGCATTCAGGGGGCCTCAGCCACATCGCCGGAAATCACCACTTCGCACCGGCCATCGTCGCGCCGCACCCGCAGCAGGCCGCTAGGATCGAGACCATCGGTGGTGCCGGTGTAGGTTTCGTTCCCAGTGGTGATGCGAACACGCTTTCCGCGCGCGTATGAGGACACTTCCGTGAAGCGGGCCAAAATCGGCGCGGACCCTTCGGCGACGAAGCGATTGTAGTAGGTCTCGAGGTTGCGCAGCAACCGCGTCAAAATTTGCAGGCGCGAATGCGTTCTTCCCGTAACCATGCGCAAAGAGGTGGCGATGCTGGAAAGTGCGGCGGGCATGGAAGCGTGATTGACATCGACTCCGATGCCTACGATGACGAAGCGCACCCGGTCCGGCTCCGCGTGCATCTCGGTGAGAATGCCGCAAAATTTTTTGCCGGCCAGCAGCAGATCGTTCGGCCAGCGCAGGTCCGGCGCCAGTCCGGTCTCTTCCAGAACGGCATCGCGAACCGCGAGGCCGGCAACCATGGTGATCAAGGGCGCCAGAATCGGCGATATGGACGGCCGCAACAGCACAGTGACGTAAATGCCCGAGGTTTTCTCGGAATGCCAGGCGCGGCCGGCGCGGCCTCGGCCGGCAGTCTGTTCTTCGGCGATGACCACGGTTCCATGGGGATCGCCGGCATGTCCACGGTCGAACGCAATCCCGTTGGTCGAGGCAGCTTTGAAATAGTGGTGGATATGCTTCCCGAGCACTGAATTGTGCAATTGGCGGCGGAGCAAGCTCGGCGAGAGTACGTCGGGCACTCGCTCAATCTGATAGCCGGTATGGGCGTGGCCCTTGACGCGTACGCCCAAGGCGCGCAGGCGCTGGGTCCAGCGCCATACGGAGGAGCGTGAAACGCCGATTTGGCGGGCAATTTTCTGTCCACTGATGACGATCAAGGGATTTTCGGAGAGCAGTGTCAAGAGGGCATCGATGCGCCGGTCGGTGGTACCGGGAAGATTGCGAGTGGGCATGGACGATATCGATATAAGCGGCCGATCCGCAACTCAGGGCGCGGGATAAGTATCCGCGGTTTTTTCGAGTTGCGCGAGCCTTTCGCTGACTTTCTCGAGCTCGACGCGGCGCTCCGCAAAAGTGGCCTCCATCTGGCGAACGATATCGGCGGGGGCGCGGCTGCGAAATGTATCGTCGGCGAGGCGATTTTTCTTGGCGTCGAGGTCGCGCCCAAGGCGTTCCTTTTCTCTGCGGAGACGCGCGAGCTCAGCCTGCATGTCCACGGCGTCGCCGTAAGCGATGCGCAGGTCGAATTGCGCAGTGGCGCGCACGGGACCGGCGTTAGGATCGAGCCGGCCAGCGGACATATTCAGGCTCGAAAGCGTGGCAAGGCGGAGCACGACGTCGCGATTGCTTTCCACCAAGGTGCGAACCTCATCGTCGGCCGCAAAGAAATCGGCGGCCACGCGGCGCTTGGGGTCGAGCTTCAGCTCAGCGCGAATATTGCGCGCGGCGGCGATAACATCTTGCAGAAGCGCGACTTGGCGGTCGGCATCGGAGTTGCGCCACTTCTCCAGCGGCTCGGGAAAACGCTCGAGAGATATGGAGAGCGCGCCGGGACGCTGCGGCAGGCGGTGCCAAAGCTCCTCGGTGAGAAATGGCATGAAAGGATGGAGCAGACGAAGCGCCGCATCAAAGACCGCGAAAAGATTTCGCCACGCGGCGACGGCCATTTCGCGGTGCACCACGTCTGGCGAAGCGTCAGAAATGGCCGGCTTGACCCATTCCACGTACCAATCGCAGAAGTCCCCCCAAAAGAAGTGATAGACGGCATGCGCTGCTTCATGAAATCGGTAATGAGCGAGCGCGTCATCGATGACCGTAACGTTATGCGCGAGCCGCGAAAAAATCCAACGGTCGGCCAGCGACATCTGACCGGCAGTCGCATAGGGCGCCGCCGCGCGCAATTCCGGCGAAGCGATTTCTTCGTTGGGCACGCCGGTGGCGGACTGGAATTTCTCGAGATTAACGAAGACAAATCTCGCGGCATTCCAAATCTTGTTGGCGAAGGCGCGGTAGCTGAGTATGCGATCTTCGCTCAGGACGATATCGGTGCCCGGGGCGGCCATGCTGGCGAGGGTGAAGCGCATCGCGTCGGTGCCGAATTTCCGGTTCAGCTCGATGGGATCGATGCCCGTGCCCTTGGACTTCGACATCTTCTCGCCTTCCGCTGTGCGCACCAGTGAATGCAGATAAACTTGGCGGAAAGGAACGCGCCCGGTGAACTTCAGGCCCATGATGATCATGCGTGCCACCCAAAAGAACAGGATGTCGTAGGCGGTAATTAGGGCGCTCGTAGGGTAGTAGGTGCGGTAATCAACGGTGTCGTCCGGCCAACCCAGCGTCGAGAATGGCCAAAGCGCCGAGCTGAACCAGGTTTCGAGCACGTCTGTTTCCTGCACCAGCCGCGCCGACCCGCAATGCGCGCAAGCTGCGGGAGGCGTTCGCGCCACGGTAATTTCTTTACAGTCCTCGCAGTACCAGGCCGGAATCCGATGGCCCCACCAGAGTTGCCGCGAGATGCACCAGTCGCGAATATTGCGCATCCATTCAAAGTAAACCGCGCGCCAGTTCGCGGGAGTGATCTCCACGTCGCCACGCTCGACGGCGGCGATCGCAGGCTGCGCGAGCGGCTCCATTTTCACAAACCATTGCAGTGACAGCCGGGGCTCGATCACGGTGCCGCAACGGTCACAAGTACCCACGGCATGGACGTGGTCGGTGACGCGCTCAAGCAAACCTTGCGCGCGGAGGTCTTCGACGATACGGGCGCGCGCGTCGAAGCGATCCATGCCGGCGTATGGCCCTGCGGCGTCGTTCATTTTTCCGTCGTCGGTCATCACGTCAATTTCCGGAAGCCCGTGGCGCCGTCCAATGGCGAAGTCGTTGGGATCGTGCGCCGGCGTCACTTTAACGGCGCCGGTGCCGAACTCCGGGTCCACCTGCGTATCGGCAATGATGGGAATCTCGCGGTTCATCAAGGGCAGAAGAGCTTTTTTGCCGATGAGATGAAGGTAGCGCGTGTCGTCAGGGTGCACGGCGACAGCCGTGTCCCAGAGCATGGTTTCGGGCCGCGTGGTGGCGACCACGAGGGCTTCATCCTCCGATCCGCGCGGGCTGGGGATAGGATAGCGAATGTGCCACAGGTGGCCTTGCCGCTCCTGATGCACCGTTTCGAGATCGCTGATTGCTGTACGGCATTGCGGACACCAGTTGACGATGTAGCGGCCCCTGTAGATCAGGCCTTCCTCGTAAAGCCGCACGAACACTTCGGTGACGGCGCGGGAAAGTTCTGGAGAAAGCGTGAATTTCTCGCGGGTCCAGTCGCAGCTTTCACCGAGGTCCACCATCTGCCGCGTAATCGTTCCGCCGGACTCTTCCTTCCATAGCCAGACGCGCCGCTCGAATTCCTCGCGTCCCAGCGCGCGGTAGTCGATTCCTTCGGCGGCAAGCTGGCGCACCACCACGCGCTGCGTAGAAATTCCGGCGTGATCGGTGCCGGGAAGGTACAGCGTATTGTCACCGAGCATGCGGCGCCAGCGCACCAGTATGTCGATTTCGCTGTGATCGAGCATGTGGCCGATGTGCAGCGAGCCGGTGACGTTGGGAGGAGGAATGACGATGGAAAAAACGGGGCCCGGGGCGCTCGGGTCGGCACGGTAAAGCTGTTGATCGACCCAAGCTTTGGCCCAGTAAGGCTCGATCAACTGGGGATCATAGGCCTTGGGAAAATCGGCAGCCTTGGGAAACGCAAACGGTTTTGGGGGCTGTTCGGGCACGCCAAACGTCTCAAAGAGACGCCATTCACTATACGGTTCGGCGCGGGGACGGTCAAATCCGACTTGGTGCGCGTAAACTAGTGGCTGTCGAGTTCACTGCGGACCAGCGCCTCGACGATCGGGCGGAGAAGTTCGCGCGTCAGAACTTCTTTAATGCTGAGCTGCAGGCGATCGACCACGCGTGTCACGATGGCCTCGATCGCTTCGGTGCCTAGCAGTTCGGAAGCGAGGGTGAGTCTCTCAGTTGCGGGGACATCGCCGGCCGACGGATTGTCGTTACAAGTGACTTCCGAGGGGTCTGCGGAAGTGACCGATTCCTCCGCCGCCGTATTGGGCAGTGAGTTCGGCGGCGCGGGCTCAAGCTCGGAAAGTTGCTGGGTTGAATTCCCGGCTACAAGCGAGAACGATCCGTGCACATCCAACGCGGGTTCTTGGCCTAGCGGGTGTTGGCAGTCGAGCAGTGAGCCCTCGCTAGAATCCGAGGGATCATGCGCTTCGCTAATTGACGGGATCGGCGCAATGTCAGCGAGCGGAGTGTAGGCTGCGCTCGGAAACTCCGGCGAGGGCAATGCTTTGGACCCTGCAACAGTGGTCACGGTGGTGCTTTTCGGTTGGGCCTCCCGTTCGAGGTCTGCGATGCCTTCGGTTACGGGAACGCCTAGCGAAGTCGGCTCAGCCGTGGAGTTGCATGTGGGCGCGCACTCCGCCTCCAGCGCGGCGGGCTCGAGTTCTCGAGAGTTGTCCGCAAGCAGGTTAGATGCGTCTCCCGGTCCAATTTGTGGAAACCCGCCAGATTCATCGGGGACAGGAAATGCTAGTGGCGATTCGGTGGCCCAGTGGGGACTGTGCTCGGGATTATCCCGCGGCAAAACGCCAACCTGCGGACACAAAGCTTCGCTGCAGGGTTCGGGAAGCGCTTCAGCAGCGCCGATCCCCTGAAGCAGAAGGGGCCAAACGGATTCTTCCTCCGCGGGTTGCCCGGAGTGCATCCTGGTCTCAGCCGCGACACCCGCAATCTCAAGCGATGGCAGCAGAGCAGCTTGTGGTTCGGGATTGGCAGGCGCCGGGGCCGAGGCCTGTTCGCCAGGTGATGATTCCAGTGCGACTGGGGCTTCGATGGACGGAAGGCTCTCGGCGGCGCCATCCGTGTATCGCTCAAAATCAGTGGAGTCGGCATGATCCTCTGTGACAGTGCTCGAACTCTCATCGACGCCAATTTGAAGCTGAGGCGGCTCAGCGTTAGTGGTTTCCAATGCCGTCAATTCAAAGCTTTGCGCCGCGCCGAAATCGTGATCGCTTTGGTCTGGGGCTAAGGTCAAAATCCTGGTATCGACGGAGCCGGGATAAAGATCAAGGGCTGGCGGCGCATCTGCGGAGTCTTGAATGGGTTCAAGACCCCAGGTGTGCTCTTCGGTGATTTCTTCGAGCGGCGTTTCGCCCGAAACCGCTGCATGATTCCACACAGGTTCACCCAGTATGGGGTCGCGTGCCGTTGTCGAAACCGAGTCTGCTTCGGTTTCCGGGCTTTCCGCGAACAAACCGGAATCGCTGGGACTTGGCGAAGGAATCAGAGCTGCCGCGGGAGGGAGGTCCTCCGCCAAGGGGAAAGCGTTTGTATTTACCTCTGTCAGCGTGGCCGCGGAGACTTGCGACGTTCCACCGGAAGCGTGGGGGAATTCTCTCCGTCCAACTCCAGCCCCGGGCAGCCTTGATGGCTCCTCCGCTAGTCTCGAGGCGCCAGTTCCGGTGCTTACGGGAACGGCGTCTTCGCCCGGGTTCAGGTTAGCGGCTTTAGCGAGGAGTGCCTTCACCATGTTTATGAGCGGGTCAGGCGGTACGAAGGGCTTCTTTAACACCCCATCGGCGCGCACGCGGCGGGCCTCTTTCTCATCGAAGGGGTCGAAAGCGCCGACCAATAATATGACGGGGATCAGTGAAAACCGGGGATCACGCTTAACGTAATCGCAGACTTCGTAGCCGCTACGCACAGGCATAAAGATGTCGGCGAGGATTAAATCGGGCAACAGATCGGGCAGCTTGCGCACTGCCGCTTCGCCATTGGCTACTGCCACAACTTCAATTCCTGCGTCCTTAAGGGCGAGGTTGGCCGTTTTCGAGATATTGCTATTGTCGTCGGCAACCAGTACGCGAGGCACGGAAACTCCTGTGGTGCTGTGCGAGCAGGGATGTAAAGGTAGCCCACGCCACCACAACAATTGGAGCATTGCGGGTGGGGGGCGTCAACGATCTTCGAGGACAGGTGTGTCGGGGTGAAAAAGCCTGGGGTAGTTAGCTGTTTGTTAGATCTTCAGTAATCGTTCGCTAAGGAAACGCGCCGGTCAGAAGGGGAGGACTTTACGAACTCCCTTTTTCTTCTTGCTGGAAGACTCGTTCTTTGGGTCAGAGCTCTGGCTTGCAGCATCGGAGCCGGTGGCCGATGTAGTAGCGTCAACCGTTGATGCTGCGTCTCCAGCAGGCGCAGCGGTTCCTGAAGTTGTATCGGCCGCGGCGGGGCCAGGGGTGCCGGATGTTGTCGCGCCCGTCGCGGTGCTCGGCGCTATCGATGTGGAAGACCCCGGCGTCACCGTCTCGACAAACGCTCCGGTCGATCCACCAGCGGCACCGGGTCCCACGCTCGCCCCGACGGTCAAGGACCCACCTGGCGTAAGTGTCTCGGTATTGTCAGAGTCCTCCGGAGTCAAGGTCGGAGCTCCAGCGCGCGCAGCCATCCGCACGTCGGGCCCCGTCTTTACCAATGCCTCCACGGGCCGGGCAAGCAGGTTGCCACGAGGCCGGAGCGCTTGTTGCTCCTTTTGCATTCGAGCCATGGCCGCCGGATCGGGCTGAGGCACGGGCACGCCAAATTTGACCAATTTGTCCTTGGCACCGGAGGCCAGCGAGGAGAGCGGGTAGTCCTTGACGATGCGAGTGTAGAACTGACCGGCTATCTCATTGTGTTCGCTGCGCTCGTAGATAGACCCCAGCATCCAATTGGCGCGATCCGCCTCGCTGTAAAGCGGATAGCGATTTACCAGTTCGAGGAGACGCGCCGCCGACGCGCGGTCAACGTGCCGCAAATAGTAAAAATAGGCTACGCGGAAATCGCCTTCGGCAAGAACTTCCTGCACGTCGCGCAATCGCTGCTGAACTTCTGCGGTCAGTTCGCTGTTTGGATACTTTTGCAGATAGGTTTGGAACGCGCCCTCGGCCTCGATAGCCTCATTTCGATCGCGATCGGGTTTTTCCATGCGGTGGTAGTGCGTCATTCCAATCTGCATTTGCGCGTAAGAAGCCTCGTCGAGAAAAGGGAAGAAGGTAATAAAGTCCTGATATTCCGCGACGGCCTGCGTATATCCCGATGTGCCCCCTTCCTTAAAGTAGGAGTCGGCCACCCCTAGTTTGGCTTTTGCCAGGTATTCGCTGTCGGGGTAGGTGTTGATGAGGGTTTGCAGGGTGAGCCTGGCCTCCGAATACCGGCCGTGCTGAATATCCGTGACGGCCCTGTCGAAGAGGACCTTGTCGGGTTCCGAGGAAGTTCCCGTGCCTCGTTGCGACAAGATTGTCTTCTGCTGCCCGCAACCCGCCAATACAATGCAGGACGCCAGACCTGCCAGCAGCCAAATGCGTTTGTGTTGTAGCATGCGGATATAGCTCCAATTTCAAAGATTTCGATCCCGGCTTTTCGGGTTTGCTCTGAAACTCAAACCCTTTGCGCCAGCGCTTCGCTGGCCTGCTGAATCATCGAACGAACGGCTTGGGCCGGATCAGGGGTGTGGAATACAGAACTGCCCGCCACCAGGATCTGCGCTCCCGCGCGAACCACCTGGGTGATATTCTCCGGACCGATTCCCCCATCCACCTCAATCCGGAACGGGTAATTATAACTCCGCCGTAGTTCCTGGAGCTGCCGAATTTTCCCGACCGCTCCGGGGATAAACGCTTGCCCGCCGAATCCCGGATTCACAGACATGACCAGCACGTGATCGACTTTATCCAGGACCTCTGAGAGAGCGGCCACAGGCGTCGCGGGATTGATGACCGCGCCGGGCTTGCAGCCGTGCTCGCGAATCATCGCCAGGGCGCGGTCCAAGTGCGGCGTAGCTTCCTGATGAACCGAAATCATATCGGCGCCGGCAGCGGCAAAAGCCTCGATGTATTGCTCCGGATTTTCAATCATGAGATGCACATCGAGGGTCAGGCGGGTTGCTTTGCGCAGGGAGGCCACTACCGGGACGCCAATCGAAATATTGGGCACAAAGTGGCCGTCCATGACGTCCACGTGAAGGATTGAGACGCCGCCGCTTTCGACGGCGCGGATTCCTTCCCCCAGGCAAGCAAAATCCGCAGCCAGGATGGAGGGAGCTACTTCGACAGCGGTTGGCACAATCACTCCGAGTGGGATTCTACCATAGGGGCGGAACACCTACCGCCGGGTTCTGAGGATTCGAGGAGGCATTCTTTTCTAACCGTGAATTTTCAACCTCGCGATCGGACGGGATCTTATTCGGCGATTCCCAGATCCACCAAGGTGTCACTGGAAATGCGCGACCCTCGCGGTGGGGTTTGCCCAATGACGGTCCCCTTCGGGGCGCCTGCTTGCGCGATGTGCGCTTCGGAAATGACGCGAAGCCCGGCTGCGGTTAGGATGCGCTGGGCTTCCTGCTGATCGAGGCCTACCACAGCGGGCATTATGTAATACGTGGGCGGGTCTCCTTCGGAGACCAGCAGATCGACGCCGGGCCTTGCCGCTGCGCTGCCTGCTGCGGGATCTTGTTTGAGCACCGTATCGGGTTCCGTTCCGGGCATGTAGGCAGTGGAAACTTCGCCGAGCTGCAAGCCGGCTTGCAGGAGGGCAATGCGGCCAGCGCGAATCGAGAATCCCTCGAGAGGGGGGACCCGCACGGTCTGGGGTCCGAGGCTGAGCACTACATGAGCGTCCTGTGAAACCTTCACCTGTTCGCCGGCGGGAGGGCTTTGGCGCGCGACCGTATTCACCGGAAACGGGCTATAGACGCGATCTGCGATGCGAAGTTGCAGCCCCTTAGCCGCCAACGCCCTTTGCGCCTCAGTGACCGGCTGGCCGACCAGGTTGGGCATGGCCACGATGCGTCCGCGTATACCAATGCGAATTGCCGTCACGGCGCTCAAGAAGCCCGCTGCCGCTAAAACAAACACCAACAGCGTAGCGCGCAGCACCCGCTCGAATTGGTCGCGTAAGGTCATGGGGATTCGTTGCCGCCGTGCGTCCATGCGAGCCTAACACGCAGCGGCGGGGCATCTCAACACGTGCCGATCCACCCCCGATCGATGACCATGCCACGCGTCATTCGCGCTCGATTACGGCAGCGAAAAATCCGTCGGTGTGGGTCTCGGGCGGAAAAGTGCGAAAAAAGCAATCACTGCCGTTACCGAAAAGCGCGTCCACGGGAACATCCTCACGTAAGTGACGCTCAGAGCTGCCGACCGCTGATGATGCGAAAGGTAGCCCCGCTCGCTCGACGCATCGGCCAGCACTTCCTGCACAACTTGTTCGTTTTCTTCCGGCTCGAGAGAACATGTGGCGTAAACCAGGCGCCCCCGCGACGCCAGCAGTTCGAGCGCTTGCCGCAGCATCAACACCTGGCGGCGATGCGCGCTGTCAAGATCGCGCGGGGTTAGGCGCCAGCGAATCTCGGGATTTCGCGACAGCGTGCCCGTACCGGTGCAGGGCGCATCGACGAGGATGCGAGAAAAGGGTCTTGTGAAGGGCAGGGGCTGCGTGGCATCTAGCGCCAGTAAATGAATGTTGCTTGTTTTTGTGCGGGCCAGCTGTTCGCGCATCGAGCGCAAGCGGTGTTGGTGTAGATCAGCGGCAATAACGCTTCCAGTCGGCCCGACGGCGCGAGCGAGCAGAGTCGTTTTTCCTCCGGGGGCGGCGCACAGGTCCAGCACTCGCTCCCCGGGGCGCGCATCGGCGAGGTGGGCGACCATCTGCGAAGCTTCGTCTTGAAGAGAAATTTCCCCCCAACGGAATGCTTCGAGAGAGGCGGCATTGCCGCGACCTAGTGTCAGAGCGGTACGCAGCCAGCGCCCGTGCGACGCCTCCCGCTCGTCTTTTTGCGGAACCCCCTCCAGGTGCGGCAATCCCTCCAGGCGCGCGCCGTCTCCTATCGAGTGTTCTTCTCTTAGGGAGGCGGCGACGGCCGCGATGCGCTCCGGATCGAGAACCGCGCACGATAGCGGTGACTGGCGATTGTTGGCTTGCAGAAGCTGTCCCGTTCTTTCCAAGCCGAATCGCGAAATCCATCGGGCGACGAGCCATTCGGGGTGAGAGTACCGAATCGCCGTCCGGCGTGATTCGGAAGCCTCGGGCGGCAATAGGTTTTCAAGGTCGGCGGCTGAAATCTTGGCCTCCTCGGCAACCCGGCGGAGCACGGCATTCACCAGTCCGGCGGCTGATCGTTTTCGCGAGCGCTTCGTCAATTCCACCGATTCGTCTACAGCCGCGTGAGCCGGCACACGCTCGAGAAACCGCAATTGATAGAGGCCGAGACGCAGGGCCAACAGGATTTCGAGGTCGAGACGTTCCACCGTACTTTCAAAATTTTCGTATTCGCTTTGCCGATGAAGATGCCGGGCGAGAAGGAAATCAAGCAGCCCCTGCCAGCGGAGCACGCCCAATGTCAGTTCAGTAACCAGAGCCGCGTCTGCGCGAGACACGGTTGGCCCCAGGCGCGTGAATAGAAGTTCGGAAGCGTAAGCGCCCTCCGCGGCCACGCGATACAAAATATCGAAGGCAATTTGTCGCGCAACCGAAACGGGCATGGAACAAGTGTAATCGCGACCCAGGCGGATGTGCCAATAAGCGATCGTCTTCTCGACAAGAAACGGATTTCTCAGCAAAATATACGCTTCTCACCAAAATAAAGGGTTTTTTCAGAAAGATACCGGCGATACCGCGCTAAGGGCCGAAATGTTCGCCAGCTGCCAGGTGCATGCCGTTCGCAAATTCGCTGCCGGTTATGCGCCGGCGTCCCTCTAGCTGTACTGCCGTGAGTTCGAGTTCCGAGCGATCGCCGCAAATGACATGAACCGCGCCTTCGCGAACGTACAGCGTGCCCGGCGGTGCACCACGCGTGTTGCCGGCATCTCCGGCATCAGACGCTGGAGTCGGCTGCGGGTGTCCCCAGATGTGGCAGAGTTGGCCGCGAAACGTGCTGTACGCGCCCGGCCACGGTGCAAAACCGCGTATGCGGTTATAGATTTGGCTCGCAGGCTGCGTCCAGTCGATGCGGCCATCCTCCTTTTTCAACCGAGGCGCGTAGGTAGCTTGCGAACCGTCTTGCGGATGCGGGGAAAGTTCTCCGTTGCCCAGCTTCTCCAGCGATTGGGTGACTAGGGAGGTCCCGGACTGGGCCATACGGCGCGCGAGCTGCTCCGCAGTTTCGTGCGCGCCGATCTCAATTTCGCTTTGCAGCAGGATTGGTCCCGTATCCATCCCCTGGTCAATCTGCATAGTTGTAAGGCCTGTGCAGCTTTCGCCATTGGCAATAGCCCAGGCAATCGGGGCCGCGCCGCGATATTTTGGCAGGAGTGAAGCATGCAAATTGATCCAGCCCAGTCGTGGAATAGCGATCAGCCGGGGGGGGATAATTTGCCCAAAGGCGATGATTACCACTGCTTCTGGAGCGACGCGCTTGAAAAAATCGTAAGCTGCATCGGACTTGGCCTTTTCGGGCTGGTAGACGCAGACACCAGCTCCCAAAGCCACTTCCTTGACAGGGGAGGGAGACACCGCGTGGCCCCGCCCGCGCGGCCGGTCCGGTTGGGTAACCACCGCTTCCACCGAGAAAGCGGGGTTCGAGAGAAGTCCCTTAAGCGCGGGAACCGCAAATTCTGGAGTGCCGCAGAAGATGATGCGCATGTCGCACCTCGCAACGCTAATCGGCCGACTGGCGAATTACCATTCGCCGGTTTTTTGCAGCTTGCGAATGCGCCGCCGTATCAGATCGCGTTTGAGCAGGCTCAGATGTTTGATGAATAGCACTCCATCAAGGTGGTCGAGTTCATGGCAGAACGCGCGGGCCAGCAGCCCTTCACCATTCATCTCGAAGCTCGTTCCTGCGGCATCCTGCGCGCGTATGGTCACGTATTGCGGGCGCGCCACGTTGCCGCGAAATCCGGGAACGGAAAGGCAGCCCTCTTCTTCACGCTGTTCGCCTTCGATGTGAATGATTTCGGGATTTGCCAGCACCAGCCGCGCCTCAGGATTCTTGCCCACGGTCACGTCGATCACGGCTACCCGCCGTCCAATGCCAATTTGGGGAGCGGCGAGGCCCACGCCATTGGCCGCATACATCGACTCGAACATGTCATCGCATAGCTGGCGCAGTTCATCGTCAAATTTTGCCACCGGCCTAGCCGGCGTTTCTAGCACCGCCGCGCCGTATTTCACGATTGGATAAATCATAATCCGCAGGCGTCTCCTTAGAACGCATCGAGCTGGCGGCTGTACCCGTCGAAGTTGCGGCGCGTCTCCGCCAGCGAATCGCCTCCGAATTTCTCCAGCAGGGCGTCCGCTAAAACCAATGCCGTCATGGCTTCGCCGGCGACCCCGCCCGCGGGCACTACGCAAACGTCGGAGCGCTCGTAGGCAGCCTGGATCGGTTGTTTGCTAACCAGGTCCGCAGTCCCCAAAGGGCGCCGCAACGTCGAAATCGGTTTCAGGTACCCGCGCAGAATGACATCCTCACCGTTGGTTATGCCGCCTTCGAGCCCGCCGGCCCGATTGGTGGGGCGAACGAAGCGGCGTTTCGCGGCGTCATATTGGATTTCGTCTCCGACTTCACTGCCGTAGGACATCGCGGCGGCCACCCCGGCGCCAATTTCGGCGGCCTTCACCGCTTGAATGGACATGAGTGCGCGCGCCAACTGCCCATCAAGTTTGGTGTCCCACTGCGCGTGACTTCCCAGGCCGGGGGGTACGCCGTGAGCCACCACTTCAAATATGCCGCCGACGGAGTCACCGGCACGAAGCACGAGATCGACCTCCTGCTTCATGCGCAATTCGGTTTCCGGATCGACGCAGCGCAGCGGCGAATCGAGGTTTGCGCAGACCGCCTGAATTTCAGCCCACGTTGCGAGCCGTTCCAGGCGAACGTGTCCGACGGCGATAACGTGGCTCAGAATATCGCACGCAAATTCACGCAGCAGGAGCTTGGCGAAAGCCCCGGCCGCGACCCGGGCCGCCGTCTCGCGAGCCGAGGCCCGCTCGAGAATGTAACGCGCATCGTGAAATCCAAATTTAAGCGCTCCCGCCAGGTCCGCGTGACCCGGGCGAGGCGCCGTCAGCGGCCTGCGTTGATCCCGGTCTTCGGGATGATCCTCCACGGCCAACGCATGCTCCCAGTTGGACCAATCGCGGTTCTCGATTCGCAGCGCGACCGGCGCGCCGATGGTGTGGCCGTGACGCACACCAGCGAGGGCTTCGGCATGGTCCTTCTCGATTTTTTGGCGGCCGCCGCGGCCGTACCCGAGCTGGCGGCGGTGTAACTCGCCGTTGATGAAATCGAAGTCCACGGGTAAGCCTGCGGGCAGGCCTGAAATCCAGGCCACTAGGGCTTGGCCGTGCGATTCTCCGGCGGTCACAAATTTCAGCATGGAGGGATCGTGCCGCCTGACGCGCATCGACCCGAAGTCGATTTTGACGGCAACCCGGTGGCGCTGGGCGCAGAGGCGCTGAGCAGCAAGAAGATCGAACATTCTATCGAAGCACGGCTTGTGGGTAAAGCTCCGCGGTCGAAGCGCCATGTCTGACTGTTGCGGTACTCGCGGAGCGCGTGCCAGGCAACCGCGAAACAGGCGCGCTTGACGCGCCGCTGCGGCGACGCTAGGCTTGCCGAGACGCGCAATTTTCCTGGAGGATGGCTCCCCGAAGTATGGCTTTGACCGATCCGAAAATTATTGGCGCGGTTCCCCCCGCCGCCGAGCCCGCGCCCTCTTCCTTCTTGGCCGATACGGTCAAACGGCAGCTGCGATCCGTGCAGGATTACTCGTTGCTGGCTGGACAAGCGGTCGCCCGCGCATTCACCCCGCCACTTTATGTCGCCGACATTCTCGAGCAGATGGACCTGATCGGCGTAGGCTCGCTGCCGATCGTGCTGCTGACCGGTTTTTTCATGGGCGCCGTGATGGTCTTGCAAACGGCTGCGCAGTTCGTGCGCTTTGGCGAAACCGCGCTGACCGGGGACGTCGTTTCCCTGGCGCTGGTTCGCGAGTTAGGACCCACGATCACCGGGTTGCTGGTCGCGGGGCGCAATGCGTCCGGCATGGCCTCGGAACTCGGATCGATGCAAGTGACCGAGCAAGTGGATGCCATGCGCGCGATGGGCACCGATCCAATACGAAAGTTGGTCACCCCCCGCGTAGTCGCCACGATGCTCGTTCTTCCCCTGCTGACGGCCATGGGCGATTTCGTGGGCCTGATTGGCGGGTACGCCGTATCACATTTTACGCTGCGCATCGGAGCGGTCGAGTTTTGGACGCGCGCGCTCCACGCCCTGGAATTCGCCGATTTGATGCAGGGCATGGCCAAGCCGGTGGTGTTCGCGTTTATTCTCGCCACCGTCGGGTGCTATCAAGGCCTTTCCGTCCGTGGAGGTACGCAGGGTGTAGGCCGTGCCACGACCCAAGCGGTAGTCGTATCCTCGGTAATTATTCTGACTTCGAATTTCTTCCTGACCAAGCTGGCCCTCTTTCTTGCCGGCCGCGTCTTTTAATCTCTTAATCTTTCCGGTGTTCGATGTTGTGGCTTGGCGCTTTGCAGCGGCCGTGGGAAAAGACCGGCGCGCATATCTAACATTTTGGAAATCGCTCGCAGCGGCCAACCTGCGTTTCCATCTATAATAAACATATGCGTCGGATAGGCTCGCCGCACCCCATCCCGGGATGAATGCCAACACAACCGAACCCGTCGTCTCGTTTGAGGATGTGCGTATCGGTTTTGACGAGGGCGATATTCTTCGCGGGGTAAGCTTCCAGGTGGCGCCCCGCGAGACCAAGGTGCTGGTAGGGGAAACCGGCACCGGCAAAACGCTTATTTTGAAATTGGCTGCGGGCCTGTTGAAGGCCGGAGGGGGCCACGTCCGGGTTCTTGGGCAAGATCTGGGAGCCATGACCGAAGACGATTTGCTTCTTTTTCGCAAGCAGATTGGGTTCGTGTTTCAGGAGGGAGCGCTGTTTGACTCCTTGACCGTCGCGGAAAATGTCGCTTACCGGCTGGAAGAGGATCGCGTCGACCCCGCCGAGATTGAAACGCGTGTGCGCGAAGCGCTGCAGTTTGTCGAGCTGGAAGAAACCATGGAGAAGCTGCCCGACGAACTCTCCGGCGGAATGCGCCGGCGCGTGTCCATTGCGCGGGCGATTGTCAGCCGGCCGCCGCTTGTTTTGTACGATTCACCCACGGCCGGCCTGGACCCGGTCACCTCCCAGACCATCATTACTTTGATCCTGCGGCTGCGTGACTCTTTGGGAGTCACGTCTGTTTTGGCCACGCACCGCCTGCAAGATGCCTTTGGCTTGGCAAATTACCGGTTTGATGCCGAAAAAAACCGCGTAATCAAAGCGGTATCCGCGCCGGGTTCGCCGGTGCAATCCACGACCCCGGGGCCTTCCGTGAACGGCCAACCGGCGACGAATATCCTTTTCTTACGCGAGGGCCGGGTGTATTTCGAGGGTGGACAAAAGGCCGTGCTGGAATCAAAAGATGATTACTTGAGGCGTTTTCTAGTTTAGCCGGGGGCGATCGGAGCAAACTCCGCCGATCGAGTCCCCGCAGGAGAGTGGGCCATGGCGCAGGGCAAGCAACTTTCGTGGAACGAGTTGCGAGTGGGAATTTTTGTGCTCGCGGGAATTATCGTGGTTGGACTGGGCATATTCTACGTTACCGGCACCGGCGCGCTGGGCGCCAAATATCGTTTGGTGACGTATCTGCCCGAAGTTAGCGGGCTGACCATCGGCGCGCCGGTTACTCTCGACGGGGTCGAAGTTGGCAGCGTGGACGCTATCCGCATGGCCCAACTTAAGCCCGGACAGGCGCCCGATGTTAATCGCAGCGTGGAAGTAGTTATGCGCCTCAACCGGACCTTTCAAAACGACATTCGCGCCGATTCGACAACCAGCCTGTACACCGAGGGGTTTCTGGGAAATCGCGTGGTCAGCGTACAGCGCGGCTACACCGGCGCGGTGTTGCAGGATGGGCAGGAGGTTCGCGGCGTCGAAGAGAAAGCCATGAAGGAAATCGTCGAGCGGGGCGCCGACATGATGCAAAATCTTACCGCGCTGTCGACACAGCTCGGATCAATTGTCGACCACATCCAGCGCGGTGAAGGCACGATTGGCAAGCTGCTGGTGGATCAGACCGCCTACAACAATCTCAATGCCACATTAACGCGCATCGAGCAGATCACCGGGTCTATTCAGCAGGGGCAGGGAACTCTCGGGAAGCTGGTGGCTTCTGACGAGCTGTACGGAAAGGTGAATTCGGTCACCGACCGGGTGGACGATGTATTGGCCGCGGTGCAGCAACAAAAAGGGTCCTTAGGAAAATTCGTGTACGATCCAGCGATGCATGACAGCGCCAACCAGTTTATTGCGAGTGCCAACGGCATGGTCTCCGACGTGCGCGCCGGTCGCGGAACCCTGGGTAAGCTGGTCACCGATGATTCGTTGTTCCTGACACTGCGCCAGGCCGCGCAAGACGTTAAGGATGCGACCGCTAAGCTCGATTCCAACCAGGGTACGGCCGGGAAGATTTTTTCCGATCCGCAATTCTACGATAATATGACCGGTCTGGCGGGGGATTTGCGCCTGCTGGCAGGGGATTTTCGCACCAATCCGAAAAAATTCCTGCACGTGAAGTTTTCCCTCTTCTAGTCCTGCGTCACGGGTAAGGGGCGGGAATCATCTTTCATAAGGAACGCGTCGAAGGCCTGCCGCAGTTCCGAAGTGCGCGTCGCCGGCAGCAGCGGCTCGCCAAACCGCACCGTTACCTGGCAGGGAATGCGCGAGGGCATTTTCCACGATAATCGCCCTTCATCACCGCGTCGTTCATCACTGCGCCCTTCATTACTGCACAACGCTCCGCCCGCCGTGTCCTGCAAGGCTACGGGGACGATGGGTGCGCCCGAGACCGTAAGCATCGCTGCAAGGCTGGCGCGGGCTCGACCATCCTGCGTGAGCAGTGCGACGGATTGCTCGCCTGCCAGGCACACCACCTCATCGGCGCGAAAGGCCGCGTCGGCCATCGTTCGCAGTTCTTCCAGCTTCTGCGCGGACATCTTTTCGGATTCTTCCGCGAAGGTCTCTGGACGGCCATCGACCGCCGGACGCAATTCCCCGTCCGCGAAAAAAGACGCCGGAAAAGACCCGTTCGGTGCGAAAAACCTGTTCGGTGCAAATGAAGTGATGCGCAATACGCGTTCGGCGAATGTTCGTGCGCGTACGCCGGCGCTGTCGCTCAACAGAAATCGAATGCGGCGGTCGGTCGAGGCGCTCAGCAGCACGACCTCGAGCAGCGTCAGCCTGCCGGCGACAAATAACGCGCCACCGCGCTCGGGGATGTTGTCGCGCCCCTCCACCCGAATGCGATACAACGTGTGCGTGAGGGTCCACAAAGCCAGTCGCAGCAAGGAATCGGGCAGAAGCACAACGGCGTAGAAGGTGGCCGCGAGCGTCATACAGGCTCCCGCGAAGAACACTTTGTCGGCGCCCAAGTGCAGACCTTCGGCAAGCAGGTAATAGACTCCGGCGGCAAGAAAAACGCCCACAAACGACACCAGGTTGGCGGCGGCGATGACGCCGCCCTTACGCGCAGGATCGGGCCGGTGTTGGATCAAGGCTTGCAACGGAACGGCATAAAATCCCCCAAAGAAGCCGAGCAGCCCCAAATAAACGGCTACACGGGCCAGCGAAAGTCCTTGGGTCGCGGAGAGAAATCCGAAGACAGTCATGCCCATGGCGCCCAGCGGGATTAGTCCATATTCGATCTTGCCGCTCGACAGATAGCCGGTGATCAAGGAGCCGGTGCCAATGCCGATGGCCACGGCCGCCTGCAAGTAACTGATGTGGCGCTCATCGATTCGCAGGATGTCATGACCGTAAACGACGATCGTGAATTGCAGCAAGGCGGCCAGGAACCACAGATACATGTTGCCTACGAACGCCCACCGTAAGATTGGATCGGCACGAATCACGCCAATCTGCTCGAAGAGATCGCCCAGAGGATTGGCGTTGAACCTGCGCGTGGGATTTGCCGCGGGCACGCGGGTGATTCCGAGACTGGCCGCGAGCCCTAAGACCGTGCAGCCGAGAAGAAACACGCCTGACCATTCCTGCTTTCCGCGAAAATAAAAAGCGAGATAGCCGCTGGCCACCGTGGCGCTGATCGCCGCGAGAAATGTACCCAGCTCGATGACGCCGTTGCCCCAGGACAGATCCTTTTCCGGAAGAATTTCCGGCAGCAAACCATATTTTGACGGCCCGAACAAAGCGGCCTGGGAGCTGATCACGAATACGCCAATCGTTTCGAGTAGAAAGCTGCCGCGCGCCAGGGCCACCAGGGCGAAAGACATCGCGGCCAATTCCAGAAACTTGGTGCCGATGGTGACGGAGCGTTTGCTGTACCGATCGGCGAGAAAACCGCCGGTCATTGAGAAGAGAATAAAGGGAAGGGCAAACAGGGCGCCCACCACCAGCACCAGCCAATCGCGCTGCTGCGGCGGCAGCCCTAGATCAACCACCAGGTAAATAACCAGGAATTTGAGGGCATTATCATTAAAAGCTCCCTGGTACTGCGTGACGATCAAGCTCCAGAAGCCCACCGCCCAGCGCGCCGGGTCCTGGTGACGCGCTCCGCCGGCCTTCGAGCGGCGCCCAACGGAGCGATCGTTCGTGGAACGTAATTCATCCATGCGAGTGTTCAAGTGCCAAGCCGTTAAAAAATACAGGCGGCTGTGACGTCACCCCGTTCCCTGGTGTGCTGCTGCGGGGTCCGCCAACGTGTATGACGACGACAGCTGGATGGCGTTATGCAACGTCCGATATAGCGGGCAGTGCATGGCGTACAGGCCATGCACTCGCTCTACGGTGTCGCGCGCTTCCTCGGGCGCTTCCAGGCGCATCGCTACGGCGATACGCCGGATCACCAGCACACCTTCCTCGGTTTCCACTTCGCCGGTAACTTCGGCCGTAAGCTTTCCCCCGCTGGCATCGATATGACGCGCTTCCAGCGCGCCTCCAAATGTGCCGACCATTCAACCCGCAGTCGCGGCGATCACGTAATCGATGGTCGAGGCGTGCGAATTGGTGAGCTTTGCCGGATCAACTTTATAGTGCCGGGCGATGGCGCCATGGACGCTAAAGACAACTTCCTGCGCCTCGCCGGGCAGCCGCGCGACGCGCAACGGTCCACCTTTGCGCTCGATGTGGACTTTGGAAACGTAAACAACTTCGCTCATCACGCTCCTTCCATCAGTACCCTTGGAAAACCGCAATCCCCAATCTCGCCCTGCTTGCCGCGCTCCTAGCGACGGTGCGATCAGGCCGTAAGTCGCGCGCGGAGCCACTCCATCTCCATTCGCCCTGAACCGGCGTTGCTCCGGCTGCCACAGCCCATGGTATATACCCCCACCCCCCGGTGTTTTTCGTAAGGATATCAATCCATGGGAGTTGCTGACGAATTTTTCGCAAGGATATCATTCTAAAAGGCTTTTGGATGCGCATGGACGATTTTGAAGGCCAATACGCACATGGTTTTTCTATCGCTCTCGATCCGGTTCTTTGCTGCGCTGGAGTAAATGAGTCCAGGGCAGTCGGGTTTCGCATCGTTTCGGACACACTTCTATTTTACAGGATGGTGCAAGCACATTTTCGACAATTGCGGTTTTGGGCTCGGTACGGGAGCACGTCAGGACATGCGTCATTTGAGTTTCGTGAAGGCGAGACCGACAAAAGCCCCGCCCTTCCAAAACAAACCGCGAAGGACTGATTGGATAAGAACGAAGGCTCCGTTCGCGACCCTGTATTCTTTGGTTAGAGGACCAAGAATCTGGGGAGAAAGGAGCCTTCGATGCTGGTTATTGGATGTGATTTTCATCCTAGTTGGCAACAGGTTTGTTGGGTGGACACGATTACGGGGGAAACGGGGGAGAAGAAGTTGGTTCATGGTTCGGGAGAGGCCGAGCGTTTCTATCGGCAGCTTTCCGGGCCGGCGCTGATCGGCATGGAATCGACGGGGAACCATCAGTGGTTTCTGGAGATGGTGACGGCGGCGGGGCACGAGTTGTGGGTGGGCGATGCGGCGAAGATTCGAGCCAGTGATGTGCGGCAGCAGAAACACGACCGGCGAGATGCGGCTTTGCTGCTGAAGCTGCTGCTCGACGGACGATTTCCGCGGATCTGGGTGCCCTCGAGCGAGCAGAAAGATCTGCGGCAGTTGCTGATTCACCGCCACAAACTGGTGCGGGTGCGGGCGCAGGTGAAAAATGAGTTGCAACATCTGGCGCTCAACCAGGGAGTGCAGCGAAAGCAGCGGCTGTGGAGTGCGGCGGGACAAAAGGTGCTGAACGAGTTGGCGCTGCGGCCCTGGGGCAGTCGGCGGCGCGAAGACCTGTTGAAGTTGCTGGCGATGCTCAACCAGCAGATCGCTCCGCTGGACCTGGCGGTGGAGCAGGCTGCGAAGGAAAACTCTCAGGCGAAGCTGTTGCTGAGCCAGCCGGGAGTGGGGCCGGTGACTTCGCTGGCCTTCGTGCTGACGATGGGAGATGTTTCCCGTTTTCGGCGCGGCAAGCAGGTGGCTAGTTATCTGGGACTGATTCCGCGAGAGTACAGTTCGGGCGGACATCAGCGCCTGGGATCGATCAGCAAGCAAGGGAATCGGTTTATGAGAATGCTGTTGGTGGAGGCGGCGCAGATTGCGGTGCGCTGCGATCCGGGAATGCGCAACGAGTATTTGCATCGCTGCCACAGCAAGCCGAAGGGTGTGGCCAAGGTGGCGGCGGCCCGGAAATTGGCGATTCGACTCTACTGGATGCTGCGCACGCAAAAGCCGTATCCGGAGATCGTTCGTATCGAGAGCAGCTCGCGGGTGGCCCTGGTCGGCGAAAGCTAGACCGCAGGATTGATTGGGCGCTCTCGTCCCGATTGTAGATCGGGATTCGCATAGCAGAATCATGGCCGAAGTGACGGGCCGTATCGATGGTTGGTGGAACGATCCACCGAGAAGTGATTCACGGCGAGATTTCCAGAGTCTTGGTCCTCCACCCTGCTCTGGCAACCACGCGGTGCGCAAAGCACTGAGGAGCAGAACTGCGCCTTGACAACGCCTTCGTTCTTATCGAGGGGCACCCCGAAGTTCAGAATCAAAGGCTCGGCACCTTCGCCCGAAATTCCCGGGTTAAGGCCGGGCCACCCGTCCAAATACGCACATGGTTTTTCTATCGCTCTCGATCCGGTTCTCTGCCGCGCTGAATTAAAAGAGCCCAGCGTAGTCGGATTTCGCTTCGTTTCCGACACACTTCTATTTTACAGGATGGTGCAAGGACATTTTCGACAATTGCGGTTTTGGGTCTGGTATGGGAGCACGTCAGGAGATGCGTCATTTGAGTTTCGTGAAGGCGAGACCGACAAAAGCCCCGCCCTTCCAAAACAAACCGCGAAGGACGGGGACCCGAAGTTCTGAATCAAAGGCTCGGCACCTTCGCCCGAAATTCCCGGGTTAAGGCCGGGCCACCCGTCCCACCCGGCCTTTTCCGGTTCCCGGGTGAGTCTGCTCTTTCGTTGCGCTCTGCACCGGCAAACTCAATCGCGATCAAACCGTTCTCGCCCTTTTCGTAATACGACCAACTCCTCCAGGGCCAATCTTTCGAATGCACAGCCAAGAATGACTGTGCTACCAAAGACGATTCAAGCGGAATAGGGATGGCCTCGGGCTTCCCCTTCATGAAACGGCAGCGACATCTGTTGGCGCAGCGGCTTTCTGCGTCTTGCTCTTAAGGCTCGCGAAACTTTTTGTTTCAGGGCCTGCAAGACTTTGGAGGCCGCCCACCCGTCCTTGAGACCACCCGGGTTACCGGACAAGTTCCTTACATAGTTAGGTGCTCGTCGGCTCCAGGCACGTACACACCTTATAGCTTATTTTCTGACGTAGCTTCTCCCATTCGTCAGGGTCTTTGGCGCGAGTTTTCCTCATGGCGGATTCTTCTATTTTGGATGGAAACCGCTGGCCACATTGGGGGCAGTTTTGTGGATTAAGCACGCCAGCCAGAGTTGATTTGCGGGGTGGACCACCCGACCGGCTCGAACCGGCTTGCGGTTGTAACTCGTCAGCTCCGTCTATAAATTCGTATGGCATCGCTGGCTTGATTTTACTCTGCCTTTATCTTGCATCGCGCTTCCGCACATGGCAACTCCGGCCGTCAACTCCTGGTAACGGGACAAATCCCCTCGGGGGCTCCCGATCATGGTATAGGCTCAATCCAGAAGGGAAATCAATCTGAGACAAGCTTGCCACGAAATCGGAGAGAAAAGTTCGGAAATCGTCCTCTTGGGCGCGCCACGTTTTAATGGTCCGGACCGGACACATGGGTAACAGAACGTACCGGCTAGATGGGTAACACTTTCGGGCCGAACCGGTTTTCGAGAGGTTGCAGAGTTTTTTCCTCCAAATCGATGTAGCCGAGATCGTAATCCATAAAGCTGACCGGCCAAATACCTTGGGCGGCCGGCACGACGCTGGGGCAGGCCAGGCATCGCCACGCTTACGTGGACTCGTCCGCGCTTGGTCTGTGGATGGCCGGAAGTTTCGCACCCATCGGGCGCAGATAGGCCGATAACTGGCCACGGTGATGAATCTGATCGAGCAGGAATCCCCACGCCATATCGGTGCGTTAGCTGTTGCC
>CAVRDM010000001.1:0-183747 GCA_963719845.1 uncultured Acidobacteriota bacterium | reverse complement strand
GAGGCTGGCGGGGAACTCGGTCCTTGCGGCGCGCAGCGTTTCCTGTTTGTGCTCGACGGCGAAATTTGCCTGCTGGTCTCGGGGAAAAATCACGCTCTACATCCTGGCGGATACGCCTTCTTCCCCTCCGCTTTGGCCGAGCGCGTCTCGGCGCCTGAGCCTAGCCGTATCGCGGTCATCGAAAAAATGTATCAGCCGCTCGAGGGCGTGCGCGCCCCCGCCATCCTCATCAGTGAGGAATCTTGCGCTGCTCCCGAGCGACTCATGGGCGATGATTCGCTGGCAGTGCGCATGCTTCTGCCAGACCATCCATCCCACGATTTTGCGGTCAACACCATGCTTTACCAGCCTGGCGCAACTCTGCCAATGGTCGAGTCCCACGTGATGGAGCATGGCCTGTTGATGCTCGAAGGGGAGGGCATTTATCGCCTAGGAAATTGCTGGTACCCCGTCGCCGCCGGCGATTTTATCTGGATGGCACCCTACTGCCCGCAATGGTTTGGCGCCTTGGGGAAAGTCCCAGCCAAGTATTTGATCTACAAGCCCTGGAACCGCCATCCCCTGGACTAACCTGTGCCCATTCACGTCGATCAAGAGAGCCTGGTGCACGAACTCGCAACGCTGGCTTCATTTTCCGATGCGCCCGCACCAGCGGTTACGCGCGTGGTTTTTTCGCCCGCCGATCTCGAAAGCCGGGCGTTCCTCGAACGCCTCTTTCGCGAAGCTGGCCTGGCCGTTCGTAAGGACGCTGTCGGCAATACCTTCGCGCGATGGCTTGGCGCCGATCCGGATCTTCCAGCGGTTGGCACCGGCTCGCACACCGACGCGATCCCGCACGCGGGACGCTACGATGGCACCGTGGGCGTTCTCGGCGGGCTCGAAGCCATCCGTGCATTGCAACGCGCCGGATTTCGCCCTCGTCGTTCCATCGAGGTACTGGTCTTCACCTCCGAAGAGCCCACGCGCTTTGGTATTGGCTGCCTCGGCAGCCGCCTGCTTTCGTCTGCCCTGGCTCCAGAAGCAGCCGCTCGCTTGAAAGACGGGGAGGGCCGCACTCTCGAAGAAATTCGAAATGCTGCGGGCTTTTGCGGATCTCTCGCGGATGTTGCTCTTCCTCAGAGCTACTACTACGCCTTTGTTGAGCTGCACATCGAACAGGGACCGTTGCTCGAACGCTCGAAAATTCCTCTCGGCATTGTGAGCGCTATTGCCGCGCCCGCGACCCTCAGAATCTCACTCGAGGGCGTGGGCGGACATGCCGGTGCAGTCCTAATGCCCGATCGCCACGACGCTTTCCTTGCTGCCGCCGAAATAGCCCTTGCTGCCGAGGCCGCCGCCCGGGACACCGGCGCACTCGATTCGGTAGCGACCACCGGTGTCTGCCACGTTTTTCCGGGAGCGGTCAACAGCATTCCCAGCCGCACCGCGCTCGAAATCGACGTGCGAGACACCGATCTGGCTCGCCGCGACTCCATCATCAGAGCGATCGGGGATGCGTGCACCAACGCGGCCGAAAACAGGCAGGTGCAGGTGCGCCTGGACGTCATCAATGCCGACGCCCCCGCTCAATCAAGCCCGCTAGTGGTCGAGGCCCTTAGCGCCTCGTGCCGCGACGCCGAACTGGCATTCATGTCCATCGTGAGCCGCGCCTATCACGACTCGCTCTTCATGTCGCGAATTGCACCACAGGGTATGCTTTTCATCCCTTGCCGCAACGGCTACAGCCACCGCCCTGACGAATATGCTTCGCCGGAAGATATTGCCCGCGGCGTGGAAGTTTTGGCATCGACGCTTTCACGATTGGCTGTTTAGTCCCCGCGGGCCTTACTTTTTGCGGGCGGACCCGCGGGGACTGCACATCGGCGGTTATCGTCAGCGACTTCGTGGCTCGACTCGAGTTTGGTCTAGTCGTCTCCTTCGTCGCCCAGACTCGATTTGCAGGGATTCTTGGAAAGGACCTGGCGGAAATTGTTGAAAAGCTCGGTGAAGCCTGGGGCGGCAGGGGAAGCATAAGTCAGCAAGAGCAGCGAACCATATTCCGCTGTCGAAGTACCGCCAAACTCATTGATTGTTTCGGGAATATAGGGGCCACCCAGTTGCCAAACGCATGCTTCGGAGCGTTCCGACTCGGTTGTCGTATAGAAGGGATAAAACTCAGCTCCCGCTGGGGGATTGACGCAGTTCAACCCCGACGTTCGATTGCAAGGAGGATTTGTCAAGAGTTCTATCCGCGGCAGGTCCGCCTCGAACGCTACACGTTTGTAGTTCGTGGGCGCGCTTTGATAGGGTCCATCATCGCCGTTTCGTCGGAAAAATAACGGACTCGTAAACCGCACCGGCGTGGAGTGCAACCGGCTGTCGCGCTGTTCGTTCCGCAATGTCCCTGGCCAGTTATTGCCATACGGGACGCCATCAAAGTCCAGATCCCCCAACCCTCCTGGCGAAAATTCGCCGAAACATCCGCCAATCTGGATACGCGAAGAGGCCGCTGGGCCGAAACAGTAGTTATCATCAAGGTCGGACGCTCCGAGCGGATCTCCTCCGGTAGAGGGGCAAGTGGCATGCAGGTTCGCGTCGGTAATACCGTCGCAGTACTCAAAGTGGCCGATCTCATCCGAGAACGCCACGTTATAGGAGTGAGCCGCCCAGGAAACGCGAGTGTGCTCGCTCGACGTGGCGTACTGGGGATGAAACGCATAGGGTTGAACGTGGCAAGTTGTGGAGGTCGGCTCGAATTTAACCTGCGCGAAACCATTAGCAATACTTGCGGTCATCGAACCATGCGCTCCAGTGGTCAAGTCGAGAATATCCACTTTGAAGCCCTCGGGAGTGTCGATTAACACTACTTTCAAAGTGTCACCCGAATTCATAAAGAGCATCTTGGTGCCGTCCGGAGTGAAGGTTGCGAGAGTCGCATTCAGCGGATCCGGCGGGCCGGCCGGTACCCCACTCTTCGTGATGAATGCAAAATTTACCGGTTCATCGCCGACGGTATTCAGGCAGGCTTGGTTGTTAGTTTGCGCCAGGCTGTCGGCGACGCTGTCGATATTCAGGGCCGCGCACCACTGCGTGGCGTCGCAACTGTTGCCCGGAGGCCAGAGTACCCAGCCCGGTGGGTAGAACTGCATTTCCATGAATGCCGTGCCGGGATGATGGCCGATCCATTTCGAAGAGGAAGGACTCGGATCGTCAAAAATATTCTCGTCGCTATCCGGTTCACACACATTCGTGAAATTCGGGAATCCTTGGGAATCACACATGGCCATACCGAACCAGAAGGCCGGGTGTAATTGAAAGTTGAACGTGCCGGCGGTGCCACTCTGGTCAGGGAGGACTGGCGGATCCTTCGGAAGGGTTATGAAGTAGACGCTGGAATTTCCCGATCCACTTTTGTCGGAGTAGAAGAGCACAGCGGGCTCATCGTGGCCCGTGTAGTTGCCCTCGTAGTCATAAGGATTCAATAACTCGGTGCATAGCGAGGGATGAGCTTCGCAAAAGAATTTCGAATAGTTCGACTGAGCTTGCGCGGCAGCGGAAAACCCGAAGACAGCCAACAGAAGCACGGCCAGCTTTCGCATCGCTTTCCTCCCGGTAGCGAGTAGCCTGACAGCCGTATCGCCCTCACACGAGTGTCGGTCTCACAATATTTAGGGGTAGAAGCCAAGCACGTGTTACGGCATAAGACTTGCCGGGTTCTCTCGCGAGTAACGGCCAGTCGCTTGTACTATTTCGGATTTCGCGAAGTCAATTACAAACGAGCTTGCAAACGAGTTTTATCGCGGGGCTGAGATTATCGGCGTCAGAAATACCTGAGAAGTTAATTGATAGATAAGGGAAACGCTGTATAACGTCGGTCGCTCCCACCTGCCCTGCATTCTGAGCAAACAAGCAAGATGAGAATCCAATGGCGGTGACTAGCGCAAAGATCGAAAACATGCCGCATCCAGCTTTTGTCGAAGAAAGATCCTTTGCGAGCATAGCCCACAATCGCTGGCCGACAATCATGGCGTTTCCTCCGCGAGGCATCATGTCTGCTTTGCGACTAAACAGTGTGCGGCTTACGTTTCCACACGAGGCGTTGCACCCGTCTGCGCGTGCGAGGCGGTCCCATTGGTACCGTTGATGATCGTTCTTGCTTAATGTCCAAATGCTCGTTAATGCGCGAGCGGATCCGGTCGAACCTGGAAGTGCACTACTTTCGGAT
Organism: uncultured Acidobacteriota bacterium; assembly: GCA_963719845.1. Lineage (GTDB taxonomy): Bacteria > Acidobacteriota > Terriglobia > Acidiferrales > UBA7541 > Palsa-189. Next base: position 179,543 of record CAVRDM010000001.1, on the reverse strand, counting down.
ACGTGCCTTTTCCAGTCTCACTGTGGAATGGCGTGCGCGTACCCCAGGTCGTCCAGACTCCCTTACCCTTCCAACCAGCCTTCGGATCGTCGATGCGACCGTCCATACCCTTGGCAAAAAATCCCATCGGATAGGGTACGCGCATTATCACGAACTTCCCGTTTACCAGAGCGATTAGCGAATCTGACGAGTTGCCGGTAACAATCGGCGTATTCTTGCCCAGCCCCAGCGTATCGAACCGATCCACCCAGTCGTAATAGTGAGAGTCGGCGCTGCCGGAATCCGCAACATTCTTGAACTTCGGTCCTGGAGTCGGATACAGGGTCCACCCTTCCGGGCACTGCCGCCCGGTGGCCTTGGGCCCATTTAGAGGACCTTTGCACTTGCTCCGGTCGAAGCTTGCCAGGTGTCCGCTTGCCAGCGCTACCCAGACGACGCCGTTGCCGTCGATGTCCATTCCCCGTGGCGAAAACCCGGAGACTGCGGCCCGCGGATCGTTCCACGGAACCTCGTAATATTCTGCCAAAGCTGTTTCCGGCGGATTCGACCCGGGATTCAGTCGCACGAGGCCACCCGGAAAGCCCAGGACCGTACCCCACACCATCCCATCAGCGCCGATTGCCAGACCATAAAACGCTGCGTTTAGGCGGGTATCCTTGGTCGGGTCTGGTTTTGCATTCAGAGCGGATGAGGTCCCCAAACTTTCGCCGTTGGACCCGGTGGCTACATTCTGCTCGCCTTCCACATAAGCGTCTCTCTTGCCGTTACCATTGGTGTCGAGCACCAGCGCCGTCCAACCCTGGGATTTCTGCTCGTCGTGGGTCTGGCCCCACATCTTCGTATTCAGCCAGCCCACAACTCCGCCGCCGCCACCGCTGCTGGTCCACAGCGTATTGTTGGCGTCTTGTGCGAACAGGAGGTGATGGGTGCCGAAGCAAGTATCGATCATGGCGATTTGCTTGGTCGTGGGATCGTAGACCTCTAATTGCCGGCCGGACCGCTCGGTAGGAGTAAGCTTTGCCGAAGTAAGCCCCGAGCCTTCCTTGCAAAATGCGGGATTGTCGCCCGGGCGGATTCGAGCTGTGAACCACAAACGCCCGCGTTCGTCGAACATGGGGTTGTGGACCGTCGTATGGCTGTCCCAGATGGACTCATCGCCCCAAAACGCGGACGGCTGCATGGGCTTGGGCTGTCCCGGCATGTTCGGGTCGCGATACTGAGTTTTCACCTGACTGGTCGTGCTGTGCACCGGATCGAGAACGGGCAAATAGTCGCGGCTTTCCTCGGGCGATCCGTAGATAAGACCGTAGGCGTTAACGTTCGGATTGCGCTTATCGGTGGAGATTTCGTCGTGCAGGTAGGCTTTAGGATCGGACCAGTCCCACTGGGTGATCACCACGTTTCGCTCGACGCCCTGTGGCCGCGGAGGCACCTCCGTAGGCAATTCGCCCTTCTGAATCCGGGTGGTCCAGTCGCCAAACTGCTTGGTGGCCCGCTCCGGGCCAAGTTGAGCCAGGCCGTTCATCATGAGGGTGGCGGCTTGCCCGGACTGTACGCGGCGCAGCCAGGCGTGCGCCGGATCAAGGTCGCTGAACATTGCCGGAATCGTCCTCGTGTACAGATTGCCAAGTTGGTGGCACGATTCGCAGCTGTCCGTCTTGATCAGGTGAATCCATTGGCCCTGGCTGGTCACTTTGGGTGAAATGCCGTTACCGGTGGGGCCTGTGCCGGGGAATTCGCTTTTGGCTGGGATTTCCAGCAGGGAATACCAATAGTTGGCCGGATAATATTGCGCTGCGGTCTTCACATCCGGTGCGATGGTGGGTTTCAGATCGGCCATCTTGCCCGGCTCGCACTGGACCTTAGGCGAATCCACCAGCCCGTAGCCGCGCGCCCAGATAGTGTACTTGGCCTTTGGTAAGTCGGGTATTAGGTAGCGGCCGCGATCGTCTGTAACCACTTCCTTGATGTAGCGCGTGGGGAGATCAGTCGTTTCCGCGATCACCCACACTCCGGCTTCAGGCCCCTTGCTGCTGGAAACCACGCCGCCGATATCATTCCCGCTAACCGAAACCGGCGTACCTTGCTGTGCATGGAGACCCGTCCGCGCGGTCACCAGGTAGCCGGCGATGCCCAAGACGATTGCGCCGCCGAAGTAGAAAAGCCTAGAAGTCCACATGGCGTGCCCCCTTCCGTGCCTGGATCAAACCAAATAGACGCTGATCCTACAGCAGTGCCTATTGGTTCTTCCATTTTCCTTACGAGGATGCGTGGTGCTGCGCGGATTGTAACCCACAATGTCCCGCCGGAGCCATTGGGTCGCTCCAACACTTGACGGCAGACGAGCGCCACATCGCTGCTGTCGGCGCACCGCTTTGATGCGGATATCAATCGCAAAGCACCATCGGCAAAACTGTCACTCTAAGCAGCGGGTGCGGGCTCTACTTGGAGCCCGCTCAATACAACGAAGAATCCCTCACCGCATTCGCGCGAGGATCGGCTTTTTTCTTTTGCTTTTCGGGCTTTGCTTTACGTTGTCATTCTGAGCGGCGGGTGCGGGCTCTACTTGGAGCCCGCTCAATACCGGGTGCGGGCTCTACTTGGAGCCTGCTCAATACAGCGAAGAATCCCTCAGCGCTTTTGCGTGAAGTTCGATTTTTTGCATTTGCTTTTTTGGATTTAGTTTTACGTTGTCATTCCGACAGAGCGAAGCCGGGTGCGGGCTCTACTTGGAGCCCGCTTAATAAAACGAGGAATCCCTCATTCTTTCATGGGAACTTGAACCTGCCAGGTGCTCCACCGTACGCTTGCGAGAAGGTTTTGAGGGTGCCGGGTGCGGCTCTACTTGGAGCCCGCTCAATAAAGCGAGGAATCCCTCATCCCCCTTTGATTTTCCACGGCTCTCCGTTGTACGGAGTTATTGACTTGTTCCTTCACTCCTACGCTCGCTTCCGCAAATCCTGAAACTGATTGATGCGGATATCAATCGCCAAGCACCATCGGCAAAACTGTCACTCTAAGCAGCGGGTGCGGGCTCTACTTGGAGCCCGCTCAATACAACGAAGAATCCCTCACCGCATTCGCGCGAGGATCGGCTTTTATCTTTTGCTTTTCGGGCTTTGCTTTACGTTGTCATTCTGAGCGTAGCGAAGAATCCCTCCGCGTTCTTGATTTGCTGTCTGACGAACTCATTGCACGCGAGCCCAAACCTTCCTTCACTCTACGCGCGCTTCCGCAAATCCTGAAACCGATTGATGCGCACAAACGCCATTCGGAAAAACGGCGCGAATTTCCAGCTGCCCGCCCATGGCCTTGATGATCCCTTGCAGCGTGCTCAGATACATGTCGGTGCGCCGCTCCATCTTCGATACCGCTGCCTGATTAACCCGCAGAACCCGCGCGAGCTGCTCCCGGATCAGCTCCCGCGCTTCGCGAAGTTCATCAAGCGGCATCTCCTCGATCATCTTCTTGGCCGCGGCCTCATTGCCGCGTGCGCCGCTGCGGCGACGTGTCGTGTGGCTTTTGCTTTACGTTGTCATTCCGAGCAAAGCGAGGAATCCCTCAGCCGTCTTGGGGTTGAGGTGCGGGGCTCCGCATGGCATATGTATACGTTTTGATCTTGCCTCACCGTCGTCATTCCGAGCAGCGGATACGTGCTCTACTTGGAGCCCGCTCAATAGAACGAAGAATCTCTCACCGCATTTGCGCAAGTTTCGGTTTTTATCGCTTGCTGTTTCGGCTTTAGCTTTACGTTGTCATTCCGAGCGGAGCGAGGAATCCCTCAGCCGTCTTGGGTTTGAGGTGCGGGCTCCACATGTCATATATATGGGTGTTGACTTTGCCTTAACGTAGTCATTCCGAGCAGCGGGTCTGGGCTCTTCTTCGAGCCCGCTCAATAGAACGAGGAACCCCTCAGCCTGCTTTGATTTTCTGCGGATGTCTGTATTTGCGTTTGAGGTTTTCACTATATTGACCTGTCACTCGACCACATCCCGCGAGCCGTAGTCCTTCACGCCATCCGGGTACGCGCTCTACTTGGAGCCCGCGCAATAAATCGATAAAGAAGCTGGAAATGAATTCAAGATAACCTCCGGCCGCGCTCAGCACTCAGCGACGGAGTCACTGAACAATAATGGCAGTTGGGAGGGGGAGGGAGCCCGTCCATTGACGTAATTCGGCAACGCTCTCATGTCACGGCTACTCGCCGACGGTACGACGACACTCAATACCGCTGCACCAATATGCAGCGACTCCATATGGCAGTACTGATCTTTACCATGTAAATACTCAGCTACGATGTTGCGCTCGCCAAGGGCTTGGAATGCTTGTCGAGCGAGGTGATTACGCAAAAACTTAAAGTCCATCGCATCACTGCCTGGACTACGCAGCACCAGCTTGGGTTTATATTGCGCGGCTTCCGGTTGTTCCTGAATCTCTGACCAAACAACGATGCAGTTCCAAACGCCCAATTCAGTAAGGCGCCGTGCGGTCGCCATGACGGAAGTTTGGAATCGTTTTGACATCTGGAGAAGCCCAGTTATCCCCGGACCGACACCAGCCGCGATTTGCAGAAACCAGTCTTTTGGCATTAGTAGTTCGGCAGCGCTTACGTCGCAAAGATACTCAAAATAGTTATATTCCGAATGTAGTCCGATACCCGTTTCGCCCTTAGGCAAGCCCATTTCTGGCATAAGTTCGATAAAAAATGTGTGCGCGACTTCATGCGCGATCGAGAAGCTTTGGCGAACTCGCGGGTGGAACTTGCACACTTCAATGCTGAAGCCATGATTCCCGGGAATGAGACAGGCATCGAACGGTAAATCTCTTCTCTCAATGCGCAAGATGCTACGGACGTATGCAAGGTATTCTGGGGAAAAGGGGGGCTCGGATACACCGCATGTCTCGATCAATTTTCGGCTACGGGCGATTACAGCGGCTTTGGGGTCATCGATCCCAACGTGCTCACAAAGCGCCAACACGGCGCAATGCTCGCTCGGATCAGAACTGTAGCTCAAGTCCGCCACGCTTCGCGATCATCTGTTGATACCAAGCACGCCACTGTTCTTTGCTGACGATGCGAGTATTTTTTGTAGATGCGACAAAACCGATCTTCTGCCGCGCCGACTGGCAATAGCCGTCGTAAAGACTTTCGAAATCCCGATACTCCATATCCTCTTCCCGCGCAACCACCTTGAGATTATCGTGCGAGCGACGCATCCGCTCATCTCTAGCGGAAACGGCTCCTAGCATAAGGTAGGTTATGTCGACATTCAGAAATACGGCGATGTCACGCAACTGAGTAATGGTTAGGCTGGCTTCCTCCTCCGGATTGCTCTCAATACGCGCGAGTTTTTGCTCGTCGACGCCTATGAGCCCAGCCAAAGTCGTTATCGGAATCTCGGTTCTTTCGCGCAAATCTCGTATGCGAGCTCCATACCCAAGGGTTCTGGAATTCCAACGGTATCGTGTCTTCGCTCTAGGGCAGGGACACTGTCTTGCAAACAGGCGCGTAACTGCGTCATCAGATCCGTCTCAGTCTTGTATTCGATGATGGTCTTGCGCGTATCGCTGCCAAGCAACATACGGCTAACACGGCATCCCATCTGTACCAGGTAAATAACCGGCACACCATGATCAGCTGCAATCTCGTTCTCTTGGCCTACTCCATAGCTTGCCAAAACACAAAATACCAGAATGAAGTCAGAGGTGATTACCTGCTTGCGGTCCTGTTCATAGACTACTGCGGCAGGCGCCTCCGCGTGCGCGAGTGGATCAGTGTGCTCGAACGGGAGGTAAAGCGAAACGCCGTGTTCCGCGCAGAGCGTCTTCATTTGCTTGCAAAGAGCATAAACTCGCTTACGCTCACTATCCCCTAGGTCCGTAAGCGCACACGCGAGATATGCTCTGAGCTTTGTTTGGATGCCGACTTGTGATTCGAGAGGTTGTTGGGTGGACATCTCACTCTTCCTTTCTCGTGAAGTAGTAACCGAGGATGAATCCGAGGAGAGGTGTGAAAATGCCGCCCACATTTTTTACATAGGCCAGGGAGCCTTCAATTGTACCCTGATCTAGCGGCGTAGATGACCGCCTCAGGAGAAACATTCCAACGTAGAGGCTGATCAGCAAAGTCACACAAAATCGCCAAGACACTATAGGCCACATAACTGGCGGTCCGTTCACGATGAGTAGGTTCCAGAACCGAAAGGTCACGGTACAGTGAAGAATCGTCCACCGAATCTTTGGAAGCTTGGACCCGCCCGAATTTTGTTCATTTTCCATAGTCTCAAGTGATGATGATTTCCTTTCAAGGACGGCCATCGGGATCAACCACGGCGAGCCGATTGTTCTTTTTCTCCTCTTGCTGGGTTATTGCATAAAGTGCAACGGCTCATCTAATTACCCCGGCAAGTGTTTTCCCGCTTTCTGCCGAGAGGTTGGAAAGTATTTCGTATGCTTTCGCGTCGAAGTCCAGTGTTAGCCGTTTTTTCTCTCCCATGTTCCTTGTCCCCCTTTTGAGCGTACCCGCACGAAAAACGATGCGGCATTCTTATATAATTGTCAAGCATAAAACACTGCAATAATACGGTGTTATTGTGCCCCAGCGTTAGACTGTGAAAACATCGGAAATTTTGAGTGAATTGCAGCTACCCAAACCGAGCCGCCCACCTTCTTCTTTCCCGAACACCGGCACCCAATTTGATCGAGATGGTAAAATAGAACATGCTCGAATTCCGCATTGCGACCAGTGATCGCACTCAGACGAGCCGGGATCGCTCTTCGATTCGACGTGGCGTAAATCCTGCGGAATCATATCCTTGTAAAAGGAGCAAAAGGAACTCCCATGGAATCACATCGTTACAAAAAACATAGGGGGGCGGGGGCAGTAACCACCGAGTTAACCCCGGCCGCGAAGCCCGCCCCACCCGACGCCGAATCCGCCGAGGCCGCCCTCTGCCACCACCTCGACGCCCGAGGACATCGCTGCCGCATGCTCTCCGCGCCCAATGGCGAACTCTGCGCCCACCACGCGCAGCGCCTTTCCCGATCCACGCCTGTCAATGACGCCGTGGCCGCCGAGCTCCTCTCCTCCATCGACGATTTCAGCACCGCCGCCAGCGTCAACCAGTTCCTCGGCAACCTCACTAAGCAGCTTGTGCGCAAGCGCATTCAGCGTCGCGATGCCATAGCTTTGGCCTATCTCTCGCAATTGCTGCTCAACAGCCTCTCAGCCATGAATCGCGAGGACGCACAAACCCAGCGCGAAGAAGCGCAGCAGCCCCTCGAAATCATATGGGACAGCTTCCCGCAACGCCGCGTCGGAGCACCCCAACCCGCTGCGCGCGAGATTGGCGCCGCGCAACCATGCACCTAACATCCAATAACGGAGCTGAAGTAGCCCCCCACTACTTGTATCAAATGTCGCCGAACTCGGCCTCAGGGCGCCGCCGCCGGCTCCAAAGCCGTTTGTGTCGACTCACGACCGGGCAACTCCGCGCCGCAACTTTGCCATCTCTTTAGTGTTGATTTAAATAGCTATTGCGGCAGGTTTGGCGGGAGGGCCACCATGAATTTCGCGATTCCGGCGCAGCGCACAGCGATTTGCGCCATAGCATTGGCATTTTCCGTGGGCGCTATACCGTTAGCGGCACAAAATCAGTCCAGCGATCCGGGTGGTTACGTCACTATACAGGAGTCGCCCGCGCAACCACTGGGCCGAGACCAAGCCCCATCAACCGAGGCTCGAGGCACGAGCGTCCCCGCACCGACCCGCTCCTCCGAGCCAGTACCGTCGGATCTGACCTTGTCCAGCTGGAACTCTGATTCCGGTGCGCGTAAATCAGTGGCTTTCGAGCGATCAGAATCATCCTGGAGACACATTCAGTGGCGTCCTCGAGCAACCCCTGATTGCCCAAGGCTGGGTGGTGGCGCGTCGCGGCCAGTCGGTGATTGGCCGCGTATCGGTGGCGCAAAAGGCGGGCCACGGAAAAGATGTCTCGCAACTGGGGCTCGAACTGGCTGAACTCTCGCTGGTCGATGGTCAGCAGTTGCCCGTTCGCACACAATTGGTGCAGAGCGAAGGCCGTCCAACCTCCAACGGCCGCGAAGCGGCAACCATCGGAGCCACGACAGTAATCGGCGCGGCAATAGGTGCCGCTGCCGGCGGCGGAACCGGACTGGCCATAGGCGCGGGAGCGGGTGCCGTGGCGGGGGCAGCCGGCGTGGCGGTTACTCACGGAAAGCCCACTATTATTCCGCCAGAGACCGTCTTGACGTTTCGCTTGGACGAGCCGCTCGAAATTTCTACCGATCGCAGCCAATTGGCTTTCCGGCCCGTAAATCAAGGCGATTACAACCGGCCCGATCGCGATCAAGATGCCTATGCACGGCCTAATGCACGCGCGGTTGCCGGTCCGGGTTATGCTCCGGCGCCGTATCCTTACTATCTTGACTATGCATATGGCGGCTATCCGTGGGGCTGGGGATGGGGATACTACCCGCCGGTATACCTGGGCTTTTACGGCGGATTTGGGCGCGGATTTGGCGGTGGCTTCGGCCGCGGATTTGGCGGCGGATTTGGCCGGGGCGGGTTCCGTCGCTGATTCATCGGTGCGGAGCTTCACAAATATACTCTGTGGCATTACATTGAGACTGTGCGGGAACTGAACAAGGGACGCTTCAGCAGCGGCGAAGAAGCGTCCCTCTCTATATTCCTCTAAAAATATACGGGCCTCTAAAAATATACCCGTCAATGAACGGCTGATAATTGCCCTGGACGTCCCCAGCAGTGATGAAGCGAAGAAAGCCGTTGAGCAATTGGGCGACAGGGTAGTGTTTTATAAACTGGGGCTGCAGTTGTTCATGGCCGATGGGTACTTCGACCTTGTCCGTTGGCTCGATGGCCGCGGCAAGAAGATCTTCGTAGACCTTAAATTCTTCGACGTTCCCGAAACCGTAAAAAAAGCGGTTAGCCAACTGCAGCGCTGGCCGGCGGCGTTCATTACGGTTCACGGTAATGACGGGATGCTAAAAGCCGCCGTATCCGCGAGAAAAAAAGGCATGAAAATTCTGGCCGTTACCGCGCTTACGAGCCTCGACCGGGCCGATCTACGGGACCTCGGATTTAAATGCGATGTAAAGGACTTGGTCATTTCCCGCGCAAAACGCGCGCTGCAGCTCGGCTGCGATGGGGTGGTCTCTTCTGGATTGGAGGCACCCCTGCTGAGAAAAAGCCTTGGGGAAAACTTTCTGGTTGTGACTCCCGGTATTCGACCGGTAGATAACAATGAAGCGCCAAAAACCGACGACCAGAAACGGACCACTGATGTGGAAGAAGCCTTCACCAATGGCGCCGATTACATCGTAGTTGGAAGACCCGTCATGAACGCTCCCGATCGCCGGGCGGCCGCGGCCGGCATCCAGGAACGCATTGCGAAACTGTTTGCCCCGGCTTAACTGGCAGTACTCTTCGAGCAACTATTCGTCCGGCGCGATGTAACCTCGGCTCGCGATCCTCATCTAATGACTGACGCGCTGCCTCGACTCGACATTTGACTTGTTCCGGGCCGCCGCGGAAGTGCGTCCGAACCATTTCAATAATTCCAGGATGAGAACAACATGACTGCCCGGTTCAGAGCGATTGCGCTGTTGACGTTCGCGATGTCACCTATCTCATTGGCTGTGCCAGGCGCCTCCCTCCGGGCGCAGGGCCCCGCGGGCGCCCAGGATTCGCTTCCCCAGCCAGGTGGGGGAACATCCGCAGTTGCCGCACCGCTACCCGCGGCCGTGCAATTCCCGGCGCTTTCGCAAGCATCGTCACAAAATCCGCTGCTGGGCAGCGTTCCCGAAGGGAAAATCACGGGAGGCGTTCTTCCACTTTCGATTGCGAACGCCATTGAGCGCGGGTTGCGGCAAAACCTGGGCCAGCTTTTAAGCAGCGACACTATCACCTCGTCGCAGGGACAGCTTTGGCAGGCGCGCAGTTCGCTGTTGCCCAATCTCTCCGCGCGGGTGGATGAAAACGCCGCGCAGGTCAATCTTGCCGAGCAAGGATTCGAGAAAATTTCCGCGAGGTTTCCCGGCTTCCCCACGGTGATCGGTCCATTTGGCTATTTCGATGCTCGCGTGGTGGCCAGCCAGTCGCTTCTGGATATGAATGCACTTGACAATGCGCACTCCGCCGAACGCACCCGCGTCGCCGCGAAATTCAGCTATCAGGATATGCGGGAGGTGGTGGTGCTGGTGGTTGGCGCTACCTACCTGGAAGCCATCGCGGAATCAGCGCGGGTGGATAGCGCCGAAGCGCAAGTTAAAACCGCGCAGGCTCTTTATGATCAGGCCGTGGATCTGAAAAGAGTGGGGGCGTCGGCCGGCATCGACTTGCTCCGCGCACAAGTGGAACTGCAAACACGGCAGCAGCAAGCGATTGCGGCCCGCAACGATTTTGCCAAGCAAAAACTTTCTCTCGCGCGAACGATCGGTCTGCCTCTCGGCCAGGAATTCACACTCACCGACACGGCGCCGTACGAGCCTTTCCCGGTGGTGACGTTAGAAGACACGCTCGAGCACGCATACGCCCAGCGCGCCGATTTTCAAAGCGCGCTGGCGCAGGTTAGCGCCGCGACGTTTGCGCGACACGCGGCCACTGCGGAGCATTTGCCATCGGCTTCGGCGTATGCCGATTACGGACTGGTGGGTCCTACTCCCGACAATCTCCACGGCAGCTTTGATACCTACGTGGCCCTGCGCATCCCCATTTTCGCCGGGAACAGAGCCCACGGGGACGCACTGGTAGCCGACGCCGCTCTCGCACGCAGCCGCCAGCAACTCGAAAATCTTCGCGCGCAGATCGAACAGGACGTGCGCTCGGCCCTCCTCGATCTGCAATCGGCGTCCGAACAGGTGAATGTGTCCAGGAGTAGTGCCGACCTGGCGCAGCAGACCCTGGTGCAGGCGCGCGACCGCTTCAGTTCTGGAGTGACCGACAACATCGAAGTCGTGCAGGCGCAGCAATCGGTTGCGAATGCGACTGACTCTTACATTTCAAGTTTGTACGCGTACAACCTCGCAAGAGTGGAGCTGGCTCGCGCAGCGGGTTCCGCCGAGCGCGGCATCCGCGAATATTGGAAGGAAAAGTAAGCCATGGCTGATGATGCACAGCGCACTGCCGTGAAGGATCCCCCCCCGAACGCCGCACCGCGTGAAGAAACGCGCTCGCCCGAGCCGCCTTCGCCTCCGGCGCCACTCTCGCCTCCAGAATCCCGGCAGCGCCTGGCCTTTCTGGCTGCTGGAATCGTGCTGGTACTGGCGATTGCGGGCTTTTTCATCTGGCGCTATCTCGGCACTTACGAGTCCACCGACGATGCGCAGGTGGATGGCCACGTAAACGCCATCAGCGCTCGTGTTGGTGGGTACGTCGCCAGCGTAAACGTCGAAGACAACCAGTACGTCGAGAAGGGCGCGGTGCTGGTTCAAATCGATCCGGGAGATTATCAGGTGGCCGTCGATCACGCCAAAGCCGACCTTGCCGACGCCGAAGCCACTGCGCGCGCCCTTAGCCTGAATGTGCCGGTAGAGACCGTGGGCACGACCAGCCAGGTTTCCGCATCGGAATCGCAGCTTGCCGGCATGCAAGCAGGGGTCACTGCGGCGCAAAGGCAATCCGACGCAGCCCGCTCGCAATTGCAGGAGGCCGAAGCCAACAATGCCCGCGCCCAGGCCGATCTGGCGCGCTACAAGGAACTCGTCGCGAAAGATGAAGTGTCGCGGCAGATCTACGATCAGGCGGAAGCATCGGCCAAGGCCAGCGCCGCGGCCGTTGACGCCGCGCGGGCGGCCGTAGCCGGCGCCGAACAACAAATCGCTGAGGCTCAAGGCAGACTCGGCCAGGCGGAAGCGGAATTGCGCTCTTCGCGAACCGGACCGCAACAGGTGAGTGCGACGCGCGCTCGGGCGGAGGCCGCGCTCGCGACGGTTCAGGAGAAACGCTCCGCCCTTGCACAGGCCGAATTGAATCTGCAGTACTGCACGATTGCTGCGCCGGTAAGCGGGGTGGTGAACAAGAATGTCGAAGTCGGAATGAACGTGCAGCCCGGGCAAACGCTGCTGTCGGTTGTGCCCCTGGACGATGTATGGATCACCGCCAACTTCAAGGAAACCCAGCTCGCCCATATGCGGCCCGGGCAACGCGTGACCATTTCCGTGGACGCCTTTCCGCGGAAGTACAAGGGCCACGTCGAAAGCATTGCGGGCGCCGCGGGCGCGCGCTTCAGCCTTTTGCCGCCGGAAAATGCCACGGGCAATTACGTAAAAGTTGTGCAGCGCGTACCCGTAAAAATTGTGCTTGAGCCGGGTGAAAACCAGGATCACACGCTGCGCTTGGGTATGTCGGTGGAACCCCAAGTCTGGGTGAAATAAGGGTGTGGGTGAAATGAGGGTCTGGGTGAAATGAGTGAAGCTGCCGCCGCCACGCTTCCGGCAAGCGCGGCTTACACGCCGCCGGCGGTGAATCCGTGGATCATCGCACTCACGGTGACCCTGGCCACCTTCATGGAAGTGCTCGACACGAGCATCGCCAATGTTTCCTTGCCCCATATCGCGGGCGGGCTTGCGGCCAGTGTGGACGAGAGTACCTGGATCCTGACCTCTTACCTCGTGTCCAATGCGATTGTGCTGCCGATGAGCGGATGGGTCTCCTCGATGATCGGGCGCAAGCGATTTTACATGTCCTGCGTGGCGCTGTTCACCATCAGCTCGTTTCTATGCGGCCTGGCGCCCAATCTCGGCATGCTGATTTTCTTTCGCGTCCTGCAAGGCATGGGCGGGGGCGGCTTGCAGCCGAGCGAACAATCGATCCTGGCAGACACGTTTCCTCCTAAGAAACTGGGAATGGCCTTCGCGATGTACGGCATGGCCGTGGTGGTGGCGCCCGCCATTGGACCTACGCTCGGCGGCTTCATTACCGACAATTACAGCTGGCGCTGGATTTTCTACATTAACGTTCCCATTGGCGTCATCTCTCTGCTGTTGACTTCGCGCCTGATCACCGACCCACCGCACCTGAGCGGCGAACGGGAAAAGGGCAAGAAATTTAATATTGATTACATCGGTTTGGGTCTGCTCGCGCTCGGGCTCGGAGCCCTGCAAGTGGTGCTCGACAAGGGCCAGCGGCTGGATTGGTTCGAATCGCACTTTATCTTCACCTTGACCGTGATCTCCGCGGTGGCCCTGGTAACGGCGGTCTTTTGGGAATGGCGGCACGAAAATCCGGTCATCGATCTTGAAGCTTTTTCGCGACCGCTCTTTCGCCATTGGCAATACCATGATGTTCATGCTGGGGTTTATCTTGCTGGGCACGACGCTGCTGCTCCCGCTGTTTTCACAAACCATGCTGGGCTATACGGCGCGCGAAGCGGGGCTATCGCTTATGCCCGGGGGCCTGGTGATCCTGATGTGCATGCCTCTGGTGGGATTCCTGTTGTCGAAAGTTGATCCGCGCTGGCTAATGGCTTTCGGCATGGGCATGCTTTCCTTCGCCCTGTTTCATATGACCAGGTTCGACCTGTATATCGATTTCAAGACGGTAGCGATGGCGCGCGTGTTTCAAGGCATGGGGCTGGCGTTTCTGTTCGTCCCGATAAATACCGTAGCCTATGCATATCTGCCCCGAAATAAGAATAATGCCGGTTCGGGATTGATCAATCTGGCGCGCAACATTGGCGGCAGCATGGGCATATCCTTCGTGACCACGATGCTGGCGCGGCGCACCCAGTTTCATCAGAGCAGCCTGTCAGCGCATTTGAATCCAGCGAATCCGCGCGTGGCCGCAATGCTGCGCGGCACAACGTCGTCGCTGCGGGCCACGAGCGGCAATGCTGCGCTTCACCAGGCTTACGCCCTGCTCGCAGGCACCATCGACCGGCAGGCCACCATGCTTTCCTACATCGACAATTTTCGGATTCTTGGAATTGCGGCGCTTTTCCTGCTTCCGTGCGTTTTTCTGGTCAAAAAGCCCAGAAAGGGAGGCGAGGTCCACGTCCATTGATTGCCGAAAAAAAATCAGCGCCGCCTCATTGGATAAAACAGGATTACCAGCTCAGGTCGGTCTCGACCGGCGCGTCGTAGTCCACGCCCTCCACCTCGAATCCAAATAGATTGCGGAATTCCCTCCGAAATTCGGCGAAGTCCGTCAGGGCCAGCAGATTTTCGGTGGTCACTCGCGGCCACAGAGCGGCCACCTCCCGTTGCACATCCTCGCGCATCTCCCGGTCGTCCAGGCGGATCCGGCCGCGTTCATCGGCCCCGCCTGAACTCAAGCGGTTGATTCAGAACCAGAAAATCCGCAAACAGCCTGCGCATTTGCTCAATCGGGCTTTCCTCGAGGCCCTTGCCGCGCATCACCTTCAGGAGCAGGCTCAGATAGAGCGGCACCACCGGAATCGCCGCGGATGCCTGCGTTACCACCGCCTTATTCACCGAGATCAATGCGCGGCCGTCCAGCTTGGGCGCCAGCATTTCGCGGATCGCACCAGCCGTCTTATCGAGATCATTTTTTGCGCGGCCAATCGTGCCGTCGCGGTAAATGGGCCACGTCAACTCGGGACCGATATACGAATAAGCCACCGTACACACACCCGGGGCGAGCAAGCCTTCACTCAGGAGCGCGTCGATCCACATACGCCAATCCTCGCCACCCATTACGGCCACCGTGTCGGCGATCTCCTTTTCACTTGCGGGCGGCAACGCCACTTCCATAACTTTCTCGGAATCGAGCTCAATCGTGCGATTGGAGTATGGCTGGCCGATGGGCTTGAGTGCTGAACTGTACACCGCCCCGGTACGCGGGTCGGTGCGTTTTGGAGATGCCAAACTGTAGATCACCAGGTCAAGCGGCGCCAGATCGCGGCGAATAATCGCCACCGCTTCGCGTTTGCATTCATCCGAAAAAGCGTCGCCGTTCAAATGCGCGGCGAATAGCCCGTCTCTCTTCGCGTATTGATCGAACGCCAGCGTGTTGTAGTAGCCGGCCGTGGCCGTCTTGCTGTCATCCGGAGGCCGCTCAAAGAACACTCCGAGCGTGCGCGCATCGTAACCCCAGGCGGCGGTGATGCGCGAAGCGAGTCCATATCCGGTGGACGCTCCGATAACCAAAACATTGTGTGGAACGATGGTTTCTCCAGGAACGGATGGCAGGCCGGTAGTGCAGGAGTCTCAATCGCGGCGATTTGGCGCTCCACGTTGCGGCGGCACCCCTCGGGATGCGCGTTCACGCAAATGAACCCGCGCGACCTGCGCTTGACGATTTGTCGTGGCATTCGAGTTAACACCAGCTGCCGCATACCCCGGCAGCGAAGCAGATACGCTACCGCGCCCGGATTTCGTTGTCCACCGGCTAAACCAAGGCAACGGCCTCCGATGTGCATGACATAACCAGCCGGCTAAAGTCTTGTCCTTGGACCTTTACAACTCCCGCGGTCGAAATTAGCGTCGGCCGCATTCCCCGCAGTCAGTTGTGATAACGTGAATGGCGATGGATATGGCCGAAAAATTGCGCTTGCGTGCGCGGACGCGTCCGCGGCATATTGTGCTGGCGGAAGGTACGGACGCACGCGTTATCGGGGCTTCTGCCGAAATTTTGCGCCAGGGCTTCGCAAAACTCACGCTGCTGGGACCCGCAAAGGAAAACTCGCGCCGCTACGGATGCGCAAAATATTTCGCTTTCGGGCGCGGCTCGAAAGTAATGATTCGAAAGAATTCTAACGGCCGAGTCCGCCGAACGACCCTTTTTTTTGCCGGCTGGCTCGCGATGGCCTGGCTGTCCGCAGTACCGGCTCCCTTGGCCGCGCAACAGGAGCAAAGCGGCGAGGTGGCTGCGAATCTGGCAGCGGGCCGCGTGATTTTTTGTGTGACGAAGACAGGGATTGTTGTTGCCGTCGCGCAGGAAAGCGTGGAAAAGGGCTCGCGAGAGCCGGCTGTTGTGGCCGTAAGCTCAAGGCGCATCGGTGTTCTTCTGGGCGCCGTTGAATGGAACACTACCGCAAAAGGCGCGACGCCAGTCCGCCTGGATGCCGAACTGCCCACCGTCGCCGCTAATGCGACGCGCCGAAGCGGCAACAAAAATATTGACGAGCCCAGCGAGATCGAGGAGATCGGCATTGGAATGCTTGAGACCCTGCGCCCACTGGTGGACCAGATCCACCACAAGCTCGACATCGCGCCCGACGAATCGCTCGTGGAGCTCCTCCTCGCCGATTACGTGGAGGACTATGGGCCGGAAATCTGGCGGCTGCAATACCGCGTAAAGCAGGAAAGCCTGGGCAATGATTATTGGTCGACGCGCATACTTCGGCCAGCCTACACGCAGTTGTATCCTCCCGAAAAGGGCCAGCCGCGCACCTTTGTCGAGGTGCAATATCCTGAAAAATTATCGCAGCCTAGATTGCTCGATCGTTTGAGCCGCCATGATCCGGCGATGGAGACGCCTCGCACCGCATCTCCGGAACTTACCAAGGCGATCGGTCTGGTGGCAGGCGGCACCAGTGACAAGGCCGACGCCGCGCCCGTGATCAACTTCCTGCGCGCGGTCATGCCGACCGTATCCGGACCGGATGCCGGATCAGGTGCTGCTCAAGATAAAGGCATGGAAATGGCGCTCCTTGACGCAGCTCGCGGATTTCAGTGGATAGTAACTCCCGAAGAGAAATTGCCGCCGCCTACCGAAACCAAACCTGAGGAGCCTGGAGCGCCTTCCCTGCGTAAATACACTCC
This sequence comes from uncultured Acidobacteriota bacterium, assembly GCA_963719845.1. GTDB lineage: Bacteria > Acidobacteriota > Terriglobia > Acidiferrales > UBA7541 > Palsa-189. The sequence goes on along the minus strand of CAVRDM010000001.1, from coordinate 162,779 downwards.
TCGAAACTAGCGGGAACTCCGGACGGCGCACGGACCTCTACGCGAACGATGTCATTTTCCGTCAGATGATTTCCCCGCGTACTGCAGCTTCACACGCGCGCTCTTTTCCGCCACTGAGCGGCTCAGCTCTTCCTTATACGCGGTCAGACGCTGGGCGATACGCGTATCGTAGATACCCACAATTTCAGCCGCAAAAATAGCCGCATTGATAGCACCCGGCTTATCGATGGCCATGGCCGCAACGGGGACGCCGCCAGGCATTTGCACGCTCGAAAGCAGCGAGTCAATGCCTGAGAGCACCGTGGTGGCCATCGGTACCGCCACGACAGGCAAGGTCGTCAGCGCCGCCACCACTCCCGCCAGGTGCGCGGCTCCCCCGGCGGCCACGATCACCACTTTCAAGCCGCGCGCGATCGCTGTCGTCGCATATTCGTGCGTGCGCGCGGGAGAGCGGTGCGCCGAGATGACCTCGATCTCGAACGGGATGGAGAATTTCTCCAGCATACGCGCCGTTTCACTCATCACCGGAAGGTCCGTGTCGGAACCCATGATGATTCCGACGATAGCCTTCACTTCGTTTTCCGTCTCCATTGTTCAGTCTCCCCAGGGCGCGGCAGAGCGCGCTGCCGTCCACGAATATGTTCGCCCAACTTACTTTCTTGCAGTCAGATGTGAAGTGTAATATTGCCTGAAGCCTTGGCATCGGAAAAACATGAGGGCACACTATCAGGCGCGCTCCGCCGTAATCGCTGCCGCCGCTACCCCGGCTCCTATATCCGTGCGAAAGTGCGCACCAGAGAAATGGATTGACCGCACTGCCTGGTAGGCGGAGCGCCGAGCACTTTCCAAATGCGGACCAACAGCTGTGATGCCCAGAACCCTACCACTACAAGTATAGTAGACACAGGATTCACTTTGAGTACCGCTATGGAAGACCGCAACCTCGGGAAGAGCGCACGCTTCTGCGAGACCAGAAATCAGTTTCCCAGGCTCAAAGTTTCCCGGATATCCTTTGGAAGCCATAACTACGCAAATACTTGCATCCGGCTTCCACCTCATTTCACTTGGTGCCAGTTGGCCTTCCACAGTGGCTGAGAGCACCTCCGCCAAATCGAAATCCATGCGCCTGATCAAGGCCTGCGTTTCCGGGTCGCCCAAGCGGCAATTGAACTCAAGGACCTGGGGTCCCTCGGGAGTTAGCATCAGGCCAAAGTACAAGAAACCGCGATATGCTAGACCTTCCGCAGCGAGCGCCGCAATCGTCGGGTGAACGATCACCTCCAGAATTTGCCGTTCGAGCTGAGGGGAAATGATGTCCCTGCTGGAATAGGCGCCCATTCCGCCAGTATTGGGCCCTTTATCGGCGTCCAGAGCGCGCTTGTGATCCCTCGTGGGCACCAAAGGCGCAACCTGCCTGCCATCGGTTAGCACAATGTAAGATAATTCCGTGCCGGTAGCTGCCTCCTCAATCAGCAATCGTCCGCCGCCATCTCCAAACTCACGCATTTCCATGGTGCGGCCGATAAAAGCGCTCGCTTCGTCTGGCGACGAAGTCACCAGTACACCCTTGCCGGCGCAAAGGCCGTCTGCCTTCAGGACCACCGGCCAAGTGACGGACTTTAGCGCCAGCCTCGCGTCAGCACCGCGGTCAAAGACCCCGTAAACAGCGGGCGTCGGAATCCGGTGGCGGCGCAGAAAATCTTTGGCAAAAATCTTGCTGCCCTCCAGTTGCGCGCACTCCCGGCTAGGCCCTACCAGGCGCAAGCTATGCGCGGCGAACTCATCGGCTATTCCCAGAACCAGCGGCTGCTCAGGCCCCACCACCGTCAAATCGGCGCCAAGTTGCTCCGCCAGTTGCCGCAAGCCCGCAACGTCGGCGATATCGGCTCGAATGCATTGGGCATCCAAGGAAATCCCACCGTTTCCCGGTGCGCACCAAAGTTTTGTGACCGAAGGGCTTTGCCGTAATTTCCAGACCAGTGCGTGCTCGCGCCCGCCGCCGCCAATCACCAAAATTTTCATGGCTGCTCACGATAAGCTGGGCCTGCGCGCCGTGTCAACTGCGCATGCATCCCACACCTGTTGCGCGCTGTACTATGCTCGCCGTACCTACATGGGCGCCGTAGCCTGTACATGGGCGCTGTAGCTGCACGGGGCGCTCGAACGTTGGCCAGGATACTTGCCACTATAAACGATTGGTGCTTACATCACTGCCATGAGCGTTGCGGCCCTGCCGTGGGACTTCGCACTGATCCTTCTTGTGCTCGCGGTCGTTGTGCCTTGGCGAGGCACCCGCCGCGTACGCGAACTGCTCGCGCGACCGGTCCTGGGTCCTTCCGATCGGATCGCCATGTACGGCTCCACGATCAGCTTTCAGTGGGCAGCTACTGGCCTTACAGTCTGGCGCGTCCACGCGCGCTCAGGGATAGCTCCTTTCGTGATCGCCAACCTTGGCCTTGCTCTCCCACACCCGGTACGCGCCATCACCATCGGAGCCAGCCTCTCGCTCGTTATAGCGCTATCGCAAATCTTGAGCTTGCGAGCTGTCTCACGTTTGCCTGCGGAGCGCCGCGGCAAGCTATTCGAGGTGGCGAGCAAGCTCATGCCGCATACCCTTACCGAGGCCCTCCCGTTCCTAGCCTTGGTGTGTACGGTAAGCGTGTGCGAAGAATTTCTGTACCGGGGATTTGCGTTCGCCGTCCTTGGCGAGATTTTAGGGCATTCCGTAGCGGCCGCGATCCTCGGCTCTTCGGCAATTTTTGCAATTGGCCATCTTTATCAGGGCCCAAGGGGGGTTGCGACGACATTCGTGCTGGGTGTAATTCTGGCTGGCGTGCGTTCCTGGACGGGTAGTCTTCTGCCCTGTATGATGGCGCACTTCGTTACCGATTTGGTGGCCGGATTTGCAGGCTCCCGGGGCCCCTTAGGCGCAGCCCGCGAAGGCGGCGCAGCCAGGAAAGCGCCATTACTATACCATTATAGTGACTTAGCTGAGTTTTGCGTCACGGCGCGCATCACCATGCCCTCCAAGCCCACTCTCCGACCTGAACAAGTAAGGGCCATTCTGACCCCTTTTGGCACCAAGCTATCGGACCATCAGATCGCCGCCTTCTCTAAATATTTGGACTTAATTATCCGCTGGAACGGCGTGGTCAGCCTTACAGCCGTCAGTGACCCCGAAGAGATCGTGGAGCGCCACTTTGGAGAGAGTATTTTTGCTGCATCGCTTGTTCCTTTGCAAGGTCGGCTCGCCGACGTTGGCTCAGGGGCCGGCTTCCCTGGCGTTCCCCTCAAAATTCTGGCTCCAGAGATGGAAGTCTTATTACTGGAGCCGAATCTCAAGAAAAGCGCCTTCTTGATCGAAGTATGCGCTGCGCTTGATCTGACGCGTGTCAAAGTTATGAGAAGCCGTTACGAAGACGAAAGTCCGCAGTTCGAACTTTTCGATATCATCACTTCTCGAGCGTTGGGAGATTACAAGCGAATGCTGCGCTGGGCCCGACCCACGTTAAAAAACGGTGGCCGGCTGGTATTATGGCTGGGAGAGCAGGACGCAACAGCGCTAGCCAAGGTCGTCGGTTGGAATTGGTCTTTGCCGGTACGTATTCCGGGTTCTCGGCGACGAGTCCTTCTTACTGGGCAGACCCAACTCTGATTCTGGTGACCCGTCGCGTGCAAATGTTCCACGTGGAACGATGTTCCACGTGAAACAATTGCTATTGGGAAGCGACTCTGCTAAATTGCGCTCGGTTCGGCGGGTCTCCCATCACAGGTGCGTGGATTGTCCCGAATTATCGCTGTCGCCAATCAAAAAGGAGGCGTGGGAAAAACGACCACGGCCATAAATCTCGCGACGTCGCTTGCTGCTTTCGAAAACCGTACGCTACTAATCGATTCCGATCCCCAAGGAAACGCCACTACGGGAATCGGTTTTGGCAAGGATCCCTCGCGCCGCACTCTGTACCAAACGATGATTCTCGGAGAGCCCCACTCAAAGGCTCTGTTAAAAACCCAGGTGGACGGCCTGGATATAATTCCTTCGGACAAGAATCTCGCCGGGGCTGCCGTCGAACTGGTCGGCCTGGAGAGAAGGGAATTCAGGCTACAAGGATTATTGGAGGAAATACGGCTCAGCTACGCATATATCGTCATTGATTGCCCTCCTACGCTCGATTTACTCACCTTGAACGCGCTGGTAGCGAGCGACTCCGTTTTAATCCCCATACAGTGTGAATATTTCGCCATGGAGGGTGTCGCGGAGTTACTCGATACCCTGATGAGGGTTCGCCGGACTCTTAATCCTGGTCTGGCCATTGAGGGCATCCTTTTGACCATGTATGATGATCGTACGACACTCTCGCGACAGGTCGCCGCCGATCTCAGGAGCTTTTTTGGCTCTCAAGTCTTTGAGACCACCATTCCACGTAACGTCCGTTTGGCCGAGGCCCCCAGCCACGGCAAGCCAATTCTTTTGTACGACATTCATAGTAAAGGTGCCGAAGCCTATACTCAACTGGCCAAGGAGGTTCTCGCAAATGAGCAGAAACGCACTGGGGCGGGGGTTAGGAGCGCTAATTCGTGAGTCCGAAGCTTCGGTGATTTCACAAGACCGAACGATAGAGGTTCCGGCTCAGCCGCCGGTCGCATCAGGGATGCCCGCCTCTTTGCTCGTCGACATTGATCTGATCGATCCCAGCCCCTATCAGCCACGTACGCGCTTTCGCGAGGAGAGTCTCGCAGAACTCGCGCAGTCCATAAAAACCAGCGGCATCATTCAACCCCTGGTCCTCCGGCCTATCGGTTCTCGATTCCAGCTCCTCGCCGGCGAACGCCGCTGGCGAGCTGCGCAACGTGCCGGTCTCGACCGCGTGCCGGCGGTACTGCGCGAGGTAAACGATGCGGCTGCCCTGGAAATCACCCTCGTCGAGAATATTCAGCGTGAAGATCTGAATGCTATAGAAGAGGCGCGCGCCTTCGAGCGGCTTATCAGCGAGTTCCACCTGACGCAGGAGGAGGTCGCCGCCCGCACCGGCAAAGATCGGGCCAGCATTGCCAATGCCGTGCGGCTGTTGCGGCTCGAGAAGCCAGTGCTCGATCTAATCGAGGATGGCCGCATCTCCGCCGGCCACGGCCGCGCTTTGCTTGCGATCGCCGATCCAAAACTCAGGATCGCTATGTCGCAGCGCGCTGCGCGCGGAGGGCTTACTGTTCGGCAAATCGAGCGGCTTGCCGCGCGCCGCAGCCGGGCAACAGCACCCCCGGCTCCGTTCCCTGCGCTAGACGCGAACACCAGGTCTGCGCTCGAGCAATTGCAACAGTCACTCGGCACACGCGTCACGCTCCGCGTCCCGACGAAGACGCGCCCAGGGGAGCTAGTTATCGAATATTACGACGAAGGCCAGCTGACGCATCTTTACGACCGCTTGATGAGCTAGGGCTGTCTGGGAGAAAATGCGTTAATTATTAACTATGTAATATCATACTGGTACAAGGGTCTCTCGTTGAAAACAGGTGTGTCGTTTTTGCCTTGGCCCCATAAATAATTGATTTATAGTCATGGCACGAGGCGCTGCCGTGCCCTGGAAACATTTCAAGCGAAATCGACTACAGCAAAGCGCGCAATTTGCCGGCTTTCTAGATAAGTCCGTTCGCCTGGAGGGCACACTGGAGTTTCCCGGTACATTCCAGCTCGAAGCGCAGGTCAAGGGGACAATTATCTCCAGCCAAACACTGATCCTCGGTGAAGGGGCGCGCGTCGAAGGGCAAATCGAGGGTGCGCACGTAGTCATTTGCGGTCGATTCGACGGCGTGATTTTCGCCAAAGGCCGGGTCGAAATTCAGTCCAAAGGGATCGTGACCGGCGAAATCCACACGCCGTGCCTGCTTATCGAGCCCGGGGGCGTTTTCGATGGCCAATGCCACATGCTGGCTACCTCGGAGGTCGCAAAACCCTTGACCATCCCCATCCGCGCGGTCCAACAAAGCTGAAATCGTAATTTCCGGTAATCCGAAGCTCGCCACCTGCGTTCCGGCGCTGAAATACCCCAGCAACGCGCAGAACACCGACTCAGGCGCCCCCGCCCACATTCCACATGACCAGTGTGACTGAGTGTGCCGCTCAATGGGCTTCGCGGTTTATAATCCAATCCGCTTCCATGGCCACTCGCGGCGCAAGGCTCGGAAGAACTATGAGTGAAACGGTAAAACTTACGGCTACGGCGAAGGCCGCAGGCTGCGCCGCAAAACTGGCGCCTGGCACGCTTGAAGCTGTGCTGCGGCGGTTGCCGCGTCAACAGGATGCGCGCGTACTCGTGGGTTTTGAAACCAGCGACGACGCCGGCATTTATCGCCTTTCCGAAGATATGGCTCTGGTGCAAACGGTGGATTTTTTCACTCCAATTGTGGACGATCCTTTTTCCTTTGGCGAAATCGCGGCCGCCAACGCTTTGAGCGACGTGTACGCCATGGGCGGGCGGCCCATTTCAGCGCTTTGCATCGTAGCCTTTCCTGAGAAAGGTGACCTTGACGTCTTGGAGCAAATCCTGCGCGGCGGCCTCGACAAGATGATCGAAGCGGATTGCACCGTGATCGGCGGACATTCCATTCGCGACGACGACATGAAGTTCGGGTACGCGGTGACCGGAGTCACTCATCCTGCTAGAGTGTGGAGAAATGTGGGCGCTCGCCCCGGCGACGCGCTCCTTCTTACTAAGCCATTGGGCGCTGGCGTAATCTCCACGGCGCTTAAGCAGAGCTGCGCGCATCCTGAATCGGTGGCAGCGGCGGTGGCTTCCATGAAGCGCTTAAACCGTGACGCGGCTACGGCCCTTGTGGAACTAAGCGAGCGGTATGCGGGCAGCACCCCCGCAGGCATCCACGCCGTAACCGACGTAACAGGTTTCGGGCTGCTGGGACACGCGAGGGAGATGGCTATCGGCAGCGGCGTTTCCTTGGAGATCGATCACAGCGCCATAGAATATCTTCCCGGCGCGATTGCCGCGTCTCGCGGAGGCTTTCACTCTGCCGGGCTCAGGAACAACCGTGAATTTGTCGGCGATTGCGTGCGCTTCGCGGCCGCTGTCCCCCAGGAATTTCACCATCTGCTGTTCGATCCGCAAACATCGGGCGGCCTGCTGATAGCCCTCGATAGGACCCTGGCCGACGCCGCACTGAGTGCATTGGCAGCCCGCGATGTCGCTGCACGGCGTATTGGCCGCGTCGTCGATCGCCGCTCGCCCCTGATGGAGGTGATCTGACGTGTTACAGGTTCACCTTCCGCTTCCAGCCATTCTGCATCTTTCACCCTGATGGATACAGTCACGCACGGAATTGTTGGCGCGCTAATCGGCAAGTCGTTTTTCGCTGAGGATCCGGGGCCCGCGCCGGGCTCGTGGCGCGAACCCCCGCGCACGCCAGGCCGTGTGGCCATTATCTCCGCTACCCTTGGCGCCATCTTCCCGGACATTGACGTTTTCGCGGGCCCTCTCGCGCACCACAGTCTGGCCCTGATGACCTGGCATCGCAACATTACGCATTCCATCGTGATGTTGCCGCTGTGGGTGGTGCTGCTGGCCCTGCTGACGCGCTGGCTCGCGGGAGTGCTGCGCTGGCCCGCTCCATCTTTAGGTGATTTAAGCGCCATCTACGCCGTCGGCTTGGGCAGCCACATTTTTCTCGATGTCCTTACGTCGTTCGGCACCATGGTATGGAGCCCGCTAAGCTATACGCGCGTAGCGTGGGACTGGCTTTTCATTATCGATCTGATCGTAACCTCGCTCGCGTTATTGCCTCAACTCGCGGCCTGGGCGTTTAGCCGGCCGGATCGAGCGTTGCGTCGCGCGATTCCCTTGTGGGTCCTCTGCTCCGCCGCGGTATTCGCCGCTGCGCCCCTGATTCGCGCGATGGGCCGCTCGATGGACGTGCCCTTTTCCACCGCAATCGCTGGGGGCGCAACCACCGTGTTCGCGATATTTTTTATCCTGCCATTGCGACATCGCACCAAAACCAGCGCGAGCCGCGCGAAATGGTGCCGCGCGGGACTGGCTCTTCTCGCCGGGTACATCGCCTTCGCCGGTACGATGCATCGCTCCGCGCTTCAGCAGGTGAATCAATTCGCCGACGAGGCGCGCGTCAACGTTCTCAATATTGCCGCTTTGCCCTTGCCGCCTTCCGCGGCCCGGTGGTCGGGCCTTATCTCCACCCCCGAGGGCGTCTATCGGCTGCAGTTCAACGAGCTGGGCGGCGAGCCCTTGAAAATCCAATTCTTCGCGAATACTCCCGAGAATCGTTATATTCAGGCCGCGCAAACCGTGCGCGACGCCCAGACGTTTTTGTGGTTTGCGCGCTTTCCTCTGTTTCAATCTTTCGAGCGCGATGGCCGGCAGGTCGTACGGATCAGCGACCTCCGATTTTACGGTGGAGCTGCGCCGCCGGTGAAGGGCGCATCGCCGCAAGCGCCCTCGACGAATTTTGCCTACGAAGTGGTTTTCACGCCTGCCGGTAGCGTCGTATCCCAGGGATTGAAGAGCAATTAAGCCTCAGAACCGGTTATTTCGAGCCCGCCGCGTAAATGACCAGCTGGCGCTCTTCGCCGGTCCCCTCGCTTACCGTGCGGACATCGGCTTGATCCTTCAGCACCAGGTGAATGATGCGGCGCTCGCGCGCGGGCATGGGATTGAAGCGAAACGCCACGCGCGTTTCCCGCACGCGTTGTGCGGCGACTTGGGCGGAGAGTTTTAGCTCCGCAATCCGGTCGGCACGATAGTTCGCACAATCGAAGCGCACGCGATCGTGCAGTTGCGGATCCAGCCGCACCGAACGCAGCGCAACGTGTTCGAGCGCCTTCAGAAGCTCGGCGCCGCGCTCGAGCAGCAGCTCCCCGTCCGCCCCAGCGAAATCCACAATAATGTCCGGGGACTCGAACTCGGCTTCGGCCGGCGCCACTGTGTTTCCGGCGGACTCCCCGGCCGCGGCTGCGCTTCCGGCTCTTCGCGGTATTTCAATCTTGAAGTGCAGATCGAAATGCATGGCCGGCACAATCACCTCGAGGTAACGCCGCAGGCTGGCCGCCACGCCCTCACGGTCGAGCGCAGCCGCGGGAGCGCGTTCATAACGGCCGCCGTGTGCCGCTACCCTCCCACTGCCTTGACCGCCGCCAGTACCAGTAGTTGACCCGCGGCTCCCGGACGCCTGACCCGGCTTATCTGACGGACGAAAGCTAGCGCACATAATCCCCTTTCGCTAATCGATTAAGGGAGAGTCGATTTGGGGATTTTTTTTCTTTCCTTTGGATACAGCCTTGAGCGGCGAAATGCGGTTCAAATGCCATTGTTGCAGAATGGCGATCGCGCTGCTGGTCAAAATATATAGCGCCAGCCCGCTCGAAATCGGGAAAACAATGAACATGCCCCCGAACATGATCGGCGTGAGCGCCATCATCCGCGCCTGTGCCGGGTCGGTGACTGTGACCGGCGTCATTTTCTGCACTACGTACATCAACACGGCCATGGTGATCGGCAAAATGTAGTACGGGTCACGGCTCGAAAGGTCGTGAATCCATCCAAACCAAGGAGCGTGCCGCAATTCGATGGTCGCCGTCAGCATGCGGTTCAGGCCAAACCAGATCGGGAATTGAGCCACCATCGGCAGGCAGCTTCCCAGCGGATTGATGCCTTCGCGGCTGTAGATGGCCATTACTTCTTTATTCATTTCCTGCTTGCGCGGATCGCGCACCGAATATTTCTTGTAGCGATCCTGAACCGTGCGAATTTCCGGCGCCACCTTTTGCATTTTTTGCATCGAGCGCCAGCTGCTCACCTTCAGCGGGTACAGCAACATGTTGATCGCGACAGTCATGGCCACGATCGCCCACCCGTAATTCGGTACGTAGCGGTGCAGCCACAGCAGGATATAAAACAATGGCTCGCTAATGAAGCCGGTCCACCCGAATTGCACCAGGCCGTTGAGCGGCGGGCGAATGGCCTTCAATAAATCCAGATCCTTCGGACCCACAAAAACGCGCAAATCCACCGGATCGGTACTGGGGCTTACGCCCGCGGCCACTTCCGGCAGTATTTCCTGCGTCGTTTTTCCATCCGGTTGTTGCAGCTCATGCTGCATTTGCCGCGCTGCGAGCGTCAAATTCGTCGAGGCCGGCTGGCCCGTCGCGGTGTCGGGCGGCAAGAAGGCCGCGGCAAAATATAAATCCTCGATGCCTACGGTGCCGAAATCCCCGGGGACTTCAGCCGAAATGTTGTGCTGCGTCGGGGAGCCCAGGTTTTTCGTGGCCAGCTGCGTGATGCTGCCCGGGCGCCCGGAAAACGCCACTGTTTGTATCGCGGCGCGATACGCCGTAACGTCGCCAAAACCGCCCCGCCAGGCGATGCGGGTCGGTACGGGCTGCCCATTGCGCCGCACCGAAACCTCGACACGGGCAATGTAGCTGCTGTCAAACTTCAGCTTTTTGATGACGTCCAACTGGCCGTCGCTCCAGTGAAAATCGACTTCGGCGGGCGCTGCCAGTTGCAATGTAGCCGCATTCGCTTGGCCGGTGCTCCCCATCGCCGTTCCCACCGGTGTAGTAACGACGTAAAGTCCCTTGTTTGCGGCCATCTCCAGTTGCGCATCGCCCATTTGCAGCGAAAACGGCCAGTCGCCGCTTTGGCGCGCGCCCTCGGCATTCACCACGTCGAGCGTACGCGGCGGCTGATGATCGTCTGTATATTTCTTGAGCTGCCAGCTCCGCACTACCGCGCCACGGCTCGAAAGTTCCACGCGGTATAGATCGCTTTCGATGACGGTGATTTTTTCGGCCACATCGGCTGCGGGAGCGGTGGTTGAAGGACCTTTTGGCGCGCTTACCGGGCCTGCGATTGCCGCACTTTGCGCCGGCTGGGTGTCGGGCGTGACTGCCGTGCCAGTCGTCGCCACAACGCCGTTAGGCGTGCCTGCGGGAACCTGCGGCTTCGGAGGCTTGTAAATCAAGCTCCAGACCACAATCACAATCAGTGAAAGCGCGGCGGCGATAATGGCGCGCGTTTGATCGGAGACCCGGCTCATCTGCCGGTCTCGCGGGGCGGTCGTTACGACGGCTTGTCGAATTTCTGGGCGGCGTCAGTGCTCGCCAAATCGGGTACCGGATCGTGGCCGCCTCGCGTAAACGGCCGGCACCGCAGCAGCCGCTTGGCGGCCAGAAACGAGCCTCGGCGCGCCCCGTGCCGCGCAATGGCTTCGTAGGCGTAATGCGAGCACGTTGGATAAAATTTGCAGCCGCAGGCCATCAGCGGCGCGAGAGCTGCCTGGTAAACTCGGATGCCCGCAAGCAAAATCGTCGCGACCGCGCCTTTCAGCGCGCGGCGCTTCGCAACAGGCTCAGCAGTTCCGTTTCCAGTGGAGCAAAACTCGCCTGCGCCACCGACCGGCGCGGATGAATGACTAAGTCCCATCCTGAAGGTATCTCCGAAATGTTCCGGCGAAGAATTTCGCGAATGCGCCGCCGAATCCGGTTGCGCACCACCGCGCCTCCCAGCGCTTTTTTAACGCTGGTGCCAAAACGGCTGCGCGGCCCGCCATTCGCGCGCGAGAAAACGATAAATTGCGCCGAGCTTCGCCGGGCGCCGCCGCGATAAACCGCTTCGAAATCGGCGGTACGCAGCAAGCGGGCGGCGCGGGGAAATGCCTGCGGCGGCACGACACCTGACCGTCTAAATGGGCGTGAGGCGATGGCGGCCCTTCTTACGGCGCGCCGCCAGCACCTTGCGGCCTCCCACCGTTTTCATGCGTGTGCGGAAGCCGTGCGTCTTGTGGCGGCGCCGGACCTTGGGTTGAAACGTACGCTTGGGCAACGAATGCTCCTGTAGGGGCCGCGCGCAGCGGACCTTGCAAACAGTTAGTTTATGCGACCCGCCAAGGCGGGTCAAGCAACCTGCGGGGATACGGAAATGGTTGCGAAAAAGGGACCACCCCCTCACGACCGGCCTCATCGTTGAATTGAAAATCGTACTCCGCATGAGGCCTTCTTGAGTTTTGCAGTTGACCTAAAGAACGAGGCCCTGACTGTCTAGTTTTGAGGGGAGCACTACAGCTCATTCCCGTTTTCCTTCCACAACAGCGCCTTACCTGGGAATTTTTATAACGACAAAGCTTGGACGTGCATTAAGATTTGATCGGCTTGACTTGGAGCAATTGTGCGAGCGAATCGGGTTATGCTCCGTTGCTCTTCTAAAATGACTACAACGCTAAATGGTCAACCAGACCGCGTCGAGCAACCTCTGCCCGCGGATGTGAAGCGGTTTCTACTTCAATTGTTCTCTGAATGTAATAGGCGAATCTCTTTTCAACTCTGTACTTTTCCTAATGCTCACGAAGAAGCGTTGAACCTGTTATTTATCTCTCACTTTGCTCATATGCAAGGAGCCATAAAATTTGGTTCAGGTTGGACCTTACGCATTGACGCACACTACATCGGGGGTGGTCGTCACTACCGCACATGGGAAGTCGCCGATATTGGGTTGATGGCAATGTTCAGGCAAAAAGGTCGAATCGTTCGCAGTAAATTGATCTTTCTGCAATCTAAGAAACTCTATGCTCGACCTCTCAAGTTCAGGCCGATTGACCCCTATTTTAGGATGGGGATGGGAAGGTTGTTGGTCACTGAGAGTGAACATCGAGAGATGGTGGCGCGCAAGATCCTTAAGTACACAGAATCATCGAAGTATGCGGCTTTGCAGCTGAAAGATAGCCAGCACCAAGCAATAACAAAATTCTCAAAAGCGCATGACGTTCCAATTCATTACCTTTTGTACAATCCTTCGCTAATCCCATGGGAAATTCTGAGTCCAGTTGAACAGTTACCAACGGTCGACCACAACAGAGTCGGAGCACGGGTCATTCCGAAAACGCTTCTGGATCGTCTAGCTCGAACAAAAAAGGATAGATATTCTCCATCGTACAAGGATGTAAAGGATGAATTTGGGTCGATTTCATCCGATACGGAATCCGTTGGAGGATGGAGGATGGAACATTTCATCTGTGACCAATTTATCGGCGGGAATGAAGGGTTAGTCGACAAATCGCCAAACTTTGAGGTCATGTCATCGTTAATGAACCAAAAATCGAGCCCGATTTCATCAGCGTTGTCGATCACATTCGACTACGACGAAACTCTGCTCGAATCTAATGTCAATCGCCTGGTCAACCAGTAGTTTTTTTCACAGGCTACACTTAAGAGGTGCACTGCGCGCGGTCTTGAGATTTCCGATACACCGGTGCTTTTCCTGCTGAGGTCAGGGGGACTCATTGAGCTCCGTCAAGGAAGTTCCAAAGTGGCGCTCCGTTCCATGGCCTATGAAGTAAACGTATACTCCCGTCTGCGCGCGTGATAGCAAAACACGGTAGACATCCCGACTAAAAGCCGTACTTCAACGTGATGATGGGCCCGTGTTCGGAAACGACATGATTGAATATCGTGTGCTTTACTATCCAGATTTCTCGCCAGACCCACTTTGGCTCCGCCGGGTGTTGTTGCTGTCAGATAAGGTAACCCGGATAGTGCCGTCGGACGTGACCCCGAACGATTCTGATGAGTTGCTGCAGCTCCAGGACGCCATTCCCGAGTGCCTCACAGCGACGGCTCCCGAACGAGCTGACGTCGAAGTTGAACCCGCAGATAAGCCACGCCTGAAGCGTGCCTTTCAACTGTTATCGCAGAGATCTCAGAAGAAACCTAAGACGTTGACGACGGAAATTGATCAGCAAGGACGCATATCAGTTCGCGGACATGTATTCTTGCACGAAAGCAAGATGTCCTATTTTGTCGAACAAGAGCTCAGTAAAAACGGGCTACTGCAACAGTGGCTAAAAGACCTGTTGCCTGAACGATTCGTCTTGGTCAAGCGCGAAGCAAGTCAACTTATTCTAAGTGGGCTAGCGACCAAGATCGCGCGCCGCATGGGTGTCGATGCGATTACTGATCAGATGTTGCCATTTGCGATTGGTGCCTTGAATGGTGTCCCGCAGAGAACTGGAGATATTGGCGCTGCGCAAGGCGCGTTGCTCTCATGCCTCGCGACCGTACTGATTCCGGCTTCGGTTGCTAGCATACGGATTGGAAAGTATCGACAGCTTCGGGAATCATACGTAGGTATCCGGGAGGAGTTTAAGCGGTTAACGGCAGAACTGGCCGCGCGGCACAGGTTAGGACAAATTCAAGAGGGGGAAGAGTTCATACAGCGTGTCCACTCTTTAGCGGGCTGCTTCAAACAAGAATATCAGCAGTATCGGAAGACAAGATACGCACGGCAATTCAAATCTTGGGCGCCTCTGTGCATCGGTGGTGTCCTAACGGTGCCGGCAGCTCTCGTCGCGCCACCGGCTGCCGCTATCCTTGCAGGCGGTGCATTCACGATGCAACTAATTGACAAGACTTTGAGTGTGGGAAATGCGAACCCGAACGAACGAGTTTTCCACATTCTCGCAGGCGTTCGGCGAAGCATAATTAAATTGAGCGGCGTCCAAGAACTGATTTGATTATGCGATATCCAGTGTCAGGATGGGATCGACAATCTCGTTAACCATGGATTGTTTCTGATCTTTGTTAATGATGGACAATTGCCATGACCAATTCCGAAGCCCTCTCTGCTGTTTTCCTCATGCTCGATGCCGACGTTTTTATTAAGCTCGCACAGCATCCGGCCAATATTGGCGCGAATCGGAGCTATTACAAAAGCAGTTGAAAGTCGATCATATCGACTAATTGTTCCTGACCCGGTCTTTCATGCTTTCAACAGAGAAAAAGAAAAAGCCGCGCAGGTGTACTGGGGCATTCATCGTCAAACGATCAAGTCGTTACGTCAGATGCGTGATGCATTGAGTTCTTCGTCGGAGATAATCGCTTTTGCAGATCGCCTTGCGGCGGAGGTGGATACCTCACCTATCGCTCATGAAGCTGTGAAGAAACCTTGTGACCCATTACGTGGGGTGCTTGCACCATCCTGTAAAATAGAAGTATGTTTCAAATCAAGAGCAAACCTGATCCCGCCGGCCTTTCTAGTGGAGCGATAAGATCGGGAGCGGCAAAAACTCGGCGCGCACCGATTGCCTCCGAATTCGACAGGCCCACCCAGAAGCCATTTGGAATGATATCCTTGCGACAAATGTGCCAGCAACCCCCATGGAATGATATCCTTACGAAAAAACACCGGGGGTGGGGGTATGTACCTTCCAGTTACCTCCATCGTTCTGAGCGCCTTGGCCGCGCCAGCAAACTCGAATGCCACGCACGGGAAGAGGTGCTCGAACGATTCCTTCTTGGTTGGTCCGCAGCGATCCCCCGCGTTGATCCTGGTTACAAGGTCACCTCAAAAGACCCAGCCTTCAACATGCGTTACTTCGCGAGTGACGGCAGCAAACACGCCGCAAATAGGGGTTACAGTTCCGGCATTCGCTGCGAAAACGCGACTTTTGCCGTCAAATCGGGGTTTGCTACAGTGTCGGGTGTTCTCGGGATCCTGCTATGAACGCAGCGCTTCTCGTATGTGTCTGCTCGTTATCTCGAGCGGGCGGGAGGGAACAGAATGATGTTAACGAAGCGGTTCACCCAGTCGATGTTGCTCGCATTCATCGCGTTGATCGTAAGCGGCGTAGCAATGGTCGCAACGCCCAGCACCGCGCTCGCGCAGGTCTCCATTGGCGTTGGCGTTTCGGTGAGAATCGCGCCGCCCGCGCTTCCCGTATACGAGCAGCCCGTCTGCCCCGGCGACGGCTACATCTGGACGCCCGGCTACTGGTCCTACGGCCCTGACGGATATTACTGGGTGCCCGGCACCTGGGTGCTTGCGCCCACCCCTGGCTTCCTTTGGACGCCTGGTTATTGGGGGTGGGGCAGCGGCGCATATCTTTGGCACGCCGGCTACTGGGGACCGCACGTCGGTTTTTATGGCGGCGTCAACTACGGTTTCGGATACGTCGGCGTCGGATATGCCGGCGGATTCTGGAATCACGGGGTCTTCAATTACAACCGCTCGGTGAACAACATTAACGTCGCGAATGTCCACAACGTCTACAACAAAACGGTGATCAATAACGTCACCGTGAATCGCGTCAGCTATAACGGCGGCGCCGGTGGCACCAATGCGCGGCCTGGCCCACAGGAGGAAGCCGCGGCCCGCGATCATCACGTAGCGGCTACGGCCGAACAGAGCCAGCATGAGCACGCCGCCGCCTCTAACCGCGCACAGTTGGCATCGGTAAATGGTGGGCGTCCTACAGTGGCCGCCACCGCGCGGCCCGGCGACTTCAATCATGCCGTGCCCGCGCGTACCGGCGGCGCACCGAACAATGCCGGCGCAAATCGCGGAGCGGCGGACCGCCCGCCCAACGCTGGTGGAGGTAACCAGCCCGCCGCAAGAAATGTTAACCCGGGTGGGAATGCCGCGCGGCCGAATGGCAATCAGCCCAACTATCGCCCGAACGGCGGTAATGCCAACGCTAACAACGTGAATCGCGGGAACAATGCGAACCGCGCGACACCGGCAGCCCGGAATACCCCGCCGGCTTCACAGAACGGGCCCCGCGGCGGCGGGCAGCCGCATCCCGCCAATCCGCCGCATCAAAATGCGCCTCGCCAGCAGGAGAACAAGCCACAGAAGGGTGGCGGCGAACCTCGTGGCGGAGAGGACCGGCCGCAAAAGTAACCGCGATTCCGCTCACAAATGGCGCGTGTTCCAGAGACACGATGAACTGAATGCCCGCAAACTGTTTGTTTTGCAGACGCGTATCATTGGTGATGAAAAGATCGACGCCTGCAGCAGCGGCGCACTGGGAATGGCGGCTAGTCGTCAGAAGGATGGGGTTGCGCTGTGCTCGCACTCAATTTAGACAACTCGTGTGCAAACAGTGGGTTGTCCGGAAACTCTGCAGCCAGTTCCTCGAGTTGCTCCCGGGCCATGCTCGGCTTTTTCTCTCGCAGTTCAGCCAGGGCCAGCATCAGTTTCGCGTACGGCCGCAGGTAATGCCCGCCTGACGCCGCCTGCGCCAGTTGCTGCATGCCGGCGGCTCGATCCCCGTGAACTCCACCCACGCGCAGAAACGCTCGCTTATAGGCCGGCAAACAGCCGATGATGTAATTCGCGGCCCCAATGGCAAGATAAGCGTCTCCCGCGTCCGGAGCCACGGCCAGCAGGGCTTTTGCGTTTCGGTCGGCTTCGCGTAAAAAACCCAGGCTTTCAATTTGCCGCTTTTCGAGCAGGCCGGCATTGTCGGCCCGCATTCCGGCTGACAGTGTCTGCGCGAACAATGCGTCCGGGTTATTGGGATCGGAGGCCAAGCGCTTGCGAGTAAGTTCCTCGGAACGCTGGGCCGCGGCGCTAAAGGAGGCTTCCAGATCGGCGTCCGGTTTACCCACGATACCGCCAAGCAGCCGCCGGTCATCCAGGAAAAAATCCGAAGTGAGCACCCCTTTACGATAAAACTCCTCAAAAAGATCGGCTGCTGCTTCGAGCGCGGGACCCAGCGGCTCCTCCGGATTCTGGCGCTCCCAGGCTGTGAATTGTTCCCGCGCCGGCTCGAATTTGAGCTCATAAAGCAGCTGGAAGCCCATATCGAATTCTGGGGAAGTCGACAAGTGTCGCTGCCCGGACGTCTTCGCTGCATCTCTTTGGCCGGCTTGTGCCCAAGAGACCTGCGGAATCGCCGCAACGATCAAAAAAAGAACAGGGGACCAAATGCGTTGGAAGCTGGTCACTATCTATTGGATGCGACAAATCAACGGCGCGTCTGCCCCAAAACTCCGCGTTTGCCCTGAATGAGCTGAAGTTAAGGATTTGAGGTATTCCGCTCGCGGCCCCGACGGCGGGTCCGTCGGAATCCCGGGATCCCTTGTCGGTTTCCACGTTGCCAATAGGAAGAGGGTTCGCTATCGGCATGCGGAACTTTGGCGGGTTGGTTAGCACGCTCACGGCCGCGATTGCTCGGGGCCGTCGTCCCCGCAGCGTAGCTCCAACCCGCCATAGACATCCTCGCAGGGCCTCCCGAACCACTCCATAGACCGGTCGCTTCAAAATTTTTGGTACGGGGGTTGTAGTACCGTTGCAGTACCCTGCGGCTCTCCGGGGCGGCCGTGATCGCCCGTACCAAGTTACTGCCCCGAATAGTGATTTCCGAAGAATTACCGTGCACGTGGAAAAGGTACAGGACAACGTGCCCATCGATAACGGCAAGTTCGATAAGCCCGCGCCCAAAGCCCCCTAAGGCGCAGCCGGAAACCTTCCCACGAAATCGCGCCGCGGACGCATAAAAGTGTCCGCGGCGTTTTTTTGTTCGACGACGCCGATTTTACTTCGCCCGTGCATGTGTCAGACGCAGCGTTACGCTTGCCTCGGCTCCCGTGCGCACGAGCACATTGTGCTGCCAGTCGGACCACGTATCCCCGGTTTCGGCGCGCAATTCGTACAATCCCGGCCGCAGCCCGGTCACTTGAAAACGCCCGTTTACATCCGTATGTATGGAATGCGGCCTGGTGCCGTCCGCGGCCTGCCAAGATACCTCCGCCCTGGGCATGGGCTTTCCCGCGCCATTCAATACGACGCCGTTTAGGCTCCCCGCACCCGGTGCCGCCGTGGCCGGCGTGCCTCCGCAAATCACGGCCACCAGGATCGCCAGAAAAAACACCCGGAAAAATAAAACTTTCCTCATTGAGACCTCGCGGGAAAGCTGACTTAATCCTGATTCTACACGTTGAAATTCACATTTCCCGTGCCCGCCTTGGCTGGCCTGAGTGAAGTAGGCAACACCCCGGCGAAGCACGCAAACACGTTGGTGAAGTAGGGGCCACACCGGCGTCCAAGCTCACCGGGCGTTATAATGACGGCATTCCCGGCGGACCGGTTGCATCCTCGCACCGGCGTGGCTATCGTTTTATCAGGAGGCCCGATGCCGCACTACGTTTCTTTGCACACCCTCGCTTGCATGACCCGGCAAGGTGCCGAGCAATTGGCCACGCGCATGGCTTCGGCGAGTGACATCATCGCGCGGAGCGTGCAAGTCAATCTGGTCGAAGGAAAGATGTTGGTCGAATTCGAAGCGGCGGACCGGGAAACTCTCGAGGCCTGGCTAAAGTCCGAGGGATTTCACTACGAATGGCTCATGCGGATCGAATTGTCATTCCATGAAGGCAAGCTAACGCCAGTTCCGTAAAATCGCTTCGCCGTTGCCGAATCGGCGGCCACCAAAGGCTCAGAAGCTCAGTGGCCCGCACCCGCGCCGGGGTGCTCGCGGCGCATCAGCAACAGCGCTTGTTCCGGCGGACCCACGTGCCGGTACTCGCTGTCTTCCACTCGCTCGTGAACGCTCATGCCGAAAATAAATTTGCGTCCATCAAAATCATAGGTGAAGCGCGTTGGCAGCCATATCCCGGGAACGACCTCCATCTGCTCGAACGTGAAGTGGCCGCCTCGATACACTTTCGCGAATACTCCGCCGCCAAACGAGACGTCCGAATTGAGCTGGGCTTCGAAGCGCACCACGTGCGCGCTCGCTTCCTCGAGCCAGATCTTGCCGTGGGCATGCGCGAAAAGGTTCCCGTATCGTATCGCAGATTTATATTCAGGGTCGGGCTCGAACGAGAATTCCACGACCGTCGTATCCCCCAGCGTCCCTCGCCCCACCCAGTGAAACGTAAACGCCTTGGCGAACGCATCAATCATCTCCGCGCGCTCGTGTTTCCGTTTCATGGCCCGCTCGTAATCCAGCTTAGCGATGGGATCCTCGGGATGGCTTTCGATTTGGAGTATCTTCTCCAGCCCCCGCCATTGCTGCTCCAGGATCGCCGGATCGGTCGGCTTGCCGTTACGCGAAAGTTCGATGTGCACTACATCCGCGCCGGTCGGAATAATGCGCGTAACGATATCTTTATCCGGAATGTCCTTGCCATTGCCCTGCGTGAAGCTCTGCTCGGTACGCTCGTATTCAGCGAGGGCCGCATCGTCGTTGCGCTGGCTTTCCAGCGCTCGCGCCAGCAAATCGTGAATTTGGACGCCGCTCATTACTTTCTCATTTTGGCTTGGTGCGCTGCCCGGCGTGCAGCACGGCGGCATGTTCGGTCGCGTCTGGGCGCCGGCGTGCCCGGCCGCCAACAGAAGCGGTAAAAATACTATGGTGATTGAGCAACGATCCGGCATCTTATCGCTGCCGCGCTCAGCCTTTCCGGTTCCCCGACTGAGATTCGGAGCAACACGCTGTGGTTGTCCGATTATCCCATACGGTACCTGGAAAGCGAACGCGTCGCGCTCCATCCGATACCCACATGGCAACAGGCGGCCCGCTTGGCCCCGTCGCCCCGCCTATGCGTATAGAATAGTAAGTTGTGGAACGCGCCATGGAATCTCCGATCGCACGGGAACACCAGGGCTCGCGCTCGCGCCTGGCCCTCGGCGAAACGCTGCGCCTGGCGCTCGATACGCTGCGCGCCCACAAATTGCGCAGCTACCTGACCCTCCTTGGCATCATCCTCGCCGTAACCACGCTGGTAGCAGTCATGTCCGTCGTGAATGGCCTCAACCTGTACGTCACCGATCGCGTTGCCAATCTCGGCGCGAATGCCTTTATTGTCGATCGCTTTGGAATCATCACCAACGCCAAGGATTTTGCGCGCGCCCAGCGGCGCCCGCTCCTCAGAGTCGACGACTATGAAGCCCTGGCAAGCCAGCTCCAGCTCTCGGAAAACGTAGCCGCCATCGAAGTCTTCACCACTGACGTGCGCGCCGGCAATGAGCTCTTCGAGGATGCCCGGTTGAACGGCGTCACTCCCAACTACATTGACGTCCGCAGCATGGATGTCGCTCAGGGCCGCTTCCTTACCCCAGGCGACGAACTTCACCGCCTGCCCGTCTGTTTCCTCGGGTCCGATTTGGCCAGCCGCTTCTTTCCGAACGTCGATCCCCTGGGCCGCACCGTGCGCGCCGGCACCCACACTTACCAGGTGATCGGCGTGGCTGAGCCCATCGGCAGCGTCTTTGGAGTCTCGCAGGATAATTTCGTCATGATTCCCTTTTCCACCTACGAACAGGCCTGGCACGTTCCTAATGGCTCGATCACCATGTTCATTCAAGCGCGTGATACGGAAATGATGGAAGCGGCCGAAGACGAAGCGCGCGTAGTGATGCGCGCCCGCCACCATTTGTCTTATTCCGCGCCCGATGATTTCGGCATTCTCGGCTCGGCCTCGATCATGAGCGTCTGGCAAAAGATTACCGGCAACATCTTTGCTCTCGCGGTCTGGCTTACCGCGGTTTTTCTGGTCGTCGGCGGAATCGTAATCATGAACATTATGCTGGCCAGCGTGACCGAGCGCACCCGCGAGATTGGCATCCGCAAGGCTCTCGGAGCGCGCCGCCGTCACATTCTGGCGCAGTTTCTGGTGGAATCGGCGGTGCTCTCCGCCATTGGCGGCCTCATCGGAGTAGGTATGGCCGTCGCGATCGTGGCGGTGGTGCGCTCCACCACGCCCATGCCGGTACAAACACCCATCAGCGCGGTAGCCACCGCTCTCGCCGTCTCCACCGCAGTGGGCCTTTTTTTTGGGATTTATCCGGCGGTGCGAGCCTCGCGGCTCAACCCGATTGAGGCGCTGCGCTCGGAGGTCTAGCCGCTCGCTCGGGAGACCAAGACACGTTGGGCATTCGGCAGTCGCGCAGGCGGCAAAGGAAAATCGTGGCCCAAGAATATCGTGAAAGCCTGCGGCTGGCGCTCGACACTTTGCTCAGCCATAAGCTGCGCAGCTTTCTCACCATGCTGGGCGTGGTTATGGGTGTCGGTGTGCTCATGCTCGTCGCGGCGCTGCTTACCGGGTTCAACCAGTCCGTCGTCGAAACCATCACCAGCTTTGGCGCAGACACCGCCTCGGTATCCCGCTTCAGCCAGGGACCGCAGTTCGGCGGCCCGCGCCCCAAGGAGGAGCGCCTTCGCAAGCCACTGACATTTGAAGACGCCGAAGCGCTTTCCACCTGCTGTGCGTCCATAACGGCTGTCACCGTTTGGATTATTCAATGGGAAACGGCGCATCAGCTTCGCTATCAGGGGAACGAAGTCGATGCCATTGACCTCCGCGGGACTCTTCCGAATTACCCCATGGTTTATGCCAACGCCGCTATGCGCGAGGGACGTTTTTTCACCGAAGCCGAAAATATCCATCGCGACGATGTCGCGGTGCTCGGCCGCGATGCCGCCGCAGCCTTGTTCGGCCCCCTCCCGGCAATTGGCAAAGAGGTGCAGATCGACGGATCGACTCTCGAAGTCATCGGCGTACTCGAACGGCCCAACGGCAATTTCGGTTTCGATGACGAAGACCGCCGCGTGTTGATTCCCTATCAGACCTTTCGCAAAATTTATCCCGCCGCCTACGAAAATGCTTTTCGCCTCGAGGGACGCGAGGGCCAGCTCGACGCCGCCGTTGATGATGCCCGCGAGGTGCTGCGGCGCCGGCGCAAAGTCCCTTACGCCAAGCCCGATAATTTCCTCATTCAGACCGCGCAGCAGCAGGTCGCGCAGTTCCACGCCATCGTCGGGATGGTGGCGGTCGCTATGGTGGTGCTGAGCTCGATCGGCCTGCTGATCGGAGGCGTGGGGGTTATGAATATTATGCTGGTTAGCGTCACCGAGCGTACGCGGGAGATCGGCGTGCGCAAAGCTATTGGCGCCCGGGCCCGCGACATCACCTGGCAATTCCTCGCCGAAGCCATGGCCCTCACCGGCGCGGGCGGCCTGTTAGGCATTTTGCTGATCGAGGGCATCGTGGTGGTGGTTCGTTACGCGACCTCCATGAAGGCGGCGGTGCCCCTATGGGCCGTATTCTCCGGTCTCGGCGTGTCGCTCGCCATCGGATTGGTTTTTGGAGTATGGCCCGCCATCAAAGCTGCGCGGCTTGATCCCGTCGACGCCCTGCGTTATGAATAAACCACTGGAGCGCAGGGCATGGAAGAAGTGCGTGAGTTAGTGCAGCCGGGCGCTAAAGCTCGCCGCGCAAGCGATTTTGACCCTTGTAGCCGCCGAGAACCGCACCACAATATGTAGACGTTTTGAACATTTATTATCAATATTTTGTGTAAAATCCTCTTGACAAGTTTTTGGCCTCTCGCTATGTTGCCCTTCGCACTCCAAATCACGCCAAAGATCTGAAGTGCCGTAAAAGTTCCTTCGGGTTCAGCCAGACATCTTGGGAACAAGCCGCTTCCCGCTGTCGGCCCCCATCCCCGGCGGGTGCAGTTTTAATTTTCGCGGCATTACCGCAGCCGCCTTACAGGGAAGCGGCAGCGCTTTGCGTTTCCCATTTACCGCGGCGCCTGGGCCGGCATGCAAAATGGCCAGTGCTTCTCGCGGAGGTTGGACCGTTCCAGGCAGTCGCCCGGCCTGCTTGGCGTTTGAATTTGGCGTTAAAATAATCACTTGAGGATTCCCGCTGAACGGGAACTCTTTGTTGCGCGGAGGCGAAATGGCTCAAACGAAGACGGCCTCGAATGGCAAATCATTTCCTGAGGTGACCCCGGAAGTATCCCCGGCCCTGTCCCCAGACCGACCGAAGGCGGGTCTCGAGTTCACTCGCTATTTCACTTCCCCGCAACTCGCCCCCTTTGAGGTGGTCGCATGGGAGCGCCGCACCGCACTCATCAGCAATGAAAAAGGCCAGGTGATCTTTCGCCAGGAGGGCGTCGAGGTCCCCAAGTCCTGGTCGCAGACGGCGACCAACATCGTCGCTTCAAAATATTTTCACGGCAAGCTGGATACTCCCGAGCGGGAGTACTCCGTGCGCCAGCTCATCGGACGCGTCGTCAATACCATCGTCGGCTGGGGCGAACGCGGCTCCTACTTCGCATCAGATTCCGCGCGCGACGCTTTTCGCGACGATCTGACGCATTTGCTGGTCGAGCAAAAAATGAGTTTCAATTCGCCGGTCTGGTTCAACGTCGGCGTGCAGGCCAAGCCCCAATGCTCGGCGTGCTTTATCAACTCCGTGCAGGACAACATGGAATCCATCATGAACCTCACCAAAACCGAGGGCATGCTGTTCAAGTGGGGCTCCGGCACGGGAACCAACTTCTCCGCGCTGCGCGGCAGTCACGAACAGCTCTCGGGCGGCGGCATCGCCTCCGGCCCGGTGAGCTTCATGAAGGGCTTCGACGCTTTTGCCGGCGTCATCAAGAGTGGCGGGAAGACGCGCCGCGCAGCGAAGATGGTCATCCTCAACGTCGATCATCCCGATATCGTCGAGTTCGTCGACAGCAAAATGCGCGAGGAGCGCAAAGCCCAGGTGCTCATCCAGCAGGGCTACGACAGCTCCATCGATGGCGAAGCCTATAGCTCGATTTTTTTTCAGAATGCCAACCATTCCGTGCGCGTCACCGATGAATTCATGCAGGCCGTTGAGGATGATCGCGACTGGTGGACGCGCAACGTCACCGACGGCTCGCCCGCGGAAAAGCTCCGCGCCCGCGAATTGCTTCAGCGCATCGCCGATTCTGCATGGCATTGCGGCGATCCCGGCATGCAATACGACACCACCGTGAACCGCTGGCACACCTGCAAGGGCACCGCGCGCATCAATGCCTCAAATCCGTGCTCGGAGTATATGTTCCTTGACGATACCGCCTGCAACCTGGCGTCGATCAACTTGATGAAGTTTCTCGGACCCCATGGCGTATTCGATGTCGACGCTTTCCGCCATGCCGTGGATATCACCATCACCGCTCAGGAAATTCTGGTGGATAATGCCGGATATCCCACGCCGCGCATCACCGAGAATTCCCACAACTTCCGTCCTCTCGGCCTCGGATACGCTAACCTCGGCGCGCTGCTGATGTCGCTCGCGCTTCCATACGATTCCGATGCCGGACGGGATATGGCCGGCGCCGTCACTGCCCTGATGTGCGGCGACGCCTACGCCCAGTCGGCCCGCATCGCCGAGCGCTTGGGGCCCTTCCCAGGCTACGCCGAAAATCGCGACCCCATGCTCGGCGTCATCCGCATGCATCGCGACGCCTTGCGGCCCATTAAGCCCGAAAACGTCCAGCCCGAGTTGCTGGCCGCGGCGCAAGCGTCTTGGGATGACGCGCTCAATCTCGGGGAAAAGTACGGGTACAGAAATTCGCAGGTTACCGTGCTCGCTCCCACCGGCACCATCGGCTTCATGATGGATTGCGATACCACCGGCGTCGAACCCGATCTCGCGCTCGTCAAACATAAGAAACTCGTCGGTGGCGGATTGATAAAAATCGTCAACAACAGCGTGCCCCAGGCGCTGCTGAACCTCGATTACTCCCCGGAGCAGACCTCGCAAATCGTTTCGCACATCGATCGCGCCGGTACTATCGAAGGCGCTCCCGGATTCAAGTCCGAACACTTGTCGGTCTTCGATTGCTCACTCGCCATGGCCGGCGGCGGCCGTTCTATCGCTTGGCGCGGACATCTGAAGATGATGGCGGCGGTGCAGCCGTTCCTTTCGGGAGCCATCAGTAAAACCATCAACATGCCCGAGGAATCCACCGTCGAAGACATCATGCAGGCCTATATCGAGTCCTGGAAGCTGGGCCTCAAGGCTGTCGCCATCTATCGCGACAACTCCAAATGCAGCCAGCCGCTTTCCGCCGCCGGGCCCCAGAAAGAATCCGCGGCGGTGAAAACACCGGCTCCGCACCCCGCCGAAGCAGCAAAAACGGCGGAGACGGTATCCCCGGCAGCCCAGCAGGCTGAGTTGTTCCTGCACGCCCAGCGCCGCAAGCTTCCCAGCGAGCGCCAGTCCATCACCCACAAGTTCGCAATTGGCGGGCACGAGGGCTACATTACTGTAGGCATGTACGAGGACAAAACCCCCGGCGAAATCTTCATCAAGATGGCCAAGGAAGGTTCCACCCTTTCAGGATTCATGGACGGCTTTGCGCTTTCGGTCTCCATCGGCTTGCAATATGGCGTGCCTCTCAAGGCTCTCGTCGATAAGCTCATCAACACCCGCTTCGAGCCGTCCGGATTCACCGGGCACCCATCCATCCCCTACGCCAAGTCGGTGCTCGACTACATCGGGAGGTGGCTTGGCGGCCGATTCATTTCCGCCGATTACCTCACGCAAAGCGTCACCACGAATGCTGACTTGGCGCCCGCCCTACCCCCGACCGCCAACTCGGCTCCTGTTGCGGCCGGCTACCCCAATGCCCCGTCGCGTGCCGCGCGTGAAGAAGTCTTGCCGCCGGCCGTGGTTCGCGCTCGTGCTTTGTACGATGGCGCCCCCACCTGCGCCGAATGCGGCATGCTCATGACTCCCAACGGCGCCTGCTACAAGTGCGAAAACTGCGGTGGCACCTCCGGCTGCAGCTAGCCGGCATGCCTACCCACTTCTGGCCATCGGCATCGCGAGCAACTTCGCACCCTCACCCTTCTGGGGAGCCGCAACCAAAACTGTCTAACGGGAATAAAGCGACCGCATACGAACTCAATTGAATGGAAGAATTGCCAGCCGAGGACTGAAAACAAAAAGGGGCCCCGCGCGATGGGCCCCTCCACTACCCCTATCTAACCCAGATTCTCGGCCTTGCGAGAACCATCCCACCCCAAGAGACCCTTATGACCCCGGGAAACAAAATCGTACCAATCAACAAGCACGCCTATTGCCAGCGCGTCCCATCACCACAAAAGTCTAACATGCTGTAAATAAGTTATTTACGATTCTAATGCGGTCTGTAATTTAGCGGATAAGCGAAGCACTATACCGTTTTCAATATTAAGAACACTTTTATATGATTTCCTGGATCACCACTCGGCGCGAGACCGAATATCCAAGCATTCTACCGGATTGCCGCCAACATCAGCTCTAGACCGACTTGACCGTCAGACTGCAAACGCTTCAAGCCCCAATTTCGGACCTCACGGCAGAGGCTATCCGCTCCGCCCAATAGGTCACATCTTCGGCGCGCTCGGCCTCGACCATGACACGCGCTTTAGGCTCAGTACCTGAGTAGCGCAGCACCACCCGGCCCCCATTTCCGAGCATTCGCGTGGCCTCGTCCAGCATCCTCGAAACCTGCACAAGCGATTCGAGTGCCGGCCTCGATCGAACATTCACATTCACAATCGTTTGCGGATAAACCTTTAGGTCGCTCACCAACTCGTCCAGCGGACCACGCAGCGCGACCAGACCCGCAATTTTGAGCGCGGTCAGCAGCCCATCTCCCGTTGTGGCGTCGTCGAGGAAAATTATGTGGCCCGATTGCTCGCCGCCAAGGTTGGCGCCGCCGCGCACCATCTCCTCAAGCACGTAGCGATCCCCCACCGGCATGCGCGCCAGTGACAGCCCCTCCGCGGCGAATAGCCTTTCCAATCCCAGGTTCGCCATGCTCGTCCCTACGATTCGCGTTCCCGCAAGTTTGCCCGCCTCGCGCAGGTACCGCGCCGCCACCAGGAGCACGCCGTCGCCATCCACCACGCGCCCGGAAGCGCTTACAAAAATGGCCCGGTCGGCGTCGCCATCGAACGCCACGCCGAGCGCCGCCTGCTCTTCGATCACTTTTTCTTGCAGGTTTTCGGGGTATAGCGCGCCACATCGCTCATTGATATTGCGTCCGTCGGGAGTATTGTGGATCGGCACCACCGCCGCTCCTAGCGAACCGAACAGCGCCGGGCCCAGCGCGGATGCCGCGCCGTTGGCGCAATCGAGCACGATTTTCATTCCCGCGAGGTTCGCCCCGGGGATGGCGCAATCTCGCAAAAATCCCAGGTAATCCTCGTCGAGCGAACGGTCGGCCACCAGCCGCTTCGCCGGAGCCGGCGCGTACTCCTTGCGCCCGCGCAGGATTTCGATTTCGAGTTGCTCCTCGATCTCGTCCGGGAACTTCATGCCCGATCCCGCAAACAGCTTCACTCCATTATCGTGGTACGGGTTATGCGACGCGGAGATCACTACGCCGGCGGAAAAGTTCTCGCGGCGCACCAGGCACGCCACACCGGGCGTGCTCACGATTCCCGCCGATGAAATCGCGGCGCCCTCCGCCGCCAGGCCCGCGGCGAGTTGCGCCGCAATGTGGGGTCCAGACTCGCGCGTGTCCATGCCGATCAACACCCGCGCCGGTCCAGCCCCGTTCGTGCTCCCACTCTTTTCCGACTGCACGCTTGCGATATGACGCAGGTAGCCGCCCAAGCTCCGCCCGACAGCATACAGCGTCTGGTCGTCGAGCGGATATTCGCCGGGTATCCCGCGGATACCGTCTGTTCCGAACAATTCTTTAGCCATGGGTATGTACAGCAGGCCGCTAACTAGGTTTGGCCCCGTGACCTGGTTACGCTCAAGTTTACCATGGGGTGTGCAGCTGCCCGGAGGCCGGGTTATTCGGGTTCTGCAACTGGTGTCGCACTGGTCACGAGTGTTACCCGAAACTGCGAGGGCGTGATCAGAACTACTTCGGTACCGTAAGGAGTATTGACCATTCCCGTGGTCAGTTGCACCGGGATGGTCCCCGCTTGCGCACCGGCCAGGTTGACGGTGAAGTTCAGATCGGCCGCCGTTAGCCGGCGCAACAGGCCCGTCCGGCCCCGCAGCCTCACGTGCACCGCGTTCGGAGCATCCCCGGTCAGCGCCAGCCCCGCAGGCACGTTCACAAAAGCGAGCACCACATTGTACCCCACATCCGCGAAGGGCTCCGCGGTATATGTCGCCCACAGAGAAAACGAAATCGCCAGCGCCAGCACCTTCAATCCCAGATTGTGCACAAACAAGCGGCGCAGCAGGCGCATCCCTCAATCCTTCCCGATCGACCGCGCGCCCGAAGACGGCACCGGCAGAGCCATCGTCGACCGGAATCGCCTAAAAAGATTCGCCAGTCGGTCGGTGAGCTGCTCGATGGTCAACCCCACTTCGATCGCTCCGCCCACCGCCAGCGAAATTGCTCCCGTCTGCTCCGATACGACGACCACGACCGCGTCGCTTTCTTCGGTCACTCCGATGGCGGCGCGATGCCGCGTTCCCAATTGATTCGAGATCATCGGATTGAGCGACAACGGCAGGAAGCAGGCGGCCGAGGCGATGCGCGTACCCTGCAGGATCACTGCCCCGTCATGCAGTGGCGATCCCGGTCGAAAGATCGCCAGCAGCAAATCGTAACTCATGTTCGCGTCGATCGGAATTCCGCTCTCGACGTAGATTCGCAGCCCCACATCTCGCTCGAACGCGATAAGCGTCCCAATGCGGTTTTGCGAAAAGTAGCCGGCCGCCAGTACCACGTCGTCGTACGAAGACGCCGGGCTGCCCGAGGAAAACCGCGAGAGCGTGATATTGCGCCCAAAACGGTCGAGGGCCCGCCGGATCTCCGGTTGAAATAGCACGATCAGCGCAATGGCGACGTAGGGCAGCAGCGTGTCCAGCAGCCATTGCACCATTTCAAACTGCGCCCACCGCGCCGCCCGGTACAAAATAACCAGCAGCACGATGGCGACCAGCATCTGCACGGCGCGCGTGCCGCGCAATAATTTCAGTACGTAATAAATCAACACCGCAATGATCAGAATATCGAGCACGGCCCGTACATCGAGGCGCGCGAACTGATTCCACGAAACCGCTGCGGCGACCATGGTGTCGTCGTTACGTTAACCCACCAGGTCTGAGCGGGGCAAGCCATCCTCGGCGTCTCCGCCCCCTCGCGTGCCGGTGCGCTCCACCGCCGCCGTGTCTTGTGCCGCAACGCGGCATGCGCTTCTTCACCTCCGCAGGGCGCGCTATGGTATTTTGGTTGGCCAGCCCCTCGAAACTTATGACTGTTGACAGCATCGCCGTTACCTCCCGCTCCAATCCCTCGCAGCGGATTATCGCCGCGGGCATCGTATTTGCCTTCTTCTATTGGGCCTCGAGCGTGATTATCGCGATACTCCTCGCCGTTTTGCTCGCCTACTTTCTCGATCCCGTGGTCAAGGCCCTCGAACGCATTCACATCCCGCGCGCCCTCGGCGCTCTCCTGGTCTTGCTCGCCGCCGCTGCGGCGCTCAGCGCTGTCGGATACTTGATCGCCGACCGCCTGGAAAGTTTCGCCGACGCCTGGCCGCGCTACAGCGCCGTTTTGCGGCGCACCACCGCTGCGGTAAACACAAAATTAGCCGTGATCGAGCGCCAGGTTTCCGAAATTACTCCCACCGATGGCAGCAAGACGCCGATCCGCCTGGAGAGTCCGCCCCCCGTCGGCGGCCTGCTGCTTCGCGGGCTGGGCTCCTTGTATTCCGTCATGCTGTTGTGGACCTTTCTTCCGTTTCTTGTTTTTTTTATGCTCGCCTCTAAGCGCAAAATCTGGCGCGCTACGCTCGATCTGTTTGCCGATTCCGAGCGCATGGATGTTCGCGAAGCGCTCGACGAGGTCAGCGCCACTCTCCGCAGCTACGTGGCTGGGACCGCATTGGTCGCCATCATTTTGATTGCCGCCAACTATGCATTTTTCTGGTACATGCACCTCGATTACGCCTTCCTGGTCGCCGTGGTTTCCGGCCTGTGCAACCTGGTCCCTTACCTCGGCGCCGTCCTGTCCTGGGTGCCTCCTTTTGTAATCGGACTGGGCCAATGGAGAACGGTCGGCCCCTATCTCATCGTGGCCGGTACGCTGAGCATTTTTCATTTGATCGGAGCGAACGTGCTGATGCCCGCCATCGTGGGACGCCGCGTTCATTTGAACGCCCTGGCGGTTACCATCGCTCTTTTGTTCTGGGGTTGGATGTGGGGCGGCGCCGGTCTGCTCTTGGCGATTCCCATGACGGCCACGATTAAAGTCGTCTGCGATCACGTACCAAGCTGGCAACCCATAGGACGCTGGCTGGGCGCTTGATGCCCCGCGCTCCGGATTCGCCCGCCGCAAAATAAATCGTCGCGCGGCGCGGCCGGCGGTCCCTCAAGCCCCGCGGCGCCCCTCTAACTCAATTCTTTCAGTTCTGCCACCAGCCGCGCGGCGTTCTTCGTTTCCTGGAACAACCGGATCGCGGCGATTCCCGCGCACCCGGCCTCGAGGCATTCCTTCGCGTTCTCTAGCGTGATCCCTCCGATGGCCAGGACCGGAATCCTCACTGCCCGGCAAAGTTCACCCAGCTCAGCCAACCCTTGCGGCGGCCCAAAAGAAATTTTTGAGGGAGTTGCAAACACCGGCCCGAAAAAAATATATTCCGCGCCGTCACGCGCTGCGGCTATTCCGGCTTCCACCGAATGGCACGACACTCCGGCCAAAAAATCGGCACGCTGCGCCACGCGCTTCCACTGCGCCATCTTACCGACAACTTCCCGAATAGGCGCCGAGCCTTCGCCCAGGTGCACGCCGTCCGCTCCCGCCGCGCACGCCACGTCGAGCCGGTCGTTGATTAGAATGCGCGTTCCCCGATTCGCTTCCCATCGAGGGTTCGCTTCCCCTCCGGCGCCCCCGGCGAATCCGCCGCCGCCGGTTCGCGCGGCCGCGATGGCCCCGCGGGCTAAATCAAGCAGCGCGCGCGTCTCCAGGTCCTTTTCGCGCAGTTGTATCCAATCCACTCCCGCGGCCGCGGCCTCCCGTATGCCCTTGAGCAGAGCCGCCTCGCAATTCGTCCCCGCGGGCAAAAAGCCACCCGCTTCCCATCGGCGTGATTTGGGGAGTCCCACCCGGTCGGTGACGTAGCAGAGGATTGGCCGTGACGCCATGGCGTGCCGGCAGGTTCTCAGGCGCTGTGCGCCGGGTTCGCCGTATCGTTGGCAGGAGGCCGCCGCCGCAGCATACTCGCGGCCACCAGAATGTCGAGCGCTCCCAGTCCGCTTACCAAGCCCCGCACCGAGGAATGCAGCAAAATGGGACGCAGCCCCGGATAGTGGCTCAGGAAATAGTTGGTGTCCCAGACGTCGAGCCAGGGCAGAAACACCAACACCGCACCCACCTCGAACAGGATGAGCATCCAGAGGACGTTGAGGATCCGTTGGGTCAAAACGCCGCGCTACTATCCTTTTCCGAGCGCAGCCAGCCTTTCGGCAACATCGCGGTAGTCGATGTTCATGCCGTAGACTTGGGAGAAGCTCTTGCGAGCCGCCAGACTGTCGCCTGCCAGCTCCTGCGCAACTCCCAAATCATACCGCAGAGCGAGGATAGAGTCCTGATCAAGTCCGGGGGTCTCGAGCGCGCGCGCATACCACATCGCCGCGATCGCCGATTCGCCTTTTTCCATGAAGGCTAGGCCCAGCAGCGTGTAGCATTGCATCGCGTACCGGAACACGTGACGCTTCCCGTTGCGGCTTTTCCCGGCCGCCTCGTGATCGGATGGGCCGCGGCCTCCGTTGGGCCTTGCCTCCCGATCCATCCACTGCGCCACCTTCTGGAACTCACTAATCGATTCCTCTACCAGGCCCATCTCGCGGTAAGCGGTTCCCAGGTTGTAGTGCGTCTCCGGGTCTTCATCGTTGTCCGCCTCATCCAGACCGGCGCGAAATTCATCAAAAACAGCCGTCAACGGGCCAGCGTGCTCCACCGCAATCGTTTCTCGCATATCGTCCGGCAAGCGCTCATCGCCCGCCCCATTCTGCGGTGCTGCCTGCTCCGGAATTTCATTCTGGCTGGCCGGAAGAACAACATCGAGCTCGCTTGTGAGCGAATGCAGAAAATCGTCCGCGCTCAATACTGGCGCGTCCGTAGCGCCGACCGCAACGGGCCCGCCCGCCTCAACCCCGCTTGCCTCAAAAATGTTTTCCGATTCCACCTCGGCGGAGTCCGGGATGCCCGCGCCCACCCCGTCCACCACAGATGCGTTCGCCATATCGGCCTCCGCACCTGCCGGCCAACTCGTCTTCCCGGAAGTCTCCTCCGTGGAACTCGCGGACGTGCTTTCTGCTTCCGGCTCTGCGATTCGCAACCCGTCCGAAGCTGTCTCGTGGAGTTCGGCCACCAACGGCTCGACCGGCGCCACTACAAATTCCTCGGGGCTCTTCGCTTCCGCCGCTCCAGCACTCGTAACTTCCAGCTGCTCGGATAGTGTGGCCCATTCCTCCGACAAATCGATTTCGTGCACGCCAAATTCGGCGGCGAGATTCTGTACCGGCGCCGCTTTCCCTGTTGCTTCTTGCTCGGGACTAACCTTCTGCGCCTCGCGAACCGCCACGGCGAGATCGGCGTCCGCCGGTACCAAAATGTCCGGAGTTGGCGCCGCGCTTTCAGCCGTGCTTTTCTTGGTCGCTCCGGAGGCTCGCTCGAAGCGGCTCCGGAGTTCGGCATAGCGGTCCGCCGGGGAAGTATGGCCGCGCTCGGTGTGGATCTGCTCCAGCTGGGATGCCAGTTCGGCCGTCCGCCGCTCGTCGCCTGCGCCCAGCGAAAGGTCCAGCAGCCGCTCAAGTGTGGGCGTGTGGCGCGGAGCCCGCTGCCGCACGACCTCGAGCAGCTCGATGGCTTTCCGCGTCAGGCCGTAGCTGGAAAATAGGTCCACATCGGTCAGCGATTGCGAAACGAACACCTGGGTCTCTTCGTCGAGCTCGGTTTCCGCCTGGGCCGGCGCCCCCTGAGGGCTCGCCGGACTAGCCGGACTCGCCGCAACGCCCACTCCGCTTTCCCGTTGCAAGCGCTCGAATTTGCGCCGTACTCCTTCGTTTTCCGGATCGCGATCGAGCAGTTGCTCGTACGTTTTCTGCGCTCGGTCTGCCTGCCCCGCCCCCTCGTACGCCGCCGCCAGGTTCGCCAGGGCGTCGGGTAGGCGAAACGAATCGCTCGCGCGCCCGTAAAGCTCGACCAGCCATTCCCGTGGCTCCAGGAGCCCCGGCAGCCGTTCAATGCAGCGGGTCAGTATTTGCGAGAGAGACTCGTGCTCACCCGCGTCGGTCATGGATTCCCGCACCAGGCCCAGCAGCGTTAGCACGCGCTCTGGGTTCTCGGTCTCGAGAAGCGCGGCGGCCACGCGCTGCGCCTGCAGGAAATGCCTCGAGTTGCGGGCAAATATTTTGGTAGCTAGCGTTTCCGCGGTATCGAGCTCGCCCGCTTCCAGATAAAA
The DNA here is from genome assembly GCA_963719845.1 of uncultured Acidobacteriota bacterium. Lineage (GTDB taxonomy): Bacteria > Acidobacteriota > Terriglobia > Acidiferrales > UBA7541 > Palsa-189. The sequence goes on along the minus strand of CAVRDM010000001.1, from coordinate 128,789 downwards.
ATCCAGCAGCAGGTCGGCAGCCTCGCCCCCGCCGTCCAGATCCGGCAGCGCATTCAAAACGGCTTCCGCGTCGCTGCGCCGTCCCAACGCCGCCAGGGCCCGCGCTTTCAGCGTGGAAGCAGGCACGTCGTTCGGGCGAATTTTCAGCGCGACATCGCTGTATCTCACCGCCTCGGCATGGTCGCCCCGCCGGTGTACTTGCTCGGCCGCCCCAAGGTAACCCGCAACCGCTTCGGCAGGCTGTCCGATGGCCCCGAGCATTTCCGCCAGCCGCGTCTGTACCCGCAAGTTATCCGGTTCGGCATCCAGCAGCTTCCGCAGCAGCGCCGCCGCTTCCTGCTTCCGTCCTGCCCGCTCATGCACGTCTGCCAGGTGCAGGTAAATGGGGCGGGCCTCGCTAATCACCCCTTGCTGCACGTAAAGCTCCGCCAACCGCTCCACCGGCCTGGTCTCCTCGGGGGCCAGTTTGGCGATCTTTTTATAAATCGCAATAGCCTTCGTTACAAACCCGTCGGCCAAAAACAGTTTTGCCAGCCGCTCGAAATATTCCAGCGCCTGGAACGTTTCCCCCTGGCGAACGTAAAGGTCGCCAATGGTCATCAGGGTGACCTGATCTCTCGGCTCGTGCTTCAGGATATTTTGATACTCGGCGATGGCCTGCGCCACCTTATCCTGGTGGAGATACTTCTGCGCACTATCGACATGTCTGCTCTTATTATAGGCCATCAGATGATTAACCGCCCTTGCCTAACCACTAGGTTAGTCTGGCCGGCAATGTGCCTCTGCGCGGCCGGTCACTGCAGCCGCCGCCGGTCGCAAAAATTCAGCTTAGCCGCTGGAAGGGCGAGACAAAAGCTACGCTAGCATGGGGTGTGAGGGTAGTCAACGAAACGCAAGCCGGCGCGTTCGCGCCAGTTACCATGCCACACTTACACGTATACGATTTCCCAAAACAGCACAATCGAACCGCAGTCCGCTTTGGTAGCGCAGGCACTCGTGCCTGCGCTCTTTTGAGGAAAGCCCAACGCCGAACCACCAAACACACGCCACCCGAGAATCCGGTTACACGAATAGACGTCGCACGCAGTCGTCCTACCAGGCCGCGGCGCGGTTCCGCTTCGGTTGCGATTCGAATTCTCAGGCCGGCGGCAAAGCGCTCGAAGACGCGCCTAAAGACGCACCGGAATTTGCCGTCATGGCTCCCGGCAGCGGCAGCGGCTCCTGCGTCGCGCCCGTGGCCCAGCAACACGCCGCGCGTACGGGAGCGAAAGAAAAGCGGTGCAGTGGCGAAGGTCCGTGGTTCCGCAACGCCAGCAAGTGTTGCGCGGTCGCATAACCCTTATTCGCCGCCAGCCCGTATTGCGGGTATGCCAGGTCGCACTCCCGCATCAGGCTGTCTCGGGCGACCTTCGCCAGTATCGATGCGGCCGCAATCGAAATCGAACGCGCATCGCCCTTGATCAGCGGCTTTTGTTCGATCAACAGATCGAGATGCAGCGCATCTACCAGCAAAAAATCCGGCTGCACCGCTAGGCGTGCCGTAGCCTCGTTCATCGCTTGCCGGCTCGCCTGGTAAATGTTCCAGGCGTCGATGCGGCTCGCGTCCACCTGCGCCACGCACCACGCCAGTGCGTGTTCCCGTATGCGCTCCGCCAGCACTTCCCGGCGTGGCGCGCTGAGTTTCTTCGAATCGTCCAGTCCGTGAATGCGCCGGCGAGGATTTAGGATCACGGCGGCTGCAAAAACAGGGCCGAACAGCGATCCCCGCCCCGCTTCATCCAGCCCCGCGATACGCTGCCAGCCGTGCTGGCGCGCCACGCGCTCAAAACGTGAACAACAAAGTCGCCGCATCGCGGCGAATTTTAGCACATCGCCGCGGGACGACGGCTCGCGAAAGCGCGGCCCATTAAAATACCCGCCCTTTTTTTAGGAATTATTCCGAGCCCAGCCCGAGCCAGAAATGCACTGGTAGCACAGGCACTCCTGTGCTCTTTTGGTGCCAAGAGTCCTGGAGGGAGACACAACATAGTATGGATATTGGAAATCCCCGCGACGAGTGCGGGCTCTAATTGGAGCCCGCGTAATAAAATGTTATGCCTTCGGTTCGCTCGCGCCAACTGGTGCTCGCGGTGCCACCGCTCCCACTTGCCGTTCGACGCGCTTGATCCGCGCCGCCTTGCCTTTTAGTCCGCGCAGGTAATACAGCCGTGCGCGCCGTACCTTGCCCGGCCGCACCACTTCTATCGAACTGATCATCGGCGAGTTGATGGGGAAAATTCTTTCCACCCCAATCCCAAAGCTTACCCGGCGCACCGTGAACGTAGCGCCACTCAGCCGTCCGCGTTTGCTGATCACCACGCCTTCAAACGGCTGGATGCGTTCCTTGTCGCCTTCGGCTTCCTTCAACCGCACGTGGATTCTAATCGTGTCGCCGGGACGAAATGCAGGCACATCTTGGCGAACCTGGCCCTGTTGGACCTTTTCAAGTACGAGACTCATCGTGGACACCCGGGCAGACCCGCTTCGGTGGGGCCAGCTCCAAACCTGAAGAACTCCGAAATCATACGAAATTTCCGCTCATTTGACCAGCGCCGGCGCGAAATCGCGTTCCCCATAGCCCGCGCCAAATCCTCTTTCGCGCCGCGTAACTAAGCCGTTACTACACCGTCCCGATCGCAGCACCAGTAGCACAGGCATCCTGCCTGTGCGCCTCTGCACCAAATAATTCTGCGACCGCCAAAAGTCTGGCCGCGCGCTTGCGCCATAAATTCCGCACGCGCGTGCGCCGTCGCTCGCGCCTTCACAAATTCCTCCCCGCCAGCAAGTCCGGCCGATTCCGCCGCGTTTTTTCGAGTGCCGTGCGCATGCGCCACCTCCGGATCTCCTCGTGGTTGCCGCTAAGCAGCACCTCGGGCACCGCCCACTCCCGAAAGTCCGCCGGCCTCGTGTAATGCGGCCAATCGAGCAGCAACGGCGCCGCCCCGTGCGCGATCACGGCCTGGGCCGCATCTTCCACCACCTGCAGCGCCGCCGAAATCCTTCCCACGCTCGCTGTATCTCCCGAGAATGACTCGTTCACGGGCGACGCTTCGTTGCCCAGCGCCCCCGGAAGCAGCCGCGTCACCGCGTCAATGACCAGCGCCGCGGCCAGTTCCCCGCCCGACAGCACGAAGTCCCCAATCGAAAGCTCCTCGGTCGCCAGGTGCTCCGCGACGCGTTCGTCCACTCCCTCGTATCGTCCGCACAGCAGCACCACGCGCTCGAACTCCGCCAATCTCTGCGCGGTGCGCTGCCGAAAAAGCTTTCCCGATGCCGAAAGCAGTACCACCGCCGCCGGGCCCGCTGCCGAGCCTCCGCTCGCCGCCGCCGCTCCCAGCCCTTCCACCGCTTCGAAAAGCGGTTCGGGTTTCAGGACCATGCCTTCCCCGCCCCCGAACGGGCGGTCGTCCACCGTGCGATGCCGGTCATGGGTAAATTCACGCAGATCGTGAATGCGTACATCGATCACGCCGGATTCGCGCGCCCGGCGCACGATGCCATAATCGAGCGTCCCGCTGAAAAATTCCGGAAAAATGGTAACGATGTCAAACTTCATTCAACCGCTCGGTCTTTCGCAAACTCTGTTCCCCGGAATTCTCCGGCAGATTACACCAACGCAGCGCTCAAGGAACGTCAACACCCTCCACCTATGTGCCGTATCACGAACCCGCGTTTAATCCGCGTAGGCCCTCGGGCAGCCGCACCTCGATACGCCTCGCCTGTGTATCGATGCGCGTGCAGATTTCGGCGGCGAGTGGAATCAGCAATTCCCCCTCCGGCGTCCCAACGGCCAGCACCCAAGATTCCACAGCGCTCGCGCCATCTCCGTCGTCGATTCGCCGCACGTCTTCCACCGCGCCCAGCGGCAGCGCCTCCCCGCCCGCCCTGGGACCCTCGGCGTCAACAGCCTCCGCTTCGCGAACACCAGCGCTAACCGCGCCGGACTCGTCTCCAGCAGCAGCTTGCTCCCACACCGTGCAGCCGATCAGCTCTGAAAGGTAATAACGCCCGGCGCCGATGGGCGCGCGCTCCGCCAGCGGCACCTGTACTTCCAGCCCGCGCAGCCGCTCCGCGTCATCTATGCTCTCAGTGCCCGCGAAATGTAAAATCGCTTGTCCGAGATGAATCCGGCAGGAAACAATGCGCACTGGCCGCGGAGGTTTCCGCCCGTCGTACAGCCACGCTTCGCGCACTGCCGCGAGTCGCTTGGGAAAATCGGTGAGGATCTCCGCGGCCACTTCGCCGCGCCGGCCCCAGGGGCGCAGGACGCGCGCCAGGGTCAATCCCGCGAAAGATTCGCCGGTCACTACTCCAGAATTTCGAGCGTCATGCGCTTTCGCAATTTCATCCCGACCGCACCTAAAATCGTGCGTATCGATTTGGCCGTGCGTCCCTGCCGGCCGATTACCTTGCCCAAGTCGGTCGGATCGACGCGCAATTCCAGTACCGTGGCCTGTTCGCCTTCGACTGCATTCACGTGAACCTGATCGGGTTTGTCTACCAGCGCTTTCGCAATAGCCTCAACTAGCTCCTTCATCGGAGCCCTCCAACATTAGCCTGTCTCAGCGGAAAGTCGAACGTGAGCGTGCCGGTTTCACTGCAGGGCGTCCGCCCGTCGCCCGCACCGCCTTCTCGGCCCGTGCAGGCATGGCGGAAGTGTCACTCTTGAATAAACTGCGACGCCTAGGCGATCTTTTGGTTGTGCAAAAAACTGCGGACGGTGTCACTAGGCTGGGCGCCACAACCAATCCAATACTTGATCCGCTCGGCGTCGAGCTTGATTTCCGCCGGCTTTTTCAGGGGATCGTACGTTCCTACGATCTCCACGAAGCGCCCATTACGCGGACGCCTCTTGTCGGTCACCACAACGCGGTAACACGGCATCTTCTTTTTCCCAAATCGAGCCAGACGGATAGCCAGCACTTATCGTTCCTCCACAATGATTGTAGCCCGGAATAAGAAATTAAACCAACGCCGCATTTCGCGGCCCATTTCAATCGTGCCAATTACATTCAACCCGCGCCTCTACCCGATCTCGCTGCACTCAAATCTACCGCCGCCGCGCCAGCTCCGCATGCCGGAAGCAATCCACGGTATGGTCATTCACCATTCCCGCCGCTTGCATGAACGCGTAGCAGATCGTCGATCCCACGAAGCGAAAGCCGCGCTCCTTGAGTGCGCGGCTCAACGCATCGGACTCCGCAGTGCGCGCCGGAATCCGGTGCCGCGACCGCTGCCGGTTCACGCGCGGCCGCCCCCCCACCAGTCCCCACACATATTTAGCGAAGCTCCCAAACTCTTTCTGCACTTCGAGGAACGCGCGTGCGTTGCTGATGGTCGCCGCGATCTTCAGCCGGTTGCGCACAATCCCTGGATCGGCCAGCAATTTGCCCACTTTACGCGCGTCATACCGCGCCACCTTCGCGGGATCGAAATTATCGAAAGCCGCGCGAAATCCCTCACGCTTCCGCAGGATTATCTCCCAGCTCAGCCCCGCCTGCATCGCGTCCAGCACCAGAAATTCGAAAAGTTTGCGGTCGTTCCGGAGGGGCACGCCCCATTCCCGGTCGTGATACTTTATCGCCAGCTCGCTCGCGGGCCACGCGCACCGCCGCCGCGCCCGCCGCGTCGACCCCCGCGCCGCAGAGCCCGCCCGAGGCGAAGAAACTGCCCGCCCGCTTTTTTTCTCCGCTCTCGCCATCTTCACTTCTTGTCTTCGCCCTGCGCGTCCCCTTCGCCGCCTTCCTGCGAAGCCGCAAACGCCCCCTTCAGCTTGCTCAGCCCGCGCAGCCGCCCCTGCGCCGCGAGCGCCCCGTACTGTTTCATCATCGTGCGCATCTGCAGATATTGCTTCAGTACCTGGTTTACTTCCTGCACCGAAGTTCCGCTGCCCCGCGCGATCCGCTTGCGCCGCTTCCCGTCGATCAGCAAATGATCCCCGCGCTCCGCCGCGGTCATCGAATTCACAATCGCCTCGATGCGCTTCAGCTTCGATTCATCCACCTGCGTATCCCGCGGCAGGTTCGCCAGCGGACCGATCTTCGGCAGCATTCCGATCACCTGTTCGAGCGGGCCCATTTTGCGCACCTGCTTCAGCTGGTCTCGAAAATCCTCGAGCGTGAATTCGCTGCGCCGTATTTTGCGTTCAAACTCCGCCGCCTTCTTCTGATCGATGGCCTGCTCGGCGCGCTCGATCAGCGACAGCACGTCGCCCATGCCCAGCACGCGCGACACGATGCGCTCCGGAAAAAAAGCCTCGAGCGCATCGTACTTTTCGCCCACGCCCACGAATTTCACCGGCGCCCCGGTCACTTTCCCAATCGAAAGCGCCGCGCCGCCGCGTGCGTCGCCATCGAGCTTCGTCAGAATCACCCCGGTAATCCCCAGCCGCCGGTGAAATTCTCCCGCCGACCGCACCGCATCCTGCCCGATCATCGCGTCCGCGATGAACAGTATCTCCGCCGGCTGCAGCTCGCGCTTCAAGTGTCCCAGCTCGGCCATCAGTTCATCGTCGATATGCAGCCGCCCTGCCGTATCCACCAGGATCACGTCCGAAGCCGAAAGTTTTGCTTCCCGAATCGCCCCGCGCGAAATTTCGAGCGGCTTGTCGCTCCCCGTGCCAGGCCACAGAGGTACGCCCACGGCCTTCGCCACCTGCGCCAGTTGTTCGCGCGCCGCGGGACGGTACACGTCGGTCGACACCGCCAGCGGCCGGTGCCCATGCCCCGCCAGCCACTTCCCCAGCTTTCCGGTGGTAGTCGTCTTGCCCGAGCCTTGCAGCCCCACAATCATCCACACCGAGGGCGGCCGCGAAGCAAACGCCGGCTTGGCATGCTTCCCCAGCAGCTCCAGCAATTCGTCCCGCACAATCTTCAGCACCTGCTGGTCCGGCGAAAGTTGCAGCAGCACTTCCGACCCCAGCGCCTTCGCCCGAATATGCGCAAGCAGCTCGTCCGCGACGTCCACATTCACGTCGCCTTCAAGCAGCGCGTCGCGAATCCCGACCAGCGCCAAGTCGAGATGCTCCTCGCTTAGCTTCCCCTGCCCCCGCAAATTCTTAAAAACCCGCTGCAGCCGATCCGTCAAATTCTCAAACATGGTTATATATGTCCGATTAGCAAAACTCTGGTAGCCGCAACTCTACGTTCCACTCGCCGCATCTTCATTCTAGGAGACGCGCAAGCCGCCGGTCAAACTGGTCCTTCTTAGATTGAGTTAGAAAGACCTGCCAGCATAGAATTCTCTGATGGAAATGGGTAAGGTTTTTATCTCCGAGACAAAGGCTTCGGTGCGCGTTTCTGTCACTGTGCCTGTCGACGCAACCCAACACGATTTTCGGGTGGAGAAGATCAATTCAGGGAAGGTTTATCTGCAGAAGGTCAAACGTTTCTGAAAGACTCGTTCACGGTTGGGAGATATTTTACGACGGTGATGGGAAGTATCTTCGCTACCTCGACTCTGCAGAACAAATCCTGTTCGTCAAGAGAAAGGGATAGACTATATCGCGTGAACCCTGCGAACCGACCACGCTTAATCAGGAATTTGAACTATGAACATTGCCTATATCAAGTCGGATGCTGATTACGAGCGGGCGCTTCGCCGCGTAGAACAACTCTGGACTGCGCGCGAAGGCTCACCCGAAGCTGACGAATTAAACGCCCTCGTAACCATGATCGAGGCCTACGAGGATGAGTATTATCCAATGGGTTGAGCCAGCAGCTGCAAATCCAAGCTCTACCTTGACCCCCCGCAAACCCATCTGCTAGCGTATTTCTTCGCTCTACCCATATAAATGGAAACCATCAGCATCACCTTGCCCGACGGCGCCACCCGCCAAGTCCCCGCCGGCACCACTGCCGCCGAAGTCGCGCGCAACATCTCGCATGGCCTCGCCCGCGAAGCCCTCGTGGCTCGCGCCGATGGCGAGCTCATCGATCTCGCGCGCCCGCTCGACCACGATACCCGCCTCGCCATCCTCACCGCGAAAGATCCCGACGCGCTGCAAGTCTTCCGCCATTCGGCGGCTCACCTGCTTGCGGCCGCCGTCCTCGATCTCTTCCCCGACGTGAAGCTTGGCATCGGGCCGCCCATCGACTACGGCTTCTTCTACGAATTCCTCCGCGAGCAGCCCTTCACGCCCGAAGATCTCGAGCGCATCGAAAAAAAGATGCACGAGCTCGCCGAGCGCAATCTCCCCAACGAACGCAAGATGCTCCCCAAAGCGGAAGCGCTCGAGCTCTACCGCAACTGGAATCAATCTTTCAAATGCGAGCTCGTCGAAGAAAAAGCCACCGAGCCCCTGGTGTCCTTCTACACCACCGGAAAATTCATCGACTTCTGCCGCGGCCCGCACATCCCTTCCACCGGCCGCATTCGCGCCTTCAAATTGATGAACGTTTCCGGCGCCTACTGGAAGGGTCAGGAAGGCAATCCGCAATTGCAGCGCGTCTACGGCGCATGTTTTTTCACGCAGCCCGAGCTTGACGAATATCTCCATCGCCTCGAAGAAGCCAAGCGCCGCGATCATCGCCGCCTGGGCGTCGAGCTCGATCTCTTCAGCATTCAGGACGAAGCCGGCCCCGGCCTCATCTTCTGGCATCCCAAGGGCGGCCTGGTCCGCAAATTAATGGAAGACTGGTCCCGCGATGAGCACTTAAGACGCGGCTATCAGCTCGTCTACACGCCGCACATCATGCGCCTTGATCTGTGGAACACCAGCGGCCACACCGATTTCTATCGCGAAAATATGTTTGGCGCGGTCGAAGTCGAAAAGGCCGACTACCAGCTCAAGCCCATGAATTGCCCCGGCCACATTCTCATCTACAAGTCGCGCCTGCGCAGTTATCGCGAGCTGCCCTATCGCCTCGCCGAACTTGGCACCGTCTACCGCTACGAGCGGTCCGGCGTCCTCCACGGCCTGCTGCGCGTTCGCGGCTTCACCCAGGACGACGCCCACATTTTTTGCACCCGCGATCAGGTGGAATCCGAAATCTCCGGCTGCCTCGATTTCGTGCAATCCGTGCTGCACACCTTCGGCTTCGAGCGCTACGAGGTCGAGCTCTCCGCGCGCGATCCCCAGCATCCCGAAAACTACGCCGGCACCGTCGAGGAATGGGAAGCCGCCGAGGGCGCGCTCACCAAAACTCTCGACCGCCAGGGCATCCCCTACAAATACATTCCCGGTGAAGCCGTCTTCTACGGCCCTAAAATCGATATCAAGCTCGTCGACGCCATCGGCCGCCCCTGGCAGCTCAGCACCGTGCAATTCGATTTCAATCTCCCGCGCCGTTTCGGTCTCGAGTACGTTGGCGAAGATGGCAGCCGCCACCAGCCCGTCATGGTGCATCGCGCGCTCTGGGGATCGGTCGAGCGCTTTTTCGGCGTCTTGATCGAGCACTACGCAGGAGCCTTTCCGCTGTGGCTCGCCCCAGTGCAGGTCGCGGTCCTCCCGGTCAGCGGCAAATTCGCCGAATACGCGCAGCAAGTCGTCCGCGAATTAACCGCCGCCGGCTTCCGCGCCCATCTCGACGATCGCAACGAAAAGCTGCAAGCCAAAATCCGCGATTCCGAAATGCAAAAAATCCCCTACATGGCCATAGTAGGCGGCAAAGAAGCCGAAGCCCACACCGTCTCGGTCCGCCACCACGGCAAAGGCGACCTAGGCCCCCGCCCCCTAGCCACATTCACAGCCGACCTAGGTGCCGAAGTCGCCGACCGCATCGCTCCTAAATCCCCCGCTTAGGAACCGTGTGCAACATCACCCGCCCGCGAAGGTTGTCATTCTGAGCGACGGGTGCGGACTCTACTTGGAGCCCGCTGAATTAAGTGAGGAATCCCTCATTCTTTTTGCTTTCTCTCCTTGGGTGCGTTGACTGTGGCGCCCCGCTCATCTCGCATACAGGTGGAACAAATTGTAGAAGAGCGCCTCTGCGTCACTGGTAGCAACCATGAATTCAACAGCAGATCCAGGTCATCATTTCAGCTTCAACCGCGTGGCATGGGCGCTGGCAAACTTGGACATGGAAGAAGGTCCGAATGGACAGGTTGATCTTCTGGCAGTTCTGGAAAGATGGCATGGTATTCGGCTAGATCAACAGCAACGCCGAATCCCATCAGTGTTGTGCTGGTAAGCAGTTTTACCAAGCGCGCATAAAGCCTCTGGTTATCCCTGTGATCTGTGGACGCGAAATCTCCATGGTCAGATTCGCAATCGGCGGCATGAAAATCTCTGCCGCCCGTAATCGCCTTCCATGGTTTTACGATAGCATCCCATTCTTGCTCACGACCTATCAATCCACCGACAGCAAAGACGCGCTGCTTCGTTTCGTCGTGACTTTCATCTCCGAATACGGTTAGCACAACAGCACGATACCTTTGCTTTCGTTCTTTGCGGACCTCCTCAATTTCCTCTTGGCTTGGTCCGCCATCGCCATGCTGCCCTTTCTGTATGGGCGAGCCAAGTGATTTATTGCCATTACAAACGCCCATTTTCACAAGCAGCGTGTTTTGAAACATATACAAATTGCCTGGGGGTATACGGCCAATTTCCCCAAGATGGGGCCGCTTCAAGCACGGAGGGCCGCGCAGTGACCAACCATCAGGCTGGCCCGCAGCCCCCCGTGCCAGTTCCACCCTGTGCGCATCTCATGCTATAGTCGTCACCCTGCGTCCCACGGCGCCTGCCGTCTGGACCGGGTTGAGATCGGGCGTTGCCCCAGGGTGGCGCTTCGGAGGTGGGTTTATCGCCGAACGAAGTTTTCGAGCTGCTGAACGAACGCGCGTGAACGATCGCATCCGCGCACGCGAAGTCCGGGTTGTGGATGATGATGGCGGCCAACTGGGAGTCATGCAGCCTTTCGAGGCTATCCGCGTGGCCCGCGAACGCGGTCTCGATCTGGTCGAAATTTCACCGACCGCCGATCCGCCGGTTTGCAAAATCACCGACTACGGCAAATTTCTCTATCAGTTGAACAAGAAAGCGCACGAGCAGCGCAAGCATCAGAAAGGCACGCAGCTCAAGGAAGTAAAATTTCGGCCCGCGACCGCCGAGCACGACTACCAGGTTCGCAAGAACCAGATCATCCGGTTTCTCGGCGAGGGCCACAAGGTCAAGGCCATGATTTTTCATCGCGGCCGCGAAATGGCTCACCAGGAAGTGGGCCGCGCCAAGATGGATCGCCTGCTCAAGGATATTGCCGAGCACGCGCTGGTCGAGCTCGGGCCCCGCATGGAAGCCAATATCCTGATGGCCCTGCTGGCCCCGAAAAAGGGAGCTCCGGTAGGCCGCCCCACTGCGACAGTCGGCGCGGGCCAAGCCTGAGCGTAAGGCGGAACCGCGTGTGGGCTCTCTACATGCTGCCCGCGCAAAAACGGGTGTGGGCTCTACTTGGAGCCCACTTAATAAAAAAGGACACCAGGCGTGGGGAATCACAAAAGCACCAAGATTAAACTGAAATTGAAGACGCATCGCGGCGCCGCCAAGCGTTTTAAAATTAACGCCAGCGGCAAGGTGTTCCGCCCGCATTCCGGCAAGCGCCATTTGATGGGCACCAAGGCGCCCAAGCGCATGCGCCGTCTAAAAAAGTCTGTGGAAGTTCATCCGACCGACGTGGAACACGTTCGCCGGATGTTGCCGTACGGCTAGATTCCGTTTTCGTTGTCGCGCCAGGCAGCGCGGTACCCGCCACGGCGGGCCTGCCGGCCGATCGGCTTCGCAACAGCGATGAAATATTCGCCGTAGTGAAGCCACCCCGTTCCCGGTGCGCGCACCAAGCGTCGCGGAGCGAACCTCAACACGCCGTGGAGACGCTCGACAGCAGCCGTTTGCCGTCTGGCCGCGCATTTTGCGCGATTCGTTGTGCCGCCGGGTGCTGAAGTTGGCGCGCGTGAAGTTTGCGCGTGAACTTCTGCGCGCGAAGTTTTTGCGAGTGAAACCTCGCCGCCCCCGCTGCACGGCGTTCGCGCCGCGCTCGCCCGCCGCCAGCCAACGGTTTGCTCGCGCGCTCTCCACGCAGGAGCAGATGCCTCATGGCTCGTGTCAAACGCGGCACCAAGCGCCGCGCGCGCCGCAAAAAATACGCGCGCCGCACCAAGGGATTTTTCCTCACTAAGAGCAAGCTCTACCAGTCCATGCAGGAGGCCGCCAATCGCGCCGACCGTTACGCGTATCGCGACCGGCGCAACCGCAAGCGCCAGTATCGCCGTTTGTGGATCCAGCGCATCGGCGCCGCCGCCCGCTTGAGCGGGCTTTCCTACAGCGAATTGATGCATGGCCTCAAGTCGCTCGGTCTCGACATCGACCGCAAAATGCTCGCCGAGCTCGCGGTAAAAGATGCGCCCGGATTCGCCCAAATTGCGAGCCAAGCGAAGACCGCCAGCCAGGCGAAAACCGCGGCCGCCTCGAAGAAGCCGCACGCCAAGCCCGCCTGACCACAGGCGGCCGAAACAGCTCGTACGAGCGGCAGAGTAATCTTCGCGCGAGCATCTCGCCGGCATGTTGCGAGCTCGCGCGCCCGACTCGGCGCAATTTTTCCGCCTAGCGGAATCGTGACGAGAGCGGGTGACAAGAACGGGAAAATGACGGACGCCACCAACACCACGCGCCAGACACTCGCCACACTCGGTGTTTCCACAGCAGTGGAGGTCACCGAGTATTTTGCCGCCGTGCGCGCGGAATTCGACCGCGAAGCCGCCACCAGCGCCGACGAGGCCGCGTGGAAGTCCCTGCGCGACGCCTGGATCGGCCGCAAATCGGGCGTCTTGACCCGCATCACCGAACAGTGGCTCAAGCCCGCAGATCCCGCGCTGCGTCCCGCCGTCGGCAAAGCCCTCAACGAATTGCGCGCGCACGTCGAGCAGCGCCTGGGCGCTCTCGAGCAAACACTCGCAGCGGCGGCCGAATCGCAAGCCCTCGCGCGCGACCTCGTCGATCTCTCGCTCCCCGGCGTGCAGCGGCCGCTCGGATCGCCGCATCTGCTGCGCCAAACCTTCGCCGAGATCGAGCGCATTTTTCTCTCTCTGGGTTTTCGCGTAGTGGAAGGGCCAGAGATCGAGACGCCTTACTATAATTTCGAGGCGCTGAATATCCCCGAGCATCATCCCGCGCGCGACACCATGGACACGTTCTATCTCGCAACGCCTCCCGGCGCCGAGCCGCGTTTGCTGCGCACCCACACCTCGCCGATGCAGGTGCACACCATGGAAAGCCAGCAGCCGCCGGTGCGCATCATCGTCCCCGGAAAAGTCTACCGCCGCGATAATCCCGACGCGACGCATTCCTACGTCTTCCATCAAGTGGAGGGCCTGGCGGTGGACACCGACGTCACCTTTTGCGAATTCAAGGGCACCGTCGAGCATTTCGTGCGCGAATTTCTGGGCCCTGCAATCAAAACGCGCTTGCGCCCCAGCTATTTTCCTTTCACCGAGCCTTCCGTCGAAGTGGACGCGAGCTGTTTCGTCTGCGGCGGCAGCGGCTGCCGTCTATGCAAAAATTCCGGCTGGATCGAACTGTTCGGCGCAGGCATGGTCGATCCGGCCGTCTACGGTTTCGTGAACTACGACGCCGCGCGCGTTTCGGGCTACGCCTTCGGACTCGGCGTGGACCGCTTGTCGCAGCTCAAATACGGCATCGACGACGTGCAGCTTTTCTTTCAAAACGATGTGCGCTTCCTGCGCCAATTTTCTTGACGGTGTCCCGGTTCACCCGATGACGGCCCGACCAATGCCGGCCCCCTTGATAGCGATCTGCGCGATGACGATCCGCGTCATGAATCTCATGCCATGAAAGTCCTCTACCAGTGGCTGGCGGAATTTGTCGACGTGACGCTCGCGCCCGCCGCATTGCGCGACCGCCTCTCGGCCGCCGGTATTGCCATCGAAGCGCTGGCGGATACGCCGGCAGGTCCGATGCTGGACGCCGAGCTGACCATCAATCGCCCCGATTGCCTGGGCCATTACGGCCTGGCGCGCGAAGTGGCGGTGATCGAACGGCAGCTGCTGAAGCCGATCAAGCTGCCGCCGGAGGCGGCCGATAAGACGAACGCGCCAAGCGGCATTCGCGTCCGAGTCGAGATTGAAAGCCCCGAATTATGCGGCCGCTACACGGCGCGAATCGTGCGCGGCGTGAAGGTGCAGCCGTCGCCGCCTTGGCTGCGGCAGAGGCTCGAAGCGCTGGGGCAGACTTCCATCAACAATGTCGTCGACGCCACCAATTACGTCATGCTCGAGCTCGGTCAGCCGCTGCACGCCTTCGATCTCGCGCGGCTTGTGGAAAAAACGATCGTCGTGCGCCGCGCCCGCGCCGGAGAAAAAATGCGCACGCTCGACCGCCTCGAGCGCGTGCTCTCTCCGGAGATGTGCGTGATCGCCGACGCCGCCCGCGCCGTGGCCATTGCCGGCGTGATGGGCGGTGCGGAAAGCGAAATCAGTTTCGCAACGCAGGACGTTCTGCTCGAATCCGCCTGGTTCGATCCCCTTTCGATTCGCCGCACCTCCAAGCACTTGAACCTGCGCACCGAGGCCTCCGTGCGCTTCGAGCGCGGCGCCGATCCGGAAATGGCCGACGCCGCTTCGCGCCGCTGCGCCGCACTCCTCGCCGAACTCGCGGGCGGCGAAATTCTGCCCGGCGCGGCGGACCTCTACCCCGGCCGCCGCGAACCGCTGCGCCTCGCGCTTTCGCGGGCCGAGCTGCTCCGCATCATGGGCGCGGACGTGCCCGACGGCGAAATCGAAGCCATCCTCAACGCCTTGGGCTTCCTGCCGCTTCGCCTCGAATCAAATGGCGACGCCCAGCCCGGCTCGCCACTCGCCATCTGGGCCTGCACGCAGCCGTCTTGGCGCCAGGACGTGACGCGCGAGGTGGACTTGATCGAAGAGGTCGCACGGCATTTCGGCCTCGACAAGTTTCCGCCGCGCCTGCACGGATCGCGGCAGCCCGCGGCGCGCTTGCCCCACGCCGAAGCCGAAGACCGCCTGCGCGAGCGCCTCATCGGACTCGGCTATCACGAAATCGTCACCATTCCGCTCGTGAATGCCGAGGAAGACGCTCTGTTCCGTCCTTCAGACGTAATAAATCCGGCGGTCATTACGAATCCATTGGCTGCGGACGCCTCGCTGCTGCGTTCCACAGGCTTGATAAGCATGGCGCACACACTGGCGTGGAACATCAATCGCGGTCAGCGCAGCGTGCGCCTGTTTGAGATTGGCCGCGCGTATTCCATGCCTGATGGCGCGCCGCGAGAGAGGCGCATCGTCACCATTGGTGCGACGGGGCTGGCGCGTGGGAAAGGTGTCGCGGAATCCGCACGCGAGTACGAATTCGCCGACCTCAAAGGCGATCTCGACCAGATCGGCTGGCTCGCTGGCGGCTTCACCTGGCGCGAGATCGAGCGCGCATCCTGGCAACATGCCGCACAGGCCGGTCGCGTTTCACTTCCAAACGCCGGAACTCGGCGGATTGACTTGCCCGATGGCAACTGGGTCATTAGAACAGTGGGCACGAATGTCGTAGGTGAGGCCGGCAAACTCGCGCAGCGAGTTGCCAATCAATTCAAACTGCGCCAGGACGTTTTTCTAGCCGAGTTCGATTTGGACCGGTTTTACAGTGATTACCAGCAAGCCCGCGCAGCCCGCCGCTATCAGCCAATCTCGCGCTTCCCCGCGGTCGAACGCGATTTTGCGCTGGTCTTGAGCGACGGCACCACCTTCGCCGCGGTGCACGACGCGATTCAATCCGCCGGCGTTCCGGAAATCGCCGCCATCGAGGCAGTCGATCTCTATCGCGGTAAGCAGATGCCCCCCGGAAAATTCTCGTTCCTGGTGCGCGTAACCTTTCAAAGCCCGCACGCCACCCTCACCGAGGCGCAAGTCAACGATTTCTCCGCGCGCATCCTCGCCAAGCTGGCAGAGCAGCTAGGCGCATCGTTACGCACCTCCTGAGTCCCAGCAGGCGGTATATCTTGGTGGACTTTGCGGTTGTAGCTCGGGTCTTCCGTCGCATGGTGACGGAGACCCGAGGCTTTGCTACTTGTCCCGGCAAAAAGCCTGGAGCACAATAACGGCGCGACCCACAACCCGCGCGTCGGGCGCGAGCCCGATGCGCTTTTTGAACGCCTAGCGTATCGCCTAATTGGGCCGGGGAGTTTTCCGTGAGCACCAAAGTTGAAATTTACGATCAAACCTATCACGTCGCCGGCGATCTCGACCCTGCCTATGTCGAAGAACTCGCCCAGCATGTCGACGCCACCATGCGCAGCATCGCTCGCGCCACGGGAACCGTGGACACCGTAAAAGTCGCTGTGCTGGCCGCCCTAGCCATCGCCGACGAATTGCACGCCGAGCGCGAAGGCAGCCTCGAGCAGACCACCGAGCAACTTCGCGAGCGCGCCAAGCGCTGCCTGAAACTAGTCGAGCGCGCCCTGCAGCAAACTGTCTGACCGTGCGGCGATAGCGGACGTTGCACCGCTACTCGCACAACGGTGATCGTGCACCCGGCGCTCGTGCCAGGTCGGCGGCGTTCCTCATTCCTCTTTGAAAGGCATCGCATCCAGTTCATCAATGGGACGTGCACTTCCCGGCCACCGCGTGCCGAAACCCAACCCGCGAATTCGGTTGGACCCGCCTCCGCCTCCGGCTAGAATGGAGTTGGAGTAGCCTGCAACGCCCGTGTTTGGTGCGAAGATCTTTTGAACCAATGCTGAATCTCTAGGAAGCCCGTGTCAGACGGCCTGTGCGCACGTCCCGCCGCCAGGACCTCCTGGCGCCTGGAAAGCCTAAAGGCCGGCGCAGGGTTTCCGCCTTGTCACAGAGGTTCAGGATCTAGCTCCACACGGCGAAGTGGACCGCTCCATTTTTTTATCGTTTTTTTTCCCGGGGAGCTCGCGTGCGCATTCTTTTTATCGGGGATATCGTCGGCGCGCCCGGGCGGCGCATCGCCGTGGACCGCGTGGCCGACCTGATCGCCCAGGAGCGGCTGGACCTGGTGATCGCCAATGGTGAAAACGCGGCCGCCGGCTTCGGCATCACTCCGAAAATCGCCGAAGAACTCCTGGGGACGGGCATCGAGGTGCTCTCCGGCGGAAATCACATCTGGGACCGCAAGGAAATCCTCGATTTTTTCCCCCACGAACCCCGGCTGCTGCGGCCCGCCAATTTTCCGGCAGGCACTCCGGGAAGCGGCGTGTACCAAAGCATTGCGCGCAACGGCGTGCCCTATGCGGTCCTGTGCCTGCAAGGCCGCGTGTTCATGGCGGCGAATGACGACCCGTTTCGCGCCGCCGATCGCGAACTCGCCAAGCTCCCACCGGACGTCAAAATAATCGTCGTCGACATACACGCCGAAGCCACCAGCGAAAAGCAAGCCATGGGCTGGTATCTCGACGGCCGCGTCACGGCCGTAATCGGGACGCACACGCACGTAGCCTCGGCCAATGAGCGCGTCTTGCCGGGCGGCACCGCGCACATCACCGACGTGGGCATGACCGGCCCGCACGATTCGGTGATCGGCATGGAGAAAAGCGCGGTCATCAAGCGCTTTCTCGACGGCATGCCGGCGCGCTTCGAAGTGGCCACCGGTAACGTGCAGATGAATGCTGCTCTCATCGAGGCGGATCCGGCCACCGGCCGCGCACTTTCCATCGAGCGCCGCCGCTATCTAATCGAGTAACCATTGCCTCATTAGAATCAGAGGCGCAGGCCGTTGGACAGGGTCGGTACGAACCACGGGACCGCATGCGCACAAGTATGGAAAGGCGCTGGGGGAACGCCGAAGAAGGGACACTTAGCGGCCCGTTTTTTACGGGCGGAAACTTGCAGATTTGCGCTGGTGTTCTTGGGACAAAGTGGGTCACCAAAAGCTCAAAGGCTGGAGGACCCGGCAAAGCTCCATCAAAAACATACATACTGGGTTCAATCAGAATTCGTGATCCCTTCAGTGACCTCACCGAGTATTTCCTTGGAACTGTAGTCAGTGCTGGAATTCAGAGTCGCCAAAGGGTTGGGGTGCTGCGAGTCTGACTGATTGCTTCCTACTTGCGCTACCCGCCCGGCCCCGTTCCTGTAAGGGTGCGATGCCTTGGACTTGAGTGTCTTGGCCAAGCCGGGTGGCCGAAAAGCGCTCGCGTTTGCGGATTGGCGCGTTTTTGCGGCCATTTAAGGCAATTTTGCGCGCTAATCCCGCGGCCCCCGGCCTGTGGAAATCCTGTGAATGAGTTGTGCGGACCCTGCCCCCGATTCTTGGAATTTTTGCTTGCTGCCTGCCGCGGCTTCGGTGAGAATCACGTCCGACGAATTGGACCCGGGTAGCGTTCACGCCCCGGACGCCGCCTGAAGCGAAGCCAGAATGCACTGGCTGTCCTGACGTAAGCACGTAATCGAACCTATAGCCCGGACTGGAGCGCCGCCCACAATTGATCGGTCCTTTTTCCACACTTTTTTCACATTCTGTGGAAATTTCTGGCGGCTTAGCTTTTGATCCGAAGCCTGGATGAACATGACTTCTTGGGAAAAAATATTGCAGCATATGGAACGGCGGGTAAACCCGCACAGCTTCGCCACTTGGTTTCAGCCTACGCGCCAGGAAGGCACTGACAATGGCAAGCTCACCGTGCGCGTGCCCTCGCGCCCTTTCCGCAAGCGGCTGACAGAAACCTATGGCGAATTGCTGCACGCAGTCTTGCTGGAGGTCGGCATGCCCGACGTGCAACTTGAATTCATTTGCTCGGAGCCAGAGCCCGCGCACGCGGCCGCGTCAGCGTCCGGCGCGAAACAGGCGCGCCTGGACTTCGAGTCGGTGGACCACCAGCTAAACGGGCGCTACACTTTTGATAAGTTTGTCGTCGGAACTTCGAACCAGTTCGCGCACGCGGCCGCCTTGGCCGTCGCGGAAGCCCCGTCAAAAGCGTACAACCCGCTCTATCTCTACGGCGGCGTGGGCATGGGCAAGACGCACCTGATGCAGGCCATCGGCCACACGATCAAGACGCGCAATCCCTCCTTACGGCTGACCTATATCAGCGCCGAAAAATTCACCAACGAGGTGATCAACTCCCTGCGCTTTGACCGCATGATCAGCTTTCGCGACCGCTTCCGCTCCATGGACGTGCTGCTGGTCGACGATATCGAATTCATCGCCGGAAAAGAGCGCACCCAGGAGGAGTTCTTTCACACCTTCAATGCGCTGCACGACCTGCAAAAGCAGATCGTGCTGTCTTCCGACTGCCCGCCCAAGGAAATTGCCGCCATCGAGGAGCGGCTGCGCTCGCGATTCGAATGGGGACTCATCGCCGATATCCAGCCGCCCGATCTCGAGACCAAGATCGCCATCCTGCAGAAAAAAGCCGATAGCGAGCACTTCCAACTGCCCGATGATGTAGCGGAATTTATCGCGCGGTCGATCAAATCGAACGTGCGCGAGCTCGAAGGGGCGCTGACGCGCCTGTTTGCCTATTCATCGCTTACCGGCGCGCCCGCCAACCTATCCACCGCGCAGCAGGCCCTGCGCAGTATCATCGCTTCGCAGGAGAAAAAGGTAACCATCGAGATCATCCAGAAGCGCGTGGGCGAGCAATTTGGACTCCGCGATCAGGAGTTAAAGGTGCGGTCGAACTCCAAGGCCATCGCGTTTCCGCGGCAGATCGCCATGTACCTGGTGAAGCAGCTCACCACCGCGTCCCTCCCCGAAATCGGGCGGCAGTTTGGCGGCAAGCATCACACCACAGTGCTGCATTCCATTCATAAAATCGAGAATTTGCGGCGCACCAATAAGGATTTGAACCGCACCATCAGCCGCCTGCTGGACTCTTTCGGCTAGAGCGTCAGCGCCGCTTCCACGCCTGTAACATTTTCTCGATTTGCGCGGCCTGCACTCCGGCCCGTGCGCGGCGCGCATTCTTCCCGGGCCACGTTCCCCTTTCTTTTCCCACAACAAAAGGTTTCGCTCGCCCATCTATTCCAGCGCTTGGCCGCTTTTTCGACCGGCCGCCTCTTTGTCCGGCGGCTTTTTGTTCGGTCTTTCGTGCGGCAAAAACTGCGAGGATAATCGTGTGCAAAGGCTGTGCGCGCTTGGTGTGCAACCTGTGCATTATTCCTGACGCGGGAACATCCCGCTCGCGCGCCATGAGATTTCCACCGCCTTCCTCTCCCCGCGCGCAAGAGCGCGCCGGCGCAACACCGGGCCGCCATGGAGTTTGCCGCGTTATGCTCATTTCCACAGTGTCGGCTACTACTACGGTCTTTATCCCCTCTTTAAAACAGGGTACAGTAACCGCCTTGATAAGATCGTGGCGTGGCGCGCTTCTGCGGAGGAAATCTGGCGATGGAATTCAGCGTGAAGAAGTTCGACCTCTTCGAGGTGCTCAACCTCACCCAGGGCGTAGTTGAGCGCAAGACCACCATCCCCATCCTCTCGCACATCCTTTGCGAGGCCGCTGGAAGCCGCCTGCACATCACCGCCACCGACCTCGAGCTAAGCGTGCGCACCTCTTGCGAAGCGAAAGTAAAAAAAGAGGGTTCGGGAACCATACCGGCCAAAAAATTGTTCGAACTGGTGCGCCTGCTGCCCGACACAGAGATTCGCTTCAAACTTCTCGAAAATCATTGGGTGCAGATTACCTCCGACCGCCGCACCTATAAGATGGTGGGCATGGCCAAGGATAATTTTCCGGTCGTGCCGGCCTTTCCCCACGCCCTGGTGAAGATACCCGCAAAAATTCTGTCCTCCCTCATCGCCAAGACCAGTTTCGCGATTTCCATGGAGGAGTCGCGTTACACCTTGAATGGTGCGCTGCTCATCCTCAAGCCCGATACCATCGCCATGGTCGCCACCGACGGGCATCGCCTCGCCGTGGCCGAAGCCGATCATACCTTCGCCGGACTCTCCAATGAGGCGCGCACCCTGGTGCCCAAGAAAGCCATGAACGAAATCCAGCGGCTGGCCGTCGAGACTGGCGACGAAGGCGAAATCGAATTCGCCCGCGACGATAGCCATCTCTTTTTCCAAGCGGGCCGCAACCTCCTGATCTCCCGGATTCTCACCGGGCAATTCCCCAATTACGAGGCCGTGCTTCCCCGCGACAACCACAAGACCGTAGTTCTCGAGCGCGGCGAGTTGAACGACGCCGTCCGCCGCGTCTCGCAACTTGCCGACCAGCGCTCGCACGCCGTGAAATTCTCGGTAAATCAGGAAGGCGTGGAGCTCTCCGCCTCCAGCCCGGAATATGGCGAGGCCCGGGAGACCATCGAAAAGGAATACAAGGGCGAGCCCATCGCCATCGGGTTTAACGGACAATATCTGCTCGATTTTTTGGGCGCCGCGGCCGACGGCCCCATCAGCATCGAGCTCAAGGACGAACAATCCGCCGGGCAAGTGCGGCCGCTCGCCGACGAACAGTACCGCTATCGCTACGTCATCATGCCCATGCGCATTTGAAGGCTGAGCCGCGCTAGCGAGCCTCATTTTTTAGCGGCAAATATTACTATTTGGTTATTAAAGTTTACGGACCCGCCGGCCGCCGTCCGCGCATGCTTCCAGATGCCCGCACACAACTGATAATAAACAACTTGTAAGCACTAAAATATCGTCCATCAAGCTTGAGTGCAGACCGAAAATAACGTATAATCGTCGTGTATAACAGGCTCGTTCCCCGCACCAGAACTTTCTGCGGGACGCTATCAAACGCCTGGTTCGCGCTCTGCGAATTACTTGCCTGCATTATTGTCACACGCATGCGAGATGAGCCCGGCTCGGTGAAAAAAACAAGCTTCGCCGCGTCCGCCTTCGAGCGAATCGGAAATCCGGACGGGATGGAGCACAGAGCCCTTCGAGCTTGACCGCCTTATGTCGAGCCACAGGGTCAGGCCACTCAGCGAAGGTTTGGCGAGTCGAATTGGCTGAACCAAGATCGAATTCTGCTGAACTGGGCCGCCGTTCTGCGCCAGCCTTCCCCCTCCACGGCAGTCAGGAGACGCACAAAATATGGTTGAGAAAGAAACGGTGACCGGCAAAGCCGCGGGCCACCGCTACGACGCTACCTCCATCAAAGTGCTTGGCGACCTCGAGGCCGTGCGCAAACGCCCGGCCATGTACATCGGCTCCACCAGCGAGCAGGGCCTGCATCACCTGGTGTGGGAGGTGGTGGACAACTCGGTTGACGAAGCTCTGGCCGGCTTCTGCGACGAGATCAACGTCACCGTGCACGACGATAACAGCGTCACCGTCGTCGACAATGGCCGCGGCATTCCCGTCGATATGCATGCCACCGAAAAGAAGCCCGCCGCCGAAGTCGTCATGACCGTCCTGCACGCCGGCGGCAAGTTCGATAGTGACACCTACAAAGTTTCCGGCGGCCTGCACGGCGTCGGCGTCTCCGTAGTCAACGCTTTATCCGATTGGCTGGAGCTCGAAATCTGGCGCGACGGCGAAGTGTGGGAGCAATCCTACGAATGCGGCGTCCCTAAATCGAAGCTCGCCGTCACTGGCAAGACGCGCAAGACGGGCACGAAAATCACCTTCCATCCCGACGCCAGTATTTTCGAGAAGACCGTCTACAGCTACGATATTTTGGCGCAGCGCCTGCGCGAGCTCGCCTTTCTAAACAAGGGCCTCAAGATCACCCTGCAGGACGAACGCACCGATAAGTCCATCGAATTCCGCTTCACCGGCGGCATCGTCGAATTCGTCAAGCACCTCAATAAGGGCAAGCAAGTCCTGCACGATACGCCCATTTCCATGGAGGGCAAGCGCGAAAACCTGGAAGTCGATATCGCGCTGCAATACAACGATAGCTACGCCGAAAATATTTTTGCCTTCGCCAACACCATCAACACCGTCGATGGGGGCACCCATCTTTCCGGCTTTCGCTCGGCGCTCACGCGCACCATCAATAGCTTCGCCAGCTCCGCGGGCATGCTCAAGGAGCAAAAAGACGAGGTCACCATCACCGGCGACGACGTGCGCGAGGGCCTGGTCGCCGTCGTTTCCGTGAAGCTGCCGCAGCCTCAATTCGAAGGGCAGACCAAAGGCAAGCTCAACAGCGACATCAAAGGCCAGGTCGAGCAGCTCGTCAACGAGAAAATCGGCGAGTACTTCGACAAGCACACCACCGTCGCGCGCAAGATCGTCGGCAAGTGCATCGATGCCGCCCGCGCCCGGGAAGCCGCGCGCAAAGCCCGCGAGCTCACGCGCCGCAAGTCCGCCATGGATTCCGGCGGCTTGCCGGGCAAGCTGGCCGATTGCCAGGAGCGCGATCCGGCGCGCTGCGAAGTGTTCATTGTCGAGGGCGAGTCGGCCGGCGGCTCGGCCAAGCAGGGCCGCGACCGCCGCTACCAGGCCATCCTGCCGCTCAAGGGCAAGATCCTCAACGTCGAGAAAGCGCGCTACGACAAGATGCTCGGCCACGAGGAAATCCGCTGCATCATCACCGCTCTCGGCACCGGCATCGGCAAAGATGATTTCGACGCCGCCAAACTCCGCTACCACAAAGTCATCCTCATGACCGACGCGGACGTTGACGGCAGCCACATTCGCACGCTCCTGTTAACGTTTTTTTTCCGCCATATGAAGGAGCTGATCGAACGCGGCCACATCTATATCGCGCAGCCCCCGCTCTATCGCGTCAAGCGCGGCAAGATGGATCGCTACATTCGCGACGAGCACGAGTTTTCGCTCGAGCTCATGAAGCGCGCCACCGAGGATCACGTGGTCAAGGCCAAAGAAGGCGTCTCCCTCGAAGGCCAGGGGCTCACGCAATTCCTCCTCAACGTCCAGGAGTACGACCAGGTTGCCGCAAAAATCCTGCGCCGCTTGCGCGACCGCGCCCTGGTCGACTTGCTCGCCACCAGCGACCTCGATAAGAAAGGCGATTTCGAGGACAAGAAAGCTCTCGAGCGCCTGCTGAAATCCATCGAAAAAGCCAAACTGAAATTTGAAGGCCAGATCACTTTCGACGAGGAGCACAGCCTCTACGAGCTGGTGCTTAAGCAAGGCGCCGCCATCGCTGGCCGCGTGAATTGGGCTCTCGTGTCGATGCCCGATACCAAGCGCCTGCGCGCGCTCGCCCGCGCCGTGGCCGTCTCGAACAAGCCGCCCTTCACCGTCTCGCGCAACGGCGATAAAGTCACCAAGGAAAGCGCCGACGCCGTGCTCGCCTACGTCCTCGAAGACGCCAAAAAAGAGTTCACCGTCACCCGCTTCAAGGGCCTGGGAGAAATGAATCCCGAGCAGCTGTGGGCCACCACCATGAACGCCGAGACGCGCACCCTGCTGCAAGTGCGCCTCGAAGACGTGGTCGCCGCCGAAACCATTTTCACCACCCTCATGGGTGAAAACGTAGAAGAGCGCCGCAAATTCATCGAAGCAAACGCCCTCGACGTCGTCAACCTCGACATCTAAACCGCGCCGCAAAATATCAGTCGACGCGGCCTTTTTTCCTTCAGCCTCTAACCGCAGGAGCATTCGCGACGGATGCTGAGCGCCAACTGAGCTGAACCGTTAAAAGGTTTTAATCGCTTAAAGATCCTTAATCCATGATCGCGACGCTCATCGGCAGCACCGGCCTCACGGGTTCAATTCTGGTTGGGCAGCTCCTCGCCGATCCGGCAATAACCAAAGTCATCTCCATTTCGCGAAAGTCGTTGCAGATTTCCAATGCCAAACTCACGGAAGTGTTGATTTACGATCTGGCGGAGCTACCGTCCATTGCTGGGAACATTCGCGGCGATCTTTACTTCTCTTGCCTCGGCACCACGAGCAAGGCCGCCGGCAGCCAAGCGAACTTCGAAAAAGTCGATCACGACGCCGTCGTCGCCTTTGCGAGAATCGCGAAGACCCACCGGGCCACACTCGCGCTCGTCTCCGCCATGGGCGCAAACGCGAGCTCGAGTTTCTTTTACAATCGCGTCAAGGGCCAGACCGAGAACGATGTCCAAGCCCTCGGACTTCGCTCCCTCATCATCTTCCGCCCCGCTCTCTTGGTAGGCCCCCGCCGCGAATTCCGTTTAATGGAAAAAATCGCGGCCAAGACGCTGGTCCCCCTTTCGCGGCTCCTCCCGGCTCGCACTCGGAAAAGCCTCATCACCGACGCCGCAACTTTAGCGACGCGGATGTTGGCGGAGGCGAAAACGGCGCCTCCGGGAGTGCACATAATAAAGGCGAAAGACATCTAGCTGCGGCGGCTGGACCCTTTGACATAGCTGTTAAAATAATAATTAGTGTCTCGGACAACTAGACTAGCACCGGCATCCCTTTCGAACGATTGGCCTGTAAAATCGAAAATGCAGCAGGGCATGGGTTTAAGCGGAGAAACAAGACTTAAGTCTCATGGATTGATATGCTTGTACGTTTCACGCATGTAAATCCTTATGGCTGATATCCTTATGAAAAACACCGGGGGGTGGGGGTAGCCGTTTCTGCTAACTCCAATCGCAGGTGATGCACCAAGTGAGATGGAAGACGCTGCCGGGCCTCCGTGGCTTGGCATGTTCGGAGTTTCGCGCCACCGAGACCGCCGCGCCGGACATCGAGCGAGGAGTTGCCGTAGACATCGCCGGCATCGCCGAACGCGACGCCCTGCTCGCCGAACTGGAAGCGCATTTCGCGCCCCAGCGATTCTCAAATAACGCTGCGGCATTTGAAGCGGTAAAAAGCTACGTGCTCGAGCGCGTAGCCGCTAAGCGCTAGATAAAAAGGAGCAAGCCCAGGCATGGCCGACGAAACCAGCCCGCACTCCACGCTACTCCCGGTGGATATCGAAGCGGAGATGAAGAAGTCGTATCTCGATTACGCCATGAGCGTGATCGTGGCGCGCGCTATCCCGGACGTGCGTGATGGCTTGAAGCCCGTCCAGCGCCGCATTCTCGTCGCGATGAACGATCTGGGCCTCGCCTCCAATCGCGGGTATCGCAAGTGCGCCAAGATTTGCGGCGATACCTCGGGCAACTACCACCCGCACGGAGAAGCCGTCATCTATCCCACGCTGGTGCGCCTCGCGCAGCCGTTTAATTTGCGCTACACCCTGGTCGATGGCCAGGGCAATTTCGGTTCGGTCGATGGCGACCCGCCGGCCGCCATGCGGTACACCGAGGCGCGGCTCGCGCGCATCAGCGAAGAGCTGCTGGCCGATCTTGAAAAAGAGACCGTCGATTTTGTTCCGAATTTCGATCAGACGCGCGAAGAGCCCTTCGTGCTGCCCTCTCGCGTGCCCAACCTGCTGGTCAACGGCGCCTCGGGCATCGCCGTGGGCATGGCCACGAACATTCCGCCGCATAACTTGAACGAAATCGTCGAAGGCCTCCTGCTGCTGCTGGAAAACCCGGAAACCTCGCTAAAAGAATTGATGAAAGTGATTCCCGGCCCCGACTTCCCCACCGCCGGATATATTTCGGGACGCGAAGGAATTCTCGCCGCGTATAAAACCGGGCGCGGCAGCTTCATCATGCGCGCCAAGGCCGCCATCGAGCAGGCCGGCAAAGAGCGCGAGAATATCGTCATCACCGAAATTCCCTACCAGGTCAACAAGGCTCGCCTCGTCGAGCGCATCGCCGAGCTGGTGCAAACCAAGAAGATCGAGGGCATCGCCGACGTGCGCGATGAGTCCGACCGCGAGGGCATGCGCGTAGTGGTCGAGATCAAGCGCGGCGAAGAGCCGCAGCTCATCCTCAATCACCTCTACAAGCTCACGCAGATGCAGGAATCGTTCGGGATGATTCTGCTGGCCATCAGCGGCGGCCAGCCCCGCGAGATGGGCCTGGTCGAGCTCCTGCGCCTTTTCCTTGACCACCGCCGCGACGTAGTCCTGCGCCGCACCCGGTTCGATTTGCGCAAGGCCGAAGAACGCGAGCATCTCCTGCTCGGTTTTGCGAAAGCGCTCGAGCACCTCGACGAAATCATCAAGCTCATCCGCCGCAGCAAGACTCCCAAGGAAGCCAAGGAAGGCTTGATCGAGCGCTGGGAATTCTCCGAACGCCAGGCCCAGGCCATCCTCGATTTGCAACTGCATCGCCTCACGCAGATGGAGCGCGAAAAAATTCTGGAAGAACTGAAGCAAGTCCAGGCGCGGATCGCGGAACTAAAAGAAATTCTGGCCAGCGAAAAAAAGCTGAAGCAGGTGATCTCCACCGAATTGCGCGAGACCCAGAAGGATTTCGGCGATGCGCGGCGCACCCAAATCGTCGACGCGGTCGAGGAGATTAAGGTCGAGGACCTGATCGCCGACGTGGATATGGCCATCACCATCAGCCATGCCGGTTACATCAAGCGCACCCCGGTCGACGTCTACCGCCACCAGTCCAGGGGCGGCAAGGGCCGCATCGGCGCGCGCACGCGCGACGAGGACTTCGTCGAGCATTTGTTCGTCGCTTCGGCGCACAGCTACATCCTGCTATTCAGCTCGCGCGGGCGCGTTTATTGGCTGAAGGTCTACGAAATTCCCGAAGCCGCCGCCGCCACGCGCGGCAAGGCCATCGCCAGCCTGGTCAAATTCCAGGAAGATGAACACCTGACGGCCCTAGTGCCTGCGCGCAACCTCGAAGAAACGGGACGCTACGTTTTCTTCGCCACGCGCAACGGCACGGTGAAGAAGACCGCGCTCGCCGAGTTCAGCAATCCCCGCCCCTCCGGAATCATTTCCATCAACCTCGAGGCCGGAGATGAGTTGATCGGCGTGAGCCTCACCGAAGGCAAAAAGATGATCTTCCTCGCCAGCCACGGCGGGCAGGCTATCCTGTTCCGCGAATCCGAAGTGCGCGCCATGGGCCGCCAGGCCGCCGGCGTGAACGGCATGGATCTCGCCAAGGGCGACTACCTGGTGAGCATGGATGCCGTGCAGCCCGACCTCGAAATTCTCCGCAAGGAAACCAAGAAGCCGGCCGAAAGCGCTCGAAAATCTCGACGAGGTCGAGAACGAGGCCATCAAGGACTCGATCACCTCGCTGATGCTGACCATCTCGGAAAAGGGTTACGGCAAGCGCACGCCGCTGGCCGAGTACCGCATCACCTCGCGCGGCGGCAAGGGCGTCATCAATTTGAAATCGACCGACCGCAACGGCCCGGTCGTCGCCGCCCTGCAAGTCAGCGAAGAGTCCGACGTGATGATCATCACCGAGTTTGGCAAGATCATTCGCGTGCACGCGAACGAGATTCGCGAAGCCGGCCGCTCCACCCAGGGCGTGCGCCTGTTGCGCCTCGAAGACGGCGACAAAGTCGCCGCCGCCGCAGGCATCCTCGAAGAGGAGCCCAACGGCGACAAAGAACCCGCAAAATCGTGAATGTAGACAGCGAGCGCACCGCGCGGTGCACGGCCCCGCAGGCGCCCTTAAGAAGGAGTTACTTGGTCGGTGATCCCAGATAATAGCCCGGCCGCGAGCGCACTTTTAATCCGCGCCGGTTCACCACTTCGACTTTGATCTCGTGATAATCGCCCGCGCCCGTGCCTGTAGGGCGATAACTGAGCGTGTACTGCGCCGTAAGCTCGCCGCCAATCGCATCTACCGCGGACTGAATCTCGGAGTCGCGCAAGGTCGATTGGTACAGTCCGCCGGTCGCGATGGTCGCAAGCTCCAGCGGATGATCGCGCACAACAGCCGTGGCGTGTTGCACCACCCACACCGCGAGCCCCAGCAGATCGACGTTCCCCTGCCGCTGCTGCTCGCTCGACGGCGTTTGTGGAGTGCCGGGCATCGGTGGCAGTCCGAAAGTCCCCGGCGGCGTCGCCGAAATCGGGCCGTTCTGCTTCTGCGGCCCGCGCACCTCCGCCGCGGTGGAGGAGAGGCCGACCGAGTAGATGGTGATATTCGCAAGTTGCGCTTCGCGCAAAACGGCGCCGAGTTTTTCTTCGCTGCCGGTATCGGTAGCTTCGGCGACGGTGATGATTACGCGGCGACGCGTTTCCGGGCGATCGCGCAGCATGCTCACCGCTTGCGCAAGCGCGTCGTACAGACGCGCTCCCGAGTTGCCTTCCGGCAGCTTGTTAATTGTTTTTTCGATGGCGTCGTGATCGCTGGTGAAATCGAGCAGCTTATCGACCTGATCGTTGTAGCCGATGATGGCCGCGTCGCCGCTTTCGCCGAGAACGGTTTGCGTGAAGACAATGCCCGTGCGGCGAACGGCGGGAAGCAGGGCTTCCACGCGTGAACTGGTTTCCATCACGATGGCCACCGAAACGGGAGCGCCTCCCAGCTCGAAGCCTTCGATTTTCTGCGGCACGCCGTTATCGGAAACGCGAAAATTTTCCTGCATGAGATCGAGGACCAACTCGCCTTGCGTGTTATGTACCACGGCGGGCGTGCTTACCAAGTTCACCCGCACCCGAATCGAGGGAGCTTTCTGGACGGCCTGGCCGGGCCTCGGCGAGATAGGGCCCGGGATCGATTGCGCGGCGGCCGGAAGAGCGGCGAATAAGGCCAGTGGGGCCAGCGTGAGCGCGAAAATAAATACCAAACGCGCGCGCCAATAAATTCGCTCTGCCGAGCCCGGCATCGACCTGCCGGACAGGGCCGCAGTCGGCTTGGACAGATCAATTGTTGAATATTTCGCAGCGTTTGATCTTCGGATGAAGACTTGGGTTGTACGATTAATCATAATGCCCCCTTTTCAACCCCCAAGTAAGCCGGTCGCAAGTAAGAATACCCGTAAGCGAGAATGCCCCTAAAGGAAAATGACAGTGTACTAGCATTTGGACGCCCACAGCGGACCGCCCGTTGGGCGGTGTTCGCAGCGTCCGGTAGAATGACGCTTCGCCAGAAATGGCTCGCGAAGATTCGCACATGATCTTGGATTCTTTGAAGTTCCCGGAGGATACAGAATGCGCCGCCAGCCGCCCGTTCCCCAGCCCGCTTACCGCGACGCCTTATTCATGGAAAGCGTGGCCGCGCGGCCGGTGCGAATCCTCACCGAGTACCTCGATCCGCTGGCGCGGCTGCGCCGGGAGGCGGTGGGCGATACGATCGTAATTTTCGGGTCTGCCCGGATTCAATCGCGGGATAAGGCGCGGGCGCGAGTGAAAGCGCTGAAGCGCGTGCGCCCCGCCAAAGCGACGCCGCGGCATCGGGCCGCGCTGCGGGAGGCGCAGGCGGCGTTGGAGATGTCGCGCTATTACGAGGAGGCGCGCGAACTGGCGAAGCGGCTGACGACCTGGGCTCGTACGCTGGGCGACAAGCCGCATCGCTTCGTGATCTGTTCGGGGGGCGGGCCGGGAATAATGGAGGCGGCGAACCGCGGCGCCATCGAAGCGGGCGGCAAAACGGTGGGCCTGAGCATTGAATTGCCGCACGAGCAGTACCCCAACCGGTACATCACGCCGGAATTAAGTTTCCAATTCCATTATTTTTTCATGCGCAAGCTATGGTTCGCGCAACTGGCCAAGGCACTGATCGTTTTCCCGGGCGGTTTCGGCACGATGGACGAATTCTGGGAAATGCTGACGCTGCTGCAGACGGGGAAGCTGCAGAGGAGGAACCTGATACTGATTTACGGGCGCCAATACTGGCACCGCGTAGTGAACTGGCGGGAAATGCTGAGCTGGGGGACCATCAACCGGCGTGATTATAATCTGCTGGAATTCGCGGACACGGTGGAGGAGGCTTTCGATCGCGTACGCAAAGGCCTCGAAGAGTTCCATATGTCCCCGGACAGCTTGCTTTTTTGAAATGGGCGCGCGTCGCGTCGCGCCCCAATTCGGTAGGGGCTGGCCGTCACGTTTATACGATCTTTACCTGATGTCTCGAGGGACGGTATTCGGGATAGTGTTTAGTGAGGTAACGTATGCAACTAATTTATGTGTAATTTGAGGCAGGGAGTGTGTAGTTTGAAGCAGAGAGAACGTTACCAAGGAGGCTAGCTTTGAGGACGAATTTATCAGCCGGTTGGTGTTGGGCGCCGCACTTGCGGGCGGGTTGCTAATGGCCGGCGTACCGTCTCCGGCACGCACACCCGACGACAAGTCTGCGTGCGAAGCACGATTACGAAATGCGCGGGCGAAACTCGATTATGACGTGCAGCATCATGGCGATCATAGCCGCCAAGCCGACAAAGATCGAGCCAAGATGGAGCAGACTCGGCAGTGGTGCCGAGACCACCACAGCGATTGGGATCACGACAAGTACGACCGGGACTAGCCGCAGCGGAAGAGCTAAATGAGAGGCCAGCGCCCATAACGGGCCGCTGGCCTTTTTTTGCATCCAAGGATTCTCGTCCAAGGATCTCGCGTCACCAATTTTACGCCACCGATTTCGGCGAGGGGAGCTTCGTGTTCACCGATTCCCCTCGGGGCTTTCGCGTTCGTGCTTGCGCCAGCGGGCTGGGCCGGCCGTGCCGCGCATGCGCACTGCTGCGAAGTTAATTCGGAATGGGCGTCAAGTCGGTAGCAAACACCGCCGCGAATCGCCTGCGTTCATGCTGGTCGTGCACCAGCACGATGGGAGCGATGTGCAGAGTGGTGCGGCATTTGCGGCACGCCGACATTTCGCCCTGCATATCCTGCAAAAACCCATCGGTGAAGTGATATTCGTTCCGGTCGCGGCGCGCGGACTTAAAACCGTGCTGGCCGCATCGCGGGCAGTCGAATTCGACGCTGTCTTCCTGCGGATCGCGGTCAAGCGCAGCCCATCCCGTGTATCGGACGCCAACAGTTTCTTCAGAATGACGGCTCATGATAATCCTCCGAGAACTTTATGGAGGACGTTCAAGTTGATAGATGCCGGGGGTGCTGAAATTGATGCAAAAACAAAATCAGACGCGAACTTGGATCAAAACTCGGATCAAGGCGCTATTTATCAGTGTGATAGGGGGGATAGGGGTGATGAGGGGTGATAGAGGGATGATACCATGGACGATAGAGCAGCGCTGAGGGTCGCGGGAGAAATATTAAGGAAAAATAATTTAAAGCAGAGGTTCTCCCGAGGACGAGGGCAATTTGCTCTCTGGCGGTGTCGCGGAGCCGAACGATTTCTCTCCATTCGGTTACGGGCTCCGCGACTTCAGCTAAAGGCTCTCCCCATGCGGTTGGATGTGAGCCGGTTGCGGGCTGGCCGGGCCATAGCGGCGGGCAAACCGTAATCGTGATGCGAGCGGGATGGGGAAGGAAGGATTGGTCCCTCAAAAACTGGCGCGTTCCCGCCAGTGCGACCGGAAGCACTGGACAATTTGCGCTGGCGGCCGCCTTGAAGGCTCCCAATTGAAACGGCCGGACCCCGATTTGCGGGGTGAAGGTGCCTTCGGGGAATACGAATACCGATTCCCCCTGCCGCAGGGCCTGCTCGATTTCGGCAGCCTGCCGGAGGCGGGCCTGAGAATCGCCGCGATCAAACGCAAAGTGGTGGAGCTTGCGAAGGAAGGTGCCGATGAAAGGCATACGGTGAACTTCGTGCTTGGCGACGAAATGATAGTCCACGCCCAGGGCCGCCATCAGCACTAGAACGTCGAAATAACTGGTGTGATTGCTGACAATGACGCGCGGCCCCGGGGTGACGCCAAAACTCCTCCCCATCGACGCGCACGGGGCAAAAAGCGAGCGCGAGGTATACCCGCAAAGCCGCGGAGGTAAAGCGCGCGGCGGCCCGGCGGCTGGGCATCACGCTGACCAAGGCCCAGGCCGGGATCAACCACAAAATAAATCCTATACCGGCATAGAGGCCGTAAAGCAAATCGAAAGCGTTTCGGAGCCAGCGCTCCGCAGTACGGACGCCCGCAGAGAGGGCCAGCCGAGTCACCTGGCGCCAGGCAGCGGGCCGAGCGGCTCCGAGCGTACCGGCAAGATATAGCGCCCGCGTTTCATGGCGCCGCAGTTTGCCGCTGGATGTTTTGGGGATGCTATGCGGCGGCAGCAATTCCACCGCGTCAGGAGGTATTCCGAGGTTTTGCGCGACGTGCTGGGTGATCGCCGCAGCGAGGCGCTGGCGTGCCGCGGGGTCGCGATCGCGTGCTTCCGCGACAATGACGAGCCGCTCGGTGCCGGCAGTGGGGTCCGGCGCGCCAAATGCGGCTACGCATCCCTTGCGCACGCCGGGAACGTTGCCGGTGATGTCCTCTATTTCGTGCGGATAGAGATTGCGGCCCGCCTTGAGGATGATGTCCTTGACGCGCCCGGTAAGGAAGATTTCACCGTCCGCGCAATAGCCGCGATCGCCGGAATTGAGCCACCCGGCCGCGGCCCCCGCGGGGAAAAGCGCGCGCGAGGCGGCAGGATTGTGAAAATAGCCGCTGGTGGAGGAGGGGCCGCGGAACCACAGCTCGCCTTCGACGCGATCGGCGACGTTTTCACCCGAGGCGTTCACGATACGAACCTGGTGATCGGGTAGCGGGCGGCCTACGGAGACGACCGCAAGCACGCCGGGTTCGACGGCGGGAGCATTGGCGGGCCCGCCGGCCACTGTTGTGGGGGGCGGCGCTGGCGACGCCGCAGGCACCGCGCGCCCGTCTTGCGCGAGCGCATCGCGAAGGATGCGATCGACGCGAGGACCTGCACCGAGAGGAGGAATCGTGACCGCGAGTGAACCCTCGGCCAAGCCGTAAACCGGGAGCAGCGCCTCGCGCCGCAATCCGTGCGGGGCAAACCGGGCGGCAAAGCGGTCCAGCGTTTCCGCGGTTACCGGTTCGGCGCCGTTGAGCGAGGCCCGCAAGGATTTCAGGTCCAACCCCGCGATCTCGGCGTCGGTTATCTTGCGCACAGCAAGTTCGTAGGCGAAGTTTGGAGCGGCGGTAATCGTGCCGCGGTGTTTGTGCACGGCCTGCAGCCAGCGGGCCGGGCGCGAGAGAAACGAAAGAGGGGAGAGCACCACGACGGGCAGGCCAAAATATAGGGGCATCAGCCAGGCGCCGATCAAGCCCATGTCGTGATAAAGAGGCAGCCAGCTTACGCCCACGTCGTCGGGCCGGATGTCGAGGGCCTGGCCGATGGCGCGCACGTTCGCAAGCAGGTTGGCGTGAGTGAGCATTACGCCTTTGGGATCGCCTGTGGATCCGGAAGTGTATTGGAGGAGCGCCAAATCGTTTGGCAAATTGTTTGACAAATTATTTGACAACTTATTTGGGGGGAACGGAGAGGCGCGGCGGAAGGAGAGATTTCGGGATGGCGGGGTGCGGCAGCCGGCGGGGGCGCAGCGTTCAGCAGTGCATCCGCGGTAACGGTGCCGCGGAGCGACTTCACGGTGGGCTGAAGGAGCCTGGCGACGCGCGACGCTTCTTCGAAGGTGATCAGCAGGCGGGCCTCGGCATTGCGCAAGATGGCCGACTGGCGCTCCGCATATTCGGCGATGCGATCGGCGCGCACGGGCGGATAAATCGGAACAGGCACGCCGCCGGCGAGCAAAACACCGGCAAATGTGAGGAAAAACTCGCGGCAGGTGGGCAGCATGAGCGCGACGGCATCGCCGGGCCGAATTCCGCGCCGCTCGAGCTCGCCGGCCGCCGCTTGCGCGCCGGTGTAAAGTTCCTCAAAGGAGACGCTTTTCGCTTCGCCCTCGTCATCCCACAAAATAAGGTGAGGCCGGGCAGCGTCGTGCGTGGCGCGATAGCGGAGAACGTCCGGCCAGGTTTCGGCGGCGGCCGGCGGAGGCGCCGCGGATTCGCCTGGGGTGGGCGCGAGTTGCGGCGTGCCTATTTTTTTGCTGGGTGGCGGCGCGGATTCCGAGGGCGCATCGTTCATGCCGGGGACGCCGGGGGCGCCGATGGCGCCGATGGCTGCAGCGAGAGAGGCAATCACGTCGTCAAGGGTGTCGGACTCGGCGACGATGCGCTCCGGCAGATGCGAGCCGAACGCACGGTCGAGCCTGAGAAACAGTTCCACGCGCTCGAGGCTGCCGAGGCCGAGGTCGCGCTCCAGATGGGCGGAGCCGCGAACCGCTTCGAGGGCATGGAAGCTACCGAGTTCGGCAAGGAGTTGCCGGACGATGTCGCAGACCTGGGCTTCAATATCGAGGCGGCCGGATTTTCGTGCGGAGGTAGCCACGTTGCGGGTGCGCCGGCACTGTGGGGATTGCTCTCGGGTGCGGCAAGAGAAAGGCTATCACGCTCTCGGGCGGGGCTTCAAATCGGTTTCGGCAATTGGTTCCTGCGAAGGCCGGGCGATTGCGGAATTCCGGCGCGCCTGCGGGCGTTTTGCCGCCGGCCTGAGAATCCACATCGAAAACATATGGAACCCGCTGCGTCGTGCCACGATTGCGCGGGCCGTGTATTCGCGTGGCCGGCGTAAACTTTTTTTTCACCTCCAGCACGTGCGGCGTGGTGCTGGCGGCGGGTGCGACCAAGAGCCGCCATCGTCACCGGTACTTTTGTACCGTTCGGAATCAAACTAACGGCCTATGGACGCTGTGGGGGGCCGCAAGCAGAATGATCACGTGTTGCGACATGATTTGCACGGCCCGGGATCAACGGTAACTGCCCTTACCTGGGGTCCCTGAGCGGCCCACGGTTTTTGCCGTGCAGCCGCGGAGGTGCAGATCAGGTCGCGGCACATTTCCTCACTGCCACCACCGAGCGGCCGGTTCCCCCACTGGCCGCTTCCTTTTTGCATTCTGCCTGGCTTTCCAACAAAAGAGCGCAGGCAAATGTGTGCCTGCGTCACCGCAAAACCGCTTTTCTGTCGATCCAGCACGTGAGGCGGTTGGGGCCCGTGGTCTTCGGGCTTTACTTTGCGGCGGAATATGCAGCAGGAGCGTGCTCGCCCGAGCGGAATTGCGTCCACGGGCCGGCGTCCATGTCCAGCAGAGCGGGAGATTGCCAGGAATATTCGGGATGCTGGGCTAAAAATTGCCGAGCGTTAAAGTCGGTGCCGCAGGGATGGCCGATGCGGGCCACAAACGTCATGGATTGGGCCATGCGGCTGTCCATCACTTTTCCCTGCACCGCGCCCGCCGGATTGTATGGCCGCCTCGCAAAACCGGGATCGCCCTCGGTGGGCATATCGCCGTGGCCGCAAAGTGTGCGGCGGTCGGGGCTTATCGTTTTGGTGTAGGAATCGTAGTGATCGGAAAGAAATGCCTCAGCCAGCGTCGTGTCGATTTTCCCCACATTGTCGCGCATCAATTCGTCCCAGCGCAGATGGCGAGCGTTGGCGGAAGCAGCGAGATTGGAAGGATCGAAGGTGGTTTCATCTTTGAGGACGTCCGGATCGCTGGCGAAATTGGAACCGGCATAATATCCGTCCTTGGTGCGCCAGAGTTTGGTGTGCAGCAGGCCCAGCTCGAAACGCGCAATCTCGCCGGTTTTGCGGTCGGCGAGCAGCCAATCGTTGGCGTAGCCGCCGTTATTTCCAGCGAGCATGATTTTCACGTATTCGTCGATGGAGCCGGCGTATTGCATGGCTTTGCGGGCGCGAACGAATTCGGGTTTGCCATTCGGGATCCCAGCCGTGGAAATCGCGTGATGGTGGTTTCGGTAATCATCAGGCCGGCGGAATTGACGCCGAAATCGTCGTCGCTGACGATGACGCCCGGGAAGCCGTCCATCAGCATGCGGTAGCCTCGCTGGGGCGTGATGTCGAAAATAATTTTCCAGCGCGCGCCATCGAGATAACTCGTCCAGTTGTTGTGGGCCATGACGATCTGGTGGTCCTTGGTATAACTTCCCGTGGCTACGAAGGCGCTGCAATGGTCCGCGCCGGGCGAGGAGAGAAGCTGCGATCTGGTTTCGAAATTTTCTTTTTCATTCGACTTTCTTTTTCGTTCAACCACGGGACGTAATAATCGGGCAGTTCCATGAAGGCATTCATCGCCACGACGTCGTCCAGATCGAGCGGGTATCCGCGGGCCTGCAAGCCTTCGACGATGCCTTGCAGCTCCGCCTGATATTCGGCGTCAATTTTAGGCCAGAGCATTTGTTCGGCCGCGCGCCGGAAAAAATTCCAGTCTCGGCTGGAGTTGTGGGTCATCTCCAGACGCACCGCGGCGAATGCGTCGGATATTTCCGGCGCCAGCAGGTAGCCATGCTGGTAGCCGATATCGCGAGGCGCGCCCTGTAGATGAACGTAGATCCAGCCGCCGCGATCGAAGCGAAAGGCTTTCGCCAAGGCGGGATCTTTTGGCGCGTGTTGCGCGGACGCGGCAGGTTCGCCGGCATTGGCAAGCGCAGCCGGGTAATTCACGAATACCGGCGCGGTGATGAGCGCAATTCCGAAGACGGCGAGCACGACGAAAGACAGGCGGGGCCTGAGGGCGTCCATGGGACATCTCCTTTGTGCAGAATTGTAGGCGCGGTGTGTGGAGGGGTCAATGCGTTGCGGGATGCGCCATGCGGCGATTTTCGGGTCTTGCGCGGTTGCGGCGCGTGCGAGCATACTCCGGCCACCGTGGAAACGTCGGGCGCTCTTTTCCCGCTTCGGAATCGCCAGTGAAGTTCATTCAGGGTTGCTGGCATGGTCCGGACTTCGTTTGGTGGCGGCGGGCTGCGCCGTTTTTTGGTTATGCGCGATCTGCCGGCGTCTCCCGCGCTGGCGCGGGACGCCGCCGGCAGCGCCCCGGTAACGGCGCTGTCATGGTTGGCGCAAGAGGGAACGTGCCCGCCGGGTCTACCGTCCGGCGAGCCGCGCGGGCGGCGCCGGAAAATGGCGCAGCGAATAGGCCGCAGACGCAGGCGTATTCGCTGCCGCCGGAGCGAGCCGCGCAAGCGATTGCCTACGCGCGCGCGCGCCACCAGCTATATTTTCTGGATTTCGCGTACAGCGTCTTGGTGCTGCTGATGCTGCTGCGTTGGCGAGTTGCGCCCGCGTTTCGCGATTGGGCAGAGCGCGCGTTGCGCAGCCGGCTGGGCCAAGCCGCGATTTTTGCGCCCGCGCTGCTGTTGACGCTGGGTGTTTTGGGTCTTCCGGGCGATGTGGCGAGCCAGTGGCTGGCCAGGCGTTTCGCGCA
Organism: uncultured Acidobacteriota bacterium; assembly: GCA_963719845.1. Taxonomy (GTDB): domain Bacteria; phylum Acidobacteriota; class Terriglobia; order Acidiferrales; family UBA7541; genus Palsa-189. The sequence goes on along the minus strand of CAVRDM010000001.1, from coordinate 90,920 downwards.
GTCAATTCAAGGCTGGGGCTCGTGGTTTTGGGATTGGAGCAAAGGAGAACTGGCCGGCGCGTTCTTCGGCGTGTTGCTGGTGTGGCTATTCTATGCGGTGGTGCGCCGGAGCCCGCGGGGCTGGTGGTTTTACGCATGGCTGGGAGCTGTACCGATCATCGTGTTCGTCGTGTTTGTGAGCCCGTTGGTGATTGAGCCGATGTTTTTTCGGTTCCGGCCTTTGGCGGAATCCGATCCGGAGCTAGCGGCGCAACTCGAGCGCGTGGTGGCTCGCGCGGGGCAAGACATCCCGGAAAACCGCATGTTTGAAATGAATGCCAGCACGAAGCTGAACGAATTAAACGCGTACGTGACCGGGCTGGGCGCTTCACGGCGCGTAGTGGTGTGGGATACCACGATCGCGCGGATGACCACGCCGGAAATTCTGTTCGTGTTCGGCCATGAGATGGGGCATTACGTTCTGGGGCACATTCGCGACGGAATCATATTCGCGGCGGCGATGCTGTTGGCCGCTCTTTTCGCGGGGCAGCGGGCGTTGCGGTGGATGCCTCGGCCGGTATGGCGAGGGCTGGGGGGTGCGCGGCGCGGGCGATTGGGCTTCGCTGCCGGTGCTGCTGCTGCTGTTTCTGTTGTTCAGCTTTGTGTTTACGCCATTTGACAATGCTTACAGCCGGCATCTCGAGCATCAGGCCGATCAGTATGGCCTGGAAGTCGTGCACGGCATCATTCCCGACACACCAGCGGTGGCGGCGCAATCGTTTCAGATTCTGGGAGAAGTAGACCTGGAGGAGCCGGCGCCTTCGTGGCCGGTGAAGATCTGGTTTTATACGCACCCCTCGATAAACGATCGAATCATTTTCGCGCGAACGTACGACCCGTGGAGCGGCGGAAAATCGCCGAGGTTTGTGAAATGAAGGGCCGGATAGGGCGCGAGCGAATGGCGAAACGTGGTTTGCGCCCCGGCAAAAAATCTAAAAACACAAAATCTACAAAACATGGAGGCCCATTGAGATACGCTCAGTTGAGTTTGATGGCGCTGCTGCTGGCGTGTGCGGGCGCTGCGCATGGGCAGGAGAAAACGGCCGATGAGACACTGGTTCAAAAATCCGGGCGCTTCTGGCAATCGTACGGCGTGCCGGCAGACCGGCTGTTTTTTCCGCGCCACTGGATTCGCGGCTACACGGAATTTGAAGGGCTGCGCCGACGAATGAACCGGACCTGGGGCGCTGCGCGCAGGTGTGGGCCAGCCAATTCGGCGGCGTGAAGGACCCCTGCGCGGCGTACGCGCGATACATGATGGGCGGCTACTTCGAGGTGCAGCCGGTGGGGCGGACGGTCTTGCGGCACATATTTATTTTTTACGTGCCGAAGATTTCCTTCGGCCACAATGTGCCCCAATTCAGTTATACGGCGTCGTTTCAGCCCATCGCCTATGAGCGCAGCATCGGCCTGGGGATGGAGTTGCCAAGACATTTTGAGTTGCGATTGACGCAGCACCAGGTGGATTGGCTGGGGCCATATCGGCGCACTATGGGCGCAGCGGACTTGCACACCACGGGGCCGTATGGACTTTATGCCACGGTCGGATTGCGCTGGTATTTCGGCGGATACGGGCGCATGAGCGGGGGCCCGCAATAGTGCGCGAAGCGGGAATAAAGCGCGAGCGCTTAGCGGCGTAAGGCGTACTTGGAAGCGCGTGTTACAGTGTCCGAGTTTCTGCTGCAGGACCATGGCTAGAATCGAGATTGCAAAGCTGGTGGCGGTTCCTTCCGAGGAAGTTTTTGTATTTTTTGCGCCGCAGCGCATGGCTTATTGGTATGGGGCGGAGATGGCGAGCTGCCTGGAGGTGCAGGAGGGGGCCGCGGATTTTCGCGTCGGGCTTAAGGTGCGCATCTCGGGGAGAATTGGACGCAAGTCGATTTCGCATACCGCAGTGGTGACGGCATTTGAATATGGGCGGTTGCTGGAGTGGCGTTTTCAGGACGCATATGGGGTGCGCGGCAAAGAACGATGGGAACTTGTGCGCTTGGCGGGCCATGACGGGGCCGAGACCCGGGTGCTTTTCATCAATGAATACGCTTCTCCGGGGCGGGCCGGCCGGGTGGTGGACTGGCTGTTAACGCGCCACGCGCTCGCGCGGCGCAATCGCGAATATCTGGAACGGCTGGCGCGGCTGGCCGAGCGGCGCGCCTGATGCAGGGATACACACCGATACACACTGATTCGGGATACATACTGATGCGGCATCCATAATTGCGCAGCCGCGAGACCCGTGCATGAGTCCCGATCCACATCCTCCGGAAGCGGAACAGCGCGGCACTGATGATGTGCCGGCACCGGCCGGAATGCCGCCCACAATCCCGCCCATTGGCGACGCCCCGAAACCGACAAGACCTACCAGATTTTGGGGCGAGCGCATCTTTTTGCAGCCGGAGGGGGTGCGCGCGGGCTGGCGCGCGGCGCTTTACGTGGCGCTATTCGTTTTGCTCCTGGCGCTGTTTAGCTCTGCCGGGGCGTTCGTGCTGCGTGCCGGCCGGGCCTCGGCGGCGGGACGTCATTCCGGGGTGTTTACTTCCGGCGCTTTGTTTTTGCAAGAGGTGGCGATGGCGCTAAGCGCCATCATTGCGACGCTGGTGATGGGCGCACTCGAACGGCGGCGGTTCGGCGAATACGGAATGCCGCTGGACCGGGCGTGGGGGCCGCGGTTTTGGCAGGGCGCGCTGTGGGGACTGGCGCACGTCACCGTGCTGATGCTGCTGATTCGCGCGTTTGGCGATTTTTCGTTCGGCACGCTGGCCATCCACGGCCCGGAACTGGCGCGATACGCGGTTTTTTGGGCGGTTTTTTTTCTGATCGTAGGTATCGCCGAGGAATTTTTCTTTCGAGGGTACCTGCAGTTCACGCTGGCTTCGGCGATGGGATTCTGGCCGGCGGCAGTTCTGCTCTCCGCGGGGTTTGGCGCGGTGCACCTGGCGAATCCGGGCGAGGGTCCCGTAGGAGCGCTCAGCGTTTTTGCGATCGGGATGTTTTTTTGCTTCACGCTGCGGCGCACCGGCAATCTTTGGTTTGCCATCGGCATGCATGCCGCTTTCGATTTTGGCGAAACGTATATTTACTCGGTTCCGGACAGCGGGATCGTGCTGCCCGGGCACCTGCTTTCCGCCTCGCTGCACGGGCCGCGGTGGATTACGGGAGGCTCGATTGGTCCCGAAGGGAGCGTGCTGGCATTTGCAGTGCTGGGGGTGGGATTCGTGATTTTCGATCGCCTGTATCGGCAGCCGGTTTAGCGGCCGTCACGGTATCAGCCGGGCGCTTCGTAGTAGTTTCGTTGTATTTCATACCGGGGCGTCGCCGGAAAAAGAATGAGGGATTCTTCGTTTTATTGCGCGGGCTCCAAGTAGAGCCCGCACCCGTCGTTCAGAATATGATATGAGTGCCATATATCCCTTCTTCCAGCCGGAAACTTGTGTGCGCGCAGCCTGCGGAGTTTCATTCGACCAGAATGTGGATGAAGATTTTCTTGCCCACGCGGAATTTCCAACTGTCGCCCGGGGACAGGGAAACCATGTGGGTTACGTCGTGAAGCCGCTCGCCCTCAAACTCGACCGCACCCTGTTTGATAAGGCGCTCAGCCTCGCTGCGGGAAGAAACCGCGCCCAGCTCGACGAGAAGCTTAACGAGAGGTTTCGGCGGGCCTGGCGAGACCTTGCGCACCGGCACCTCCGCGGGCGCCTGGCGCTCGCGGAAGACGCGCTGAAATTCCGCGGAAGCCTTGCGCGCGGCGTCGGGGCCATGGAATCCGGAGACGATTTCCTCGGCTAGGAGCATTTTCGCGTCCATGGGGTGCAGCGCGCCGGAGGCGACCTGCTCCCGCAGCGCGGCGATCTGCGCGGGGGAACGGTCGGTCACCAGATCGTAGTAGGACCACATCAATTCATCGGAGACCGACATTATTTTGCCGAACATTTGCGCGGGCGGTTCGGTGATACCAATGTAGTTGCCGAGCGACTTGGACATTTTGCGCTGCCCGTCCAAGCCGACCAGGATGGGCATGGTCAGGGCCACCTGCGGCGCCTGCCCGTACTCCTGCTGAATGTCGCGGCCCATCAGGAGATTGAATTTCTGCTCGGTGGCGCCCAGCTCGACGTCGGCTTGCAGGGCGACCGAATCATAGGCTTGCATCACGGGATAAAGCAGTTCGTGCATGGCGACGGACTGATTGCCGGCGAGGCGGGTGCGAAAGTCTTCATGCTCGAGCATGCGCGCCAGCCGGTAGTGCGCAAAAAGCCGGATGATGTCAAAAATTTTCAGCTCGGCGAGCCATTCCGAGTTGTAGCGGACCTCGGTGCGCTCGCGATCGAGGATTTTGTAAACCTGCTCGAGATAGGTGGCGGCGTTGTCGCGCACCTGTTCGCGAGTCAGCGGCGGACGCATTTCGGAACGGCCGGTGGGATCGCCGACCATGGCGGTGACATCGCCAATCAGAAAAACGGCGGTGTGACCTTCGTCCTGAAAGTGCTTGAGCTTGCGCAGGACTACGGTGTGGCCGAGGTGCAGATCGGGGGCGGTGGGGTCCACGCCCAGCTTGACGCGCAGCGGCTGGCCGGAGGCGCGCGAGCGCTCGAGCTTGGCGCGCAACTCCTCTTCGCGGATGATTTCGGCAACGCCTTTGCGCAGCGCGGCAAGCTGCTCGTCGACGGGGCGAAATGTTGGCTTGGTGGTCATAGGAGGTTTTTGTGCCGGGCCGTTGGCTGCTTCATTTTTCGTGGGGCAGCACGCGGCGGCCCTCGAGGCGATACCGGCCTGCGAGCACGAAGCGCACGGCCTCGGTATAAATCCGATGCTCTTCGACGAGGATACGCGCGGAGAGCGTCTCGACGGTGTCGCGCGGCTCGACGGGCACGATGGCCTGCACGATCACGGGACCGGCATCGAGATTTTCGTCGACGAAATGAACGGTGCAGCCGGTAAATTTCACGCCATATTCGAGAGCCTGGCGCGGGGCTTCGAGTCCAGGAAATGCGGGCAAGAGTGAAGGATGAATATTCAGGATGCGCCCGCGAAACCTCGCAACGAAATAGGGCGACAACAGGCGCATGAAGCCGGCGAGGCAGACCAGATCGACGCGGGCGTCATCGAGCGCCGCGACGACCATACGGTCGTAGGTTTCGCGCTCCAAGCCCTTGGAGGGGATGATCCGCGCAGGGATGCCGTGCTCGGCGGCCCGTGCGAGCCCCTCAGCATCTTCACGGTTGCTTACGACGACTGAGATTTGGGCGTCCGGAACACGGCCTGCGGCAACGCTGGCAGCCAAGGCCGCGAAGTTCGAGCCACGGCCGCTCAGGAGCACGCCGATGCGCTTGGTCATAAGTTCAGGAAGTTAGCATATGCCTCGCGCCCGCCCAACCATACTATTGCAGGTACCCCCACCCCCCGGGTATTTTGTAAGCATGTAATTCTACATGGCTTACAGGCATACATTTCACAAACATATCATTAGAAAAGACTTAGCTACGGCAGGCGCAGGCTATAAAACACGCGGCAGAAAACTCGCACAAATACACGCGTAAAATGTTACCACAAAACTAAACTCAAATCAACTGATTGTATGCAGAGGGCCAGCAAGAAGCACATGGCCCGATACGTCAATGAGTTCGCGTGGCGCTTGATGAGGGCAATGTAGCGCGGCACACTATGGAGAGGCTTAACAGTTTCATCGGTGCTGTGACGGGTCATCAAATCACCTATAAAGAGCTAATTGCAGACAATGGCGAAGACGCGACAGCACGTCCGCTCTAAAAAGAAACGCGGAAAATATCAAAAGAAACTTTCGCTATACCCAATGACTTTAGAACAAGTCGTGGACAAAACACTCAAATGCAAACCTCATAAATCGAGTTTAGGAGCGACGAGTCGCTGAATTTCGCCCGGCATTTCCTGAATCGGTCTCATTTCGGAGAGCTTTTCGTAATCTTGAAGGTTATCGATTGTCCTTCGGCCATCCTGACTAGCGTTCCGGCTCGTCCTTCCGCTACATCCCCTTTACGCCATATCCCAAAAACAATGTTTTTGGGGCAAATGCCGAGACAGAGAAGAAAATCATATTTCCTATCCATGCGGACGTGGTTGAACTGAAAAGTTCCATTGGCACCCAAAGAGGCCGTCTTTATTTCGAGATGGCTTTTCAAGATTCCCATATCAGTGAGTGCGGTGCGGAGTCCTCGCGTCACTTTGATTTTTGATTCCTCCAAATATCGACGGACGAACTCCTCCCCAATCTCGCCCCTGTTCGTATTGCCAAGGCGTCTATAACCGGCAACCGGTGACCCCTCCCAAATATCTTTAGGAGCGTGCTCATTGATGATCTCGACTAGCAGGTCTACAGGATTCACTTAGGCGGTTCCCACCGATCATTTCCTCCGTTCTGCTTCCAGAACACTAGAAAATAAGAGTGGTTCTTCCTGGCATGAACCTGACGAACCATCCGGCTAACTCCTGGGCGATTGCTGCGAACGATAACGAAAAGGTCTTCGGCAATGAATCCTATTTCCTCATACATGTCCATGATTTCAACATGAGTGAACCGCTGGCGGTTCGCACAAACCTCGTCTTGGCACTTTACAATAAAAACACCCCGTCCTTTCAGGGTTCGATATGCCTCGCGTCCTCCGTCCCTATACAGATCGAGAACCGCTTCGTGATATTTGCTATCCGTCTGATTGCCGCTCCCATTGTTCCGATAGTGTTTCTCAAACGCCGTGTGCGAACTGGTATGGGCGGTGCCGCCAGGCGTGTGCATGTAGGGCGGATCAAATACAACACAGTCCAGTTCGCCATCCTTATAGGGCAGCTTGCGGCAATCAACGCCGTCCTGGATGTCGGTCGCCCGCAGTTTGTAAGTTCCAGTGGGGATATTCCTCCAGAACACTCCTTTCCCGTAAGTAATATCGGCTACAACACTGCCGGGGCGGACATAAAGTTGAAGAATATTTGGAAATACGTCGTCGTTGCCCTCAAGGGATGCGCTGAGGACAAGTTCGGTCGTCGGCTGGCCGTTGCGAACCACACGCTTCTTTTTCGTATGCGACGCGCCGTTGCGGCTTGGTTTAGCTGTGGGCTCGGTTTGTTTGGTCAGTGTCCTTTGCATTTGCCCTTTGAAGTGCCTGCAATCATATTCCTTAACTCGTGCGAATTGTGATGCCATCATTATGTTCCATCCTTATATGCCATCCTTTAGGGAGTAAATATATAATTCCCTTTGTACTCGCCTGGTAGTGCCCTTATTTGGTCAACCAACGAACTTCTCCATGCGATAGTTGAGGAACGAAGTCTCCGCGACAGCGACCGCCTGAGGAGCAATCAGGCGAAATCCAATATGCTCGAAAAATGGGCGGGCGGTGATGCTGGCTTCGGTGAAAATGCGATCAATGCCACGTGAAACTGCCTCCTCTTCGATTCGTCGAACCAGTGCCGAAGCTATTCCCTGTCTCTGAAAGCGGTGATGGACATACAGCTGGTCAAGATGTCCATTTGGCTCGATGGTCGTAAAGCCGACGATTTCAGAATCATGTTCAGCCACAAAAACGACACGACCGGGGAGTAGGCGACACCAATGTTCCAGTTCAAGAGGTCTGCCAGCCCATGTTTCCACCTGTTGAGGGGAGTAGTCGGCGGCGTTAATCGTTTGCACGGTTTCGGTAAAAAGCCGAGCCAGAACAGCACTGTCTTCCGCTTGATAGAGGCGCACGTTCATGACGTGGAACGAAAATACCAAAACATTTGAAATCAGGAAACCACCAAGCGGCAAATCTAAATGGGGAGGGCGCCGGTGAATACTACTTGAGATTTGCGGGAGTCGGCGTTGCGCATTTCGCCTATGCGGTAGAATTTTTCGCGGCGGCGCTTGAGCTCGGATTCCACGGAGCGGAGACTAGCCGGCGGAACAACGAGAATCATGCCCACGCCTAAATTGAAGATGCGGAGGAGCTCGTCGCGTTCGATTTGGCCGAGCCGGGCAAGATAACTGAAGATCGGCAGCACCGGCCAGGAGCCCAGCTCGATGACGGCCTGGGTGCCGCGAGGCAGAACGCGGGGAAGATTGCCGGGAATGCCGCCTCCGGTAATGTGCGCGAGCCCCGAGAGCCAGCCCTCGGCAATGGTTTTCTTGAGCATGGGCCAATAGCAGCGATGCGGCATCAGAAGTTCGGCGCCGATTTTGTTGCCGATTTCAGCGACGTAGGCATCGGGGGCGAGCCCGGCGGTCACAAAGATGAGCTTGCGGGCGAGCGAATAGCCGTTGGTGTGGAGGCCCAGGGAAGGCAACGCGAGCAGAAGGTCGCCGGCGCGCACGGCGCCCGCTTTCATGATCCGGCTGCGCTCGACCACGCCCACGATAAAACCGGCCAGATCGTATTCGCCGGCGGCGTAGGTATCGGGCAACTCGGCGGTTTCGCCTCCGATAAGGGCGCATCCGGCGTCGTGGCAGGCGCGCATCATGCCCTCGACAAGCTGCTCGACGATTGCGGGATCCATGCGGGACATGGCGAGATAATCGAGAAAAAACAACGGCTCGGCCCCCATCGTCAGGATGTCGTTGACGCAGTGGTTCACCAGGTCCGCCCCCACAGTGGAATGTATGCCCGTGGCGGCCGCAACCTTGAGCTTAGTGCCGACTCCGTCGGCGCTCGATACCAGCACCGGCTCTTTCCAGCGCTTGGCGTCGAGGGCGAAAAGGGCGCCAAACGATCCGATGCCGCCGAGAACACCACGCGTGAACGTCCGCGAAGCGACGCGACGGATGCGCTCCTTGGCCTGCTCGGCCCGTGAAATATCTACTCCTGCATCAACGTAGCGCATGCGGGGACTGCCCTTTCCCTTCGTGGCTCGCTAGCGGGCGGCGCAAATGCGCTTCTTCGCGGGCCAGACCAACAGCCTTCCAAAAAAAAAGCACGGTAAAGAATGCCTGCGGCGCGGAACAGCATTAAAACGTGGTGAACAGGCGCCGCCACCTCACCAGCTTGGGGTGAACCAGCGCGGAGAGGTACGCATGCAAGCGCTCGCGAATTTGCCCAGGCTGCCAGGCGTCCTCCGACGCTTCAACGGACATATAGATGACCACGGGAGTGCCGATAATATTGTCCTCAGGAACAAATCCCCAATAGCGGCTGTCGTAGGAATCGTCCCGGTTGTCTCCCAGAACGAAGAAGTCATGCGCGGGAATCGTAACCAAGCCGTAATTGTCGGCCGGATTGGGGGGGGCGTTACGGTAAGGCTCGGTGAGAGCGGCGCCGTTAACGAACACGATGCCGCGCTGGATTTGAACGGTGTCCCCCGGCATGCCAATGAGACGCTTGATGTAATCTTCGTCGGAACCCGGAAGCGGAGCCCGAAAAATGATCACCTGCTGACGGTGCGGCTCGCGCCACAGGCGCACATGGAAACGCGTGAAGGGCAGGCTGGCATCGTAGCCCAGGCGGCTCATCAGCAAATGGTCGCCTACGAGCAGCGTGCTTTCCATCGAACCGGAAGGGATCACGCGCGCCTGAACCATCGTGCCGGTAATCAGCAGAAACGCGAGCGCTACCCAAGTCCACGAGAGTAGTTCGCGCGCGATGCTACGACCAACGGATTCACGGCTCATGGCGGCTGGCCTCTTCTTTGGCGCTCTCCGACCGCTCCACCTGAGGGGCGGGCACAGGCACTTCGATTTGCACGTTTTCGGGATGATATAAGCCGGTGTAGCAGGAGGTGCAAAAACTGCCGGCGGTGTCGCCAACGGCTTGGCGCAGACTTTCGAGCGAAAGATAACCAACGGAATCGGCGCCCAGGTAGCGGCGAATCTCTTCGAGAGTGCGCGTCGGCCCGGTCAAATGGCCGCATTCGTTATCGGGAGCTGCGAGATTTTCGGGGGCTCCGTTTTGGGGGATACCGTTCTCCCATTTACCACTTTTAGGCAGGCGCGGGCGGATGAGCGAGGCGTCGGAGGCCAATAACTCTTCACGCGTGGGCGTATCGATACCGTAGTAGCAAGGCGAGACTGTGGCCGGGCAGCTGATGCGCATGTGGACTTCAGTGGCGCCAGCCTCGCGCACCATGCGGACGATTTTGCGGCTGGTGGTGCCGCGGACGATCGAATCATCCACCAGCACGATGCGTTTGCCCTCGAGCAAGGCGCGCACGGGGTTTAGCTTGAGCCGCACGCCAAAATCGCGGATGGACTGTTGCGGTTCAATGAAGGTGCGGCCGATATAGTGGTTGCGGATCAAGCCCATGCGGAAGGGCAGGCCGGATTCGAGCGAGTACCCGACCGCCGCCGGAACACCGGAGTCCGGCACAGGAACCACGAGATCGGCATCGGCGGGCTGCTCGCGCGCGAGCAAGCGGCCCAGCATCTCGCGGCTGCGCTCGACAGGGCGGCCAAAAACGTAACTATCGGGGCGGGCAAAATATACGTGCTCGAAAACGCAATACTGGTGGGGCTTTTCCGGAGCGAAGTGGAGCGATTCGAGACCGCTGCGGGAGATACGGAGGAGCTCGCCGGGGGCAACATCGCGGATGTATTCGGCGCCCAGCAGATCGAACGCACATGTTTCCGAGGCGACCACCCAGGCATCACCAAGCTTGCCGAGGCATAGCGGACGAAATCCATGGGGATCGCGGACGGCGTACATTTCGTCACGCGTGAGCACCAGAAGCGAGTACGCACCCTCCACTTGATTGAGGGCGTCACCGAGCGCGCCTTGCAGATTATGGGCGCTGCTGCGGGCTACCAGGTGCACGACGACTTCGGTATCACTGGTGGTCTGAAAGATGGAGCCGCGATGCTCGAGGGTGCGGCGCAGCTTGCCCGCATTCGTCAAATTGCCATTGTGCGCGAGAGCGAGCTTGCCCTTGTTGCAGTCGATGACAATGGGCTGGGCATTGATAATGGAGGTATCGCCGGCGGTGGAGTAGCGGGTATGCCCAACCGCGGCGGTTCCAGGCAGACGGGCGAGCACGGGAGGCTGAAAAATTTCCTGCACCAGGCCCATGCCCTTTTCGAGATGTAACGAAGCGCCGTCGGAGCAAACGATGCCGGCCGATTCCTGGCCGCGATGCTGCAGCGCATAGAGGCCGAGGTAGGCAAGCTTGGAGGCTTCGGGATTGCCGAAAACGCCGGCGACGCCGCAATGATCGTGAAAGTGGTCGTCGTCCGGGTCGCGTAGGGGCGGACTAGTGCGCGAATCCATCGGGGAGGGCATTGGACGGCAATTGGTCATCGTTGATGAGGTCTAATTAAGATGACATCTAATTAATTAGATGCGTTTTCGCCGAGAACCGCACGCGCCAGATCAGCGCTTCCCATAGGCGTCCGGCCAGGAGCTCGTCCGGCGAGCGCGTGCTGCAAGGCGCTGGTCCAAATGGAGCGCAGTGCCGGGGAAGCATCCCTGATGACCGTGACGCCGTTATACCGAACCTGAAAGTGGGCGCGGGTGACGCGGCCGATGACCCGCGCGGCAACGCCATATTTTGCAGCATGGGCGCGGACCTGAGCAAGCGAGGTTTCCGAAGTCGTTACCACCGCGCGAGCCCCGGCTTCGCCAAATAATGCGAGTTCCGGGGGATAGGGGCTTTCGGTCGAGACATCGGCGGCGAGGCCTTCGCTCGCGAAGCCGCATTCGGCAAGCGCCACGGCCAAACCGCCATCGCTAAGGTCGTGCGCGGAGGTAAGCGAGGCGTCGCTCGCCAGCGCGACAAGCGCGTCGATCAGGCGTGATTCTGCGGCCAAGTCGATGGCTGGCGGGATCCCGCCGCTGACGCCGGTAATCGTGCGAATATATTCGGAGGAAGAAAACTCGTGCAGGGAGGATTCTTCGGAGGCGGCGGTTTTGGCGCCGCCTGGGGCGGCGTCGCCGCGTCCATCGAGCAGGAGAATAACATCGCCTTCGGCGCGAAAGCCCATGGTCATAGCGCGGGAAGCATCTTCCAGCAGGCCGAGCACGCCGAGGATGGGCGTAGGGTCGATGGATTTTCCCAGCGTATCGTTATAGAAGCTGACATTGCCGCCGGTAATGGGGATGGCCAGGGCGCTGCAGGCTTCCGCAATGCCATCGACTGCCTCGCTGAATTGCCACATGACGTCCGGTTTTTCGGGACTGCCGAAGTTCAGGCAATTGGTGGCAGCCCAGGGGCGCGCGCCGACAGCAGCCACGTTGCGGGCAGCCTCCGCGACGGCGTGCATCGCGCCGGTTCGCGGATCGAGCGCGCACCAACGGCCGTTGCCGTCGGTCGAAAGCGCGAGCGCCCGGCGCGTGCCCTTCAGGCGCACCACCGCGGCATCGGCTGCACCGGGCAGAACGACCGTGTTGGTGCGCACCATGTGATCGTATTGCTCGAAAATCCAGCGCTTCGAAGCAATCGCCGGCGCGGCGAGCAATTGCCGGAAATGTTCAGTCAAGTCGGTTCCGGCGCCGGCCAGCGCGGCACGCGTTTTGATCGCTACTGCGGCGGACGCGCCGCCATTGGCGAGCGGCGAGGGGGGGGCGATGGGCCGGCGATACGCCGGCGCTTCATCGGCCAACGCGGCGGCGGGGATGGAGGCGGCGACTTGGCCGTGGTGCACGACGCGCAGCAAACCGTCGGAGGTGACGCGGCCGATTTCTACGGCGTCGAGGCCCCATTTGCGAAAGACGGCAAAAACTTCTTGTTCGCGGCCGCGTTCGGCGACCAGCAGCATGCGTTCCTGGGACTCGCTCAGCATCATTTCGTACGGCGTCATTCCGGTTTCGCGCTGTGGCACCCGGGTCAAATCGATCTCGATGCCCACGCCGCCACGCGAGGCCATTTCACAGGAGGTGCTGGTGAGTCCCGCGGCGCCCATGTCCTGTATGCCCACGATTGCGCCGGTGGCCATGGCTTCAAGGCAGGCCTCGAGCAGCAACTTTTCGAGGAAAGGGTCGCCCACTTGCACGTTGGGGCGCTTCTGCCGGGACTCCTCGGTAAATTCCGCAGAGGCCAGAAGCGAAGCGCCGTGAATGCCGTCACGACCCGTCTTCGCTCCCACGTAGATGACGGGATTGCCCGGGCCGCTGGCGCGTGCCAGGAAAAGTTCGTTCTTGGGCGCAATTCCAAGCGCGAGCACGTTGACGAGCGGATTGCCGGCATATCCCGGCTCAAATCCAACTTCACCGCCGACGGTGGGCACGCCGAAACAATTGCCATAGAAGGCTATGCCGCGCACGACGCCTTCGAGCAGGCGGCGGTTGCGAGCTACTGTTTCACATGAAACGTTTTGGCTGCCGTCGACGCTTTCGGGACTTGCGCCTCCGTGTTCCGCGGATAGCGTAATGGTGCCGAAGCGCAAGGAGTCCAGCACGGCGATCGGGCGCGCGCCCATGGTGAAAATATCGCGCAGGATTCCGCCGACGCCCGTGGCCGCGCCCTGAAAGGGCTCGACGTAGCTGGGATGATTATGGGATTCCATCTTGAAGACGGCGGCGAGGCCGTCGCCTACGTCCACGGCGCCGGCGTTTTCTCCGGGGCCCTGCAGAACTTGCGGCGCGTGGGTGGGCAGGCGCTTCAAATGGACGCGGCTCGATTTGTAGGAGCAGTGCTCGCTCCACATGACGCTGAAAATTCCGAGTTCGGTGAGGTTCGCGTCGCGGCCGCAGGATTTTACGGATACGGTCATATTCCTCGGGGGTGAGCCCGTGCTCGGCAACCAGTTCCGGTGTGACGTTGATTTCAGTATCGAGCATGCTTGTGGGTGCAATCTCGCGTGGCGTTGAGATGTCCAAGCCCCTGGCGCTAGCTGGCCGCGGCGACCTGGCGCGTCAGCGTTTCAATTGCGGACCGAAAAATTACCAGGCCGTCGGTGGATCCGTACGGCGCGCCTAATATGGATTCGACGGCGCGGTCTGGATGGGGCATCAGACCCACCACATTGCGCTCGCGATTGCAAATGCCGGCAATCGCGTCGAGCGAGCCATTGGGATTGGTGTCCGGGCTGGAATTTCCGTCCGCGGAGCAATAGCGAAAAATGATTTGAGAGTTGCGCTTCAAATCCGCGAGTGTCGCGGCATCGCAGAAGTAGTTTCCTTCCGCATGGGCGATAGGAAGACGCAGAACCTGTCCGGGCTGCGCCGCGGAGGTGAAAGGAGTTGCGGCGCTCTCCACGCGAACGCAGACGTGCTTGCAGATGAAACGCAGGCCAGTGTTGCGCATCAGGGCGCCGGGAAGCAGGCCGGCCTCGCAGAGAATTTGGAAACCGTTGCAGATGCCCAGCACCAGCCCTCCCGAGCGGGCGAAGCGTTCTATGGAGCGCATAACGGGAGAAAAACGTGCTATGGCGCCGGTACGCAGGTAGTCTCCATAGGAAAAGCCGCCGGGGAGAACGACGGCGTCAAGACCCGAAAGTTCCTGCGACTGGTGCCAGAGAAATTGCACCGGCTCGTGAAGCACTGAAGCCAAAGCGTAGTAAGCATCGTGGTCGCAATTCGATCCGGGGAAAACGACAACACCAAATTTCATCGCGCGACAGCTCCTTCGGGGAGTAATGATTATAGCCGTAGTCCGCTAGTTCACGAAATGCTGTTTGCACGCGCGGAGAAAAAGAAAATACTGGGAGGGGCAATTTGTGTTCGCCAGGTTTCCGGCGGAAGATATAGCGATCCAGGCTCGCGGTCGTCGCGCGAAATTTATCGAAACTTTATCGGGAGGCGACGGTGAAACCAGCGGTGGGACTCATCGGATTGGGGTTGATGGGCCGTCCTATGGCGGCCAACTTACTCAAAAAAGGGTTTGAACTGACGGTTTGGAACCGCACAGCTTCGAGCGCCGAACCACTGTTGGCCCTGGGGGCGCGCTCGGCCGCCACTCCCCGCGCTGCGGCGGAAGCAGCGGAGGTTCTGATCACCATCGTAAGCGACCCGCCGGCAGTAGAGCAGGTGCTTTGGGGCGAAGAGGGCGCGCTGGGAGGCTTGCGCCCGGGAAGTGTGCTGATCGATTCGAGTACGGTTTCGCCGGACCTGGCACGCCGGGCGGCGGCGGCATGTGCCGAGCGCGGGGTCGAATACCTCGACGCGCCCGTGACGGGCGGCACGTGGGGAGCGGAAAAGGGTGAACTGGTGATGATGGTTGGCGGACCCGCGGCAACGCTCGCCCGCGTAGAGCCGGTTTTCGCTGCGGTGGCGAAGCGTTGGTTTCACGCCGGCCCCCACGGCGCCGGACAAACGCTTAAGCTGGCTATGAATCTGCTTCTGGCGATCGAAGTAGACGGTCTCGCGGAAGCCCTGGCGCTGGCGAACGCCGGAGGGGTGGCCGGAGAATGTGTGATTGAAGTGATGCAATCCAGCATGGCCCGCGCCCCGGTGCTCGATGTCAAAGCGCCCATGTTGCTCGAGCATAAGTATGCTCCCAGTTTTCCGCTGCGCCTGATGCATAAGGATTTGCGGCTGGCTCTCGAACTCGCGAAACAATTACACGTGGCGTTGCCCGCCGGCGAAGCAGTGCGCGATGTCTATGGCTCCGTGCTGGGGGCCGCACGTGAAGATTTGGATTACGCGGCCGTCGGGCGGTTCTGGGAAAAGCCTAAGCCCTGACGCGCGTCAGGCTGAGCGAGGCGACGGCCAGCTCAAGGCCTGGCGCCAGGCGGGAAAAAACACATCGGCAAGTCAGCCGAGGTGCGCAGCCCTGCGGGAGCAGCCAAGATAGCGGGGATGGAATTGACAACGATGGCGATGGTCGCCAAGTCTCCGTGCGTCCCCCCGGGAATCGTCAGGGTGAGATTCGGATCGCCGCGCAATTCGATAGAATCGCCAGGCAATTTCGCGCCTACGAACATCTGCAGCTCCATGTATATTTTTTCCTGGCCGCCCGCGGTTCCGCGAGCGATCTGATGCACTCCCGCAACTTGCCCGGCGCACACCTCCAGGAATTCCGTGCGCACATCGGCGGCGGCCATCATGGGCTCAATGGTTTCGTCGATGGCGTCGACGCCCAGGTCCAATCCGTCGGAAACCATGGCCAGCGATTCGGGCAAGCCGTGATGTTTGATCGCCCCGGCGGCGACTCGCTCGCGAAATTCGGCAGCGCTCAGACCCGCGCCGACTTTCTTTTGCAGCGGGAGGCGGCGTCCTGCAGCATCGACGATGCGCAACACGCGCACGCTATCGATGCGTTGGGCTGCGGCGCCGAGCGTCAACACTAGCTTATCCATCACGAATCCCGGGTTCACGCCAGTGCCTACCAGCGCGACTCCCCACGCCTTGGCTTCGGCATCGAGCTGCGCCGCCAACGCCGGATATTTGCGGTAGGGGTAGGCCAGCTCTTCGCATGTGGATACCACGCACGACTCCGCCGCCAAGCACGCCAGAAGCTGATCCGCTACAACGGGAAGCAACGAGGACGTGGAATGCACCACCACGTCCGCGCCTTCGTTCAGCAGATCTGCTTCGGCAGAAACACGGATGCCCCAAGGGGCGTCCGCGGCTCCGGCAACCTCGCCAAGGTCGCGGCCCGCCTTGGCGGGATCGGTATCGATGGCCCCGATAATTTCAATGGCCTGCTTTTCGCGCATCAGGCGCGCCAGGGCTGCTCCAATGGGACCGACACCGTACTGGATGGCACGAATCTTTTTTCTCATCTCGCTCCAAAGTCCCTTGGTTTTTTCATTTCGCTCGAAGCCGCTCGGGCCCGCTTACGGACCTGCCCCTCAACGGGCGGAGGGAATAACATAAAGCAAACTTTTGTGACGTTCAACCTGCCGCGGCGCTGCCACCAAAAACTAGGCTCAGGAAAAAGTTGCCAGAAGCCAGTTTTCTGAGGAATAGTGGAAGCTCACGCTTGCCGATGGGAGAGTATTTATGTATTACCTGCTCAAGACGGAGCCGTCGGAATATTCTTTCGAAGACCTTCGCCGCGACGAGGTAACGCTGTGGGATGGCGTCGCGAATCCGGTGGCGCTGAGGCACCTGCGAGAAATGAAGCCGGGAGCGAAACTGGTAATTTACGAAACGGGCGAGCAAAGAAGTGCGGTAGGAACGGCTTCGGTCGTTTCGGTCGACACCGCAGATCCCCAAAAGCCGGCAGTCACGATCAAGGCCGGCAAAGCGCTTTCCAAACCGGTGACCCTGGCGCAAATCAAAGCGAATAAGCTATTCGCCGATTCTCCGCTCGTCCGCCAAGGCAGGCTCTCGGTAGTTCCCTTGACGGAAGCACAGTATGCCGCGATAGCCAAACCATGATGATACGGAACCGCCTGCGGACCGCCGGCTGGTTCAGGAGCCCATATGAATCCGAGCAGAATCAGCGAGCAAGAGATCGCTAGGGGGCTAAAGGATCTCGCGGGATGGAGCATCGAGCGCGGGAATCTTCATCGCGCGTTCGAATTCAAGGATTTCTCCCAGGCGTTTGGATTCATGACGCAGGTGGCGCTGGCGGCGGAGTCCATGGGCCACCATCCCGATTGGTCGAACGCCTGGAACAAAGTCGTGATCGATTTGTCCACGCATAGCGCCGGCGGCCTTACCGCGAACGACTTCGAGCTGGCGGGCAAGATCCAAAAGATTTTCGACCACCAGAAGTAGTTGATGAGCGACAGCCGCGAATCCAGCGAAACCGTTCACCCCGCGATCGATAATCAAGGGGCCCAAGGGGACCGAGAGCGGATCTTCGATGCATTTCGCCGGTGGGGTTACCTCGCAGCTGACCTGGACCCCCTCGGATTTCTTTCCACCATCGTGCATCCGGATATTGCGGTTTCGGGCGACATTGCCGAGCAAGCGCGCCGCATTTACTGCGGCACGCTCGGCGCGGAGTTCATGCACATCTCCAACCCGAGGCGCTGCGGTTGGATCGAGCGGCGTATGGAGACAGAAGTCGAACACCCGCTCCTCGCTCCCACCCGAGTTCTGGATAGATTGATTCGAGCCGAACTTTTCGAGCAGGTTTTGCAGGCGCGCTACATTGGTACGAAGCGATATTCACTTGAAGGCCTGGCGGTGCTCATTCCGCTGCTCGACGTAATACTCGAGCGCGCGGCCGAGGGAAGCGCGGAACAAATCGTCCTGGCCATGAGCCATCGCGGCAGGCTCAACGTGATGGTGCACATCGTGTGCCGCAGCGCGGCGGAAATTTTTGCCGAATTCGAGGACGTAGACCCGCGTAGCGTGCTGGGCAGCGGCGATGTGAAGTATCACGTGGGAGCCACCGGCCGATATCGCACCACCAGCGGACGCACCCTCGAGGTGCATCTGGCCTCGAATCCGAGCCACCTCGAAGCGGTCGATCCCGTGGCGATGGGCCGGGCCCGCGCCAAGCAAGCTCGGGTAGGCGAAGGCGGCCCCGGCCGCGTTTTGCCGATCGTGGTTCACGGCGATGCCGCGTTTGCGGGCCAGGGTATCTGGGCGGAGACGCTCAACCTGGCGAGTCTGACGGGCTATACCGTAGGCGGTTCAATTCACATCATCGTCAACAATTTGCTGGGGTTCACGACACCGCCGGCGGAGTTGCATTCGTCGCGCTTTGCCTCGAGCCTGGCGAAGCGCCAGGCCATTCCCATTTTTCACGTGAACGGCGAAGATCCGAGCGCGGTGATGCGGGCGGGCCAAATGGCATTTGATTACCGCACGGAGTTTGCAGACGACGCAGTTGTCGATCTGATTGGTTTCCGCCGGCACGGACACAGCGAGGTAGACGACCCGACTATCACACAGCCGCTTCTGTACGCGAAGATCAAGGACCACCCGCCGCTATGGCAAATTTATGCGCGAGAAATTGGCGCCGATTCTACCGCCGCAGTGGCCCAGGTACGTGCGGAATTCGAACAGGGGCTGACGAGCGCCGCAAGCATAACCAAACATCCGGTGCTGCACGAGCTGCCCGATTACTGGGCGCCCTATAAGCGCGGATGTTATGAGCCGGATTTCGAGGTCGACACCGGCGTGGACGCAGGTGCGCTTGGGCAGGTAGCCGCAGGCCTGACACGCTATCCGGCGAATTTCGGCATACATCCCAAGGTCAAGCGGCTGCTCGAGCAGCGGCTGGAGATGGGCCGTGGCCTGCGCGCCGTGGACTATGGCATGGCCGAAGCCCTGGCCTTTGGCACACTGCTCCTCGCCGGAACGCCCGTGCGGTTTACGGGGCAGGACAGCGTTCGCGGTACGTTCAGCCAGCGGCATGCCGCACTCGTCGACATCAACAATGAGCGAGCATACATGCCTCTAGCCAACCTCGCACCCGGCCAGGCTCGGTGCGAAATTTTCAACTCGCCGCTCTCCGAGGCGGGCGTGCTTGGTTTCGAATATGGTTACAGCCGTGATTATCCGGAGGCGCTGGTGCTTTGGGAGGCGCAGTTCGGCGACTTCGCTAATGGAGCACAGGTCATCATCGATCAGTTTATTTCCGCGGCGGAGGACAAATGGGATTTGCCGTCGGGTGTTGTTGTGCTGCTGCCGCACGGATATGAAGGCCAGGGCCCCGAGCATTCGAGCGCGCGCATCGAACGCTACCTGCAACTGGCCGCCGAAGACAACATACAAATATGCCAGCCATCGAACGCGGCGCAATATTTTCACCTGTTACGCCGGCAGGCACTGCGCCGCTGGCGCAAGCCGCTGATCGTCTTCACACCTAAGGGTATGCTGCGGAACCCTGCCGCGGCCTCACCGTTAGCCGATCTGGCCCAGCCGCGCTTCCTGAACGTGGTACCGGAGCGCAAGGTTGTCGCAGTCAAGCGCATCTTGATCTGTACCGGCAAGCTTGCGCATGAGTTGCGTGCCGAACGCAGCCGGCGCGAGTCGAGCGACACCGCCA
This sequence comes from uncultured Acidobacteriota bacterium, assembly GCA_963719845.1. Classification (GTDB taxonomy): domain Bacteria; phylum Acidobacteriota; class Terriglobia; order Acidiferrales; family UBA7541; genus Palsa-189. Next base: position 71,129 of record CAVRDM010000001.1, on the reverse strand, counting down.
TTCTCGTTCTCGACCAGCTTTATCCCTTTCCCGAAGAGGAGCTCGCTGCGGAGCTCAAACGCCATTCAGAAGCACGTGATATTGTGTGGGTTCAGGAAGAGCCTGCGAACATGGGCGCGTTGTTCTACGTGGTGTCGCGCATCGCGCCGCTAACCGGTGGGCGGCCGGTGCGCTCGGTGAAGCGCTCAGCAAGCGCCAGCCCGGCCACCGGTTCGCCGAAAGCCCACGAACTCGAGCAGAAAACGCTGCTCACGCTGGCATTCTTCACCGAGCCGTAGCGTTGTCACCTGCCGAATTAAAACTGTGGATAATTATCTTGACAGGATTCCGGCAAGCGTGTTATTCCGAGCGCACAATTGGTGGCGCCTTCCGGTTTCGGAGAGCGCCGCCTTAGCGCGATGGACCGGTGGTTTCCGGCGCTAACTTGGGCTGTTAGCTGCCGGTTCTGTCTGTAAGTTTTCTCTCGAATAGCACCCCACCCCGGGAGGTGGAAACCCTTCGGTTTTCACCTCCCTTTTATTTACGGACTTCCGTTGGTAATAGCAGCGCCCAATCGTCCGGGGGGAAGGCTACGCGCCAGAACTGCGACGATGGCTTTTGAAACTGAATACCCACCTGAGTCTTTCCAGCCTGGGGGCACCCAAAATAGATGACCTCGGCTTTCGCTTCCTCGCGAGTGTGAGCGTGACGTAGGGTCAGTTTCTGGCCAATTTCGAGCCGGCTATGGATTTGGTTGCACGCCGTACCGCTAGGCCGCGCACAGGGGCGCGCCAAGAGACTTCTCGGCAAGCTAGCGTTAGCGCTGGATAGGTTCGCCATTGGCAAGAGTTTTTCCCGCGCGTTTGTCGGCGTAAAGTGTCTTGTCGGCGCGCTCGAGAAACGCGTCTCGCGTCTCGTCTTGCCGGTAACTCACGCAGCCGACCGAGAATTCGACGGGGACGCGGGTGCCCTTAAAATTCACCTCTAAAGGGCGCAGACGGGCCAGAAGCGTGGGCACCTGCTCGATGCGGCACTCCGGCAGGATCAGAAGAAACTCGTCGCCGCCCATGCGTACGGCCAGGTCGGACAGGCGGATGGCGCTTGAAATCTTTTGCGCGAATTCGCGCAGCACCAGGTCACCGGCCTGATGCCCGTAGTGATCGTTGATATATTTGAATTCGTTCAAGTCGAAAGCCACAACGGTAAGCGGATGGCCGTAGCGCTGCGACCTCGCGGCTTCCGCCGCCAGACGCTGCTCCGCGGTGCGCCGATTTGCCAGGCCGGTGAGCGGGTCGGTGGTCGCCAGCCGGTGGAGTTCTTCCGCACGCACGTTCAACAGCGCCATGGCGTCCAATTGTTGTGAAAACTGGCGCCGCAGCCGTTTGATCATGGCTTGCTGGTAAATCGTATAGGTATTGAAGAGCAGCACCAGACCCACTAAACCGCGTACCGCTTGACTCAAGCTGAATTGAAAAAATTCGTCCTGCGGAGCGACCAGGTTCGGAAAGCTAAGCGAGACTACCGCAATGGTCAGGAGCAACATGACAATCACGGCGAGAGACCACAGCCACCAATCGCGGCGCTCGAGCTTCTTCAATTGCTCGCGAATATTAGCCAGATTCTGACCGGAGGAGATTTCCCGAATGGGTGATGGCGAGGTTTGCACAGGTGAGTCGCTGGTGGTCATGTGGAGCGGCGCATGCACCGCACGATATTCAGAATATAGCTTCCGTGGAAAACCGCTGATGAACGTTAAAATCGAAGTTCCTGGGCGGAAATGTGCCAGTTTGGCTCACTTGCCGCACGCTGATAGGCCACACTTATTGAAAGCGGGCCGAAGCAGGGGCGGCGCTTGGGGCAGGCGCGGAGGAGTCGTAAACAATGACTCGAATCATGTTTTGCGGAGAAAAAATGGCCTCGGCGACCTGTGGATATGCGCCATCCAAACTGGAGCGCAGACGTTCTTCGGCGGCCCCATCGTGCGATAAGACCAAAGCTACTCTTTTTGCATCATGCAAGTCGGGAACACTCGAGGAACCGTTCGCCAGTTGGATTTCGCGTGATCCTCTGCGCGGGTAGCGGTCGAAAGCCAGGTACAGATATCCCGGCGCCAGAATGACGGTGTCCACGCGCTCCTGCCGGACGAAATCCGCCGCGCCGGCCCAATTCTCCTTGCCATAGTAAAAGCGGTAACCGAAGGCTCGGCCGGGGGCCGCGTAGTAGGCCGTCAGGGAAAATGCAATCAGGACGGCAAGCAGCGCTGTGGCCAGAATACGCGGGCGCCCGTGCAGCGAACAAAGGCCTGCGGCAGCCACTATGAGCATAAAAGGCGCTTGAAACGCGACATAACGTTCATGGGCGAGCTGTACCCAGGGAGACAAAATAACGAGCGTGGCCCAGGGAATTAGAATCAGAGCCCCCCAAAACAAGGCGAACGACCGGGAGCGGACGCGGCATACTCCCCGCCACAGAAGCCAGCCGAAAACTAAAAAAGCCGCGATCACCACGGGCCCTTCTTCAGAAAACTTCAATCGCCAGCTGACGGTTTTCCGTACGCCATCGGATGCGGCAATGCCGTAGCCCACAAAGAATCGCAGCAAGGCGCTGGGTACCAGCAAAGCGGGGCCGATGAAAAGCCGGGACTCGGGGTGATAGTGTCGCGCCACCCAGATAAGCCAAGGCGCGAATGCCGCCACGACCGTGAGACGCATCCAAACCCAGTCGCGCTTGCGCCGGGGGTTGTGGAACCAATAAACGATTTCGTGGGCCAGCAGTACAAATGCTGCGAGGTGATGCGTGTAAAGAAGAAGCATCGAAAGCATGCCGTAGAGCGGTAACCCGCGGCCTGATTCGAGGAAATTCCAGAAGGCCCAAGTGGAGACGAGCGCCAGGAGGATAAACAGCGAGTAATCGCGATTCTCCTGCGAATAGAAAATCAAGAAAGGCGACGTCGCAATCAGCGCCGCGGCGGCTATCTCCGCATCGGGGAAAAAGCGGCGCGCCAGGAGGGCCGCCAGGGGTACCGCGAGAATTCCAAACACCGCGGGAAGGAAGCGTTCAACGGCCGCGGAATCGCCGAATCGCAGGACGACGAAATGCAGAAGCATTCTATAAAGAGGGGGGTGGACGGTCTCGGCAAATATGCAATCCCAGAACGGGCGCGCCGAGAACGCCGCGTCGGCGGCTTCATCGAGCCATAAAGGCTGCCGGCCTAGCGCCGCAAACCGCAAAATCGCGGCGGCCACGACGAGCAGAAACAACAGCACGCGGTTGAGGGCGGGGCGGCGAGCAACGCAATTGGCTTGGGGCGTGCGCCACGCGTCGTTTATTTGTGTGGTTAATTGTGCAGTTGGTTGCGCAGTCGAAACGCCTGCCAATTTGTCCGGGATCATGTCTTGACCCGGGACAGCAGGGCTTGTTGCACAGCGTCCATGTCCGTATCTTCATATTTCTGGCGTGGCCAGAAAAATCCGCGCAGACCGTCGCCTTTACGCCGGGGAACAATATGAATGTGGAAATGCGGCACGCTTTGGCTGATCGTATTATTGACAGCGACGAAAGTACCCTCCGCTTTCATCACCTCTTGCACGGTGCGCGCCAAAAGCTGCGCGTTTGTAAACAGCGGCCCAATCAGCGGGCCAGGAAGATCTCCTAGAGTCGGGAAGTGCTCCTTGCAGATCAGCAGACAATGCCCAGCGAAAAGCGGCCGGATGTCCAAAAAGGCTAGCGAGATGGCATCCTCAAAAACCACTTTGGCCGCAGCTTCGCCGGCGACGATCTGACAAAATAAGCACGACGCATCGAAATTCGCCGGCTCTTGGCGAATTGGCTTGGCCATGGATTTATTCTACGCCAGCGAGTTAACTCGCGGAAAACCAGCTAGTGAAACCTGCCTACATTCGATCGCCCCCAGAATACCGCGTATACCCGATAGTTCGGCATCCGGTGTGCCTCTGACAATATCGAACCCATGTATAACCAGACGCAGGGAAAGACGTTCAAACCTCTCGGAATCCGCGGCCCCGATTGGGCCACGGCCATCAGTCGCCAGTGCATGGGCCGGGGCGGCAGGAAAGCAAAAAGAAAAGCTCGCGCATAATCCTTCGCTGGGGCGTGCAGCGAATGAATTAGGGCACCTGGCTAATGCTTCTACACATCATCGCGGACTATGGTCCGGCCGATCTAGCGTTTGCCGAGGTGATCCAGCGGCTAAAGCAGGCGTTGCCGGACGCTGAATTCGTGCTCACCAACGTCCCGGTTTTTTCGACGCTGGCCGCGGGTTTTTGCATTGCGCAGATCGGATTGAACGCTGCGGATGACAGCACTCTCATTTATCACAACGTGGCGCCGCGCGCGGAAGACACCCCGAGCTCGAGCGCGGACCCGGGAGAGCGGCTGGCTTTTGCGCGCCTTCCCAACGGGGTGAAGGTCATCGGCGTCCATGCCGGACATTCCCTTTCTTTTATACGCGACGTAGCTGAGGAGCTTAGGTAGGTATCGATCCCGCCTTCTCGTGCGCAATTTCGCTCGCGCGATGTCTTTCCCGACGCCGTCGCGGCCCTCGCCGCAAACAATACCAGCGCGCTCGTGGACAACATTCCTGTTTCGGAAATACCGGATCCGCCGGCTAGCTCGATCGCATATATCGATGGCTACGGAAACATCAAGACCACTATTCCGCTGCGGTTGTCAGTTACCCCAAGCGACTCAATCTCACAAGCCCATTTTGATGATATTCCCGGACATGTACTTTCCGTGCGTATGGGCCAGATAGAGAAGCGGGTTATCGTCAGCGATGGCAGCTTTGACGTCAAATCCGGCCAGATTGCTTTCTCCCCCGGCAGTAGCGGCTGGGCGTATCGCCGTGCGGAGGTGAGGAACGAAATTCGTTGGATGGAATTATTTTTTCGCTCGGGGAGCGCCTGGGAAGAGTTTGGGCGCCCCCCGGTGGGCACCGAGATTGAAATTTTGGAGCCGAGCTAGCGCCGGACCTAGTCTCCTGTACGGGCCGGTGGGCGGGATTCGACCGTTACTCCTCTGCAAACAGCCCCTACAGCAAGCCCGGCAAACACGTACCAGCTTCCATGGAGAAACATCAATTTCGAGGCGGCGGGCGGCGCGTCGGAGACCGGCGCGTCCTCGGCGATTCACCGCGGGAAAGCCGCGGGCACTTACTAGTTAGAACTTTCGACTGATTGTCTGAAATTCAATTCCAAGTCCGTACGTAAAAAAAGGAGAATAAGCATGGCGAATAGAGACGACAGAGAAAAGGGGCAGGGCGGTAATAGCGGTGGAAGCAGCGGCGGTTCGAAAAAGTCCGGGAAGGGCGGAGGCCGGAGCGGGCAGGGTGGCAGTAGCGCGGCGGTCGGGGTTCTTCCAGCGGATCGAGTGGCGGCAGCAGCGGCTCCTAAATTTGCTTTGCGGCGGGGGACGCTCTGCGAATCGGCCGGATGGTGTTTCGCGAGCGTCTCCTGTCGTGTGCTGTCAGGCCTGCCGAGCCTTGTAGTCTTTCCCGCCTTCTGCCCTTGAATTTTCGCTATAACACTTCCCGGACTGGCAAAATTCTGTCTCTTCCGGCAGCATTCTGTTAGAGTGCCGCGCGACTAGACGTACCAGGGGTTTGTAGCAAGGAGGCCTCCGATGGCCAGTTTGGATTTGCGCCCTTTGTCCCTGGGCGAGATCCTCGATCGCTCCTTTGCCTTGTATCGTGAGAACTTCATCCTGTTCGTAGGAATCGCGGCAATTCCCCGGCTGCTGGTCCTGGCGCTCCGCCTGGTGCAGATTTTCCTGGGAATTTCGGGCCAAATTCGGAACGTGCCAGGCTCTTCCGGAGGTGTGGCAGTCGCGCCTGCCAATCCTTTGGGCATGGGAGCCAGTATCGGTGCCGGATTGATGCTGGCTATCGTCAGCGTCATTGCTTACCTGCTGATTCAGGGAGCCACAGTCTCGGCAGTGGCCGATCTGTACATGGGCCGATCCACGACCATCAGCGGCTCATTTCGCATGGTGAGCGATGAGCTGGGCACTTTGTTTGGTGTGACCCTGCTGACGTTGCTGGTCACGTTCGGCGGGTTGTTCTTGCTCGTAATTCCGGGCATTTATATGGCCTGCCGCTTAATCGTGTCAATTCCCGCGGCAGTCTTGGAAAAGCTGGGAGCCAGAGAATCGCTCCATCGCAGCCTGGCGCTTACCAGGGGCTGCGCCGGGCGAGCATTTATGATCATCCTGTTATATTTCGTATTGGCGATAGCTGTAGGGGCGGTGTTTACCTGGCCTCCATCCATAGGACTTGTTGCCGCCCGCAATCATCCGGCGATGATGAGGATGTGGATGGCGATCACGCAAGTCTCGACGGAATTTGGAGGGGTACTGATTACGCCTGTTCTGATGATTGCTACCTCCATCTTCTATTTCGATCTGCGTGTGCGCAAGGAAGCTTTCGATTTGCAAATTATGCTAGATCCTGCCGTCGGCCTCCGCGATGCGCCCGGTCCTGCTCCCAGCGCGCCGTAACGGTTCTCGAGGAATGTGCCCGCAGGCGAACTCTCCGAATCGCAAGTCTCTGCAGAGGCCAATCCTCCGACTCTCGGCCGCTGGCCTCTTATTTCCCGCGCTCCTCGCGCTTGGCACCCGCGGCCAAGCCTTATTCAGTCCGGGTTTTGAGCCCGAAGTTTCGCAACTCCAAGTTTCGCAATCCATTGTTCCGCAAGATATACGGTCATTCCAAGCCGGCCTCGCACAAATTCAGAATGCGTCGCCGGCAGGCCCGGTGAGCCCCGAATCGATCGTTTCCCTGGAATCAAGCCTGTCTCCTGAGTGGACCGTTGAGACGCGCGAGCGCAAGTACCAGGTGTCCACGGCGCGATTGCGGGCCCTCTTGGACCAGGCCGTGAAAGACCCCTCGCAGCGATTCGTGTGCATTGACGAGGCTCGGTTATGGGTGGATGAGCTAGCCTCCGAACTCAGCGGTTACGATTCCGCGGATAATTCGGGCGACGCCGGTGCGCGCGCCACTCTCGGCCGTATCCTCGCCCAAAGCGAATTTCGTACCGACTACACACAGAGCGCCTGGGAACGTCTTCAGCAGCGTGCCAGCGCCTGGGCCTGGCAAATGATTACCAGGCTTCTGCGGGATTTGGGGGGCCATCCGCTGGCCGCTCGGACGCTTTTCTGGATCCTACTGCTTGGCGCGGCTTCCATCTTGGCGCTATTGCTATTCCGCTCATGGATACGGCAAGCCCAAATGGCGGAACTGCATGCGCCCGCCGTTTCCGTTGCGACACAGACCTGGCAGGACTGGATTCGCGCCGCGCGATCTGCCGCCGATCGCGCCAATTTTCGCGAAGCCATCCACGCCCTGTACTGGGCCGGCATTGTGTGTCTCGAGAATTCCCACGTCATCCCTTACGACCCGTGCCGAACGCCGCGCGAACGACTGCGCCAGTTTACTGACGCTATTGGTGCCGCGCCTGCATCCGGCGACGAAGCTGGACACCGTGACCGGTTGCGCGCCCTCACTTCCAACCTCGAACACACCTGGTACGGTGGTCGGGCCGCAACGCGCCAGGATTTTCTCGATTCCCTGCACATAGTTGAGGAACTTGGATGCAAACGGCCATAGATCCAGCCGATCGCCGTCTATTGCTCATCGCGGGAGGGGTTTTGGCCCTGCTGCTTTGCGCGGTCGTGCTGCTGGCGCCCGGGGCCGGTGAAAATGCCGGGTCTGTTCCGTCGAGTTATTCCTCCGGCCCGGGCGGGGCGCGCGCCGCCTATTTGCTTCTGCAGGAACTTGGTCTTCCGGTGGAGCGCTGGGAGGATTCGCCTGCAGGACTGCCGAGCGAGCCCTCTGACGCGATGCTCATCCTCGCCGACCCGGCGAGCGTGCCGAACACAACGGAGCGAGCGGACCTGCGTCGTTTCGTGGAGCAAGGCGGCACCATACTAATTACCGGCTCACGCGCCAGCGATTTTTTTCCTGAAGCACGCCTCCTTCAGCAGCCTTTTGTGGCCCAGACGCAATCTTTCTCCGCTATCTTTCCGGGTAGGTTCACGCGCGGCGCGGATGTCATCGTCCTGCGCCCTGTGGCATTGTGGGAAGGAATCGCCGGGCCGCAGGTCGCCCTTTACGGCGATCCCCAGCACCCCGCGGCGGTCAGTTGGCGCGTGGGGAACGGCCGCGTTTTGTGGTGGGCTGGCCCCGAGCCGCTGACGAATGCTGGCATTTCGCAGGAAGGAAACCTGAATCTACTTTTGAATGCCGTCCGCGTTACGGTGAACGGCCCGGCTCCGCCGCAAAAAATCTATTGGGATGAATATTTTCACGGCGAGCGTAGATCGCTCTGGGCTTATGTGGCGGGCACGCCAATGGTTTGGGGAATTGCGCAACTTGCGTTGCTGGGCGTCGCCATTTTCTTTACCTTCGGCCGGCGCGCCGGCCCCGTCGTGCGGGGTCCTGCGACATCGCGCCTATGGCCGTTGGAGTTTGTCGATACGCTCGGCGCGTTGTACGAACGAGCCGGCGCCACGCCGGCCGCGGTGGGCATTGTTTACCGGAACTTTCGCGCCGTGCTCACGCGTCGCCTGCGGCTGCCGGTGACGATCCCGGACGTTGCGCTTGGCCAAGCGATCGACGAACGGCTGGGAGGGCGCCGCAGCGGCCTGTCGCGAACTTTGTCTCTCGCCGCGGCCGCCAGCCAATCGAATAGGATCAAGCCTTCGCAGGCGCTGGCACTCGTTCAGGAGCTCGAGGATTGCCGCAAACAATTCGGACCGAGTGCGCCGCAACGACAGGAGAAGCCTTGAAATGGAACACCTTTCGCGTTTCGCGTCGCACGTGCGCGCCGAATTCTCCAAAGTTATCGTGGGCCAGTCACCGGCTCTCGAGGAGCTCTTGCTGGTGCTGATCGTCGGAGGGCACGCCCTTATCGAAGGGGTGCCGGGGATCGCCAAAACATTGGCCGCCAAAACACTGGCGCGGATATGCGGCTTCGAATTTCAGAGAGTGCAGTGCACGGCCGACCTCATGCCGGCGGACGTCATGGGTACGAACATCTTTAATATGGCTACCAGCTCATTTTCTCTGCATCGCGGTCCGATCTTCACCGATTTCCTGCTGGTAGATGAAATCAACCGCACCTCGCCGCGCACCCAGGCCGCCCTGCTCGAGGCCATGGAGGAACGTCAGGTCACCATCGACGGCGTGCGCAATCTCTTGCCGGCCAACTTCACCGTTCTCGCCACGCAAAATCCCATCGAGTTCGAAGGCACCTACCCACTTCCTGAAGCGCAGCTCGACCGTTTCGCGCTTAAGATTCGCGTCGGCTATCCGTCGGCCGAAGAGGAGATGACGCTTCTGCAGCGCATCGAACGCGGTTTTGACTCCCACAAGCTCGATAGCATCGCCATCGCGCCCATGGAACTTGGGCTGCTTGATGCGGCCCGCCAGGAAGCGCAGAAAATTCGCGTGGAAGATACCCTGTACCGTTACCTGGTCAATCTGGTCCGGCGCACCCGCGATTGGCCGGCAATTTCGCTGGGCGCAAGTCCTCGCGCCGCGGTAGTGCTGTTCAATACGGCGCGAGCCATCGCAGGTATCGAGGGGCGCGATTTTCTGATTCCCGACGACATTAAAGCCGCCGCTCCGCCGGTGTTCCGCCACCGGCTTTTACTCAAACCGGAAGCCGATCTCGAAGGAGTCACCACCGACCAGGTCATTGCCGACGTTCTGGCCGCGGTTGAAGTTCCGAAATGACCGTGGGCGCTTCCGATGCGACGTCCGGGATTCCGCAAATCGTCGAGGCGCGCGCGCTTCCGCTCGGCCGCCTCCCTTTCGCGTTCGGCCAGCGGTTTATTGTTGCGCTGGTTCTGGGCCTGGCCTGGCTCGCCCCAGCCTGGTGGTCAATGAAATTTGTGGTTGCGATGTTTTTCTGGGATGCATTAATTGTTGCGGCGTGGCTTTTCGATTTCTCGCGATTGCCCCGCCCGCGGCAAATCACCGTGCGCCGTGTCTGGAGCTCGCAGCCGGCCCTGGGCGTTTCCTCGCGCATCGGAATACAAATTGCCGGGGATAGTCCGCGCCTTCTCTACATCGCTGCACTCGACGAAACGCCGCTCGCCCTCGCTTGGCACCCGCCGGATTTAGCGGCTGTCGTGCCCCCGCGTGGCGCAACCGACATTTCGTATCCCATTTTGCCCAGCCAGCGAGGCGTAACCCGCGTGGGTCGCGTATTTCTGCGATACCGCTCGACCCTCGGTCTTGCGGAGCGCCGCGCCGTGGCGGACCTGGCCCAGGCGGTTTGCGTGCTTCCCAACATCGAGCAGGCTCGCCGGCAGACCTTGCGCCTGATTCGCAGCCGCCAGGTGGAAATCGAGCGGCGGCGCTACCGGCAGCGGGGGATGGGGCACGAACTAGAAAGCTTGCGGGAATATCGCGAAGGCGACGACTTCCGCGACGTGTCCTGGACCGCAACCGCGCGGCGGCGCCGCCTGATCACGCGCGTCTTCCAGATGGAGCGCAGCCAAACCCTCTGGCTGGTGCTCGATGCGGGACGCCTGCTGCGCGCCAAGGTACAGGAGCTCGGCAGCGCTTTGCGCCTCTCTAAGCTGGACCACGCCGTAAACGCCGCACTTTCGCTCGGCCAGGTGGCCATGCAGTGCGGAGATCGCGTGGGCCTGCTCGCGTATGGCGCGGAGATACAGCAGAGCTTGATTCCCGGTCGCGGCGCGCAGCACATTCGCTGGTTGGCCCGCGCCCTGGCTGACGTGCTCGCCGAAAGTCACGAGCCCAACCATGCGCGCGCCGTGCGCGCCCTGCTCGGCATGCAGAAACGCCGCAGCCTGATCGTTTGGATCACGGATTTTGCCGAAACTGCAACCGTTCCCGAAGTCATCGAATACGCCATGCAGATGACGCCGCGTCACTTGGTGGTTTTCGCGGCCATGAACCAGCCGGAACTGGCCGCACTCGCCGCGGCTACGCCCGCCTCAACGGAAGAAATGTATCGTCACGCGGCGGCGCTCGAAATCTGCCAGAGAAGAGATCTCCTGCTCCGGCGGTTGCGAGAGCGCGGCATACTGGCCTTCGAGTGGCGGCCCTGGGAGCTGGCGACAATTCTGGTTAACCAATATTTGGACGTCAAGGAGCGCAACTTACTGTAGGTCGCGCGGGAATTCGCGGCGAATTCCCGCGAAGGCGTCAGTCCGATCTCTTGCGCGGATCCGACGCCAGAATGCTGGCATCCGATTTCGAGGCGCTCCGCAGATAAACGATCAGCAGCGATCCCAAAACTGCGGCGAGTGCGAACTTCAGCGGCAGGGCAAGGTTGGACGGAGAAATAAAACCTTCGATCGTGCCTGCGACAATCAGGATGGGCACGATGCCCAGCACCAGACGCGCGGCTCGCCCGCCGGCTTTAGCCAGCGATTCCCCGCGTGGCAGCAATCCCGGGAACAGTAATCCTCGCGCGATTTCGAGGCCACCTCCACCGGCAATGAAGATGGCGGGCAATTCCAGTACGCCATGCGGAGCTACAAAGCTCCACAACTGCAGCGCCATTCCGGCGCGCCAGGTTGCCGAGCCCACCACGCCCATCATCAGGCCGTTGAGAGCCAGCATCCAGACGGTACCGATTCCCGCAGTGATGCCCAGCGCAAACGTGGCAAACGCTACCGAAAGATTGTTGGTAAGAATCGCTGAAGCCGCCAGCGGTTTGACCGTCACAATCGACTGCGTCCACATCTGGCGTTTCTCGATGGATTCCATCATCGGCGAGCTCAGCAGGCGGTAGGCAAAACCGGGATCGTGCGCGCTTACTGCCCAGCCCACGGCCGCGAATACCGCGAAGATCAGAAACGCGAGCGTAACCTGCGGCAACATCTGGCGAAAAATTTGCGGGTAGCGGGCATAGAATCGCAGTGCTTCCCGCACTTGCGGCCTTTTGCCCATATAGATAAGGTTATGGGCGCGGCCCAGCAGGTGATTGAGATATGCTGCCAGTTGGCGGCTGGTGGCGTCTTCCCTGGCTACAGCGAGGTCCGAAGCGGTCTGCCGGTACAGCAGCCCGAGTTCCTGCAACTCAAGGTGATCGAAAACCGAGACGCCCCGGCGTCCGGCGCGGTCGACCAGTTCTTCCAGCCGCGTCCAGTACGGTTTTCTTTTTGCAAGCCAGCGTGTGGAGATCATGGCCTCTTTGCCGCCCAATCCCGCCCCACCCCCAGGCTGGGACGGCCAGCTTACCATCGAAACTCCCGAGCAGACCTCGCTCGAATTTGCGGTTGCCGGCATTAGGCAGCCGGTTTCTGGCGCTGGCGCTCGATACGTTGATTCAAATAGCGATTGGCACGATCGTGATTTTCGCGGCGGCGCTGCTTTTTCGCGCTCTGCCGGGCTCTTTGTCGCTCGCGCGGATTTGGATCGGAGCCGTCGCCCTGGCGGTTTTTTTTCTAATTTACTACGGCTATTTCATTTTCTTCGAAGCCGTCTGGAACGGCCAAACGGTGGGCAAGCGCGCGGTCCATATACGCGTAATCAAAGACGATGGCCGCAACATCCAGACCATCGACTCCGTGGGCCGAAACCTGCTTCGCATCGTCGATCAGCTGCCTTTTCTGTATGCGATCGGCATCGTCAGTGTGCTGTTAAGCCGGAAGAGCCAACGTCTCGGCGATCTGGTTGCCGGAACGGTTGTCGTCCACGAACGCGCCCTTGAAGACATCAAGCCCATCTGGCAATTGGCCCCAGTGCCCGAAGGTGTGCGATACGGTTCGGAGCGCCTGACGCCGGAGGACCTGACCCTCGTTGAGACCTTCCTCAACCGCCGCGAAGCACTCGAGCCCAGCGTACGCTACAAGGCCGCCGAGCAAATCGTCACCCGTATTCGCCCCAAGCTCCTGATCCCCGTGGGCGCCGCCATCGGAAACGAAAGCCTCCTCGAAGCCATCGCCTCGGAGCGCCGCGCCTCCGCCGGCTACTCCTGAGCCTCCCCGGGACATCGCGTGCCAGCCTGCGAGGAGATTGGTGAAAAAGAAAATGGTGGCACGGAGCAGCGAACTCAACAGCGCGGACTTCCAATTCCACCGCGAAAAAAGGTAGCGGCCAGGGTCACGCACGAGATCCTTCAGAACCGCTACCACGGTCCGCGCACTGTGTTCACCGGAGGGAGCTCCTCCCGCTACAGCGGATTTCGCAGCTACGGGGCGAGGTGACCGGAACGCTTCGGTGCGGACATTCTCCATGACAGGATCTCCCAAAGCCATTGCGCCACGGGAAACCTGCACAAATTGTGACGGCGGTGTAAAGATTCGTTAACCTTTGTCTTGTTTAGTATGGGGCAACAGGTCACAAATGGAATCGTTCCACGAAGACGAGGTGCGAATGACCAAGAGCGATTCGCGAACTGTTTTACTGGTAAGCGCGATTTTTGCCGTGTGCCTCTCTGGAGGGCTGGCGTGGTCTTGGACGCCTTGTCTCGCGCAGTCAGGCGGATTTTCAACCGACTCCCAGGACACCCTCCGCCGCGCCATCGATGAGATTCGCACGGCGCCCCGTGTGGGCGCCGAGTACGATTACATCATGACGGCGCGCGTTCGCCTGTTGCTGTTCTGGGCGGGCGAAGATGACGTCGGAGGCGGCTACATCCGGCGGGGCGTTTCCGCCGACGATCCGGCGGCGGAGTTCCTGCAGATCGTCATGGGGTCCGACCCGGCGAAGGCCCCGAGGGCTATAAACCGCTGGGGGGCCGCTGCGGAGCGCGTGCACCACGCCGCCAATGGCGGGGCGCCGGAGTCGAGCACGTTCCTCGGGTTCATGAAGATTTACAAAGGGAACTCGCCTGCGGGGATGCGCAAGGAACTCGACGATGAAAAAAAAGGTAACACGTTCCTTTTTTCCGCCATTCTAAATCGGGCCGACCGCAATGGCAGCGTCGCTAAGACGGTGCCCTTTGCGAGCGACACTGATTTCACTATTCACCAATTCGATCAGGCTGAACCGGTGGTTTTCAACCACCTCCTGAACTCCGAAGGAAAAGTCCACCCCTTGGACGCCGGCCGCTTCCAAGCCTGTGGCCGGCCCGAAGGTTTCCTCAGCACGATTTCTGAACTCGTTGATGCTGCGCTCAAGGGCGAACCGGCGCCTAAGGCCCTCTGCTACTTCTACAACGGCCAATTGTTCAAACTCGCGCTCACGCACGTTTCTCCCGTTGAGCATGAGACGGTGCGGCTTTCCCTGAGTGGAACTTCGCAACCTTACCTGCGCAATTACCAGAACTTGCTTTTGGCACACTTCGAGAATCTCGATGAGACTAGCCGTCAGGGTTCAAGCTTCGAACTCCTTCTCGGAACCACCGACGCTCTTCGAGGGGTACCGGTGCGCATCAGCTACCAGCCGAACTGGTGGTTTCAGGTAGTCCTCAATCTGAACAGGCCGGAAGAGTTGGGTACCGGGGAAATTCGCTAGCCCGCAGCCCGGAGCCGCTTCGGGGTTTCGCAGGGCGGTAGGCTGCATGCTCGCCGGTACGCCTTTTGAAGATCTTCAGTGACGGAGCCCCATTCCGGGCCACGGGCGGCGCGCGTGTTTTCGCGCAGCGTCATATGCACTTTGGGTACGGTAAGGACCAACTTCACCTTGGCGATGAAATCCGCCGTGTCGGCCGCGACCAATCCGGTGACGCCATCCCGCACTTGATACTTCGGCCCGCCCTTGGAAGTCACCACTGCGGGTACGCCTGATGCTCTTGCTTCGGCCACGACGTTGCCATAGGTATCGGTTTCCGACGGAAAGACAAATAAGTCCATATTCGCGTACACGCGCCAGAAATTCGCCGTGCAACTCTCCGGTAAAATCGGCTTGAACGAGCCTACGCTCGAGCCAAACGCGGTCGCCGCCCTCACCCACGATCAGGAACCGGTAGTTACCTATGCCGTTGCGACGCAGCGCTTGCTCAATATCCCCGAGCAATCGAGCGTTTTTCTCAGGGGATAGGCGTCCAACGTAGCCCAGGCGAAAAATCTTGTCGGTTACATCGCGCTTATGCGGCGAAAAGAGTTCGCCATTTACACCCCGGCGCATCGGAAAGGCCGGAAACATCGTCAAGTGGTATGGGGTCACGACCGACATCGAAGATCGCAAACGCGCGGAAGAGGAACGCCGCAATAGTGAAGCGTACTTGGCAGACAGGCTGCGACGAAGGTGAAGGCCGCCACCGCTTAGAAAGTTCGCTTCGGACGGGCCCAAGCCGAATCTTCGCAAAGCAGCACGAGTGCACGGTCTATGTCGTTTTCGACCTCGCGACCGAGGATGACGGTTCGCATTCCTGCCGAGTCACGGGCAACCCTTCCACAATCCGGTAAGGGAAGGGTTGCCCGACTACACGGGAGTCGGCCAGACTTCATTCAAATGAGGCCTCGGGCGGGGTATGATCTCGTCAGATATATGCCTGAAGCTCTGCGGGTGGGAGATACGCGATGAAGGCAGTGGTGCTGCATGAGTATGGCGGTCCCGAGAAGCTGAGATTTGAAGACAACGTCCCCGAACCTCAGATGAGCGGAGGTACGGTACTAATCGCGACAGCCGCTGCGAGCGTTAATCCGATCGACTGGAAACTGCGTTCCGGGATGCGGCAGAAGGATTTTCCGTTGTCATTTCCTGCAATTCTTGGCCGCGATGTGAGTGGCGTCGTACGGGCGGTCGGCACAAATGTGAAGCACTTCAAGGCCGGCGACCGCGTTCTTGCACTATCCAACGCGACCTATGCCGAGTTGGTGGCAGTGGACGATTCGGACGTGACCCATCTGCCGGATGGCGTGGACCTGGCGGACTCGGCCGCGATCCCGTTGATTGCTCTCACGGGAGACCAGCTTGTGCGCCTTGCGACAAACGTTAAAAAGGGACAGGTTGTTCTGATAACGGGAGCGCTGGGCAGTGTTGGGCGCGCGGCAGTGCATACGGCGAAGAAGATAGGCGCGCAGGTGATTGCGGGTGTTCGCGGGAAAGACCTGGATGACGCCCGCTCTCTCGGTGTCTCTGACGTGCTCGCGATTGATGACGATGAAGCGATTGAGAAATTCCGCATAGTGGATGCAATTGCGGACACCGTTGGCGGTGACCTTCCAGCGAAGCTGATCGCGAAGGTAAAGCAGAGCGGCTACTTTGGGTACGCCGCTGCCTTGCCGGAAAGCGCGGCGGCTCAAAATCCGACAGTGAAGATTACTCGCGTGCGCGCGCAGCCTGATCCATCCAAGGTGCGCGAGTTTGCCGATGACGTGCGCGATGGCAAGTTCGTTCTGCCTATTGGTCGCCGGATGCCGTTGCGTGATGCGGCCGAAGCACATGTGCTAGGGGAGAAAGGCGGTATTGGGAAGATCCTCCTGCTGGCAAAGCCGGAAGTTGGAGTTGTGCAGCCGCAGCGCTGAACCTTCCAGACTCCTCAGCGGCAACGAATATACTGATGTCATCGAGATTGGTCGTTTTGCGCATAGGCAATATCACTGTGCGACAAAGTCGGGCAATATGTGGTGATGGGTGTCGATGGTCAACCATGTATCTGGATTGCCGGTCATGCGATCCCCTGTTGTCAGCCGAGAATCAGCTTGGCGGCGCGGCCCGCAATCATGTGAGTCGACGCGCTTGTCCCCGGCCCCGTAATGATGTGTGGCATCACGGAGGCGTCCGCCACGCGTAAGCCCAAAATGCCGTGCACGCGAAGCTCTGGGTCGACAACAGCGAGCTTGTCCACGCCCATTTTGCACGTACCAACTCCGTGCCCAAAACTCGCCGATCCAAGTCTGGCAACTTCTTGAATCTCCTCGGCGCTTGCCTTGGGTCCTGGAATGAGTTCGCTCTCGCGCTGACTGTCGAAGGCATGCTGATTTCCAAGCTCACGCGCGGCTTCGATCGCGCGCACGATGGCCGCAAAATCGTGATCCGTGCCGACATAGTTGCCATCGATTACGGCGGCATCCTGAAAGTTGTTGCTCGCCAAACGGACGGCGCCTCTGCTCGTCGGCTGCACAAGAGCTGGCGCGATTGTGAACACGTCCGGTGGAGGAGTTCCAAAGCGCGAGGCTACTTCGGGCGTAACCACTGGTAGTTGGTGAAGCACAAGACTAATGTCTGTTTCACCCGAAGGACCGCTCGACAAGTAAGCCTCTGCCTCGACGGCATTGCTGTCGGCCGGCCGATCCGGCATCTTGCCTTTGTACTTGAACACGACGCCGGATACGAGCACATGGTCCTGCAGATTCTCGCCAACGCCGGGCAGATTCTCGACGACGTCGATTCCAAAGCTGCGAAGCGCCTTCCCTTCCCCGACGCCTGAGAGCATCAGAAGCTTCGGGCTATTGATGGTGCCCGCGGCAAGTATCACTTCCTTGTCGGCCGCGATATCCTTTACCGCGCCGTCTGTCATTAGCTTGGCGCCCACGCAACGAGTACCTTTAAAGTTAAGTTTCACGACCTTGGTGTTGAGCAGCAGAGTGAGATTCGGCCTCGACAGCGCCGGGCGCAGGAAGGCGCGGGCGGCGCTCACGCGCGTCCCATCCGCGGCGATGTTCATGTTGATGTAGCCGGCGCCGGGGCGCATCGGTCCGTTCACGTCATCCAGAATGGGCATGCCCATCTCGCGGGCGGCGTCGATGAAGGCTGGCGCTGTGGGATGAGGATCTTTTGGGAGGCGGATGTGGATGGGGCCGCCCGCTCCGCGCCAGGCATTTGCGCCGCCTTCCCAATCCTCCTGACTCTTGAAGACCGGAAGCACGTCGGCGAAGGCCCAACCCTTGGCTCCGTTCTCCGCCCACCCGTCGTAGTCCAGTTGCATGCCGCGTATCCATACCATGGCATTGATGCTGGTACCGCCGCCAAGTACGTGGCCGAGGGCCATATTGAACTTGCGATTGTTCAATCGCGGCGACGGGGTGATGGGCAGGTGGTAGTCGAGCGGGCCGCCGACGTTGTAAAACCATATACTCGGATTCGCGATGGTCGGTGCGTCGTCGGGTCCTCCCGACTCGATGACGAGCACTTGCGCGCCGGACGCGGACAATTCCGCTGCAAGAACCGAACCGGCCGCGCCTGCTCCCACCACGATGAAGTCGTAGTGACTCTGGATTTCTTTATTCGATGTGTCGATCATTGTTGGATCTCCCGATGTCTAAAAGCCGAATTCCACCATGGCAAAGATCTTCGCCAAAGGCCTCATTCAGGACTGAAATAGCTTCTGGTCAATGAACGTGTACAGCCTTGACACGCGACCATCACGCTCTTCGAGGAAGTCTGTTCCCGTGTAGTGGAACGGTTGACCTGGCATCCCGCTTCCCCACCGGCAAGTCGCTACATTGTGCATGATCTGGATCTCACCCGTGACCGTGTAGCGGTATTCTGGGAAGTGTTTGCGAATCTCTGGCTCGTCAAGCATTGAACATTGCTAACCTACTTAGCCTTAGACCTCAACCTCTTTTCCCGAGGGATCGCTGTGGAATCTTGTGGCACCCCCGGTTTTGAAAGAGCCTGCAGTGCCATAGCTGTCCTCGAGAAACTGAACGTAAGCGACCTTATCCCCCTCGAAACGCGCCAAGAGGCCAAATGGAGATGTGATTTCCTTTCCGGTCGCGGTCGATTTGTAGGTAAAAGAGCCGAAGAGGGCGACGCGGCTACCCTGCTCAATGGTGTCGGTGACCTTGAAGTCGAGTGTTTTCCAGTAGCGTTGGATTGCCCCAAAAACATCGGACAGCGCCTGAGGCCCCTTGTGAGTGCCAGTCCAGGGCATAACTTTCTTCAGTTCAGGGTTGTCGAAGTTCAATGAAACGTAGGTGGCGTCCGGCGTCATGAGTTGCCTGAGCACTTTGAGATTCGATGTGTTCTGCAAAAGCTCTTGAAGCACAGCGGTCAAATTAGTCGACATGTTATCGTTCTCTCTTTCGTTTGTTTGTTTTTTCGGCTCATGTTGAACGAAATTACCGTAAAGGGATTTGGTTTCTTCGATCGCTCGCGTGGCGGTCAGAAGGGATACTGCCGCTGACCGCTGTGGGATTCAAGTTCGTGTGCAGGCTCTGCTATGCGGTTAGTGCTCCGCCGTCGGTAGAGCGCAGCCATCCCCGTGCCCACGAATCTCCGGAAAGCCCCCGCCTGGGTCGCGGGAACGCCGACGCAACGGACGCTTCGAACCTGTCCGTCAGGCCGCACGATTCGCTTAAGAAGCGATCGATGGCAGTGGAATCCCGATCTCGAAAAATCGCGATCGTTGCCTGCCGCGCTGTCGCGCCTAGGTCGGAGGCATCAGGGTGATTCCGCGCTTGAGGCCGCGCCGCTGCAAAATTGGTCAGCAGACACATAATTCCAATCAGAGCGGCGAGACGGGACCCACTTGCACTCGGCTGCGATCTTCCAGTTGCATGATTCCACCTCCAGGCGGTTGTGCCTCTAATTGTCATTCGGGACCGTCGATCGTGGTTACGCACGCGCCGGCTCAGCAGCGAACTCCTTTTTGATGATCGGGACTACTCGAGTCCCCAGGAGCTCAATCGACCGCAACATCTTCTGATGCGGGAGCGCTGACACGCCCATTTGAAACGTAATGCGAGTGAGGCCGCCAAGAGCTTCGTTCACGTAAAGTATTTTCTCCGCGACCCTTTCTGGATCGCCGATGATCAACGCACCTGTGGGGCCGCGCACCGCGTCGAATTGCGCCCGCGTCGTTGGGGGCCAGCCGCGTTCCTTTCCAATTTCCGTGAAGGTGTACGCATAACCCGGATAAAAATCGTCCGCCGCCTGCTGGGTCGTGTCGCCCAGAAAACCGATGGCGTGGAGACCCACCATCAGTTTCTCAGGGCCGTGACCGGCGCGGCGGCCAGTCTCTCGGTAGAGATCGATCAGAGGGCGAAAGCGTCTCGGCTCTCCACCGATGATGGCGACCGCCAGCGGGAGACCGAACTCGCCTGCGCGGACGAAAGAGGCTGGCGTACCACCCACACCCACCCATATCGGCAGCGGGTTTTGCAGCGGGCGAGGATAGACCGCCTGGCCGGTGAGCGGGGCGCGGTACTTACCTGACCAGCGCACGTGCGTATCTTCGCGAATCTTCAAGAGCAGATCGAGCTTCTCTGAGAAGAGCGCGTCATAATCTTCCAGCCGGAAACCGAAGAGCGGAAATGAGTCCACGAAGGAACCGCGGCCCGCGACGATCTCCGCGCGGCCATGCGAGATCAAGTCCAGAGTGGCGAACTCCTGGAAGACTCGAACCGGATCGGCTGCGCTTAGAACGGTTACGGCGCTCGAAAGTCGGATGTTTTTCGTTCGCGAGGCAGCCGCGCTCAGAATTACTGCGGGCGCTGAATCGAGGAACTCGGCCCGATGATGTTCGCCAATGCCAAAAACATCCAGCCCGACTTGGTCGGCGAGCTCGATCTCTTCCAGAAGATTCTGCATCCGTTGAACAGGGCTGAGACTGAGTCCGGTTGCTGGATCGGAGATGACTGCACCAAAGCTGTCGATACCGATTTGCATGTTTGTGACTCCTATTGATCTTTGGTCTCATCAGTGCGCTAACTGCGATTCTGTCCGGCGAGAGACCCCTGCGACTGTGAGGAGTCGATCCACGGAGAAAGCTCCCGCCCCTCGGATCATCAGATAACTTACGATGGCCAGCACGAGGACGTGAAATTCGAACCCCTCACCCTTTTGAGTGCCGGTCCAGTTCATAAAGAACCCAAACGCGCGATGCACGGTCAGAATCGCGACGACCATATTCACTCCAATTCCGAGAGCTGCAATGCGCGTCAGGAATCCAAAGATGAGCCCAATGCCACCGAAGAACTCGGCTGCAATTGCCAAGAAGGCCAGCGGAGCCGGAACATGCATTAGGTCGGTGAAGAAACCCATCGTCCCTCGGAATCCGAATCCTCCAAACCAACCCAGCATCTTCTGCGCTCCGTGCACGAAGAAGACGGCGCCCAACGTGAGCCTTAGAATCGCGGTCGCAAGACTGTCGTCCGTAGCGTAAAGCCGGCGAATCATGTTGTGCCTCCAAGACTTAGGGGCCCGCAGCTCTTCTCTGTGCGGGTCCCTAAACCAATTATCTCGACATCGAGATAGATGCTGAGGCTAGTCAGAAGGATTCAGGCATTTTCATGGGAGATTTAGTAGCTTACACCGCTCGACATCGAATATTATTGGGGCGAAGAGCCCACAGAACAATGAGCGACTTTGACGTACCCGCCGCACAGGGGAGCCGCGAACCCGCGGTACGAGTCTGGCTCATTCTGTGGAAAGCAGCCCACGCGATCGAAAAGAACGCGATGCAAAGTGTGTCCGCGCTCGGCCTGGGGCTTTCGGATTTCGCCGTATTGGAAGTGCTCCTCCACAAGGGACCGTTGCCGGTAAATACCGTAGGCAAGCAGATTCTGCTGACCAGCAGTTCGATAACCGCCGCTATCGATCGTCTGGAAGCGAGGAAACTGCTTCGGAGAGTTACCCTTCCCAAGGATAGGCGCAGCAGGATCGTCGAGCTCACGGAGGCGGGCCGACGCTTGATTGAGCGTGCCTTTCAAAAGCACGCGAACGACATGGAGGAAACAATGGCCGTGCTCAAAACCAACGAAAGAGCGGAACTGGTCCGTCTGCTCAAGAAGGTCGGGCTGTGGGCGGCTGCACGGCTGGATGACAAGAGCTGATACGGCGTGGTCGTATCCTGATTTGGACCTTCAGGCGCGCCGGGAGCCGCGATAAGAGCCTGCACATCGTCGATGGCGCGACTCACATCGCCATGTACGACACGCCCGAATTCGTCAAGCAGGCCATGGCCCAGCTCGTGCCGCTCTACCGAAACGCAGGCCAGGCTTCGTCGGAGAGCAACTTCGTAGGGCCGTTGAGCGCGCACACTGGAACGGGCGTCGCCGCATCAGTAGCCTAAGGGGCATGCACTCCGCGAGAAGGCAATGACGACGGCGATCGGGCATTGCCTTTCTTTGCCGACCGCGTTGCGATTAACGGCATGCTTGACGATCAGCAGGCGCCCTTCGGCGGATTCAAGCACTCTGGCGCCGGCCGTGAATTCGGCAGGTACGGGATCGAGGCGTTTCTGGAATCACGGGCCGTCCTCGAGTGACCGCTATCGCGGCGCCTGAACGAATTGAACAAGGAGTCCAGCTCATGAGCAAACACGTCACCATCTCACCCGAAGAGGCTGCGGATCGCCTCGCTATCCATGAACTCGTCGAGTCCTATGCGCACTGCGCCGATCGTCGCGATGCACAAGGTCAGATGGCTCTCTTTACCGCAGACACCCACTTCCTGGTGTACATGAATGCCAAAGATCCAACGCCCACTCAGGAACTGCACTCGCGCGAGGCGCTCGCTCCGGTGTTCGCAGATCTGAAAAAGTACGACGCGACCATGCACTTCGTCGGACAGTGCACGATCCTCACGCTGACCGGTGACCGAGCCACGGGAGAGGCCTACACCTTGGCGCACCACCTCACGACCGACGATGGAAAGCGACGCCTGATGATTGCCGCTCTCCGCTATGCGGACCAGTTCGTGAAGATCGACGGCGGGTGGCTGTTTGCGGAACGCCGGCTGTACGTGGACTGGCTCGAGGAGCGCGTACTCTCATGACAGCCACTGATCAGGCCGAGTCTGCGGGCCAGACACGCGTTGTAATCGTGGGCGCATCGGGAATGGTCGGCGGATACGCCCTGCGCTACGCGCTCGAGAATCCTACCGTCGCCCTGGTAACGGCTATCGGGCGAAAGACGCTCGGTATCTCGCACCCCAAGCTGAAAGAGGTTCTGCATCGAGACTTCGCAGACTGCTCCGCGCTGGCGGAACCGCTCTCTGGTCAGCAAGCAGCGGTCTTTTGCCTGGGCGCGTATACCGGAGCGGTGTCGGATGCCGAGCTCCGCACGATAACCGTGGACTATACAATCGAGTTCGCGCGAGTTTTCCATGCCAGCAGCCCCGGCGCGGCGTTCTCATTCTTGAGCGGGAGTGGCGCGGACCCGACCGGACGAAGTCGGATCCCCTTCGCACGCTACAAGGGAGAGGCTGAGAAGGCCCTACTCGCGGCGGGCTTCCCCCGCGTTTATATTTTCCGGCCCGCGTACATCTACCCCGTCGAGCCGCGGAAGGAACCGAATTTTAGCTACCGGCTGTTGCGAGCGATCTACCCCGCGTTTCGGGTGCTTCTCCCTAACCAGGTCATTCGGGCCGACGACTTGGCTCACGCCATGGTGGATGTCGCCGTCCATCGAACACAGGAGCGCGGAGGCTCGGTTTTCGAGAACCGTGACATCCGAACGATGGTCGAGTCGCTTCATCGCCCCCCGTGAGAGGTTAATCCGGCAATGAATCAACTCTCGCAGAACGGACCGTACCGGACTGAAGGTTCGCTTTGCGCTGGCCCTATCCGAGCGCCGCGGACGGCTGGCCAGAGGATAACTTCCGGTTTGCCGACGATGTGCTCGCTATCGTTAATTCAACCCGCTCTCGAAAAGCATCCGCACGAAGCGCTCATTGCGCATATTAGAGTTGACAAGATACTTTAACGTAGTTTAGAGTTGTCGTTCGCTGACTGATCCAGGATGAAAGACACCGAACTCGCCGCCTCTTTCGCGATCGCCCAAGCAAAGAAACGAAATCGGAGCGAGATTGGCGCCGATGAGTTGCTCTTGGGATGCTTGCAAGTTATTTCGCGATTCGGCATCGTTCAGATGGGATCCTGGACCTTCGATTTGGAAGAACTCGGCGTCGATTGGCTCGACAATCCGGAAAGAAGTGAAGCGAAGGTGGCCTATTCACCGGCGGCCGTGGAACTCTTCGACCGCGCGGCGCGAATTGCCACTGCAGATGGATCCAGCACGATTCGCGTCTCTCACCTACTGGCTGGTTTTGCTACAGAGAATGATGGATTGATGGGCGACTTGAAAAGATCCTATGGAATAACAAACGCAAGTTGGCGAGTCGCCGTCGCGAGGACTTGGTCTGCTCGATTCGGCAAGGATACGAGTGAGAACCAAGAGGATGGCTCCGAAGCGGGCAATCTTGGCGACTACTTGACTCCGGAAGAAGCAGCCAAAGCATTGAGCATCCACGTGCAGACGGTGCGAGCTTACGTTCGGTCTGGGAAACTGCCAGCGCTTCGCCTCGCGGGTGAAAGGGCGATTCGAATTCGCCGGACGGACTTGGATACCGTGTTGGAGCCGCTCGTCCCACAGGCATAACGGGTTCGATTTCGCTGACAGCAGACTCAAAAAGGAGGCTTACATGGCATATTTCGTCGTAGAACGGGACCTGCCGGGTGTCACTCCCGAAATTCTTAAGAGTGCAGGTATGCGCGCCAAGACTTGCTGCTCCGAGATGACGAACGAAGGGCAGTCGGTCCGGTGGATTCGGAGCTTCTTCCTTCCCGAGACGGCCCAGACGCACTGTTATTTTGAGGCGGCGAGCCGAGATACCGTGGAAGAAGCTAACAAACGCGCCAGAATTCCGTTTACCCACATCACCGAAGTCGTGGAGATGACACCCGACTCAGTCTAGATCAACGGATGGGTTCGGTCTAATTGATGAGGTCGGAGGCCGTTCACCGGGTCACTCTCGATCCATTAGGTAGATGTTGTCCTTCGGTGACCCCCTTCATAGAACTTGTCAGGAGTTTGGTTCTATTGGATTGGGTCGGGGGATCATCCTCAGATTGGCCAATGTGGATCGCAGCGGGCAGGGGGTGTATGCTCAGGCCGTACCTCACCTCTATACCCCCGGCAGTTCCTCGAAGGAGGCCTCCATGAGTGCAACATCAGTCGTCAGCATCGCTAGGCGTTCCCTGAACTGGTCCATCGCTTTCAGCATCCTGATGATTCTCGCGGGCGTTGCCGCGATCGCCATGCCGCCGGTTGCGGGCCTCGCGGTAAACATCGTTGTTGCGTGGCTGTTGCTATTCAGTGGCGCAATGCATCTGGTCTTCGCCTGGTACACACGCACCGTCGGCGCGGTGGTGTGGGAGGTGCTGTTGGGCTTGGTCTACGCTACCATTGGCATCTATCTCCTGGCGCAACCCGCAGCAGGTCTGGCGGTGCTAACGCTGGCGCTTGCCATTTACCTCTTCCTGGAAGCGGTGCTCGAATTCGCCGCGTGGAACTATCTGCGGCGGCGGGCGGGCGCGGGATGGCTACTCTTCGACGGTGTGGTCACGCTGATTCTCGCGGTCATGATCTGGCGGACTTGGCCATCGAGTACCGAGTGGGTCATCGGAACGCTCGTGGGCGTCAGCATGCTCTTCAGCGGAACTTCCCGGCTCATGCTGTCGTTCGCGGCGCGCCAGCTTGTGCCGAAGACCGCATAGCCTGCCGAAAACAGCGGCATAACGATACACTACGCCCGAGCCATGTTCCGAGAAGCCGACTGATCGGGACTTGGCCGGGGTTGCCGTCAATTCGGCGAGGGCTGCTCCACATGATCTATGACGAGTAGATCGACGGGGCCCGTTTGCGGCTGGAGTTTGAGGCCGAGATGGTCTTGCAGAGCCTCGGTGAACGTTGGTCCCGTTTCGTCTGGCGTGAAGCCAGGCGGCGGCATAGCGCCCGGCGGGATTGTTGGCGCAAACTCGAAGTCCACATCAAACGTTCCGCTAAGGCCCGTGCGATCGAGCACCGGACGGTTCAAGCCGGTCACAGGCGCATTCGCGACCATCTCGACAAGCAGCGCCAGGGTGACCTTCGTTCCGGCAATGCGCATCCGGCCAGGCGCGCTTGGGGGCACCGGGTTAAGGAAACCGCACGGAATCGGCGGAATCTGCGAAGCCGATGCCGCCGACGGCGCGGGCTGTGGCAGTTGCGGGGCTGTATTGATGGCCTGAACGTCGGCTGGTGTGGTCGAGCACGGTCCATCATCCGCCTTGAGCTGCGGCCCGAGCTTTCCTTCCTTTGACAAAACCAGCGCGTACACCGGAACCTGCCGGGTCTGATAGTGCCATACCAGTTTGAAACGATCCGCCAACACGGACTGCATCATCAGCCGCATCTGGTCTTTTGTGGGATTGCCTTGCGCCTTCGCCTCGATGTCGTATCGGTCGGTTCTTACCCAGCCCGGCGCCCCGGAAAGATCAGGCATCTCCTGGTAGGCGAGTTTGATGTCTTTGAATGCAAACCTCATGTAGTTCATCAGCGGCGTGTTGGTTGCTGAGAAACGGCCTCCCGTCGGGGCATAGGATTCACCGATCAGGATAATGTTAGAGGTTGGCCGCTCGCGCGATTGGGTCGGCTTCACTGACGCGACATCGAACGACATCTTGCCGCCCGCCGCTGCCTGCCAGGCGGGTACCCCCGCCGACTGGGCCAGGAGCCGCGGTGCCATCAGGACGCCTGCAACAATCGGAACGGCCAGTGCCACAACTCCAGTTGTCGCCAGCAGGAGCTTCTTCTGGGCGCTCAATGCGGCTCCGAAATGACTTTTCATGATCCGCTGTATTCTCTTCTTGAGATCGGACCCGGTGACGCCGGAGACGCACCTCAGCGGCGATTCGACGTAAAATTCGCACACCCTGAGGATGCTTTCAGCGTAGACGCGCGGCTCATTGCCGAGTCGCAGGACGTCTTCATCGCAGGCCAGTTCACGCTCTTCCACCAGGCGCGCACCAATCCACCAGACGAAAGGATGAAACCAGAAGACGGCTTCGACGAGCATGTGGAGGGCCGCGGTCAAATTGTCTCGGCGGCGAACGTGGCACAGTTCGTGGGCGAGCACCGCCTCCAGTTGGTGCGGCGTGAGACGTTCGAGGATGCCAGCCGGCAGCAAGACGATCGGGCGCGACCATCCGGCCACGTCGAGGCCGACAACGCCAGGCTCCAGCAGACCCGGGCAGGAGCGAATTTCGATCGGCCTGCCTATCTCCAGAGGAATACTCGAGCGGACCGCTGCGCGAATCCGCAGCCAGCCCCGGAGAAGCTGGAGCGCGGTCACCACGGACCCGCACGCCCACACGGCGAACATGGCCATCAAAAGCCAGTTGGTTGCGCGTGGAACGGACGGCATCGCGGAAAATGTCTCCGGAAAGGGTTGCGTGATTTGCACGACCGTGAAGGAGACTGCCTGAGTCGCAATGCTCTTGGCAGCCGGTGTCCATGCCAGGAGGCTGCCGAGGCCGATGAGAAAAGAGAACGGGACCAGGAACTTCAGCGACGCACTCAGCCACAGCCAATAACGGATGTGCGCTCGATTCTTGCGGAAGGCGGCCGTCAGAAGCGCCGCGACTCCGGCGAAAAGCGTCGATTGCCAGAGATGATTGGCCAATCCAGGAAGCAATTCTCCGATCATTTTGGTTTGCGCCTCCTCTCCGTTTTTTGTTGCTCCAACTTCTCGATGGTCTTCTGCAACTCTTGAACATCCTCGCGCGTGAGCTTTCCCGCCTCGGCGAGCTGCGTCATCATGGGCTGCGCTTTCCCGCCGAAGAAACTTAGAACGTGGTCGAGCAGATGGTGCCGCGCCACGTCGCGCGGAACGATAGGCTCAAAAATATCGGCGTTGCCGATCTTGCGGACGCGCCGCACGGCTTTCTTGGTTTCGAGGCGATAGACGGTTGTCTGGATGGTGGTGTAGGCGGGGCGGGGCTCCGGAAACGTCTCCTGGATCTCCCGAACCGATGCCTTTCCCAGGGCCCACAGGGCTTCCAGGATTTGCAGTTCCAGCTTGAATAGTTTCGGCTGGCTCATGACGCTACTATTCCCCAAGCGCTTCTACTATGTGGTAGTAGAATAGTCAAGAGAAATCCATCTCCCGTTGGACCCAACTGCTCCCCACCCCTGGCCAGCATTCTTGGAAGGTGTTTATCCTGAGACTCAAGCCCTGACAAACGGATTCTCAGAACTGGCCGCCACATGGCGTTAATTTGCACCTGTGGGCAAAGTGAGCTGAACGCTCGGCCGGGTGGCCGGCCCCTTATCACGAGAAGGTTTTGAGGGTGCCCTGTCCCCGGCTTCATCGGGGGCAGGGCTTTGCGGCCTTTAAGCATTCGCGTTCTACTGGACTGGATCAATCGGCACCAAGCCCGGCTGCCGTTTGGAATAGAACGCAAAACTGCTCCAGGGCCAGTCCTGGGGATGAAGCGCCAAGCCGCGCTTCACCGGATTCAAGTGCATATAGTGCAGCTTCTCGACTCGTTTCTTGTGGCTCCAAACATTGAAATCATGAAAGCGCAACTGCCAGAACGGCGGCAGCAAGTCACCAGAATGACCGAATCGGAGCCGCAACTGCGCGGCCCAGGCGCGCCGCTTGCCTCGCAACCGGTATGAGACGCGCTGCTTAAGCACTTGCATCACCGTCGACGGTGTGCCGTGCTCGGGTTCGCCGATCAACAAGTGAACGGGTGCGGGCTCTACTTGGAGCCCGCGTAATATATGTTCGGGCATGACCACGTAACCCACCAGCGCAAAGCCGTAGCCCTCGCGAACCTCTGTCAGAATCCGCGCGAAAACATTTTTCGCCTGTGCGGACCGCAGCAGCGGCAATCGCCGATAACAGCTGCACGTGATGTAGATGCCGTTGCCCGTAATAGCGCTTTAAGCCTTTGGGCATGGGACACATCAAAAACCCTGCCCCCCAAAACCGGGGACAGGGCACCCGCAAAACACACTCGTCGCTAATCACCTCAACAAAATACACAAGTGGTATCCTCTGGCCGCGGAGCGTCGTCAAGAACAATACAATTCTAAGAAACTAAGCACCGGCCACCCGCCTGACGAGAACTCAGCGGCAATCTTGCTATCGCGCCGAGGATTGAACCAGGATCGACAAACCGTTGAAGACGCAGTTGCAAACCTCCGAGACTCTATTCCTGCGATGCTCTACAGAACTATTGTGGCTCGCGCTTGATGAACATTCCACATTCGTTCCGCTGCAACTAGACGAGCGGAATATGAGGAAAGCAATGAAACTCTGTGAAGAATTCCAGAGGAGGTAAGTGCGAGTGACTGTGAGCGTAAAAACTATCGCCACTGTGGACAAATTCAGGAGCCAGGCGTATGAATTTAGAGGAATGATGAGACACAGCGCGGCAGTCCTGGTGTTTCTTGTAGCGATCATCATTTGCTCGTGTGCTTTGCTCACCCATCCCGGCATCGCTGATGACGGTGAACAGCTATTGGCGGTTGACCATTACGTGTCGGTGCGCTCTACGGCACCGTCAATGTCCGGTCAAATAGCTCAAATCTATGTCCGAGAGCGGCTTCGGGCTGGCATGGTTCTTCGGGCAACGTCCCTAACGAACCGCGTTGTGCTGTTTATTCATGGAGGCGGCACGCCCGCAGAGGTAGCGTTCGATGTCCCTTATCAAGACTATAGTTGGATGGCACTCCTCGCCCGGGCAGGTTTTGACGCATTCGCGATGGACGTCACTGGTTATGGGCGCTCGACCCGTCCGCTACCGATGAACGATCCATGTAATCTTCCGCCCGATCAACAAGCCGCTTTGATTCCTTCTTTTCTCTCAACGCCGTGTGCGGCGAGCTACCCCCATGCATTGACGTCCCTCGCCTCGGATTGGAACGACATTGCTGCCGTCGTGGACTACATCCGGTTACTGCGCCACGTTGACCGTGTAGACGTCATTGCTTGGTCCCGAGGCGGGCCACGAACGGTTGGTTACGTGGCCCAGCACCCCGACAGTGTGAGGAAGCTGGTTTTGTTGGCTCCTTCGTACAACTTAACTTTTCAAACTGAAAACTCTGCTATGACCGTCCAATCGTCCCAAGATTTCAAGACAAACTGGGACTCCCAAGTTGGTTGTCCGGGACAATACGAGCCTGCTGTCCGTGACAGCGTTTGGTCGGAGATGATGAAGTCGGACCCCGTAGGAGCAAGCTGGGGTTCGGGTGTTCGGCGCTCACCTGGAGAGTCAATGGATGTGAAGGACTGGACCGCAGCTGTCGCCGCTAAGGTGCGCACTCCCACACTTATGATCTCCGGCGAGCACGATAAGACAGTACCTTCGGCGCGAGTGCGTGAATAACTGTACGCCGACCTGGGTTCGTCCCAGAAGATTTTCATTGATCTTGCCTGTTCGTCCCACAACGCGTTGTGGGAGAGCAATCACCTGCTGCTATTTGGTGCGTCACTCGAGTGGCTGACCCGAGGTTCGGTCAACGGAAAACAGGAAGGAATGCTGCGTCTCGGATATAAGGATACGAAAGATTCCAATTGATCGTGTGCCCCTGGGTACGGGTCAAGTCGGCGTAGAGGTCTGGAGTTCGAGTCTCCACGGGCCTACCATTCTTTTCAATACGTTAGAGAGTTTTCTTCGGAATCCGACAGAACTTCACCTGTAATTCTTCACCCGTAAATGGGTTGATCGGCCGGCTAAGCTTGGGCATTGGACTGGTCACAAAATCAAAACCTCACATGAAATACCGCCGAAGTGCGGTTACGGAACGTGGCTTTAGCTATCACATGCTCCTTTTTTTCCGTTTAGTTACATTACTGCCTTCGGGCATATAATTTTCGCGATTCAGGGGTGACGCTGATGCGGAGGAGTCATCAATGAAACTGACCTCTTTACTCTTGCTCGTGATCTCGACTTTCATAATGCCTGCGTCACGTGCTACAGCGCAGACTGATCCCGCCCAACCGGCGCAGCAATCTGCGGACGCTTGGCTTGCGCTGGTTGACTCCGCTAAGTACGCGGAAAGCTGGCAGTCCGCCGCGCAACTTTTCAAATCTCATATAAACAAGGACCAGTGGCAGAATGCTTTGAAGGCGACTCGCCTTCCGCTAGGTAAGTTGCAATCGAGGAAAGTCAAGAGCACGACATCAACCAAGACGCTTCCAGGTGCTCCTGACGGTCAATATGTGGTGCTCCAGTACGACAGCAGCTTTGAGCATAAGCAATCGGCAGTGGAGACGGTAACTCCGATGCTAGACAAAGATGGACAATGGAGAGTGTCCGGCTATTTCATCAAGTAAAGCGGTTTGACAATCCACTGAACGTTCTGCGATTTTCTGTTTTCTCAATTTTGAGATTCGGAGGCAAGCATGGTACCCCCAAAAAGGACCATCTAAAAAAGTTATGGAGAGGCACGCGAAGTTTCTCGCGGCCTGGGAAACGGCGGGATTTCCAGACGACTTCGACTACGAAAGGAGCATCGCTTAATACGTTGCGGTCTACCGCTCATTGTAACCGGAACAAAAGCAAAAAACCCCAACGACGCTGCCTCGAACCTCCTGCCGAAAAGCCCGGACCCTCCGTGCTATAGTCGAGCCTCACTGGGCGTAGGCTCCTTTTACCGGGAAATTTTGTGCTCGCCGCATCGAAACCTACACCCTCTCTATGCACTTGCACCATCCTGTAAAATAGAAGTGTGTTCAAACGAAGCATAAGACCAATCGCGCTGGCCTTCCCGCTCTGGCGGGAGGCAGTCGCCTCGCGAACGACAAAAAACCAAGCCGTGCACCAATTCCTTCGGGAAAACGACAGGCGCATCCCAAAGCCTTTTAGAATGATATCCTTACAAAAAATTCGTCAGCAACTCCCATGGATTGATATCCTTACGAAAAACACCGGGGGGTGGGGGTATGTACCATCTTATAATCTCCCAGTTCTTGCCATCGTCGGCCGCCCTAACGTCGGCAAATCGACGCTGCTCAATAGCCTGGTGGGCGCCGAGCGCTCGATTGTTTCCGCCGAACCCGGCACCACGCGCGACGCCGGCCGTGCTCTCTGCGCATACGGTCAGAATGGGTTTCAGAACGAAGTTGACGGCATTTCAAACGCTGCGTCATGATGAAGCCGCACCGTGACTCAGCAAAGACGAAGATTCTCAATCACCGGGTTTTATCACTGCGTTTTATGGAGATGGAATGAACAGTGCACCTTGGGACGATCCGCGTATCGCGCGTGGGATGGCTATCCAACTCCAGCGCCGCCGCGAGCGACTAGACGCCGGCGAAAAGGCCTTGGGCTGGAAGGTGGCCTTTAGCGCGCCCGCGGCCATGGAGCGACTCCGCACCACGGCGCCGCTCTTCGGATTCCTGATACAGCGGGCGCTTCTGGCCTCAGGCGCAACGGTCTCCGTTGCGGGATGGGCAAATCCCGTGCTCGAGCCTGAGATTGCCCTGCACATCTGCAAAGATGTACCCCCGGGGGCCGATCGCGAAGTGGCTGCGGCGGCCATCGGCGGCGTGGGCCCGGCAATAGAACTCGTCGATCCGGATCGCCCGCCAACGGCGGAGACGCTGGAAGAAACGCTCGCTGGCGATATCTTTCAGAGAAATGTTGTTTTAGGAAAGAACGATACTTCGCGGGCGGGCTGCGTGCTGAGTGGCTTGATCGCGCGCATCGTAAAAAATGGCGCAGAGGTTGTGCCGTCCGCCGCGCCCGCCGCCACCGCAGTCGAGCTCATCGATATCGTGCGCCATCTCGCAGGAACGCTCGGAGCATTTGGCGAGATCCTTCGCGCCGGCCAAGTTATCATCACCGGTTCTATCGTGACGCCGATGCCTATGCGCGCGGGCGACGCCCTGCTCTTTGAGCTTCAACCGGTCGACACGATTTCCGTGAAGCTCTCCGCTGGATGAAGCGCCCTGTTCTCTTGACCCGAAAAAGGGTCGCGTACTCAGCGAGCGGCGCGGTTTTTTGTCAGGCGTTGGTCAACCAGAGTGACGATTTCATCGAGCGTGCTGGACTGGAGCCCTTTCTGGGCGGCGATTCGGCGGACCAGGCAATCGACGCGTTCGATGTTTGCGGCGCCGCCGAAAAGCGCGCGCGCTGCGGACGCGGGTTTGCTGAGGCCTTCGGTTGCTTTGGCGTACTTGTCGAAGGGAACAAGGTCGTCGGTGTCCGCACCGAGGCCGGTGCAGAGTTTCGACACCCATTCGTAGATCTCGCGGGATTTGCCGACATCGCCGAGCACTGCATCCTTTATCGAAATCATGTCGTCTTTGCGAATACAGCGATAGTTTCCCGTAATCAACATCGGCCACTTCGCCAACGGCACGAAGATGGAATCGTGAACCTTGAGCTTTACCGGAATTTCGATGGGACCGGATCCGGCATCGAACCGTGCTCCCTCGATGTCCGCTGCGAGCTTGCGAAGCAGCGCGGTGGGCTCTTCAGCCTCGAAGCGCGCGGCTTTGAAATTGGTCGGTAACCCCACTTGAAGCACGTTCTTCGGTTCGTCCGGCGGACGAAATGCCTGCGGATCAGGGCTCGCCAGCGACGTCAACTTCGGATCGAATCCATCCCAAACCTCGGGATCTGCGTAGCAGCCCACCAGAGAATCTGTCGAAAGTCCGGGAATGCGTTGGAGGTAGGGCAACGGCGGCATGTTCATGATCGCCAGGCAGGGCTTGCGCGATTGGCCTACACGGCCCATCAATTCCCGAACGCCCGGGGACCCGTATTGCGCCTCTTGCATGCCGAGCACGATCAGATCAAACTTGCCCGGATGCACATCTTCAGGCGTGCTCGCGGAAAGTTCACCCGGCAACCCCTTTGATGAAATATCCAGCAGTCCTTCCCGTCCCTTGATGGGGAAACGCACAACTGTTCCTTCACGGTTGATCAAGTCGGCAGTGCCCTTGGTGCAGACCAACGAAACGCCGTGTCCGGCCATCAGCAACTTGGTGCTGAACAGAGAACCGTAGGAGGCGCCCAGGATGAGTGCGTTGGTTTTCACGCTAAATCGCACCCTGCTGGCGGGCGGCCTGGATTTCATCGTCCTGCAATCCAAGAACGGTCTTCAGTATCTCGTCGGTATGCTCACCGAGCAGCGGCGAACGCTGCACATCGGAAGGTGAGTCTGACAGCTTGATCGGATTGCCAACCGTGAGGTATTTGCCGCGGGTGGGATGGTCGACTTCGACAACTGTACCGGTCTTGCGCAAGGCCAGCTCCTCCGCGATCTCCTGCATCGAGAGAATTGGGCCGCAGGGTACATTCACCGCATTTAGGGCGGCCATGACCTCCATCTTGTCCAGGGTCATCGTCCACTTTTCAATTTCAGCGAACACAAAGTCCAGCTTTGGAAGCCGCGCTTCGGGCGTATTGAATTCCGGGTCTTCCAACCATTCCGAATGGCCGATGATCTTGGCCAGCGCAGGAAAAGCCTGTGCCTGGGTGATCACATATTCATAGGCGTCCGGATCGGTTTCCCAACCCTTGCATCGGACGATCCAACCAGGATGACCTCCTCCGGAAGCATTGCCCGCCCGCGGAACGGCCGCGCCGAATTTGCCGTTCGGATACTGCGGATATTCCTTGAGCACGCGGGTACGGGCGAGCCGTTGCTGGTCCCGAAGCTTGACGCGACAGAGGTTCAGCACGGCATCCTGCATCGCGACGGTCACGCGCTGTCCCTTGCCGCTCTTTTCGCGATGAAGCAGGGCGGCAAGGATTCCCGCAACGAGATGAATGCCGGTGCCGGAATCGCCGATCTGGGAGCCCGTAACCATCGGGAAACCGTCGATCTCACCGGTCGTCGAGGCCGATCCGCCGGTACACTGAGCGACATTCTCATAGACCTTGCAATCCTCAAAAGGGCCCGGCCCGAATCCCTTGACCGAGGCATAGATCATCCGCGGATTGATCTGCTGAATCTTCTGCCAGGGAAAGCCCATGCGATCGATCACGCCGGGAGCGAAGTTTTCGACCATCACGTCGCACTTCTCGATGAGCTGAGTAAGGATTTTCTTGCCCGCTTCGGTCTTGGTGTTCAGCGTCATGCTGCGCTTGTTGCTGTTCAGCATCGTGAAGTAAAGGCTGTCGGCGCCGGGAACGTCGCGTAACTGGCTGCGCGTCGGATCGCCTTCCCCGGGCTTCTCAATCTTGATGACCTCGGCGCCGAACCACGCCAGAATCTGGGTGCAGGTCGGACCCGACTGCACATGGGTCATATCCAGGACCCGAACACCCTCCAGAGCTTTTCCCATGATCAATCCTCTTCTTTGAGACTAGATATAGTTAAACAGCTTTATCTTTGATGGCTGCGCCTATTACTTACAGTTTCGCGCTACCGCTTACGCTTCGCGCGGGCTTGCTCATCTGCGGACGAAGAATTCTACCTGAGAACCCTTTCAGGCAACAATCGCGCGTATGAAAGCATGGATCATTGAACGACTTGAGGGCATCGAGAAGGCCCGGCTCGTCGCTCGGGTGTGCCTTGATCTGCTGGCACTTCCTGCAAGCGGATTAGGTCATAGGCAAAAGGTGCAGGCGGCCTCGGTCCCTCTCGTTGTTCCCAAGCCTGAGGTTTCCACGCTACAATTCCGTCTCCGCCGCAGAGGTGAGTGGCCCAATGGGTCTCTCTACCGTAACTCAACTCAGGCCCCATGAGATTGTTTCCGCCATTGGTGTGGGCGGCATGGGCGAGGTGTACTGCGCATGGGATGCGATGCTCCGCGACTGGGGGCTGGGCAAGGCTTGGCTCGCGCGTGAGATGGGGAAGGCCGAGGCGAGCAAGAACGAGACCGGAAATGACGCCTGATCGTTGGCAACAAATCAAGCAGCTCTACCACGCGGCCCTCACGCGCGATCAGAATCAACGGGCTGCTTTTCTGCGCGAAGCTTGCGCGGGCGACGATGCCTTGCGTCAAGAAATCGAATCACTGCTTGTCCATGGGGCCGAAGCGAAGAGCTTTCTGGAAGCGCCTGCGCTGGAGGCGGCGAAGCTGTTCGCCGAAAACCAAAGCCAGTCCTTCATCGGGCGTCAGATGGGCTCGTACCAGATTGTTTCCTTGCTCGGCACGGGTGGAATGGGAGAAGTGTACGAGGCGCGAGACACCAAACTCGGGCGCAAGGTGGCCATCAAAACCCTGCCGGCGGGAGTCGCGCACGATCCTGAACGGTTATCGCGCTTTCAGCGCGAAGCGCGGATGCTGGCGGCGCTAAACCACCCGAATATCGCGACGATCCATGGGTTGGAAGAGTCTGACGGTGTGCATTACCTGGTGATGGAACTAGTTCCCGGGCAGACGCTGGCCGAGCGCATCACCAAAGGCGCGCTGCCCTTGGACGAGTCGCTGAAGATCGCCGCGCAGATCGCAGAGGCGCTGGAAGCAGCGCACGAAAAAGGTGTAATCCATCGAGACCTGAAGCCGGCCAACGTCAAGGTGACGCCCGAGGGACGCGTGAAGGTGTTGGATTTTGGATTGGCGAAGGCTTTTGCCGGCGAGGGTGGGCTAGACCTTTCCCATGCGCCGACACTCACCGGAGTGGTCAGCGAAGAAGGAAGGATACTGGGCACGCCGTCGTACATGAGCCCGGAGCAGGCGCGCGGCAAGCCAGTCGACAAGCGAACCGACATCTGGGCTTTCGGTTGCGTGCTCTACGAGCTACTGACTGGAAAACAGGCGTTTCGCGGCGAGACCCTCTCCGACACCATCGTGGCCATCCTCGAACGCGAACCCGACTGGCAATCGTTGCCCTCCTACACGCCGGTGAAAATTCGGGACCTACTGAGGCGGGGCCTGCAAAAGGATTCTCAGCGTCGTCTGCGGGATTTTGGTGATGCGCGGATCGAGATCGAAGAGGCCTTGGCTCCGCCCGTAGCACTGCCGGCAGTGGAGTCTCTGCAGCGCGATTCAAGCTTGCGTCGTGCAGCCGTCGGTGTAGCTGAGGCCGGGTTGAAGCCCGCCGCGAAATCCACTCGGTTTCGATGGGTAGTGGTCACGGCCACAACAATATTGGTCATCGGACTGGCGGTGGGCGGTAGGTTGTTTTCTCCCCGCAAGGCGCACGCGCTGACGGACAAGGACACCATCGTCCTGGCGGATTTCACGAACACGACCGGCGACACGGTGTTTGACGGCACGCTGCGGCAAGGGCTTTCCGTACAACTGGACCAATCACCGTTCCTGAGGATTATCTCTGACCAACAAATCCAGCCGACCTTACAGATGATGGGCCAGAAGCCGGGTGCGAAGCTCACGCCGGAGATTGCGCGGGAACTGTGCCAGCGGACGGGCAGCGCCGCTGTCCTCGACGGCTCGATAGCGCAGATTGGCGCGCCGTACCTTCTGACCCTCAAGGCCGTCAACTGCGTAAGCGGGGAATCGCTGGCCAGTACGGAAGCGCAGGCGACCGATAAGAATCATGTGCTCGATGCGCTCGGCACGGCAGCTTCGGACATTCGCAATAGACTGGGCGAGTCGCTGAACACGGTGCAAAAGTTCGATACCCCTCTTGAACAGGCCACCACGACGTCGCTCGAGGCCCTGAAAGCTTTCAGCTCAGGCATTAAAGTTATCAACACAACGGGGTCGGACGCGGCGATTCCGTTTTTCAAACATGCCATCGAACTCGACCCGAACTTTGCGCTCGCCTACGCAATGTTGAGCATTTTATATAACAATATCGGAGAATCCAGCATCGCTGCCGACTACACCCGAAAGGCGTACGCGCTGCGCGACCGAACCACTGAGCCGGAGAAGTATTTCATCGCGGCTCGCTTCGATAAGGAGGTCACCGGGAACATCGAAAAGGCCGTAGAATCCTGCCAGCTTTGGATACGGGCCTATCCGCGCGCAGAGATGCCGCATGATCTCTTGGCGGGGGCAATCTACCCGGTCATCGGACAATATGAGAAAGCGGTGGAAGAAGGCAGAGAGGCAGTCCGTTTGAATCCGGACAGTTCAACCCATTACGCCCTCCTCAACCTCGATTACATCTCTCTGAATCGCGTGGATCAGGCGAAGGCCAGCTATGAGCAAGCCCTCGAACGCAAACTGAATCAGCCTCTCTTCTATCCTGGCCTGTATCAGATTGCGTTTTTGCAGAACGATGCGGCGGGGATGGCACAGCAGGTTGCGAAGACGACGGGCCAGCTGGGAATAGAGGACGCACTGTTGGGTTTGGAAGCCGATACCGCCGCCTATTCCGGGCGGCTTAGCAATGCTCGGGAGCTTTCGCGCCGGGCGATGGATTCCGCCGAACGGGCGGAGGAAAAGGAGCCGGCCGCACTGTACGCCGCCCTGTCTGGTCTGCGGGAATCTTTATTCGGCAACGCAGACGAGGCGCGACGGGGTGCCGCGTTGGCAATGGGGCGCTCGACAGCCCGCGATGTGCAGTACGGCGCTGCGCTCGCCTTGGCGTTTGCGGGGGACGACGGACGAGTTCAAGCGCTGATCGATGATTTGGGTAAGAGATTTCCAGAAGACACGATCGTGCAGTTCAATTACCTGCCAACCCTCCGAGCACAGCTCGCCATCAACCGGAGAAACGCTTCACAGGCCATTCAGGCTCTCACAGCAGCCTTGCCCGATGAGCTAGGACGGTCGACGTTCAGTGCTTACGGTTGGATGGCCTTGTATCCCGTCTTTGTGCGTGGCGAAGCTTATCTGGCGGCGCGTCAGGGCAGCGAAGCCGCCGCCGAGTTCCAGAAAATCCTCGATCACAGCGGCATCGCCCTCAACCAACCCATTGGCGCTCTCGCGCATCTTGGCCTGGCCCGCGCGTATGTCGTTCAGGGCGACACCGCGAAATCTCGCGCCGCGTATCAGGATTTCCTCATGCTTTGGAAGGACGCCGACCCCGACATCCCCATCCTGAAGCAAGCAAACGCGGAGTACGCGAAGCTGCAGTGATCCGCTTCGCAACGACCCACGCTTGGCAGACCTTTCTGAGCCGCACGAACCTCCAGCCCTGAAAAAGCGTAGGTTGCTCCCGGCTTCTTCAAACCCGTAAGTGCTACAGAGTTTGAGGTTTTGTTAGAAGCTCTAAATAACCAAGTGTGCTAGTCGCTTCAAACGGAAAGAGCGCAGACAGGAATTGCGAAATGGCCTCAAGGCCAATTCGGTAGACCTCATCGCGGACCAAACTTCCAGCCGTTCGACTATCCGTAGGAGCTGCCGACGCCAGGGTACTTCTTCTAGAAAATCAGCTTCAAACCGAACTGGATCTGGCGAGGACCTCCTTCACCAACTACGGGGTCGTTTGAGTTAGGTGTTGCGTTGCTTATGCCGAACGTACCCGGCGCGTCGGGGTTGCCAGATGGCTGAGCGAATTGCGAGACGTTGAGAAGGTTGAACGCCTCAGCTCGAAACTGCGCCGTGAGCCGTTCCTTGAACTTCCAACTCTTGGTCACCGACATATCCCATTCCTGGAAGGCAGCGCCGCGCAGGGTGCTCCGAGTCATGGTGCCGAAAGTCCCCTGAGCGGGGGGAACGATGACCGAACCGTTGTGGTAGTAGCAGCCTTGACTGTTCAACGCCATCAGTCCAGTGGCGTTGGCAGTGCCCGCAGGAAGCGACGAGTTCACCGGCTCGTTGTTGGCTGCTGTGATGCAAGCCGTAGGCATACTCGCCACCGTAATGCAAGCGGGTTGACCAGCCGCATTACTGGCTTTGGCAAAGGTGCTGCCGGCAACACCGAAACAAGGCAGGCCTTGGGTTGTCCCGGTCGGAAAGTCGCTGGCATTTCCGACCAAGGTCCAGGTCTCTGACGCGCCGTTACCAGTGAGGCCGCTCGAGGAATCGTAGGAGTTGAACGGCACCCCGCCCAGCGCATGTACGACGGTGTTAACCTGCCAACCTTCCAAGATCTGTCCCGGCGCCTTTCTGCCGGGAATGTTGTAGCTCGCCGTCAGACTGAAGTTCTGGCGGGGGTCCTGGACACTGGGCCCATAATCCAAGTTGGGATTGGCACTGTCGATTGGGGAAACCTCGTTGTCGAGGGCATGGGAAAAGCTGTACCCGGCCGTCAAGGTCAGGCCGTGACCAGCCCGCTGCGTCAAGGTCAAATCCAAGGCATTGTAGTTGTTCCGCTGGAAGCTCTCATACACTGAGATGTTTCCGAACCACGGGAACTGGCTGTAGTACGGCCGGCTCTGCTGCTGGATGGTGGAGTTGTTCACGCCGGGTGGGGGCTGGTTGACCGGGAAAGTCGCATCCAAATTTGTTCCGCGGTCACCAATGTAAGCGACGTTGAGCGAAAGAGTATTCGTGAAAGCGTGCTGGAGAGACAAGTTCCAAGTGCTGACGTAGGGTGTCTTAT
Source organism: uncultured Acidobacteriota bacterium (assembly GCA_963719845.1). Classification (GTDB taxonomy): domain Bacteria; phylum Acidobacteriota; class Terriglobia; order Acidiferrales; family UBA7541; genus Palsa-189. The sequence continues at coordinate 31,191 of CAVRDM010000001.1, read as the reverse complement.
GATTGGGGTCTATCCCTGCGCCGGCGCAAGTACTGGTCTTTGTGGTTGTCCCCGGAATCAGAACGATGCCATTGCCGCAGACTGGGATGGCGCCATTGGAGGCCCCGGGGAAGATGGGCACCCCGACGGCCCAAGGAATTGTACCAGGAATCCCGTTGATAACGCCGCTGGTAATGGTGCCATTAGGTCCCGGACCCGCCTGCACCACCGTGCCAGCCGCATTGATCAGCTCATTTCCCGTCTGCGCGTAACTGAGGCCGGCACTCCCCGGGGATACAAGTGTGTTCGCCACCGCAATGGAGTTATTGTAGACGATGGAGTAGCCCGCCCGGACCACCGTCGTGCCCTTACCCGTGATGTCCCACGCCATCCCTAGGCGCGGGGCGAAATCGCGTTTACTGATATGATAGAGCTGATTGACCTGAATGCCTTGTTGCACCAGCCCTGTGGGGGAGGTTGGATCGAAATTGCCGAGAGGTTCGACGTGGTCCACGATGGGCGGAACATATTCCCAGCGGACTCCGAGGTTCACGATTACATTTGAAGTGATCCGCCAGTCGTCTTGCACAAAGCTGGCGAAGCGATTAAAGATAACGTGACGCGGCTCGTTTCCAGTATAGACCGCCGAAGAGGACGGTACGCCGGCCAGGAAGAATTCGAGAGCCGTGGCGTTCGGAACACTGGGAAGAGTGACGCCACTGCCCCCGAAATTGATGGATCCCTCTGCATTCGTTGCTATGCCCACCCCGATAAGGCGCGAGAAGTGCATCTCGCCACCGAACTTGATCAGGTGCTTGCCATGCGTATAGGAAACCGAGTCCAGGAATGACGCGGTCCAAAACCGGGCCTGCTGGCCCGAGGGCGCGCCCAAACTGAAAAAGCTGCTAATCGTGAGAAGCGGAAATCCGCAGATGGGCGGAGTCGGCGTGATACCGGTGACGAAGCCGAATGCTGTAGCGTAGTTGGGCGCACCCGACGCTGGGTTGTTGCACTCGGTAGGTCCCTGAGGGCTCTGCTGAGCTTCATAACCTGTCCTTAGTTCATTCAGCCAAGTGGAATTCGGCGTCCATACCCACACTGCCCTGCCTACATCGCCCCGGGTGTGATGGCTCTCGCGCCAATAATTCGTTATATCGCCCGTCGCAGATGCCGAAGCTTGCTGCACATCGCCTTCGCCCAGGAAGTATTCGGCGTTGAAGGAGTTGTGTTCATTAAAGTGATAATCAACTTTCGCTACACCACTGTCGGATCCTCCGACGTTGTCTATCGACTGGCCTATGGTCGCTGAACCGGTGGAATTCGGAAACAAGCCCGCGGACGCATTGCACGAGGGCGCCCCAGTCAAGCCGGCAGCAAGGGTACAACCTGCCAAATTCAAGCTGAGCTGACTCAGCGGTTTGGCACAACCAGCGGCCTTGGGGTTACAGTAACCTAACCCCTCGAGGGCCGTGATGGCATCCGGGAAGCTGCTCGCGGCGCCGGGTCCCGAGGCCGATGTCGGGATTTGCGAAGTGTGCGGGCTGCCGATCGTGTAACGCTGTCCCTCGAAGCCCAAAAAGTAGAAAAGCTTGTCTTTCTTGATGGGTCCGCCGATCGTCGCACCGAACTGCTCGAGCGCATCATCAGCCTGCACCAAGCTGGCCCAGTTCCTCGCATCCATAGATTTATCGCGGCCAAAGGCCGAGGCGGTCCCGTGAATGCTGTTGGTACCCGACTTCAGCCCCACGTTGTTCTCACTACCTGGCTTCCACCCATACTCCGCTTTGGGACTCTGTATGACGTTGACTTCCTGAATGGCGTCCACGGGCAGAATCGTCGCCTGGTCGAAGCCGGACTGGCCGCCAGCGATAGGGCCAGACGAGCTAATTTGATTGTAGTTGTCCAGCCCGTCGAGCAACCACATGTTGTCATTCGCACGGTTGCCGTTGACGTAGATGTCGAGGCCATTCGCGCGAACTCCCGGGCGGTAGATCAGCAGTTTTTGGAATTCGCGGCCATTCAGCGGCAGGTCCTCGATCACTTGGTTTTCCAGCACCCCGCCGAGCTGTGCATTGGTTGTGTTCATTAACGGGACTGACTCGGTGACCGTGACGGTCTGAGTTTGCTCGCCAGGCTGGACGGTTAAGTCCACGCGAACGTCCTGACCCACCTCCACCAAAATATTTTGCCGCTCGATGGTTTTAAAGCCGGTAGCCTCCGCGCGCACGGTGTAGGTGCCGGGAAGCAAACTGGAAGCGTTGTACTCTCCCGCCCCATCCGTCGTCAGCGGGTGGCTAATGCCTCTGGCGACGTCAACGACTTCGACCTTAGCGCCAGCCACCGCACCGCCGCTCTGGTCGGTGACGCTTCCCAAAATCCGGCCGTAATTGAGTTGCGCGAAAACCGGCGAGCAAAACAGCAACAATCCGAGACACGCACCCGACAGGCGTACCGCGTTTCGCGCGCCTACACAGGCCCACTGATTGGCCATTAACGTTGCGTATTTCATGAGACACCCCCCAAGAAATGTCGAAACGGCCCGAGGGTCCTAGGAACTAACGTTCGCGTGATCGGGACAGGTAGCATGCTGTAGCAGGAAATGTCAATCGAATTGTTGTCTTATTTTTGTCTTAGGGCGTTTTTCCCCTTGCGGCCAACACACGCGCACCCAGGAGTGATCGGTAAGTCTCGAGATGATCTTCCATCGGTCGCACTCAGCACGACCGGCCCGCCGCACGTCACCAGTACGTACGTGCTGCGCTGCGGGCAGCATTGGGATCGCTCCCAGCCGGATCACCCATCTCCGGCCGGGAGGTCAAAACGGAATCCGGTTTGAAGTGTCGGATTTGAGGTTGACGCGAGAAGACCTTGGGCATAGGCTATCGCGCAACGATGCAAAGATAGTGAAAGATAGTGTTGGAATCGGGCATTCCCGTTCACCGTTATGGCCCTACCTGGTAAAGCGACCTCGGGGCGCTGGGGAGTTCTGTCTATTCTTGACTATCTGGCGAAGGGGGACAAAATGAAAATCGAGTCGCGGAAGAGTATTGGATTGGCGGTCATGCTACCGGTTATTCTCATGGCTGCCTGCGCTTGGTACACCTTTCCGGCAGTGGCCAAGCTTAATGACGCGCCCCCATCGATCGCCTTGACCGGCATCGTTAGCTCGGATGCCGAAGGACCAATGGAAGGCGTCTTGGTCAAGGCTAAGCGAGTGGGCGGTACGATTACGATAACGGTGGTGAGCGATGACCACGGCCGGTATGCGTTTCCAGCGGACCGTCTGAAGCCGGGCCAGTACAGCATTGCGATTAGAGCCAGGGGTTACGACGTACCGAAAACGACTGTTACGGTGGCCGACAAGACGACGACCGCCGATCTGAAACTCAACAAAGTTGCTACTGCTTTTGTCCTTGCCGAGCAGCTTTCGCCGGCAGAGTGGATCATGAGCGCGCCGGCAAAGGCTGGAATCTCTCTTTCAGACTGTGGGAGTTGCCATAATTTGAACCACGTGTTCAAGAGCACCTACGACGTTGATGGATGGATGACCACGCTCGTTCGAATGAGGAATTATGAGAGGGGCGCTACGTTTAGCCATCCCAGCATGACTCCTTTCCGCTCGGGGCCAACTCCGAGAGATCAGGAATTCGCGGAGTATTTGGCCACGATTAATATGAGCGTCAAGCCGTGGGATTTCGAGCTGAAGGGCTTCCCGCGACCGAAGGGCAAAGCCACCAAGGTCATTTACACCGAATTTGATATGCCACGGCCCGACGCAGAGCCTCATGACGCGCTCATAGACTCTGAAGGCATGATCTGGTACACCGAATTCAATCAGCCGATTTTCGGCCGGCTGGATCCCCGCACCGGAGAGACCAAAGAATGGAATCTGCCGGTGACACGACCGGATGTTCCGACTGGTTCACTCAATTTGGCCATGGATTCTCAAGGCAATTTCTGGATTGCCAGGAAGTATCAGGCGGGAGTAGCAAAATTCGATAGGAAAACGGAAAAGATTACGCCGTATAGTTTAAGCGGAACAGACGTCAACCTCCGCACCCTCACCACGTTTGTTGCCGTTGGCGGCAAAGGTGGCACGGACACCGTGTGCTTCGATGACACAGGAAATCGCAGGATCTATTTTCTCGATCCCGCCACCGGGAAAATCACCGGGTACGACGCCTATCCAGGCATGGATTTAGGTGCGGGTGGGGACGAAGGCGGCGGCGCAGGCGGCGGCCAGGAACGGCACAGCATGTACGGCGTTTCTGTCAGTTCGAAAGGGTTGTGCTATTGGAGCGATTTGGCAAATCGCAACATCGGAGAGATAGACCCGGCGACCGGCAAGAGAACGCTATACCCAACGCCCACGCCCAATTCGGGTCCGCGGCGTGAAAACATCACGGCAGACGATCAGATTTGGTTCGGAGAGAATAATCTTAGTGCCCAGAAGATCGCTGTTTTCGACACGAAAACGAAGCAATTCAAAGAGTGGCCAGCGCGTCCCGTCGATCCCTACGACGCTATACTCGACAAGTCGGGTCACGTCTGGACTGGTGGGGAACCAACGGATTTTGTCTCGCGCTTGGATCCCAACAGCGGAGAAATCGTAAGTTACCTTCTTCCCAACGTAAACACGGACATTCGCCGAGTGTACGTGGATAACTTCACGGATCCGCCGAGCATGTTGGTTGGGGAAAACCATCGGGCAAAAATCGTTTTGGTGCAACCTTTGGAGTGAGGCAGTCAAACGAGTGCCTCGCTACAAGTTAGAAGGCGAGATGCTGTGGATGACTCGACAGCGGAGCCAGAATACGCCGGTCGCCAATTCGGAGGCAGAACAATATTCAGGTGGGGGCGCTTCGGCCGTTCGCGAACCAACGCGAAGAGTTGGAAATACGAGGCTCTGGGTGTGTAGACGGCAATGCGGAAGTAATCTTGATTGCCAAGTGGTGGTCGAGCCATTCTTCTTTGCACGCTAACTGAAATACAGGCATCCTTAATAGCTATACCCCTTACTCCATTGATACCCTATTCGCCGCCTTGCGTGGTCTTTTGCGGCAACGTAGAGAACCCCCGGGTTTGTTGACGTGCCATTTCGCTGGGATTACACTCCGCGCAGCGGTTTTAAGATGCGCCGCTCTGCTGTGGAGGAGATAGCCCCATGAATAATAATATTGATCGAAACCTGCCGACCAAGGCATTCGCCGCATTGGCCAGCCTCGGTTTCTTGGTCTTGTGTGTCGCGCTTGGAGCGCAGACATTAACCGCGCCCAAGTACAAGTTCGATCCGGACTGGCCCAAACCCCTGCCGAACAAGTGGAAGATGGGAGGCGTCACGGGCTTGGCTGTAGATAAGGACGATAACGTGTGGGTGCTGGATCGTCCCAACGATTTGAGAAGTATGGAGCTGAAGGCGGAGATCGGTACGGCCGACTGCTGCGCCCGCCCTCCCTCGATGATCCACATTGATAAGGACGGCAACGTAATCGGCTCCATCGACCCGCCGCAAGGGCACGGCATGGCGGTGGACGCCAAAGGATTCCTCTACCTCGGGAACGCCGTCCACGGGCTGAACTCCGTTCACAAATACGATCCGAAGACCGGCGCACTTCTCGCCACGATACCGCGCGCGCCAGAGACGCAGGCTGGAGCGCCGGCTGGCGATGACGCTGGCGATGCTCCCCACGTTCCGGGTGTTGGCGGTCCTGGCCCAGTAGGGACATTTCCGGCGGCCGCGGGCGGGCGTGGTGGAGGGGGTGGACGTGGACGCGGCGGTGACGCGCCTGCCGGTCCAGCTCTCGTGGCGCCGGCTGATTTTCTAGCCAAATACCCGCCGACGACCCCAATGATTGTCGGCCAGATCGAAGAGGTTCGCATCGATGATGCGGCCCACGAACTGTACTGCTCAGACGCCTATCTGGGCGGCCGCGTGATGGTCTTCGACCTGGACACCTTCAAGTTCAAGCGCGGCTGGGGCGCCTATGGCCACAAGTTGACCGAAATTAGCACGCTCGCCGCCGACCGCGACTACACCCCAGGCGGGCCGGAGCCCAAGGAGTTCAAGGGCCACCTCACGCTGAACTTCTCCAACGACGGGCTCGTCTACGCCGCCGACCGTGCCGCCAATCGCATCATCGTCACCAAGAAAGATGGCACGTACGTAAAGGAAATCGTCGTGGCGCCCAAAACGGCCGGCGGTTCCGCTGGAGGCGTGATGTTCTCCCCCGACAAGGAGCAGAAGTTCCTTTACGTCTCTGACATCAATAACAACAGTGTTTGGTTTCTCAACCGCATGGATGGAGCCCTGCTTGGCAGGCTCGGCAGCATGGGCGAAAACGGCGGCCAATTCTTCGGCCTGCACATGGAAGCCACCGACTCCAAGGGCAACCTCTATACCGGCGAAGTATTCAACGGCGAGCGGGTGCAGAGGTTCCTCCTGGTTAAATAAGACAGGGGATATATTCCGGTTTTTAAGCTTTTTTAAGCTACGCGGCGCCCTAAGGTAAGCTGAGGTAATCGATGAGGTCGCAGCCGAGGTTCTATCCGCTGGTAGGGCTGCGGCAGTGAAGCGATTTCAGAGCGGCGGCAAGAAGGTCGCGATGGTAAGCGACGGCGTGAATGATGCACCGGCGCTGGCGACCGCCGATGTAGGAATCGCGATAGGTGCGGGAACCGACGTAGCGATTGAATCCGCAGGAATCGTACTGGTGCGTAACGACCCTCGCGATGTTGTCGGGGCGATCGAGCTTTCCCGCGCTACCTACAAAAAGATGATGCAAAATCTCGTTTGGGCGAGCGGTTACAATCTGCTCGCAATACCACTCGCCGGAGGTCTCCTCGTCCGCTGGGGTTTTGACTTACCCATGAGTGTTGGTGCAGTTGCAATGAGCCTATCCACTATCATCGTGGCCGCGAACGCCCAATTGCTTCGAGGGCTTAAGCTACGACGCGAGGCTCTGGGTTGACGAGTTAGCGAGTTTTCGATTCGCGTTTATCGGGCGCGGGACCTGGTGTCTCGCCTTCCGGCGCACTGATTTGTTCTACGCTGCGCTCGGGAAAGATGAAACACGACACAACGCCTTCGAGTATGTTTATACTCCTTTAGGCGAGGTGTTCTATGCCAAAATTCTCTCCTCAGTTTCAGGGCATCACATATCCAAAGTGGGAGCCGGAATACCTCTCGGCCCTTACCGAAACTGATTCGCTGAAATTAAAAGAGAAGGTTCAAGCCGCTCAAGCGGCACTGATCGTGCGTAGTATGGACAAGAGTAACCCTCCGGATGAAGCCGAGCAGCAGGCTATCAAAGACGCTGTGAGCACCATGCGTACACTTTTGGCAGAGGGTAAACGGTAGATTGTCCGAGAAACCCGTCACCTGGGCAACCCGATGGGGTGGACTCCGACCATTTCTCCTGGGAACGCAACGAGATCGGCGATCAGCACCGAGAACTTACCTATTCGTCTTGATGTTCTCCAACGCAGCCTTGATCCCCTGGGCGACCGCGTCCGCACTGTCCGGGCCCGGCGGCGAACATCCTGCTCGGCACGCATATCTTCCTGGAAACGCCGAAATACGCGTCCGCCTACGTCGGCGATCAGCTCAGTTGCGGTAACTGCCATCTCCAGGGGGGAACCATGAGCTACGCCATCGCGCTCGTAGGTGCCCGGGCTGGTTCCCGATGTTCAGCGAGCGCGCCAAGCGCGACATTTCCCTCGAAGAGCGCATTCAGGAATGCGTGACACGAAGTGAAAATGGCACTCCGCTCCCTCGTGGGGGGCCGGAGATGACCGCTCTGCTCTCTTATTTCGAATGGCTGACGCGGTGGAATCGCGCCGGGGCCTTCACCCAAAGAGGCGATGCGTACACGCTAAGAAAAATAAGTGACATTTAGGTTCGCACTGACGATCCTGCACCGTGCAGTCTCCCCGATTCTCCAGTTGTGGTCAACGGAAACCCCAACCTAGTAACTGTCCTAAATAGCACAGACGCCGTCCTTCGCATTTTATAGGGTAGCAGTGCTCTGCGCTCCGCGAAAACGCCCCGTGGAGTGACTAGGGCCGCTTTAGTTTTTTGTTCCAACCAGAAGAGAGGGAGAAGTTGATACTTCGGTTCCGATGCGTAGTGCCCGGCGTCCTCTGGTGGCTGGTTCTATTGCTTACAGTGAGTTGCCTGCAAGGATGGGCAGCTTGCGACCATATCCCTGCTGGCCAGACCCTGAGGGTCCGACTTTCCCAGCCGGTCTCGTCCTATAGCGCAAAACCGGGGATGCGCTTGCAGGGAATTCTCATCGAATCCCCAGAGTGTGATGGGCTGCCGCTCTTTCCACAAGGCACAGCAGTCGAGGGCCGGGTGCAGTCTGTGCGGAAAGTGGGCATGGGGTTTCGTCACGAGACGGCGGCGCTAGAACTTGAGTTCGATTTGATCTTGCCGGACAATAGCGCCGCGATCTCAATGCACGCCCGGGTGCTCGATGTGGACAACGCGCGAGAGAGCGTGAAAAATGGAGTGATCCAGGGCATCCGCAGCACCGCCACGCCGCAGAACCGCTTTATTTTTCCGTTGGCCCATCTACTAGTCTGGTCGCCCTACTCCTACTGGATTCCGGCAGCTTCTGAGGCACTGTTCCCCATTGCCTCCGAACCCGAAATCTATTTTCCGGTGGGGACCGATTTGCGTTTGCAGTTAATCGCACCGCTACCTGTCGCGACTTCGATCTCTCCGGCACTGGCGAATAAAGAATTTGGAGAATCGGGAACGGAAGCTCTCAATAGGATAGTGCTTTCGTTTACCCAGCGTACTTCCAATGCGGAGGGTCGGGCTGCTGACGTGGTGAATCTCCTTTTCATTGGCTCGCGGGAGCAAATCGAGAGGGCCTTCTTGACCGCCAGATGGACCAACAGCGATCCTCTTTCAGTTCGGTCTGTTCTGCGCGGTTTCCATGCCGTCATTTCATTGAACAGTGATCCTCACCTCCCCATGTCCAGCCATCTTTTGGACGGGAAATCCTCTGACTCGACTTGGCAAAAGAGTCTCGATAGCTACTCCAAGCGCGATCACTTACGTATCTGGGACAAGCCGGAGACTTGGGAAGGGCAAACCATCTGGCTTGCCGCTTCCACGGCGGAGGAGGGCGCCTCTTGGTCGTTTCGAAGAGAAAGATTCGTCCATCATGTAAGGCCTGACATTGATGAGGAACGGGAAAAGGTAGTGCGCGACTTGAGTGTGGCGGGTTGTGTAGAGGCTGCGTACAACTCACCGCGCCCCACCACGCCGGCGTCTATGGTAGGTTCAACCGGCACCGAATTACGAACGGATGGAGCTGTGGCTGTCATTCAACTTAGAGAATGCCAATTACCGGTTGAAAATAGTGCGGCGATTTTCGCTGTTGCCACCCGGCCCCGTTCGAAGGGGGTGCGCATTATCAGAGCGCAGGTGCTATCGCTGCGTAACCTTTGGCGAGAGAATATCGTATATGACGGTGTCGACATCGGCCGCTTGACCGTCTCAGCTATTCGTGCCAACCGCGCAAACCATCGCGCGTTAAAGGCGACTAGGCAGCCCTCGTTCGCTAATTTACAGCAAAACTAAAAGTCCATTGGAATCAATTACCCTCATCGAGTGTGACATGCCGCCCTTGAAAACGCGATTGATCTGGGTATTGCGAGCCGCAACCTGCAGTCAACGTCAGTACTCTCGGATACGCGGGAGGCGGGGCACTATAGGCTACTTCGACCGAAAGCCAAGGTCACCGCACACTGAAGATTAGAGGAACTCGTGCCCGACGTATTAAATGCATCCAGAACAGAAGTCGCTCCCAAAGAAGAATGCAACAATTCTGATCCTCTACGGGCTTCGGTATACTCTCTAGCGTGAACCATCCGCGAATCCTCCTCGGAACCTCATCCTTCACATCCGCAGGCTGGTAGGGATCGTTCTACCCGCAGGGAATGCAGCACGGCGACTACCTGAGCTTCTGCGCTGAACACTTTCATACGGTCGAAGTGGACTCAACTTCTATGCGTGCCCTTCTGCACGAACCGTCAGTAATTGGGCCGCCTCAACTCCCGAGGGCTCTCGGTCTTCAGGATTGGTCATGGATGCCAGACCCGGCAGAGCTGAATTTGGAATACATTCGATACTCGCGGACTCTGCCCGGGATGCGGTTATCAGTGGGAAATCACCGGATGTCTCCAGTGTGGGGCAATGTCTCCGCACCCAGAATGGTACGTGGACAAGGCAAGCGAACTCATGAGGTAACGACCAGCGATGGCGCTAATGCGATGAAGAAGATGTCAGCTCGGGCGCAGTATACTCCGGCAGCTTGCCATTTTTTTCGCTCGTGCGGAGAATTTCCAACTCGTTAAACAATATGGATGGGCTGATGACGGTCGTGGGGATACCGGTCGCACGATTGCTCACGAACGGATCGTTTCCAGCCGCGACTAAATCGTTGCGCAGGGAGCGCGTGTCGAGTTCGTCTGTGAAGATGCCGCCGCGGACCAGTTCTTCGTGCCCATCCTGCACGTAAACGCGGTATAGCAGCACCGGATCGAACCGTACCGAAGCCGGTCCCGCCCCACGACCCGGCCCCTGCCTCGCTAGCGAAAGCGAAAGTGTCTCCGCGTAATAGCAGTAAGGCTTGTTCTCGTCATGGCACATGTCCAGCAGCTTTTTCTTCAACTCCGCCGGGGAAAGCGGCTGACTCGGTTGCAGGATCAGATTACCGACGCTGGCGCGCGGAGCCTGCCCGAGCGCTGCACGGCCATGTCCATTGGACTCCGGAAAATCCGGGATCGGCTGACGTCCCAGCAAATAATTTATGAGTTCGCCGTTCTCGATCACCGAGACCTTCGCCGCGCGCACTCCCTCATCGTCCACTTCATAGCTCCCGACGAGCGACTTGCCCTGAAACGTATTCATCGTCGGATCGTCTATCACCGACAAAAAGGCCGGCAAGACGCGACTCTTGTAACTCGAGGCAAAGCTCCCCGCCGTGCGCGCTGCGTCGCCGGCCCTAGGGCGGACGCCGACAACGTTGTTGCCGATCATCGCGAAGACAATGTCCGCCGCCGCGTCTGGCGCAAAAAGCACAGGCCCGCGATAGTCCTCCTCAACCATGGGCGCATCGCGCAGGGCCTTCAGGCTGGCAATCATCGCGCTCGTCCCGGCCTGGAACTGCTCCGGTGTGGGCAGGTCGGATATCTTGGCCGCCACAAAAGCAGGCGAGCGATCCAGCCGCATTCCGTCCGCCGCTTGCGTCGAACCGGTTAGCGCCAGCGAATCAACCTCCGAGCCGTGCCGCGTGACGGTCCCTTCGCTGTTCACGAAATACTCGTTGACCACTCGGAAGCGCGCCTGCGCCGTAAGCGTTTCGATCTCCGGATCGGTCCTGAACAGCGCCGAGGATTTCACCAACGCGTCGGTCCACGGCTTGGAGTCAACATCCAGCTTCGCTAGGGGCCCTACCGATTGCAGAGGCTGCGCGTGAGCGAAGTCATCGAACCCCTGACCGCCGCTAAACTGGCTCTGCGTAGCTTTCTTGCTCGCCAGCGCTTGGGTGGCCGCCTTGTAGGCGCGATCCGTTGCCAGCCAAAGTGCGCGCCGTAGCGCCACCGGGTCATTGTCCAGCGGCGCACGGTCCGCGACGCCTTGCCCGGCGCCCGGCCCAAAGCTATCCTGCTTGTAATCCCCAACGCGAACCACCACGCGCAAGCTTCGTCCATGCGTTCGCTCGTTCAAGCGGAGCGCGCCAAATGCGGCCTCGGCATCAAACTCGACCACGTCCGCGAGGTGATACTCAACGTAGTACGGCGCCGGCAGGTTATCCATCTTGAGCTGCGTCTTAGAGCGCTCCATCTCTGCAAGCATGGCTGTCAGCACAGGGTCGGCGGAAGCAACTGGCGATCCGCCAGACGCCGCTGCGGGCGCGGAGCCCCCGACCCTGGGAGAAGTCGCAGGCACTGCACGGCTGCCTCCCTGCTGACCCGAGGCGGTTGCCACAGATGCGAAGAGGAAGAACGGCGCCAGCCACATCCACCTACACCTTTGTCGCCCGCCGGACAGCATGTCTCTGCGCCCTCCGCGTCTCTGCGGCAGTGCACTTTGACCGCGGCCTTTACTTCCGGCTCCGCGCAATTGTGTTGCTGGCGGGCTCACGGTCTCACCGCCGCAGCCGGCACAACAGTCGCGCTGATAGATGCGGTATTGTCCGGAGGCGGCAGGAGCGGAGGCCGGTCCGTCCCGCGAGCGCGCTTCTGCACCTCCAGCTCAGAAAACAGCATCGCCGGTGCTGCCGCAGAGACCGGCACCTGCCCCGATTCCGCGCCGCATATGCCGTTGAACACCTGCAACTTGTCTCCCGTGACCAGAATGCTATTCAGGGCCACCAGCGGCGTGCCCACAATGTCGACGCCGCGTACCAGTTCATCCGGCCGACCGTCCGCATAGACGCGCCACACCATCACCGGCAGCACCTGGAAGACCTGCGGTTGCGCGCGTGCTGTCAGCGTGAACCCACCCTGAATATCTTCGAAGTACAGCCCATACGGCTTACTTTGCTTCTTGATCTCGGCGATGAATCTCTGCCGCATTTCGCCGTCGTTTACCATGTTCGTCGAGGTAACGATCAAGTTGCCCTGCCGGCCCGTGGGCATCAGCCCAGCCTGCCGCCGGCCGTGCCCGTTGGACTGGCTGAAATTATCAACAGGCATCCGCGACATCAGGAAGTTTTTCAGAACGCCGTGATCGACCGCTTGCACACGAGATGCCGGCACGCCCTCATCATCGAAATCGTAGCTGCCCGAGAGCCTCACCCCGTTCAGTTCCTTCAGCGTCGGATCGTCGGCCACGCTCAGAAAGGCTGGCAGAACGAGCTGATTCACCTGCTTGGTGAACGTTTGCCCCTGAGTCTCGTCCCGTTGCCGGTGCCCTTCGAGCCTGTGCCCGAGCACTTCATGAAAAAAGACCGCGGCGGCCCGTCCGGAGAGCAGCGCAGGACCGGCGTAGGCATCCGCTACGGGAGCGGTGCGAAGAGCTTTGACGTCTGCGGCCATCTTCTGGACGCTGGCCTGGAGTTCGGAATCCGGCGGCAGTTGATTCGGTGAATCGCCCTGGAAAGTCTCCACGCGCAGCAGCTCCATGCCGTCGTCGGCGCGCGTTTCCGCTTCGATCACCAGCCGCGCGATGGTTGAGGGCTGAACAACCGCAGTTCCTTCCGTGTTCGCAAAATAAGATTTGCTGGCCTGCACCGACACGGTCACGTACGAGGTATAGACATCCGGATATTTCAGGAATCCGGCGGAGATCCGCTTCGCGCGCTCGCTCCACGCGGCCGCATCGAAGGAAAGGCTTGGCCGCGCCGCATCGCTGATATGATTCTGCGGCGTTTCATGCGAAAAATCCGGCGACTTGTCTTCTTCCTCCGCCTGCAACGCAGATTTCGTCTTCACTTGCACAAACGCCGAAGAAGCCCGCTCGTATTCGCGATTCGTAAGCTGCCAAAGCACGCGAGCCGTGGCGTCCGGATCTCCATCCAGGGGAAGCAAGCCAGAATCCATCCCGGACGCCCGGCTCTGGCCATGCGTATTGTCCAGCGCGGACGAGCCTATGCGCATTTCCACGTCAGCCTGGCGTTGCTGCGCGTGCGAGGAGACCGCCAGGCTTCCGTTCATCGCCGCAACGGTGGCGCCATCAAAATCCGACACGGAATAGCTCATGTAATAAGGCGCAGGATCGGATTTGGCTAGCGCAGCGCTCGCGCGCTGCAACTCCCGCTGCATAGTAGCCAGCAGCGAATCAGGATTTGCCCCGGCGGAAAACACCAGCAGCGGAATGCCGCACAAAATGCCCGAAATAAGTAGGAGTTGAATGGCGCGCCGGACATTGGATTGCTTCCCTTGCATCTTCGATCGCATCACGGGGCACCATCTTTTCACCGTGCGGAGTTCTCGTACTAGGCGAATGAGTGATTTGGATAACGCACTCGGCTCCTTTCTCCGGAGTCGAGTGATGCACATTATCGGATATGATTCACACGCCCTTTCAACACTGATCAGGGACATCCGCAAGAGCCCGATTCACAACGTTCTTGACCACTATTCCTCTAGCCAGTTTTTGAAGAACGCTATAGAGTGTCGCGACCTTACACGGCGTATCTTAGTAGCTCTCGCTTCACCAGGGGATAAGAGCCCTGTTGATGAATCTCCCTGTACGATGCTCTAGTATCCCGTTTCTAACAAGGCCGAACTTTACCATCAATCGAGCGTACTAACGCGGTTATTTGTCACTTCCAATCGTTTATGAACCCAGACAAAATCTTGATAGGCCGTGGCTGCTCAAGGCAACACTGCGGGAGAACTGGCGCTCGCGCCAGCAGGAGCGCGTAGAACCACTCAATCTACCGCTGGCGTCAAACATTATTAGTTTAGCCTCCTAATTCTTGGGCCTACTCCCGGAGCCTGCAACAGGGGCGTTCGTTGCGGGAAATTCCGCTTCGTGGAAGTCGCTGATTAACCACCGACCGTCCTGCTTGGTCATGACCACGATCATCAGTCCTTTGCGAGGCGGCATCTCGGAGCCGTCTGCCGCTTTCGTTCCAGTGATGATAGTGTCCGCATCAACTGCCGCTAGCTGCGGGTTGAAGAAGCGAATGCTCCTCACAATGTCCGTTCGATGTGCTTCCACAAGATTCCCCCGGAACAACGACGCCAGCCACTTCTCTATTTCCTCGCGGCCGTGGCTGCGAACACCTCGCATGTTCGTGAAGTCGGCATCTTCCGCAAACGTCATCGCTGCGGCGTGCGCATCATGGCGGCTGAAACCCTCGTAAAAATCAGTGAAGACCTGCTTGATCGAAGCTGAGTCGGCCTCAGTTGGCTTAAATTTATCCTGTGAACAGGCCGGAAGTGTGAAAAAGAGGAGATTGGCAACCGCGAGCATTGTGATCCTAGATGTCAAACTCATTGGCGTCCTTCGGGCACGGACTCAGGTAAACCCGATGCGAGTTTCAGACTCGTTGGTCAGCGCACATACAGCCCGATAGGCTGCGCGGCGGATATGTATCACCGTTGGAAAAGGCGGAGATCAATGTTATCGGCCATGGTTTTATTACCTTCGACACTTGAATGCAAATGGTCCCCTGTGTCATAAATCGGCATCCTAGTTACCCCAAAACTGCTCCCCGTTTCTAACGTCCGGCGCAGCGTGCTGTGGGTGCTTTTCATGATGGTACTGCACCTGCGATCTGCTCTGCTGATCTCAGCTCTTCAGCTCTTCCTTCTTCCTATTCTGGTTTCCCGCCGCTGCTGACTCAACAACTGCTTGCCAAAAGCCCGCGCCAGCAACGCCCGCGCGCGCGTTCGCTCCGTTTCGTCGTGGGGGGGATCAGAGCGCTGCCACGTTCGCGACGATCCCATCGTACTTTGCAAGCCAAGGGAAAGCTGGGGGCAGTAGCAGGTTGTCGATGTTATTCCCGACTTCTTCGCCATGGTCGCAAGGCCAAGTGTTCTGATCGAACTTGGCCCATTTCGCTGAACCGACTGTAACCAAACCGTCATTCCCTTGCCCGGTTTGAGCGGAAATATATCTGTGCAAAAGCAAGAAGGCCGCTGCCGTTTCCGGAAAGTGAGCCCGGCCGGAACCCGCCACGGAAAAGTACGCGACCGCCGGATCATCGACATATTTAGCTGAGAACGCTTGACAGGACTGTGTCGTCAAGTCCCGGAGGCCATCTAGCGAAATCCCCAGCGCGTCCAAAACCGGTTGCAGCGGGTTTTTGATCAACCCAAAGGGGAGGTTAGAAAAAGAAGACAGTAACTCGGGGTGATCAATCAGATCAGCAATCGGTGAGCCTTTATGAGGCGTTGAGATCGTTGTGAGAGATCGAATCGGCGTTTGAATCTTGATCGGGTTCGTAGGCGAGAGCATCCAGCGGCTGTCGAGCCCTCCCATGCTGTGAGCAATGATGTGGGTTTTAGAAGTCGGATCGAGAGTTCCGGTGCCGAAGGCGGCATTGATCTGGTCGCGGAGTTGGCCTCCCCGGTATTCAATGCCCTGAGTGGGGTCAAGAATCGGTGCACAAACCTTAATGCCTTTTTCCCGGAAATGCTCCGCAACGCCGCGAAAATATTCAATTCCGAACTTCATGCGAAAGCCGAGGATACCGTGGACCAAAACGATATTCATAGTTCAGGATCATAACAGGTTGCACGGCACATTTTGGATTCGTTGCTAATGGTTGGAAATACTCGCTGCCATGAGGGTACCCGAGAGTGAGCCATCCGCGCCGGTCGATAATATCGAACAGGGTATCCCACGGAAATTGTGGAAGCCGACCGCTGGATTCAGGAGCATTCCAGCCTCAAAGGACAGGATCTGGCGAACGAGGTCGACAAGGAACCCTGGGATCCCAGAAGACCCAGATATAGCGCACCACATGGCCGCTACGATCATCGGAATTGATGGACGCATAATCGGGAATGGCCACATTGACGTGATAGAGGCATTCGATCAATAAGAACCAAATTGAGAGCAAGGACGCATTTGGATAAACCCACCTTTCTTCATATGACGTGCGCATACACTCCAAGCGTTATCCGTGGGTCACTATGCCGTAGTTGCTTCTGCACCACAGCCGGAGTTGCGCCGTCTACGAGGAGGGCAGTTTTCCCGCAACTTGTTGGCTGAGAGTGGCCGGCCATGCCTGTTCGCGAAGAGCAGGTCCGTTCTCCCATCGTGAGTCTGAAGATGTTTGCGAAGCCGTCCCTATAACTGCGACGGCATCGGAACGTCTGCGCTGCTGGCCGTAGACTTCACCGCTTGAACTGTCCGCGTAGCAGCGTCAACGCTCTGCCGAACGCGGACAATCCTTTGTGTTAAGTCTACGTCACTGACGCGGAGCGCGAGTACTTCGCCGATCCGCAGACCCAGAACCGCAGTCACCGCTAAAATCGTGCCGAATGGTTCCGGTGCTGCCGAAAGGATTTTCCCCACTTCTGCATCCGTGAAGCTTCGCTGCTCTTTCCTCACCCCTTCACGGGGCATGGTTATGTCACTGCGCGAGAAATTGCCGCAGGCATAGTCCCACGCTCTAGCCGTACGAAGGAGTGAAGACAGAGTCAGCAGCACGTTTTCAAGCGTCTTTCTTGACCGTTCGCCGGTTGCGAGATAGGCCACAAAGCTCTGAACGGCTTTTGTGTTTATCTCTGACAACGTGAGACTGCCGAGCATCGGCAGAATGTGTGCACGTAGATGTGACTCTGCCGCACGCGTCGTGCTGCCTTTCAGATTCACCGCCACGTTGGTACGCCACTCTTTGACGAACGCTTCGAGAGTGATACCGGACCTTGGCGGTATCTTGGCCGCTGCGTTTACACGGTCAAGATACGGTTGGAACCGCTTCCACGCGCCACGTTCTGACAGACTGCTGACCGGGCCAAGCAGCACACAGCGCCTCGCACGTTTGAATGTTCCATCCGATTGCAGAACATCTTCGCGATACATGCCGTAGCGTTGTGGCGTCTTGCCTCGGATAATGATGTTTCCTTTCTGAAACCTTCTCCTGGGCACGATAGCTCCTGCCTGAATTGGAGAAGGCGTAGCGGGCGCAACAATATCATCGCGGTGTTGCGCTGTCACCACGCGGCCATCCAGCGGCTGGCACCCATCGCAGCGTCCTAATTCTACAGTGCCCGACCTTGAGTTCATGTGGCCCCGTGCAGTACGAATTCGCACGGCACAGCCCAGAAAATGAGTAACTTGAATCAAGTGGGAATTCCAGTTAGGTTGGAACGGTCGTTGGGTTCCAATTCTATTCGGGATTCCCCCAGCCGCGTCGCTGTTAGAGCAGCGATGCGGCTTCCCTAGACTGTTCCATTCGGTCCTGGATTTTGTGTGCCTTCAGGTCCCGAATCCCTTCTCAGAATCTTCGGTACGACGAATGCCGCAACCACAAGAACCGAGACAATCGCTA
Organism: uncultured Acidobacteriota bacterium; assembly: GCA_963719845.1. GTDB lineage: Bacteria > Acidobacteriota > Terriglobia > Acidiferrales > UBA7541 > Palsa-189. The sequence continues at coordinate 13,240 of CAVRDM010000001.1, read as the reverse complement.
CCGCCCAGAGCAAGGGGCGAGCGGCAAAACATACTCTTGCGAGTTCCTCACTTGTCATATAGTTTCTCCATTTCGCGCTGAAACGCGGAATCAAGCTCATGAGTCAATGAATCAGACGTAGGCTCAGGGCTAGGCTTGAATTCATTTTTGTTCCTATCGACTTCTCTCCCGCCAGACCCCATGGCATCTTGTACAAGCCTCTTGATCCAATGAGAAAGGCACATCCCCGACTGATACGCCTCTCGTTCTGCTGCCGCGCGCAATTCCATTCCAAGCCGTACACCGCACGCTGCGGGATCAACCAAACGCTTGCGATGGATAGGGGTTGAGCGTACATGCATACGCCTTGTCCCTCCTGAGAAACCTTGACAGGAACGCTCCCCTATATCAATATACAGGTATGAAAATTGACAAAACGACTGGGCGGTCAGAGCGCGCCAACCTTGAGCGACTTAAGACCGAGGCGATAGGCTGGGCGGAGTTCCTCTACACGCTGCGCGACGGCCAGCCGGGGCTAGTTGAAAAAGTCAAATGGAATCCGTTTAAAACCGTAGACTCCGGCGGCGGCAAGAAAGTCCGCATGAGAACGTCGAGGATCATCTGCGCGCAGATCCTCCCACTGAAAGCCACAAGAGCGGTCATGGACGAACTCTATAAACAACTCAAAAAAAATAAGGGATGGGTTTTTCTCAGGCCAACCTTACCAAACCGCGCAGCCTGGGAGCGGCTCAAAAAGGCCCGCACCGTGTTGGAGGTGCGCCGGGCTGCTGGAACCATGCGAGCTAACTTTTACCTGCCCAGCGGATCGAGCAAGCCCGCGTCGGTTTTTATCCGCGAACACGCCGACGATTTGCTCCTAGCGAAGAAGCTACCGCACTATCCGCGCCAGGCTGCGAGCAACGATGACAAGAGGATTGTATTCTTCGCCAAGATTCTCGCTGGTCTTTCGCTTGGAATCCGGCCTCTTTACGCCACGAAAAGACTAGGGCACTGGCGCTGGCCGAAAGACCACGCTAGCGCAGCATTGAGGGAGTTCACGGCCTCGGCAAGGGACATGCCAACGACCTCGTCCACCCGCGCGGGGAGCCAATAAGTAAGCAAGCCGCGTGTGTCTTGGCGACGTTCGAGCAAAACCCAATGGTGTATTTGTGGAGATTGAGCCCGAGTGCCGGGATTTTGAATTCACAGTGCCAATCAAGAAGCGGACGCAATATAAAAGGGCGCCCCTTTTGGAGTAGGGTTTGGGTGGTTGCCTCAATCCCTACAGAAAGGAACGCCCTCAATGGATAGCAAAAAGTATATCGGTATGGATGTGCACAAGGAAAGCATTTCGATTGCGGTGAGGAATGGTGCAGGCAAGATCGTGATGGAATGCGTGATCGAGACGAAAGCGAGCATGATTCTGCAGTTTATCGATGGGCTACGCGGAGATTTGCAGGTCACGTTTGAAGAAGGAACCTCGGCCGCCTGGTTGTATGACCTGCTGAAACCGCACGTGACGAAATTGGTGGTGTGCGATCCGCGAAAGAATGTCTCCATGAGGGAAGGCAACCAGAATGACAAGATCGACGCGCGTCGGCTGGGATGGTTGGCACCTGACCACCGTTCTGCTTTGCTGGTTTCAGAACTGACGGGCTTCGTCGCGAACAGCCGATGAAAACCACTGGTAGAGAAAATCCAAACCGCTGGGTCACAGTGCCTAGCACCCGAGTCCATGGCGCGGCCGTTCAGAACAGATCTCGCTCGATCGCAGGGGCTGGGAAGCAAGAAAAACTCCGGCCGCAGCACGTGTGTTTTTTCTTGACTTCCCCCTTTATAGAACTTCTCAGGCCCTTTCCCTAGGGAATGCGTCTTAGAGTACGATTTCGGAACAACGTGAAATGAAGATTCTTCCCTACGTCCGAATTCTTTTGACAAGCATTCTACTTGGGTTTGGCGTGGGAATCGTTGGTGGTTTTTCGGTGGGGTTGTACCTGATGTTGAGCTATCACAAGCAGGGGCCAAGTGATCCTGCGGATGCCCCAGCTTACGTCGCGATGGGGCTAATGCTTTTTGGAGCGTGCCTAGGAGCCATCGTTGGATTAACTGTCGGGATAATCTTTTGCGTGCGATTGGCTCGACATAAGCCGTCTAATCAAATCATTTGAGCGGGTCGGAACGTGAAACCGGGCCTCTGGCTCAATTACAAAAAGCCACATGACGAGAAGCGGGGTGGTCTCAATGGGTCGACGCAACACTCGCTCAACGTCCACGTGGAGGAGTCTACGAAGCTAAATTCGTTCGAAGGGCGTTGATGTGAACGGAACACTGCCCTGTTTAGGTTCTGATTGAGTACAGCCTTATAGATCGGTTCGCTAGAGGAAGTATGGTCGGATCAACTGATTAGATGGTGTTGCATCGACCGGTTGAGCTGGCAGGACTTATCGGGAGTTGGGGGTTTCCTTATTCGCTTTTCTTCTCATGACTATGAAGCAGATCCAACTGTAGAAAGCAGCATTCCCAAGGGTTGCCAGAATAATTCCAATCAAATCGAAACGATCCTGTGGCCAGTTTTCATTACCACGCAGCAGTATTATCGTTCCCCACGAAAGAAGAAATCCAGGCCACGCAACCCACATCGTCAAGGGAAGGGCTTTGAAGGCCCACGTCAAGCCCATTACAACAAGGGAAATCGTTGATCCCAAAAGGATGGCTCTAAGCCTCATCAACCCACCATAACCGAAAGCCTATCATGCAACTTGTTTCCGACTCCCGAGAAACGCATTATAAAAGGGCGCCCCTTTGAAGTAGGTTTTGATTGCTCGTATCAACGCCTACCGGAAGGAGCACCCTCATGAATGACGCCAAGTATATTGGGCTGGATGTTCACCAGGCAACGATCTCGGTGGCCGTTCTGGATTCTGCCGGCCAGCTGGCGATGGAAGCGATCCTGGAAACGAAGGCCGAAACGATTCTCCAGTTTATTCATGGCCTGCGCGGAAGTTTGCATGTGACCTTGGAGGAAGGAACCTGCGCGGCGTGGTTGCACGACCTGCTCAAGCCGCATGTCGCTGCAGTCCTGGTGTGTGATTCGCGCAAAAACGCCTCGATGAAGGCCGGGAACAAGAACGACCGCGCCGATGCACGCCAGCTGGCCGAGCTGTTGTACCTGCATAAGCTCCACCCGGTCTATCACGGCGCAGCAGGAATCCGGACGCTGAAGGAACTGGCGCGTAGCTACCTGGCAATCACCCGCGATCTGACCCGGGTGATGAGTCGCCTGAAGGCCATCTACCGAAGCTGGGCCATTCCTTGTGCCGGCCAGCAGGTGTATGCACCCCGTTACCGCACGGAGTGGCTGGCCAAGATCGCCGAAGGTGGCGTGCGCCGCCGCGCCGAACTCTATTATCAGCAGTTCGACGCCTTAGCGGCTTTGCGCCAGCAAGCGCGACGAGAGTTATTGGCAGAGAGCCAGAAACACAGCGTGGTGAAATTGCTGCGGCAGATTCCCTCGATTGGACCCATTCGAGCAGCTCTGCTGGTCGCGCTGATGCAGACACCCCATCGCTTTCGCACCAAGCGGCAACTGTGGGCCTACTGCGGCCTGGCGCTGACGACTTACACCAGTGGGGAATACCGGTTCGTGGGTAGTCAACTCAGACGTTCCAAGAAATTCTTGGCCATCCGGGGTCTGCACAAAAATCATAATCACGATCTGAAAAATATTTTCAAAGGTGCTGCCACGCGAGCGGCTGCTACCAGCGGACCTTTCCAGGATTTCTACCAAGCGTGCGTTGCCAGAGGCGCGCAGCCAGCGATGGCGCGCCTCACCCTGGCGCGCAAGATTGCGGCCATCACCTTGATCGTTTGGAAGAAAGGAGTTCGTTTCGACGCCGAACATCTAAAACCACAAGCAGCTTGAGCGTCTGTCGAGAGTCCATCCCAGATTCATCGCGGAGGATGACCGGTTGGTTCTCCAGGCGCTCTGGTTCGAGGGTGAGTATCCAGAATCCCGTTAGGCTACGCATGTGCTTTGAGCACCGAGTCTCTCGAGAAACCCTATGCCCCCTCGGACAACCAGAAAAAGCGATAGGCCACGAGTCTCCGATAGAACCATGGTTGGCACTACAACCGCGCTGCTTGTCTGCGTCAGGAACCGAAGGCGTCGCCACCAAGCACGATGAATCTGCAGGGACGGCAAAATCACAGAATCTCGTCACATGACTTGGGCTGGACGGCAACACGCTCTCCAGTCGCAGGAGAGGTATTTTTATTGACATCCCCTTTTATAGAACGGGATTCTACTTCCGGAAGCTGGTTTTCATCGTTAGGTCGCTACCTGACACCATTTGACACCAATTGGAAGAAGGGCAGTGGTGCTACGCCTTTAACAACTCAGGACTTATTTTTTGGAGGTGCAATTTCGATCCCCACCGCCCCTACCATGCAACTAATTGACAATCATCGACTTCGTTTCAGGCTTGGCCACATCTGGACACAAAATCCGAGCAACTTTCTCCGCTGCGTCGCGCTGTTCTGAGCCGATCACGTGAAGATAGTATCTCGACGTGGTACTCGCGTCCGCGTGCCGCAACTGAGTCTGAGCGACTTTCAAAGACGCACCGCTCGAATGCATCAGACTTCCGTGCCCGTGCCGGAATGCATGCATCCCACAGCGAGGAATCGAGAGAGCATCCAGAATCGGCCACAGCCGATGCTGTACGACCTTGTTCTCGCTGTACGGATTACCCCGGCGATTCGAGAACAGCAACCGCTTTTCGTTGGGACGCCAGGACGCGAGGAAGTTTGTCAGCGCTTCGGCCAACGGCGAAGGCATCGGCACCGTATGTGAGGTCGTTCCCAGACCGTGGCGAGAAGTGGCAGATCTCGAACAACGGCGGCGCGTACCCGGAGTGGTCGCGGAACGGACACGATCTGTTCTTCCGGTCGCCAGACAACCGGATCATGGTGGCGGCTTACACGGTGAGTGGCAACTCGTTCGCCGTCGACAAGCCAAGAGTGTGGTCCGAGAAGCAGCTTGCGGACTTTGGGCAAATCGGAACCAGGACCTATGATCTTGCGCCCGACGATAAACGTGTCGTTGCGTTGATGTCGGCTAGCACCCCGCAATCCCAAGCGGCCCAAAAACCATGTCGTCTTTCTCATGAACTTCTTCGACGAAGTGCGGCGACGCACAGCAACACAAGCTAAATGATCGGCACAACCATCTCGCACTGTCGCATCCTGGAGAAGCTCGGTGGCGGTGGGATGGGTGTGGTCTATAAAGCCGAGGACACAAAGCTAGGACGCTTTGTTACGCTGAAGTTTCTGCCGGAGGAATTGGCTAGAGATCACCAGTCGCTGGAACGATTCAAACGAGAAGCTCGTACCGCATCTGCTCTCAACCACCCAAACATCTGCACGATTTACGACGTTGATGAATGCGATGGTCAGCCCTTCATTGCGATGGAGCTGATGGAAGGACAGACGCTGAAGCATCGGCTCGCCGGAAAACCTCTGCCGGTCGAGCAGGTGTTGGAGCTAGGCGCAGAAATTGCAGATGCACTCGACGCCGCGCGCGCGAAAGGGATCGTGCATCGCGACATCAAGCCCGCGAACATTTTCATTACGAACCGTGGGCAGGCGAAGATTCTGGACTTGGGGTTGGCCAAGGTAGAAAGCTCACAACGGGAAAACGCGCCGTTAGGGGGTTCGCAACTACCGACGGCGGGAGCCTCCGTCGAGGACCTTACCAGTCCCGGCACCACGCTAGGTACGGTGGCCTACATGTCGCCGGAACAGGCGCGAGGAGAAGAGCTGGACGCTCGGACTGATCTGTTCTCTTTTGGCGTGGTGCTGTACGAGATGGCGACCGGTAGATTGCCGTTTCAAGGCAACACCTCGGCAACTGTTTTCCATGCGATTCTCGGTCACGCGCCCACGCCGCCGACACGACTGAATCCAGAACTGCCTCCGAAGCTCGAAGAAATCATCAACAAGGCTTTGGAGAAAGATCGGAAGCTGCGTTATCAGAGTGCGGCGGATTTGAAAGCGGACTTGGCGCTGCTGAAACGCGATACGGATTCGGGACGTTCGGTCGTTGACGCATCGATTGCTGAAGAACCTCCGCGACCTTGGTGGCGCAGCGGGACGGCAATCGTACTTGCTGGTGTTGTTCTGGTGATTTTGCTCGTGGCTGCGGGTCTGGCTTACAGATTTGCTGGGCGAGGCGAAACGATAGACTCGGTAGCCGTCCTGCCGTTCGTCAACGCAAGCGGCGATCCTGATTCGGAATACTTGAGCGACGGGATCACCGAAAGTCTCATAAACAGCCTCTCGCAACTGCCGCATTTGGCAGTGTTCTATTTTGCCCGCCAGTATGACCAAGCCATAGAGCAACTGCGGAAGACACAGGAGTTGGACCCGAACTACGCTCAGCCACAGCGCGACCTTGTCCTCGCCTATGCCCAAAAGTTCATGTATAAGGAAGCCATCGCGGAGGGTGACAAGAGATTAGCGGTCGCCCCTGACGACAGAATCGCCTTGGCCTTCCTTGGATACACCTACGCCAAGGCAGCGAGAAAAGCAGAAGCCCAAAAGGTGCTCGATCAGTTGAATGATCTCTCGAAGCGAGAGTATGTTCCAGCGCGGCGCAGAACAATCATATATGCGGGCCTGGGGAAAAGGACAGGGCGTTCGAGTGGATGGAAAAGGCCTATAACGACCGCGAACTTGGAGTGGGTTTCGGAAGTATTAAAGTCGACCCAGCCTACGATCCCCTGCGCTCGGACCCGCGCTTCGCCGATCTGTTGCGCCGCATGAACCTTCAGCCCTAGCCCTTGATCTAGGTGGCATTGGCCCTCGTGTCGCACGAAACACAAGTCCGATTAGAGTTTAAGGTTGACAGTTGCTGGCCTGCGGAACCAGAATCCGCTCCAACGCCTCGCAGGAGCACACGAATACAGTCCTGGCGGCCCGAGGCAAGGCCCATAGTAATTCGGCCCAAGGCTCGAAAATTCGGCAAAGCAGGACCTGCATGAGTGGAGGAACAAAGCTGCCGGTCTTAGGTAGGTTTAAGGTCGAGATTTCCGTTTGGAGGAGAAGTTTATGCGTGCGCGATCACTGACACTGCTTTTCACGATGTTGGTAGTTTCTGCTGGATTGCGGGCACAGAATGACCCGTTGATCGGAACATGGAAGCTCAATCTTGCGAAATCGAAGTATAGCCCCGGCCCCCCAATGCGGAGCGAAACATTAACGTTCGCACCGTTTGCTGGTGGCGGCGTGAAGGTCACTGTCGACCAAGTTGACGCGCAAGGGAAGCAAATCCTTACGAAATACAGCGCTAATTTTGACGCTAAAGATTATCCGGTAACGGGAGCGCCAGATGGCGACGCGGTCTTGCTCAAGCGCATCGACGCTAATACGACGGAGCGCATTTACAAAAAAGCTGGAAAAGTGACAACGGTCGTGAGACGTGTAGTCTCCAAGGACGGTAAGACCCTAACCAATACAGCGACCGGCACAAACGCACAGGGCCAACAGGTCCACAACGTCACCGTCTTTGACAAACAGTAGCAACGCCTCTGCGCTGTCGTTGGTTCTTTGCCCAAGGGGTGGAAAGCAAACTCCAATCGCTCGACCCATATTCGCGATTCGCTGCGTTCGCGACCCGCGCTTCGCCGACCTACTGCGCCGCATGAACCTACAGCCCTGAAAAACGTAAGTTGTGCCTCCTGCCTTTTTGAGTCGGGTTGTACTAGACAGATGGCGTTTTTGCGCAGCATACGGGCGATTTAAATCGGTATCCGTGATTACCCGGCCGTGGGCAACCGGAGCTGTGCCAACCGCGCTCCCTTAGCAGGATCGTTCACGACCTTGCATTCATCGTTAAAGACCATCGTAGGGCGGTCAACGATGTCGTATGCCGGCCATTTGTTGAAGCTGATCAGTTTGATTCGGCTTCAGTCCGAGATGATCGAGGAATTTCTGTGCCAACGCGGTTGCCGCCTCTGCGGGAATAGCCCGCAGTGCGGAGCCACTCTCCACGATCGCCTTGTGGAACAACCCATTCGCCATAGGCATGGCCAACAGCGTGCTGACTTTGTATCCTCCGCCGGATTGGCCGAGATGGTCACGTTTCCCGGATCCCCTCCGAAGTTGGCGATTTGTCGCGCACCCATTGCAATGCCAACACGGCATCAAGCATCCCGACATTACCTGAGTTCGCATATTTCGGGCCGCCCAGTTGAGCGAGATACAAATACCCAAAGATATTCAGCCGATGATTGATCCCCACCACGACGACATCATGTTTTCGCGCCAGGTTCGAACCGTCGAACCAGCTACGCCCGTCCGAGCCAGTGATGAATCCGCCGCCATGGAGCCAGAACATCACCGGACGTTTGTCGGCGGGGCGCAGGCTGGGCGTCCAGACATTCATGAACCGGCCGCCCAGCAGCGTACTCGCTATCTCGCACGGTGATCCGCCCAGGCGAAAATTCTCGGGAACAATTCTGCCCCCATTCTGCATCCAGCCACACACTGGGTACTTGAGTTTTTCTTCGATGCTTAACCAGGCCTCTCGTCGTTTCTCCGAATCGCTGGCAGCCTGCAGAATTGTCTCTAAGTGCTCCAGGTCCTCCCTGATGGTGCGTCGGCAGGAACCACAATACCGATCGCGGGGCCGCTCCGCATCCTTTGCGCTATTGGCTTCTTCTCACATTGGGGGACCAGGCGTGCGGGAGATTTATTCCCCAGCCCAACAAAGAAGAATGCATGGCTGGGAGGTGCAAAGGATAAGGACTAGCGCGAGATGCTAAAAGCTAGAGAAAAACTACTGGCTGGGAGCGCGGTATCCGGTCTTGGCGTATACGCTGAGCGGGGGCACGCCCTTCGGCGGTCTCAGTTTGACCTTGATCTTTCGCCATGCGCCATCATGCCGGGCATCGCTTGGTTTGTATCCCAGGACATATTGATTGCGCAGCTCCGTTCCAATTTTGGCGGCAATATCGGGCAAGTCGTTTAGGCTGGCGACGGGGAAAACGCGACCGCCGCTGAGCTCGGCGATTTCGGAAAGCAGCGTGGGGCCGTACTGCTCCTCCAAGGTGCGGCCCATGTCATTGGCATCGAACACGCCGATGGAGTACAGCTGGCAATCTGCCTCTTTGACGAAATTCCGGATATCCGATTCGCTGTAGCGACTGTGGTTGTCCCCGCCATCCGAAATGATGAGCAGCGCCCGTCTGCCATTGCGTGCAAGTCTCATCTGGCTCAGGCCCAGGTAAATGCCGTCGAGCAGGGCAGTTTGCCCCTTCGCATTGGTGAACATCATCTGGTTCTGCAGTTCTTCGACGCTTGACGTAAAGCGAGTGGTCAGCTCGGCTTGGTCGTTGAGACTCACCAAGAAGAACTCATCACGCGGATTGGCGGTTCTTAAGAATTGCACCGCAGCCTGCCGAGCCTTGTCCACCTTGTCGGACATGCTTCCACTCATATCGAGGACGATTCCGATCGAGATCGGCACATCTTCGCTTGAGAAGTTGACGATCTCCTGCGGAACTCCGTCCTCAAAAACGTGGAAGTTGTCCTTTTCAAGACCGGTCACCAAGCGGTCGTAAGGGTCCGTCACCGTGACGTTGACCAGCGCGAGCTGCACATCCACTTGGATGGGCTTGCCCGTCGGTCCTGCTTGCTCGGAAGGACGGATCGGCGTCTCAGGACCGGTGACTTGCGCCACGGCGGGAAGTCCCAGCAACGCACACACTGCCAGAGCCAAACAGCGCATGGCCAGCGGATGACGTCCTGCCTTCACAGAAGTTCTCATGATGTCCTCATGCTGCTAGCTAGACCCCTCGGAAGAATGAAATATTCCGACTCGAAGGAGAAATCGTCGTCGTGGAATAAATCGCTGAAAACTGAGTCCTACAGACGAGAGGAAAAGCGAGAGATAACGCTTGCTAACTGACATCCAATCCGCGGGCTTTGAAGATACGATTCTGCCTCATCTCGACGCCGCCTATAACCTTGCGCGGTGGCTCGTGAGGAACGGGCCGGACGCTGAAGACCTTGTGCAGGAAGCCTGCCTGCGCGCCTGGAAAGGCTTTGCGGGATTCCGCGGTGGAGATGGTCGGAGCTGGCTGCTAACCATCGTCAGAAACACCTGTTACACGTGGCTTCGCGAAAACCGCCGGCAGAGTCTGGCGGTGGAATTTAACGAGGATCTCCACAGCGAGGACGTGCCCGAAGCCGAACGGCTGCTCGCAGAACGCTCCAGCCGTGAAACGCTCGAAAAGGCTCTTCAGGAATTGCCTGCGGAGTTTCGAGAAGCGATCGTCTTGAGAGAGATCAGCGAGATCGCAAGCGTTCCGGTGGGTACGGTGATGTCGCGACTGGCGCGGGCTCGGGCGCGTTTGCAGATTTGCCTGGCGCCGCAGTTGCGAAAGGAAGCGTGAAATGCGCTGCGAAGAAGCCCGGCTCCTGATCCACGGCTACTTGGATGGTGAACTCGATTTCGCGCGACGCAGGAGATCGATCGACACCTCGACATCTGTTATACCTGCACATGTTTGCGCCAAGGATGGCTCGAGCTGCGTTCCGGAGTTTCAGAGCAAATCCCCTACTTCAGTGCGCCGCCGGCGCTCGCGCAGAGTGTGCGGTTGATGGTGCGGGAGCAAACACCACGAAAGCCCAAAGAGGCTTCACTGCCGTGGCGGGGCTTGCGGCTGGGGTGGCCTCGCACTGTTCGTCGTGCTAACGGCAATGATGGAGTTTTTGCCGTCGCACGAGCAGTTGTTGGCACGAGAAATCATCGCGGGACATGTTCGTTCGCTCATGGCGGACCACTTAACCGACATTGTCTGGACCGACTATCGAATGTTGCCCCCGTGGTTCGTTGAAAGATTGGGCTTTGCCCCGCCTGTCGAAGATTTAGCAGGGGAAGGATTCCCCTTGGTTGGCTGCAGGCTGGATTATATCGATGGCCGCCGGGCTGCAGCTCTCGTTTATCAGCGGCGCCATCATTACATCAATTTGTTCGTATGGCCGTCAACAGACCGGAGAAGTGAGAAGGCGCTGCAGGAGAAGGGTGAGGCTACAACCTCCTCTATTGGAATCAAGGCGGTATGACGTTCTGGGCGGTATCCGACCTCGCCGACGACGAAATGCAAGCGCTGGCGCGCCTCCTAAGAAACCAAACGCCACACGCATTTGAATAGGGATTGGCGCTACGCGTTAGAAGAACGATGATACGGAGGATCTAATGAATGAAACTGTCCAAGTCAGAGTTCTTCTCGTAGGTGACAGCCCGAAGGTGTTTTCCTCCTGTCGGCGACGCTTGGAGACGAACGGGTGCCATTGTGAATTTGCCGAATGCGAACGAGAAGTCTGGAACGTTCTGGAGGAAAGGCAGTTCGACATTGTATTGAGTGTACACAAAAGCCGAAGCGCTAGCACCGAAAGCCTGGGGGCCTTGCTGTCTGGGTCACGGACTACCCTGTTTTATGCATTACCTGTTGAAAGGAGTTGTTGGTGGGTGCCCATTCTTAAGATTGGCGAGGAATGTTTCGGTGTGCCTGCGTTGCGCCCGACCGAATTCGTCAATGCGCTCGATGAAGTGCTTGAGCAAATCACTCGCCTGTTCACATCTGCCGTTCACTGTGAACTTAACGCCGTATCCCCGTCCGTAAGACCCGTAAGAACTTGACGAAGGCGCCCCCGCGCACGCGATAAGCTCGACATCACCGTGCCTACAGGCATGCCGGTGATCTCCGCAATCTCTTTGTAGGACATCCCCTCGAATTCGCGCAGAATGAGGACTTCTCGAAAGTTCGTTGGGATCTTCTCCAGCGCCTCCCGCACCAGGGTCCTGTTGCGATTTTGGAGCATGACTTCTTCTGGATTGAGAGCGCGGGAATCAGGAGGGAAAAGATTCTCGTCAAATTCCGTAGCCTCTTGCAGTGGCCGGTTTGCATGCAACCAGGTATAGCAAGTATTACGGACAATTTTCATGAGCCATGCGCGCGCATCGCCGCCGCGAAAGCCGGGAAAGAATCGTAAAGCGCGTAAGCATGCTTCGTGGACAACGTCCTCAGCGTCCTGCTCATTGCGCGTCAGCCAGCGCGCGAGGTTATATGCGGCGTCGAGATGCGGCAGGACCGCTGCTTCAAAGGTCTGCGCGATGTTTTCTTCCGGCATCAACGTCCGCCCTTCCATCAATTCCGCTGTAATTCTGGCGTTCTCTGCAGCGCGGTCGGAACCGCCAGCCCTACTTTTTGTGTGACCGTTATCATTTGAGGCTCCAAGGAGTTCGGCGACGAATGGAGATGCATTTCTAAGAATAACGTTGCGGTCCTCTAGGTTGTGGAACAGGGCAATGCCGTCCTGATTGATGAATGAAACGCCGGCCAAATCGAGAGCAGCTCAGTGCCTTCGGACAAGACCCCCTCGCACGATTGGCGGAGTTCCGCGACCCAGCCGCCCTTCACTTCACCCTCGAGGCGAAGAGTTACTGCTTGACTCGACGATTGCACGACCGAAATTCTCATCATTTGCAAGTTCTCCAACCTCAGGGATAAGGCAAGTGACGTACCAAATTGGAAAGTGCCACACACGTGATTGAAGCTAAAACAGTTGAAACAAATCGGAGAGAGACATGGGTTTGGCGCGCCACCACATTTGGTGGGCCCTGAACTGCTTTTTCAGGAGGCTGCTACGATGGTTGGTGGTCAGAGCGTTTGATGCCGAATTTCTCTACTCGATGGCGGAGCGTGTTGGGATGCATGTTGAGGATTTTCGCCGCACCTTTGGCCCCTCGATCACTCCGGAAGTCAGCTTAAGGGCCGCCCGAATGTGACTTGCTCGACCTCTTTCAAAGTAGGGAGTGTTGAAGCCGGCAAAGCGGCCGGCAGAGCCTCCTCTGGAGGTTTTCGGTCTCTCCTAGATTGCCTTCGGCCACATGGTCCGGAGCCAATTCGGCCTGTAATTCAAGCATCCGACCTCGCGATAGGATCACCGCTCGCTCGATCACGTTTTGAAATTCCCCGGAATGTCGCCTGGCCAGGAATAGCCCAAGATGCGGTCCATCGTGTCAGGCGATATTCCATCAACGTTCTTGCCGATTTTCTTTAATTTGACAAGAAGAACTTCGCGAGCTTGGGAATATCCGAGCGTCTCTCGCGCAGCGGTGGCATCTCAAGTGGGAAGACGTTCAAACGGTAGAAAAGTTCGGAACGGAACCGGCCAGCCTGAATTGCCTCCTCCA